>CAVPJI010000012.1:0-147145 GCA_963705215.1 uncultured Chloroflexia bacterium | reverse complement strand
TCGGCCAGCGAGCAGATCGGAACGCCAACCCGGCCCACTTCGCCCTCCGCCTCGGGCGCGTCGCTGTCGTAGCCCATCTGAGTGGGCAGGTCGAAGGCGACCGACAGCCCCGTCTGGCCCTGCTCGAGGAGGTAGCGGAAGCGCTCGTTCGTCTCGGCGGCCGTCGCGAAGCCGGCGTACTGGCGCATCGTCCAGAAGCGGCCCCGGTACATCGTGGGCTGGATGCCCCGGGTGAAGGGGAACTCGCCGGGCCGGCCCAGGTCACGCTCCTCGTCGAGGCCTGCCACGTCGGCCGGCGTGTAGAGGTCCGCGATCTCGATGTCCGACGAGGTTCGGAACTCGGGGCGCCGTTCCCGGGTTGCGGCGAGTGCCTTTGCCCGCGCGCCGGCCCGCCAGCGCGCGCGGCCGGGGTCCGGCGCGGGCGAAGAGGCGGTGTGCGCATCGTCGGGCATCGAGGGCTCCAGGCTGGTCAGCGGATGAGGACGAGGAGGTCGCCGACGTCGATCGTATCCCCCACGGCCACCCCCACGCGTTCCACGGTCCCCTCGCGCGGGGCGCGCAGCTCGTTCTGCATCTTCATGGCCTCCACGACGAGGATCTGCTGGCCGGCCACGACGTCGTCGCCCGGGAGCACGGAGACGGCCACGACCCGGCCGGGAATGATCGCCCGGACCTCGACCGGGCCGCCCTTCGAGGCCGCCCCGGCACCGCGGCGGGCGCGCTCGCGCAGGACCGCCCGCCGCTCTGGCTCGATCTCGACCTCGATCCGCCAGCCATCCACGACCACTTCGCGGACCTCGGTTCCTCGCCGTCGGTCCGCGGAGACCGGACCAAACAGAACGTCTGTTCTACGCAGGCCGTCGGGGCCGTCCTGCTCCAGGCGCGCGCGCACGGCGTCGAAGCGACGGAGGTGGGCCCGGATCGCCACCCCGTCCACGAGAAGGCCGCCCCCCGACGGTGCGGCCGAAGAGGGGGCGAGGCCGAACGCCGGGTCGCCTTCGAGGCGGGTTGCGGGGGCGACTCCGACGCGAAACGCCCGCGGGTCGACCGGCGGGGTCGTGGCCGCGGGCTCGCCGGTCGCGGTCGGACCGGCGATCGTGGTGGGTGGGCGCCGCGGCGATCCGCTCATGTCGGCCACCGATCCACGGCGAGGGCGCGTCCGCCGGTGCGCCACGATGGCGCCGCTCCGTCATTCCCCGCACCCCGCGTCGCGGGGGCGTCATGGGGCGCATCGTCTCCCCCGGGTTGCCCGTCCCCCGCCATGGCCGCAAGCCCGGCCGCGAGCGCGGCGGCCCGCACCGCACCTGCCCGTACGGCGGGACCGTCCCAGTGGGTGTCGACCCAGGTCGTGGCGAGCGCGGACGCATCGACGAACCCCGGCTCGGCCAGCATTGCCCGGTGGAAGGGCAACGTGGTCTGGATCCCGCCGACCTCGGCCTCGGCGACGGCCCGCCGCAGCCGGGCGATCGCGGCCGGCCGGTCCTCGGCGTGGGCAATCAGCTTCGCGATCAGCGGGTCGTACTCGGATGGGATCTGGTCCCCGGCTTCGACGGCCGTGTCCACGCGGATGCCCGGGCCGGACGGCATCGTCCAGCGCGTGATCCGCCCCGGAGCCGGTGCGAAGAGGCGCGCGGGATCCTCTGCCGAGATCCGGAGCTCGATGGCGTGGCTCGTCGGGCGCGCCGCTCGATCGGCAGCCGCCAGGGCACGGGCCGAGAGGGGCCGCCCGGCGGCAAGGTGGAACTGCTCGGCCACGATGTCGAGGCCGGCGACCAGCTCGGTCACGGGATGCTCGACCTGGAGCCGCGTGTTCACCTCGAGGAACCAGAACGCCCCATCGCGGTCATAGAGGAACTCACACGTTGCCGCGTTGCGCAGCCCGGCGGCCGAGCCCATCCGGACGGCCATCGCATGGAGACGGCGGCGCTCGGTCTCGCCGAGGCCCGGCGCGGGCGCCTCCTCGATCAGCTTCTGGTGCCGCCGCTGGGTCGAGCAGTCGCGCTCGCCGATCGCCACGACGTGCCCGGTCGCGTCGCCCAGCAGCTGGACCTCGACGTGGCGCGCCGGCAGGATCTCGCGCTCCAGGTAGACCGACCCGTCCCCGAAGGCGCTCGCCGCCTCGCGCGATCCCGCCAGGAGCGCGCCGACCAGGTCCTCGGCGGCCACGACGCGGCGCATCCCCCTACCCCCGCCGCCGGCCGCGGCCTTCACGAGGAGGGGAAAGCCCACATGCCGGCCCGCGGCCAGCACGGCCGCCACCTGTTCGGGCGTGTCCACGAGGGCCGGCTCGAGGGTTCCCGGCACGTGGGGCACGTCCGCTTCGCGTGCGATCCGCCGCGCCGCGAGCTTGTCACCGAGCGCCGCGATGGCCGCCGGTGGCGGGCCGACCCAGGCGAGGCCGGCGTCCTCCACCGCCCGGGCGAACGCCTCTCGCTCCGACAGGAAGCCGTAGCCGGGGTGGACGGCCTCGGCGCCCAGGGCGACGGCGGCAGCCACCAGCGCGTCGATCCGCAGGTAGCTCTCCGCGGCCGGCGGCGGTCCGAGTCGCACGGCGTGGTCGGCAGCCCGGACGTGGGCCGCCGAGGCATCCGCGTCGGAGTAGACCGCGACAGCCTCCATGCCCATCTCGTGGCAGGCGCGGATGATCCGCAGCGCGATCTCGCCCCGGTTGGCGACAAGGACGCGGCGAAAGGGCGGAGTCACGACTGTCCACCGCCTCCGGCGGCCGTTGCCCGGCGTCCTTGCGCAAAGACACCAGCACCCCGATCCCCCACTCCGCTCACAGGGGGATGTTCCCGTGCTTCTTGCGCGGGTTGCTCTCCCGCTTGTCGGCGAGCATCGTCAGGGCCGCGATCAGGCGCGGCCGGGTCTCGGACGGCAGGATCACGTCGTCGATCCAGCCGCGTGAGGCCGCCACGTACGGATGGTTGAACCGCGCCTCGTACTCGGCGACGAGCCGCTCCCGCTCGGCGACCGGGTCGTCCGCTGTCGCGATCTGATCCTTGAAGATGATGTTGACGGCTCCCTCGGCCCCCATCACCGCGATCTCCGCCGTGGGCCACGCGTAGTTCATGTCGCCCCGGACGTGCTTGGAGCTCATGACGTCGTACGCACCACCGTACGCCTTGCGCGTGATGACCGAGACCTTGGGCACCGTGGCCTCGCAGTAGGCGTAGAGGAGCTTGGCGCCTTCCTTGATGATGCCGCCGTGCTCCTGGTTGACGCCCGGCAGGAATCCCGGCACGTCGATGAGCGTGACGAGGGGGACGTTGTAGGCGTCGCAGGTACGGACGAAGCGGGCCGCCTTCACCGACGACTCGATGTCCAGCGCACCTGCCAGCACGGCCGGCTGCTGGGCCACGATCCCCACGCTCCGCCCCCCGAGGTGGGCGAAGCCGACGAGGATGTTGCCGGCCCAGCCGGGCTGGATCTCGAAGAAGTCACCGTCGTCGACGATGCGGGTGATGACATCGTGCATGTCGTACGGCTTCGACGGGTCGTCGGGCACGATGCCATCGAGTGCAGGCTCGCGCCGATCGATCGGATCCCTGGTCGGCAACGGCGGCGGGTCGCCGAGGTTGTTCTGGGGCAGGAACGACAGGAGCCGTCGCACGTAGTCGAGGGCAGCGGCCTCGTCGGGTGCTGCCAGGTGCGCCACGCCGGACTTCGTCGTGTGGGTCTGGGCGCCGCCGAGATACTCGGAGTCCACTTCCTCATGGGTCACGGTCTTCACGACGTTAGGCCCAGTGACGAACATGTAGCTCGTCCCCTCGACCATGATCGTGAAGTCGGTGATGGCCGGCGAGTAGACCGCTCCCCCAGCGCACGGGCCCATGATCACCGAGATCTGGGGGATCACGCCCGATGCGAGAACGTTCTTCGTGAAGATCCAGGCATAGCCCGCCAAGGAGGCGACGCCCTCCTGGATGCGCGCCCCGCCCGAGTCGTTGAGCCCCACGACGGGAGCCCCTACCTTCATCGCCAGGTCCATGACCTTCACGATCTTCTCGGCGTAGGCCTCCGAGAGCGAGCCGCCGAAGACGGTGAAGTCCTGGCTGAAGACGAACACGAGGCGGCCGTCGATCATGCCGTGACCGGTCACGACGCCATCGCCCAGCACGTGCTGGTTGTCGAGTCCGAACTCGGTCGCTCGGTGGGTGACGAACGCGTCGAGCTCGACGAACGACCCGGGATCGAGCAGGAGGTCGAGGCGCTCGCGCGCGGTCAGCTTCCCGAACGTGTGCTGCCGCTCGATCCGGACCGGTCCCCCACCCTGCAGTGCTTCGCGGCGCATCTGCTGCAGGCGGGCGAGGCGCTCTTCGCTGGTCGGCACATGGACCTCCTCGCGCGAACACGGGCCCGCGACGCGTGGTCGGACTGGCGCTGTCTTTGCGCACGGACGCGGTGGATGGCGCGCGGGACATCATAGGTGGTGGGGGCGTGGTCGGTCTCTCGTTATCCACAGAATCGTGAACAAACCCCGTTGCGTGTGGATAAGCGTGGTTCACGCGACCGCGACGTGGAGTACGATCTGAGACCGCGCGCCAGGCATTCCAGCATTCCGCGCAACGACCAGCGAGGTGATCCCCGGGTGGCAACGGTCATCGCGATCGCGAACCAGAAGGGCGGCGTGGGCAAGACCACGACCGCGATCAACCTCGCCGGTGCGCTCGCCGAGCGGGGGTACCGCGTCCTCGCGGTCGACATGGACCCCCAGGCGAACCTCACGGTCGGCCTCGGGATCAACCTCGGCCAGGTGGAGCGCTCGATGGCCCACGTGCTCGACGATGCACAGGCGCCGCTCCATTCGATCATCGTGCCGTCGGCGACCGAGCGGATCGACGTCGCCCCATCCACGCTCGAGCTGGCCTCGACCGAGGTTGAGCTCTTCTCTGCGCTTGGCCGCGAGTACACGCTGCGCGAGGCCCTCGGTGAGAGCACCGTCCGCAACGACTACGACTGGGTGATCATCGACTGCCCGCCAACCCTGGGCCTCCTGACGATCAACAGCCTCGTCGCGGCGGACGGCGTGATCATCCCGGTCCAGACGCAGTACTACGCCCTGAAGGGCCTAACCGCGCTCGTGAAGGTCATCAACACGATCCGCTCGAAGCTCAACCGCGATCTCCGGGTGCTCGGGCTGCTCCCGACGTTCTACGACGGGCGCACGGTCCTGGCCCGCGACATGCTCGACCAGCTCCGCGAGCTCGGCGACCATCATGTCTTCAACTCCATCGTGCGCACGACCGTGAAGCTGGGCGAAGCGCCGCTCACCGGCCGGCCGATCACCTCGTATGCCGGCCACTCGTCGGCCGCCGAGACCTTCCGTCAGCTCGCGAAGGAGGTCGTCGAACTTGGCCAGGCCTGACTTCCGCGCGGTCGCCGCGCGCCGCCTCTCGGAGGAGCGCGAGCTCTCCCCGTCCATCGTCAGCCTCCTCGCACCCGAGGGATCCGCGAGCCTCGGGGTGCGGCACGTACCGATCGATCGAATCGAGCCCAACCCGGAGAACCCACGCCTCCTCTTCGAGGAATCGGCGCTTGCCGAGCTAGCCTCCTCCATCCGCGAGCACGGCGTTCTCCAGCCGATCCTCGTGCGCCCGGCCGGGCGCGACCACTACCAGCTCGTCGCCGGCGAGCGTCGCTGGCGCGCCGCCCGGCTGGCGGGACTGCTCACGATCCCGGCCCTGATCGAGGAGCTCGACGACGACGCGGCCCTCGAGATCGCCGTCATCGAGAACCTCCAGCGGGAGGATCTCTCCCCGCTCGAAGAAGCGAACATGTACGAGAAGATGGTGACCGAGCACGGGTACAGCATCCGCAAGCTCGCCCAGAAGCTCGGCAAGGACAAGGGCTATCTCGAGAACCGGCTCCGCCTCGCCGACGCGCCCGAGGAGATCCGGGCCCTCGTGTCCGTGCGCAAAGACACCATCTCCCACGCCTACGAGCTGATGAAGGTCCAGGACCCGAGGAAGCGCAAGCGCCTCGCGGCCCAGGTGGCCAGCGGCCAGCTCTCCCTGGTCAAGCTCCGAGAGCGGATCGAGGGTCGTCCGCGCCGCGTCGTCGACCCCGACGCCGAGCCGGAGCAGGTGGCTGCCGGGCCCTCCGCCGACGACGAGGACGACGGCTTCCCTGCGCCGGCCTCGGTTCCGACGGGCGACGACGCGCTGATCACCGCAAAGGCAACGTTCCAGGAAGCCCTCGGGGAGCTCCTGGCCGTCCTTCGCAGCTCCGAGTTCGCCGAGGCCGCGAGCGCGACCGACCGCCAGAACCTGGCGAAGTACCTGACGATCTCCAAGCTCACGCTCGAGAACGCGATCACTGTTGTCCGCGGGCGCGGGGACTGACCGAGGACCTGCCCGGCTCCCCTACCCGGCCGGGAGGCCGGCCGACGCGAGCGCGCCGAGCCAGCCCGCCGCCACGATCGCGATCCCGACGGCCTGGACCTCCCAGCCGTGACGGCGCGTGGTCGGTCGGCCGCTCCGGCCGAGCGCGAGCCCAACGAGGACGACGATCGACCCGCAGCCCGCCACGGCGACCCAGGCCGCGTCACCGCCGAGGAGCGCGGCCGACGAGAGGGCAGCAAGGATGGCCAGGCCCTGGAGCACGCCTCCCAGCCGGCGGGCCTGGTCGAGCCCGAGGCTCGTTGCGACCGTCTCGATCCCTGCCGCCTGGTCGCCTTCCACGTCGGCGACGGCGTTGGCCACGGCCAGCGCGGCCCCGGCGACCATCGCGATCGGCACGAGCGCCGCGAACGAGGCGGGCAGGGACCCGGTCGCGCCGATCCAGGCGAAGACGGGGAGCAGCGGGATGCCGACCGCGTACGGCAGCCACGACCAGCGGGTCCGCTTGAGACGCAGGTCATAGACGAGCCCCGTGGCGAGGCCGGCGGCAGCCACGGCAAGCGTGGGCAGACCGGCGAGCGCCGCCAGGGCAAGGCCTCCCATGGCAGCACCCGCGGCGATCCGGGCCGCGACCGGGCGCCGGATCAGCCCCGCCGGGATGGGCTTCGCGGGGCGGGCCGTGGCGTCGGCGGCGGCATCCGCCCAGTCGTTGGCCACGCCGATTCCGAACTGGAGAAGGAGCATCGACGCAGCCAGGAGCGCGATGCGAGCGGGGTCTGCCCCCGCGATCAGGGCGACGACGGCCGTGGCCGCGGCGTCGAGGACCGACGGGAAGGGATGGAGGATCCGGAGCAGGCCGCCGAGGCGCGCGGCGAAGGTCGCTGGCCGATCTCGCGGGGCGTCCGGAGCGCGGTCAGGCGTAGACGAGCTCCTCGAAGTTCTCGACGAGGTACTCGACCAGCATCTCGCGCGCGCCGGGCACGATCGCGCGGGAGCCCCTGACCAGGCAGTGCAGCGTGGCCGCGGGGACCATCAGCCGGCCGTTCGCGTCGCGGCCCACCGCGGCTGGCGGCCCGCCGCCGGCCGCGAAGACCTTCTCCAGTCCCCGGTCGTCGAGACCCGAGGCCGCCTGCACGTCGTGGAGCACGGTCAGGACGCCCCGCCGGATGGAGATGTCCCGCATCGCCTCGGCCGCCCACGCATCCAGCTGCTCGTCGGTCTGCTCGAGCAGCCGGTCGCGGTACTCGGCGGGCGTGCTGGCGAGTCCGGTGGCTCCCATGCCGTGGCGTGCCTCCATGATCCCGAGCGCTGAGCACTCCTGACGACCGGAGTATCGCAGAACCCGGGTCCACCTCGTGACCGGTGACGGATATCGAACGCGTGTTCGATCAACGGTCCTCGATCGGCGGTCGCGACCCCTCGGGCCAGTCCTGGAACGCCTCCGTGAGCCAGCGCCCGAACGGGCCGGGCGGCTCGCGGTCGCGGCCGTCGGCGACGAGCTCGAGCAGGGCCCGGTAGCTGGCGGCCGTCATCGCGGCGACGGCCTCCCGGGTCGCCCGTCCCGGGTTCACCGGGAGCGGGTCTCCGATCCGGACGCGCACGGTGCCGCCGAACCGAAGCCAGCTCATGCCCAGGATCGCGACCGGGACGACAGGAATCCCGGCGCGCACCGCGAAGTAGGCGGCACCGTCGTCGAACGGCAGGACGACCCGCTCTCCGGCGTGGATCCGCCCTTCAGGCGCGATGGCCAGTCGGCTGCCGCGGGCGAAGACGGCATCGACCCGGCGCGCCACATCCACGAGCCCGCGCTTGTCCGGCCGGAACGGGATCGCCCGCCGCGAGAGGGCGATGAGGCGGTTCTTGCGGCCGATCCGCAGGTCGGCCTCCCGGGGGCCGAAGAAGAGGAGGTCGGGGCGCGCAGGCAGCGCGGCCACGAGCACGAACGGGTCGGCCCAGCTCTGGTGGTTGAAGCAGATGAGCGCGGGCCCCTCGGGGAGCCGCTCCCGCCCCTCGACCCGCAGCCGCAGGTAGGTCCCGACCGCGACGCGCGCGATGATCGTCGAGAGCCAGTACACGACCCGTCCCCCATCGCCGGCGCCCTTGCTCGCCGCGCCGGGCCGATCCGCGCCATCCCGCCTGGTCACGCGGCCACCTCGGGCGAGGCGAGCGGCAGATCGGAGAGCCGCTCGAGGACCGCGTCGGCGAGCTCCGCAACGCCCGGGCCGGGCGGCACGCTCGCGTTGGGAACCAGGACCACCCGCGCCCCGGCGGCGCGCCCGGCCAGCACGCCGTTGCGGGAATCCTCGATGACGAGACAGCGGGCCGGGGCCACGCCGAGGCGGCGCGCCGCCTCGAGGTAGACGTCCGGCGACGGCTTGCCGCGAGGGACGTCGTCGGACGAGACGATCGTGGAGAAGACCGACGCGAGGCCGGCCGCGTCGATCACCGCCCGGATCACGGCCGGGTGGGCCGAGGACGCGATGGCCACGGGCACGCGGGAGGCGATCCTCGCCGCCGCGGCCGGCGCGTCCGCGACCAGCGGCACCGGCCGGGACGCGTAACGGGCGACGAGCGCGCCGACGATTGCTCGCTCGATCGCGATGGGCGCCTCGGCGACCCCGAGGCGCTCGCGCATGACCACCGACCAGTCGCGCGAGTTGAGGCCCATGCACAGGTAGCTGTCGTCCACGCTCCAGGACTGCCCGTGTGACGCCGCCCACGCCACCCGAACGTCGTGCCACCACGGCTCGGTATCCACGAGGACCCCGTCGAGGTCGAAGAGGACGGCGTCGATCCCCGCCACAAGGTCCGCGAGCGCCTTCGTCACGCGGCCGACGCCCGGTGGCGAAGCGTCACCAGAGAACCCCTCTCCTTCGGTCGCACCGGACGCACCTCCGCGTGAATCGGGCCATCCGTCCCGTCCGAGGCTACCACGCGGCCCATGGGGACCGGAGTCGCGACGCGTATCCTCGGCCAGTCACATCGTGGAGGGTCCGATGTCGGTCGATCGCGGCCTGCTCAACTGGGGCATCTTCCTCGTGCTCCTCGGCGGGGTCCCGCTGGCGGTGGGCCAGGGCTGGATCTCGGCGGATCTCGTCGAGCACGCCTGGGAGCTCTGGCCGCTCCTTCTCGTCGGAGCGGGCGTGGGGCTGATCCTGCGCGCGACGCCGTTGCGGGCGCTCGGCGGGATCGTCGTCAGCGCGACCTTCGGCGTGATCCTCGGCTCGTTCATCGCGGTGGGCTTCGGCGGCTTCAGCTTCGGGAGCCTCGGCTGCGGCGACGCCGACCCGGGTGCCCCGCAGCTCGTCGAGCGCAGCGGATCCTTCTCGGGTAGCGATGCGACCGTCCAGCTCGTCGCCAACTGCGCGAGGGTGGCGGTGTCCACCACGCCGGACGCGAGCTGGAACGTCGACGTGAGAGGCACCGAGAACGCGCGGCCGGCCATCGTCGAATCCGCGGACAAGCTCGTCGTTCGGGCGCCCGACGGCCCAACGGCATTCCCGGTCAGCACGCGGCGGGCCAGCTGGGCGGTGTCCATCGGAGCCGACCCACGGCTCACCCTCGGGCTGGAGGTGAACGGGGGCGGGGCGGACGTGAACCTCGACGGCGCCACGCTCACCCGCCTCACCGTCGACGGCAACGCGATCGGCGACAGCCGGCTGGACCTGGAGAGCGCGTTCGTCGAGCGGCTCGACGTCTCCGTCAACGCGGCATCCATCGCGATCCTCCTGCCGGCGAGCACGAACACGAAGGGGCGCATCGAGGGCAACGCCGCCTCCGTCGAGCTGTGCGCACCCGCCGGCGTCGGACTCCGACTCCTCGTCGATGACAACATCACGGCGAGCAACAACTACGACACGGTGGGCCTGGTCCAGAGGGGCTCCGCGTGGGAGACACCCGGCTTCGCCAGCGCGGCCACCCAGATCGAGCTGGCCACGGTCGGCAGTGCCGTCAGCTACGACCTGAACCCGGAGGATGGCTGCCGATGAACGAGCGGCTCTATCGAAGCGTGGACGACCGCGTGATCGCGGGCGTCTGCGGGGGCCTGGCGGACCGCCTCGCCCTGGACCCCAGCCTGGTGCGGGTGGCGTGGGCCGTCCTCGCTCTGGTGACCGGGATCTTCCCGCTGCTCGTCGTGTACGTGATCATGGCCGCGGTCGTGCCCGAGGATCCGAAGGGCTTCGCGGGCGCCTGGCCCTCCCCCACCCCGCCCGCGGCGCCCTGGGGCCCCGCGGCACCCGGGCAGACAGAAGCGCCCGGGGAACCCGAGGCGCCGATCCCGGCGGACGGAGCCGCGGATCCGGCCGCCGCGACGAGCGCCGGCGCGCCCGGTCCCGCGGCCCCACCGACACCCTGGGGCGAGGTCGCGCCGCCGCCGCGCCGGGCGCGAGAGCGGCGAGCGCGCGATCCTCTCCTTGGCATCATCGGTGGGCTCGGCCTGGTGGCGCTCGGCGTCTACTTCCTCGTGCGCGATCGGATCGCGATCGACTGGGGCATCGTCTGGGCGGCCGGCCTGGTCGCCCTGGGTGCCGTCGTGATCCTCGCCGCGCTTCGCCCGCGTCGCTGAGGGTCGGCGGCGGGGCGCGACAGCGCTGCCCCGACGACCGATAGACTGCCCCGCGTGAATGACGTCTCGACGGTCGTCGTTGCGCTGGCGCTGCTCGGCCTCGGCGCCGGGCTCGCGCTTCTCGTGCGCGGGCTGGTCGCCTATCGCGCGATGCAGCGGGTAGCCGGGATCGGCACCAGCCGGATCACGTCACTCGCTGCCGGCGAGGTGCGCCTGGCGGGCGTGGTGGAGGCCGACATCATGACCCTGGTCTCGCCGCTCCAGAGCGTGCGCTGCGTCTACTACCGCTCGCGGATCCGCGAGGGCTCGGGCGACGACACGCGCACCATCCTCGACGAGGAGCGGGCCGTCGGGTTCCGGCTCCGCGATGCTACCGGCGGGATCCGTGTCTTCCCACGCGGAGCGCGCTGGGACGCGCCCCTCCGGTTCGACGCCGCCGCGGACTGGGACGGAGATGACCCTCCCGGCCTGAACCTCAACTCGGGGGCGTCGCTCAGTCCCGCCATCGACGACCGCGAGGCCCAGATCGCGGCTCTCTTGACGGTGCGCGCGCCGGTCGACCTCGCCGGCGGGGAGCCGGGCGATGCTCCCAGCCTGTTCTCGACGCGGTTGGCCGCAGGTGGCCTGGCCCTGGCGGGGCCCCGGCGCCGCGACTACGAGGAGCGACGCCTGGAGCCCGGCGACACGATCACGATCGTGGGCTCGGCCCTCCCCTTCGGCGACCTGGACGATCCGGCGACCGCGGACCGCTTCGACCCGACCCTGGCGCTCGACGATCCGGAGGTGGCCATGAACCTCGCCGAGGCCCGCGCGGCGGGGATCCTGGAGGCGACGCCCGAGGAGGCCTGGGGCAACGCGGCGATCCCCGGGTTCGGGATCGGGCGGCCAGCCCGCGCGCCCGAGCTCGACCCCGAGGCCGATCTCCCCGTCCTGGCCAGTCGCGCGGAGGCGACCGCCGCCGAGGTGCGCTTCGAGATCCCGCCCGGCGAGCTGGTCGTGGCCGCAGCCCCCGAGCATCCGCTCGCGATCATGATCGGGAGCCCCGGCGAGGCCGTGAAGCGGGAGGACGCGAAGGTGCTGCTCGGGATGGTCGGGGCGGCCCTCGCGATCGCCTCCGCAGTGGTCCTCGCGCTGGCGTTGCCGGGAGAGTTCCGATGAGCCCGATCGCCGGCGCGGCGCTCTTTGCCGTCCTCCTCGCCGTCATCGTCGCCCTCGCGGTCGGGATCATCACGTACAACGCCGTCGTCGCCCTTCGGAACCGGATCGACAAGGCCTGGGGCAACGTCGAGGTCGCGCTGCGCCAGCGGCACGACCAGCTGCCGGCGCTGGTCGATGCGGTGCGCGACCTGATGGCCTTCGAGCAGGGCGTGCTCGAGGAGGTCACCCGGCAGCGGGCGCGGTACGCCCCCGACGCCCCGGTGGCCGAGCAGGGCGCAGTCTCGGCCGCCACGACGACGGCTGTCCGCTCGCTCTTCGCGGTCGTGGAGGCCTATCCACAGGTGCGCTCCCAGGAGAACGTGCTGCGCTTGCAGGGCGAGATCGAGCGGCTGGAGGGCCAGCTGGCCGACCGGCGCGAGCTGTACAACGACCAGGTCTACCGCTACAACACCACGATCGCGCAGGTGCCGGCCGTCGTGCTGGCGGCCCTCCTGGGCTGGCGATCGCGATCCTTCTTCGACGCGGGTGCCGCGGCCGAGCGGGCGCCGGAGGTCTCGCTGGCCTCGCGGGGCGATGCCCCGGAGGGCTAGGGTGGCGTCGGGTCCGGGGGCGAGCAGGGGCCGCGACCTCTCGCCGGCCCTCGACGTCCGGGGGCCGGAGGGCGCCCCCGTCCTCATGCTTCTCCACGGCACCAGGCGGACCCGGGGCATGTGGCATCCCCAGCTGGACGACCTGGCCGACGCGTTCCGCGTCCTCGCCCTCGACCTCCCGGGGCACGGTGCCCTGGCCGACGTTCCGTTCCGCCTGGCCGATGCGTCCGACGCGGTCGGCGAGGTCATCGACGCTGCCGGCGGCCGCGCCATCGTGGTCGGCCTGTCGCTGGGTGCCTACGTGGGGATGGACCTGGCCGCCGCCCACCCGGATCGCGTGGCGGGGCTGGTCCTCGCCAACGCCTCGGCCGAGCCGCGATCGATCGCCCGGCGGGCGCCCCGGACCGTGGGCTCCTACCTGCTCACGGCCGCAGGCGAGCGTCTCCGCGGGCGCGCCAGCGCGACGGGAGGAGAGGATGCGCCGAACCCGGGTTCTCCCGCGACGGGCGCGGGCGCTGCCGAGGCGCCCAGCTCGCAGGTGTCCCCGGCCACGAACGGCTGGCTCTTCAAGGGCGGGACGCGGGCGATGATGACCGCCCTGGGTGAGACGTTCATCCCCCGGCTCGCCGCGTACCCGGGCCCCTCCCTGCTCGTGAACGGCGAAGACGACTTCCTCTTCCGGAGCGGTGAGGATGCCTTCCTCGCGGCCGCGCGAGACGGTCGCCTCGAGGTGATCCCGGGCTGCGGGCACCTCGTGAGCGAGGATCAGCCGATCGCCTTCAACGCGGCAGTGCGCCGCTTTGCGACCGGGGTGTACGCGCGCGACGGGGCGCCCCGGCCCGCCTGATTGGCCCGGCGCGACGGGGCGTCGGGGCCGCCATCCGCCGCCCGCGCGAGCCGCTCGGACATGGAGACGCCCGGGTGCGGCAGGGCCACACCCGGGCGTGAAGCGGTCAGATCAGCCGCTCGTTCCGCTGCCCGAGGGAGCGGTGGACGGGGCCGAGGAGTCATCCGGGTCGCCGGGGAAGCCCCAGCCGGGCCCGCCGCCGCGCATGCCGCCGCGGCCGAAGCCGTCGCCGGGCATGCCGCCGGGGCCGCCGAAGCCGTTGCCCGGGCCGCCGAGCTGGCCGGCCTCGCGCGACCGCACGATCGTGGCGCTGAGCGAGCCGTCTGCGTTCCGGCTGCCCGCCGCCATGACGATGTCGCCGACCTTCACGTCAGCCAGGGTCGGCGTGGTCACCCCGCCGACCTGGTAGGTCGTCGAGGAGCTCACCTTGACCACGACGGTGGAGCCGTCGCGCGTGGTGAGCGTAAGGGAGCTCGAGCCCTTCTCCTTGACCGTCCCGGCGGAGGTCGCCGGAGCAACCTCGACGGAGGAGGCGGTGAGGGTGCCGTCGGTCGCGAGCGTGCCGCGGGCGATGATCCGGGCGCCGGCCACCACGGCATCCTTCGTGGCCTCCTGGCCAGCCAGCTCGTACGTGGTCGAGCTGGTGAGGACGACCTTCGAGGTGGTGCCGTCGCGCCGCGTGACCGTCACCGTGGAGCCGGAGACCGATGCCACCGTGCCCCCGACGGCGGGCTGGATCACCATGATCGCCGTGGTCGTATAGGTGCCGTCGTCGTTGCGGGTCTCGCGGAACACGATCGTGTCGCCGACCTTGAGGGTTGAGAGGGCGACCGTCTCCCCGTCCTTGGTCACGGTGGCGCCGGTCGCGTCGATCGTGCGGGTCCAGCCGTTGTCGGTCTCGAGGGCGAGCTTGCTGCCGTCGATGGCGGTGATCGTGATGGCGTTGCCGATGCCGTTGCGCATCCCGCCGCGCCCGAAGTGTTCGGGGCGGACGTTGGAAGCGCCGTCGGGCGCCGTCCACGCGGAGACCCGCCCGACCGGCGCCCCGTGCGGCGTCGAGCCGTCGGTCACCGCGGCCGGTGCCGAGTCGCTGTTGACGCCACCGCCGGCCAAGAAGGCGATCGCGAGGGCGCCGACGGCTGCGGCGCCCGCGAGCGACGCGATGCCGATGGTTCGGGCCCGCGACCCGCCCGGGGCAGGATCGGGGGCGCCGTCGGGTGCGGGGTCGGCGGCGGCCTCGACGTTCGGGACGAGGTCGGCCGCCGCGGGGATCTCCGTGGTCGGAGTCGGTTCCTGCACGTGGTGTCTCCTGGAGCCTCCGGTGGGACGGTACAGCGTCCAGAGCGTGGAGGGATCGCCCGGACGGTGCCATGTATCGCTCCTCCACCTGAAGGCGTCCTGAATCTGGCGCACAGCCCGGATTCGGCAGCGCGGATCGCCCGATAGCCACCCCGGGCTGGTTTCAGGGTGGTTTCAGGCCCGACCGGAAGGATGGCCCCGCCAGACTGTCCCATCCCGCTCGCCAGACAGGATCCGCCATGCCGAACGCGTCTCGCCCGGCGACCCTTCCGCTGCCCCGCCGCTGGACCGTCCGCGCGTCCGACCTCGGGGCGCTCCTGGTCGGGATCGCGGTCCTGATCGTGCTGATGTGGGTCCGTCACGGCGGCGCCTCGGCGCTCGGCTCGCCGGCCGGCGCCCTGACGGCGGCGGGCCAGCTCGCGGCGCTCCTCGGCACGTACGCGGCGCTCGTCCAGCTGGTCCTCGTCTCGCGCAGCCCGCTCCTCGACCAGGTCGTCGGCCCGGATCGCCTGGCCGTAGCCCACCGCTGGCTGGGGTTCGCGACCGCCTGGCTCATCGGCAGCCACGTGCTCTTCACGACCTCGGGCTACGCCCTGGGCGAAGGGCGCAACGTGATTGACCAGGCGCTCACCCTCCTCGGCACGTATCCCTTCCTGCCGGCGGCTGCGGCCGGCTTCGTCCTCTTCGGGCTCGTCACCGTCACCTCCGTCCGCGCCGCCCGGCGGCGGCTGTCCTATGAGACATGGTTCGGCCTCCACCTCTACGCGTACCTGGCGATCGCCCTGGCGTTCGCCCACCAGCTCGCCGTCGGGGCCGACTTCGTCGACGACCCCGTGGCGGTCGCGTTCTGGGTCGGCCTCTACGGCGCGACGGCCGCCCTCGTCCTCGTCTTCCGGTTCGGACAGCCCCTCGCGCTCGCCAGGCGCCATCGATTCCGGGTGGCCAACGTCGTGGCGGAGGCGCCCGGCGTCGTCTCCATCTACGTGACCGGGCGCGACCTCGACCGCCTCGCCGTTCGCGCCGGCCAGTTCTTCCTGGTCCGCCTCCTGACCAGCGACGGCTGGTGGCGGGCGCACCCGTTCTCCATCTCGGCCGCCCCGAACGGCCGCTTCCTCCGGTTCACCGTGAAGGATCTCGGCGACTGGAGCGGCGAGCGCCTCCAGCGGCTGCCGATCGGCACGCGCCTGGTCCTCGAGGGCCCGTACGGGATCCTGACCGGGGCCCGCCGGACCCGGCCGAAGGTGCTGCTCGTGGCCGGAGGGGTCGGGATCACGCCGCTCCGCGCGCTCCTGGAGGCACTCCCGGGACGGGCCGGCGACCTGGCCCTCGTCTATCGCGCGCGGCGACCCGAGGACGTCGTCTTCCGAGCCGAGCTCGACCGGATCGCGCGCGCCCGCGGCGCCACGCTCCACTACCTCGTTGGCCGCCGCGGCGATGCCGCCGTCGGGCCGGACCCGCTCGGCCCCAGCGCGCTGGTCGCACTGGTCCCGGACGTCCATGAGCGCGACGTCTTCCTGTGCGGCCCGCTGTCGCTCATGGTCGCAGCAGATCGCTCGCTGCGCCGCCTGGGCGTGCCCGGCTCGCAGATCCATCTCGAACGCTTCGCCTACTGATCGGAGACCGCCATGCCGAGACGCGGGGCCGCTGCCCTCCTCCTCACCACCGCCGCCCTCGCCCTCCTCCTCTCGTTCAAGACGCCGGCCGGCGTGACGCCCACAGCGGGCACGCAGGACGCCGTCTCCGACCGCGCCTCGTCGACGCCAACCGCTGCGGCGACCCCGTCCGGGTCGGCGACGCCCGAGGCCACCACCACGCCTGGGGCGACGGTCACGCCCGAGGCCACCACCGCCCCGGTCGCCGCTGCCGGCGGCCTGGTCGACGGCACGATCTCCGGGCCCGCCGTCTCCACGCGCTGGGGCACGGTCCAAGTCCAGGTCACCATCACAGGCGGCGCAATCACCGACGTCACCGCGCTCCAGCTCCCATCGGGCGACCACCACTCGGCGGACATCAGCGCCCGGGTGGAGCCCGCGCTGCGGAGCTCGGCGCTCGCGCTGCAAAGCGCCGAGATCGACGTCGTCTCGGGCGCGACGTACACGAGCATCGCGTACGCCCAGTCGCTCCAGGCCGCCCTCGATGCGGCGCGGGCCTGAGCCGTGGCCGTCCGGGTGGAGCGGGTGATGGGCACGGTCGTCTCGATCGACGTCCGTGACCCGGGACCCGGCAGCAGGACGCGCGACGCCGTCGAGGCGGCCGTGGAAGCCGCCGCCGCCTGGCTCCATGAGGTGGACGCGCGGTTCAGCCCGTTCCGGGCCGACAGCGAGATCCGTCGCCTGGACCGCGGCGCGCTCACCCTCGATGAATGCCATCCCGACGTCCGCCACGTGCTCCGCGCGTGCGAGGATCTGCGGCGCGCGACCGGCGGCGCCTTCGACGCCCGCGGGCACCGTCCCGACGGCGGCCTCGACCCGTCCGGGTTCGTCAAGGGCTGGGCCGTCGACGAGGCGGCCGACCTGCTGACGGCCGCCGGTGCGCGGTCGTTCGCGATCAACGCCGGCGGCGACATCGTGGCGCGTGGCGAACCGGCCCCCGGCCGGGCGTGGCGGGTCGGGATCCGGGATCCAGCGGACGGCCGTCGCATCGCGGCCGTGCTGGCGGTACGGAACGCGGCCGTCGCCACGTCTGGCCTCTACGAGCGCGGCGCCCACATCCGCGACGCGCGTTCACGGGCCGTGCCCGGGGCGTATGCCAGCATCACCGTGCTGGGCCCGACGCTCGGCCGCGCCGACGCCTGGGCGACGGCGGCGTTCGCGCTCGGGCATGCCGGGCCGGCGACGGTGGCCGCGCTTCCCGATCTCGGCGTCCTCGCGATCGACCACGGCGGCGTCGCCCGGTGGTCCGACCTCGTTGGCGCTCACCTCGCGTGACCCGGGCCGCGCTTCAGGCACGTTTCAGGAATTCCGCGTACAACGTGACAGTGCGGCGCCTGTCGTCGCCCGCTCGGAGAGACCGATGACCCTCGACTCGAACCCGGACCCGGACGCGACCAGATCCGCGCCGCGCGGCGGCACGGTACGCCTCGTGCTCGTGGCGGCAGTCCTCTCGGCGACCCTGGCGAGCGGCGCGACCGCCGCGCTCCTCCTCGGCTCCGCCCCGGCGGCCGGCCCGGCGCCCAGCGCCGCCATCGTCGCCGCGTCCGCGACCGCCGCCGTCGGGACGACGGTCACGAATGTCGACGCCTCCAGCGCGGTTGCGGCGGTGGCCGCCGCGGTCGAGCCCTCGGTCGTCACGATCACCGCGACGAGCGGGGGGCGCCTCGCGAGTGCGGGCGGCTCGGGAGTCATCGTCTCGGCCGACGGCCTGATCCTGACGACGGCTGTGGTGGCCCCGAACAACACGACCTACGCGATTCTCCTCTCCGATCAGCACGAGACGACGGCCCGCGTGGTCGCCGCGGACGAGGCCCGTGGACTCGTCCTGCTCCGGGCAGAGGCGACCGGGCTGACACCAGCCACGATCGGGGGCGGCGGGGCCCTGACCGTGGGCCAGCTCGTCGTCGCCGTCGGGAGCCCACTCGGCGAGTTCACCGACACCGTCACCGCGGGGATCGTCTCCGGGCTCGACCGGACGATCGACCTGCAGGACCCGTCGACGGGCCGGCGCGTGGCACTCGACGGCCTCGTCCAGACCGACGCGGCGATCAACGCGGGCAGCAGCGGCGGCCCGCTCCTCGACGCGGCCGGGACCGTGGTAGGGATCATCGTCACGTCCGCCGGCGACGGCGAGGGGATCGGCTTCGCGATCCCGATCGGCGATGCCCGCGCGCTCCTCGCCGCGGCCGGCGCGTGACGGCCACGCGCGGCGGTCGAGAGTAGCGCGATGCACCTGCTCCTCGTCGAGGACGACCCCCGGCTCGTCCGGCTCCTCACCCGGCTCCTCACCCAGGATCGTCACGTCGTCGACAGCGCCACGACCGCTGCGGACGGGCTCGAGCTGGCCAGCGAGGCCGAGCTCGACGCCGTCATCCTCGACGTCGGCCTCCCGGACGGCTCCGGCTTCGACGTCGCCCGCCGGCTTCGGGCGAAGGGCTCCGCGGTGCCGATCCTCATGCTGACCGCCCGCGATTCCGTGAGCGCCCGCGTGGAAGGCCTCGATGCCGGCGCCGATGACTACCTCGTGAAGCCGTTCGCCTACGAGGAGCTCCTCGCCCGCCTGCGGGCCCTGGGGCGTCGCCCGCCGCCGCGCCGCGGGATCACCCTGAAGGCCGGCCCGATCGTTCTCGACGAGACCGACCGCCGCGTCACCGTGGCTGGGCGACCTGTGGACCTGAGCCAGCGCGAATACGCAATCCTGGAGTGCCTCCTTCGGCGCCCCGGCCAGGTCCTCTCGCGCGACCAGCTCCTGGACCAGGCGTGGCCGTACGGGGCGGCGCTGACGCCGAACACCGTCGAGGCGTACATCCACCTCCTGCGCACGAAGCTCGGCGCGGACGGCGGGGCGTGGATCGAGACGGTCCGCGGCGTGGGGTACCGGATCCGTGCTCGCTGACCCGCTCGCCCCGACGCCCGCGGCCCGCTCCGGCGAGGTTGCGGGGGACGATGCCGCGCTGCTGCGGCGGACGCGGCGCCGCCTCATCGCCTGGAGCGGCGGGCTGACGCTGCTCATCCTCCTTGCGCTCGGAGCGCTCGTGTACGGCGCGGTCGCGAACGAGCTCGAGAGCCGTGGCACCGCGGTCCTCGAGCGGCGTGCCGTCGAGGTGTCGCGGATCATCGGGCGACGCGGTCCCCTTCCCGATCGCCCGCCCTTCGGGCTGACCTTCGGCGGCGAGCAGTCGGGAACGCTAACCCTCGCGATCGCGCCCGACGGCTCGGTCCTCGGCCGCCTCGACGAGATCGAGGGGCTCCCCATCGATTCCTCCGTGGAAGCGGCCCGCCAGAGCGGCGCGGACGTCCGCGAATCGGTGATCGGCGAGACGCCGATCCGCGTGTATTCGTCTGCCGTGGATCGGGCGGATGGCCAGTACGTCGTCCAGGTGGTCGGCGAGCGAATCTCGGAGCAACGCCTGCTCGCAGCGCTCCTGTGGGTCCTCGTCATCGGTGGCCTGGCCGCCCTGGGACTGGCCATCGTCGCCGGCTGGGTCTACTCCGGGCGGGCACTCGTCCCCATTCGCGCGGCCATCGACCGGCGCGACGGAGCCCTGCGCCGCCAGCGCGAGTTCGCGGCGAACGCAAGCCACGAGCTGCGCACGCCCCTCACGGTGATTCGGGCCAGCGTGACCGACCTGCGCCGGAACCCGGGCGAGCCGGTCGGCTCGGTGGGGACGGCGATCGATGACATCGACGCCGAGACGACGCACCTGGCGGCGCTCGTCGACGACCTCCTGCTGCTCGCCCGGACCGACGCCGGCACGCTGGAGCTGGAGCAGGCGCCCGTGGACCTCGCCGATATCGCGGTGGAGGCCTCGGGCGCGCTGACGACGATGGCCGCCGATCGCGGCGTGGCAGTCGTGGTCGACCCCCTGCCCGCCGTCGTGGTGGGCGATCCGCTGCGCCTCCGGCAGCTGGTGACGATCCTCGTCGACAACGCCGTCGCCCACACGCCCGCGGGTGGCTCCGTGACCGTGCGCGTGCGGGCGGAGGGCGAAGCGGCGGTGCTGGCTGTCGAGGACAGCGGGCCCGGGATCCGACCGGAGGACCTCCCGCACGTCTTCGAGCGCTTCTGGCGTGCCGACGACGCGCCGAGCGGAGGGACCGGCCTGGGTTTGGCGATCGCCGCCTGGATCGTGGAGCGCCACGGCGGGCGGATCGCGGCCGCCAACCGACCCGCGGGCGGCGCCTGTTTCGAGGCGCGGATCCCGCTTCGGGGATAGCGCGCCGGGTGTCGGCTGGCGCGACGGCGCCATCCGTCCCACAATGCGGCCTGCCGGGGGGTCCGGTCCGTCGGGGGACGGGCCGCAGAAGGCCTCCCGATTCGAGGAGGCTCGAGCCATGGCGCCGCTGCCCAGCCCCACTCCCCTCTCGCTCCCGTCGCTCCGCGCAGCCGTCGACGGCAAGGTCATCGCGCCCGGCGATCCCATCTATGACGAGGCCCGGGCCGTCGCCGTCGGCGGGATCGATCGTCGCCCGGCGGCCATCATCCGCGTGGCCAACGCTGCCGACGTGGCCCGGGTGATCGCAGTCGCCCGCGAGACAGGGCTCGAGCTCGCCGTGCGGAGCGGCGGCCACAGCGGTGCCGGCCATGGCGTCAGCGAGGGTGGGATCGTCATCGACCTGCGGGCGATGAACGGGCTCGAGGTCGACGTCGAGGCGCGCACCGCGTGGGCGGAGACGGGGCTCACCGCCGGGGAGCTCACGACCGCGCTCCACGTGCACGGCCTCGCGGTCGGGTTCGGCGACACAGCGTCCGTCGGGATCGGCGGGATCACGCTCGGCGGCGGGATCGGCTACCTCGTCCGAAAGCACGGCCTTACGATCGACTCGCTCCTCGCCGCAGAGGTGGTCACGGCGGCCGGCGAGCTGGTCCGGGCCGACGCCGAGTCCCACCCGGATCTGTTCTGGGCGCTGCGGGGCGGCGGCGGGAACTTCGGCGTGGCGACCCGGTTCCTGTTCCAGCTCCACGAGGTGAGCACGATCACGGGCGGGATGCTGATCCTGCCGGCCACGGCCGAGACGGTCGCCGGATTCGTCGCCGCCGCCGAGGCGGCCCCGGACGAGCTGTCGGCGATCGCGAACGTCATGCCGGCCCCGCCGATGCCGTTCCTGGCGCCGGAGCACCACGGCAAGCTCATCCTGATGGGACTGATGGCCCACGTCGGGGACCTCGGGGCCGGTCAGCGGGCGATGGCCCCCTTCCGCGCTCTTGCCACACCGCTCGCCGACATGGTCCGCCCAATCGGATACCCCGAGCTCTACCCGCCCGAGGATCCGGACTACCACCCGCTGGCCATCGCGAAGGGCCTGTTCACGACCCGAATCGGCCCTGCCGAGGCGGCGTCGCTCGTCTCGCGGCTCGAGGCATCGGACGCGCCGATGCGGGTCGCCCAGCTCCGCGTCCTCGGCGGCGCGATGGCCCGGGTCCCAATCGACGCCACGGCCTTCGCCCACCGATCGAGCCGGATCCTGGCCGTCGTCGCAGTGTTCCACGACGGCACGCCCGAGGACCGGGCGCGACGCGCAGCGTGGGCGGACGAGCTTGTCGCAACCCTCCGCCAGGACGATCACGGCGCCTACGTCAACTTCCTCGTCGACGAGGGCGAGGCGGGCGTCCGGACGGCCTACCCTGGCGCAACATGGGATCGACTCGTGGCCGTCAAGCGCCGCTACGACCCGACGAATCTCTTCCGGCTGAACCAGAACGTCCCGCCGGGCAACACCGGAGCCTGAGACCGCATTGGGGCGCCTACGCGACCCGACAGACCATCGTCCACTCCCCGGCGCGCAGGACGGACTGCGACGCGGCCGAGGCGACTGGCACGGGCGCCCGAGGGTGCTGGTGTCCCGATTCACTGTTCGCTCGTGGTTTGCGGACCGCCTTGGCGAGGATCCCGACCACGTCGTACCTTTGCGGCATGGCGACCGAGGACACGCACGGGCTCGGGTACCACCGGGTCGACGCCGATCCGAACGTCGACGTGCTCCTTGCCACGATGGACGGAACCGCCGGATGGGACGCGACGCTCCGGCTGCGATCGTGGGAGCGAGCACATCTCGGCCTGGCTCATGGTGAACGACTGCTCGACGTGGGCTGCGGCCTCGGGAAGGCAGCGCTCGGGCTCGCCCAGGATCTCGGCGAAGGCGGCGAGGTCGTCGGCGTCGACGTGTCCGAGAGGATGCTGCGCGTCGCCCGTTCCAACGCCGGAGCCGCACGTTGTCGCATGCGCTTCACCGTCGGCGATGCGTGCTCCCTCGACGAGCCCGACAATTCCTTCGACGCCGCGCGGTCCGAACGCACGCTCCAGTGGCTCGCCGACCCCGCAGCCGCGGTCGCCGAGATGGTGCGGGTGGTACGCCCCGGGGGCCGCGTCTCGCTGATCGACACCGACTGGTCGACGTTCACGATCGATGTCGGCGACGACGCACTCGCTGCACTGGTCCGCGACGGGATGCGAACGGAGCGCAATCGACCCTCCAACGTCGGCCGGCGACTGCACGACCTCGTCGGCGCCGCTGGTTGCGTTCCGCTCGCGAGAACCGAGGCGACGCAGACCGGGACGACCTGGGACCCCGACGAGTCGCCGGCACCGCCTGGTTGCTTCTCGATGGAGAGCCTCGCCGACGACCTCGTCGCCACCGATCGGCTGGCGACCGCCGACCGCCGGCGGTTCGTGTCGACGATCCACGACGCCGCGCGGCGAGGTCAGTTCTCGATGAGCCTCACGATGTTCGGGGTCGTCGCCGTGGCCCCGTAGGGGTTCGGCCGCGGTTACGTCGCCTGGATGGCTTCGAGCACGTCACGCCGTCAAGCCCCAGCCGCCCGCAATCCTCACGTCATCGGTGCACGGGTGATCGCTGCCGGGGCGGCGCGGTCGGCTTCGGTGATCGCCAGCGCTGGAGCAGCAGGATGGGCCATGCCGGACTCGTCCCAGGCTGGCGCACTACCCGCGAGACATCAACGACACGGGACACTAGGCCATGCGGCATCGGCAGTAGGGACACGTCGCCGCGGGCACGCTGGAATGGAGCCCGCAGCATGGGCACCTGCGCTCCGCATACGAGTGGGTCACGCCTACGACGAGGCCGACGATCGCGCCCACGACCAGAAGCAAGAGCGGGATGATCGATTCGTGCATCGGCAGACCCTCCGGGGGGTATGGTCCGCGCGGGCCGCGAGAGCGTCAAACGGCCCCCGGTCGCTCGGTGCGCGTCCCATCCCAGCAGGCCGGAGCGGAAGACAACGGGCGTGACGGTCCCTCCGGCACAGACGGTCCCTCCGGCACTTGACGCGGGCAATGCAGGGGCGGAGCCTCGCCCCATGACGCACGTTGACGCCCTGGTCGGCATCGTGGTGCTTATGGCCTTCTCGCTCTGGGTGGTCAGCAGGGCCAAGGGCGACGCGCCGTTCATCGCGCGCATCCTCCATCCCAGCCGTCGCGACCGTCCGAGCGGAGTCCAGGAGGACGACGACACTCGCTGGCACTGGGGCCCGCGCTAGGCCCCCGGACGCCCGGCGTGCCCCATCCCGCAAACGGAGCGGAGCGCCAACGCGGCACCTGCCGCTCGGCGGTCGGTCTGCCACACCCCGCACGCCCAGGGTTGCGAGGAGGTCGGGCGTACAATTCTGTGCAGCGTCTCGACCGCCGCATGTCCCTTGACTGCTCGCACGGGTGATTGCGTGAGGAACCGCCGGGCCAGCCGGAAAGGAGCGCCGCGCCGCACGCTCCCTGTCCTCCCGAACCGTCTCAGCGGCGAGACCGCGCCCAACACCCTGCGCGGCGTTGGCCGGCCGACATCGTCCAGCCCCGCGTCTGCGCTCCGCGGCGGTTCGGTGGCAGCGATCCCCGGCGTCGCCGCCGGCTGGCTGAGCAAGCGCTGGCGCCTCGCCCTCGTCGTTGGCGCAGTCGTCGTCTTCGTCGTGCTCCTGGTGCTCGCGCCCGCCTGACGCCCGGTGCGGAGCGCCAGGTGCGGAGCGGGCGCGCGTCGCTGGATGGAACGCGGCCCTGCCCCCCGTTTGGCCCGGGGAGTTCCCTGAGGCGAGCTAGTCCCAGGCCTCACTCCCGGCCTCTCGCTCAACCTCCTTCCAGGCGTCTAGCAGCGGCTCCCAGTTGAGGGCCGGCTGGTGGACCTGGAAGTCCTCAAGGCGCTCGCCAAGGACGATCGACGCCTCCCGGAGAGCCGGGGAGAGGGACTCCCGTTGGAAGGCGGCGAGCGCGACCCGGGCTTGATCCTTCGCCTGCCGCACGGGCGCCCGCATGAACGACGACGACGACCCCAGGTCCTCAATCGCCTGCTTCAGGTGGTCGTACACACGTCGGTCCACGGACCGAATGATGTGCCGCCGAGACGCGCGTGACCAGAGGCGGACGGCCCCCTGACGCCCGGTGCGCGTCCCGTCCGATGAACGGAGCGGAGCGCCCGGTGCGGAGCCGGGGATGCGGACACCTCGATTCCGCTTCCTCCCAACACGCGGCCGTACTCCGTCATTCCGGCTTCCGCGCGATGACCCACAGGAAGGTGACCAAGCCTTCCGGCTCGCGCATCGTGATGGTCTCGTCGCGCTCCAACGTGAACCCGGCAACGCGCAGCAGGGCCCGGTTGGTGTCGGCGCCATGGCTGCTGAAGAACATCGGCCCGCCGAGCCACTCACCGACCCAGTCCGGGTTGTCCGTGCCGCCGAGCGTCGCGAGGAACAGGCCCCCGGGGACGAGCCATCGGGCGATCCGTGCGAAGACCCGAGGGTGATACTCGCGGGGAACGTGGGAGATCGAGTAGAAGGCAGTCACGCCGTCGAAGGAGGCTTCCGGCACGGCGATCCGGGTGAGGTCGTCGTGGATGAACGTCGCCTCGGGCACGTTCTTGCGGGCCAACCCGATCTGCGCCGCGGAGATGTCGACGCCGACAACATCGAAGCGCTGAGCCAGCGCTTTGGTCGAGGGAACCCCGGGCCCGCACCCGAGGTCGAGGACGCGCGCTCCGGCGGGGAGCCGTCGTGCGAACTCGACGAGCATCCGGTCGCGCGGATCGCCCTCGATGCGCGTGACCCACTCCAAGTACTGCCCGGAGATGCGGTCGTAGCCGACGACGACCGTGCGCGTGCGCTCATCCTGCATCGCCGGTGATGGTAAGTGAGGGTGTCCCCAACCGGGACGCGACAGACACGGCCCCCCGGTCGCCCGGTGCGCGTCCATCGAGTGAACGCTGTCGTTCGCTACTGCTGTCTGCGCTGCTGTGTGGAGAAGATCGCGGGCTCAAGGCCCGCACCTGTCCGCTTGTGCCGCCGCACGGTCTGCCCGCCCCGGACGCCCGTTGCGCGTGCCACCCCGGCAGGCCGGAGCGGAGCGTCCGGTGCGGAGCCGGGGGCCAAGGCGGCCGGCGGGACGCGGCTACCTGAGCAGCTCGACGGCATCGGTCATGCCCCACTTCTCGACGATGGACTGCATCGTGCCGTCGGCGTACATCGCGTCGATGGCCGCGGCGACGGCCTCCTTCATGCCCGCGTCGCCCTTGCGGATCGCGATCCCGAGGGGCTGCGGATCGAGCGCCGGTCCGCCAGCCTCGGACGCGCCGGCGTAGGGCGGCTTGTCGACGATGTAGACGGTAGCTACGGATTCTTGCGCCAGGGCGTCGACCCGCCCCGCCGCGAGATCCTCGGCCCATTCCTCGTCCGACATGGTGACTGTGACGATCTCGATCGCGGGCTTGCCGGCCGCGACCAGGTCGTCGCTGGCGGCCCTGAGCACGGCCTCTGTGAAGTAGTCGGTCGCCTCCACGCCGACCGACGTGCCGGCCAGGTCCTCCACGGTGCGGATGCCCTTGGGATTGCCGGTGGCCACGAGGAACCCCACCCACGTCCGCACGTAGTCGACGAAGTCGACCTGTGCGGCCCGGTCCCCGAACGTGCTGGTCATGTCCCCGATGACGAGGTCGCACTTGCCGGCGCGCAGGTCGCGGATCAGGAAGTCGAACTCCGCGGACTCGTAGAACGTGCTGGTGACGCCCCATTGCCTCGCGATCTCGCCGGCGATGTCGACGTCGAACCCCTCGGGAGTCGTGCCGTCCTCGGCGTGGGACGCGGACGGCGGGTTGGTCATGTCGGTGCAGGTGACGAGCGTGCCGGCAGCCTCGACCCGCTCGGGACCGGACACCGCCGATGGCGACGCCCCGGCGCCGCAGGCCCCCACAACCAGAACGGCGACGACGGCTCCCACCAGCAGACGCCCGCCCGCACTCGTGATCGGCCCACCATGCCTCTGCATGGAACACCCCTCCTGGGACGCCAACGCGGGTCGGTCTCGCCAGTGGCTCGGCGCGGTCCCGGCGGCCAGAGTATGGACCGCGTGTCAGAGCCTCCCGCCAACCGCTTAGCGTGGGCGCGTCGCGGGCATCTGGCGAGAGGCGAACGGCCCCCGGACGCCCGGTGCGCGTCCCATCTTCCGAGGAGAGCGAAGCGTCCGGTGCCGGGGCTGCGTCCAGCCGGGCGCGGCGGGGTCGTCTCAGGCAGTCTGCGGGCGTCCGAACGAGTACGCGAGGCTCAGCAGGAACGACGCGGCAAGGACAACGAGGAGTGCGACCGCCGTGAGGTAGAGGGCGGGCTCCTGGTCCGGGAACAGGCCGAGCGCGATGAGAACCAGCGCCACGTTCATGGGGGCGTAGAGGAGCGTCGAGACCGCCCGCCGCGCCCACGACGTGGCAGCCGCGAGTGTCCGTGTCTCGGGCACTCGCACGATCTCCACCGCGAACGTTCCCCAGTAGACCGCGAGGAAGACGAGGCTGCTCAGCAGCCAGACCTCGTGTCCGGTGATGCCGTAATGGCTGAGGGTCACCGGAACGAGGGCGACGACGATCACCTGGGTCCCCATGGCGACGACCTCGCGGATGGTCGTCAGCTCAAATGCGTCGCTCGTGCTGGCGCTCCTGACGCCGATGAGCGCCCCGAAGCCAAGGAACACGCCGGCGATCTCCGCCAGCGAAAGGAACAGCTCGGTGTCCTGCATGTCCCGCCACCTCCCGTGCATGGTGATCGGGATCAGGATGGGCGTGACGTGGCAGGCCGTCGAGATGCGAACGGCCCCGGACGCCCGGTGCGCGGCCCATCCCGGCAGGCCGCAGCGGAGCGCCCGGTGCGGAGCCGGGGATGCGGACACCTCGATTCCGCTTCCTCCCAACACGCGGCCGTACTCCGTCATTCCGGCTTCCGCGCGATGACCCACAGGAAGGTGACCAAGCCTTCCGGCTCGCGCATCGTGATGGTCTCGTCGCGCTCCAACGTGAACCCGGCAACGCGCAGCAGGGCCCGGTTGGTGTCGGCGTCATGGCTGCTGAAGAACATCGGCCCGCCGAGCCACTCACCGACCCAGTCCGGGTTGTCCGTGCCGCCGAGCGTCGCGAGGAACAGGCCCCCGGGGACGAGCCTCCACGCTTGTCGGGGTCAGCTGCGCGAGCAGCGATGCGCCGAGGGCGGGGAGAATGTGGAGCCGGAGGTATCGCTCGTGAGCGATCCACGTCGCCGGGCGGACCCGGGGACGGAGCGCTGGGAGCCAGGCGGAGGCGTAGGCGGCGAGCGTCCTCGGGCCGCCTGATCTTATGCCGACACCGGAGTCGAGATCCTTCCGGAGCTTCGCGAGCTTCTCGCGGACGTCGGCCTTGTTGCGGCCGGAGACGACGCGCCGGACGATCGAATCGCCTCCGGCCTCGATTCGTGAGGGAAAGGTGGCTCCGGCGGTAGGATTCGAACCTACGACCAAGCGATTAACAGTCGCCCGCTCTACCACTGAGCTACGCCGGAACGTTGGCGCCCGCCGCGGTGGGGCGAGGCGCGCCGGGCGGCCGAGGCCGCGCCGGGCGGAAGAATAGCACGAGGGCGCGGCCGCTCGCCGCCGAACGGCCTCTTCGCCGGCGACTGCGCCAGGACCGGCGCCCGATGCGATACTCGGACCATGAGCCTGATCTCGGCGGCCGACCTGGCAGCCCTCCTCGACGACCCGGGCCTGCGAATCGCCGACGTGCGTTGGTCGCTCGCGGCGCCCGCCGCGGGCCGGGTCGCCTACGCCGAGGCGCACCTCCCCGGCGCCGTCTTCGTCGACCTCGACACCGTGCTCACCGCGCCGGCCGGCCCGGGGCGTCATCCCCTCCCCGACCCCGCGACATTCGCCGCCGCACTGGGCGCCCTTGGGATCGGCTACGGGCATCGCGTCGTCGCCTACGACGACGCCGGCGGCACGATCGCGGCCCGCCTCTGGTGGATGCTCGACGCCCTGGGCCACACACGTGGGGCGGTGCTGGACGGCGGGATCGGGACATGGCGCGACGCTGGGCTGCCGCTCACCGCGATTGTGCGGGCCTTCGAGGTCGCAGCACCGTGGCCCGACCTCCCGCCCGCTGGCCGGGCACGATCCAGCGCGAACACCTGGCGCCGCGCCTCGGCTCGCTGACCCTCCTCGACGCGCGGGCCCCGGAACGGTACCGGGGCGAGATCGAGCCGGTCGACCCCGTCGCCGGCCACATTCCCACGGCGGTCAACGCTCCGACGGCGACGTTCCTCGGGGCGGACGGCCGGTTCCTGCCGGCCGCGACGCTGGCGGCGCGCTTCGCGGCGCTGGGCGCGGCCGCGGGCGCGGCCAACGCGGCGGCAGGCTCGGCCCCTGGCGAGCGGCCCGTCGTCGTCTCCTGCGGCAGCGGCGTCAACGCCTGCCAGCTCGCCCTGGCCATGCGCGCCGCGGGCCTGCCCGATCCCCTCCTCTACCCCGGGTCGTACTCGGACTGGAGCCGCGCCGGGATGCCGATCGCGACCGGCGACGAGCCCGGGGCGATGCCCGCGGGGTAGAGACGCCCCGCCGTCGCCGGGCGCGTCCCTTGACGCGCTCGCCGCGGCGACGAGCCCGAGCCCCCCCCATCATTGAGACCGACCGTGAAGTAGAGCGCCGCCTCTAGGTCCGAGTGCCACATCCAAGCGCTCCCGGATCGTCGGCGCCGCCGTCGTCGCCGTGCTGGTGGCTTCCTGCGGCCCGTCGATTCGCCATCTCCGGAGTCGGTCGAGGCGTCACCGGGCGGGACGGCCGCTGGCGTCGCGCCGCTCACCATCCACATCGGCAGCGACGGCCGAGCCTTCCGCGCAGGCGACGCTTCGAAGCCCTACGAACACGCCGCGATCGCGGCCAGCTTCCGGCGGTAGGATTCGAACCTACGACCAAGCGATTAACAGTCGCCCGCTCTACCACTGAGCTACGCCGGAACGTTGGCGCCCGCCGCGGTGGGGCGAGGCGCGCCGGGCGGCCGAGGCCGCGCCGGGCGGAAGAATAGCACGAGGGCGCGGCCAGTCGCCGCCGAGCGGCCTCTTCGCCGGCGACTGCGCCAGGACCGGCGCCCGATGCGATACTCGGGCCATGAGCCTGATCTCGGCGGCCGACCTGGCAGCCCTCCTCGACGACCCAGGCCTGCGAATCGCCGACGTGCGCTGGTCTCTCGCGGCGCCCACCGCGGGCCGGGTCGCCTACGCCGAGGCGCATCTCCCCGGCGCCGTCTTCGTCGACCTCGACACCGTCCTCACTGCGCCGAGCGGCCCGGGGCGTCATCCCCTCCCCGACCCCGCGACATTCGCCGCCGCGCTGGGCGCCCTTGGGATCGGCTACGGGCATCGCGTCGTCGCCTACGACGACGCCGGCGGCACGATCGCAGCCCGCCTCTGGTGGATGCTCGATGCCCTGGGCCACACACGTGCGGCGGTGCTGGACGGCGGGATCCTGGCGTGGCGCGACGCCGGGCTGCCGCTGACCGCCGACGTCCGGACGCTCGACGCGGCTGCCCCGATCGCCGACCTCCCGCGCACCTGGCCGCGCACGATCCCGCGCGAGCAGCTGGGGCCGCGCCTCGGCTCGCTGATCATCCTCGACGCGCGGGCGCCGGAGCGGTATCGGGGCCAGATCGAGCCGATCGACCCGGTCGCCGGCCATATCCCCACGGCCGTGAACGCTCCGACGGCGACGTTCCTCGGGGAGGACGGCCGGTTCCTGCCGGCTGAGGCGCTGGCGGCGCGCTTCGCGGCGCTGGGCGGCGCGGCCAACGCGGCGGCAGGCTCGGCCCCTGGCGAGCGGCCCGTCGTCGTCTCCTGCGGCAGCGGCGTCAACGCCTGCCAGCTCGCCCTGGCCATGCGCGCCACGGGCCTGCCCGATCCCCTCCTCTACCCCGGGTCGTACTCGGACTGGAGCCGCGCCGGGATGCCGATCGCGACCGGCGACGAGCCCGGGGCGATGCCACGCGGAGCAGAGACGCCCACGCCGCGTCGCCGGGCGCGGTCCCTTGAAGACGATGGCCACGGCAACGAACCCGCGGCACCACCAACAACGAGACCGACCGTGACCCGCCGCACCGCCCGCCGACCGAGTGACACATCCACGCTCACCCGGCTCGTCGGCGCCGCCGTCGTCGCCGTGCTGGTGGCTGCCTGCGGCGGGTCGACCGCCACTCCGGAGTCGGTCGGCGACGCCGGCCGAGAGGCCGCTGGCGTTGCGACGCCGCCCTCCACAACGGCAGCGACGGCCGAGCCGACCGCGAAGCCGACGCCGGAGCCCTACGAGTTCGCCTCGACCGCGTACGACTACCGTGCAAACCTGCCGGGCGGGTCCGTGGCGACCCAGACGCTGCGCGCATGGGACGGCCGGGCGCGGATCGACTCGTCTGGCCCGTACACGGACAAGGTGAGCCTTCCCGACAGCATCCTCTTCTTCGTCTACGGAGCGCCGACGGCCGGCGCCCGACGACTACGCAGGCGACGGTCCCACGAGCAGATGGCCGCCGGCACGAGTGCCCAGCGACGCCCCGATAGCGCCACGGACGCTCGCGCTGATCCGGGTCAGCCGGGCAGATCGACCGGATGAGGTTGCCCGTGCCTACGTCCAGCGCTCGTGGCGGTCCAGGACGGCCAGGGGCTCGTCTTGAACATTGATGCGCCCCGCCCGGGCATCGGTGGACGAGGCGTCGGGGCTCTTCGAGGAGCTCGTCGCCGGGATGACCTGGCCCGCCTGACGGGCGGTTCGCGGCCGAGCTGGCGCCGAGGGGCGCCGGCCGTCGCCGCTCAGAACATCGTGGCGCACCAGGGCGTGCGGTCCGACGCGAAGAGCGCGTCCGCGCGCCGGAGGGCGCCCGCGGCGAGCTCCTCCACGCGCCCGGCCCGGGCGAGGTCCGAGAGCCGGAAGGCCCCGAGATAGGCCGCGGCCAGGTCGGCCACGTCGAGGGCCAGCTCGGCCGGTGCGTCCGTCCGCTCGGCCGTGACGACCGCGCTCCCTGCGTCACCGACCGCGGTGAGCTGCCAGCGCCCGGCATTCCATGGGCAGAAGGCGTCGGCGACCTGGAGCACCAGCTTCCCGGCTACCCCGTAGCGGCGCGCTGCGAGCGCGGCCGGCAGGTCGACCAGGCGCACCCACAGCCCGTCGCCGACCGTCATCCCGAGCGCGCGCGGGTCGGCCAGCTCGAGGAGCAGCGGGGGCGGCACCGGCATCCGCCCGGCCTTCGTCGAGCGCATCAGGTCCACGCTGAGCAGAAAGGACCAGACCGCGCGTTCCGCTCGTGGCGACATCGCCATCGCCTCGACGACGATGACCTGGCCCTTCGGGCCGCGGTCGTCCCAGTCGCCCTTCGTCCGATAGATGGCGTACCCCTCGGCCGCCCCTTCCACCTCGTAGAGGTAGCGGTACTTGGGCCCGGCGCCGTGGCGCATGTACTCGGCGTCGTGCAGGATGCCCCAGCGCCACCAGTCCTCGGTGCGGTTCAGCGCACCAGGCGTCGCGACGCGCATCTGCTCGTAGACCGGCGGGAAGGTCGTGAGCGCCTCGGCCGCGTCCACGAGCCGCATCCGCCCCTCGGGCTCCCACGGCCGGAGCCACGCCGTCCGGCTGCGGTCGATCTCGAACCAGCCGCTGAGGGCCCCCAGGCCATAGCCGAAACGCTGGTAGATCGCGGCCTCCGAGGCCCACAGGATGGCCACGGGCTCGCCACGACCGCGCACGTCGTCGAGCTGATGGCGCATGAGGGCCCGCAGCACGCCCTGGCGCCGGTGGCCGGGCTCCACGCCGACAGCGGTCACGCCCGCCGCACCCACCTCGCCGCCGGGGACGGTGAGGCGGAACGTGTATGCCGCAGCGGCCCCGATCGACGCTTCGCCGTCGAAGGCGGCGATCACGCGATCCGGCTCAATGGTTCGGCGCCAGTCCTCGAGCTCAGCTTCGGTGAACTCCTCGCCGAAGGCGATGGTGACGGGCGTCAGGAAGGCGCGGACGGTGTCCGCGGTGGCCGTGCGGATCGGGTAGCGGAGGGTCTGGTCCATGCCGCGCATGGTGCCACTCGGCGGCCGCCGAGGGAAGGTGCTGGGAGCGGCGAGGCGTGGCGTGGGTGGCGGCGGGGGTGAGCGCCGGCCGGCATGCCCGGGGGCGCTGCGGGCGTCTTCCCGGAGCACCTGCCTGCGGGTGAGCCCACCGCCATGGGCGAGTGCTCCAGGAGCACAAGGCGTGGCCGACGATCAGGCTCTGGCCGTCATCGCCGACCCCGATGCGCATGTGCGCGAAGGACGCCCTTACTCCAGCCCGGCCCTGTGCTCCTCGATGAGCCGTTCCACCACGTCCGGCTCCGCGAGCGTCGTCAGGTCTCCCATCCCCTCGTACTCTGACGCTGCGACGTTCCGCAGGATCCGCCGCATGATCTTGCCACTTCGCGTCTTGGGCAACCCCGATGCAATGTGGATCACGTCCGGCGCGGCGAAGGCGCCGATCATGTGGCGCACCTGCTCCTTGAGCGCACCATGCAGCTCCTCGTGGTCGGCCGAGGCATAGTCGGAGGCGAGGAGTACGTAGGCGTAGATCCCCTGCCCCTTGATCGGGTGCGGGAAGCCCACGACCGCGGCCTCGGCGACCGCCTCGTGGGCGACGAGCGCGCTCTCGAGCTCCGCGGTGCCCAGCCGGTGGCCCGACACGTTGAGGACGTCGTCGATACGGCCGGTGATCCAGTAGTAGCCGTCCTCGTCACGTCGGGCGCCGTCGCCGGTGAAGTAGTGCCCCGGGTACTGGGTGAAGTAGGTCTCCTTGAAGCGATGGTGGTCGCCCCACACCGTCCGCGCCTGTCCCGGCCATGGCGTCGCCAGGCACAGGGCTCCGCTCACGTCGTTGCCCTCCAGGATCTTTCCGTCGGTCGTGTCCACGATGAGCGGCTTGACCCCGAAGAACGGCAGGGTGGCCGAACCAGGCTTCGTCGGGGTGACTCCCGGCAGGGGCGTGATGAGGATGCCCCCGGTCTCCGTCTGCCACCAGGTGTCCACGACCGCGCAACGACTCTCGCCCACCACGTCGTGATACCAGCGCCAGATCTCTGGGTTGATGGGCTCCCCAACGCTCCCGAGCACCCGCAGCGAGTCGCGACGGTACCGCTTCACCCAATCATCTCCACCCTGGGCGATGCCGCGGAGGGCGGTCGGCGACGTGTAGAAGATGTTGACGCCGAGGTCATCCACGATGCGCCAGTAGCGGCCGGGATCCGGGTGGGTTGGCGTGGACTCGAAGATCACCGTCGTGGCCCCGTTCGCGAGCGGGCCGTAGACGATGTACGTGTGGCCGGTGATCCAGCCCACGTCCGCGGCGCAGAAGTAGATGTCGCCCGGGTGATAGTCGAAGACCATCTTGTGGGTGAAGGCCGCGTAGACGAGGTAGCCGCCCGTCGTGTGCATGAGGCCCTTCGGCTTGCCGGTGCTGCCCGACGTGTAGAGGATGAAGAGCGGGTCTTCGGCACCCATCCACTCGTTCGTGCAGGTCGAGCGCTGCTTGCGACACTCCTCATCCAGCCAGAAGTCGCGGCCGGCGGTCATGGGGACCTCGTGGTCGGTGCGCCGCGCCACGAGCACGGTCTCCACCATCGACATGCCCTCGACGGCGCGATCCACGGTCAGCTTGAGGGGGATGTGCTTTCCGCCGCGCAGGCCCTCGTTCGCAGTTACGACGATGCGGCAGCGGGCGTCGACGATGCGATCGCGCAGGGCCTCCGAGCTGAACCCTCCGAAGACGACGGTGTGCACTGCCCCGATCCGCGCGCACGCCAGCATGGTGTAGACGAGCTCGGGCATCATGCCCATGTAGATGCCGACCCGGTCGCCGCGCCGGATGCCGTGCGAGTGGAGGACATTCGCCACGCGTCCGACGTTGTGCTTCAGCTCCCGGTAGGTGATGTGCTGGTAGGCGCCGGGCTCGTCCTGGGCCCAGATGATCGCGGTGCGGTCACCGATGTCCTGGAGGTGCCGGTCGACGCAGTTGAACGACGCGTTGAGGCGGCCCGCGGAGTACCAGGCGAAGTCCACCTCATCGTAGTCGGCGTCGAAGACCACCTGGAAGGGATGGAACCAGCTGATCGTCTTCGCCTGCTCCGACCAGAACCAATCGGGGTTGTCCAGGGAGAGGCGGTAGAGCCGGTCATACTCCTGCCGGCTGCTGAGGTGCGACCGTGCGGCGATGTGGGGCTTGACGGGGAACAGCTCGGACACCGTGCGCCTCCTCGGGTTTCCTCCCGACCGGGGGGAGCCCGATTTTGCCCTCGCCCACGCCCCCGTGCAAGGTTCGTGCACACTCGGCCCCGGTCGCGCGCGGGCTGCGCCCTCGCCTGAGCCGATTCCGCGCCCGGGCCTGCTGCGGCTCCCCTACTCCAGGCTGTTCCCCCGGTGTCCGCTGGTGTCCGCTGGCGAGCGGCGCAGGATCAGGGCCACCCAGAGTAGGGCGATCTCCGGACCGGCGGACGTCGGCGCAGACAGCCACGATCGCTGCCGGACACGCATCGGCCTCCGGACGCCCGGTGCGCGTCCCATCCCGCGGATGGAGCGGAGCGCCCGGTGCGGAGCCGGGGACGGAACGTCGGTGCCAAGGGCGGTCAGTGATCGAAAGCGAACCCGCAGGGAGCCGGTCCTGCGTCAATGAAGCTCCGGTTGACCTCGCTGCCGTCGAGCTTGGCCCGCCCGATCATCCTGCCCTTGTTGTCGGTGCCCGCGTTGCCCCAGTACAGGTAGGCGCCTTTCACGGCCACCCCGCAGGGAACCTCGACGCCGGTGATGAACTGGTGGTCCACGTCGCTGCCGTCGAGGTTGGCGCGGCCGATCGTCGAGCCGCTCCAGAAGTAGCCCATGCTGGACCAGTAGATGTGGCTGGTATCGACGGCCACCCCGCTGGGACCGTTGGCGTCGGTGATGAACTCCTGGTCCACGTCGCTGCCGTCGAGGTTGGCGCGGCCGATCGTCGACCTCTCCTCCGAGCCCTCCGCGTAGTTCGACCAGTAGATGTGGCTGCCGTCCACGGCGACCGCGACGGGGAGGTTGGCGCCGGTGATGAAGCGGTTGTTCACGCCCGTGCCGTCGAGCCTGGCCCGTCCGATCGTCGAGCCGTTGTTGAACGTACCGCAGCTGGCCCAGTAGAGGTACGTGCCGTCGCTCGCGAGCCCGCACGGACTGTCGACGCCGGTGATGAAGCTGTGGTCGATGTTGCTGCCGTCGAGGTTTGCCCGTCCGATCGCCACACCGACCCCCGCGCCCTCGGGGTCGCCCCAGTAGATGTAGGGGCCGACGACGACCGGCTTGCCGGGGAGGCCGTGAACCATGATGAACTCCTCGATCGCCCCGGTCCCGTCGAGGTTGGCGGCGCCGATCGACTCGCCCTCCGGGGTCACCCCAGAGGTGTTCGCCCAGTAGATGTGGGGCTGCCCCGGCGTGAGGGTCGCGCGAGCAACGGTGGCCGACGGTGTGGCGGCTGCCGTCGCGGGGACGCTCGTCGCTGCGAACGTCGCTGTCGGAGGCGACAGGGATTCGCTCGAGGCGCACCCGCCCAACAGTCCGACAAGGGCCAGCCCGGCTATCACTCGCGCCAGAGATGTGCGCCCGTCCATCAAGACCCCTCCTGGGACGCACGTAGCGGGTCGGTCTCGCCAGTGGCTCGGCGCGGTCCCGGCGGCACGGATTTGGGCCGCGTGTCAGAGCCTCCCGCCAACCGCTCATCGTGCGCGGCAATCGGGCATCTGGCGAGAGGCTAACGGCCCCCGGACGCCCGGTGCGCCAATCTCCGAAGAGAGCAGGGCGCCCGGTGCGGAGCCGGGGGGCCGGGTTAGGGGCGAGCGTGTGTGTCGTCGATTGCGGCCGGCGCGGGTCGGGATCGACTGTGGATCAGCCCTGTCAGAGGCGCGCCCGCTTCATCCGGCGACGCTCCCGTAGCCGGCCGCCGACTCCCGCGAGGAGCATGAAGCCGACGAACCCGGTAACGAAGGTCCAGAGCATGGCAGCGTCCAGCCTCGCGTACTGCACTGCCCAGAGGACGATCTGAACTCCGACGAGGAGAGCGTAGGCGACCATCGCGGCGCCAAGGAGACCGACGACGATCAGGCCCGCAAGGTTGCCGCTGAGGGCACCTCGTCCCACCCAGATCGCCAGCAGGCCGAGGACGATGGGGATGATCGGGGCGAAGAAGAGCGGACCACACTTCCCGCTCAGACACAACGGTGCGATGACCAAGCCGAGAAACAACCCGTAGCCGATGAAGAAGACGGCGACCACGGCCACCCCCGCCTTGATCAGCCAGCCCGCGGTGTCGATGCCTGCGTGAGCCGGCTCCCCGCCGTGCCCGCGCTGGGCAACGCTTGCCGGGTGTTCGGACTCTCCAGCGTCGGTCATCCGCTCGCCTCCGCACCTTCTCCCGGACGGTGGCACCGATCAGCGGGTGGCCCCGCCGTCGGCTGCAGCGGTGTGAGGCGCTATACCGACTGGCTAGAGGCGAACGGCCCCCGGACGCCCGGTGCGCGTCCCATCCCGCGGACGGAGCGGAGCGCCCGGTGCGGAGCCGGGGTCGTGGTCAAGGGGCGATGCGGTCAGGGTACCCGGAGAGATTCGAGCAGGAGGGTCAAGTCCGGCGGGTCCCTCGACGGGTTGTCCGGCGTACCTCGCCGTCAGCGCGCATGTGCTCAAGGACAACAAGGCGTCTGTCGGCGAAGAGCCACTCCGTGATGGTCGTCTGGTGGCAGGTGGAGATGAACGACGTGGCGCTCGTGTGGGAGACACGGATGCTGGCGGCGCAGCAACGGACTCGCAGGCTGCAGGCGGCGGCTCGGGAGCAGTCGGCTCAGGATCCGGCAAAGTCCGTACATGGTGCCGCTTCCGCTGCCAGCGTGCGACGCTACGGCTACTCCAGGTAATCCTTGAGCTTGCGGCTGCGCGACGGGTGGCGGAGCTTGCGCAATGCCTTGGCCTCGATCTGGCGGATTCGCTCGCGGGTCACGTTGAACTCGCGGCCGACCTCCTCCAGGGTGCGGGCCCGCCCGTCCTCCAGGCCGAACCGCAGCTGCAGGACCCGCCGCTCGCGGCCCGTCAGCGAGTCCAGGACCGCCTCCACCTGCTCCTTGAGAAGCTGGTGCGACGCGGCCTCGGCGGGAGCCAGGGCGCCCCGGTCCTCGATGAAGTCGCCGAGGTGGGAGTCTTCCTCCTCGCCGATCGGCGTCTCGAGCGAGACCGGCTCCTGGCTGACCTTCATGATCTCGCGGACCTTCTCGGGGGTGACCACCACCTCCTGGCCCTTGGACATTGCCTCGGCGATCTCCTCGACCGTCGGCTCACGACCCAGCTCCTGGAGCAGCTGACGCGACACCCGGATGAGCCGGTTGATCGTCTCGACCATGTGGACCGGGATGCGGATCGTGCGCGCCTGGTCGGCGATCGCGCGCGTGATCGCCTGCCGGATCCACCACGTGGCATAGGTGGAGAACTTGAAGCCCTTCTCGTAGTCGAACTTCTCGACTGCCCGGATCAGGCCGATGTTCCCCTCCTGGATCAGGTCCAGGAACGACATCCCGCGCCCGATGTACTTCTTGGCGATCGAGACAACCAGGCGCAGGTTGGCCGACGTCAGCTGCTCGCGCGCGTCGCGGCCGATCTTGACGATCTCGCCCTTGCGGTCGCGCAGCTTCGTGCTGAGCGGCACCTCCGGGTCGAAGCCCATGTGCTTGAGGAGGTCGGCGTCATGGCCGGTCTCGATCCAGCGCTCGAGCGCCGGGAAGGCAACGTCGTCGCGGGTCCAGTCGTAGATCGCGCGCAGGCCGACGTTGTCGCGCGAGTCGAGGTCGCCGTTGTGGACCGCGAAGTAGGCCCAGTCGAGGAGCGTGACGAACGCGTCCGGAGCCAGTGCCTCGTTGTACGCCGCCAGGAGCTTCTTGGCCTCGCGGAGCAGCACCTTCGTGCCGTCCGACTGGGCCGTCCTGCCCGCCTTGAGGAGGTGGAAGTCCGGGTGCGGGACGAGGAGCTCGGCCGCGCTCTCGTTCGCGATCGCCGCGCTCACCATCCGGTGCGCCTCATCGCCGAGGGGAAGCCGATGCTGCGGCTTGAGCGTCCGGGTCTTGCGCTCCGTCTCGTGCAGGGTCCACTCGTGGAGGCTGACGATCGCCTTCGCCGGGGCCTCGACCATCCACTCGCCGAGCTCGATCGCCTTCGCCAGGACGACCTCTTCCTCGGCGGTCAGGAGGGCGACCTTCCCGATCTCCTTGAGGTACATCCGGACCGGGTCGTCGATCCCGATCATGTCGGCCGAGAGGGCCTCGAGCTCCTCGGCGGTCGGCTCCTCGAGCGTCTTTGCGTCGAGCTTGACCGGGGCGTCTACCGTCGCCACCGCGTCGGTCGCGTCGGCCACGAGGCCCGGGACGATCACCGTGGCGAGGTCGGCCGGGTCATCGCCCAGCTCCACGTCCTCGCCGGCCAGCTCCGCCGGACCGGGCTCGGCGTCCAGCGGCACGCCGTCGGGGTCGACAGCGAGCGCGATCGGGACCGCGCCCGCGAGGTCGGCATCGGGGTCCAGCCCAGCGAGGCCGACGCTGGGCTCAGCGTCGGGAAGCGCAGCGGCGCGCGAGGCGGCCGAGACAGCCTTGACCTCGGCGGCCGCGGCGCGGCGACGGCGAGGCGTCGCCGCAAGCACGGCGTCGACGAGCGCTGCGTCGGCGGGATCGGTGGGGGTCATCGTCGTCCTCCAGCTGGGCGCGCCGTCGGCTTCGATAGCAGGCTGGCCTGCTCGAGGCGCCGATCGATCGCGCGTCGGTTCTCGTTGTGGTGGGAGATCTCGGTCATGAGCCGGTCGATGGCAGGGCGGTCGCCGTCGCGCTCGGCCTCGGCGAGCTCGACGCGCGTGAAGCGGTCGCGGTCTTCCAGGCGGTCGAGCTCGAGGCGCAGGAGGCACTGCTCGATCCCCTGCTCCGCCAGCCCGGCGTCCGTCCGGCCGACCACGCTCACGCCCGACGCGCCGGCCGCGGCCGAGACGCTCGTGCCACCGAGGAGCGCGGCCATGAGCGCCTGCGTCTCGGGGTCCAGGCGGGCGTAGACGGCCTCCGACGTGTACGGCCCCGCCTCGCGCACGGCCAGCACGGCCGACCAGAGCTCGCGGGCGGGGGTCGAGGGCAGATCCGAGGCCGGCAGGCGCTCGACGTACTCGCCCTGGAGCTCGGGGGCGAGGAGGAGGAAGCGGAGGAGCTCGCGCTCGACTGCCGTGATCGCGCGCAGGATGGCCTTTGGGTCGAAGGCGTCGGGCGACGACATGACCGAATCCGCCGAGATCCGCCCGCCGCCCGCCGCGCCGGAACCCCCGCCGCCGTGCCCCGGACCGCCCCGTCCGCCGTCCGGCGCTCGGTGGAGCGCCTCGAGCAGCACCCGCTCCTCCACCCCGGAGACCTGGCGAAGCGTCTGGAGGTAGCCGTCGCGCAGGACCGGGTTGCGGACCGTCCGGAGCGTGGGGAGGATCGCGTCGATGAAACGCGCCCGCCCGCCGGTCGTGCGCAGGTCGGCGCCGCGGGCATGGAACTCGATGAGGTACTCCACGATCGGGAGTGCGGTCCGGATCGCCTCGCGCCAGGCGTCGGGGCTCTCGCGGATCGTCTCGTCCGGGTCCTTGCCGTCGGGCAGCCGGGCGACGCGGACCTCGTCGAGCTCCACGTCGGTCTCGCCGGCGGCCAGCTGCCGGGTGAGCGACTCGAGCGAGGTGACGCCCAGGGTGCCGGCCTTCTCGCCGGCCGGGTCGACGTCGTAGGCGAGGACGATCTTCTTCGCCGCGTAGCGGATGAGCAGGGCGACCTGGCCCGGCGTGAGCGCGGTCCCGAGGCTCGCAACGACGTTCGTGAAGCCGGCCTGGTGGGCCATGAGGGCGTCCGTGTAGCCCTCGACGATGACCGCCGTGCCGGTCTTGCGGATCTGCGCCTTCGCCCGGTCGAGCAGGTAGAGCGTGCGGCTCTTGTCGAACAGCGGGGTCGCCGGCGAGTTGAGGTACTTCGGACCTTCCGGGTCGGTGCCGTCGGGCGCTTTCAGGATGCGGCCGCCGAGGCCGGTGGCGTTGCCCGTGGCGTCGCGGATCGGGAAGACGACCCGGGCGCGGAAGCGGTCGTAGACGCCGTTGCCGCCCTTGCGCGGCGTGGCGAGCCCCGCCTCGATCAGGTCGGCCATGCCGATCTGGCGACGCTTCTCCAGCGTTCGGCCCAGGGCGTCCCAGTCGGGCGGCGCCCAGCCAAGATTCGCCCATTCGATCGTCTCGTCGGTGAAGCCGCGCTCGCGCAGATAGGCCAGGGCGCGCTCGCCCGTGGGCGACTTCGTCAGGACGGCGTGATAGAACGAGATGGCCGACTCGACGACGGCGTGGAGATGCCGGCGGCGGGCGTCCTCGCGGGAGGTCCGCTCGTCGATCTCGACGCCGGCGCGGCTGGCCAGGATCTTGAGCGCCTCCGGGAACGCGAGGCCATCGCGGCGCATGACGAAGCTGAAGATGTCGCCGCCCTCGCCGCAGCCGAAGCAGTGCCAGCTCTCGCGCCCGGGCGTGACGATGAAGCTCGGCGTCTTCTCGCCGTGGAAGGGGCAGAGGCCCTTGTAGGTGGTCCCCGCCTTCTTGAGCGCGACCGTCTCCCCGACCACGTCGAGGACGGTCAGCTTGCTCTTCACTTCGGCTGCGACGCCGACGGCCAAACGTGGTTCTCCTGCAGGCGAATGCGCGGTGCGGCAGCTGCGTGGCGGGCTCGCGAGGCGGCCCGTGTCGGTTTCCTGAGACCCCCGTCCGGCCGGCCCCAACTGCTCCCGCGGGCATCCGGCGCCGGACATGCGTACGGGCGTGTCAAGACTTGACACGCCGGTTCATACGGATAGTGCGCCCGCAGACGGCCTCTTGTCAACCCACTTGTCAATACTGGGCGGGGGTATCGGGATGTTCGCGGGCGGGACGGTCGGCCGTGCCCTGTTCGGCGCGGTGTTCGGCCGGGCGGACTCCACACGAGCGGCCGGGGACTGATGGTGCGCGACAGCACCCCGGCCCACGGCCACTTGGTCGCCGAATTCGACCACGCGGACGCGAGCTAACGGGCGGCCCGGCGCGACAGCGCCGATCCGACTACACCGTCGGGTCCGCGGTGGGCTGCTCCTCGACGAGGCGCGCGATGAGCTGGTTGTTGTCGTCCTGGTGCAGGTACAGGGCCGCCTTGAGTCGCACGAGCGCCGTCACGTCGCGCCGGACGACCCGACCACCGTCGACGAGGAGAGCGTTGCCGAGCGGCTTCAGGCGATCGTCGTCGTCGATGACGTCGACCGCTGTCATCCACGTCGCTCCCTCGGGCAGCGAGATGTCGCCGCTCACGATGAGGCCCGACGAGAAGCGGGCGTCGATCCGGGTCAGGGTCCGCGGCGCGACGAAACGCGCATCCCTCACGTGCTCGTCCTCGTCGATCAGGCATTCCACCCGCGCGATGTTGACCCTGATGAGCGGGATGTCGACGACGCGGCTGCTGTCGCGCGGCATCACCCGCGCGTCGCGCAGGACAAGCCAGTCGTATCCGCCCGCGAGCCAGTCCGTGAGCCGCGGCGCCGCGGCATTGAGGTCCACCGTTCCCTCGACGACGTCGAGCAGCGAGTAGATGGTCACCCGGCGTGGCGTGGTCTCGAGCATCTCCGGCCTCCGGCTGGGACGAGCCCACCAGTCCCGTGGGCAATCTCCCGACGCACGATACAGCCGAACGGGGCCGCGATCCCGAGTCCCGGCACGGTTCGCGGTCCCGCTCGTCGGCACCCGTCACGACGGCGGGTAGGTCAGCGACTCGATCATGGCCAGGATCAGCGCCTCGTGGGCTGCCATCTCGCCCTTGGTCGTGTAGGCGATGACGTCCGCGAAGAGGTCGTCGCGCACCGTGCGGGGGGCGACCGTCGCGGCTCCGGTCGACCCGCCGCCGCAGGCAGCGACCGCCAGCGCGGTGGCGGCCACGACCGTGACGAGAGCCGCGACACCGAGCCCGCGGCGCAGGAGACGGGACACGACGACCTCCCGGGCTGCGGGACGCGCCTGTGCCGGCAGTCCAGGGCCTGCCGCACGGAGCGGGGCGCGGGCAGCCGCGCCTGCGATCGACCGCAGCTTGACGACGGTAGTTGCGTGTGCAACTATCTCCCTATAGAGGACGGCGCCAGGAGCCGCCACACAGCTACAGGATCGAACCGGCCATGCCCGCCATCACCGTCGACGACATCACCGTCCTGCCCCGGATCCCCGACCCGGACCCGATCGCGTCCCGCCAGCGTCCCGTGCGCACGGTCACGAGCGCGCCGCGCGGGTTCGAGGGCGAGGGCTTCCCGGTTCGCCGGGCCTTCCACGGCGTCGACCTCGCCGATCTCGACCCGTTCGTCCACATGGACCAGATGGGCGAGGTGGAATACGCCCCGGGCGAGCCGAAAGGCACCCCGTGGCACCCGCATCGCGGCTTCGAGACCGTCACCTACATGATGGACGGCACCTTCGAGCACAGCGACTCGAACGGCGGCGGCGGGGTCATCACGAACGGCGACACGCAGTGGATGACCGCCGGCGCCGGGATCCTGCACATCGAGAAGCCCCCCGAGGCGCTCGTCGTGAGCGGGGGCCTCTTCCACGGGATCCAGCTGTGGGTGAACCTGCCCCGCGAGCTCAAGTGGTCCGCGCCGCGCTACCAGGACCTGCGGGCGCGGGAGGTCGCGCTCGTCTCGTCCGCCGACGGCGGCGCGCTCGTCCGGGTCATCGCGGGCGAGGTCGCCGGGCACGCCGGCCCCGGCTCAACCTACACGCCGATGACCCTGGTCCACGCCACCCTGAGCCCCGGCGCCCGGCTCTCCGTTCCCTGGCGTGCTGACTACAACGCGCTCCTGTACGTCCTGGCCGGGCAGGGCACCGTCGGCGCGGAACGGCGGCCGGTGGAGACAGGGCAGCTTGCCGTCTTCGGCCCCGGCGACGCCCTGGCGATGGACGCCGCGCCGGTCCAGGAGCGCCGCAGCCCCAACCTCGACGTGCTGATCCTGGGCGGACGTCCGATCCGGGAGCCGGTCGCCTGGATGGGCCCGTTCGTCATGAACACCCGCGCCGAGGTGATCCAGGCGTTCGAGGACTACCAGGCCGGGCGCCTGGGCCGCATCCCGGCGATCCACAACGCGCCGACGACGCTGGTCGAGTCGCGAGCCACCGCCGATCCCGCGGACCGGGGCGCCTGACCGTCCGCCCGTCCGCCGCTAGCTCCCATACGAACGGTTTGACAGACATCAAATCGTCTGGCACGATCTGTCGGCCATGGACGCAGACCTGCTCCTCACCCTCAAGGCCCTGTCCGACGCGTCGCGACTGCGGATCGTCGGCCTGCTCGCGGCGCGGCCGTACACCGTCGAGGTGCTGGCCGCGGCCGTAGAGCTCACGCCGGGAACCGTCGTCCACCACCTGAAGCGGCTGGAGGCGGCCGGCCTGGTCCAGGGTCGCCCAAGCCACCCGTACGTGGAGTACACGCTGCGGGTGGACCGCCTCCAGGCGCTCGGCCGCCAGCTCGGGGATCTCGAGCGGGCACGAGAGCGGGCGGCGACACTCCCCGGGCCCGACGGTGAGGCGCTCCCGGCGTTCGACGCCAAGGTGCTGCGGGCGTTCATCGTCGACGGGCGCCTCGTGGCGATCCCGGCGCAGGAGAAGAAGAAGGAGGTCGTGCTGCGCTACCTGCGGGAGCGCTGCTTCGCCGAGGATCGGCCGTACCCGGAGGTTGAGGTCAACGCCCGGCTGGCCCTCTTCCACGCGGATGTCGCGTCGCTGCGGCGCCACCTCGTGGAGCATGGGCTGATGACGCGCGACGCGGGGATCTACCGCCGCGGGTGACGCCCGTCAACCGCCCGACCGTCGCGCCTCCTCGAGCATGAGCCGGCAGATCGCCGCCTGCTCGCGAGCATCGTCGAGCGCCCCGTGCGTGTGCGGGAGGTCCACCGGGTAGCGCGCGCGGACGTGGTCGCTCGAGGTCTCGGCCCACGTCATTCCCTCGCCGAGGTGGCGGCCGAGGTAGAGCGCCTTGAGGTCGAGGGCGCTCATCCCGAAGGGATTGCGGCCCAGGTGCCGCCACGAGTACTCCGCTACGAACATCCAGTCGAACGGGGCGTTGAAGCCGACGAAGACGGGGCGGGCGCCGGCCGGGACGACGCGCTCCAGCCATGCCTCCAACCGCCTCATCGCCTCGCCGGGCTCCAGGCCCTCGCGGGCGAGCCGCTCGCGTCCCAGGCGGTGGACGGCCTCGGCCTCTTCGCTCCAGGGCAGCGTCGGGTCGGGGCGCAGCAGGAGCTCGATCCCCTCCTCCGGCCGGTCCACGGGGCAGGCCCCGATCGCGAGGAGGCTCCCCGTCCCGGGCGAGGGCCCGGACGTCTCTACGTCCACGCTGATCCAGGTCTCTGCGTCCACGGGCCGGTCCTCGAAGTGTGATCGCCCGATACTAGACGCCTTCATGATCGTTGAGAGACGGGGGTCAGCATGAGCGACGACGGCGGGCGGGCGGCCCTGGACGCGGTGATCGAATCCGCCCGGCATCTCGGCGTGGAGATCGACGAGGCTGAAGCCGCCCAATGGGTGGCGGCCCTTGAAGCCGAGGAGTCCGGCGTCGGCGACGTCGTCGTCGATGTGGACAGCGGCATCTACGGGCACCGCGTGTCGATGCTCGACTTCTCGTCCCGGGACCTGGCCCGCTTCCGGGCGATTGGCGAGATCGTGGGCTTCCCCGACCGGCCGCCCACGGTGCTCACGGCGCTCGCGCTCTCCGGCTCGGCCGCCCAGGGCAAGGTCCAGTCCTATCCCGGCGATTGCGACTACTTCGAGCGGATCCACATCAGCGCGCCCACCCGTGCGGCCGCCTGCGCGATCCTGGCCGATGTCATCCGGGAGAAGGCGCTCGCGACGCGCGTCGGGCCAACCTATCGCCTCTGGGAAGTGAAGTTCGGCAGCTACCCGTTCGACGCGGAGCGCGACGGCCGGCCGGTGAGCGCAGGGAGCCCGATCTCATGGACGGCCGACGAGGTCACGGCCGGCCGGATCGCGGTCGTCCGGGACGGCGGCGCGGCGGCGGTGACGTGGGACCAGGCCGCCACCGAGCCCGGCTGGTGCAAGCTGGACTGGATCGTGGCAGATCCGGTGCGCCGCGCCCTCGCGAACGCGAGCAACATGCTCGACGTCACGTGGGAGGCGCCCGACGGCACGATCGTCGCCCTCGACGGCTTCGTCGATCCCTACTTCCAGGAGGTCTACCTCGAGGCGGAGTCGCTCCCGCTCTTCACCCGGCTGGTAAGCCAGCTATCGGCCGATGCGGTCGACGACTACGTCGACCAGCTCGAGCACGAGGTGATCAAGTACACGACGAAGGACCCGAACTACGGCAAGGCGGCCCGGCGGATGTACAACATCTTCCGGCTGACCGGCCGCTACGCCGAGGCGGCGTACCTCCGGGAGCTCTTCGACGAGCCGACGACCGTCCTCTACCAGGTCGCCGCGCAGATCCGCACCCTCGACGAGGCGGATCGGCCCGGCGCGAGCTTCGACTACGACGTCCTGGTGAGGCAGACCGACGACCTCATCATGTCGGCCATCGCCGCCCTCGACGGCCGCTCGGAGGCCGAGATGGTGCGCCACCTCCTCGAAGTCCGCTCGAACCTGCGGGGCCGCCGTGGCTCCGCCGGCCGCAGCGCGGAGGTCGACGAGGTCAAGGTGGAGGCGCTGCGCGCGGTCAACGACTACTTCGAGCGACGGCTCACGGCCGTTCCGGAGATCCGGGCCTACCTGGACGAGCTGGCCGCCCGCCCCTGAGCGCAGCGCCGGGCCCGGCCGTCGGCTGCGAGCCGGCACGGCGCCGCGAATCGGAACGGACCGCCGGGTCGGAAAGGGTATCCGGCTCCGCCGCCGCCCGACATCCCGCCGGAGGGTCGACGCGCCGCCGGAAGTGGTCCGGATGTTGGCGGTCCGTTCGCTGGCCGTACCGTAGGCCCGGTCTGTCCCCGCGGACACCGGCCAGGAGTCATAGCCCGCCATGGAAGAAGGTCCACGGTCGGGGAAGCGGCTGTCCGGATCGCCTGCGCGGGCCATGCGGCCCTGCCGGCCAGCGACGCGGTCTGCCTACGCTCGCGGGTGGGGTGCCGGGCTCGAGGTAGGGCGCTCGCGGCCTGGCAGGACCATCTCCGCACCGCGAGAGGACCGCGATGACCGACCGGCCACGGCTGTTCTTCCTTGACAACCTGCGCGCCTTCGTCATCGTGATGGTGGTCGTGCTCCACGCCTCGATCACCTACATGCTGTTCGCCCCGGAATGGTGGTACGTCCTGGACCCGGACCGGAGCCAGGTCTTCACGTGGCTCGTGCTCGTGGTCGACGTGCCGAACATGCCCGCCCTCTTCTTCGTCGCCGGCTACTTCGCGCTCCCCTCGCTCCAGCGGCGAGGGCTGGACGGGTTCGTCCGCGAGAAGCTCGTGCGCCTCGCCATCCCCTGGATCTTCGCGGTCATCTTCCTTGCTCCGCTCGTCACCTACATGATCTACGTCTCACGGGGCAACCCGATGGGCTACCTGGAGTTCTGGACCACCGACTTCTGGGGGCCGATGTTCCAGCAGGCGGTCTACTGGTTCCTGGGCGTCCTCATGGCCCTCTTCCTCCTGCTGGCCTGGGTGTACGCGGCCAGCGCCCGCCTGCAGGCCAGCGTGCCGCGGGTGGAGCAGCCGCGCGGGCGCCTGTTCGTGGCCTTCATCGCCCTGACGGCGGCGGGTTCGACCCTCTTCTCGCCCGCCTTCGGCCTCGACGACTGGCAGCCCTTCGGGTGGTTCCTGGTCGTGCAGCCGGCGCGGATCGCGTTCTACGTCGGCTACTTCGTCCTCGGGATCTACGCGGAACGGCGGGGCTGGTTCAGCGCGACCGGCTTCCGGCCGGACCTGGGGCCGTGGGGCTGGGGCTGCGTGCTGACCGGCCTCGCCTACCTGACCTTCCGGATGAGCGGCCTGCCGACGACGGTGCCCGAGCGGGCGGTGGCGGCGCTCCTGTTCGCCGCGTTCTGCCTCAGCGCCGTCATCGCCGGCATCGCCGTCTTCCATGGGTGGGTCAACGGCGCGGGGCCCGCGTGGAGGACGCTCAGCGCCAACTCGTTCGGCATCTACTACGTCCACCCGCTGATCCTCTATCCGCTGGCGTACGTCCTCCTTGACCTGGCCGCTCCCTCGCTCGTTAAGGCGACGATCCTGGTCGCGGTGACGCTGGCCGGGTCGCTGGCCGTGAGCGCCCTGGTCCTCAAGCGGCTGCCGGGCGTTCGCCGCGTGTTCTGACTGGTCCCGCCCGGAAACGACGGCCGCTGGTCCCGCGCGGACGTGAGGGCCGCGGTCGGGCCCGTCTCCCGGGGCCGCGCTACGCGGGCGCCGCGCTCGTGGCGAGGTCCGCGAACGTTGCCATGTCAGGCGCCACCAGGTCCGGCGTCGCCGAGGCGGGGGGCGTGGCGCCGCTGCCCGGGCGACCGTGGCGGCGGTCGATCCAGGCCGTCGCCAGACCCAGCCGCTTCGCCGGCACGTGGTCGTGGAAGAGGCTCTGGGCGACGTGGAGGATCCGGCCGCGCGGCACGCCGATCCGCTCGAAGGCAACCTCGAAGTTGCGCTCGCTCGGCTTGTAGCTGCCGACCTGCTGGGCGGTGATCACCCAATCGAAGGTCACTCCCAGCCGACGGTTCGACGCCGCGAACAGGTCGTCGTCGCAGTTGGTAACGACGGCGAGCCGGTAGTGCTTCGCAAGGCGGGCCAGGGCGCCCGCAGAATCCGGGAATGCCGGCCAGTCGCCGACCGATCCTCCGAAGGCCGCTGCCTCCGCCCCGGTCGGCTCGATCCCCAGCTCGGCGCAAACGCCGCGCAGCGAGCGGGCCAGGACCTCGCGGTAGGGCGCGTACGCTCCGGCCTCGACGGCAGCCTCGTGGCGCGCGTACCGCTCGAGAAGGTCCTCCTCCCCGACGGCGATGCCCCGCGGCTCGAGAACTGCGCGGAGACCGGCGGCGATCCCCGCCTCCCAGTCGATGAGCGTCCCGTAACAATCGAAGGTCAGGACCTCGAAACGGCTGAGATCGACGGTCTGCATGCTCACCCTCCTGCCTGCCGCGTCGTCGGTGCGGCCGCGGCAACGGTCCCTGGCGGGCATGGACGCCGCGCGGTCACCTTCCCGAAACCGCCGCCAGCTCTGCGGCCGTCGGCATGCCGCCCCGTGCGCCGGGACGCATCGTGGATAGCCCGGCTGCGGCAACGGCCTGCCGGGCGGCAGCGTTGAGCGGCAGTCCCGCCCCGAGCCCTGCCGCGAGGGCGCCGTTGAAGGCGTCTCCGGCCCCGGTCGTGTCCACCGGGACCACGTGGAGCGCGGGGATCGCGAGCGCCTGACCGTCCGCCGGCACGGCCAGCGCCCCGGCAGCGCCGAGGGTGACGACGACGGCACGACCGGCGTCACGGGCCAGGAGTCGGCGGGCGAGCACTTCGACATCGGCGGCGCGCGCGGTCGCGGCCGGTTGCTCGTCCGTGGTTGCGGCGCCTGCGTCCGCGGTTGCGGCGCCTGCGTCCGCGCCGGCCCCGGGCCTGCCCGTGACGCCTCCGGCCAGCAGCGCGAGCTCGCCTTCGTTCGGGGTCAGCACATCGGCCAGGACGATCGTGGCCGGGTCCAGCCTGTCCGCAGGCGCCGGGTTAAGGACGGAGGTGGCCCCCGCGGCGCGCGCTGCGGCGAGGGCGGCACGGATCGCCTCGGGCGGGATCTCGCATGAGACGAGGACGACGTCGCCGGGACCGATCGCCAGCGCCAGAAGGGCGGCTGTCACGGACGCGGGCGTCGGTGCCGCGTTCGCACCCGGAGCCACCGCGATCAGGTTCTCGGCCCGCTCGTCGACCACGATCAGGGCGACACCGGTGGGGCGCGGGGCGACGAGCAGATGGGTCACGTCGATCCCCTCGGTGACGAGAGCGGCCCGCGCCGCCACGCCGAAGTCGTCATCGCCCACGGCGCCGACGAACGCCACGTCCGCGCCCAGCCGCGCGGCCGCGACCGCCTGGTTGCCGCCCTTGCCGCCGTGATGCCGGGCGACGTCGCCGCCGGTCACGGTCTGGCCCGGTCCGGGCAGATGGGACGCGACCACGACGAGATCGACGTTCACTGAGCCGACGACGACGACGCGGCCGGGCGTCACGTCAGAACCCCGGGGCTGCCCCAGGCGCGGACGAAGTCCTCCTGGATCCGACGCTCCACGGTTCCTGGCCGGGCAGCGCGCACGCGCGCGATCGCTGCGTCCGGCGGCATGCCACCGTCCACGAGCAGGCAGGCGACGGCCGTCCCGGTCCGGCCGAGGCCGCCGCGGCAGGCGACCACGACCCGTTCGCCGCCGCGGATCCGGGCCATCACGTCGTCGAGGGTGACCCGGTAGGCGGCCGAATCCCGGGGTACGTCGAGGTCGGGAACGGGATGGCGGATGACCCGGATCCCGGCGGCCTCGAGGGCGGGGATCGTCGCCCAGGCGCGGCTCATCGCCAGGTCCACGTCCTCGACCAGCAGGAGGAGCGTGTCGCAGGCGTGGACGTCGCGGAGCCGGCGGGCGTCGGCCGCCGGGTCGCGCCAGTGCGGGCCGCTGTAGCCGTCCCGCCGCTTCCCGGGCAGGAGGGTCATCCCGAGGGCGCCCGGGGCCAGGGCCAGCCCCGGCACCTCCTCCAGCGGGACCCAGTCGACCCGGATCGGGCTGCCGGTCGAGGTCCGCCAGCCGGCCCCGGCCAGGAGACGGTCGACGAGCGGCCCGGCGACGTCGTGGCCGCGCATCGCGGCCAGCCAGGCCGCCGGGATGCCCCCGATCCCCCAGCGGATCCCGGCCAGCCCGCCGGCGATGGCCGCGGTCGTGTCGGTGTCGTGGCCGAAACGGATCGCGCGCGTGACCGCAGCCTCGTAGGAGTCGGCCCCCTCGAACGCCTCCCACGCGGACCAGAAGGAGTCGGCGACGTGGCCGCCGCCCGTTCGCCGGCTCCACCCGAGGAGATCGGCCAGCGCATCCGCCAGCGGCGTGTCGGCGACCTGCGCGTCGAGCGCGTCGCGGGCGCCGGCGAGCGCGGCGCCGGGCGCCTCGGGCGTCGCGAGGAGCCGTGTCGCGAGCAGCGTGTAGAGAGCGCAGGCGACGCGGGGCAGCGCCGCGCCGTGGGTCACGCCCGAGGCGGTGACCGCCCAGCGAACCAGGGTCGCGTCGTCCTGGCCGCGACCGGCGAGCGCCACCGGGAGGATCCGCATGAGCGATCCGTTGCCGAGACCGTCGGTCAGGACGCTCCCCGCCGCCTCGGCAGCCACGCCCGCGTGGAGCGCGTCGATGGCCGCCCGGGTGGCGTTCCCGACGTCGAAGCGCCCGTCGCCGTCGGGCGTGTAGGCGCCCTCGTCGAACCAGCGCCGGATCCGCCGCCCCTGGTCGGCCGGGTCGAACCGGACGCCGGCGCGTCCACCGTCGCCGTCCGGGGCCGCGAGCGAATCGAGCAGCGCGAGCATGAGGGCGCCGTCGTCGCTCCACGTGCCGGGGGGTTGTCCGTGGGTGCCCGGAGCTCCGAAGAGGACCTTGCCGATCGCCTGCGGCGGGCGGAACTCGTAGGGCACGCCGAGGGCATCGCCCACGAGATGGCCCCAGATCGCTCCCTCGAGGCGCTCGGCTTCCTGTTCACGCTTGGCCGGCCCGTCCATCCCCGCAATGTAGCGGGCCGCGACCGCGCGCGAGGCGTAGGATCGGGATCCGCGTTTCCTCAGCCTGGAGGATCTCATGGCCCGCTTCCTCGCCCGCCTGCTCGGGATCGTCATCGGCGCCTCGATCGTCGCGGGAATCGCCAGCTCCATCGCCGCGCTCAAGCTCAAGCAGAGCGCGCCGCCGCGGCCCGACGTGGCCGATGACGAGATCGATCTCGTCGTCGTGATGGACGGGGCCTCGTTCGCGAGCACTGCCCCGACCTTCCGAGGCGGGCGGGTCGTCTCGTGGTACGCCGGCACCGACGTCGATCTCCGTGGGGCGAAGCTCGACCCGGCCGGGGCACACCTCGAGATCCGGACCGTCTTCGCCGGCACCCGCGTGGTCGTCGCCCCCGGCGTTCCCGTCCGGACCTCCGGCCCGGCCATCTTCGGCGGGATCATGAAGCCGGCCGGCGTTGCGGAGCCGACGTCCGACACGCCGGGCCTCGACATCGGTGGCTGCACGGTCTTCGGGGGCCTCCAGATCGTCGTCGCGGAGCAGGGCGAGGAGATGCCGTCGTGGACGCCGGAGGGCTCGGCGCAACCGGAGACCGAGCCGGCGGGGTAGATTCCCGCCATGTCTCGACGCATCTACGACTACGGCCTTCCCGATCGCTTCGTCGCCGGCACCGTCGGCCAGCCCGGCAACCGGACCTTCTTCCTCCAGGCGAGGCGCGGCAGCTCGCTCGTCTCCGTCGTCCTGGAGAAGGTGCAGGTCGCGGTCCTGGCGGAGCGGCTGACGCTGCTTCTGGCCGAGGTTGCGCGCCTGGGCGTGCCCGTCCCCGAGGCCCTGGCCCCGGCCGACGACGACATTGCGCCCCTCGACGAGCCGCTCGTGGAGGCCTTCCGGGTCGGCACGATGACGCTGGCCTGGAACGGCGACAGCGATGAGATCGTCGTCGAGGCTCGTGCCCGGATCGAGATCGACGAGGACGGCGATGAGGAGGACGACGAGGCCGACGAGCGAGAGGAGGAGCTCGAGATCTCGGACGACGACCCGGACGGGCCCGATCTCGTCCGGGTGCGGCTGACGCCGATGCGGGCCCGTGCGTTCGCCGAGCGGGCCCTCCGCACGATCGCCGCCGGTCGCCCGCCCTGTCCGCTCTGCGGCCAGCCGCTCGACCCGACCGGCCACCTCTGCCCGCGCCGCAACGGGTACGTCCACTGACGCCGCCCGGCGACGAGGAGCGCCGTCCCGACGAGGCCGGCGAGGCGTGGCCGTCCGAGCCGTCCATCCCGGACGAGCCCGAGCCGGCGCTGCCGCCCGCGGTCGCGCTGCCACCGGCGCTCGCGGTCCCGTTCCTAAAGCACGGCGAGATCGAGATCGTCGGGCGCCTGGTCCAGGCGTCGAACACGACCCTCCTGGCGGCCGTCCACGGGAACGTCCCCGGCCGGGGCGGAACGGTAGCCGCCGCCGTCTACAAGCCGATCCGTGGCGAACGGCCGCTCTGGGACTTCCCGGACGGGACGCTCGCCCACCGGGAGGTCGCCGCTTTCCTCGTGTCGCAGGCCTCCGGGTGGGACGTGGTGCCGCCGACGGTCTTCCGCGAGAGCGCGCCGGCCGGGCCGGGCATGCTCCAGCTCTGGGTCGACGTCCGCGAGGACGTCGACGTCGTCGAACTGATCCGGGCCGCCGATCCACGGCTGCGCCGGATCGCCCTCTTCGATGCCCTCGTGAACAACGCCGACCGCAAGGCCGGGCACCTACTCGTCCGGGCCGACGGGATCATCCAGGGCGTCGACCACGGGGTCACCTTCGCCCTCGAGCCGAAGCTGAGGACGGTGCTCTGGGGCTGGCGGGGCACGAAGCTTGCGAACCGCGAGATCAACGTGCTCCTCCTCCTGCAGCGAGCGCTTACCCACCTCGAGGGGCAGCTGGAACCCCACCTGGGAACGGGTGAGCTGGCCGCCACGCGCGCCCGGCTGGACGACCTCATGCGCGCCGGGCGGTTCCCGCAGCCGCACCCTGACTGGCCGGCCGTCCCCTGGCCGTGGTACTGAGCGTCGACGTGCGGGACTGCGATTCCTTGCCATCTGTCGGGCGAGCACGGCCGAAGAGGAAGTGCCGCCGGGACCTGACCCGTCGGACAACGAGGGAACGATGCTAGAGCACGCCATCTCCGCCGTGGGACTGCGCAAGTCCTACGGCGACGTTCACGCCCTGCGAGGCATCGACCTGGCCGTCCCTGCCGGGACGATCCTGGGGCTCCTGGGCCCCAACGGGGCGGGAAAGACGACTGCCGTCCGGATCCTGACGACGCTCCTTCATCCGGATAGCGGTCGCGCCACGGTTGCGGGCCACGACGTCCTTCGCGAACCGGACGCCGTGCGCGCGGCGATCGGCCTGACGGGCCAGTACGCCGCTGTCGACGAGAACCTCACCGGCCGCGAGAACCTCGAGATGGTCGGGCGACTGCTGCACCTTGGCCGCCCGTTCGCGCGAGCGCGCGCCGATGAGCTCCTGGCCACGTTCGACCTCACCGATGCCGGCGGCCGGCCCGGCCGGACCTACTCCGGCGGCATGCGCCGGCGCCTCGACCTGGCCGCAAGCCTGGTCGGGCGGCCGTCGGTGCTCTTCCTCGACGAGCCGACCACCGGCCTGGATCCGGCAAGCCGGCTGGGCCTCTGGGACGTCATCGAGAGCCTGGTGGCGGACGGAACGACCATCCTCCTGACCACGCAGTACCTCGAGGAGGCGGATCGTCTCGCCGATCGGATCGCCGTCATCGACGACGGGCTGGTGATCGCCGAGGGGACCGCGACCGAGCTGAAGGACCGCCTGGGCGAGGACGTCGTGGACATCCGGATCGTCGACAGCGGCCGGACCGCCGAGGCGGTGGAGCTCCTGCGCCCGCTTGCCGCGACCGAGCCGCGCGTGAACGCGGGCGAGGGCCGGATCAGCCTCCCCGTCCACCACGGGGCGGGCACGCTCGCGGAGGTCGTCCGACGGATCGATGGCGCAGGGTTCGAGGTCGCGGAGCTGTCCCTGCACCGGCCGAGCCTCGACGACGTCTTCCTGGCACTCACCGGAAACCCGCGAGAGGACGAGACACCCCCCGACGTCAGCTCGACGCCCAGGAGCAGGCGCCGCCGCTTCGGCCGCCCGACCCGGAGGAACGCGGCATGACCGCCACCGTCGCCACCGCGGCGCGCCGCGAGGTCCCGAACGTCCGCCGCTCCCCGCTATGGATCCTCACCGACTCGATCACGATCGCCTGGCGCTGGATGCTGGCGGTGGTCCGGAACCCGCAGCTCCTGGTGGTCGACACCATCACGCCGATCATGTTCGTCCTGCTGTTCGCGGTCGTCTTCGGCGGTGCGATCGAGACGCCGGGCATCAGCTACATCACGTTCCTGATGCCCGGGATCTTCGTCCAGACGGTCGTGTTCGGCGGGACCAGCACGGCGGTCGGCCTCGCCGAGGACATGCAGAAGGGCATCATCGACCGCTTCCGTTCGCTGCCGATGGCGCCATCGGCCGTGCTGATCGGCAAGACGTTCGCGGACCTCCTGCGCAACGCCTACACCGTCATGGTCATGACGGTCGTCGGCTTTCTCATCGGGTTCCGCTTCTACGGGTCGGTGCCCGAGTTCATCGTCGCACTCGTCCTGATCACCCTGTTCGGCTACTCCATCAGCTGGCTCTCGGCCAACATCGGCCTGCGGGCGAAGTCGGCCCAGGCCGCCCAGGGGGCGATCTTCATCCCCGTCTTCCCGCTGACCTTCGTGAGCTCGGCGTTCGTGCCGGTCGAGACGATGCCGGAGTGGCTCCAGCCGATCGCCGAGGCCAACCCGGTCACCGTGGTGGTGAACGCCGCGCGCGGCCTGATCGTGGGCCAGCCGCAGACGGACACCATCCTCCTGGCGGCCGCCTGGATCGTCGGCCTTGTCGCGGTCTTCGCCCCGCTCGCGATCTGGAGCTACCGCCGCAAGGGATGACCGCGCTCGTCGCTCACGCGGGGACCGGGCGGGTCAACCCGGGCGCTGCCCCGGGAGGGAAAAGACCGTGGTCAGGCCGTCGGCTGGACCGCGCGCAGGCCCTCGCGCTCGGCAGCGAGGACCTGCCGCTCGTCGAGCGAGACGATGGTCAGCGATCCGGGGTGGCCCTCCGCCGCGACGAGCGCGGCCGCCACGTGGAACGCATCCGCCGCGCGCAGCATGTGGACGCGGAGCAGCCGAGAAGCCAGGGCGCGAACCTGGTCTGACGGCTGCACCTCCGCCCATGTCAGCTCGAGCGCGTCCAGGCGCTCGCTGGCGCGCTGCATCTCGGCCGGCGTGATCGCGCCCTCCCGCTCGAGTCGAGCGAGGGCCGACACGCATTCGACGGCCGTCCCCCACCACGTGACGATGGCTGGGTCCGCTTCGAAGGTGTCCCTGACGGCATCGCTCGTGGCCTCATCGACCAGCAGCGGCACGATCGCGGAGGTGTCCCAGTACCTCACCAGCCCGAGCGGCGCTCGTCGAGGACGGCTTCGACGATGCCCCTCCCTCCGCGAGGCCGGGGGCCGGGCAGGCGCAGAAGCTCGACCGGCGGCGCGCCGCGACCGACGCGCACCAGGCCGGCGCGCTCGAGGCGCTCCAGGCGCCCAATCGGGTCAGGTCGAGCGCCGACGGGCTCCAGGCGAGCGACGACCACGCCCCGATCTGTCACGAGGACACTCCCGCCGGCCCGCACCTGGTCCACATAGCCGCTGAGGCCGTTCTTGAGCTGGCTGATCGAGGCGGTCTTCATATGTCTATTATAGCCATATTGTAGAGTGCCGTCAAGACTGATGCGTCCCAGGCATGCAGGTGTGCGCGGCTTCAGCTCTCCCGCGGCGGCACCATGCCGACGTGGATCGTGACGATGCCGCCGGACATGCCGATCCAGCGGACGCCGACCAGGCCGGCGTCGCGCATGACCTCCGCGATCCGCTCCGGCGCTGGGTAGTTCTGGACGCTGCGCACGAGGTAGGCGTAGGCGCTCCCCTGGCCCGCGACCTTCCCGATGAGGGGCACGATCCGGTCGAACCACCAGCGCATGATCCGGGCCAGCCGGCTGCGCGGGCGGGCGATCTCCAGGCAGACGACCCTGCCCCCGGGCCGCACGACGCGCGCCATCTCGGAGAAGCCGCGCGTGTAATCGGGCAGGTTGCGCATCCCGAAGGCGATCGTCGCCGCGTCGAAGCGATCGTCGTCCGCCGGCAGCGCCATCGCGTCACCCACCACGTACGCAAGCCCGGGCCGGCCCGCGAACCGCTGCCGGGCGATCCCGATCATGCCCGGGCTGATGTCGACGCCCAGGACCTCGCCACCGGGCGCGGCGCTCGCGTGGAGGTCGGCGGCGACCTTCCCGGTGCCCGATGCGATGTCGATCGCTCGTCCGCCGGGCTTCAAGCCCGCAAGGGCCACGGCCCGCCTCCGCCAGCGCGGCTCCTGGAAGGCGCTGATGACGAGGTTCATCGGGTCGTAGACGCCGCTGATCTGGTCGAACATCGCGCCGACCTCGGGGGGGGCGGCGGCGTTGCCCCGCTCGGTCGCGAGGCCCGAGGGTGTCGTGGAACCGACCGGTCTCGCAGGGGCGGCGGGGCCGGAGCGCGTCGCGGGGCCCGAGGGGTCGCCGGCGTTCGGGTCGGGCGGGGTCGTCATGGAGCGGTCTCCTCGGGCGGGACTGCGGCGGTCGGTCGGGCGAGCGCGGCCCGGACCGCATGCGCGATGCGGGTGGCATCGGTGATCGGGGCGGTGTGGCGGAGGCCGGGCAGCTCGACCCGGCGAGCGTCGGTGATCCGAGTGGCGAGCCGGTCCGCGATCGGCGCGTAGAAGGGCTCCGAAGCCGCACCGGTCAGGATCGTGACCGGGCAGCGGATGCGCGCGAGCCCGTCCGGGTCGAGCCCGGCCATCGCGGCGTCCGCGACCGCTCCCCCACCCTCGGCGGCGAGGAACGCCCGCGCCCGCTCGGGCATGGCGTCCCACGTCCCGGGCCCGGCGACGCGCTCGAGGAACGCGCGCGCGGCGCCCGCCCTGCCGTCGCGCTCCAGCGCGTCCCGAGTCTCACGGGCAACGATGGCGAAGTAGGGCCGGACGGCCGGGTCGGCAAGCGGGGCGTAGGGCGGCTCGTAGGCAACGACCGCCGCCACCCGGTCCGGGAGGCGCGCCGCGGCTTCGAGGGCGACGAGGCCGCCGAAGCTGTGGCCCACGATGATGGCGCGCTCGACGCCCGCCGCGTCGAGGAGCGCCGCGAGGTCCGCCACGTGTTCGGCGACATCGACCTCGCGCGGCGGGTCGAGGCGGCGCGCCCCGCTCCCCTGCCGGTCCGGTGCAACGACCCGCAGGTCACCCAGCGCGCCGAGGGCGCGGGCAAGCGGCGCCAGCTGGCGACCCGTGGAGAGGGTGGCGTGGAGGAGGATGAAGAGGGGGGTGAGCGTCTCGCGGAGCTCTCGCCGCTTCAGCTTGCCGGAGCCGGTCCTGGGGAGCGCGGCGAGGCGAAGGAACGACACGGGCACCTTGGCCGGGGCCAGTCGCTCCCGGCACCAGGCGTCCAGCGCGGCGTCGCCCGGGTCCGGGACGCCGGGCCGGAGAACGATCCCGGCCACCGGCACGGCGCCCCAGGTGGGGTCGGCGCGGCCGGCCACGCCGGCGTCCTCGATCGCGGGGTGGGAAGCGAGCGCCGCCTCGACCTCCGCCGGGTAGACATTCTCGCCGCCCGAGATGACCAGGTCGTCGCGGCGGTCGGCCACGACCAGGCGGGCCTCCGCGTCGAGGCGGCCGAGATCGCCCGTTCGCAGCCAGCCGTCAACCGTGAAGGCGGCCCGCGTGGCATCGGGTCGGCCCAGGTACCCGGAGAAGGCAGCGGGCGTGCGCACCTCGATCTCCCCCACCCCGTCCGGGCCCGGCCCGGCGATCCGGACCATGACCCCGGGAAGTGGCCGCCCGGCGGAATCAGGGGTCGCGGCGGCCTCACCCGTGGCCAGCGCCGTCACGCCCGATCCGGCCTCCGTCAGGCCGTAGGTCGGGATCACCGGCCAGCCGGCCGCGGTCGCCCGGCGCACGAGGTCGGGCGGGATCGGGGCCCCACCGAGTAGGACGGCGCGCAGGGCAGCCGGTGCGGCGGCGGGGGCGAGCGGTGCCTTGTCGGTCGGCGCCTCTCCCGGCGCTGCGCCGGCGGCCTCCAGCAGGCGGGCGAGCTGGGCGGGCACGAGCGAGACGTGGCTCGGTGCCTCGGGGCCGACGAGGCGGGCGAGGACGGCGTCGGGCTCGAAGCCGGCGACCACGTGGAGGGGCAGCCCGCCGCCGAGGGCGCGCCAGGCGACGCCCAGCCCGGCGACGTGGGCAAGGCCGAGGCAGAGGAGCCAGCCCGTCGGCGGCGGGAGGGCCGCCGTCCAGGCCGCGACGCTCGCCGCGAGGGCACGATGCGAGAGCAGCGCCGCCCGCGGCCGGCCGGCAGTTCCCGAGGTGAAGACCGCGACGGCCGGCGCGTCGAGGTCGGCGTCGGGGCCGGCGTCGGGGCCGCGCGGCGGAACAGCGGGCGCGCGGGCAGCTGACGCCGCCGCGGGTGCTCCAGCGAGGAGGGCGGCGATGTCGATCGCCGGCACACCGTGACCGATCGAGACCGACGCCAAGTCCGCGTCGTGGAGCAGCAGCGCAGGCGTCGCCTCCCCCAGCGCCCCGGCGACCTCGTGCCGCGTCAGTCGCGTTCCCAACGGGACGGCCACCGCTCCCGCGCGGACGATCCCGGCGAGGAGCGCGATGGACTCGCGGGACGGGACGGCGAGCAGCGCAACCCGATCACCGCGGGCGACGCCACGCTCCCCGAGCGTCTCCGCGACGCTGTCGGCCGCCCGCTCGAGCTCGACGAAGGTGAGGTCGCCGGCCGCGTCCCGGACCGCGAGGGCCTGCGGGCGCTCCGCCGCGTGCGCGCGGATGGCGAGCGGCAGGCTCCGGGCCACGCTCACTCGGCCGCCTCGACCGCCTCGACGGCGAACCGCCGCAGCGCCCGGTCGTCGACCTGGATCCCCAGCCCGCCGGCCCCGGCTCCACCCGGCGCGGTCATCATCCCCGCGTCGACCTCCAGCGGGGCGACGAGCAGGTCGTGCTCGAGCAGGCCGGCCGTGGCGAGCCCGTGGGCGAGGTCACCCGGCAGCCCGCCGGCGCACGCGCGCGCCGCCGCGATCCCGATGCCCGTCTCGAAGAGCGTGGAGAGGACGACCGGGACGCCGGACGCCCGCGCCGCGACCGCGATCTCGGCGATCGCAACCGGCCCTCCGACGCGCACCGGCTTCACGACGAGCACGTCCGCAGCGCCCTCGGCGAGAAGCCGCCGGGCCGCGCTCGCCGCATAGACCGCCTCGTCCGCGGCAATCGGCACCCCGACCCGGCGCCGGAGCTCGGCTGCGCCATCCGTGTCATCGGCGGGCAGCGGCTGCTCGACGTACTGGATGTCGAAGCGCTCGACCGCGTCGAGGCGGTCCTGGGCCGTCGGGAGGTCCCAGGCGCCGTTGACGTCGAGGCGGAGGCGCACGTCCGGCCCCACGGCCTGGCGGATCGCCCGGACCCGGGCCACGAGGTCCTCGGTCTCGCGCTCCGCGCCGGCCTTGAGCTTGAGCGTCGTGAAGCCGGCCTCGATCGCCTGCAGAGCCGCCTCGGCGCCCTCGCGGGGGGCGGCGAAGCCGATCGTCCCGTTGACCGGCACCACGACGCCGTCGGCGACGATCGCCAGGTCCAGCCGGGCGCCGTCCAGCGCGGCGCGGAACGCCCGACCGGGTCCGCCCAGCAGCTCGAGCTCCTCCGCATCGGGCAGGTCGCCCTCGCGGGCTCGGCCCGCCGTCTCGCGGATCACACGGGCCAGGATCGTCTCCTCCACCTCCGTGGCGTCGGGCTCCAGGACCGCCTCGCCCAGGCCGATCCGCCCGTCGGTCGAGGCCAGGAGGATGATCCAGGCCTCGCGATGGAGCCACATCCCGGTCGCGGTGGCGAACGGGCGCCGGAAGGGAACCCGGACGCGCAGGGCCGACAGGCCCGCCACCGGCACCGCCTCCAGTACCGCGCGCAGGGCTGCGGGATCGCCGTTCACACCGAGATCCCCGCGACGGCGAGGCCGATGGCGAACAGCATGGAGAACGCGAGCGCGAGGCGGGCCGTTCCCTTGAGAACGACGTTGAGCTCCCGCGGCTCGACGAACCCGCGGACCTTCTTCAGCAACGGGATCGCCAGCGGGAAGGTGAGCAGGGGCAGGCCCATGGCCAGCTGCCGGGGTACGGCCGTCTCCGCCGCGAGCTGGAGGAGCATGAGCGCCGGCACAGCGTAGGCCGCCACGAGGAGGAGCTCGTACTCCATGGCCGTCCGGGCCCGGCCCATGAGCACGGCGAGCGTCCGCTTCCCGGCCGCCGCGTCGGTCGGGATGTCGCGCAGGTTGTTGACAACGAGGATCGCCGTGACGAGGGCGCCCGGCGGGATGGCCGCGACCCAGAAGCTCCACTCGAGCCGCAGCGCCTGCAGGTAGGCCGTGCCGACCACGGCGACGAGCCCGAAGAAGACGAAGACGAACAGCTCGCCGAGGGCGTGGTAGCCGTACGGGAAGGGCCCGCCGGTGTACGCGAGGGCGGCCATGATCGCGAGCGCCCCGAGGGCGAGGACCACGAGCCCGCCCACCAGGACGAGCCAGATGCCGACGAGTCCCGCCAGGCCGATGACGACCGCGATGGCGACCTCGAGCTGGCGCTCGGATACGAGGCCGGCGGCGGCGACCCGCGTCGGGCCCGCCCGGTCGGGTGTGTCGGCGCCCTTCCGGAAGTCCGAGAGGTCGTTGGCGAGGTTGGCCAGGACCTGGAGCAGGAGGGCGACGGCGAGGCACGCGAGGGCGGTGTCTGCCCGGAACGGGGCGCCGACGGCGAGCGCGGCACCGAGGCCCACGACCACCCCCGACGCGGCCGCGGGGAGCGTGGCGGGCCGGATCGCGAGGAGCCAGGTGCGGAAGGCGGACGGCGGGGGCCGAGACGACACGGACATGGGCGCCGACCCGGGCGGCGCGGGCGCGGACCCCGGCTCGACGATGTCGGTCACGGGCGGCGGGGGAACTTCGTGAAGTCGGGCCGCCGCTTCTCCAGGAACGCGGTCGAGCCCTCGTGCGCCTCGTCGGTCGTGTAGTAGAGGCCGGTGGCGTTGCCGGCGAACTCCTGGAGCCCGGCGAGGCCGTCGGTCGCCACCAGGAAGGCGCTCTTGAGGAAGCGGATCGCCGTCGGGCTCATCGCCAGGATCTCCTCGGCCCAGGCGACGCCCTCGGCCTCGAGGTCGGCGAGCGGGACGACCTTGTTGACGAGGCCCATCGCCAGCGCCTCGTCCGCGTCGTACTGGCGGCATAGGAACCAGATCTCCTTGGCCTTCTTGTCGCCGACGAGGCGGGCCAGGAGGCCGACCCCGAACCCGGCGTCGAACGAGCCGACCCGCGGCCCGACCTGGCCGAAGACCGCGATCTCGCTGGCGATCGAGAGGTCGCAGACGACGTGGAGGACGTGGCCGCCGCCGATCGCGTAGCCGTTGACGAGGGCGATGACCGGCACCGGCAGCGAGCGAATCTGACGCTGCAGGTCCAGGACGTTGAGGCGCGCGATGCCGTCCTCGCCGACGTAGCCGCCGGCGTGGCTCTTGTAGTTCTGGTCACCCCCCGAGCAGAAGGCAGCGTCACCCGCGCCGGTCAGGAGGACGCAGCCGATGGTCGCGTCGTCGCGGATCCGGGCGAAGACGTCGATCAGCTCCGCCACGGTCTGGGGCCGGAACGCGTTGCGGACCTCGGGGCGGTTGATCGTGACCTTCGCGATCCCGGTGCCGGAGTGCTCGAAGCGGACGTCGCGGTACTCGCGGACGGGCGTCCAGGTCAGCGGGGACGCGGGGGCGGGCGGAGTGGTCATGCAGCGGTCTCCGTGAGGAAGTTGAACAGGAGGGCGTGGAAGCGGTCGGGACGTTCGAGATGCGGAGCATGGCCGGCTCCGACCACGAGGGCGAGGCGCGCGCCGGGGATCGCGGTCGCGACCTCCTCCGCGTGAGCCAGGACGGGGTCCTCGGCGCCGGCGATGACGAGGGTGGGCGCGACGATCGCGGCCAGCCGGTCGTGGAGCGGTTCCATCGCACCCTGCCCCGCGTACATGAGAGAGGCGGCCAGGCCGAGCGGCGCGTGCGAGCGCCGAATCGCGGCCTGGCGGGCGCGGGTCCCGGGCGGCAGCGCGGCCTCGCCCGCGAGCACCGGCTCGGCCTCCCAGCGCGCGGCGAAGGCCTCGATCCCCTCGGTGACGACGAGGCGGGCCCGCTCGGCATCCGCGGCCGCGCGCGCGGCGCGGGCGCCCGGGTCGGAGATGCCCGCCGAGGGCGACTCCAGGACGAGCCGACCGACGATCTCGGGGTGGGCGACGACCAGGCGCAGCGCGATCCGGGCACCCATCGAGTAGCCGACCACGTCCACCTGCGGGGCGCCGAGGCTCCGCACGATCGTTGCCAGGTCGTCCGCCGTGCGCTCGACCGAGGCGCGGTCCCAGCCCGTGCCGCCATGGCCGGGCAGGTCCGGGACGATGGCCCGGACGCGGCCGCCGAGCCCGGCGATGCCGATCCACGAGAGGCCGCTCCCCGTGAAGCCGTGCAGGAACAGGACCGGCCGGCCGTGGCCGCCGACGCGCACGGCCCAGGTCATGCCGCCGATCTGCATCCGCAGCCGCTCGCTCACCGACCTTCCTCCGGCTCGGCGGCGAGGAGCTCGTCGAGCGCCGCGGCAACCGCGGCCGCTGCTTCGCGATGGAGGGCCACGTTGCGGGCCCGGTCCGTGCGCACCTCGATGACCCGCAGCCCCGGCGCGCCGACCGACGTCTCGAGGGCGGGCCGCAGCTCGGCCGGCCTGACGGCGCGGTGCTCCGCACCGAGCGCGACGATAAGCGGCCCGAGCTCGATCCCATGGGGCGTCCCGAAGAGCTCCTCGAAGTGGGCCGGGAGCCCGGCGTCCGGACGCGCGGCGGTCGCCTGGGGGAGGAACGAGAAGATCCCGCCGCCGTCGTTGTTCACGACGACGATCGTGGCGGCGAGGCCCAGGCGGCTCGCGGCGACGAGGCCCGAGAGGTCGTGGAGGAGCGCGACGTCCCCGATGACCAGCACCGTCGGAGCCCCGGTGGAGGCGGCGCCGAGCGCCGCCGAGACGACGCCGTCGATCCCGTTGGCGCCGCGGCTCGCCAGTGGCCGGATCGCCCGCGGGCCCGCCGGGAGCCACGCGTCCATGTCGCGCACCGGCATCGAGCTGCCCGCCCACACGATCCCGCCGTCGGGCAGGAGGTCGGCAACGTGGGCGAAGGGCGCGCCCTCGAACGGCTCCCCGGCATCGGTGGTCCTGGCCAGCCAGCCGCGCAGGGCACGGTCGGCCGCACGGTCGGCGACCAGCCAGCCGTCCAGCCAGCGGTGGCCGCGCACCGGGATCGGGCGGAGGCGGCCGCCGCCCGTGCGCCGCTCCCCCGCTCCGAGCGCATCGGCGAGAGCGTGGGCAGTGCCGGAGGCATCAGCGTGCACGAAGGTCGTGGGCAGGATCGCGGGGTCGCGCCAGCCCCCGTCGCCGTCCACGACCACCTGGGCGGGGCGCTCCTCCTCGAGCAAGGTCAGCACCGGCTTCGACGTGGGCAGGGCGCCGAAGCGCAGGACGAGGCCCGGGACGTGGGCGGCGCGCCACGGACCCGGTCGCAGGAGCTGGTCGCCGCGGGCGACCACGCGGGCGCGGTCGTGGGGGCCGCAGCGCACGAGCGAAAGGGGATCGGCCAGGATCGGCCAGTCGAGGGCGGCGGCGAGGCGGGCGACGGCCGCGGCGAACGCCGGGTCGTCCTGGGGGCCGGCCACGATGAGCCCACGCTCCACCGACGCGAGGCGCCGAGCGAGTCGCTCGATGTCCTCGCCGGCCAGGAGGCGCGGGCCGGTGATCGCCGACGTCGGCTCCTCGCCGTCGAGCGGCCCGAGCGGGCCGTCGGGCACCAGCGGCTCGCGGAACGGGACGTTGAGGTGGACCGGGCCGGCCGGGCCCGCGACCGCCGTCGCCACCGCCCGGGCCCCGACCGAGCGGACGTGGCGCGCCGTCACGGCCGCGCCGTCGAGAAGCGGCAGCTCGGCGAACCACTTCGCGTGCGTCCCGAAGAGGCGCACCTGGTCGATGGCCTGGGCGGCCCCCCGGTCGCGCAGCTCGGCCGGTCGGTCCGCGGTCAGGAGGATAAGCGGCACCCGGCCGAGCGACGCCTCGACGACCGCGGGCAGGAGGTTGGCCGCGGCGGTGCCCGAGGTCGTGAGGACGGCCACGGGCCGGCGCGCTGCCTTCGCCATGCCCAGGGCGAAGAAGCCCGCGCTTCGCTCGTCGAGCAGGACGCGGACCGTGATCGCCGGATGGGCGCGCAGGGCGAGGGCGAGGGGCGTGGAGCGCGAGCCGGGGCAGACGACGGCGTCGCGGACCCCCCCGCCCACGAGCGCGTCGACGAGACCGCGAAGTGCGATGAGGTCGGTCATCGGCCGCCGTCCTGCAGGCGCCCCAGGGCCGAGGAGACCGGGCGCAGCTTCATCCGCGATTCCTCCCACTCCCGTGCCGGATCGGAATCCGCCACGATCCCGCAACCTGCGAAGAGCGTCGCCCGCTGGCCTCCGAGCAGCCCGCAGCGGAGGGCCACCATCAGCTCTCCGTCGCCGTCCGCTCCCAGCCAGCCGACCGGCCCGGCGTACCACCCGCGGTCGAAGCCTTCGTGCTCGACGATGAGGGCCAGGGCGGCGTCGCGCGGCTCACCGCCGACCGCCGGCGTCGGGTGGAACCGCTCGGCCAGGGCCAGGATCCCGGTCTCCTCCCGGAGGATGCCCTCGATCGGCGTAACGAGGTGCTGCACGTGGCGCAGGGCGAGAATTTCCGGGGTCGGCGCGACGTCGAGCCGCTCCACGATGGGACGCAGGGTGTCGCGCAGCATGGTCACGACCACGGCGTGCTCCTCGCGCTCCTTGTCGCTGGCCAGGAGCCCGGCCGCAAGGCGGGCATCCTCCGTGGCGTCGGCGCCGCGCGGCGCCGACCCGGCGACCGCCGCCGTACGGAACGCTCGCCCCTCGGTCCGGGCCAGGCGCTCCGGCGTCGCCCCGAGGAAGGTGACGTCGTCGCGGACGAAAGCGAAGATCGTGCTCTCCGGGCCTGCCGCGGCGAGGCGTCGCAGGGCGTTGACGGGGTCCAGCTCCAGCGGCGAGCGGAGCGCGACGCGCCGGGCCAGGACGACCTTGTCGAGCCGGCCTCGGCCGACCGCCCCCGCGAAGAGACCCACGAGCCGGTCCCAGGAATCACGGTCGGGCTGCTCGGCGGTGATGGCGAGGGGAGCGGCGGCCGGGCGGGCCGCCAGCGCGCCCGCGGCGGGCGCCAGGTCGCGTGCCCGGGCGACCAGCGCATCCCAGCGCCGCGCGTGGGTGCGCGCCGCCGTCCCGTCCCCGCCCAGCGTCGCGGCTGTGACGTACGCGCCGTCGGGCGTCCGCGCGAACGCGAGCGCGGGCAGCACCAGGGACGCCGGCCCGAAGGCCGCCCACTCGTCGTCGTCGGCCGGCCGGCGCCCGGTGAAGCCGAGCCCCCCAAGCAGGATGGGGCCGGCGCCACGCGGCGGATCGGGCAGCTCGGGACTGCCACCGTGTCCCATGGATCCGGCGAGCAGCGCGCGCCACGATCGGTCGGCGACGGCGAACCGCCCCGGGCCTCCCGGCTCCACCGCCCAGGCACGCCCGACCCCCACGATCGCCGAGCCCTCGGACGGCTGCAGCCAGAGCGAGGCCTCCAGGTCGAGCTCGCGCGCGGCCGCGAAGAGCGCGATCGGGTCGACGTCGTGGCACGCCACGGTCGCCGTCCGCAAGATCCCCTCCTCGGCGGCAGGCAGCGCGTCGAGCGCCGTCCCCAGGTCGACGGCGGGCAGGACGTCGGCACGGTCGACGACCGTCACCGCACCCCTCCCGGCGCGCCGGCGGCGGCGATCCGCTCCTCGGGCACGCCGACGCTGCGCAGCAGGAGCGCCCGCAGGGTCGGATAGGCGTCGTCGAGAAGCCCCGGGTCGTCCGTCAGCAGCCAGCGCGCGACGACCTCGTTGAGGGCGCCGAACCAGGCGACCCCGGTGATCGCGGTGTCGATCGGCGGGATCGAGCCGTCGGCAACCGCCTCGTCGAGGTAGCCGGCGATCAGGCGCGCGAACCGGTCGTGGAGCTCGTTCGTCTCGGCGTTGAACGCCCGCCCCGCCCCGAGCGCGTCGAGGAACAGCAGCCGGGCCATCGTCCGGTGCCCGGCGAAGGTGATCAGCACGGTGTGGAGCGCGGCGTCCGCCCTGGCGATCGGGTCCGTCTCGGCGGCGACAGCCCGGTCCACCTTCGCGGCCAGCCGGTCGGCGGTCGTCCGCATCAGCTCGCGGAAGATCGCCTCCTTGGTCCGGAAGTGGAAGTAGACGCCGCCCTTGGAAGTGCCCGCGGCGGCGGCGATGTCGTCGACCGCCGCATCGCGGTAGCCGCGCTTCGCGAACGTGTTGAAGGCGGCGTCGAGGATCTGCTCGCGCCGGGTCCGGCTCTTCTCGGACTGCGCCGTGTGTCGCCCGTCGTCGCCCATCGTCCCCACGCTCGCGCCTCCGCCCGGCGGGTGCCAACCCGCCCAGAAACCGACCGACCAGTCGGTTTGTTCATGATACCGCGGTTGGGCGGCAGGGCGAACCACGAGACCCAGGGGCAGATGCGAGCCGCGCACCGGTGGGGTCCGCTGCCGTGGTCCTGCGCTGGCGGGCTCCCGCGCCCGCGACCGCTCCCTCAGCGGGCGGGCAGCTCCAGCACGAAGCGCGCTCCCCCCTCGGGGCCGTCCTCGACCCGCAGCGTGCCCTCGTGGAGCTCGGCCAGGCGGCGGGCGATCGCGAGCCCGAGGCCGCTGCCGGCATCCGCCCGCGAGCGCGAGGCCGGCATCCGCGCGAACGGCTCGAAGATCTTCTCGCGCATCGCCGGCGGGACGCCAGGCCCCTGGTCCAGGACCTCGATGCGTGCCTGCCGATGCGCGCTGCGGCCTGCGCCCACGGTGACGGCTCCGCCCGCGGGCGAATGCCGGAGCGCATTGTCGATCAGGATCATCAGCACCTGGAGAAGACGGTCGGCGTCGCCGTCGGCTTGGATCGCAGCCGCTGCAGGGTCCGGCCCCGTGAGCCGGAGGCCGCGATCCGCGGCGAGCGGCGTGACCCGCCGCACGGCCGTCCTGACCAGCTCGACGAGATCGACCGGGGCAGTCTCGATCGCCAGCGCGCCCTGCTCGGACGCGGCGAGGGCGAGAAGGTCCTCCACGAGCCGGCCCAGGCGGTCGGCCTCGCCCACGATGTCCGCGACGAGGGGCCGGCCGGGTGGCGCGACGAGCTCCTCGCGCTGGAGGACCTCGGCGGACGAGCGGATGACGGCGGCCGGCGTCCGGATCTCGTGGGACGCGTCCGCGACGAACCGCCGCTCGGTCTCGAAGGCGGCTCGAATGGGCACGAGGGCGCGGCCGGTGATCCAGAGCGTGGCCAGCCCGGCCCCGAGCAGGCCGATCCCGCCGACCACGAGGATCGCGAGCACGAGCGCCTGCGACTGGCGGTCGTGGAGCGTCAGGACGATACCCGTCTGGAGCCACCCGACCGTGGCGCCCTCCGCGAGGATCGGGACGGTTAGGAGCCGGACCCGGACGTCGTCCACGACCACCGTCCGGAGGTCGCTCCCTGATGACCGGGCGGCGTCCACGGCCGCCATGTCCGGCAGCCCGACCAACGGGACCCCGGACGGGTTGGAGACGAGCGCGCCGGTGGCGTCGAGGACCAGGAAGAACGTGTCGGACGCCTGCGGTTGATGGCTCTCGGACGCCTCGTGGTCCTCCTGCCCGGTCTCGCCGTCGAGCTGGGCGAGGTAGGCGTCGGACGCGGCCTGCAGCGCACGGTCGACCTCCTGGTCGAGGATCGTCGTCCCGACGATCGCGGTCGCGGCGCCCAGCACCAGGACGAGCGTGCCCACGACCGCCAGCGTCCCAACGGCGAGGCGGCGACGCGTTGCCCGCAGGAGGGAAGCGTTGGTGCCGCCGCTCGCTCGCCCGGTCATGGGGCGTCCACCCGGAGCGCGTACCCGACGCCGCGAACGGTGCGCAGCAGGCTCTCCCGATCGAGCTCGGCCAGCTTGCGCCGCACGTAGCTGACGTACAGGTCGACGACGTTCGAGTAGACATCGGGCTCCGCGCCCCAGACCGCATCGAGGATCTGCTGGCGGGTGACGACCCGCCCCTCGTGACGGATCAGATAGGCCAGGAGCGCGAACTCGCGAGCGGAGAGGTCCACCGACCGGGCACCCACCCGCGCCACGTGACGCTCCTGGTCGAGCTCGAGGTCACCTGCGGTGAGTGGACCGGGTGCGCTGACGGTCGGCCGCCGCCCGAGGGCGCGGACGCGGGCCAGCAGCTCGGAGAAGGCGAAGGGCTTGCCGAGATAGTCGTCCGCCCCGGCGTCGAGACCCGCGACCCGCTCGTCCACGCCGCCCAGGGCGGTGAGCATGAGCGCCGGCGTGGCGACGCCGCGAGCGCGGAGCAGCCGGAGCAGCTCCAGGCCCTCCAGGTCCGGGAGCATCCGGTCGAGAATGAGCACGTCGTACGCCTCGCCGGTGCTCGCGAGGGCGAGCGCGCTTACGCCATCTGGGGCAACGTTCACGGCGTGGTGCTCGGCCACCAGGACACGCCGGATCAGCTCGGCCATGCGAGGCTCGTCTTCGACCACGAGGATCTTCATCGAGCCCATCCTCGGGGTGGCGCGCGGGCCCGTCAACGGCCGGACGGCGTTCCTGTGAAAACGCTCATATCGAGCACATCGCCGGTTCAGGCACGACCGCGATGCTTCGGTCATCTCGAAGCCAACCGCGGTCACCCGCATCACACCGGAGCATCCCATGAGCCCCTCGCCCACCCCGCGCCGAACCACCCGGGCCAGCCGCCTCGGCCTCGCCCTGGCAGCCCTCGCGGCCGCCGGCACCTTCGCCGCCGCCATCGCCGTAGCGGGCCTCCCAGCAGCACCCGTCGCGGATGCCTCCGCGTCCGCCCCGACCACGACCGAGGTCGCAGCGGACCCGACGACGGGAGAGCGCGTCGTCCTCGACACCGTCTACGTCGTCACGCCGGCGCCGGCCGCCGCCCCGGCCGCCGCGCCGGCTGAACGCCGCGCCGAGGGTGAGGAGCACGATGGTGGCGAAGAGCACGAGGGCGGCGAAGAGCACGAGGGCGGCGACGACTGAGATGAGCATCCGCAACGATCCCCGAGCCAGGTCGAGCGCTCCTCCCGAGGTCCACGCCGTGGTTCGCACCGCCTCCCCCGCCGCCCCCGGCAACCGCGCAACCCCGTCCCCCCGCCGGCGACCCGATCCACGACCGATGCGCCTTGCCTTCGCTGCAGGCGGCGCGGCGGCGTTTTCGGCTCTCCTTGCTCTGATCGGCTCCGCAGCCCTGCCGGCCACGGCGGCTGCCCCGGCGGCCGCCCCGACACTCGCCGCGGGTGGGACCAACGACGTCGCGCAGGTCCGGCACATCGTCCGCTATGTCACGCTGGCCCCCGGCCAGCTCCCGCCCACGGGCGCGACCCGGACGCCATCGACCGTCGTCGCGGCACCTGTCGCCACGCCCAAGCCCCGTCCCCGGCCGGCCGTGGTCACGAGCCAGTCCGGACGCCCGTAGATGGCCACCCTGACCGCCCACCGCCCCGAGCCAGCAACGTCGTCCGTTCCGACGACCACGCTGACCCACGCCCGGCACGAGGCACGCGCCATGGGCGGACGACTCGGGATCCACGTGGCGCACCCCGCCGGCGACGCCGATGCCGCCGCGCGCGACGCCCGCCTCGTCGCCGGCCGGGTGCGGGCGTGGTCCCGGATCCTCACCCGCCATGACCCGACCTCGCCCCTGATGCGCCTCAACGCCGACTCGCGCGCCACGGTACCCGTGCGGCCGACCCTCGCCGCCGCGCTCCGCTGGGCCGCCGATGCGGGCGAGAGCACGGGCGGCCTGGTCGATGCGACCCGCCTCGCGGAACGGCTCGCGGCCGAGTCCGGCACCGCGCAGCCGGCCGGCTCGTCCCGGGCGACCGTGGCCGACGCCGTGTGGCGCCTGGACGCCGACAGGCCGGGCACCACAACGGTCACGCGGACTCCGGGCACGAGCTTCGATCTCGACGGGGTGGGCAAGGGCTGGCTTGCCGACCGCGCGCTCCGCCTCCTGGATCGGTACCCGGGCGCCGTCGTCGACGCCGACGGGGACGTCGCGGTGCGCGTGGCACCGGGCGACACCTGGGAGATCGGCGTGGAGGATCCGCGGGGCGCCGACGACCTCCTGGCGGTCATCGTGCTGACCGCCGAGCCTAACGGCCCCGGACGTGGGCGGCGAACGTGGGGCGTCGCGACGTCGGGCACGAGCGTCCACCGTTTCGGCCCCGACGCCCACCACCTGATCGACCCGCGCACGGGGCGTCCCGCCGCGACGGACGTCGTGCAGGCCACGGTTCTCGCATCCGGAGCGGCCGCCGCCGAGGCCTTCGCCAAGAGCGCGGTCATACTGGGTTCCTCCGCCGGGCTGGACTTCCTCGATCGCGCGGGCGTTGCCGGCGCGATCCTGCTCCTCGAGGATGGGCGAGCCCTCGCCCTGCCCCGGACCGCGGCGTTCCTGGCATGACGTACCAGGGCCTCGACCCGCGCACCCGCCTGGTCCGCTGGGGCCTCTTCTGGTTCGCGGTTGCGCTCCTCCTCGTGGTCACGGTGCCCGCGGCGACCGACGCGCTCCTCAGGGTCGCGCAGGTCGCACCGGACCGGCTGCCCTGGGTCGCGACGCGCCTCATCGGCTTCCTCTCGTACTTCGCCATCGCCGGATCGGTGGTCCACGGGCTCCTGCTCTCGACGAAGATCCTGGACGCGATCGCCCACCGACCGGTGACCTTCGCGCTGCACCAGGACCTGGCGGCCATCGGCCTCGGCCTCGCCGGCGTGCACGCGGTCCTCCTCGGCCTTGACTCGAGCGTCCCGTTCTCCCTCTTCGAGATTCTCGTTCCGTTCGCCGCTCCTTACCGGCCCGTCTGGGTCGGCCTCGGACAGCTCGCCCTCTACCTCGCGGCGATCGTCTACGCCAGCTTCCATCTCCGCCGCCGGATCGGGCAACGCTCCTGGCGGACGCTCCACTACCTGACCTTCCTCTCCTTCCTCGGCGCGACGGTGCACGGCATCCTGTCGGGCACGGACACGAGTACCGCCTGGGCATGGTGGTGCTACGTCGTCGCGAGCGTGGCCGTCGTCTTCCTGACCGTCTACCGGGTCGTCGTCGCCGTGGAGGCCAGCCGGCGCGGTGTCACGGGGGCGGCACCGGCGACGGCCGGCCGGCCGTCGCCGCTCGACCTTCGCGCCCCCGGGCGCTGACGAAGGCCGGCGGCGTTCGAGGGACGCCGACCGCGCCTCCCGCCAGATGGCCCGGCTGGTGGGTTAGATTGGTATGTACCAATCGCCACATGTCCGTGTACCATCCGCGCACGGTGTCGGCGCCCGCCGACGTGCCCCAGGAGTGCCCGATCGTGCGCGAGCCGCTCCACGCGATCACCGCCGGCCGGATCGAGGAGCGCATCCGGGCGGGCCAATGGGCTCCCGGCGACCGGCTCCCGCCGGAGCGCGCGCTCTGCCGCGATCTCGAGGTGAGCCGGGCGACCCTCCGCCAGGCGCTCGGCGCGGTCGCACAGCGGGGGCTCATCACGCGCGAGCAGGGCCGCGGCACCTTCGTGGCGAACGCCCGCGCGCGGCACGCGCCAGCCGCTTCGAACGATGGATCGCCTGGGGCAGGACGTCTCCGCGACCACGTGATCCTCGTGACCGGGTCGACCGGCATCGCCGCCGCCGGCGCGCGGCGGTTCGCTTCCGAAGGAGCGCGCGTCTTCGTCACGTCGCGGACCGCCGATCACTGCGCGCGGCTGGTCGGCGAGCTCTCCGACGGCGGGGCCGACGCCGCCTTCGCGACGGCCGAGCTGACCGACGAACGCCAGGTCGACGCCGCGATCACCGCGGCGGTCGCCCGGTTCGGCCGGCTCGACGGCCTCTTCGCCGTGGCCGGGGGATCCGGCCGCCGGTACGGCGACGGGCCACTCCACGAGGTCACGCTCGACGGCTGGAGACAGACCCTCGACCTGAACCTGACCAGCCAGTTCCTGGTCGCCCGCGCCGTCCTGCGCCAGCTGCTCGGCCAGGAACCGAACCCCGCCGGCACGCGCGGGGCGCTCCTTCTCGTGGGCAGCGTCCTGGCCCGCCACCCGGTGCCGGAGCTCTTCGCCACCCACGCCTACGCGGCCGCGAAGGGTGCCACCGAAGCCCTCGTCACCACGATGGCCGCCTTCTACGCGCCACTGGCCATCCGGGTCAACGCCATGACGCCCGGCCTTGTCGCCACGCCGATGTCCGCCCGGGCCGCGGAGGATCGGGCAACGACCGCTTTCGCCGCCCGCAAGCAGCCGCTCGCGGGCGGCTTCCTGCTCCCCGAGGAGGTCGCCCACGCTGCCATCTATCTGCTGTCCGATGAGTCGCGCCATGTCACGGGCCAGGTGCTCGCCGTTGACGGCGGCTGGTCGGTCGTGGCGGGATCGCCGGACGCGCGATGAGTCGCGGGGTCGACCTCCCGTTGGTCGAGCTCGATGCCGCCCCGCCGGAACCCGGCTGACCGCCCTCCGCCCGTGCGCTACGCTGCCCCCATCGGCCCGTCCGGTGGATGCGACCGGCGCGGCGGCCGTGCCACCATCGGTTCGAGGGCAGGCAGGTGGCCCTGCGCCAGGGGGCGCGTGACAGGAAGAGCGGAGGCACCAACGTGCGCGAGATCGTGGGCTTCGTCATGGGTGCCGCTGCGGGCGCGGCCGGCGCCCTGTTCGCCACTTCGACGGAGGGACGCGCCCTCCTGGAGCGCCTGAAGGACGAGGCTCGCCCAGAGATGGACCGGGGGGCGACCGAATGGGAGCCGGTGCTGCGCGAGGTGGGCCGCGCCGTGCGCCTGGCAGTCCGGGAGCTGGAGACGGCGACCGTCGACCTGCGGGCACGGATCGGCGAGATCGCGGCGGCCCTGCCGGACGGCGAGGTGGCGCTCGCGACTCCGGTGTTCGAGCCCGCGCCCGCCGACCGGGCGCCGGCGGCAACCGTGAGCGACTCGCCTTCCGAGGTTCCAGCCGTCGAAGCCCTGGTCGTCCAGGCGGCCCTCGACGAAGCGCCCGCCGCCGTCGACGCGGTCGTCGACCAGCCGGCTTCCGCAACGTAGCCGCCGGGACCGGGAGGCCGACCATGCGCCGCTTCATCGCCCAGGTCGTCGTCAACACGCTGACGATCCTGATCGTCCTCTTCTTCTTCTCGCTCATCAACGTCGACTACACGGACCCGTTCACCGGCCTGCGCTTCACCGGGCCGGCCCTTGCGCTCGGGGCGAACCCGCTGCTCACGCTCCTGTTCATGGCGCTCTTCGTCGCGCTGGTGGGGGCGTTCGTCCGGCCGATCATCCTGGTGCTGACCGGCCGCATCCTGCTGCGCTCGATGGGCCTGATCCTGATCGTCGTGAACGTCTTCCTGGTCGCCATCGCCGGCTGGCTGGCGCCGGGCGAGTTCGTCGTCGCCCAGCCAACCTGGTTCTGGGGCACGCTCATCGCGCTCGTCTTCACCCTGCTCGCGAGCGGGATCACCATCGTCGTCGGGATCGACCGGCCGCAGATCGACATGAGCGACCGCCAGCGGGCCATCTGGCGGCTCCTCGATCGCCTGCCCACCCCGCGCCGCAGCAAGCTCGTCGAGAACCTGCGCCTGATGCAGGTCTACAACACGGTTGCCAGCTTCGGGCTGGAGATCGGCCTGGAGTCGACGCCGGTGGCGGTCATCCGTGATCGCTTCCAGAAGCTCATCGGCGGCATGAACCGCGAGCTCGCCGAGCTCAGCACGCCGGCGAAGGTGCGGGTCATGCTCCAGCAGCTCGGCCCCACCTACGTGAAGATCGGCCAGATGGTCTCGAGCCGGGCCGAGGCGCTGCCGGCGGAGTGGCAGGACGAGCTGGCCAAGCTCCAGAACACCGTCCCGCCGTTCCCCTCGGCCAAGGCTCACGAGATGATCGAGGCCGAGCTCCACCGGCCGGCCGACGAGCTCTACGCCACGTTCGACGAGGAGGCGCTCGCGGCGGCCTCGCTCGCCCAGGTCCACCGGGCCACGCTCCCCGACGGCCGCGAGGTGGTGGTCAAGATCCAGCGGCCGGACGTTCAGACGATGGTAGCCGCCGATCTCGGCGTCATGCAGGACCTTGCCATCGTCATGGAGGACCGCTTCGAGCTGGCGCGCCGCCTCGACGCCCGGGGGATCCTCGAGGAGTTCGCCTCGGGCGTCCTCATCGAGCTCGACTACCGGAACGAGGCGTACCACATGCGGCGCCTCGACGAGAACATGGCCTCGATCGAGGGCGTGCGCGTCCCCTACGTCGACGGCGCCCGGAGCGCCCGACGGGTCCTCACGATGGAGTTCATCCGGGGCGGCAAGATCAACGACGTCGCGGCCATGGAGGCCGCCGGCATCGACCGCGACCTCGTCGCCCGCCGGCTCCTCCGAGCGGTCATCAAGCAGATCCTGGTCGACGGCTTCTTCCACGCCGACCCGCACCCCGGGAACGTGCTCGTCGACACGCGCGACGGCACGATCGTCTTCCTGGACCTCGGCCTCATTGGCCAGCTGGACCGCGACCAGCGGTTCGACCTGCTCGACCTGATGTGGTCGGTCGTTCAGAAGGACGCCGCCGGGATCGCGGCCGTCATGACCCGGATGAGCATCCAGCGCGGGAAGGTGGACCCGGGACGCGTCCGCGCGGCGATCGACGCGATCGTCTACCAGTACCTCAAGTACGGCGGCGAGGGCGGCGGCGACTTCGGGGCTGCGATCTCGGGCATCCTCGGCACGCTCTACGACAATGGCCTCAAGCTCAACCAGGACTTCACGCTCGCCCTCAAGGCCATCGTCCAGGTGGAGGAGATCACCCGGACGCTGAGCCCCTCGTTCGACCTCCTGGACGAGGGCCTGCGCAACGCCCGGGAGCTCCTGACCACCGAGGTGAGCGCCGAGAAGATCGTCGCGGCCTTGCGCCAGACGACGATCCAGACGGGCAAGGAGTTGGGCCGCCGCCTGCCCGACCTCCAGTCCGCGACCCTGTCCTGGCTGGACCAGTACCAGAAGGGCAAGATCGTCGTGGAGGTCAACACGGTCGACCTCTCGCGGGAGATCGGCAAGGTCAGCCGGATCGGCCAGATGCTGGCGGCTGGCATGATCCTCGCCGGCATGATCATCGCGACGGGGATCATCTTCACCGCCACGCTGATCTCCGGCTCCAACATCGTGATCTTCCTGCCGTTGCCGATCATCCTCTTGATCCTCTTCGTGGCCCTGCTCGTCGTCGGGATACGGGTGACGAGCCGCATGCTCGGCGGTCCCGTCGATCCGAACGAATAGGGCCGGAGCTCGGCCCGGCCGCCGAGGGAGGCTGATCCTGCATGTCCTTCGTCCGCACCGTCCTCGGTGACATCGACCCGGCCGGCCTGGGCGTGACCTACGCCCACGAGCACCTCGTGATCGACGGTGGCCGCCCGATCCAGCTCTTTCCGGACTTCCGTCTCGATTCCGTCGACGACGCCGTGGCGGAGCTGGCCCCAGCGAAGGCCCTCGGCCTGCGAGCGGTCGTCGACGCAATGCCGGCCGACTGCGGCCGCAACGCAACGAAGCTGGCCGCCGTCAGCCGGGCGAGCGGGATCCACGTCGTGGCCCCGACGGGCCTCCACCACGAGCGCTACTACCACGACCGCCACTGGAGCGCCGTCCTTGACGCCGAGGAGATCGCGGCGCTCTTCGTCGCCGACGTCGAGGACGGGATCGATGCGCACGACTACGCGGGCCCGGTGGTCCGCCGGACGCCGCACCGGGCCGGGGTCGTCAAGGTGGCGGCCGGCAGGGATCGCCTCGCGCCCATCGAGGAGAAGGTGTTCGCCGCCGCGGCGGCCGCCCATGTCCGCACCGGCGTTCCCGTCCTGACCCACTGCGAGGGCGGCACCGCGGGGCCCGCCCAGGCCCGCTACCTCATCGAGCGGGGCGTCCGGCCGGCCAACGTAATCCTCTCCCATACGGACAAGGTCGTCGACCGCGCCTACCAGCGCGAGATCTTCGCCACGGGTGCGATGGTCGAATACGACCAGGGCTTCCGCTGGAAGGAGACCGAGGAGAACGGGACGCTGACGCTCCTCGCATGGGCCTTCGAGGACGGCTTCGGCGAGCGCGTCGTGCTCGGCATGGACGCGGCTCGACGCAGCTACTGGACGGTCCACGGCGGGATGCCGGGAATGGCCTGGCTGCTCGGACCGTTCGCGGCGGCGATGGCCGCCCGCGGGATCGGCGCGGCCGAGCAGGCCCTCCTGTTCGTGGCAAACCCCGCCCGGGCGTTCGCGTTCGCCCGCTCCCAGCCCCCCTCGATGTCCGGTGGCCCGGAGCCCGTTCCATGACGAAGCCCGCCATCCTCACGAGCGTCGTGGGGTCCCATGCCCATCCCTCGTGGCTCGTCGCCGCGATGGCAGCCGCGGCCCGCGGCGAGATGGGCCCGGACGACGTCCGGGAGACCCTCGACGACGCTGTGGACACGGCGATCCGCGACCAGGAGTCGGCCGGGATCGACGTGATCTCCGACGGCGAGATGCGCCGGGCCGGCTTCTTCACCGCCGAGTTCTACCGCCACCTGACCGGGCTGCGCGCGCTCGAGCCGGCGCGGCGCCTGGGCGCAGGTGCCCACGACCAGCAGCATCGCTTCGCCGTCCTCGAGCCGATCGCGGCGCCAAACGGCCTCGGCGTCGTGGACGAGTACCGCTTCGCCCGGACCCGGACGGCGCGGCCGCTGCGGGTCACGCTGCCCGGTCCCTTCACCCTCTCCGGCCGCGTGGCCAGCGGGCCCGGCGAGGTCTACTCGACGCGCGCCGCGGCGGCGGAGGCCTTCGTCCCGATCCTCGCCGCGGAGATCGCGGACCTCGTGGCGGCGGGCGCCACGCTGATCCAGGTCGACGACCCGTCGCCGGCCATCCACCCCGACGCCCCCGGAGACTTCGCAGGGCTGTTCAACGCGGCCGTGGCGCCCGCGCTCGGCGCGCCCGGCGTCCGGCTCGCCGCCCACCTCTGCTTCGGCAACTACCTGGGCCGCCCGCTCGCGAAGCGGACCTACCGTCCCGTCCTTGCCCAGCTGATGGGGTTCCGGGTCGCCGAGCTGGTCCTCGAGTTCGCCAACCGCGAGATGACCGAGCTCGACGTCCTACCCGAGCTCACCGACGCCGGCTTCGACCTCGCGATCGGGGTCGTCGATGTCAAGAGCTCGTACCTGGACAGCGCTGAGGATGTGGCCGAACGGGCCGAGCTCGTCCTGCGGGCCGGCGTTCCGGCGGAGCGCCTCACCCTCGTGCCCGACTGCGGGTTCAGCCAGACCGCCCGCTGGGCCACCGTCGCCAAGCTGCGGGCGCTCGTCGCCGGGCGCGACCTGCTCCTGGGGCGCCTCCGGGGCTGACGCCGGCTCGCGTCGCCGGCCTCGCGTCGCCGGCCCTGGGGGGCCGCGCCCGCCCCGCGACTCGTGCGGACGCCCTACCCGCCGCGCGGCTCCCCGGGGGCGCGGACCCGGACCGTGGCCGACCAGGCGACCCGTTCCGCGGGCGCCAGGACGAGGGCCCGGTCGGCCGCCATGGCCGAGGCGAGGTCGTCGTCCGGCGAGGTTGTCGGCTGGAGGGCGTGCTGGACCCGCGGCGCCTGCGGAGGCGGGGGCCAGCCCCCGTCGTCGAGCCAGATGCCCAGGTTCGGGGCGATCGGGGCGTACCAGGTCAGGTCGAGGCGCGACCCGTCGGGCTGGGCTACCGCGGCAACGCCGGGAAGACCCTCCCCGCCGGCCACGTCCCAGCTGCCGTAGAGCTCCCAGCCCCCGAATGCCTTGAGCGCCGTCCGGGCCGTGGGCTCGCCCACGACGTCGAGCTGGATCGGGCGGCCGTCGGTCCCCGGAGTCTCGGGCCAGTCGGCATGGCCGGGGACCGGGGCCAGCGGAAGGCCCTCCGCCCAGGCCACCCGCACCGAGACGAGCCCTTCCACCTCGAGCCGGGCACCCGGCTCGAGGGCGAGCAGTGGGTGCATCGACCAGAGCACGGGCAGCGTGGCTGCGCCGACGTTCTCCAGCTCGTACTCGGCGACCAGGCGAGGCCCATCGAGTCGGAGGCGCCTCGTGAAGACGAACGGCCGATCGGGTCCGGTCCAGGTCGTCGCGAGGACCTGTCCCTCGCCAACCACGGTGGCGGCACGACCCCACAGGTCGCCGTGATCGCGGAGCGCAGGGCCGGCCGGGTCTGCCGGATCCGGACAGGGAGCCACCGTCGGCAGGCACTCGTCCCAGCCGAACGCGACCGCGCCGGAGTAGAGGGCGTCGCGGCTCGTCCAGGCAGCGGCCGACCCGTCGGGGCCCGCGTCCGGCGGCTCACCCTGCACGAGCCACTCGCGCCCGGTCCAGCGGTCGACGAGCGAGAGGACCCGTCCGCCCAGGGCTGGGCAGACCGTGAGCCCGAGGCGGTCGTTGCCGAGCTCCAGCGTGGCGAACGGCCCGAACGGAGCGCCCGGCTTGATCATCGCCCCGAACGGTACGTCGGGCGGCGTGGCACCGGCAGGGTTGAACGGCCCGTGTCGGGCAGGCGTTCCGGCCGCAGTCGGCCGGCCCATGTTGCCGTCGCGCGGGCAGCGCCGCGCGCGGGCGCGTCGCCAGCCGCAAGCGGGTTGGTGGTGGCATGCCATGCCGATCGGCCCGTGCGGGCGATCGCCCGGTTCGGGCACGATCCGCACATGGGCGACCGATCGAAGCCGACGGCTCGCGGGGCGGTCGCGCCCGCATGGATACCGGTCGGGCTCGTCATCGCAGCCGCGGTTGTGCCCGTGCTCCGCGTGCCCGCCCTGATAGCCGTCGCGGCGGTCACCATCGTCGCCCTGGCGCGACGACCCTCGCGACCACCAGCCGGCGCATGGCTCGCCTGGATCTGCCTCCTTCCCGTCACCGTCGGCCTCGCGGTGGGGCTCGTGCCGGATCCCGCGGTGGCCAACCCCGGCGCGTGCGACGACCTGCTCGTCGCTCCGGTGGTGCGGCGGGTGGTCCAGGCCTCCCTCGTCCTGGGGACGGTCGCCCTCCTCGCCACCCGGATGGGTGGGCGCCGCTCGCTCGGGATCATGCTCCCGCCCGACCGTCGCGTCACGCTCCTCGCGGCCATGACCCCAGTCCTGGTCCCGATCTTCTTCGTCACAGGCCCCCTCCTCGCGGGACCGTTCTTCGGCGAGGTGCGCCTGGGCCTGCCCTCGCCCGTGGCGCTGCTTCCGGCCGTCATCCTCGCCGTGGCGAACTCCGCTTTGGAGGAGACCGCCTATCGCGGGGCCGTCCAGCATTGGGGAGCGGGCGCTCTCGGCCGCGGCGGCGCGATCATGGCCCAGGCCCTGGTCTTCGGGAGCGCCCACCAGGGTGCGGACGTCATCGCGGGCGCGCCGGTCATCCTGGTCGGCGTCGTGGCGGGCGGCCTGATCGCCGGCATCGTCGCCGACCGGACGCGGTCACTGCTGCTTCCCTTCGCAGCCCACGCCGCCCTCGATGTCCCCCTGGCCCTGGCGCTGACCTGCCGGCTTGCCTGAGGCCGGACGGGAGCCGCTACAGCCCGCCGGTTCTCCCCTACCCGGGCTCGGCGGCGACTGCGACGACCTGGCGGCTGCCCGGTTGTGCTTCCCGCCTACCCTACGGGGCGGGCGTCGGCGCGGGCGTGGGCGTCGGCTCCGGCGTCAGCTCGGGAGCCGGCGTGCCGTCGGGGGGCGCCGTCGGGACGGGCGGCGGGGTTGGCTCACCGGTCGGGCTGGGCGCCGGGGTCGCGGTGGCGATCGGCTTGGGCGTCGGCTTGGGCGTCGGCTTCGGCTTCGGCGTCGCGGCGGGAAGGCAGCCCGAGACACCACTGCCCGAGGAGCGCCCGGCGACGGCCTTCGGAGCCAGGAACTCCTCCGGTGGCAGCGTTCCGGGCGGCGGGAAGAGCCTGTCGGCCCGGGCGCGGATCGCGGCGAAGTCGGCCAGGAAGATGTAGCCGCGGGCATCGAAGCCGGCCCGGATCAGCTTGCTGCCGGTCACGATCGCGCGGTATGTCCCGGAGCGATCCACCGTTCGGGCGTACTCGACGAGCTCCGGCACGAGGCTGCGCGGGATGTTGGTCTCGACGGTCTTGCCCATCGCCCGGAGGAAGCCGACCGGGTCGGCCAGGAAGCCGCCCTCGACCACCCGGTCGCGGATACCAGAGAGAACCTCCTGCTGGCGCGCCTGGCGCGTGAGATCCGATTCGCCGTTCGCCTTGCGGATCCGCGCATAGGCCAGTGCCTGGTTCCCGTTCAGCTCGTGCCGGCCGGCCGTGATCGCGAATCCCTTCGTGAACCCGTACTCGTCGTAAAGGGGGTCGCAGAAGGCTCGCGCCACGTTGACCTCGATCCCGCCGAGGGCATTGACGACGGCGACGAAGCCGCCAAGGTTCACCTGGGCGTAGTAGTCGATCTGGAGGCCGGTCATCTCGCCGAACGCCGCCATCAGGACGTCGTGGCCATCGCCGCTCGAGCCGGGGAATGCCGCAGGGTTCCGGCGTGCATACGAGAGCAGGGAGTTGATCTTGCCCGAGAAGGCGCCGCCGCCGGGCAGGGGGACGTCCACCAGGTCGCGGGGGAAGGAGAGGAGCGAGACCGTCCGGGCGACGGGGTCCAGCGACGCCACGATCATCGTGTCGGTCAGGTACGTGTTGCGCCCGACGCCGGCGTCCACGCCGAGGATCAGCACGTTGATCCGACCCACCGCCGGGGTCGCGGTCGGCGACGGCGAGGGTGTCGGCGACGGCCCGGTGGTGGCTCCTGGGGCGAGGCTCGCGGGCAGGGTCGACGTGGGCGTCGCAACCGGCTGCCAGGCTCCCGACGAGGCGCCGTCCTCGACGAAGACGTCGTTCGCACTCTCGCGCACCGCCTGGCTCACGACGCCCGCGTAGGCCTGCGGGGCGGCAACCAGGATGACGAGCGCGATGACCGGCAGCGTGTCGCGCATGCGCAGCCTCGGGAGCCGCCGGTCCGTGAGCGAGGATCCGAGCGCCAGGAGCCGCCAGCCGAGCAGGGCGGCCTCGAGGGCGAGCACGAGGACGAGGACACGGTCGTCCAGGAGCGCCCCCACGAGCTGATCCGTGGTCGTGGAGACCAGCAGGCCCACCGCGAGGGCGGCGAGGAAGACGAGGGGGAGACCGAAGAGCGCGGCCAGGCGCAGACGACCGGCGACGAGGTGTCCGAGGCCGGGCACGAGGACCGTGAGCAGGGCGGGGACGTACCGGCCGCGCGCGAGGCCGGGGCGGTCTTCGGCGCTGGAGATCGACGATGCGGGCTCGGTCACGGCGTCAGAGCCTACCAGATGATCGCCGGTCGTCCCGGCGGTCCCTGCCGCAGCGACGGACCGGGGCCGACGGTTCGCAGCGTGCGCTGTCAGCGTCGAGTCCACCGAACGAGTACCGCCGTTTGACAGGTTCGACGCCCGGCCCCATGCTTGCGACGTTCAGGCGATGCCTGCGCAGGGTCCGAGCATCCAACGCCACGCTCCCCGCGCGCGTCGTCACCCGGTCGTCCCGGCCTTCACATTCGCCGGCCGACCACTCACCGCATGGACCGAGTCCGCTCGAATGTCGCGGACCGGCCAGGAAAGGCACTCACCGGACATGATGTCCAGAAACTCCCCGGCGCGACGTATCGCCGCGCCCCTCTCTCTCGCCGGGCGGGCGGCCGATGCGCGTCGCCAGCGGCGACGCCAGGTCGGCAACGCGCGCCTCTACTGCGGCACGAACGGCTGCCCGACGACTCTTCGCTTCGACCCCAGCACGGGCGTCGCGGCCTGCCCGATCTGCGGCTTCGCGCGCCGGCTCGACTGACCAACCGCCGTCAAGCGGTGGCGCGCGGCCGGAGCTGCGGCGCGCGGCCCGCGACCCGCCCAAGGCTCCCGCTGGACCCGCGACGGACCTCGCCCAGAACGCGACCGTGGACGGATCGTGGATAACCCGGTCGTGCCGCCCGAATCTCGTGGACAGAACCCCTTGCGGGCGCTGACCGTCGCGGGCGATCATCCGGTCAGCCCGAAGGGGCCGTGATGAACGGACCGCGGTGCCGCCGCAAGGCGGCCGGGCTCCTCGCAAGGGGAGCCGGATCCTCCGTCAGGAGGGTCGGCCCTTCCGCAAGGGAGGCGGCGCGGTTCGCCGGTTGCACCGGTGCCGAAAGGTGCCGGACCTGCTCGCAAGAGCGGGAGGTGCTCCGCAAGGAGCGCCACAGCTGCCCGCAAGGGTGGCGAGTCCTCCGCAAGGGGGGCGAGGTGACCGGTTCGGCGGTCCTTTCGGGCGCTTTGCTGCCCGGCGCACCGTCCGTGGACCGCGCAGCGACCCGGGGTGGCCGCAGCCGGGACACTCGGCACGGCAAGGCCGGCACCCCACCCACGTGGATGTAGACTCGAACGCGACGTGCCCGCGCGCCATCCGGCGTGCCCGTTCCCGACGTCGAGGAGCCTGTGTCCGACGCGCCCCCGCCCGCGCCCATAGTGCCCGACGCACCGAATGCTCCCGACGCGTGTGCCATCCGCCTGGCCGGCCTGCAGTTCGTCTTCGCGGTCGATGGGCAGACCGTCCCGGTGCTGGGGGGGATCGACCTCGACGTCGAGCGCCGCTCCGTCATCGCGCTGGTCGGGCCCAACGGCTGCGGCAAGAGCACGCTCCTCCGGGTGATCGCCGGGCTGCTACCCGCAGCGGGCGGAACCGTCGAAGTCGAAGGTCGCCCGGTCAGCGGGCCTGATGCCCGCGTTGGCCTCGTCTTCCAGGAACCGCGCCTCCTGCCCTGGCGGTCGGCGGTCGCGAACGTCGCCTTCCCGCTCGAGGTCTCCGGCGTCGATCGGGAAGCGCGTGAGGCCAGGGCGCGGGACCTTCTCCGTCTCGTGGGCCTCCGAGACTGGGCCGGCGCCCGGCCGGGCGAGCTGTCCGGCGGCATGCGCCAGCGCCTCGCGATCGCGCGCGCCCTGGCCCTCGAGCCCTCCGTTCTGCTGCTCGACGAGCCGTTCAGCGCCCTCGACGCCCTGACCCGCGAGCGGTTCAACGTGGAGCTGCTCCGCCTGTGGGAGCGAATCGGCAGCACGATCGTGCTGGTCACCCACAGCATTCCCGAGGCCGTCTTCCTTGCCGACCGCGTGATCGTGCTCTCGCCGCGGCCCGCCGTCGTGGCCGCCGACATCGTCGTGGAGCTGCCGCGGCCCCGCCGGCTTGCCGACCTGGACGCCGTCGTCCTGTCGCGGACGGCGGCGGAGATCCGGGCCCGGCTCGGCGGCGCGACCGACGACGCCTTCGCGGTGGCGACCGGCGAAGTGGGGCGCCACGACGAGCCCGATGCGGTGATCGCATGAGCCGCGCGCGCGGGCGGATCCTTCCCCCGCTGATTGCGTTCGTCGGGTTCATCGCAACCTGGCAGCTGATCGTCTGGCTCGGCGACTACCCGCCGTTCATCCTCCCAGGCCCGTTCCAGGTCGCCGAGCGGTTCGTGACGGGGTGGGTCGACGGGATCTTCTGGTCGCACCTGGTCACGACGATCGCGGAGATCGCCGTCGGGTTCACCGTCGGCGCGGCGGCCGCCTTGCCCACCGGGTACGTCCTGGCCCGGTCACGCCTCGCCGACCGGGTCATGTCGCCGTACCTCGTCGCGGCGCAGGCCGTCCCCATCCTGGCCCTGGCCCCCCTCATCGCCCTCTGGTTCGGGACCGGACTCCTGTCCCGTTCGATCATCATCGCCCTCGTGGTCTTCTTCCCCGTGGCCATCAGCGTGATGGTCGCGATCCGAGGCATCGACCGGCGCCTTCTCGAGATGGCCCGGAGCTACCGGGTGACGCGCCGCCAGCGGATCGTCCTCGTGGAGATCCCCGCGGCCCTGCCCGGGATCGTGGGCGGCCTGCGGATCGGGATCACGCTCGCGGTCGTGGGCGCCATCGTGGCCGAGTGGACAGGCGGCGAGCAGGGCCTGGGCGTCCTCATCAACCTCGCCCGGGGGAGCCTGTTCGACATTCCCCTCCTCTTCGCGACGCTCGTCTTGATCGCGCTGCTCGGGATCGTGCTGTACGGATCCGTGCTGCTGGTCGAGCGCCGCGTCGCCGCCCGAACCTAGGGGCAGCTCACGGACACGTTGTTGCCACGCGAGAGCGTCCCCGGCGACGGGTCGTGATGCTGTGCTGACTCAGCGGCCTGGCATCACCGCACGGAACCCCCGCCGCGCCTGGAGATCCTGGTCTCCCGGGGCAGGGTTTGGTGCGTGGACCCGGCGAGCCAGATCCTGCCGGGGATCGCGCCCTTCGTCGGAGCCCCGGCGCCGCGCATCGTTGCGGCGCGCCCGCCGCCGGGACGCCGGTGCTACGATCGTCGAGCCTTCGGGGCAGGGTGCAATTCCCGACCGGTGGTAGCGCCCCCGCGAGGGGCGAGCCCACGAGCGACGGCCGCCATGCAGCGCCGGCGCAGACCCGACCGCGACCGTCACTGGTCGCGCCAGCGGGGCCGACGGTCAGAGTCCGGATGAGAGAAGGCGACGGGCGGGCGCCCGAGCGGGGTGCCTCCACGTGCCGTCTCGCCCCGTGGCCGCACTGCCAGCACGGGAGAGACGCGTGACCACCTCCACTACCTCCAGCCCCCGCCCCGCCCGCCATTGCAGCCACCCCCGTCCCGGCCGCCTCGCCGCCGCTCTCGCCGTCGTCGCCGTCCTCGTCGCCGCCTGCGGCGGCGCGGCAAGCTCCACGCCCGGCGCCACGACGTCCACCGCACCGGCAACCTCGGGGACTCCGGGGACGCCATCCCCCACCCTGATCACCCCCGCGGAGCTGACCGTCGGCCTGGGTTACATCCCCAGCGTCCAGTTCGCCCAGTTCTACCTCGCCGACCAGGCCGGCTACTACCGCGACGCGGGCCTCGAGGTCACGTTCGAGAACAAGATCGACCCGGAGCTGATCACCCTGGTCGCCCAGGGCGCGCTCGACGTCGGGATCGCGGATGGAACCAGCGTCATCCCAGCCGTGAGCCAGGGCATTCCCGTCCGGTACGTCTTCACGGTGTACGCCGACTTCCCGAGCATCGTCTTCGCCAAGGCGTCCTCTGGAATCGTCGGAGCCGCCGACCTCGTCGGGAAGAAGGTGGGCATCCCCGGCCAGTACGGGTCATCGTGGATCCAGCTCCAGGCCCTCCTCGCGGGCGTGGGCCTGACCACGGCCGACGTCGAGATCGTGCCCTTCCCAACCTACGGGCAGATGGCCGCCCTCGAGCAGGGCGTCGTCGACGCGGCGACAGGGTTCGTGAACAACGAGCCCGTCCAGATGGAGCTGGCCGGGACGCCCACCGTCGTGCTGGCGCTGCCGCCGTCGGACCAGCTGCCCGGCAACGGCCTCATCGCGGGGACGGCGGCTCTCACCGGCCCGAAGGCCGACGCGATCCGGCGCTTCATCGCGGCGACCCGGAAGGCAATGGAGGAGATCATCACCGACCCCGAAGTCGGGCTCGAGGCCGCCATCGTCCGGGTGCCCGAGCTGGCCAGCGATCGCGACGCCCAGCTGGCGGTCCTGGAGGCGACGATCGACACCTGGCAGAACGACTTCACCGCGGCCAACGGCATCGGCGCCGTCGATCCCGCGGTGTGGGAGCGTTCGATCGCGTTCATGAGCGGCCTGCCCGATTCGCCGGTGGCGAGGCCGGTCACCGTCGCTGAGTGCATCGATCCGACCTTCGCGGCCCGCTAGCGAATCGCGGTTCGTCTCGAACGTGTAGCTGGCTGCGCAACGGTGTCGGACTGTTGTTGCGTGTGCAACTACCGGTCGAGGGCGCTATGATCCGGGCAGCCGGAGCCCGCTCCGGGCCGGGAGAACGATGACCGAGACCGCAGCGCCGTACCGCGCCACCGCCGGCATCGCCGGGGCGCCTAGCCCCGACGATCCGCGCCTGCGTGCGTGGGTCGCGTTCCTCCAGGCGCACGCGGTGGTGACGCGCCGGCTCGAGGCCGAGCTCCAGGCCGAGCGCGGCCTCTCGCTGGCGGACTACGACGCCCTCGTCCAGCTCGCCGTCGCCGACGACCGGCGCCTCCGGATGAGCGAGCTCGCCGAACGCGTCGTCCTGTCGCGGAGCGGCGTCTCGCGCCTCGTCGACCGCCTCGAGGGCGACGGGCTCGTCGCTCGGCGCGCCTGCCCGACCGATGCCCGCGGGTCGTGGGCCGAGCTGACGCCGGCGGGCCTCGACCGCCTCCGCGACGCGGCCCCGGCTCACCTGCGCGGCGTGGACGAGCACTTCCTCTCGCCGATCGCGGCGGCGGACCGGGAGGGGCTCGTCCGTGCGCTCGAGGCCGTCGTGCGCGGCAGCCGGGCACCCGAGGAGACCGTCCCGCCCGCCTGCGACACGATCGCCGAGGCGCTCGAGCCCTGACCCGCGTGATCGGCGTGCTGCGAACCGGGACGAGCGGGTTCGCCTATCCTGCCTGGGCCCCGGCCTTCTACCCGGCCGGCACGCGCGGCGAGGCGCTCCTGACGGCTTACGCGGCGCGTCTCACGGCGGTCGAGCTCAGCGGCACGTACTACCGGCAGGTGACCGAGGCGCAGGCGACCGCGTGGACCGCGCGCGTTGCGCCGGCGTTCCGCTTCACGGTGAAGCTCCTACGGACGGGCTCGCTGGGGGCCTACGCCACCGACCCGGCCGGGGCGCTCCCGCGGCTGACGGCGCCGCTTGCCGCGTTCGGCGATCGCCTGGGAACCGCCTTCTTCCGGATCCAGGTGGGGCAGGTCCGCGATGACGGCCGCCTCGAGCGGCTGCTGGCGGCCTGGCCCGCCGCCCTCCCCCTGGCGCTCGAGGCCCAGGATCCCTCGTGGCAGGTCGACGAGACCCACGAGCGGCTACGCGCCGCCGGCGCCGCCCTCGTCGTGACCGAGACGGACGAGGCGCCCGATCCGCCCCTGACCGTCACCGGGCCGTTTCTCTACCTGCGCCTCCGCCGCACGATGTACGGGACCGCCGACCTCGACGCGTGGGCCGCGCGGCTCGAGCCCTTCCTCGCGGACGGCCGTGACGCATATGTCTTCTTCCGGCACGATGAGCGCGGCACGACACCGGCGTACGCCGTGGCGCTCGCCGAACGGTTGACGCGGTATGCGCCGGCGGAAGCCGAGCGGCGCGGAGAGATGAGATGACGGAGCGGATCGGCATGGCTGAGCGAATGAGGATCGGGCTGGTCGGTGCCGGGGGGATCGCCCGCGCGCGGCACGTCCCGGGGTTCCGCGAGCTGCCGGACGTGGAGATCGTCGGCGTCGTGAGTCGCACGCCGGAATCCACCGCCCGGGCGGCCGCCGAGCTCGCGATCCCCCGTCGGTACGCCGACTGGGAGGGGCTCGTCGCCGATCCGGACGTGGACGCGGTGGTGGTGGCCACCTGGCCGTACCTCCACGCCCCCATCGCGATCGCGGCCCTGGAAGCCGGCAAGCACGTCCTGGTCGAGGGTCGGATGGCGATGAACGCCGTCGAGGCCGGGGCGATGCTCGCCGCGGCCGCCGCCCGCCAGAATCTGGTCGCGATGGTCGTGCCGGCCCCGTTCGGCTTCGCCGACACGACGATCCGGCGCCTCCTCGGGGCGGGCGCCGTCGGCGAGCTGCGCACCGTGAGCGTCTCCTGGTCCGGCGGCATCGCCCCGACGGGGCGCGACCAGTGGCGCCGTGAGCGCCGGCACTCCGGCAACAACGTGATGACCCTGGGGATCGTCTACGAGAGCGTCGCCCGCTGGCTGGGACACGCCACCGAGGTCTCCGCTTCTCTCCGCAACTTCGCGCCCGTGCAGGCCGGGCCGGACGGGGCGGCGATCACCGCCGACGTGCCGGACGTCGCAGCCGTGATCGCGGGCTTCCCCGGCGGCGTCGTCGCGACCTTCTCGCTCGCCGGCTACGGCCGGCCGGACCCGGTGAACGGGGCGACGCTGGTCGGCACCGGCGGAGTTCTCCGCGTGGACATGGCGGGCTCACGCCTGGAGATGGCGCCCGCCGGTGCGGCCGCATTCGACGAGGTGGCGATCCCCGACGGCGAACGCTGGACCTGGCGGGTCGAGGCGGACTTCGTCGACGCGATCCGACACGGGACGCCTGCCCGGCTGAACGATTTCGCGACAGGCGTCCGGTACATGCGGTTCACCGACGCCGTCCACGAGGCCGACGCCACCGGGCGGCGGGTGGCCCTGTGACCCGGCGTTCGAATCGGTCCGGGTCTCGGAGCGGGCTCGCGGGCGCCTTCGTCGCCCCGCTGGTCGCCGTCCTGCTCCTTGCCGGGTGCGGCGCCGCCCCGTCGCCCGCAGGTCCGACGCCGCCGATCGTGAGCCCGCCGGCCTGGACGCCGTCGCCTGGCCCGACGGACCCGGGCACGGAGGCGCCGTCCGCGACCGCGGGTGCCTCGCCCGCCCCGCCGGCGGTCCCTTCCCCGACCGCGCCCAGCTCCATCGAGCTCGAGCTCGTCGCAGAGGGCCTCGAGAGCCCCCTCTTCACGGGACACGCCGGCGACGGCAGCGACCGCCTCTTCGTCCTCGAGCAGGCGGGCCGCGTGCGCGTCGTCCGCGATGGACGCCTCGTGCGCGCGCCGTTCCTGGACATCGCGGGGCGCATCTCGGCGGGCGGCGAGCGAGGCCTCCTCGGGCTCGCATTCGCGCCGACCTTCGCGACAGACGGCCGTTTCTTCGTCGATTACACGGACCGCGACGGCAACACCGTGGTCAGCGAGTTCCGCGCCCCGGACCCGGCGGCCGACCGCGCGGACCCGGGCTCCGAGCGGGTCCTCCTCCGGATCCGCCAGCCGTTTGCGAACCACAATGGCGGCGCCCTGGCGACCGGACCCGACGGGCTCCTCTGGATCGCGACCGGCGACGGCGGCTCCGGGGGCGATCCGCAGGGCAACGGCCAGAGCCTCGACACCCTCCTGGGCAAGCTGCTGCGGATCGATCCGCGCCCGGCCGCCGGCGCGCCCTACGGGATCCCGGCGGACAATCCGTTCGTGGGTCGGGCCGGCGTGCGGGCCGAGATCTGGGCCTACGGCCTGCGCAACCCGTGGCGCTTCTCGTTCGACTGGGAGACCGGCGACCTCTGGGTCGGCGACGTCGGCCAGGGGGCCCTCGAGGAGGTGAACCGCTGGCCGGCCGGCTCGCCGGGCGGACCGAACTTCGGCTGGAACACGATGGAGGCGAGCGCCTGCTTCGATCCGGCGGAAGGGTGTGACCGCGCGGGGCTGGTCCTGCCGGTCGCCGAGTACGGCCACGACCGGGGTTGCTCGATCACCGGCGGCTACGTCTACCGGGGAGTGGGCGTCCCCGGGCTGGCTGGTACGTATCTCTACGCCGACTACTGCGCCGGGACGATCTGGGGCCTCGAAGCCGCTGCCGGGAAGCCGGCGCCGAGAGTGCTCTTCGACTCCGGGCTCTCGGTCGCCTCGTTCGGCGAAGACGAGGCCGGCGAGATCTACGTCGTCGATCTCGCCGGCGGTCGCCTGCTCCGGGTCGTCGCGGCCGGCTGAGCGGCCGTTGGGCGTGCCGGCCGCGGCCGGCACGCGTGCCCGGCGACCGTTACCCGATCAGGTACACGACGCTGACCGACACCGAGATCTCGGAGGTGCCCGGCAGGATCGGCGTGGACGCCTCGTCGGCGCGCAGGGCCCCGGCGTACGGGACCGGCCATGGGGTCGGGGCAGACTGCTCGCTGATCGAGGCGACGCCGATGATCGAGACGCCGGCGGCGCTTGCGAGGGCGTCGGCCTTCGCCCGGGCCTGCTTCATCGCCTGGGTCCGCGCCTGGCTCTCGGCGCCGCTCGGGTCGTCGACCCGGAAGGTGATCCCGTCGAGCGTCGACCCGCCCGCGACGAGCGCACCGTCCACGGCGTCGGCGAGCTTCTCGAGATCGCGGACCGTCGCGACGACGCCGTTGCGCATCTCGTAGCCGGTGATCTTGGGGGCCTTGCCGTTCGTGTTGTAGTCGTAGACGGGCTGCAGGGACAGCGTGGTGGTGCGGATGTCGGCCTCGGCGACACCGGCCGCACGAAGCGCCTTGACCACGCCGTCCATCGCCGTCGCGGCCGCGGCCCGGGCTTCCTTGACCGTCGTCCGCTGGATGACGACGCCCACGTGGAGGTCGGCGACGTCCGGGGCGATGGCGACGGTGCCGGTGCCGCCCACACTGATCGTGCGGTCGGGCTCGGTGGCGTCCTGACCGCGGGCCGCGCGTGGCGCGAGCGCGGGACCGAGGGCGACGGCCAGCATCAGGCCGCCGACGACGCCGATCGCGACCCAGGCGGGACGCGATGTGATCGAAGGGAGGGCGCGAGAGGTGGACATGGCGGTGGCTCTCCTGCGGGTGGCGCGTATCGGGCGGGCGATGGCTCCATCGAGCTCGCCTCGGGCGTTCGGTGCATCGGACCGAGTCAGGCCCCGTGACGCGAGGGAGAGCGATCCGGTTCCCGGACCCCGCTACAGGTCGAGCGGGTCGAGCTTGTCGGGGTCGATGCCGAGGCCCGCGATCGCCCCGGCGACCAGGCTCGCCGGGACTGTGCCCGCGCGCTGGAGGGCGGCGAGCGCGGCCACGGCCACGTTGGGCGCATCGATCTCGAAGAGCCCGCGCAGCGCCTCGCGCGTGTCGCTCCGACCGAAGCCCTCGGTACCGAGCGAGACGTAGCCCGCCGGCAGCCAGCGTCCCAGCAGATCGGGCAGCGCCTTGACCCAGTCCGAGACGAGGACGACGGGCCCGCCGTCGCTGCCGAGCACCTGGCTGACGAAGGGCGCCCGCGGTTCGTCGGTGGGGTGGAGGCGGTTCCAGCGTTCCGCCTCCAGGGCGTCGCGCCGGAGGAGCTGCCACGAGGTCGCGCTGTACACCTCGGCCGCCACGCCGAAGCGCTCGGCGAGCAGCTCCCGTGCCGCGAGCGCCTGCTGGAGGATCGCGCCCGATCCCACCAGGCGGACCCGCGCCTTCTCTCCGCCTTCGATCTCCGGCGCCGCCAGGAACCGGTAGAGGCCCCGGATGATCCCCTCGTCCACGCCCGCGGGCTTGGGCGGCATCGGATGGTTCTCGTTGTAGAGCGTCACGTAGTAGAGGTGGTCCTCGCCGCGCGCGTACATCCGCTCGATGCCGTCGCGGACGATCACCGCCAGCTCGTACGCGAAGGCCGGGTCGTAGGCCCGGATCGCCGGCACGGTGGACGCCAGGAGGTGGCTATGGCCGTCTTCGTGCTGGAGGCCTTCGCCGTTGAGCGTCGTGCGCCCCGCGGTGGCGCCCATCATGAAGCCGCGGCCACGAGCGTCGGCGAAGGCCCAGGCCTGGTCGCCGGTCCGCTGGAAGCCGAACATCGAGTAGAAGATGTAGAAGGGGATCATCGGCTCGCCGTGGGTGGCATACGACGTGGCCGCGGCCTGGAACGAGGCCATGGAGCCCGCCTCGTTGATGCCCTCCTCGAGGACCTGGCCGTCCCGCGCCTCGCGGTAGGAGAGGACGAGGTCGGAGTCGACAGGCTCGTAGCGCTGGCCCTGGCTGGCGTAGATCCCGACCTCCCGGAAGAGCGGGTCCATGCCGAAGGTACGAGCCTCGTCGGGGATGATCGGCACGACGCGGCGTCCGAAGCCGGGGTCTCGCATCAGGTTCCGGAGAAGCTTGGCGAAGACCATCGTGGTGCTGACGGCGGCGGCGGAGCCGGCGGCGAACTCGGCGTCGGCCTCGGGCGCGGCCGCGGGCAGGGGATGCGCCCGCACGATCCGCTTCGGCAGCGAACCGCCGAGGGCGCGCCTCCGCTCGAGGAGGTACTGGATCTCCTCCGAGCTCGGGCCGGGGTGGAAGTAGGGAGCCTCCTTGATCTTCGCGTCGGGGATCGGCAGCTCCAGCCGGTCGCGGAAGACCATCATCTCCGCCTCGGAGAGCTTCTTTGCCTGGTGGGTGACGTTGCGGCCCTCGACGCCCGGGCCCAGGGTCCAGCCCTTGATGGTCTTGGCCAGGATGACCGTGGGGCCGCCGCGGAACTCGGTCGCGGCCCGATAGGCGGCGTAGAGCTTGCGGTAGTCGTGGCCGCCCCGGCGGAGACGCGTCAGGTCGTCGTCGGCGAGGTGCTCCACGAGCGCGCCCAGGCGCGGGTCCGGCCCGAAGAAGTGCTCCCGGATGTACGCGCCGCCGGCAACGGAGTACTTCTGGAACTCGCCGTCGACGGTCTCGTTCATCTTCGTGACGAGGACGCCGTCCGTGTCGCGCGCCAGGAGCTCGTCCCACTCGCGGCCCCAGATGACCTTGATCACGTTCCAGCCGGCGCCCCGGAAGATCCCTTCCAGCTCCTGGACGATCTTGCCGTTGCCGCGAACCGGGCCGTCGAGGCGCTGCAGGTTGCAGTTGACCACGAAGGTGAGGTTGTCGAGCCGCTCGCGGCCGGCGAGCCCAAGTGCGCTGAGGGACTCAGGCTCGTCCATCTCGCCGTCGCCGAGGAAGGCCCAGACGCGCGACGCCGAGGTGTCCCGCAGGCCCCGATGCTCGAGGTATCGGTTGAAGCGGGCCTGGTAGATGGCCGAGATGGGCCCGATTCCCATGCTGACCGTGGGAAACTCCCAGAAGCCGGGCATGAGCCGCGGATGGGGGTACGAGCTGAGGCCGCGGCCCGGGACGACCTCGCGCCGGAAGTGATCGAGCTGGTCCTCGGTGAGGCGACCCTCGAGGTACGCCCGCGCGTACATTCCCGGCGCGGCGTGGCCCTGGTAGAAGACCTGGTCGCCGGCATCTTCGTCCTTGCCCCGGAAGAAGTGGTTGAAGCCCACCTCGTAGAGGCTCGCGGAGCTGGCATACGTGGAGAGGTGGCCGCCGATCCCCGGAAAGGCGTTGTTGGCGCGCAGCACCATCGCGGCCGCGTTCCAGCGGACCAGGCGACGGATCCGGCGCTCGATCGCCTCGTCGCCCGGGAACGCGGGCTCCTGCTCGGGGCTGATCGTGTTGATGTACCGGGTCTGGGTGAGGGGCGGGAGGCCCACGTCCCGCTGCCGGGCCCGCTTGAGCAGCTTGTAGGCCACGAACCGGGCGCGCTCCGCGCCCTCCTGGTCGAGGAGCTGGTCGAACGAGTCGATCCAGTCCTGGGTCTCCGACGGATCGAGATCGGGAAGCTGCTGCTTGAAGTCGTCGCTGTACATCGGGCCGGAGCGTAGCCGATCCGCCCGCCGGGCGCGGGCTCGCCTCTTCCTGATCGGCCCCATCGGCGCTCTCCGAACGCTCCGGGGGGCGCTGCGGTAGAGTCGCGCCATGCACGAGGGGTACGAGCCGGGGACCGCGGGGAGGGCGTGATGCGCCTCCGGACCATTGCTGCCCTGGCCGTCTCCGGCGTGACCGGCACCTTCCTCGTCGACCGCTGGATCGGCGACCTCATCGCCCGCGGCGAGGCGATCGACCCGGTCATGAAGATGGCGATCACCATCGATGCCCCGATCGACGTCGTCTGGGAGGTCGTCGCCGACATCGAGCGCCAGCCGCTCTGGATGGAGGAGATGAAGTCGGTCCGCCTCCGCTCGCCCGGCCCGGTCGGGGTCGGGACCCGGGGCGAGGCGGACGTCCGCATCTTCCTGGTGGGGATCGTGGATCCTGTCGAGGTCGACATCTACGACCCCCCGACCCGCTTCGGGATCCGCCACGCCGGGACGTTCACCGGCGAAGGGCGCATCACGCTCGAGGCGATCGATGCGCGACGGACGCTGGTCCGGTGGGACGAGCGGCTCGTGCCGCCGATCTTCCCGCACCTCGGCCAGCTCCTCCAGAAGCCCATCATGGGCGCCATCTTCCAGGCCGACCTGGAGCGCCTCCGCGAGATCGTCGAGTCGGAGCACGCCGAGGCGATGGCGAACCTCGGCTCCCGCGGCGGCTGACCCGATCACCGGCCGGCTCGTGCGCGTCCACCTCGTCGACGCGACCTACGAGCTCTTCCGGGCGTACCACGCCCCGCGTCCCGCGGTCCGCGGCCGCCACGGGATGGCCCTCACCGCGGTCGCCGGGCTCGTCGGGACGCTCGTCGCGCTGCTCCGGGACGAGGGCGCCACGCATGTCGCCTGCGCGCACGACCGCGTGATCCGCTCGTTCCGCAACGACCTGTGGCCCGGCTACAAGACCGAGGCCGGCGTCCCCGCCGACCTCCTCGCCCAGTTCCCGGTGGCGGAGGAGGCGATCGTCGCGCTCGGGATCCCGCTCTGGGCGATGGTCGAGCTCGAGGCGGACGACGCGCTGGCAACCGCAGCGCTCCGCTTCGCCGCCGACCCGGACGTCGAGCAGATCCTCGTCTGCACGCCCGACAAGGATCTCGCACAGGTGGTGCGCGGCGACCGCGTCGTCCTGCGCGACCGGCGGCGCGACCTCGTCTACGACGACGCCGGCGTCCGGGCGAAGTGGGGCGTCGCGCCCGCGGCGATCCCCGACTGGCTCGCCCTCGTGGGCGACGCGGCGGACGGGTTCCCGGGTCTCCCGGGCTTCGGGGCAGTCGCGGCATCGACGCTTCTCGCCGCCTTCGACTCGCTCGAGGGCATCCGTGCCGCGCCTCCAGACAGCTGGCCCGCCCGAATCCGAGGTGGCGAGCGACTCGCGGCGACGCTCGACGAGCGCTGGGCCGACGCCCTGCTCTTCCGCGACCTGGCGACGCTTCGACTCGACGCTCCCCTCCCCGAGCGAGTGGCCGACGAGCTCCGTTGGGACGGGACGGATCGGGACACCTGGGAGGCGTTCTGCGCGCGCTGGGAGCTGCCGGGCCTGCGGCGCCGGCCGTACCGCTGGCGCGCCGTGTAGCGCACGCGGAGGGCGACGCCCGGCGTCGCGCCGGCCGAGGCGCCTACGTCGGCTCGCGCAGGAGCTCGAGGAGGGCCGCGTGGTGCGCGGGCGGGGCCGCGAGGAGGCCCATGCCCCTGGTGGACGCCGCCAGGTTGAACCACGGGCCGCCGGCCATGTCCGTGACCATGGCGCCAGCGCGCTCGGCGATCAGACCCGCCGCCGCCACGTCCCACGCCGAGAGGCCGATCGTCTGGCTGAAGGCATCGAAGCGGCCGTTGGCGACGTAGGCGAGGGCCAGGGCGGCCGAGCCCATCTGGCGCGGAATCCGGATGGCGCTCCGGACGCGTCGCGTGCGCAGGGCGGGCGCTCGTCCGCCCACCGCAAGGCCCATGACGAAGTCCACGAGGCGCTCCTTAGCCGAGACGACCACCGGCCGGCCGTCGAGCGTGGCCGGCCCGTCGGCCGTGGCGGCGTACGTCTCCGGGCGCATCGGGTCGTGGATGACGCCCACGACGGGGTGGCCGTCGACCACGAGGGCGAGCGAGACGCAGAAGAACGGAATCGCGTTGGCATAGTTGACGGTCCCGTCGATCGGGTCGCAGACCCAGGTCCGGTGGGCGGGGGCGGCGTCGCGCCCGGATTCCTCACCGTAGAAGGCGTCGTCGGGAAAGCGCTCCGCCAGCGCGGACCGGATCAGCGCCTCGGACGCGTGGTCCACCTCGGTCACGATGTCGCGGACACCCTTGAAGGCGATCGCGCCGGCGTCGTCGAGGCGCTCCACCAGGAGGATCCCCGCCCGGGCGGCGATCTCCACCGCGGCGGCGAGCTCCGCGGCCCAGGCGCCCTCCATCGGGGTGGGGCTGGTCATCGCGAGCAGTCCACGGCGAGCGTGCGCTCCGTCGCGCCCAGCCCGGTCACGCGCTGCTCGAACACCAGGCCGTAGCCGGCCGGAACCTCGGGCGTCCGGATGTAGGTCTCCAGCGGGGGGTTGCCGGGGTAGGTCGGGTCCCAGACGCGGCAGCTGGCCTGGCCGTCGCGGGAGCCCAGGTTCTCGACTGCGACGGTGAGCACGAGGCCGTCCCCATCGGGAACGGTGTCGCGGAGGATCGCCCGGAACGGGCCGACCCCGCCGACGAAGACCGTCAGCGCGATCGCCAGCCCCACCACCGCGAGGCCGATTCCCAGGAAGACGGTCCCGTGGGCCTGGGACGCAGCCGGCTGCTCGAGGCCGGCCGGATTGCAGGCGGCACACAGCGCATCGGTAAGCGGAATGGCCGCCCCGCAGCGCACGCAGGCGTGCGAGAGCGCGGGGGCGGCCGGGTTGTCGGCGCCGGAGTCGGTGCTGGGGGCCTCGCTCACGTCCCCGATCTTCCCACGGGCGGCCCCCGAGCGCCCGGCGGGCCGTCGGCGCCGGCCGTGACTCGGGCCGTCGGCCCCTGAGCGCCCGCCGGCCGTCGGCGCCGGCCGGGACTCGGGCGCGGTAGCATCCGCCGTGCCCAGGGCGCGCGAGGGACGTCGCGCCTGGCGGCCCACGATGGAACGAGAGGGCACCGCGATGACGGACAGGGCGGAGATCGGCGTCTTCGGCGGCTCGGGGTTCTACTCGCTGCTCGACGATGTGCGCGAGATCAAGGTCGACACGCCGTACGGACCCCCGTCCGACAGCGTCTTTCTGGCGGATGTCCACGGCCGGTCGATCGCCTTCCTGCCCCGCCACGGCCGCCGCCACTCGATCCCGCCCCACGCCATCAACTACCGGGCGAACGTCTGGGCCCTGCGCGCGCTCGGGGTCAAGGCGGTCATCAGTCCCTGCGCAGCCGGCTCGCTCCAGAAGCACGTCGCGCCCGGCGACTTCGTCACCTGCGACCAGTTCGTCGACCGGACCAACGGGCGCAAGGACACCTTCTACGACGGCCCGATCCCGCACCACGTCTCCTCGGCTGACCTCTACGACCCGACCCTCCGGGCGATCGCCGCCGACGTCATCCGCGAGCACGGGATCACCCTCCACGAGCGTGGCACCGTGGTCGTCATCCAGGGACCACGGTTCTCGACGAAGGCCGAGTCGCGCTGGTTCACCGACGCCGGCTGGGAGGTCATCAACATGACCCAGTACCCGGAGGCGTACCTCTGCCGGGAGCTGGGGATGGCGGTGGTCAACATCAGCCTCATCACCGACTACGACGCGGGGGTCCTGGAGGGCACCGAATTGGTCAACGCTCACAGTGTCCTCGAGGTGTTCCAGCAGAACGCCGAGCGGATCCAGAAGGTCGTGCTCGAGATGATCTGTCGCTTCCCCGCCGACCTCGACGCGCTGGGGGCCGGCGAGGCGTTGCGCTTCGCCCGGGGCGACGGGCACGTCGTCTCGCCCGAGGACGTGCGCCTGTTCGAGACCGGGCTCTAGGCGCCGTGGGCCCTGCGCCGGTGCCGCCGACCCACCCGGACCCGACCGCCTTTCTCCACCGCGGACGCCAGCCGATCGGCGTCAGCCTCGGCGTCATCGGCGTTGCGGCGGACTGGTGGCTCGAGAGCGCCGGGCGCCTCGAGACGTCGGGGTATGCCGGGATCTGGGCGTGGGACCACTTCATGGGCCGGGGGGCAGCGCCGACAACCGTGCTCGAGTGCTGGACCATGCTCGCCCTCGCCGCGGCACGGACAGAACGGATGACCGTCGGCAGCTTCGTGACCAACGTCATGAACCGCCATCCGGCCCTGCTCGCCCGGATGGTCGGCACGCTCCAGGTCGCGACCGACGGCCGGGCGGTGCTCGGCATCGGCATCGGCGGGCACCCGGCCGAGCACGAGGCCTACGGCATCGACTTCCCGTCGGTGCCCGAACGGGTCGCCCGCCTCGAGGAGGCGGTGGCGGTGATCCGCGCCCTGTGGAGCGGCGGGCCTGTCTCGAGGCCGAGCCCGTTCTACCCGCTCGTGGACGCCGTCGCGCGTCCGATTCCCGAGCCGCCCCCGCCCATCGTCGTCGGTGGCGAGACCCCGGCCGGCGCGCGGCTGGCGGCCCGGGTCGGCGACGGCTGGACGGGTTTCAGCGACAACTTCGCGGAGCTCGAGCCCGTCTACCGGGAGGCACTCGAGGCCGCCGGACGTCGCCGGGAGGACACGGTCGTGGTGCTCGGCGTCCAGGGCGGGGGTGGCTGGCGTCCCGGCGACTCGCTGCGTGCCTCGCCGTGGGCGGAGCGACCGCTCGAGGAGCTTGACCGGTGGCGGGCGCTGGGTGCCGACGGCGTCGTCGTGCAGGCCCGGACGCCGGCCGACGTGGACGCCCTGGTGCGAGCGGCGGAGCGCTGGTAGGCGGCATCCTGGCCGAGGCCCGCGCGACGGTCGCACGAGCCTGATCTGCCCCGCCGGGCCAATTTGTGCTTCTCTCGCACAAATGCAACGTGGTACGCTCGCAGCGGCAAGTTGAGCGGCCCATTCCGGGCCGCGACGGGTTCGGGGCGCATACGGGAGGCCTGGTCGTGGGCAAGGATTTCTTCACGGACGTCAGGGAGCCGATCCGTTTCGGCGGGCTCGGGTCGACGGATCCACTCTCGTACAAGGTCTACGAGCCCGATCGCGTCGTGCTGGGCAAGCGGATGGAGGACCATCTCCGGCCCGGTGTCTGCTTCTGGCACTCCTTCGCCTGGGCGGGCACCGACATGTTCGGCCTCGGCACGTTCGACCGCCCCTGGATCACGGAGCCGATGGATCCGATGGCCGCGGCCCGCGTGAAGCTGGCGGCCGCCTTCGAGTTCTTCACCAAGCTCGGCACCCCGTGGTACTGCTTCCACGACCGCGACGTGGCGCCGGAGGGGGCATCGTTCGCCGAGTTCCGGGACAACCTCGATGCCCTCGCCGACGAGGCCGCCGGCTACCAGGAGGAGACCGGCGTCCGCCTCCTGTGGGGGACCGCGAACCTCTTCTCCCACCCGCGCTACCAGGCCGGCGCCTCGACCAACCCCGACCCCGAGGTCTTTGCCTACGCCGCGGCGCAGGTGAAGCACATGCTCGAGGTCACTCAGCGCCTCGGCGGCGTGAACTACGTCCTGTGGGGCGGCCGCGAGGGCTACGACACGCTCCTCAACACGGACCTGCGCCGCGAGGGTCAGCAGCTGGCCCGCTTCCTGGGCCTCGTCGCCGAGCACAAGGCGAAGATCGGCTTCACCGGCACGCTGCTCATCGAACCCAAGCCGATGGAGCCGACCAAGCACCAGTACGACTTCGACTCCGCGACCGTCCATGGCTTCCTGGCCCGCCACGGGCTCGACGGCGAGTACCGCCTCAACATCGAGGCGAACCACGCGACGCTCGCCGGCCACTCCTTCCAGCACGAGGTGGCCTACGCGGTCGCGAACGGGATGTTCGGGAGCATCGACGCGAACCGCGGCGACTACCAGAACGGCTGGGACACCGACCAGTTCCCCAACTCGGTGGACGAGCTCTCGCTCGCCCTCTACGAGATCCTGAAAGGCGGCGGCTTCACGACCGGCGGCTTCAACTTCGACGCGAAGCTGCGCCGCCAGAGCTCCGACCGGACCGACCTCTTCCATGCCCACATCGGCGGGCTTGACACGCTCGCCCGGGCGCTCCTGGTCGCGGCCGACATGATCGAGGCGGGGACGCTGGCGGGCATGGTCGAGGCCCGTTACGCCGGCTGGGGCGGGCCGCTCGGGACGGCCATCCTCGACGGCTCCCTCTCGCTCGCCGACCTGGCGGCGAAGGTGGAGGCGGGCGAGATCGACCCGCAGCCGGCCTCCGGGCACCAGGAGCTCCTCGAGAGCATCGTCAACCAGCACATCTGGGCGGTCGACCGCGGCAGCGGCCGCTGACCGACGCCGGACGACGCCGTCTGCCGTCGGCGGACGGCCACGGACGCGGGGAGGTCACGATGGGCCACGTCCTCGGCATCGACGCCTCGACCACGGCGGTCAAGGCGATCCTGCTCGATGAATCGGGTGCCGTGCTGGGGATCGGCTCGGCGGGCTACGACCTGAGCGTTCCCCAGCCGCTCTGGAGCGAGCAGGATCCGCGCCTCTGGTGGGACGGCACGGTGGCAGCCATCCGCGCCGTCCTGGCCGAGACCGGGATCCCGGCCGACGACGTCGTCGCCGTGGGCCTCACCGGCCAGATGCACGGGGCCGTCCTCCTCGACCAGGCCGACGAGGTCATCCGCCCCGCGATCCTCTGGAACGACCAGCGGACCGGCGCCGAGTGCGACCTGATCCGCGAGCTCGTCGGTCCGGAGCGGCTCGTCGCGATCACGGGCAACGACGCCCTGACGGGATTCACCGCACCCAAGCTCGTCTGGGTCCGCGATCACGAACCCGACGCGTGGCGCCGCGTCCGCCACGTGCTGCTTCCAAAGGACTACGTCCGGCTGCGGCTGACCGGCGAGCACGCCATGGACAAGGCCGACGGATCCGGGACGATGCTCTTCGACCTCGCCGCCCGCGACTGGTCCGCCGAGGTGCTCGACGCGCTCGGGATCGACCGCGCCTGGATGCCGCCGACCTACGAAGGGCCGGAGGTCACCGGGACCGTCACCGCCGCGGCGGCCGCGGCGACGGGCCTCCGGGCCGGCACGCCCGTCGTCGCGGGCGGCGGCGACCAGGCCGCCAACGCCGTGGGCGTCGGAGCGGTCGAGCCGGGCGTGGTCGCCCTCTCGCTGGGGACCTCAGGTGTCATCTTCGCGACGACCGCGCGGCCACTGTTCGAGGCGCGCGGCCGGGTTCACGCCTTCTGCCACGCCGTCCCGGGCCGCTGGCACATGATGTCGGTCATGCTGTCGGCCGCGGGCAGCCTGCGCTGGTTCCGGGACTCCCTGGCGGCCGGGGTCGCCTACGACGAGCTCGTGGCGGGCGCTGGGGAGGTGCCGGCCGGGAGCGATGGGCTCCTCTTCCTCCCCTACCTCACCGGCGAGCGGTCACCACACCCCGACCCGCTCGCCCGCGGGGCGTTCGTCGGCCTGACCCTGGCCCACGATCGGCGCCACCTCACCCGCGCCGTGCTCGAGGGCGTCGCCTTCGGGCTGCGCGACGGCCTGGACCTCATGATCGAGGCCGGCATGTCGGCGCCGAGCACCATCCGGGCCTCCGGCGGCGGCACCTCGAGCCCGGTCTGGCGGCAGATCCTCGCGGACGTCCTCGGCGCCGAGATCGCGACCGTGAACACGACCGAGGGAGCCGCCTACGGGGCCGGCCTGCTGGCGGCAGTTGGCGCCGGCTGGTACCGGAGCGTCGAGGACGCCGCCGCCGACGTCGTGCACGCGACGCCGGTCGCGGCTCCCGGGCCGGACGCCCCCCGCTACGCCGACGTGCACGCGATCTACCGCGAGCTCTACCCGGCACTGGCGCCGTCGTTCCGGAGGATGTGAGCCGGAACTGCGATCCCGCACTGGCGCCGGTCGCGGCCTCCGCGCCGAGCTCCCCGTGGCTGCCCGGCGTCGCGCCCCGCTCGCCGAGGTCCGCCGGGAATCAGCTGTGGAGCTGGGCAAGCTCCTTCTGGGTCACCTCGTCCGGCTTCTTGCCCATGATGATCATGCCCAGGACCTCGTCCTTGGTGACCTCGTCCTTGCGAACCGTGCCGACGAGCTTGCCCTGGAGCATGACGCTGATCCGGTCGGCCAGGTCGAAAACGTCGTGGATGTCGTGGCTGATCAGGAAGATGCCGATGCCCTCGGCCTGGAGCTGGCCCACGAGCTCGCGGACCTGCGTCGTCTCGGCCGGGCCGAGCGCGGCCGTCGGCTCGTCCATGATGAGGATGCGAGCGTTGAAGTGGATCGCGCGCGCGATGGCGACCGACTGGCGCTGCCCGCCGGAGAGCGACTTTACGTTCGTCTTGAAGTTCTTGAAGCGCGGGTTGAGCCGCCCCATGACCTTGCGCGTCGCGGACTCCATCGCTGCGTCGTTGAGCGATCCGAGTCGCGTCCGAAGCTCCCGGCCGAGGAAGATGTTGGCGGCGGCGTCCACGTTGTCGGCCAGGGCCAGCGTCTGGTAGATCGTCTCGATGCCGAGGCTCTTGGCATCCCGCGGGTTCCCGATCGAGACCGGCTGGCCGTCGATGAGAATCTCGCCGGAGTCGGCCGGATGAGCGCCGGACAGCACCCTCATCAGGGTGGACTTGCCGGCTCCGTTGCCGCCGACCAGGCCGACGACCTCGCCGGCGTGAAGGTCCACCGTGACACCGTCGACAGCGTGGACGCCGCCGAAGGCAACGCGGATGTCGCGCATCTCGACGAGGGGCACGCCGGACGCGGTCAGGGCGGCTGCCGGAGCAGGCTCGGGTGCGCCGGGGGCCGGGCCGGGATCCGGCGAGGGAACCGCGCCCGGGGAGATGGTGCCGTCGTTCATCTGCTCCACCTCCTCCTCAAGCCGCCCTGCGCCGCAGGAACGCATCGAACCCGACCGCCGCGACGAGCACGATGCCCACGACGACGTCCTGGGTCGGCGAGTCGACGTTCAGCAACAGCATGCCCGACCGGAGCGACTGCATGACGACGGCCCCCAGCACCGCTCCGGGGATCGTCCCGATGCCGCCGGCGAAGGACGTGCCGCCGATCACGGCTGCCGAGATGACGTCCAGCTCGTTCTGCACGCCCAGGTTCGTGACCGCGGCGTTGAGCCGCGCGGTCTGGACCGCCGCGCTGATCGCACAGAGGACCCCCATCAGCACGAACGTGAGGGTAATCGTCCGGCGCACGTTGATGCCGCCGAGCTCCGCAGCCTCCGGGTTGCCGCCGATGGCATAGACGTAGCGGCCAAAGCGGCGGCGGGTCGCGAGATAGGTCACCACGAGGGCGACCCCGAGCATGATGAGGACCGGGTAGGCGATGCCGGTCTGGATGATCAGCCCACCCTCCGGCCACGGGATCCCGTTCGCCTCGGCGAAGGCCTTGGCCAGCGCTTCCGGCCACGCGTAGGCGTTGGCCACCCAGACCGCCCCGAGGACCACGAAGATCCCGATGGCGCCGATGAGGACCTCCGCCCAGATCGGGCGGACCGGGAAGTCGTAGCGCCGGCGCCGGCGCCGGCCGGCCCAGAGCGTGTAGACGATCCCCAGACAGGCAATGCCTCCGACGAGCCAGCTGAGCTCGGCTCCAAGCGAGCCCTTGGCGCCTCCGCCCAGGAGCTGGAAGATCTCGTCGAGCGGGGCGATGGTCTGGCCCTGCTGATAGCGGAAGATGAGGCCGCGCCAGACGAGCAGGCCGCCCAGGGTCACGATGAACGACGGCACGCCGCCGTACGCGATCAGGACGCCCTGGAGGCCGCCGATCGCGGCTCCGACGAGGATGCCGACCCCGAGGGCGACGATCCAGGTGTACGGCTGGTCGAAGCCGAGGCCCAGTGTCTTGGGGATCCACTCGGCCTGGACCATGGCCATCGTGTAGCCCACGAAGGCAAGCACGGCCCCGACCGACAGGTCGATGTTGCGCGAGACGATGATCAGGACCATGCCCGTGGCCATGATCGCGATCGAGGCGCTCTGGACCGAGAGGTTCCAGAGATTGCGCGGCGTGAGGAAGCTGCCGCCCGACCAGATGTGGAAGCCGATCCAGATCACCGCGAGGGCACCGATCATCCCGAGCAGCCGGGTGTCGACCTCCAACGCGAAGAGAAGCGATCGCAGCGACCGGTTGGAGGGCTCGCGGCCGGCAGCCGGGGCGGTGGCCTCAGTCATCGTCACGCCTCGATGAGCGGGTCTGATATGAGATGCGCCCTGCCGCGATCGGCAGGGCGCATCTCGCTACCAAAGGTCTAGTTGCAGACAGCCACGGCGCCGGCCGCGACGTCCTTGCAGAGCGCGTCCTTGGTGATCCACCCGGCGTCGACGACGACGTTCAGGTTGTCCTTGGTGATCGGGATGGGGGTGAGGAGCTGGGAGATCATGTCGTTCCCACCGGGGCTCTTGAAGACGCCCACGCCGGGGACCTGCTTGATGTCGGGGTTGCCGCAGAGGAACGCGGCCGCCACGCCGGCAGCCGTGCCGAGCGCGCGGGCATCCTTCCAGACCGAGACGGTCTGGGTGCCGAGGGCCACGCGGTTGAGGGCGGACTGGTCGCCGTCCTGGCCGGAGACCGGCACCTTGCCCTGGAGACCCTGGGCCGTGAGGGCTGCCACGACGCCGCCTGCGGTGCCGTCGTTCGAGGCAACGACCGCGTCGACCTTGTTGTCGTTGGCGGTGAGGATCTGCTCCATGTTGGTCTGGGCAACGGCGGGATCCCAGTTGTCCGTGTAGGACTCGCCGACGTTGACGATGTCTCCAGCGTCGATCGCGGCCTGGAGGATCTCCTGCTGGCCACCGCGGAGGAAGTCGGCGTTGGCGTCAGCCTGGTTGCCCTTGATGAAGACGTAGTTGCCCTTCGGCATGGCCTTCAGGACCTCGCGGGCCTGCATCCGCCCGACTTCGACGTTGTCGAACGTGATGTAGAGGGCCTGCGGATCCTCGATGAGGCGGTCGTAGGCGATGACCGGGACGCCGGCCGCGATCGCGCTCGCCACGGCCGGCTTGATCGCCGTGCCGTCCTGGGCCAGGACGATGACGACATTCGCCCCCTGCGAGATCAGGTTCTCGACATTGGAGGCCTGGGTCTCGGCCGAGGACTTGGCGTCATTCGAGATGTACTTGCCGCCGACCGCCTCGATGGCGGTCTTCAGGGCGGGCTCGTCCCACTTCGCCCAGCGCTCCTCCTGGTAGTTGTTCCAGGAGACGCCGACGACGCAGGCCGCGGGGGCTTCAGTCGGGGCAGCGGTCGCCTCGGCGGTCGGGGCAGCCGTGGGTGCCTCCGTCGGGGCTGGGGTTGCCGCGCCGCCGCATGCGGCGAGGACGATGGCCGCAACGCCGACAAGGGCTGCGACTTTCCGATAGACCATGTTTGATTCTCTCCTCCGTGAACCTGTTCGACGAGTTGAACAGCGTCGATCCGGCGCTAGGCTACCACCCTCCTCCAAGCCCTGTGCGAGTCCGCACTCCGGTCGCGGGCGTGCGACGGGACGCGGGAGGCCATCTGGCGCTCATGCGCTCTCCAGCTCGGGGATCGCGTCACGAGGTTCGACCCAGGCCGCCGGGTCGGACAGGAGCGGTTCGAAGGCAAGCTCCGCGGCGCCCAGGAGCGGGGCGTCCAGGCCGAGCGAGGCCGGGACCACCTTGACGAGGGCGCGCGGCGCTGGAAGCGCCCGGCGCGTGAGCTCCTCCTCGAGGATGGCCGCAATCCAGGGATGGATCCGGCCGAAGAGGCCACCCAGCACCACGAGGCGCGGATTGAGCACGTTGACGAGCCCGGCGAGCCCGAGACCCAGCCAGCGGCCCACGTGATCGAGGGCGGCCAGCGCGACGGGCGAGCCGTCGGCGGCCTCCCGCAGGACGGCCTCGACCGCGAGTCGCCCGCCGGCCTCGGGATGCCCGGCGTGGCGGAGCAGAGCACCCTCGCCCACCTCGGTCTCGAGGCAGCCGATGGACCCGCACCCGCAGACGGACCCGGCCGGGTTGACGGGGAGGTGGCCGATCTCGCCTCCGTAGCCCGCTTCCCCGGCGAGGGGCCTGCCGTCCACGAGGAGGCCACCGCCCACCCCCACCTCGCCCGAGACGTACAGGACGTTGTCGACGCCCCGGGCCGCGCCACGCCGGTGCTCGGCCAGCACCCCGAGGTCGGCCTCGTTGGCAACCGAGACGGGGGCGGCCGCTCCGAGGGAGCGGGCGAGTGAGGCCCCCAAGGGAGCGTCGGTCCAGCCGAGGTTCGGCGCTCTCGAGACACAGCCATCGCTGCGCCGAACGACGCCGGCCACCGCCACCCCGACGCCGATGACGGTGTCGTCCGCCGGCCTGCCGTCGCCGCCGACCAGGCCGGCGAGATCCGCAACAATGTCGTCGAGCGACGAGTGCCCGCGCGGTCGATCGACGCGGACGTGCCTCAGGACCTCTCCCCCGAGTCCCACGACCGCCGCCGCAAGCGAGTCGACCTCGATCTCGAGGGCGAGGACCGTGGCCCCGGCGGGGTTCGGACAGACCAGCGGCGACGGCCGCCCGGGTGTCCCGAGCCGCACGGCCGGCTCCTCCGCGGCCAGGCGCGCGAGCACGAGCTCCCCCGTCAGTCCGCGGATCGCGCTGCGCGTGAGCCCCGTGCGAACCACGAGCTCCGACCGCGAGAGCGGGCCGCGCTCGTGCAGCTCGCGGACGATCGCGCTCAGGTTCGCCCGGCGCACTGTCTCGCTTCGCTGCCCGATCTCGTCGCGGCCAGTCGTCATGGATTTGTGTTCCTCTCTTCCAAACCTGTGCGGTACTCTGACGCGCAGCCGGAGCGGCGTCAAGGGGTGACGTCAGGGGTCGCCCCGGACCGCGGAGGAGGATCGAGGCGATGACCACGCTGCGCTGGGGAGTCCTGTCCACGGCGGGAATCGCGACCGAGAAGGCGATCCCGGGGATGCTCCGGGCCGCGCGCTGCGAGGTGGCAGCGATCGGGTCGCGGGACCGGGCGCGAGCTGCCGCGGTCGCCGAGCGGCACGGGATCCCGCGCGTGCATGGCTCCTACGAGGCGCTCCTGGCGGACCCCGCGGTCGACGCCGTCTACATCCCCCTTCCCAACCATCTCCACGCCGAGTGGACGATCGCCGCGGCGCGGGCCGGCAAGCATGTCCTGTGCGAGAAGCCCCTGGCCCTGACCACGGCCGACGCCGAGCGGATGATCGAGGTCTGCCGGGCCGAGGGTGTCATGCTCATGGAGGCGTTCATGTACCGCCTCCATCCGTCGTGGGTCGCCGTCCGCAAGCTTGTCGCCTCGGGCCGCATCGGCCGTCTCGCGGCGGTGAGCAGCTGGTTCTCCTACTTCAACGACGACCCGGCCAACATCCGGAACATCGCGGCCTACGGCGGCGGGGCGCTCTTCGACATCGGCTGCTACTCGGTGAACCTTTCGCGCATGCTCTTCGGGTCGGAACCGGATCGCGTCGAAGCGTCGATCGTGCGTGACCCTGCCAGCGGGGTCGACGTCCTGGCCAGCGGGCTGCTCCAGTTCGCGGACGGCGTGGCGTCCTTCACCTGCTCGACCCGGGCCGAGCCGGACCAGCAGGTCCACATCTATGGGACCAGCGGCCGGATCTCGGTCGGAATCCCCTTCAACATCCCACCGGACCGGCCGACCGATGTCCACGTGACCGCCGGCGGCGATCCGCCCGTCGCCCCGGCCACCGAGACCCTCACGTTTGCGCCGGCAGACCCCTACGGCGTGGAGGCGGAGCAGTTCGCCGCCGCGATCCTCGATGGCGGGCCGCTGCCGACGCCGCCGGAGGATGCCGTGGCCAACCTCCGGGTGATCGAGCGCCTGTTCGCGGCGGCGGAGCGCAGGTAGGGCTCGGCGGAACGCGGGCGGGACCGGGCAGAGCGAGCGGGCTTGCGCGGCCCGCCGCCGCGCCGGCGGGTCAGCTGCCGGCCGTTCCGGCGTAGTGGCGCTGCGCCAGCGTCCACGCCCCCCGGCCGCATTCGGCGCCGATCGTCCGGCCCTCGAGGTCGTCGGCCGCGACGTGGATGCCCCCGTAGAGCCGCGAGATGCCCGCCTGGTCGGCTGCGTCGAAGTAGGTCGCCCACTGGAGCGTCACGTCCTTCGTCGGCCCGTACTCGTGGATCAGCGAACCCGCCTTCACGGTCCAGGACGCCATCCCGCCGGGGAAGTACTCGCTCCCGGTGAACGCCGTCAGCACCTCGGCCGCGGCCCGGCTGAACGTGCTGTGCCCGGAGACGAATGCCGCGAACGCGGGGGTCACGAACGTTGGCCGCTGGTAGGGCACCCAGTCGACCGCGCGCACCCAGCCGACCCCGCTCGTCTGCGTCTTGGGATCCTCCGGGCTGCCGAGCCAGGAGCGAACCGCGACCTCGCCCACGTGGCCGGCCAGCCGCTCGTGGCGCCCGCCGGGGGCGGCGGTCTCGGCCGTGACGAGCTCGACGACCCCGGGCTCGAGGGGCAGGCCGCCCGGGTCGTAGGACGGCAGGGACGGATCCGTCGCCTGGCCCTTGCCACCCAGGTAGCGGATCATCGAGATCGGGCGGACGGAGTCGTAGTGGCCCTTGAGGCCCCAGGCGGCGATGGCCGCGTCGTGGACGGCGCCGTTGAGTGCGAAGTAGAGCTTGACGTCCCATTCGAGGCGGTCCAGCTCGGCCCCGTCCCCTCCGATCCGGTGCTCGAACCCGGCCGCGTCGCTGACCATGTTGGCGATGACGTTCCAGTGGCCGGGCGGGGTCTCCGACTGCGGGCCGTCCGCCCAGAACTCCGCCAGCACCCGGGCGAAGTCGCCCCGGAGCACGACGTCCGGCTCGTACGGCGCGCCCGTGGCCGGGTTGACCTCGCGCCCGTCGCCGTCGTTCGTGCCGAGCGTGCTGTCGCCCAGCGCACCGGGACCGATGTCGATCGTCACGCCGTCGGTCGCGTCGAGCTCCGTGGAGCGGCGGATCACCTCAACGGCGCCCTCCCGGAAGGCGGCGTCGGTGGCCGGGTCGCCGAGAAGCGGCGGCGGTCCGGGGTCGATGGGGGTGCCGGCCTCCGACGCCGGCAGGGCGAACGTCGTCACGTGGCCCCAGTGCGGACCGATGAAGACCTGGACCTTGCCGGGGATCGGCAGGCCGTTCTGGGCGATCTGCTTCGCCAGCGAGAGAGGCTGCCAGCGGTTCGGGTCGCGCATGACCGTGCCCGGCTCGGCCACCTCCAGCGGGGGGTTGGCGGCCTGGTGCGACATGTCGACGTAGCGCTGCTCCTCCAGCGAGCCGTCGGTCCGGCCGGACTCGAGGATGGTTGCCGCGATCCGGTTGCCGAGCGCGGCCGGGGAATCGCCCTCGGTCGCCGCGTAGTCCGTCCGGTAGCAGAGCGACGCCATCACGGCGTCGAGCTCGTCCGGAGCGGCGGCCAGGTCGGCGACCGTCTCGTAGCGCCAGAGCAGGATCCGGTAGGCCGCGTAGCTCATCGCCGCCTCCCGCGCGCCGGTGGCGTCGTCCGCCCGGTGCTTCTCGGTGACGAAGAAGCCGCTCGCCGTGGGGTCGTAGGCCGCCCAGGCGTCCCACATCGCCGCCGACATGTGGAAGAGGTTGCGGGCGTGGACGGTCGGGGCCGGCACGACCTGGCGGATGAGCGAGAGCAGCGTCTCGTCCCAGGCCCGCGCCACCGAGTGGCCGCCGAGGTCGCCGCGCTGGCAACCCTCGACGATGTACGGCGCCTGTGAGCTGCAGCCCCCGAGGCCGGTCGCGGCCAGGATCAGCCCGGCGAGCGCGGCGCTCACGCCCCGCGCACGTCGACCGGCGCGGACCCTGCGACCGGCTGCGCTGCCTGCTCCCATCGTGCTCTCGCTCCTGGCTCAAGGATCCCGCGATCGCCGCGCCCAGCATGCCACGCCGTCGCCCGCGTCGCTGCCCCTCGGATGTGCTTCAATCCGGACGTGGCGCACGCGGAGCAAGCCGACGGCCGTCGGGGCCGAGCCGTCCTCATCGCCCTCGGCGGGGCCGTCATCGGTCTTGCCGGGCTGGGGGTGGTCCTCGTCGCGCTCGCGAACGCCGGGCCGGCGACCCCGACCGCGGCCCTCCCGGCGCCGCGCTTCGTCGAGGAGGCGGCCGCCGCAGGCATCGCGCACGCCTACGACGGCGAGTTCGAGTTCTTCGTGGGCGGCGGCGTGGCCGCCTTCGACTGCGACGACGACGGGCTCCCCGAGCTCTACTTCGCGGGCGGCGTCAACCCTGCCGCTCTGTACCACAACGACAGCTCCGCGGGCGGGTCGCTCTCCTTCTCCACCCTGCCCGATCCGGCCACCGACCTGGTCGGCGTCACGGGCGCCTACCCGATCGACGTCGACAGCGACGGGGCGACCGACCTCGCCGTGCTGCGGTCCGGGGAGAATGTCGTCCTGCGCGGCCTCGGCGGCTGCCGCTTCGAGCGCGCGAACGAAGGCTGGGGAATCGACGGGGGCAACGAGTGGACGGCCGCCTTCAGCGCCGCCTGGGAGGGCGACGCGGATCTGCCGACGCTCGCCTTCGGGAACTACGTCGCGGCTGATGCGATCGACGCGGCCCGCGACCTGTGCGCCGACAACGTCCTCCTCCGGCCCGACGGTGGGACGGGCCGCTACGCGAGCCCCACCGCGCTCGCGCCGGGCTTCTGCACCCTCTCGATCCTCTTCAGCGACTGGGATCGCTCGGGCGAGCGCGACCTCCGCATGGCCAACGACCGGCACTACTACCGTGACGGCCATGAGCAGCTCTGGCGGATCCGGGCGGGCGCGGAACCGGCGGAGTACACCGAGGCGGACGGCTGGAAGACGATGATGATCTGGGGAATGGGCATCGCGAGCCAGGACCTGACCGGCGACGGCCGGCCGGAGGTCTTCCTGACCAGCCAGGGCGACAACAAGCTGCAGACGCTCGACGAGGGCGCGACCGGGCCGTCCTACCACGACCTCGCCCTGGAGCTCGGTGCCACCGCCCATCGGCCGTTCGCCGGCGGCGACGTGCTCCCCTCCACCGCCTGGCACCCCGAGTTCGCGGACGTCAACAACGACGGGTTCGTGGACCTCTTCATCTCGAAGGGCAACGTCGAGGCGATGAACGAGTACGCCGCGAAGGACCCCAACAACCTCCTCATCGGCCAGCCGGACGGGACCTTCGTCGAGGGAGCCGAGGCGGCGGACCTCCTTGACTTCGCCCGCAGCCGGGGCGCGGCGCTGGTCGACCTCAATCTCGACGGGCTCCTGGACCTCGTCGTCGTCGAACGGCGCGAGCACGCCAAGGTGTGGCGCAACGTGGGCGCCGGCGACGCGACCGCGCCGACGCCGATGGGCCACTGGGTGGCCGTGGAGCTCAGCCAGCCCGGCCCGAACGTCGACGCGATCGGGGCCTGGATCGAGGTGCGGGTCGGGGATCACGTCGTCCGGCGCGAGCGGACCATCGGGGGCGGCCACGCGGGCGGGCAGCTCGCCTGGATCCACTTCGGGATCGGCGAGGCCGACCGGGCCGACGTCCGGGTGCAGTGGCCCGACGGGGAGGTCGGCCCGTGGGTCCCGCTGAAGGCCGACATGTTCGGGATCGTCGAGCGGGGCGAATCGGCGGTGACGCCGTGGGCGCCGGGTCAATGAGGCCCGTGGAGGCGAAGGGAGCCCGACGATGACCAGGGCGCGGCTTGCGACGATCGACCTGCCCGACTTCGGGATGCCGGCGGCGATGCCCGGAATTCCCCCGGCCCTCTACGCCGCCCGGCTCGAACGGCTCCGCGAGCGGGCGGAGGCGCGGAGCTACGACCGGATCGTCCTGTACGCCGACCGCGAGCACAGCGCCAACCTCGCCTGGCTGACCGGGTTCGACCCGCGGTTCGAGGAGGCGATCCTCGTCCTCGGCCCGACCGGCGAGCCCGCGATCCTCGTGGGCAACGAGTGCCACGGGATTGCCGGCGCAGCACCCCTGGCGATGCGCCCCGTGCTCTTCCAGGACCTGAGCCTGCCGAACCAGCCCCGGGACCGGTCGCGGCCCCTCGCGGCGATCCTGGGCGACGAGGGGATCCGCGCGGGCAGCCGCGTCGGCGTCGTCGGCTGGAAGACGTACGCCGACCGGGCGATGATCGACGCCCCGGCCTTCCTCATCGACGAGCTGCGGCGGATCACCGGCCCGGGCGGGGCGGTGGACAACGCAGGCGACCTGCTGATCGACGCGGCCGACGGCCTGCGCGTCGTCAACGAGGTCGAGCAGCTGGCCTATCTCGAATGGGCCGCCTGCCAGACATCCGACGGCGTGCGCCGGCTGCTGGCCGGCCTGCGACCCGGCATGACCGAGCAGGAGGCCGTCCGGCTGCTGCGCTGGAACGGGACCCCGCTCTCCTGCCACCTCATGCTGACGGCCGGCCCGCGGGCGTCGCTCGGGTTGCTCAGTCCGGGCGACCGGCCGATCGAGCGCAGGGACCGGTTCACCACCGCGTTCGGGATCTGGGGCGCGCTCAACTGCCGGGCCGGCTTCGTCGTGGAGGACGCGTCCGAGCTCCCCGCGGGAATCCGCGACTACGTGGATCGCCTGGTGGGCCCCTACTTCGAGGCGGTCGCCGCCTGGTACGCAGCGCTCCACGTCGGGCAGACCGGAGGAACGCTCCAGGCGATCGTGGACCACCACCTCGGCGACCCGTTCTTCGGCGTCTCCCTCAACCCGGGCCACCAGATCGGGCTCGACGAGTGGGTCGCGTCGCCGGTCGGGCCGGGCTCGAAGATCGAGCTCCGCTCGGGGATGGCCCTCCAGGTGGACATCATCCCCGCGACCGGAACTGACTACTTCACGACGAACATCGAGGATGGCGTGGCGCTGGCGGACGGGTCGCTCCGCGCGGCCTTGGCGACCGCATATCCGGAAGCCTGGCGGCGCATCCAGGCACGGCGCCGGTTCATGGCCGAGGCGCTCGGCATCGACCTGCACCCGGACGTGCTGCCGTTCTCGAACCTCGCGGCGTTCCTGCCGCCGTTCCTGCTCCGGCCCGACCGGGCGATGACGCTGGCAAGCTGACCGGCGCGCCTACTTCGAGGCGCGATGCTCCGCGAGGGCGGCCACGAGCTCGCGGCAGAAGGCCGGGATGTCCTCCACCACGCGACCCCACACGAGGTTCCCGTCGCGGAAGGCGGGTTCGTCCAGCCAGGTCGCGCCGGCGTTCACGAGGTCGTCGCGGATCCCGAGCGACCCGGTCGCCCGCCCCCCATCGACGATGCGCGCCGAGATCGCAATGAGGCCGCCATGGCAGATGATGCCGATGGGCTTGCGAGCACCGTGGATCGCGGCCACGAAGTCGGTGACGGCGCGGGAGCGCCGCAGCTTGTCGGGCATCCAGCCGCCCGGGATCACGAGCCCGTCGTAGTCGTCCGGGTCGAGCCCACCGACCTCGACCTCGACCGGCACGGCGAGCCCGTTCTTACCTCGTACCGTGGCCGGAGCAAGGCCCGCCGACGTCACCCGGGCGCCGGCCTCGCGGAGGCGCATCACGATCACCCAGTACTCGAGATCCTCGACACCCTCGCCGGCGAGGACCGCCACGTGCAGCCCGTCGAGCTCCATCGTTCCTCCGTTCGCCGCGGCCTCGGTGCCGCGTTGCTCCCTCCGAGGATACGCCGACGCTCGCCCCGAGGGCCGGTGCCGTACGATTCGACCATGGCTGCTCCACCTCCCGGCAACCGCGTCGACGCCTTCCTGGCGGCGCCCAGCCGCTTCGCCGTCCTGGCGACGCTGGACCCCGACGGGACGCCCCGCCAGGCCGTGATCTGGTATCGCCGCGACCCGGATGGGCGGATCACTGTCAACAGCGCGGCGGGCCGGCGATGGCCGGCAAACCTGCGCCGCGACCCGCGCTGCTCGCTGACGGTCCTCGACGGCGCCGACGGCTACACGTTCGTCGCCGTGACCGGCCGCGTCTCCGAGATCATCGACGACCAGCAGATCGCCCAGGCAGACATCGCGGCGCTCGCCCGCCGCTACCACGCGGACGACCCCGCCAAGGCAGCGCGGCTCATCGCGACGTTCCGGACCCAGCACCGGATCTCCTTCCGGATCGACGTCGTCGCCACCCACGACCACCTCGAGGACTGACCGCCATGACCTCCCGCCGCGACCGTCATCCGCTTCGCGTCGGGGCCCTGGCATGGCCCCAGAAGGCGACCTGGCCACAGCTGCGGGAGGCGGCCCTCGCCGTCGACGACGCGGGCCTCGATTCACTCTGGACCTGGGATCACCTCCACGCCATCGAGGGCGACCCGGACCAGGACATCTTCGAGGGCTGGACGCTCCTCGCCGCCTGGGCCGCCATCACCTCTCGCACCCAGCTCGGCCTGATGGTCGGTGCGAACACCTTCCGTAACCCCGGTCTTACGGCCAAGGAGGCCATCACGGTCGACCACATCTCCGGTGGCCGGGCCTGGCTCGGGATCGGCGGCGCCTGGTTCGATCACGAGCACGAGGCCCACGGCATCGACTTCGGCAGCGGCTTCGGGCAGCGCCTGGACTGGCTCGAGGAGGCAGTGACGGGCATGGCGGCGCTCCTGCGCGGCGAGGACGTGACGAGCCCGGAGGGCGGCCACTACCGCTTCCGGGACCTTCGTCACCGGCCGCTTCCCGTTCGGGGCCCGGGTCGCCTCCCGATCATGATCGGCGGCGGCGGCGAGAAGAAGACGCTGCGCACGGTTGCCCGCCATGCGGATGGGTGGAACCTGTCCGGAACGGTCGAGGAGATGACGCGCAAGGTCGACATCCTGGCGGCGCACTGTGCGGACGTCGGCCGCGACGTGACGGAGATCGAGTTCACGCTCAACCCCTACGTCTGCCTCCGCGACGACCCGCAGGACGCACGGGCCGCGCTGCGCGAGCGCCTCACCCGGCATGGCGCTGATCACGACCCGGATCCAGCCAGCGACTTCCTCGGACCCGAGGAGCACGTCGCCGAAATGTGGCGGCCCTACCTCGACCTCGGCTTCACGCACCTCATCGCGGACCTCCCGGCGCCCATCGACCGCGAGACGATCGAGCGCCTTCCGCGCCTCCGGGCGCTCATGGCCGCCACCTGACCCGAAGGAGATCCCGTGAATCCCCTTTCGCGCGCGTTCAACGGCATCGGCGGCAGGATCCTCGTCCGCACCGGCCGCGTCGCGATGCTCGGCACGACGGGGGCGAAGACCGGCCTGCCGCGACGGGCGCCGGTTGGCTTCGTGACCCGGGATGACGGGACGTTCCTCATCGGGGCCGGCAGCCCGACGGGCCGCGGTTGGACCGCGAACCTGCGGGCCAACCCGGCAGCGACCCTGACGGTGAAGGGCACGACACGGCGCTGCCGGGCCCGGCTCGTAGGCCCCGATGAACGCGAGGCCGCGCTCGCGGAGATCAAGGCCAGGATGGGTGGCGGCACCGGCAACCTCACCTGGGGGGATCTCTTCATCCTCGAGCCCGAGGCATGACGCCCGTGCCCGAGATCCAGTTCGGGGCCCAGCTCTGGAGCCAAGCGACGGGCTGGCCCGGGTTCGTGGGGGCGGCGGTCGCCGCCGAGGAGGCGGGCTGGAACTCGGTCTGGACCTGGGACCACCTCCACGCGATCTTCGGGCCGTGGGAGCAGCCGGTCCTCGAGGGCTGGCTGGCAATGGGCGCCGTGGCGGCGCGAACCTCGCGGATCCGCGTCGGGTTGATGGTCGGGGCGAACACCTTCCGCAACCCCGGCCACACGGCCAAGCTCGCGGCCACGCTCGACCACGTGTCCGGCGGGCGGGCGGTTCTCGGCATCGGTGGGGCGTGGTTCGCACGAGAGCACGAGGCATTCGGGATCGACTTCGGGGCGACGGTGGGCGAACGTCTCGACCGGCTGGACGAGGCCGTCGAGATCATGCGCCGCCTCCTCGACGGCGAGCGCTTCAGCCACGCCGGCCGGTTCTACCGGTTCGACGACGCCCTGCTGGCCCCCCGCCCGCTCCAGGAGCACCTGCCGATCCTCGTCGGCGGGGGTGGACCGAAGAAGACGCTCCGGACGGTGGCCCGCCGGGCCGATGCGTGGAACACGAACGGGACGGTGGAGGAGGTCGCGGCCCGCGACGCCATCCTGGCCGAGCACTGCGCCGCGGTGGGGCGCGACCCCGCCACGATCGAGCGGACGGTCAGCTTCCCGATCGTCGTCCGCGACGACCCGGCCGAAGCCCAGCGCGCCTTCCGGGCGCTCTGCGACGCGAACGGCATGGCGGACGCCGGGAACGTGCCGACGCTCCTCGGCCCGCCCGAGCTCGTCGCCGACGCGCTCCGACCCTACGTGGACCTCGGCTTCCGCACGATCGTCGTGCGCCTGCCCGCCCCGTACGACTCCGAGACCATCGCCCGGATGGGCGAGGTCCGGGCCGCGCTCGCGGGCTGAGGAACAGCGTGCCCCGCGTCGTGGCACTGGCGGGCGGCGTGGGCGGGGCGAAGCTCGCCCATGGGCTGGCTGCCGTCCTGGCGCCGGGCGAGCTCACGGTCATCGTCAACACCGCCGACGACGATGAGTTCCACGGCCTACTCGTCTGCCCCGACCACGACACCGTGCTCTATACCCTCGCCGGCCTGGCCGATCGCGAGCGCGGCTGGGGCCTTGCCGGCGAGACGTGGGCGGCGGCCGGGATGCTGGAGCGCCTCGGCGAGCCGACCTGGTTCCGGCTCGGCGACGGCGACCTCGCCCTCCACGTCCACCGCACGCGGCGGCTGCGGGCGGGCGAACGACTCACCGCGATCAATCGCGGCATCCAGCGCGCGCTCGGCATCTCGGCGCCGATCCTTCCCATGGCCGACGAGCCGGTGCGCACGCGGGTCCTGACGCGGGATGGCTGGCTCGCCTTCCAGGAGTACTTCGTCCGGCTCCACCAGGCGCCCGATGTGCTCGAGGTGGCGTTCGCCGGAATCGAGGCGGCGCGCCCGACGCCCGAGGTCGCCGGGGCCCTCGAAACCGCCGAGGCCATCGTCCTCTGCCCCTCGAACCCGTTCGTATCGATCGGGCCCATCCTGGCCGTGCCGGGCATGCGCTCCCTCCTCGACGCGGCCCGTGGCCGCGGCGTCCGTGTCGCCGCGGTGTCGCCCCTCGTGGGCGGGCGCGCCCTCCGCGGCCCAGCCGACCGGATGGCAGCCTCGCTCGGCGGCGAGGCCAGCGCGACCGGGATCGCCCGCCTCTACGCCGGCCTGCTCGACGCACTCCTCGTCGACGACCTCGATGCGGCCGAGGCGCCCGCGATCGCGCGCCTGGGGATCGAGCCCGTGGTGGGCCCGACGGTCATGGTCGACGACGCGTCCCGGGCATCGCTGGCAGCCGCGGCGGTCGCGGCGGCTTGGCCCGGAGCGTCCTGAGGACGGCGTTCGCGCCTCCCGGATCGAAGGAAACCGGCTGCCCGGGCGGAGTCAGGAGGACCTGGACGCCCGGCGCGTAGCGGCGCGCGAAGCGGGCGAACTCGCGGGGCGGGTCCGTGAGACGGCCGGGCACGACGCGGCCCAGCCCATAGGGCCAGAGCGTCCCCCAGTGGATCGGGACGGCATAGCGCGGGGCCAGGAGGCGCAGCGCCTCGGCGGCGCGGCGAGGGTTCATGTGGCCGTGGCCAAGGCGCGGACCCCACCCCCAGACCGGGAGCATCGCAACGTCGAGGCCCGGGGCCAGGTCGGTCATTCCCGGGAAGATGTCGGTGTCGCCGGCGAAGTAGACCTTCGTGTGCCCTTCCTCGAGCACGAACCCGAGGGGCGGCCCGGCCGGCCCCAGGGGTGGGCGCCTCCCGTCGTGGTCGGCGAACGTCACGGTGACCCGCACTGGGCCGACGGACAGGACATCGCCCGGCCGCACGCCCTCCACCCGGGTGAACCCGTGACCGGTCAGGAGCCGCTCACCGCCGGCCGGCATGATCACCCGCGTCCCGCGACCGACTTCCAGGAGTGACCGGATGTGGAGGTGATCGATGTGGAGATGCGAGATCAGCACCGCGTCGATGTCGCGGTGGAGGGCCGGGTCGAGGCGGGTCGCGGTGCGGCGCAGGATGAGCAGCCGCTCGAAGACGAGCGGGTCGGTCAGGATCCGCATCCCCGCGATCTCGAGCAGCACTGTCGCGTGGCCGAGGAACGTGAGAGAAGGGAGTCTCGAGGTCGGACGTTCGGTGGTCATGCCCACCCGTACGGTACCCGAGTGCGGCCTCGTCTACGATCGACGCGTGCTCGACCGACCGCCCACGCTTGACCGGATCGTCGCCCTCGTCCCCGTGCGGGGCCTGGAGGGTGCGAAGTCGCGTCTCGGCGAGGCGCTCGACGCCGAGGAGCGGCGGGCGCTCGTGGAGCGCCTCCTCGCCCGCACCGTGGCGGCCGCCACGGCCACGCCGGCCGTCGTCGAGGTCATCGCGATCTCGCCGGACCCGGACGTCCTCACGCTGGCGCGCAGGCTGGGCGCCCGCGGGATCGCCCAGGAGAGCGGTGGGCTGAACGCGGCGCTCGACATCGGCCGCGCCGCAGCCGTGGCGGCCGATGCCGATGCGATTCTCGTCGTTCCGGGCGACCTGCCGGCGGTCACGACCCACGAGCTGGCCCGGATCGTGGACGGCGCCCGGTCCCAGCTCCAGCTGCGGACAGCCGCCGGAGCGATGGAGCCCGCCCTTGTCGCGCTCGTGACCGACCGGGCCGGCAGCGGGACGAACGTCCTCCTCGTCACGCCGCCGGACGCGATCGACTTCCACTTCGGCGTGGACTCGCGCGCCGTTCATGCCGCGGCTGCCCACGCGGCGGGGGCCGCCTACCTGGAGATCGCCGGTCCGCTCGACCTGGACCTGGACACGCCCGAGGACCTCCTGATGGCCGAGGCCGCCGGATGGGCCGATCTCCGGGCCGAGCTCCCATGAGCGATCCTGCGACGAGCGGCGCGGGCGGCGGCGAGACCGGAGCGACGGGCGAGCCGACGCGCCCCGGCGACGCCCTCCTCGTCCTGCCGCTCGCGGGGCTTCCCGAGGTCGGCCCCGGCGACGACCTGCCCGGCCTCATGGCTGACGCCGTGGCGGCGACGCCGGGTGCCCTCCCCCTCCGGGCCGACGACGTCATCGTCGTCACCCAGAAGGTCGTGTCGAAGGCCGAGGGTGCGCTCGTCGACCTGCGTGACGTCGAGCCCCGCCCCGAGGCGCTCGCCTTCGCGGCGCGCTGGGGACGCGATCCGCGCCAGGTCGAGGTCGTCCTCCGGCAGGCGGTCCGCGTCGTCCGGATGGCGAACGGCGTGATCATCGCGGAGACGCGCCACGGCTTCGTGCTGGCCAACGCCGGTGTGGACGCGAGCAACGTGGGCCGCGGCAGCGGCGACGTCGTGCTGCTCCTGCCGGAGGACTCCGACGCCTCGGCGCGGCGGATCCGCGCCGGGCTGGCCGCGCGCTTCGGCGTGGCGCCGGGCGTGGTCGTCTCAGACAGCCTGGGGCGGCCGTGGCGGTTCGGGATCACCGACCTCGCGATCGGCGTCGCGGGCTTCCGGCCACTCGAGGACCTGCGGGGCACGCCCGACGCCGACGGCCGAACGATGGCCGCCACAGTCCGCGCCGTCGCGGACGAGATCGCCTCGGCCGCGGAGCTCGTCCTGGGCAAGGCCGCGCGCCGGCCGGCGGCCCTCGTGCGGGGCGCGGCCCCGCCTCCCGGCGACGGCAGCATCCGGGGCGACGTGTTGATGCCGCCCGAGGTCGACCTCTTCCGCTGAGAGTGGCGGCGGCCGGCTGACCGGAGCGCCGGGCAGGTGCTGCCACCGGCGCCCCCCCCGCGGCCGACCCCCTTGCATTCAACGCAACACCGCGCACCCCGATGAACCCGCTGGACCCGGCCGACGGTCCCGACGGCAGGATCCGTGCGTCCAACGGCTGCCTTCCTGCTCCAGCCACCGGGTGGACCAGGATCGGCCCTTCCCGACGGCAGCTCCCTTGCGTTTGACCACAGAGAACGCGCACGTGGGCGCCACCCGACCGAGCCGTGCTGCGCGGTGTTGCGTCCAACGCATGTCGAGACGGGCCGCTGGCTGATAGCTGGCGTGGTGACGCCACGGCGGGGTCATGGGCGGCGGCTCACGGCACGGTGGGCGGCGCCGGCCACACGTCCGCCGCGACGGGCGCCGCGACGCGCGTCGCGGCCGGTGTACCCTCGACCTCCCGCACCGCACCGCCCACCAGGAGCCTCCGCCCCGTGAAGATCGGCCTTCAGCTGAACCGCTTCGACTACGCCGGTGGCACCGCCGGGATTGGGCGGACCCTGGCCCGCGTGGCGCGCGACGCGGACGACGCCGGCTTCGACTCGATCTGGGTCATGGACCACTTCTTCCAGATCCGCGGCCTTGGGCCGGCCGAGGACCCGATGCTCGAGGGCTGGACGGCGCTCGGGTTTCTGGCAGCCCACACGCGACGGGCGAGCCTCGGCCTGATGGTCGGCGGGGTCCATTACCGGCTCCCCGGCCTCTGGGTGAAGGCCGCGACTACGCTCGACGTCCTGTCCGGCGGCCGGGCGTGGCTGGGCATCGGGGCGGCGTGGAACCAGGAGGAGAGCGACGCCCTCGGCTTCCCGATGCCGCCGCTGGCTACCCGTTTCGAGATGCTCGAGGAGACGCTCCAGGTCGCCCACGCGATGTGGAGCGGGGAGCGCGGGACGGAGGGACGCCACGAGGGAGCTCACTACACGGCCACCCGCCTGCTCAACTCGCCCCAGTCGCTGGCCCGTCCCCGCGTCCCGATCATGATCGGCGGCGGCGGCGAGAAGAAGACGCTCCGCCTCGTGGCCCAGTACGCGGACGCCACGAACGTCTTCGGCGGCCCGGACATGCTGCGCCGCAAGTACGCGATCCTGCGCGAGCACTGCGAGGCGGTCGGCCGCCCGTTCGAGGCGATCGAGCGCACGACGCTGCAGAGCACTCGATTGTCGGACGACGGCCGGGATCGAACCGAGACACCCGAGGCCGCCACGGAGCGCTTCGCTGCCCTCGCGGGCGCCGGCGCGCAGCATGTGATCGTCGGGATCCAGAACATCGAGCAGCCGGGCGTCGCCGACCTGGCGGCGCGCCTCGTGGAGCTCGTCCACGGAATCGACGCGGAGCCGTAGGCCCGCGCCGGTCCGCCACGATCGCCTACTCCGGCGGTCGGCACCACCCGAGTGGCGCGGCGGCTGCAACGTCGCGACGCGTGCTGCGTCTCACCGTCGGCAGGCCGTTCGGATCTACCGGAACGGCGCCCATCGGTCCACGCTGTCGTCGACGGGGTCGACGCCACGAAGGTGATCGTCGTGACGGTCTTCAAGCGGTTCCACGGAACCGGGCGCAAGACCGACCGCCCACGGGCGGCGCTTGCCGGTGCCACGGTGATGCTCCTCGTCCTGGGGTGCTCCCCGGGTGCCTCCGAGACCCCGTCGGCCTCGCCGACTGGCGAGTCGGCCATGCCCACCGCCATGTCGACGGCTCCGCCCGCGAGCGCGTCGCCGGAGGCCGGCCTCACATGGTTGTATGGCACGCTGGGCTTCAGGACGAGCGTCCTCCGCGTCCCGCTCGACTATGAAGACCCGGCTGGCGAGCAGATCGCGATCTCGATCGCGCGACTGGAGGCCGGCGACCCGGCGCGGCGGATCGGAACGCTCGTGTACCTGCCCGGCGGCCCCGGCGACCCGGGCGTGGACGCGCTTCGCTCAAGTGCCGACCTCCTGTTCACGGAGGCCGTCCGCGAGCGGTTCGATATCGTCGCCTTCGACGCCCGGGGCCTCCCCGCGAGCGCCCTCAAGCCGAACGTGCGCTGCCCCGCGGAGGGCGAGCAGCCGGAGATCGCCGGCGACCCCCGGACGGCGCCGGACCTGCGCGCGCAGGTGCTGGCGCAGGAACGGCTGCTCGCCGAGGCGTGCGCGGCCGGCAGCGGCGAGATCCTCCCCCTGATCGGCACCGCCAACGTCGTGGAGGACATCGACCGGCTCAGGGAAGCGCTCGGCGAGGACCAGCTCTCGTTCGTCGGGATCTCGTACGGGACGGTCACCGGCCAGCGCTACGCGGAGCGGTACCCCGAGCGCGTGCGCGCGATGATCCTCGACGCGCCCGTGGACCTGGCCACCGATGGCCCGTCTGCCGCGCGCGAGTCGGCGACGACCCTCCAGGGGATCTTCGACGCGTTCCTCGCGGGATGCGCGACCGACCCGACGTGCGCGATCAACAACGGCCAACCGCGCGAGTCGTTCGACGCGCTCGTCGCGCAACTCGCCGCAGCGCCGGTCGACGGCATCTCCGCGGGCGACCTTTGGACCATCATCGTCTTCGGCCTCCGGGAGCCGGACCAGCTCGACGAGCAGCTCACGGCCGTCGCCGCCGGCGACACCGCCTCCGCGGTCGCACTGCTGCAGCTCATCTCGGAGCCCGACCGCGCGGGATACGCAACGGCAATGAACTGCCTCGACCGTGACCTCTCGGCCGTGGCCGGCGACGATCTCGCCGCGCTGCGCGCGGCGGCACCGGATTTCGCCTGGCTGGCCGAGGCCGGCGACCCGTGCCCGGCCTGGCAGCTCCCGGCCCCGCCTCCGGCGACGCCCGTTCGCGCGACCGGCGCCCCGCCGATCCTCGTTCTCGGGTCGACCGAAGACCCGGCCACGCCGTACGCCTGGGCCGAGGCCGTTGCCGAACAGCTCGACGCGGGCGTCCTGCTCACCCGTGTCGGCGGGGGCCACGGCAGCGTCTACCTCGACGATCCGTGCATCGACCGCCTGACGGACGCCTACCTCATCGACCTCGCGACGCCGCTGCCCGGGACGAGGTGCGAGTAGCGGAGTCTGCCCCGCCGCTGCGCGGACCTGCCCCTCGCACGACGCCCGATCTGATACTCCCCCGGGGTATCACCTCCATGCTACGATAGCGTCCCGTGCCGCGCGTGCCCGCGGCCCAACTCGCACGAGACCTGCCCGTCCCATGACCGAACCCACCTCCCCCTTCGGCGGCTTTGCGATCGACTTCGGCGCCGCCGACGACGCCGCGCCGGCCGAGACGGTCGCCCCCGTCGCCGTCGCCGCCGGCGGGCCCCGCGAGACGAACGTCCTCATCCTCGGCTCCGGCCCGGCCGGCCTGACCGCCGCGATCTACGCCGCGCGGGCGAACCTGGCCCCGATCGTCATCGCCGGCCACCAACCCGGCGGCCAGCTGACGATCACGACCGACGTCGAGAACTACCCGGGCTTCCCCGACGGGATCCAGGGGCCCGAGCTCATGGAGCGCTTCCGGGCCCAGGCCGAGCGCTTCGGGACGACGATCGTCGACGCCGAGGCCGACCGGGTCGACTTCTCCGCCCGGCCGTTCCGGGTCTGGGCCGGCGGCGTCGAGCATCGAGCCCAGGCCGTCATCGTGGCCACCGGCGCCTCCGCGCTCTGGCTCGGCCTGGAGTCCGAGGAGCGCCTGCGCGGCAAGGGCGTGTCGGCCTGCGCGACGTGTGACGGGTTCTTCTTCCGCGACCAGGAGGTCGCCGTGGTGGGCGGCGGAGACACCGCCTTCGAGGAGGCCCTCTACCTCACCCGGTTCGCCAGCAAGGTCCACCTCCTCCACCGCCGCGACGAGTTCCGCGGCAGCAAGATCATGCAGGCCCGGGTCGAGGCCAGCCCGCAGATCGAGATCCACCGCAGCGTCGTCGTCGAGGAGGTGCTCGGCGACGAGAAGGTCACCGGGGTCCGCCTCCGGAGCACAAGGACCGGCGAGACCTCCGACCTCCCGGTCGGCGGCTTCTTCCTGGCCATCGGCCACCGCCCCAACACGGCGCCGTTCGAGGGCCGGCTCGAGAAGGACGAGAAGGGCTATCTCGTGGTGGCCCACGAGACGCACTCGGCGATCGAGGGGGTCTTCATCGCCGGCGACGTCCACGACCACCGGTACCGGCAGGCCATCACTGCCGCGGGCGACGGCTGCCGGGCGGCGATCGACGCCGAGCGCTGGCTCGAGGAGCATGGCGCGGTCGAGACCCCGGCCGCGGCGGCCTGGTGAGCGATCGCCGCGAGGCGACGCTCCGCCGGCTCGGGCTTGAGCCGAGCGCAGGCGACCTGGTCCGCGCGGCCCTCGCCGGGGCGCTCGCCCGCGCCGAGGCGGCACGCATGGCCGGGGGCGCCGCGCCGCCGGCGGTCGTCGTCCTCGATGCCGGCTGCGGCCGCAGCTCCGCCCTGGCCCGCCACCGCGCGCGGATCGGCCGCTTCGTCGGCGTCGACATCCACCCCCCGGCGCCGGGTGCCCTGCCCTACCTCGACGAGTTCGCGACGGTCGATCTCTGCGCGGTCTCCGACGCCTTCCCCCCGGCAACGTTCGACGTGGTGCTCAGCTCGTTCACGGTCGAGCACTTCGCAGACCCCGGTGCGGCGTTCGTCAATCTCGCCCGGTGGCTTCGGCCGGGAGGGTCGCTGGTCCTGACCACCGTCAATCGCCGCCACCCGTTCGTCGCCGCCTACCTCGGCTTGCCGAACGGGCTCCGCCGGCGCATCCAGCCTCTCGTCAAGGCGACCGCCGCCGACGCGCATCCCCTCGTCGGCGCCTGCAACGACCCGGCCGCACTTCGGAGCGCGCTCGCGCGGGCGGGCTACGAGGAGATCCGCATCCAGGGCGTGGGCCACCTGGCGCGCGCCTGGGGGCGACGGCGCCCGACCTTCGCCCTCGGGCTCGTCGGCGACCTGCTCACCAGGGGCATGCCTGCGCGCCGCTCCACGCTCGTCGTCACGGCCCGCATCCTGGAGCCCGCCGCGTGACCGGACGCCGGGGCGGGGACGCGTGACCGGACGCGGTGGCGGGGGGGCCCGTCGGCTGGCGCGCGCCCCGCTCGGCGGCGCTGACCTGCCGCCCAGCCTGCCGCCCGAGCGGAGGCGCCGGACCATCATCCGGATCGCCGCCTTCTTCCGCCCCTACCGCCTGCAGGTGGCGGTCGTCATCGGCGCGATCCTGATCACGAGCCTCCTGGGCCTCGTCAACCCGATCATGCTCAAGCTCCTGACGGACCAGGTGATCATCGGGCAGGACTACACGTACCTCCTCCTCTACGTCGGCCTGATGATCGTCACGCCGATCATCTCGGGCCTCATCGGGGTCGGGCAGACCTACCTGAACAACGTCATCGGCCAGAGCGTGATGCAGGACCTGCGCAACGCGCTCTACTCCCACCTGCAGCGCCTGCCCCTGCGGTTCTTCACGGAGACGCGGACGGGCGAGATCCAGAGCCGGCTGTCCAACGACGTGGGCGGCGTCCAGGCGGTCGTCACCGACACCGCCGCGAGCGTGGCGGCGAACGTCGCCGTCGTCCTCTCGACCGTCGTGGCCATGTTCATCATCGACTGGCGGCTGACGCTGCTGTCGCTCGGCATGCTCCCCTTCTTCCTCTACCTCACCCAGCGCGTCGGGCGGGTCCGGCGGGAGGTCTCCGGCGAGACCCAGAAGTCGCTGGCCGACATGACCGCGGCGACCGAGGAGACCCTGAGCGTCTCGGGCGTGCTCCTCACCAAGACGTTCGGCCAGCAGGCCGCCGCGACCGCGCGGTTCCAGGAGCTGAACCGGGGCCTCGCCCGCCTCCAGCTCCGCCAGGCGATGGTGGGCCGCTGGTTCTTCATGATCATCGGCACGATCTTCAGCATCATCCCGGCCTTCGTGTACTGGCTGTCGGCCGTGCTGGCCATGAACGGCGACCCGTCCGCGCCGACGGCCGGCGACATCGTGGCCTTCACGACGCTCCAGAGCCGCCTCTTCTTCCCGCTGGGTCAGCTGCTCAACGTCCAGGTGGAGATCGCCGGGTCGCTCGCGCTCTTCGACCGCATCTTCGAGTACCTCGACCTCGACCCCGAGATCGTCGATGCCCCCGACGCCGTGACCCTCGAGCCTGCGGCCGTGCGCGGCCGGGTGCGCCTGGACCGGGTCTGGTTCCGCTATCCCACCGCGGCGGTCCCGTCCGCTCGGGCGCACGAGACGCTCGCGCAGGGTCAGTCGCACGCGACCCGATCCGCGCCCGACGAGGCGGTGGCCGACGCAGTCGTCGAGCCGATCGCCGAGGAGGCGCTCGAGGCCGGCCTGGTCGAGCCGGGTGGCATCGCGCCAGGTGCGCCCGCCGACGGGGAGCCCACGTCGACTCCGCCCGCGCCCATCGAGCCCACGCGCGCACCTGCTGCGTTCGCCCTTGAGGACATCTCGTTCGAGGCCGAGCCCGGTCAGCTCCTCGCCCTCGTCGGCCCGTCCGGGTCGGGCAAGACGACGACGACCTACCTCGTGCCGCGCCTCTACGACGTCGACCAGGGCGCCGTCGAGATCGACGGCGTCGACGTCCGACGAATCGCCCTGGCGTCCCTCGGGAGCACGATCGGCATCGTCACCCAGGAGACGTACCTCTTCCACGCCTCGATCCGCGACAACCTGCGCTACGCCCGACCAGAGGCGACCGAGGCGGACCTGGAGACGGCGGCCCGCGCAGCGGCGATCCACGAACGCGTGCTCGAGCTGCCGGCCGGCTACGAGACGATCGTCGGTGAGCGCGGCTACAAGCTCTCGGGCGGCGAGAAGCAGCGGATCGCGATCGCCCGGGTCCTGCTCAAGGACCCCCGGATCCTCATCCTCGACGAGGCCACGTCCGCGCTCGACACGGTCTCGGAACGGCTCATCCAGTCGGCCCTCGAGCACCTGATGGAGGGCCGGACGACGATCGCGATCGCTCACCGGCTCTCGACGATCCTGCGGGCCGACCAGATCCTCGTCTACGAGCGCGGCAGGATCGTGGAGCGCGGGCGCCACGAGGAGCTCCTCGCCGTGGGGGGCCTGTACGCGCGCCTCTACCATGAGCAGTTCGAGTCGCCGGTCGCGGTCGGGTCCGGGGAGGGTGAATCGGGCTGATCGCAAGCGCCCGCCCTCCGGGCTGAGCACTCCGGCCCGGGCCGCTCAAGAACTTGCGCAAACGCGCAACCGTTGCGGTAGACTGGGGCCGCGTCCCCCTATCCTTCCGACCGCACGTCGCCACCCCCGCCGCACGTCGCCACCCCCGCCGCACGTCGCCACGCCCGCCGCACGTCGCCACCACACCCCCCACCGCCACCCCCGCCGCACGCTGCCCCCCTTCACGCCCAGGAGAGAACCACCATGGCCGTCAAGACCGCCGAACTCCGCCACGAGGGCGGCCTTCGCTTCGTCGCCCGGACCGGGTCCGGCTTCGAGGTTGCGATGGACGACGGGGCCGGCGGCACGGCCGCCCGCCCGACCGAGGTCCTCGCTGCCGCCATCGGCGGCTGCACGGCGATGGACGTCATCAGCATCCTCGAGAAGAAGCGCCAGCACGTGTCGCGCTATGAGATCCGCGTCGAGGCGACTCAACGCGACGCCCAGCCCCACGCCGTCCGGCACGTTGAGATCGTCCACACGGTCGAGGGCCCCGCCGTCGCCGTCGAGGCAGTCCGCCGGGCGATCGAGCTCTCGGCAACGAAGTACTGCTCGGTCTCGACGGGGATCGCGAGCGGTGCGGCCGAGGTCCACCACCGCTACGTGGTCGTGTCGCCGGAGGGAGCCCGGCCGGTCGAGGGCGAGGCGGCCGTCACGGGTCCACGCATGGAGATGCCACCTGACGAGGCCTGAGCGCGAGGCTCGTCGGAGCCCCGGGGGCGGACGCCGGACCGCCCCTCGGCGCGCGACGCCGTGTTGGACGACCAATCGCCACGCGTGTATCGTCACCGGATCCATGAGCCACGCGGCAGCCCGACCCAACCACGACCACCACCTGACCTCCGCACGGTCGTCAGCGAGCAGCCCGGAGATCCCCGCCCGCCCGGCGGCGCTGGCAGCCTGCCCGTGAGCGCGACGAGAGAAGAGCCGGCCGTCCACGTCGCGTCGAACCGCCGGGCCGTGCCGCTCCCCCGCGGCCCGCACGGAGAGGCGACGCGGATCCGCGTCGCGATCGTTGGCGCCACCGGGTATGTCGGCGCCGAGCTGGTTCGCCTGCTGACGCGGCACCCGGTGGTGGAGATCGTGGGTCTCGTGGGACGTGGTCGCAGGCACGAGCCGATCGGCGGCACGCACATCCACCTCGACCGGACAGGGCTTCACCTGGACGCCACCGTCCCGGATGCCGAGGCCGTCTTTCTGGCCCTCCCCCACGGGGCGGCGGCCGACATCGTCCCCGACCTGGTGTCGACCGGCGCTGCGATCATCGACCTCGGGCCGGACTTCCGCCTCGCCGCCGCTGCCGACTACCCGCACTGGTACGGCTTCGAGCATCCGCGGCCTGATCTCCTCGCCGGCGCCGTCTACGGCCTCCCCGAGCTGCACCGGGCCGGGCTCGGCGCGTTGCGCGACCTTCCGACCGCGATCGTCGGCGGGCCGGGCTGCTACCCCACGGCCACGCTGCTCGCGCTTGCCCCGCTCGCCCGCGCCGGCCTGATCGGCGACCTCGTCGTCGACGCCAAGTCCGGCGTGTCGGGGGCCGGGAGGGAGCCGAAGCAGGACCTCATGTTCGGCGAGGTCAACGAGAGCGTGAAGGCCTACGGCGTGGGAGGCCATCGCCACGTGGCCGAGATCGAGCAGCAGCTCGCCGCCCTGGGGATCGCCGGTGGCCAGGGCCCGGATGCCAACCCCGGGATCCGCGGCGTCGACTTCCTCCCCCACCTCGTGCCGATGACCCGCGGCATCCTCTCCTCGTGCCACGTCCGGCCCACCCGGCCGGTTGCCCAGCGCGAGCTCGACGACCTCTATGCCGACGCCTATGCGGGCGAGGCCTTCGTCCACCTCGTGACCCAGCCGCCCTCCACGAAGCACGTCCTCGGGAGCAACAGCTGCCGCGTCCACGTGCGCGCCGACGAGCGGACCGGCCGGATCCTGGCGATCGGGGTGATCGACAACCTGGTCAAGGGCGCCGCCGGGCAGGCAATCCAGGCCTTCAACGCCGTCCACGGGCTGCCCGAGTCGACCGGCCTCGACCAGCTCCCGCTCGCGCCATGACGACACCGAACGCGTCGGCCGGGGGCGCCGGGCAGGACGACCTCGGTGCCGCGCCGGGTGGCCTGCTGGCACCGCTTCCGAGCGACCGCCCCAGTGTGGAGCGGCGCGCCGTGCTGCCAGCCGGCTTCGCCGCCGGGGCCACGACCGCGGGGATCAAGGCGAGCGGCCGGCCTGATCTTGCCCTCGTGCACGCCACCGCCGGCCCCGCAGCCGCGGCGGCCGTCTTCACGACGAACCAGGTCGTGGCGGCGCCAGTCGAGGCGTCGCGGTCGAACCTCGCGATCACCCGCCCCGAGGGTCGCGGCGACGGCAGAGACCACTACGGGCGGGCGCAGGCGATCGTGGCAACCAGCGGCTCGGCGAACGCCGCCACGGGGCTCGCCGGGCTCGCCGACCAGGTCGCGATCGCCCACGCCGTCGCCGCCAACCTCCACGTCGACCCATCGACGATCCTGAGCCTCTCCACGGGCATCATCGGAACCCGGCTGCCGGTGGAGAAGGTGGTCGCCGGGATCGTCACGCTGGCCGGGAACGGGCTCGCGACCGACGACGCCGCGTTCGCGTCGGTGGCCGAGGCTCTGCGGACGACCGACTCGGTTGCCAAGGTGGCAGCGACCCGGCTGGAGCTCCCAGCCCCGGACGGGACCCCGGTCACGGTGACCGTTGCCGGCGCGGCCAAGGGCGTCGGCATGATCCACCCGCGGATGGCGACGATGCTGGCCATCGTCCTGACGGACGCCGCGGTCAGTCCGGCCACCCTCCACGGTCTCCTCCGCGCCGCGACCGTCAGGACCTGGAACCAGCTCTCGGTCGACGGCGACACGAGCACGAACGACACCGTCTTCCTTCTCGCCTCGGGCGCGTCGGCAGCCGGGCCTGTCCTGCCCGGCACGCCGGAGGCGGCCGCCCTGGGCGCAGCGGTGGAGGCTGTCGGCCGCGACCTCGCCCGCCAGCAGGCTGCCGACGGCGAGGGCGCCACCACCCTGATCACCTGCGGGGTCTCCGGCGCCCGCGACGATGTCGATGCCCGGGCCGTCGCGCGAGCCGTCGTCTCGAGCAGTCTCGTCAAGGCTGCGATCCATGGGCGCGACCCAAACTGGGGCCGGATCGCGGGCGCAGCGGGCAACGCCCGCCTGGGCGAGGCGCGCCTCCTCGAGACGGCCGGGCTCGCCCGCGAGGAGGCGCAGCGGCGGTCTGGCAGCCCGGCCTTCGTCGACCCTAGAGCTCTGCGGATCGCGATCGCCGGCCACCTCGTGTACGACGGCCCGGCCGGCGGGCCCGCCGCCCACGACCGCCAGGCGGTGCGGGCCGCGATGGACGCCCCGGAGACCCTCATCCGCCTGGACATGGGCGTGGGCGACGGCCGGGGCGAGGCCTTCGGCTGCGACCTGACCGAGGAGTACGTCATCGAGAACGCCGAATACACGACGTGAGCGAGATTCTCGTCATCAAGCTCGGCGGGACGACCCTCGGCGAGCAGCGGCAGGTCCTGGCCGAGATCGCGACGGTCTCCCGACTGCGGCCCGTCGTGGTTGTCCACGGTGGCGGCAAGCGAATGACGGAGTGGCTCGACCGGCTGGGTGTCCCCACGCGCTTCGAAGCCGGCCTCCGCGTGACGAACGCCCAGTCGCTCGAGGTGGCCGCGGCGGTCCTTCGCGGCGTTGTCAACACTGAGCTCGTTGCTGCGCTGCAGGGCCTGGGCGTCGACGCGGTCGGGCTCTCCGGCGTGGACGGCGGCCTCCTCGTCGCCGAACGAGTGCCCGGGCTGGGCCTGGTGGCCCACGTCGTCGGCATCCGGCGCGGACTCCTCGACGCGATCCTCGATACCGGGCGGGTGCCGGTCGTCGCACCGCTCGCCCGCGATGGTGATGGGATCGTATGCAACGTCAATGCCGACGACGCCGCCGCGGGCCTGGCCGCCGGACTCGGCGCGCACCGGCTCGTCCTGATGACCGACGTCGACGGGATCCGCGGCGCCGACGGGACCAAGATCGCCGCGCTCACGACAGCCCAGGCCGAGGCGCTCATCAGCGCCGGGACGATCGCGGGCGGGATGGTCCCAAAGGTCCGCGCAGCGCTGACGGGGATCGCCGGGCCGGGATCGGAGGCGATCATCTGCGATGCGGCCGCCCCGGCGGCCCTGGCTCGAGCGCTCGACGACCCAGCCTTCGGCACCCGCATCACCGCGGGCTCCGGCGTCCGGGTGGGCGGCGGAGCGGCCTGAGATCGTCAGCAGAGGACGCGGCGCGGCGGCGGATGCGTCGATGGCATGCTGGCCGCTGACTGCATGAGCCTTGCGGACCCCCAGCCCGGCGTGCGGTCCTGCAAGGCAGGTGCGGCGTCGCCGGCGGTCACCGCGTCGGGCGGTGAGCGCCGGCAGACGCTGCGGCGCATGACCTGCGGAGAGTGCGTCCTGACATGGTGACCGGATGAGACTCCCGGATTGGACCAGGGAGGGGATCCACGCGGGCGCCAGGACTGATGCCCTGGCTCGCTCCGGTCAGTAGCCAGGAATCTGCTTCGGGAAGTAGTCCTCGCAGACTCCTTCGCGGTAGACGTCGAGCGTCGTGCAGTGGAAGCTGCCTCCGAAGGGAAACACCGCCTCGTAGTCGATCGGGATGACCTCCAGACCGTACTTGTCGAGCTGCTCGCAGAACGCGGTCTCCTTCGCCTCGACGCAGATGGTCTTCGGGTCGAGCGAAAGGCAGTTCATGGAGATCCAGGAGAAGCCGTCGTAGTGGCCGACCATGGTGCACGCGTTCTGATGCTTGTACGTCGGACGCACCGCTTCGACGAGCTCCCAATCATTGATCTCGAACAGCCTGCGGAGCTCAGGATTGCGCGGGCTCCAGTCCGGATTGGTGAAGCACAGGCCAGGGCGAACGGGCAGCAGGTTCACGTCGATGTGCCACGGGTGGAAGTTGTCAGTCGCGCCCGGCAGGCTGTAGTCGTAGGGAGAGTCGAACTGGCAGGCGTGATAGCGAATGCCGAACTCGGCAAACATGTTCCTCAGCCACTTCATGCCCTTCCTGTTCGTAAGGCATGAGGCCTGGTGGAAGATGTCCTTGCCGAAGCGCATGCCGTCGGCGGCATCCCACAGCGCTTCCTTCTCGGTGAGCTGCCACTCGAGGTTGTAGAGCTTCTCGCGCTTCTCCTCGTCGGTCCACACATTGTCGTAGTGGTAGTTGTAGTTCCGGTTGAAGCTCTCGTCCGTGAGCATCGGGAACGGCGCCGAGAAGAACACTGCCTCCGGGTCCTCATCGAGATACCCCTCGAAGATCGGGCGCAGGTTGAACCGCTCGTACACCCGGGAGCGCCGGGACATCGTCGCCTCGATGATCTTGTTGCCATGGATCATCGTCGCGTCACGGACGTTGTTGACGCCGTAGGCGTTGGGGTGTGTCCAGCCGAGTGGGGACGGCAGAGGCTGGTTCAACATGAAGGGCATGATGTCGATCTGCTCGACGATGATGCCGCGCTTCTCCAAGATGGCCTTGTAGTTGGCCATCTGCTCGTTGGCCCTGTCGACCATCTCCCGGGGCATGGGGCCCCAGGTGCCAAGCGGGTACCCTCCAGTCGGGTTGTCCACCTGCCATGCCGGCTCAGGGCCGCTGATGTTCGAGCCCTCCGGCCGACCCATGATGACTCGCTTGAGCGGATCCCACTCGTTCCAGGAGTTGACGATCTTGGTCACTGCGGGTCCTACCTCCGTTTCACTGCGCACGTGCACGCGGGTCTGCGCCGCGTACCGGCCTAGGCCTCGGCGGGCTTCTTGGGTGCCGGACCAACGGCCGGCGCTTCTACACCCTTCGCGTCGAGTTCCTGCCGGTCCGTCTCGCCAACGCTCGCCGCGATCTGCTTCCGGTACGACCACCAGACGACGAACCCGAGTGCCGCGATGACGAGCACGGTGATGACGACGCCCCACTTCAGGTACCAGGCCTGCCCCACGTCGCGCGGCCACGCGATGTTCACGATCTGGAAGACGACGAACACGGTGGCGACTGCGGTAACCAGCAGGCCGCGGATCCTGCCGAGCGAGAAGACTCCAGGCTCCCACCGACCCCGCACCTTCCTCACGAACAGTGCCAGCGTTGGGAACGCGAACGAGAGCATGTAGCCGATCGCCGCGAAGCTCAGCAGGGTCGCGTAGACGTCGCCGGCGAAGCTGAGCAGCAGGACGCAGGCGGAGATCCCAAAGGCCAGCAGGATCGCGTTCACCGGCAGCTTGGTCCTGCCGTTCAGGCGCGCGAGATGGCGCGAACCCGGCAGCACGCCGTCGCGGGCGTTGGCCCAGACCACTCGCGACACCGACGTCTGGGCGGCCACGACCGCGGCCATGAAGCTGAGGATGAAAAGGGCGAACAGCGGTCGGGCGACCGAGTCACCCAGGTGGTAGGCGATCGTCTCTGCCGCCGGATCCATCACCTGGCCCGAGATGACGGCATCCCAGTCCGGAATGGCAAGAATGAGCGCCAGGCTGGAGAAGAGGACGATGGCGCCAACCGAGGTCAGCGCGCCGATGATCGCCTTCGGCACGGCGCGCTGCGGATTCTCGACCTCCTCAGCGATGTCGCCCGCGGCCTCGAACGCGACGAACGTCCACCCCACGAAGGCGACGGCTGCTGCGAGCCCGCTCCACAGGTCGGGGCCCGAGCCCCAGCCGGCGCCGAAGCTGTCGAAGATCGTCGAGATGGGGTTGATCCGATAGAAGACGATCAGGATGATGCCGATCCCGATGCTGCCGATGACCTCGGCCGCGACGCTGAAGGCGATGAAGACCTTGATGGCCTTCTGCGACAGCGCGTTGATGAAGGTGCAGGCCGCCAGGATGCCCAGCGAGACAAGGAAGGTCTCGGTCGGCGTGAACGGGCTCGTGTCGAGGACGATCGGCACGAAGCTGGCAGCGACGTACGAGGCGAGTGCGATGCCGATGAAGAGGGTCCACGAGTACGTCCAGCTGGCGAACCACCCGTAGGAGGGCCCGACGAGCTTCCGCGACCACTGGTACAGACCGCCTGCCAGCGGCCATTTTGAAGACGCCTCTGCGAAGCCGAGGGCGACGAACATCATCCCAGCCAGGCCGATGAGGAACGCCCACCAGGCCGTGCCGCCCGCAGCCATGATCGTCAGGGCGAACACGGAATAGAGCGCGACGACCGGCGAGACGAAGACAACGCCAAGCCCGAGCGCCGAGATGAAGCTGAACTCACGCTTCAGCTGCTCGGGTTGTGCCTCCGCCCCGTTGACAGTGCCTGAGCCTTCCATGACAGCCTCCGTGGGGAACGTCGCAGCTGTGGAATTGCCATCCAATGAACCCGTATGCGCGTACTATTGCAGTACATCGCGGCATATGCAAGTGTTTTTTGTCTCATGTTCCGAGGAACCAAGCGAATGTGCGCATCACAGTGGCCAACCCGGGGCCGCGTCACCGTCGGGCGGTCAAATCGGCGACGCCGTGCAGGCATACTTGGCTCACGGGTCGTCGTGCCCCAGGTACCTCTCGCTGGCCCCGGCGCCGGCGGACGAGATGCCCCGATGTCGCGCCGAGCACATCAGCCACTCGGCACCGCAGCCGCAGGCGACGCTTGGGCGCCCGGGCAGCGCTGACGCGGAGAGCCAGCCGAGGATGTTGCGCATGGGAGCCGTTGAGGGATGAGCAAACGTGATCCTTGGCGCGAGCCACCGGATACCCGGCCGGCGGCTGCGCCGGCGGAGGCAGGGGGACATGTCCACCTAGATGAGGTGGACAAGGCGCTGATCGCGCAGCTTGAGCTCGACGCGCGCACGCCATTCGCGCATCTCGGCGCCACCGTCGGGCTGTCGGCCGACGCAGTGCGCGAACGGGTCAGGCGACTGCAGCGTGACCGGGTCGTGGAGTTCGTTGCCGCGGTGTCACCGGCCGTTCTCGGCATCGAGAGGATCGCCCTGGTCGGCTTGCGAACGAGGGGCCCCCTTGACGTCATCGGCGGAGAGCTCTCGCTCGTCCCGGAAGTGGACTTCGTCGCCGCCGTGGCCGGCAGGTACAGCTTCCTTGTGGAGCTCATGTGCCGAGACAGCGATGACCTGCTTCGCGTGTTGACCCAGGTCACGTCGATTGCCGGTGTTGATGTTGCCCAGGTCTACTCGTACCTTCGCGTCTGGAAGTGGAACGCCGGGGGTAGGCGAACGCCACTGAAGGCGGGGTCCTCGGTGGACGGACGGTCCCCAGGGCTTGACGACGTCGATCGCCTCCTGACAGCCGAGCTGCAGAAGGACGCTCGGGCCTCGTTCAGCGCGATGGCATCGAACCTGTCCCTCAGCTACTCACTGGTGCGTCGTCGTGTGCAGGCGCTCTTGCGGAGCGAGGATGTTTCTCTCGTCACGGTGGTGAACAGGATCACCACGGGAACTGCAACCATGGCGAGCATCGGGCTGCGTACCGAGGGAGAGCTCCGCCCGGTAGCGCGTTCGATCGTCGAGCTTCCCGAGGTCGAGATTGCCATCCTCACAACAGGCCCGTTCGACATGCTGCTCGAGGTCGCCGTGGCCAGCGAGAGAGATCTCGGCGACCTCGTCCAGCGGATCCGCTCCGTTCCGGGCGTGACGGGCACCGAGGCTCACGAGTACCTCAGGATCCTCAAGCTGCCAACCAGCTGGTCGCCTGCGATCAGCGACACGGGTACCTGACAGGTCGAGGACCTCAGCAGGGTTATCGATTGCTCCGGGAGCGCCCGCGGCTCGTTCGCGCGACAATCACGCCGTGCCCGAGCTGAGTCGCTTCCCTCCGCCCCGGGCGGTGCGCGCCCGGCCGCGGGTCGCGCCGCCGGTGGCGCCGCTCGCCCCGCTGACCGATGAGGACCGCGTGGAGCGCCTCGCGGCAGAGGCCGCCCACCTCACACCCGAGACCGAGACGCTGCGCACGCTCCGGGAGCTCTCATTCCTCCACGAGTTCGCCCAGCTGGCCACCCAGGCCCGGGATTGGGACGAGCTGATGCAGACAGTGGTCGACCGGACGCGCGAGGCCCTCCACGTGGAGGTCTGCTCGTTCTATCTCCTCGACCACGCCACCGACCGGCTGACGCTGGCGGCGACCAACGGCCTGGACCAGGACCACATCGGGAAGGTCAGCCTCGCGCTCGGCGAGGGGATCACCGGCGCGGCCGCCGCCGCGCGCCGGCCCATCGAGGTCCCCGACGTACGGCTCGATCCGCGCTTCAAGTACCTGCGCGGCTTCGACCTGGCCGGGCTCACGTCGATGCTGTCGGTGCCCCTCACCTGGAACGACCTCGTCGTCGGCGTGCTCAACGTCCAGACGGTCGAGACGCGCCGGTTCACCCCGCGCGAGGTCACGCTCCTCGTGACGATCGCGGCGCTCCTCGCCGGGATCGTGGAGAAGGGCCATCTCCAGCGCGAGCAGGAGCTCCAGCTCGAGACGCTCCAGCAGCTCGACGAGGCGCGGGCCGAGCTGCTCTCGCTCGTGACCCACGAGCTGCGGACCCCGCTCTCGGTCGTGCGGGCCTACATTGACCTGCTCGCCGACGCCGTCGGCGGGATCGGCGAGGTGCCGGCGCGCGCGAGCGCCGAGGACTGGCGCAACGCCGCCGTCGACCAGATCACGCGGCTCGACCGGCTGGTCGACTCGATCCTCGTCTCCGTGCGCGGCGAGGGCCTCGTGGCCCTGGCCCGGTTGCCGTTCGACGTCGGCGGGACCGTGGGCGAGACCATCGAGCTGCTCCAGCCGCTGCTGCGCAACCACCGGCTCCGCTGGGAGCACGCCCGCGAGACACTCGTCGGCGTGGGCGACGAGCCTCGGTTCCGCCAGGTGATGGAGCTGCTCCTCGAGAACGAGGCGAAGTACGCCCCGCGCGGCTCGGGTGTCTCGGTGGGCGCGTGGGGCCAGGTGGGCGAGGTCCGGGTCTACGTGACCGACGACGGGCCGGGCGTCCCGATCGACGAGTGGGAGTCGGTCTTCGAGGCGTTCGTGCGCAAGGCACGGGGGCGCGGACGCGGCTCGGGCATCGGCCTCTACGCGGCGCGGCGCCTGCTCGAGGCGATGGGCGGCCGGGTGTGGATCGAGGGAAACGGCTACGGTGGGAGCCGGTTCGTCGTGGCCCTGCCCGCGGCCACAGAGCCATGACGAACGGAGTGGAGGCACGAGCGCGATGACCATGCCCAACCCGCCGGAGGGCCTGCGGATCCTCGTGGTCGACGACGAGCCGGCCATGGTCGGCGCGGTGACCGCCCTCGTGGGGTCGGCGGGCCACCAGGTGATCACGGCCTACGACGGCGACAGCGCGCTCCGGCGCTTCGAGGAAGAGGCCCCGGACCTCGTCCTCCTCGACCTGGCGATGCCGGGCCGCGACGGCGTCGAGGTCTGCCGCGAGATCCGCAAGACGAGCCGGACGCCCATCATCGTGCTCACTGGCGAGGCCGACGAGCTCGCGAAGGTCGAGGCGCTCGACGCGGGTGCCGACGACTACGTGACCAAGCCGTTCGGCAAGCAGGAGCTCCTGGCCCGGATCCGGGCGGTCATGCGCCGCCTCGAGGGCGGCGACGCCCCGGCCGGCGGGCTCCGGGTGGGCTCGCTCACCCTCGACACAGGGCGCTACGAGGCGTCCGTCGAAGGGACGGCGCTGGCCCTGACGCGGACGGAGTTCGCCCTCCTCGCGTCGCTCGTCGCCGCTCGCGGGCGCGTCGTCCCCCACGACCGGCTCCTCGCCGCGGGCTGGCCCAACGATCCGGATCCCGATCCGCAGTGGCTCAAGCCGCATCTCGCGAGGCTCCGGGCGAAGCTCGAGGAAGCCGGAGCGCCGCTCCCGACCTCCGTGCGGGGCGTCGGCTATCGCCTTGAGGCGCCCGCAGACTAGACGGCTCGGCGCCGGGCCCGCGGTGATGTTGCGGAGTTGCGCAATCACGCAAGTATGCGATAACATGACGTCGGCCAGCGGAAGCGCATCGGGCGCCGGGCCGTCCGCGCCAGCAATCCGGAGGATCCCGTGACCGCGTCCAGTCCCTACACGTTTGGTACGCGCGTCGCCGGCTCGCCTTCCATGGTCCGCCCGTTCGTGGAGGCGGCTCTCCGCGCCGAGGGCTTCGGCGTCCTCACCGAGATCGACGTCGCCGCCACGATGAAGGCGCGGCTCGGCGTCGAGTGGCCACCCCACCTCATCCTCGGCGCCTGCAACCCTCCCCTCGCCCACCGCGCCCTCGGGATCGATCCATCGGTTGGGGCGCTCCTGCCCTGCAACGTCGTGCTCCGCGCCGACGGCGACGACACGATCGTGGAGGCGATGGACCCGGGCGCCGTCATGAGCATCGGCGGGGACGCGGCGCTGGGCGAGGTCGCCGCCGAGGCGCGCAGTCGCCTGGAGCGCATGATCGCTGCCGTCGAGGCGGGCGGGTGACACCCCGGGCGCGCCTCGCGGCCGTCCTCGACGCGCGCTACCTCGCGTGGTCGGCGGCGGCCGCCGCCCTCGGCCTCGTCGCCTTCGGCCTCGTCAGTGCGATCATCCCGAACCCGGTCTTCGGGCGCCAGATCGCGCCGGAGCCGTTCGCGATCGTCGTCTGGCTCGCCTCCGGGCTCCTGATGGGCCTCCTCGCGGGGACCTACCTCGCTCCGCCGCCGGCCGTCCCGGTCGCCCTTCCCCCGCAGGGCGGTGCGGTTGCTTTCGCGGCGGACACGGGCGAGGTCGGCCGCCGAACCTCAGCCCTCGGATATGCCGGCGGGCTCGCAGCGTTCCTGGCGATCGGCTGCCCCGTCTGCAACAAGGTCGCCCTCGTCCTCCTGGGCACGAGCGGGGCGCTCTCGATCTGGGCGCCGCTCCAGCCCCTCGTGGGACTCGCCTCGGTTGCGCTCCTCGCGGCCTCGCTGGCCTGGCGCCTCCGCATGCGCGCCCGCGGAAATGCCTGCCCCGTAGCCTGACGGGCACGACCGCACCTGCGGGGCCATCCGGGGCCGCCGGGGTTCGCGCCGGCTCCGCGCCCAGCCAGGGGAGTGCTCAGAGCCTCGCGAGCTCCGCGGCGATCGCGGCGACGTGGGCGTCGGTCGTGCCGCAGCACCCGCCGACGATCAGCGCCCCCAGCTCGGCCGCGCGCCGGGCGTAGTCGGCCGCGTCGGCCGCAGTGGCGGGATAGGTCGGCGTGCCGTCCGGCGCGACGATCGGCCGGCCCGCGTTCGCCTTCGCGATGAGCGGCAGTCCGGGCGCCCCGGCGCGAAGCCCGGGCAGGACGTCGAGGACGGCCTCGAAGCCCGACCCGCAGTTGGCGCCCACCGCGGCGACTCCAAGCGCCGCGAGGGCCGCGGCGGCGTCTTCGGGTCGGTCGCCGAAGAGGGTCCGGCCACGCTCGAAGGTGAGGGTGGCGACCACCGGGACCCCGGGAGCCGCCGACCGCGCCCCCTCGACGGCGGCCCGCGCCTCGGCAAGGTCGGCCATCGTCTCGACCCACAGCAGGTCCACGCCCGCCTCGGCGAGCGCGGCGGCCTGCTCCGCGAAGGCGTCCCTCGCGGCCGCGGGTTCGAGGTTGCCATAGGGAGCGAGGAGCGCACCGGTCGGCCCGAGGTCGCCGGCCACGAGCACGCCCGGCGGGATCGCCGATCGGGCGATGGCGACGGCTGCGCGGCAGACGTCGGCCGTTCGGCCGGCCGCCGCACCATCGGCGAGGCGCACGGAGCTCGCTCCGAAGGTCGACGTGAGCACGACGCGGGCGCCGGCCGCGGCGTGGCCTCCGTGGACCGCACCGACGGCCGCCGCCCCGGCCGGGGTCAGCAGCCAGGCCTCCGGCGCCGTCCCGACCGGCAGGCCGAGCGCGATGAGGGCGCTGCCCATCGCCCCGTCCGCTGCGATCGGGCGGCCGGGAGCGAGGACGCGGGCGAGGCTATCGACAGGTGCCATGGCGCGAGTATCGCCGGTCCCGGCGGGCGCGTCAGGCCACGTTCGACGCGGGTCGCGGCCGGTGAGCGCCGCCGACGGGAGGCCGACCCAGCTACAGCGGGATCGCCACCGCGTGGGCGAGGTCGGCCGCCACCGCCTTGGCTGCATCCGGATCGATCGAGTGGGCGAGGAGCGCCGTCAGCATCTCCTCCTCGTCGAGGTGGACGCGCACGAGCGCGAAGATCCGGTAGAGCACCCGCCGCAGGGCGAGGGCTTCCCCGCGCCGGTACAGACCGTCCTGGTGGGCGTCACAGAGCCGCCCGAGCTCGGCGGACAGCTGCCGGATCTCCTCGTGCTCGCGGCGCAGGGGCGCCAGGGCGTTGGCGTCCGAGAGCGCCGACTCGAGACGCGGGTAGACCGCGCGCTCGGCGGCTTCCATGTGGGGCAGCAGGGTGCCGTCCAGGAACGTGCGTGCCTCCAGCACGCGCGGCCGCAGCTCCTCGCACGGGACGGTCCCGACCATCTGGGCCGTGGCAAGGATCGCGTCGACGCCGGCGATCAGGTGGACATGGTGCTCGTGCACGGTTTCCGTCAGCTCTGTCATCGCATGCCTTTCACTTCCGCGGCGGAACGCGGCCCCATCGTGGGCGCCGCGGGGCGACGGGTCGAGGGCCGACCGGCCCGATGCAGGGTCGGGGTGACACACGCGCTGTGATGCATGATCTCATCATGCGGTTCGCCGTACCAACCGCCGGCCGGGCCGGGCCCTAGTCGGCGACGATCGGCTCCACCAGCCAGAACGCGGCGCGCTCCGTCTCCCAGCCGGCAACCAGCTTGGCGGCGAGACCGCTCCCCTCGGCGGCGTGGGCGGCGACCAGGTCGCGCAGCTCGGCCTCGAGCGCTGCGGCGTCCGGGCGTGGCGCGTCGGCCCCGGCGAGGGCGGCCAGGGCCGTGGCCCGCACGCTGGCTGCGTTGAGCCGCAGCGGCAGCCGCCCGTCGGGATCGTGGAGCCAGGCGCGGCCGCCGGTCATCCCGGCCCCGAAGTTGCGCCCGGTCGGGCCGAGGACCACGACGATCCCACCCGTCATGTACTCGCAGCCGTGGGTGCCGATCCCCTCCACGATCGCGGTTGCGCCCGAGTTGCGGACCGCGAAGCGCATACCCGCCCGCCCGACGAGGTGGAGCGTGCCGCCGGTCGCGCCGTAGAGGCACGTGTTCCCGGCGATCGCCTCGTTCTCGGCGCGGAAGCCGGCCGCGGCCGGCGGCCGGATGATCACCGTGCCGCCCGACATGCCCTTCGCCACGTAGTCGTTGGCGACGCCTGCCACGACGATCCGGAGGCCGTCCGTGACGAAGGCGCCCAGGCTCTGGCCCGCGGCGCCGGTCGCGCGCAGGTCCACGAGGGTGCGGTGGCCGGGGGCCGCGCCTGGCGCGGGCGACGTCCCGGCGGCGGACCCGCCGCCTTCCATCCGCGTCGGGCGCCCGGCCCGGTCCCGCGCCCGCTCGAGATCGCCAGAGATCCGCGCCCCAACCGTGCGCTCTCCCGTCGTGAGGGCAGCCGAGAGGATGATCGGGGCCGGCTGGTGCCGCCCCGCGAGCGCGTCCATCGCCGGGGCCAGCATCCCGGCGAGTCGCTCGTCGAGCGGGCTCGACGCGGGCGCATCCGCGAGCCGGCCCGCCGCCTTCGGGACCGCGGCGACCCGTCCGGCGGGCAGCCGCCATGCCGGTGCCCCGACCAGCGCCTCGAGGTCGAGCGCCGCACCCTCGCGAACCGCCAGCCGGTCCGTCCTACCGACCGCCTCGGCGAGGCTGCGGAACCCGAGCGCCGCCAGCTCGCGCCGGACGTCCTCGGCGAGGGCCGTGAAGAACGCCGCCACCTGCTCGGGCGTGCCCGCGAACTTCGCCCGCAGGTCCTCGCGCTGGGTCGCGATGCCGGTTGGGCAGGTGTCGAGGTGGCACTGGCGAGCCATGTCACAGCCGATCGCCACCAGGGCCGCCGTCCCGAAGCCGTACTCCTCGGCGCCGAGAAGCGCCGCGATCACCACGTCACGACCGGTCTGGAGCCCGCCGTCGGTGCGCAGCACGACGCGGTCGCGCAGGCCCTGCCGGACGAGGACCTGGTGGGCCTCGGCGAGGCCCAGCTCCCACGGCGCGCCGACCGACTTGATCGACGAGAGCGGGCTGGCGCCGGTGCCGCCCGCGTGGCCCGAGACCAGGACGTAGTCCGCATGCGCCTTGGCAACGCCGGCGGCGATCGTCCCAACGCCGGCCGTGGCGACCAGCTTCACCCCGATCCGGGCCGCGGGGTTGACCGCCCGCAGGTCGGCGATGAGCTGGGCGAGGTCCTCGATCGAGTAGATGTCGTGGTGGGGCGGCGGGCTGATGTAGGTCATCCCGACCTGGCCACGGCGCAGGGCCGCGATCAGGGGCGTCGCCTTCTTCGCCGGGAGCTGGCCGCCCTCACCGGGCTTGCTTCCCTGGGCCATCTTGATCTCGAGCTGCTCCGCCCGGGCGAGGTACTGGGTCGTCACGCCGAAGCGCGCCGAGGCGACCTGCTTGATCGCCGACTCCGCGAGCTCGCCGTTCTCGTCGGGCTCGTAGGAGGCGGGATCCTCGCCGCCCTCGCCCGAATTCGAGGCGGCGCCCAGCCGGCGCATGCCGATCGCAAGGACGCGGTGGGCCTCCGGCGAGAGCGCCCCGAGGCTCATCGCCGAGGAGACGAATCGGCGGACGATCTCCGCCGCGGGCTCCACGTCCGCCACGGGCACCGGGCCGGCCGGCCTCAGGGCGAGGAGGTCGCGGACCATGGCCGGCTCGTCCCGCCCGACTGCCGCGCGGTAGGCCGCCAGCTGCTCGTCGACGGCCTCGTCCGCGATGGCCGGAGCCAGGGCCGCGCCGGGGCCGACGCCGGCCGGGTGGCCGGCGGCAAGAACCTGGGTCGCCTTGACGATGGCCGGCGCGAACGCGTGCATCTCGCCGTCCGCCCGGAATCGGGCGAAGCCGGGATCGACGAGTGCCGGCGCGGGTGCGGGCGCCTGACCGTAGGCGGTTGCGTGGCGCGCGACGGCCTCGGCGCCGAGTCGCTCGAGGGTGGCGAAACCGGCCGTCCGGGGCGCTGCGGGGAAGCAGCGGTCGCCGACGGCGTCGGCCAGGCCCACGACCTCGAAGAGCTGCCCCCCGCGGTACGAGGCAAGGGTGCTGATCCCCATCCGCGCCAGCACCTTGCGCAAGCCGTGCTCCAGCGCGCCAAGCAGGTTCGCCTCAGTCTGCTCGGGCGTGAGCTCCTCGTTGCCGCGAGAGCCGGCGATCGACCGCGCGACCGCGATCGCCTGCCAGGGGTGGACGGCATCCGCGCCCGCGGCGAAGAGCATCGCGACGGCATGGACGTCGAAGGCGTCACCGGCATCCGCCGCGATGTCGCAGGCATCGCGCAGGCCGGCGTCGACGAACGCCGCGTTGATCGCGCCGACTGCAAGCAGGCTCGGGACGGGCGCCCGACCCGAGCCGGCAGCGCGGTCGCTCACCACGAGGAGGTCGGCGCCGCGCTCGCGGGCGCGCGCCGCCTGGTCGACGAGCCGGTCGAGAGCCGCCTCCAGCGCGGTCGGTTCCGGGCCGCCGCCGCGGATCGGCCAGGTCGCGTCGAGGGTCACGATCCGCCAGGGCGCGGTGCCACCCGGCCCGCGATCGCCGAGGGAGAGAAGGGCGTCCCAGCCCGCCGTTCCCAGCACGGGGTTCGCGAGCCGCACGCAGCGGGCAGCCCCGGCCCCGGCCCGGTCGAGAAGCCGCGGCCAGGGGCCGACCGGCACGGACAGGCTCATGACCGCGCGCTCCCGCTCGGGATCGATCGGCGGGTTCGTCACCTGGGCGAACGCCTGCCGGAGGTAGCCCGAGACGGCTCGTGGGCGACGGGCCATCACCGCGAGCGGCGTGTCGTCGCCCATGCTCCAGGTCGGCTCGCGGCCGCCGGTCGCCATCGCCTTCACCGTCATCCGGAGCTGCTCGGCATCGAGGCCGAAGAGGATCTGACGCCGGCGTGCCTCGTCGGCGTCCGTGACGACTTCGCTCGACAGCGTCTCGAGCGCCGCAGGTTCGAGCGGCCGGGGCGGGCTGCCGGCCGGCGCGGCGGCAATCGCGGCGCGCTTCGCCTCGCCATCCTCCAGCACCCGACCCGCCACCGTGTCGACGACGAGCAGCTCGCCGGGGCCAAGGCGCCCGCGCCGGACGACCTCGCGGGCATCGACCGGGAGCATCCCGGCCTCCGAGCCGCACACGACGAGGCCGTCGCGGCGGACCTCGAACGCAGCCGGCCGCAGGCCGTTGCGGTCCAGAAGGCAGCCGACGCGCCGGCCGTCCGAGAAGACGAGCGCGGCCGGCCCGTCCCAGGGCTCCACGCGGGCGAGGGTCGATGCCTGCCACGCTGCGAGGCCGGGCACGGCCTCGTCGCGGAGGTCCAGGGCCTCGGGCAGGAGGGCCATGACCGCCGCGTCGCTCGGCCAGCCGGCTGCGATGAGCAGCTCGAGAGACTCGTCGAGCGAGGTGGAGTCGGAGCCGGCCGGGTCCAGGAGCGGCCGACCCGCCCGCGCCAGGGCGCCGAGGCGCCGGCCCAGCGCGCCGCCGCCGAGTCGCGCCGAACGGCCCCGCATCGCCTCCCGGTTGCCCCGCACGGTGTTGATCTCGCCGTTGTGGGCGACCAGCCGGAACGGCTGGGCGAGAGCCCACGAGGGATGCGTGTTGGTTGAGTAGCGCTGGTGGAACACGGCGTACGGGACCCGGACCGCCCCGGAGCCGAGGTCGCCGTAGAAGCGGCCGAGCTCGCCACCGACGAAGAGCCCCTTGTAGACGAGCGTGCGCCGCGAGAGCGACGCGACGTGGAAGGCCGCGAGCCCGGCTGGCCGCTCGCCGCGGCACCTTCGGCCGTCCGCCGGGCGAGGAGGAGGGCACGGTCGAAGCCCGCCGGGCCCATCCCTGCCGGACGAGCAGACGAGGACGTGGCGAATGTCGGGCGCGGACGCGGCCGCCTCGGGCCCGAGCACCGACGGCTCGACCGGGACGCGCCGCCAGCCCCGGACCAGCAGCCCTTCGGCCGCGAGAGCGTCTTCGAGGATTCTCCGCGCGGTCGTGCCGGCGACCGGATCGGCCGGAAGGAAGACCGCTCCGACGGCAAGACGCGCGGCGTCGGGCGCGGCGAGGCCGGCGTCGGCGGCCAGGAACGCCAGCACCCATGGGGTGAGCGGGATGGCCAGTCCCGCGCCGTCGCCCGTCCTCGCATCTGCGGCGATTGCGCCCCGGTGGGTGAGAGACGCCAGGGCCTCGAGCGCGAGCGGCACCACGCGCTTGGACCGGCGTCGGCTCCCTCCCGTCTCCGCAACGAACCCCACGCCGCACGCGTCGTGCTCGAACCGGGGGTCGTAGAGGGGCGCGTCCGGGATGGCCGGCACGGCGGCGACGGAGCGGGGCGGTCGGTCCATCGGGGCGGCCTCCATGGGACGCTGGCCTGTCCCGCATCGCGGGAGACCGACCGTACGCCGCGAATGCGCCACGTTCAGTAGCGCCGGGGCACGGCCGGGTGCGGATCCGGTAACGCGCCGGTTGCCGTTGCGTACGCAGGCCGCGGTGGACGCGGGCCGCGGTGGACGCGTGCCGTTGCGGACACTCCCCCACCCGTCCCGGCCGGCGCCGCCGTACGATCCGCGCCACATGACCGCCTTCCGTCCGGCCCGCCTGCGCGTCCTCATCGCTGCGCCGCTCCCCGCGGACGTCGGCGCGGTCGCGGCCATCCTCGGCTCGGCGGGACACGAGGTGCTCACGGCGTACCGCCTCGACGCCGTCGTGGCGCGGCTCGTCTCGGAGCCACCGGACGTTCTCGTCGTGGATCCGGCGATCGGCGAGGGCTCGGCGGCAGACCTGGTGAGCCGGCTGGGCGGCTACAGTGACGCGCCGCTCCTGGTCCTCGCGAACCTCGTCGACGAGAAGCTGGTCGTCGAGGCGCTCGGGGCCGGGGCGGTGGACGTCGTCGGGCGTCCGCTGCGGCCGCTGGAGCTGCTCGCGCGGATCGCCGCGGCCGCGCGACGCGGGGGCCAGCCCGCGGCAGAGCCCGGAACCCTGCCCGACGGCTTGCGCGTGGACGCAGCCCAGCGCCACGCCACGGTGGACGGCCGCGACCTGGGCCTGACCCCGATCGAGCTGGACCTCCTGGCCGCGATGGCCGCCCGCCGCGGCGGCGTCGTGGACCACCGGCTCCTGCTCCGGGCCGCCTGGCCCGACCCGGCCTCGGTCGATCCGGAGACCCTGCGAACCCACCTCGCCCGCCTCAACGCCAAGCTCGTCGAGGCGGGCCATCCGGGCCTGCGCAACGTGCGGTCGCGGGGCTACGCGATCCGGGTGGAGGGTGCAGCGGCTGAGCGTTGGGGCACAATGGCCACGTGAGCAAGCTTCTCAGTCCCCTTCCCCAAGGTGCCCCAGCGCCCGGCGCGGCGCCCCATCCCACGCGTGTCGCCGTTGTGGGCACAGGCGCCGTAGGCTCCACCTTCGCGTTCAGCCTCCTCCTCGGCGGCCTGGCGGCCGAGATCGTCCTCGTCGACGCCAACGCCCGCAAGGCGGAGGGCGAGGCGATGGACCTGATGCACGCCGTCCCGTTCGCGCGCACGACGCGGATCTGGGCCGGCACGATCGCCGACTGTGCCGGCGCTGCGATCACGGTCATCTCGGCCGGCGCCGCCCAGAAGCCGGGCGAGACGCGGATCGATCTCGTCCGCAAGAACGCCGTCATCTTCCGCGAGATCGTGCCCGCGGTCGCCCAAGCCAACCCGGACGGGATCATCCTCGTCGCCACCAACCCGGTCGACGTGCTGGCGTACCTGACCTACCGCATCTCCGGCCTCCCCGCGGCCCGGGTCATCGGCTCCGGCACGATCCTCGACACGGCCCGCTTCCGGGCCCTCCTTGCCGAGCACTACGGGGTGGACCCGCGCTCCGTCCATGCCTACATCGCCGGCGAGCACGGCGACACCGAGGTGCCCGTCTGGTCGTCGGCGAACATCGCCGGGATGCCCCTGGCGGACTTCGCCACCGCCAACGGGATGGGCCACGACCAGGCCCGGCTCCAGGAGATCTTCGAGGCGACGCGAGATGCGGCCTACCAGATCATCGAGCGCAAGGGTGCCACGTACTACGCCGTCGCCGCGGGTCTCGTGCGGATCGTCGAAGCGATCCTGCGCGACCAGTCGACGGTGCTCTCGGTCAGCTCGCTGATCTGCGACTACTACGGCATCGACGACGTCTACCTGTCGGTGCCGACCGTGCTCGGCCGCGGCGGCGTCGAACGCACGCTGCGCCTCGGGCTGTCCGCCGAGGAGGCGTCCGGCCTGCGACGCTCCGCGGAGATCCTGCAGTCGACCATCGCCACGCTGGAGCTCGACAGGGCGTAGCCGGCGGCGGGCATGACCCGACGG
>CAVPJI010000011.1:0-77908 GCA_963705215.1 uncultured Chloroflexia bacterium | reverse complement strand
GTCGCGCGCGGCGGCCCGGAAGAGGTCGCCGGTGGCCACGCGAGGCAGGGCCAGGTGCTGGGCCAGGATGCTGGCCTGCGTCCCCTTGCCCGCCCCGGGAGCGCCGAGGAGAACGAGGACCCTCATCGCAGTACCGATCCCGACATCCGTCGGGCTCACCGGATGAAGCCCTCGTAGCTGCGCATGAGGAGCTGCGCCTCGAGCTGCTTCATGGTCTCCACGACGACACTGACGGCGATCAGCAGGCTCGTGCCGCCGAGCGACAGGGCCGAGCTGCCGGGGAAGAAGATGGAGATCACGAACGGCATGACCGCGATCGTCCCCAGGAAGAGGGCCCCGGCGACGGTGATCCGGTTGACGACGCGGGCGAGGTAGTCCTGGGTGGGACGGCCGGGCCGGATGCCCGGGATGAACCCGCCGTTCTTCCGGAGCTGCTCGGCCGTCTCGTCCGGCTTGAACGTGAACGCCGTGTAGAAGTAGGTGAAGCCCACGGTCAGGAGGAAGTAGAGGCCGCCGTAGATCACGGGGTTCTGGGGCCCGAAGGTGTTCACGATGAAGTTGGCGATGTCGGCCACGATCTGAACGTCGGAGCTGGTGAAGTAGCCCGCGATCTGGGCCGGGAAGAGGAGGATGCTGACCGCGAAGATGATCGGGATGACGCCGGCCTGGTTGACCCGCAGGGGCAGGAAGGTCGTCCCGCCCTGGTACATCCGGCGGCCCCGGACGCGGCTGGCGTACTGGACCGGGATGCGGCGCTGACCTTCGGTGATGTAGACGATGACGCGACCGCCGCCACGGCGAAGGCCACGAAGACGACCGCCTGGATCCAGTTGGGCGTCTCGAGGAACCGCAAGACCCCGCCCGGGATCCGCGAGACGATCCCGGCGAAGATGATGAAGCTGATCCCGTTGCCGATCCCCTTCTCCGTGATCAGCTCGCCGAGCCACATCAGGAGGACCGAGCCGGCCGTCAGGGTGATGATCTGGGTGAGGGTGGCGAACGAGGCGAGGTTGAAGTCCGTCGTCAGCACGCCCGAGGAGTTGAGCAGGGCCAGGAACCCGTAGCTCTGCAGGACCGCGAGCGGCACCGACAGGTAGCGGGTGTACTGGTTGATCTTGTTCCGCCCGTACTCCCCCTCGCGCTGGAGCGCCTGGAGGGCCGGGATCACCCCGGTCATCAGCTGCATGATGATCGAGGCGTTGATGTACGGGTTGACGCCGAGTCCCACCACCGAGAAGCGGGAGAGCCCGCCGCCCGAGAAGAGGTCGAGGAGCCCGAAGAGGGCGTTGTCCTCGAAGAACCCCTTGAGCGCCTCGGGATCCGCCCCCGGCACCGGCACGTGGGCCAGGGCGCGGAAGACGATGAGGATCCCCAGCACGAAGAGGATCCGCCGCCGGATGTCCGGCGCACGGAAGGCGTTGAGGAGGGACTCGTACATGGCGGAGCCCTAGGCCTCGTCGCCGGGTGCGGGATCCAGGCCGAGCGCCGCGAGGGGGCTCTCCGGGATCTCGAGAAGCTGGTAGCTGCCGCCGGCGGCCTCGATCTTCTCGCGGGCGCTCTTGGTGAAGGCGTCGGCCACGACGAAGAGGGATCGGGTGACCTCGCCGCCGCCGAGGATCTTGAGCGGCTTGTCGAGGCTTCGGACCAGGCCGGCCAGGCGCAGGAGCTCCTGCGTCACGGCGATCGGGGCGCCCTTCTCCCCTTCCGGGAGGCGGCCCGTCTCCGCGGCCGCGCTGATGCGCCCGACGTTGACGACCTCGTATTCGATCCGGTTGATGTTGCGGAAGCCGCGCAGCTTGGGGATCCGGATGTGGAGCGGGGTCTGCCCGCCCTCGAACCACGGCGGGATCGACGAACCCGCGCGCGATTTCTGGCCCTTGGTGCCGCGGCCCGCGGTCTTGCCCTTGCCGGCCGCGATTCCGCGGCCCACGCGGGTCTTCTTCGTGTGGGCTCCGGCGGCGGGCCGGAGGTCGTGCAGCTTCATCGCTTCTTCTCCGGGCCCGACTCGGGGAGCTCCTCGACGGTCACGAGGAAGCGGATCTGGCGCACCATGCCCCGCGTCGCGTCGTTGTCGGGAACCTCGACCGTGTCGCCGATGCGGCGGAGGCCGAGGGCCCGGGCGGTGGCGCGGTTGCGCTCGATGTGGCTGATGGTGCTCTTGACCTGGGTGACGCGGAGCCTACCGGCCATCGGCCACCTCCGCGACGGGCTGGCCCGCCACGAAGACCCGGACGGGAACGCCCCGCGCGGGCGCTGAGCTGCTCGGCCGACTTGAGGTCGCGCAGAGCCTCCAGCGTCGCTCGGACGACGTTGACCGGGTTGCTCGAGCCGTACACCTTGGTGAGGATGTCGCGGATGCCGGCCGCCTCGACGACGGCGCGGACCGAGCCGCCGGCGATGACGCCGGTGCCCTGGGACGCCGGCTTGAGCATCACCCGGGCGGCGGCGAACTCCACGTTCACCTCGTGCGGGATGGTCGTCCCGATCATCGGGACGCGGATCAGGTGCTTCTTGGCGTCCTCGACGCCCTTGCGGATCGCCTCGGGGACCTCGCCGGCCTTCCCGAGCCCCGCGCCGACATGCCCCTGCCCGTCGCCGACGACGACGACGGCGCTGAAGCTGAAGCGCCGGCCGCCCTTGACGACCTTTGCCACGCGGTTGATCTGGACGACCCGCTCCTCGAGCGTCAGCTTCGCAGGATCGATCCTGGCCACGGTCGGTCTCCTCCTAGAAGTCGAGACCGGCTTCCCGGGCGGCGTCGGCAAGCATCTTCACGCGACCGTGGTACCGAAAACCGGCCCGGTCGAAGACGACCTGCTCGACGCCGGCGGTGCGGGCCCGCTCGGCGACCAGGCGGCCGACGACTTTCGCCTCCTCGACCTTCGTCTGCTTGGAGCCCTTGAAGGAGGGCTCCAGCGTGGAGGCTGCGGCGAGCGTGGTGCCTGCTGCGTCGTCGATCACCTGGGCGTAGATGTGATTGAGGCTGCGGAAGACCGCAAGGCGCGGGCGACCGGCGGTGCCGTCCACGCGGAGGCGGATCCGCTCGTGCCGCTTCTGCCGCGCGGCGCCGCGCGAGGCGGTCTTCGTCATCTCGGACGTCCCTTCGTTACTTCTTTCCGCCGATCTTCCCGGCCTTGCCGGCCTTTCGGCGGATCACCTCGCCGGAGTATCGAACGCCCTTGCCCTTGTAGGGCTCCGGCTTCCGGCTGGCGCGGACCTTCGCCGCGACCTGCCCGACGAGCTCCTTGTCGATGCCGACGACGGCAAGCTTGACCGGGGTCTCCAGCATCGAAGGAGATGCCCTCCGGGGGCACGATCTCCACCGGGTGGCTGTAGCCGAGGTTCAGCTGGAGCTTGTCGCCGATCTTCTGGGCGCGGTATCCCGACGCCGGCGATCTCGAGCGTCTTCCGGTAGCCGGTGGTGACGCCGTCGACCATGTTCGCGACGAGGGTCCGGGTGAGGCCGTGGAGCTGCTTGTGCCTCTTCGCCTCGGACGGGCGGGAGACGACGAGCGTCCCCTCCACCGTCTCGACCGACATCGCCGCCGGCAGCGAGCGGGTCAGGGTCCCCTTCGGGCCCGTGACCGTGATGACCGGCCAGTCGAGGCTGACCTCGACGCCGGCCGGGATCGGGATCGGCTGTCGACCGATTCGCGACATCGCCGTCCCCCTACCAGACGTACGCCAGGATTTCCCCGCCGAGCTGCGCCCTGCGCGCCTGCTGGCCGGTCATGATCCCCTGGCTGGTGCTGACGATGACGATCCCGAGGCCGCCGAGGACCCGCGGGATCTCCGTCTTCCGGGCGTAGGCGCGGAGGCCGGGCTTGCTGATGCGCTTCAGCCCGGAGACGACCGGCGCCTTCCCGTCGACGTACTTGAGGGTGAGCCGCAGACCTGCGCGGGGCCCTCACGCTCCTCGCTGAAGCCGGAGATGAACCCTTCCTCCACGAGGATGCGGGCGATCTCGCGCTTGACGCGGGATGCCGGGACGGCCACCTCGAGGTGGCGCGCCCGCGACGCGTTGCGGATCCGCGTGAGCATGTCGGCGATCGGATCGGACACGTTCATCGGCGGCTCACCAGCTGGACTTCGTCACGCCCGGCAGCTCGCCCACGAGGGCGCGCTCCCGGAAGCAGATGCGACAGAGCGCGAAGCGGCGCATGTACGCCCGCGGCCGTCCGCACAGGGTGCAGCGGTGATACCCCTGCGACTTGTGCTTGGGGGCCCGTTTGGCCTTCGCGATCAAGGACTTCTTAGCCATCGTCTCCTCCCCGCTCAGCCGGCGAAGGGCATGCCGAGGAGCTCCAGCAACTTGCGGGACTCCTCGTCGGTCTTCGCCGTCGTCACGATGCTGATCTCCAGCCCGCGGAGACGGTCGACCTTGTCGTAATCGATCTCGGGGAACGCGAGCTGCTCGCGAAGCCCGAGGCTGTAGTTGCCGCGCCCGTCGAACGACTTGCCGGGGATCCCCCGGAAGTCGCGGATGCGCGGCAGGGCAACGGTCGTGAGGCGTTCCAGGAAGTCCCACATCCGCTCGCCGCGAAGGGTGACCTTGGCTCCGATCGTGTTCCCGGCCCGCAGATGGAACTGGGCGATGGAGCGCTTCGCCTTCAGGGTGATCGGCTTCTGGCCGGTGATGAGGGCGAGGTCGCCGATGGCGGCGTCGATCGCCTTGGCGTTGGTGAGAGCCTCCCCGAGCCCGATGTTCACCACGATCTTCTCGAGGCGTGGCACCTGCATCGGGTTGGTGTACGAGAACTGCTTCTGGAGGGCCGGGACGACCTCGGTCCCGTAGCGCTCCAACAGGCGATTGCTCACGCGCCCTTCACCTCCACGGCCTGGCCGCAGCGCGCGCACGCCCGGACGCGGGCGCCGGTCTCCAGCTCGAGGTGGCGGATGCGCGTGGGCCGATCGCAGCGCGGACAGACCAGCATCACGCGGCCGATCGCAACCGGCATCGGCTTGTCGATGATCCCGCCCTGCTGCATGCGCGGGGTGCGGTCGTTCTGGTTCATGCGCGGGCGCGGCTTGGTGTGCCGCTTGGCGATGTTCAGCCCCTCCACGACGACGCGGAACGGCTGGCCCTCGAGCGCCGGACGCTCGACGCTCTTGACCGCGCCGCGCTTGCCGGCGTCCTTGCCTGCAAGCACGAGGACGGTGTCACCGGTGCGGATCTCGGGAACCTTCGTCCCTGCGGGGTGCGACGGCACGCGCCATCTCAGAGCACCTCCGGGGCGAGGGAGACGATCTTCATGTAGTTGCGATCTCGCAGCTCCCTGGCCACGGGGCCGAAGATGCGGGTCCCGCGGGGATTTCCCTGGTTGTTGATGAGGACCGCGGCGTTCTCGTCGAAGCGGATGTAGCTGCCGTCGGGGCGGCCGTACTCCTTGGCCGTCCGAACGATCACGGCCCGCACGACGTCGCCCTTCTTGACGGCGGCGTTCGGGATCGCCTGCTTGACGCTGGCGACGATCACGTCGCCGACCTCGGCGGTGGTCGCTCGCGAGCGGCCCATGATCCGGATGCACTGGATCACGCGCGCCCCGGTGTTGTCGGCGACGCGCAGCCGCGTCTGGTTCTGGATCACGCCTCGGCCTCCCCCGCTGCCGCAGCAGCGCCCGCCGTCGAAGCGACGTCACCGGGCTCGGCGTGCGTCCTGCCCGGATGGGCCGCACCGTGGATCGCCTCGGTCGTGGCCGCCTCTTCGACGACGAGCTCCGACGGGCGGTCCTCGCCGGCGCGGGACGTGACCTCGACGAGGCGCCAGCGCTTGGTCCGCGAGAGCGGGCGCGACTCCTCGATGAGGACCGTGTCCCCCACCCTGGCCTGATTCTCCTCGTCGTGGACGGCGAACTTGGTCGTCATCCGCACGACGCGCTTGTAGAGCGGGTGGCGCGTCAGGCGCTCGACGGAGACGACGATCGTCTTGTCCATCTTGTCGCTGACGACGCGGCCGGCTTTCGTCTTGCGCTTGCCCTGCACCTGCGTTGCTCCTGCCATCTCCGGCCCCCTCAGGCCGTCTTGCCGAGCTTGCGCTCGTGCTTGACGGTGAGGATCCGGGCGACCGTCCGGCGCGAGCCGGAGATCACGGTGTAGTCCTTCAGCTGGCGCGTCGCGAGCTCGAAGCGGGCCTGCCAGAGGTCCCGCTTGGCATCGCGGAGCGCCTGCTCCAGCTCGGCGTCCGTGAGGGCGCGCACCTTGTCGATGTCCATCACCCGCCCTCCTCCTCCTTGACGATGAAGCGCGTGGCGACCGGCAGCTTGTGGGATGCGAGGCGCATCGCCTCCACCGCCGAGGCGCGGTCGACGCCGGCCATCTCGAAGAGGATCCGTCCCGGCCGGACCACCGCGACCCAGTGGTCGGGTGCTCCCTTGCCGGAGCCCATCCGGGTCTCGGCGGGCTTCTTGGTTGCCGGCTTGTCCGGGAAGATGCGGATCCAGATCTTGCCGCCGCGCTTGACCGAGCGGGTCATGGCGCGTCGTGCTGCTTCGATCTGGCGGCTCGTGATCCAGGCGGGCTCGAGCGTGGCGAGGCCGTACTCACCGAAGGAGACGGCCGTGCCGCCCTTCGCCATGCCGGACATCCGGCCGCGCATCACCTTGCGGTGCTTGACGCGGCGAGGCATCAGCATCGCGTCAGACCCCCTGGCCGGCCGGCACGGCCGCGGGAGCGGCCGCGGGCCGGGCGACCCGCTGGTCGGGGACGTCGCCCCGGTAGATCCAGACCTTGACGCCGATCGTTCCGTAGGTCGTCCGCGAGAGGACGTACCCGTAGCTGATGTCGGCGCGCAGCGTGCCGAGCGGGATGCGGCCTTCGCGGTCCCACTCGCGGCGAGCCATCTCGGAGCCGCCGAGGCGGCCGGCGACGGCGATCTTCACGCCCTTCGCTCCCGCCTTCATCGTGCGCTGGATGCCCTGCTTCATCGCCTTCCGGAAGGCGATCCGGCGGGCCAGCTGCTGGGCGATGTTCGCCGCCACCAGGGTCGCGTCGAGCTCGGGCTGGCGGATCTCCTTGATCTCCAGCTTCACCTTCCGCGGCTTCGTGAGATCGCCGATCTGCTTGCGCAGGATCTCGACGTTGGCGCCGCCCTTGCCGATCACGATGCCCGGCTTGGCGGTGTGAATCGTCACGGTTACGTAGTTGATGCCGCGCTCGATCTCGACGCCGCTGACGCTGGCGTTGGCCAGGCGCCGCTCGACGAGGCTGCGAACCGCGAGGTCCTCCTTGAGGAGGGTCGTGTACTCCTTGTCGGCGTACCACTTCGCGGTCCAGGTGCGGCTTGTCCCCAGGCGGAAGCCGTAGGGGTGGACCTTGTGTCCCATCTAGGCCTCCCGATCCTCGAGGACGATCGTGATGTGGGTCATGGGCTTGTGGATCGGGAACGCCCGGCCCTGGGCCCGGGGCTTCCAGCGCTTCATCGTGGGCCCCTCGTTGGCGAGGGCCTCCACGATGACGAGGCTGTCGGCCGGCAGGTTGTGGTTGTTCTCGGCGTTGGCCGTCGCGCTCGCGAGGACGCGGGCGACGTCGCGGGCCGCGCCCTGCGGCATGAACCGCAGGATCGCGGCCGCATCCTCGGCGCGCCGGCCACGGATCGCGCGGACGACGAGGTCGGCCTTGCGGGTGGACCCGCGGAGGTACTTGGCGGTGGCGGATACGCGCACGGTCCGCCCCCTACCTGAGCGAGGACGAGCGGTCGGTCTTCTTCTCGTGCCCGCGGAAGGTGCGGGTGGGAGCGAACTCCCCGAAGCGATGACCGACCATGTTCTCGGTGACGAAGACGGGCACGTGCTTCCGCCCGTTATAGACGGCAACCGTGTGCCCGATGAAATCCGGGAAGACGACGGAGGCGCGCGACCAGGTCTTGATGACCTTCCGCTCGCTCCGCTTGTTCATCTCCTGGACGCGGCCGAGGAGCCGTGCCTCGACGAACGGTCCCTTCTTGACCGAACGCGACATGCTTCGGTTCCTCCGTTACGACTTGCGATGCCGCGATCGGACAACGAGCCGGTTCGGCTTCTTGTCCTTCGCGGTGCGATAGCCCATGGCCGGCTTGCCCCATGGGGTCTTGGGTGGCATGCCCGTCGGCGACTTGCCCTCGCCACCACCGTGCGGGTGGTCACGCGGGGTCATCGCCACGCCGCGGGTCTCCGGGCGGAGGCCCATGTGACGGGCGCGGCCGGCCTTGCCGAGGCTCTGGTTCTCGTGGTCCAGGTTCGAGACCTGGCCGACCGTCGCCATGCAGCGCAGCGGCACGCGGCGCATCTCCCCCGAGGGGAGGCGGATCGTCGCGTAGTCGCCTTCCTTGGCCAGGAGCTGGGCGCTCCCGCCGGCGGAGCGGACGATCTGGCCGCCCTTGCCGGGGATCAGCTCGATGTTGTGGACGGTGGTGCCGAGCGGGATGTTGGCGAGGGGCAGGGCGTTCCCGACCCGCGCCTCGGCCTCGGGGCCGGCGACCACGACGTCGCCCACCTTGAGGCCGTGCGGGAGGAGCATGTAGCGCTTCTCGCCGTCCCGGTAGAAGAGGAGGCCGATGCGGGCCGACCGGTTCGGGTCGTACTCGACCGTCGCGATCCGGGCGGGCACGCCCAGCTTGTCCCGCTTGAAGTCGATGATCCGGTAGTGGCGCTTCTCGCCGCCGCCGCGATGGCGGACGGTGAGGCGGCCCTGGTTGTTCCGCCCGGAGCCGCGCTTGAGCGGCTCGAGGAGCGGCTTGTAGGGCTCGCGGGTCGTGATCTCCTCGAACGTCGAGCGGGTCATGAAGCGCCGGCCGGGCGAGGTGGCCTTGTAGCTGCGAAGCGGCATCGCTACACCCCCTCGAAGAATTCGATCTTCTGGCCCGCGAGCGAGCGTCACCGTCGCCTTGCGCCAGGGCGTGGTCCAGCCGCTGATGCGCCCGCGCTTGGTGCCGCGGCGCTTCTCCTTGGCCTTCGTCGTGAGGACGTTGACCTTGGTGACCTGGACCTTGAAGAGCTCCTCGACCGCCGCCTTGACCTGGATCTTGGAGGCGTCGCCGTGGACCTCGAAGGTGTACTTCCCGCGACCGGACTCATCCATCGACTTCTCGCTGATGATCGGGCGGACGATGACGTCGTGGGCCAGGAGGGTCATGCGTACACCTCCTCGAGGCGGGCGAGCGCGGACTGCTCGATGACGACCATGTCGGCCTTCAGGATGTCGACGATGTTGAGGGAGTCGGCCAGGAGGATCTCGACCTTGCGGCAGGTTGCGCGCCGAGAGGTCGAGCTTGTCGTCGCGGGCGGGGGCCACGATGAGCACCCGGCCGCTCGCCTGGAGGTTGCCCAGGACGCCGACGAGGTCCTTCGTCCTGATCTGCTCGAGCGCGAAGGCGTCGAGCACCTTGATGGACCCGTCGTTCAGCTTGGCCGTCAGGGCGCCCCGGAGCGCCAGCCGCTTCATGCGCCGCGGGAGCCGCTGCGCGTAGGAGCGCGGATGGGGGCCGAAGACGACGCCGCCGCCGGCGTAGTGCGGAGCCGTGCGCGATCCCTGGCGGGCCCGGCCGGTTCCCTTCTGGCGGTACGGCTTCTTGCCGCCGCCGCGGACCTCGCCGCGGGTCTTGGTGTCGTGGGTGCCCAGGTGGCGTCCCGCGAGCTGCGCGATCACGGCCTGGTGCATGACGGCGGCGTTCACGGGAGCGGCGAAGAGCTCGTCGGAGAGCTCGACCGTCCCGATCGCGTCGCCGCTGCGGGCGTAGAGGGTGGTCTGGGGCATCGTCAGGCCTTCTTCACGAGGACGAGCGCGTGGGGCGCCCCGGGCACGGACCCCTTCACGAGGAGGAGGTTCCGCTCGAGGTCCGTGCGCACGACCTGCAGCTTCTTCACGGTGACCCGTTCGTCGCCCATGTGGCCCGACATCCGGCTGCCGCGGTAGACGCGCCCGGGCGTCGTGCCCGGGCCGATGGAGCCGGGCTCGCGATGGTGGTCGGAGCCGTGGGTCTTGGGGCCGCGGTGGAAGTTGTGGCGCTTGATGGTGCCCGCGAAGCCCTTGCCCTTCGACGTGCCCGTGACGTCGATCATGTCGCCGGCGGCGAAGAGGCTGACGTCGAGCGTCTGGCCGACCTGGTAGTCCGCCAGGTCCTCGACCCGGAACTCGCGGATGACCGCGACCTTCGGGAGGTCCCGCAGCTGGCCCGTCTCGGGCTTCGTGAGCTTCTTGCCGGGCTCGGTCCCCAGCTGGATCGCGGTGTAGCCGTCCCGCTCGGGCGTCCGGAGGCGCGTCACGGTGTTCGGCTGGATGGCGACCACGCTCACCGGGATCATCGTCCCGTCGTCCTGGAAGACCTGGGTCATGCCGACCTTGCGGCCGATCAATCCGATGCTCGATCGACCGCGCTCACATCTTGATCTCGATGTCGACGCCCGCCGCCAGCGAGAGTCGCATCAGGGCGTCGACGGTCTTCGCCGACGGGTCGAGGATGTCGACGAGCCGCTTGTGGGTCCGAATCTCGAACTGCTCGCGGCTGTCCTTGTCGATGAAGGGAGACCGGAGGACGGTGAACTTCTCGATCCGGGTCGGCAGCGGCACCGGGCCGACGACGTCGGCACCGGTGCGCTGGGCGGTCTCCACGATCTGCGCCGCGGACTGGTCCAGCAGGCGGTGGTCGTAGGCCTTGAGGCGGATTCGGATCCGCTGCTTGGGCATCTCGTCCCTACTCGGTGATGGCCACGATGGCCCCGGCGCCGACGGTCCGGCCACCCTCGCGGATGGCGAAGCGCTGGCCGATCTCGAGGCCGATCGGGGTGATGAGCTCGACGGTCATGTCGACGTTGTCGCCGGGCATGATCATCTCGGCCCCCTCGGGGAGGCCGATGGCGCCGGTCACGTCCGTGGTGCGGAGGTAGAACTGGGGCCGGTAGCCGTTGTAGAACGGGGTGTGCCGGCCGCCCTCCTCCTTGGTCAGGACGTAGACCCGGGCGGTGAACTTCGTGTGGGGCTTGATGCTCCCGGACTTGGCCAGGACCTGGCCGCGCTCGATGTCGTCGCGCTCGATGCCCCGCAGGAGGCAGCCCACGTTGTCGCCGGCGCGCCCCTCGTCGAGGAGCTTCTTGAACATCTCGACGCCGGTGACGACGATCTTGCGGGTGGGCCGGATGCCCACGATCTCGACCTCGTCGCCGACCTTGACGATGCCGCGCTCGATGCGCCCGGTGGCGACGGTGCCCCGGCCCTTGATCCCGAAGACGTCCTCGACCGGCATGAGGAAGGGCTTGTCGATCGCCCGCTCGGGAGTCGGGATGTAGGCGTCGACCGCGTCCATCAGCTCCTGGATGCAGACGTAGGCGGGATCGTCGGTGCCGCCGGTCGCCTCGAGGGCCTTGAGGGCGGAGCCGCGGACGACGGGGATGTCGTCGCCCGGGAAGTTGTACTTGGAGAGGAGCTCGCGGACCTCGAGCTCGACGAGGTCGAGCAGCTCGGGATCGTCGACCGCGTCGACCTTGTTGAGGAAGACGACCATGTACGGCACTTCGACCTGGCGGGCCAGGAGGATGTGCTCCCGGGTCTGGGGCATCGGGCCGTCGGTGGCGGCCACGACGAGGATCGCCCCGTCCATCTGGGCGGCGCCGGTGATCATGTTCTTGATGTAGTCGGCGTGGCCCGGGCAGTCGACGTGCGCGTAGTGGCGGGCGTCGGTCTGGTACTCGACGTGGGCGATCGCGATCGTGATGCCGCGCTCGCGCTCCTCGGGGGCGTTGTCGATCGAATCGAACGCGCGGTACTCGGACCCGCCCTTGAGGGCCAGGTACTTCGTGATCGCCGCGGTCAGCGACGTCTTGCCGTGGTCGATGTGACCGATCGTGCCGATGTTGACGTGCGGCTTCGTCCGCTCGAACTTCTTCTTCGCCATCGTCGTGCTCCCTGGCTCCTCGCCGCGTCCGGGTCCCGCTAAGGACGTCCGTCGCCGGCCTTCCCGACTGCTAGACCCTGGACTTCTGGACGAGCTCCGCGGCGAGATTGCCGGGGACCTCGGCGTAGTGCGACAGCTCCATCGAATAGCTGGCCCGGCCCTCGGTCATCGACCGCAGGTCCGTGGCGTACCCGAACATCTCCGAGAGGGGGACGAACGAGCGGACCACCTGGGTGGTCGACCGCGACTCCATCCCCTCGATGTGGCCGCGCCGCCGGTTCAGGTCGCCGATCACGTCGCCCATGAACTGCTCCGGCATGACCACCTCGACCCGCATCAGCGGCTCGAGGATCGCGGGGTCGGCCTTCTCCACGGCAGCCTTGACGGCCATGGAGGCGGCGATCTTGAACGCCATCTCGCTCGAGTCGACCTCGTGGTACGACCCGTCGAAGACGGTGGCGCGCACGTCGACCATCGGATAGCCGGCGTAGACGCCCGTCTCGAGCGCCGCGCGGACCCCGTGATCGATGGCCCGCATGTACTCCTTGGGGATCGTCCCGCCCACGGTCTTGTCCGCGAACTCGATCCCGGTGCCCTTCTCGAGGGGCTCGAGCTTGAGGATCACGTGCCCGTACTGGCCCTTGCCGCCGGTCTGGCGGATGAATCGGCCGTTGCCCTCGGCCAGCGCGCCGGATCGTCTCGCGGTAGGAGACCTGCGGCTTGCCGATGTTGGCGGCCACCTTGAACTCGCGGATCATCCGGTCCACGAGGACGTCGAGGTGGAGCTCCCCCATGCCGGCGATGAGCGTCTCGCCGCTCTCCTCGTCGGTCTTGACCCGGAAGGTCGGGTCCTCCTCGGCCAGGCGGGCGAGCGCGAGGCCCATCTTGTCCTGGTCGGCCTTCGTCTTGGGCTCGATCTTCACCTCGATGACCGGCTCGGGGAAGGTCATCGACTCGAGGATCACCGGGTGATCGGGATCGGCGAGGGTGTCGCCGGTGTAGGTCTCCTTGAGGCCCACCGCGGCCGCGATGTCGCCGGCGTGGACCTCGTCGATCTCCTCGCGGTGGTTCGCGTGCATCTGGAGGATGCGCCCGATCCGCTCCTTGCGGCCCTTCGACGAGTTGAGGATGTAGGACCCGGCCTTGAGCGTCCCGGAGTAGACCCGGAAGAAGGCCAGCTTGCCGACGTACGGGTCGGCGGCGATCTTGAAGGCGAGGGCGCTGAACGGCTCGCGGTCGTCCACCGTGCGCAGGACCTCGGCGTGGGTCACCGGGTGCTCGCCGATCACCGGCGGCACGTCGAGCGGCGACGGGAGGTAGGCGACGACGGCGTCGAGCATGGGCTGGACGCCCTTGTTCTTGAGGGCGGAGCCGGTGAGGACGGGCACGATCCGGTACTGCAGGGTGCCCAGGCGGAGCCCGCGCACCAGCTCGTCCTCGGTCAGCTCGGTTCCTTCGAGGTACTTGTGCATCAGCTCGTCGTCCATCTCGGCGACGGCCTCGACGAGCTTCTCGCGGTGCTTCTTCGCCTCGGCGAGGAGGTCGGCCGGGATCTCGGCGATGTCGATCTGGGAGCCCAGGTCGTCGCGGTAGAGGATCGCCTTCATCCGGATCAGGTCGATCACTCCGGCGAACGTGTCCTCCGACCCGATCGGGATCTGGACCGGGACGGCGTTGGCCCCCAGGCGGTCCTCGATCATCCCCACGCAGCGCCAGAAGTCGGCACCGGTGCGGTCGAGCTTGTTGATGAAGCAGATCCGCGGGACGCGGTAGCGATCGGCCTGCCGCCAGACCGTCTCGGACTGCGGCTCCACGCCGGCGACGCCATCGAAGACCACGACCGCGCCATCGAGGACGCGGAGGCTCCGCTCGACTTCCATCGTGAAGTCCACGTGCCCGGGCGTATCGATGATGTTGATTCGATGATCCGCCCAGAAGCAGGTCGTGGCGGCGGCCGTGATCGTGATCCCCCGCTCCTGCTCCTGGGGCATCCAGTCCATCGTCGCGGCGCCTTCGTGGACCTCGCCGAGCTTGTAGATCTTCTTCGTGTAGAAGAGGATCCGCTCGGTGACGGTCGTCTTGCCGGCGTCGATGTGCGCGATGATCCCGATGTTCCGGGTGCGGGCGAGCGGGTAGAGTCGGGCCACGGTCAGGGTCTCCGGCCTACCACTTGAAGTGGCTGAAGGCCTTGTTCGCCTCGGCCATCTTGTGGGTGTCCTCGCGGCGCTTGACGGCGGCCCCGAGGCCGTTCGACGCGTCGACGAACTCGGCGGCGAGCTTCTCGCTCATGCTCTTGCCGTTGCGCTTGCGGGCGGCCTGGACGAGCCAGCGGACGCCCAGCGACAGCCGGCGGTCACCGCGGATCTCGACCGGCACCTGGTACGTGGCGCCGCCGACCCGGCGGGGCTTGACCTCGATGATCGGCGTGGCGTTGCGCAGCGCGGACTCGAGGACCTCGAGCCCGGGGCGCTTCGCCTGGGCCTCGGCGCGGGCGAGCGCCTGGCGCAGGATGCGATCGGCGAGGTTGCGCTTGCCGTCGTTCATGAGCTTCGCCGTGATGCGGGCGGTCGTCCGGTTGGCGGGCGTCGCCTCGTACTTGGCCTTGCGGGGGATGCTGGCGCGGCGCGGCATAATCCCTACTTCTTCTGGCCGGGCAGCTGGGCGCTGGCCTTGGCCCCGTACTTCGAGCGGCCCTGCTTGCGGTCACGGACGCCGGCGGTGTCGAGCGTGCCGCGAATGATGTGGTACTTCACCGACGGCAGGTCCTTGACGCGGCCCCCGCGAACGAGCACGACGGAGTGCTCCTGGAGGTTGTGGCCGATCCCGGGGATGTAGGCCGTGACCTCCATCTGGTTCGAGAGCCGGACGCGGGCGATCTTCCGCAGTGCCGAGTTCGGCTTCTTCGGCGTCATCGTGCGCACCTGCAGGCAGACGCCGCGCTTCTGGGGGGCGCCCGGAATCGGTGTCTGGCGCTGGTCGAGACTGTTCCAGATCTTGCGCATCGCCGGAGCCTTGACCTTCTCGATCTTGGGCTTCCGGCCGTGGCGCACGAGCTGGCTGATCGTCGGCACGGAGACGCTGTCCCTTTCTGGTGGCTGTGCTGGTGGAGCGCCTCCGCCCCTGGGGGGACGGTTGGCTCCCACGTGCCCGGCGCGCTGTGCGCGGGGCACGCACGCCGACGACCGGCCGGTCGCGGCACGCAAGGGGGGAGTGTACCAGCGGGCCTCGGGGAGTGTCAAAGCCCCTCGACCCGCCGGCGTTGGTCAGTCCTTCGCCTCCTCGTCGTCCTCGGCCGTCTCGCCGGAGAGGGCGCCCAGGACCTGCGCCGCGTCGAGCGCGACGTCGGCAGGCGCGTCGGCGAGGAAGGGGTTGAACGCTTCGTCGTCCCCTTCGCCCTCGAGCTCGTCCGCCGCCTCGTCGGCCTCGCCGGACGCCTGCGCGGCCGCCAGGAGGGCGGTCAGCAGCGCCGGGTCGTCCGCCGACGCGCCGTCGTCGGTGGCATCGTCGAGGAACGGGTTGTAGGTGCTGCCGAACTCCTCGGGCAGCTCGCCGCCGGCGAGCGCCTCGGCCGCCCGGCGCCGGTCGGCCTCGCGGCGGGCCGCGACGTTGGCCGGTGCGCCCGTCCCCGCGGGGATGAGCTTGCCGATGATGACGTTCTCCTTGAGCCCGACGAGATGATCCTTGGCGCCGTTGATGGCGGCCTCGGTGAGCACCCGGGTCGTCTCCTGGAAGGACGCGGCGGCGAGGAAGCTCGCCGTGTTCAGGGACGCCTTCGTCACGCCGAGCAGGACGACCTGCGCGGTGGCCGGCTCGCCCCCCTCGGCGAGGACGCGGTTGTTCTTCTCCTCGAACTCGAGCCGGTCGACCAGCTCGGTCGGGAGGAGGTCCGTGTCGCCTGGCTGGTCGATGCGGACCTTGCGGAGCATCTGCCGGACGATGATCTCGATGTGCTTGTCGTTGATCGTGACGCCCTGGCTCCGGTAGACCTTCTGGACTTCCTTGACCAGGTAGCGCTGCACGGCGTCCTTGCCCCGCGTGTCGAGGTACTCCTGCGGGTTGATGGGACCGTCCGTGATCGCGTCGCCGGCGCGGATCTCCTGGCCGTTGTCGACGAGGATCTTGGCGTTGTGGGGGATGGAGTACTCGCGCTCGACCCGGTCCTCGGCCCGGACGGCGAGATCGTCGCCCTCCCGGACGAGGATCCCCTTCTCCGGGGCGACGACGTCGGTCGACGCGCCGTCCTTGCCCAGGATGCGGGCCAGGACCTGGCTCTTCTCGACGAGGTCGCCGGCGGCGGCCAGGACCTCGGCGTCGGCCGGCAGCCGGAGCTGGGCATCGTACTGCTCGACGCTGGTGACCTTGACCTTCGTCCCCGCGTCGGAGCGGACGATCTCCACGATCCCGTCGATGTGGCTGATCTCGGCCTTGCCCTTGGGGATGCGGGCCTCGAAGAGCTCCTCGACGCGGGGCAGGCCGGCCGTGATGTCGGCGCCGCCGGCGGACGCGACACCGCCGGTATGGAAGGTCCGCATCGTCAGCTGCGTGCCGGGCTCGCCGATCGACTGGGCGGCGATGATGCCGACCGCCTCGCCGGTGCCCACGAGGAACCCGGTGGCGAGGTTGCGGCCGTAGCAGCGGCGGCAGACGCCGTTGCGCGACTCGCAGGTGAGCGGTGAGCGCACGAGGACCTCGCGGATCCCCGCGTCCTCGATGGCCCGGGCGACGGTCTCGCCGAGCTCCTCGGTCCGATCGCACAGGATCTCGCCGTCGGGGCCGGCCACCGGTGCGGCCGCGAAGCGTCCGACCAGCCGCCGGGCGAATGCCCCGGGCTCGATCGTGACCTCGTCGGACTCGGCTCGCGTGATCCAGCTCCCCTCCTCCGTGCCGCAGTCCTCGTCTCGGGTGATCACGTCCTGGGCGACGTCCACGAGGCGGCGCGTCAGGTAGCCCGAGTCGGCGGTGCGGAGCGCGGTGTCGGCGAGGCCCTTGCGGGCGCCGTGGGTGGAGATGAAGTACTCGAGGACGGTCATCCCCTCACGGAAGTTGCTCCGCACGGGGACGTCGATGATGCGGCCCGACGGGTCGGCCATGAGGCCGCGCATTGCGCCCAGCTGCCCGATGTTGCCCTTGTTGCCGCGAGCCCCGGAGGCGGTCATCATCGCGACCGGGCTGTTCGGGTCGAGGTTCTCCATCATCCTGTCGGAGAGGTCCTTCGACGTCTTCTGCCACACGTCGACGACCGCCTCGTAGCGCTCGTCGTCGGTGATGAGGCCGCGCTGGAACTGACCATCGATCTTCGTGACCTGGTCGTCGGCAGCCGCCAGCATCGCAGGCTTCTCGGCGGGGACCGTGATGTCATCGACCGCGATCGTCATCCCGCCGCGCGTCGCGTACTCGAAGCCGACCCGCTTGATGCCGTCCACGAGGTGGGCGGTCTCGGTGGGCCCGAGGCTGCGATAGCAGCGGTCGACGAGGCCGCGGAGATCCGGGCGCTTGAGCTCCTTGTTCGTGAAGCGCAGGCGGTCCGGGAGGATCTGGTTGAAGATGATCCGGCCGATCGTGGTGACCAGGCGGGCCTCCACGAGCCCCTCGGTCTCCTGGTCCCACGTACGCACGATCGCCACGACCGGCTCGTGCAGGGTGACCGTCCTGAGCTGGTAGGCCAGGATCGCCTCGTCCTCGTCCGCGAAGATCCGCGTCGGCTGCCGGTCCGCGACCCCTCGCTCGTTCATCGTCAGGTAGAAGCACCCGAGGACCATGTCCTGGGTGGGCGCCACCACCGGGCTCCCGTCGGCAGGCGAGAGCAGGTTGGCGGTCGAGAGCAGCATCGTCCGCGCCTCTTCCTGGGCGGCGGTCGAGAGCGGCACGTGGACCGCCATCTGGTCGCCGTCGAAGTCGGCGTTGAACGCCTGGCAGACGAGCGGATGGATCTGGATCGCCGATCCCTCGACGAGGATGGGCATGAATGCCTGGATCCCCAGCCGGTGGAGCGTCGGGGCCCGGTTCAGCAGGACCGGGTGGTTCTCGATGACCTCCTCGAGGACGTCCCAGACGACGGGGACCACGCGCTCGACGAGGCGCTTCGCGCTCTTGATGTTGTGGGCGAGACCCTTCTCGACGAGCTGCCGCATGACGAACGGCTTGAAGAGCTCGAGGGCCATCTTCTTGGGCAGGCCGCACTGGTGGAGCTGCAGGTCCGGCCCGACGACGATCACGGAGCGGCCCGAGTAGTCCACCCGCTTGCCCAGGAGGTTCTGGCGGAACCGGCCCTGCTTGCCCTTGAGCATGTCGCTCAGGGACTTCAGGCGGTGATTGCCGGTTCCCGCGATCGCCCGGCCCCGGCGGCCGTTGTCGACGAGCGCATCGCAGGCCTCCTGGAGCATCCGCTTCTCGTTGCGGATGATGATCTCCGGCGCACCGAGCTCGAGGAGCCGCTTGAGCCGGTTGTTCCGGTTGATGACGCGGCGGTAGAGGTCGTTGAGGTCCGAGGTCGCGAAGCGGCCGCCGTCGAGCTGGACCATGGGCCGCAGCTCGGGCGGGATCACGGGCAGGACCGAGAGGATCATCCACTCGGGGCGCGTGCCGGAGCGGCGGAAGGCCTCGATGAGGCGCAGCCGCTTGATCGCCTTCTTGCGCCGCTGCCCGGAGGTTGTCCGGACCTCGACGTGGAGGGAGCGGGCGAGCTCCTCCAGCTCCATCCGGGTGATGATGTCGCGGATGGCCTCGGCGCCCATGCCGGCCCAGAAGACACGTCCGTTGCGGGCGCCCGGACCCGTACTTCTCGTCGAGGTACCGGAACTCGGTCTCGGTGAGCTGGGTCATGGTCCCGAGCTGCTCGATCTCGTCGCGCGTCTTGCGGATCTCGTCCTTGCGGTTCTCGGCCTCGACCTTGCGTGCCTCGCGGCCGGCGTCGATCGCCGCCTCCATCTGGATGCGCAGGTCGTCGATCTTCTGCTCGGTGGCGGTCTGCTCGTCGGCCTCTCGCCGGCGGAACTCCTCGGTCACGCGCTCCGACTCGGCGAGCACGATCTTCTTGAGCTTGGTCTCGACCGCCCTGCCGCCCTTCTCGCCGGCGCCGAGGATGACCTCGCCGGTCGGCTCGAAGGCGATCGTCGCCTCGGCGACGCCGCTCTTGACCTCGGCCAGCAGGGCCTGGACCGCCTGCGCGGCGGCGCTGATCTCGTCCGTCCGGTCCGAACGCTGCTGCTCGAGCTCTCGCAGGAGCGCGGCCTGCGCCTCTTTGAGCTCGTCCGCGCGGCGGTGGAACGCGGCGCGCTCCTGCTCGTCCGCGTCGTCGGCCTTGCCGCCGGGGCCGCGGCCCTCGGCCTCCTCGTCGAGCGCGAGCAGCGCCCGGCGCCGGGCCTCCTCGTCGACGTGGGTGACGATGAAGAGGGCGAAGTAGAGGATCCGCTCGAGGTTGCGCGGGCTGATGTCGAGCAGGATCCCGAGGCGGGACGGCGTGCCCTTGAAGTACCAGATGTGGCTGACCGGGCTGGCGAGCTGGATGTGGCCCATCCGCTCGCGGCGCACCTTGGCGCGCGTGACCTCGACGCCGCACTTGTCGCAGATGATGCCCTTGTAGCGGATCCGCTTGTACTTGCCGCAGTAGCACTCCCAGTCCTTGGTGGGACCGAAGATGCGCTCGTCGAAGAGGCCGTCCTTCTCCGGCTTGAGCGTGCGGTAGTTGATGGTCTCGGGCTTGGTGACCTCGCCCCAGGACCACTCGCGGATCTGCTCGGGCGAAGCGAGCGAAATCCGGATGGCGTTGAAGTTGTTGACCTCGAGCATCGTTCTCCTCCGCGCCGCCGCGGGCCCTCAGTGGCGCGATTCGGACAGGGTGCGAGCGGAGCCGGGCCGGCCGAGCATCGGCTCCGCGGGGTGGGTGCTGGTGGCGGGGATCAGTCCTCGAACCCGGCGAGGTTGATGCCGCCGAGATCGGGGAGCGGGTAGGCCGAGACGTCCTCGATGAACCGGATCTCCTCGTCGTTCTCGTTGAGGATCTCGACGTTGAGGCCGAGGCTCTGGAGCTCCTTGATGAGCACCTTGAACGATTCCGGGACGCCCGGCTGCTGGATCTCCTCGCCCTTCACGATCGCCTCGTACGTCTGGACGCGGCCCATGACGTCGTCGGACTTCACGGTGAGGAGCTCCTGGAGAATGTTCGCCGCGCCGTAGGCCTCGAGCGCCCAGACCTCCATCTCGCCGAAGCGCTGGCCACCGAACTGGGCCTTGCCTCCGAGCGGCTGCTGGGTGATGAGGCTGTAGGGGCCCGTGGACCGGGCGTGGATCTTGTCCTCCACCAGGTGGTGGAGCTTGAGCATGTAGATCTGGCCGACGGTGATCCGGCGGTCGAAGCCTTCCCCGGTCCGCCCGTCGCGGAGCTCGACCTTGCCGTCCTCCGGCAGGCCGGCCTCCGCGAGCGCCTCGCGGATCTGGCCCTCGGTCGCACCGTCGAAGACGGGCGTCGCGGCCTTGTAGCCCAGCACGCTGAGGGCCCACCCGAGGTGGGTCTCCAGGAGCTGGCCGAGGTTCATCCGGCTCGGCACGCCGAGCGGGTTGAGGATGATGTCGACGGGCGTGCCGTCCGGGAGGAACGGCATGTCCTCCTGCGGCAGCACCTTGGCGATGACGCCCTTGTTGCCGTGGCGGCCGGCCATCTTGTCGCCGACCGAGACCTTGCGCTTCTGGGCGACGCCGACGCGGACAAGGCGGTTCACCCCGGGCAGCAGCTCGTCGCCGGCCTCCCGGGTGAAGATCCTTCACGTCGACGACCTTGCCCCGCTCGCCGTGCGGCAGGCGGAGGCTCGAGTCCTTCACTTCGCGGGCCTTCTCGCCGAAGATCGCCCGGAGCAGGCGCTCCTCGGCGGTCAGCTCGGTCTCGCCCTTCGGCGTGATCTTTCCGACGAGGATGTCACCCGGCTGGACCTCGGCCCCGATGTAGACGATCCCGTCCTCGTCGAGGTCCTTGAGGGACTCCTCGCCGACGTTCGGGATGTCGCGGGTGATCTCCTCGGGCCCGAGCTTCGTGTCGCGCGACTCGATCTCGTGCTTCTCGATGTGGATGCTGGTGAAGAGGTCCTCGCGGACGAGGCGATCGCTGATGACGATCGCGTCCTCGTAGTTGCCGCCCTCCCAGCTCATGAAGGCGACCAGGATGTTGCGGCCCAGGGCCAGCTCGCCGCCGTCGGTGGACGACGAATCGGCAATCGCCTCGCGGGCGGAGATGCGCTGGCCGACCTCGACGATCGGGCGCTGGTTGATGCAGGTGCCCTGGTTCGAGCGGACGAACTTCTGGAGCGGGTAGGTCCGCAGCTCACCCGAGTCCTCCTCGACGAGGATCCGCTCGGCGGTCACCGAGGTGACGACGCCGGCCTCCTCGGCCACGACCACCTGCCCGGAGTCGAGCGCGGCACGACGCTCCATGCCCGTGCCCACGGTCGGGGCTTCGGGCTCCAGGAGCGGCACGGCCTGGCGCTGCATGTTCGAGCCCATCAGGGCGCGGTTGGCGTCGTCGTGCTCGAGGAACGGGATGAGCGCCGTCGCGACCGAGACGACCTGCTTGGGGCTGACGTCCATGTACTCGATGCGGTCCGGAGCGACCTCGGGAAACTGGTCGCGGTGGCGGCAGGGGACGCGCTCGGTGATGAAGTGGCCCTGCTCGTCGAGCCGGGCGTTCGCCTGGGCGACCCAGTGCTCCTCCTCCTCGTCGGCGGCGAGATAGACGATCTCGTCGGTGACGACGGGGCGGATGGGCTGGGCCAGCGCCTTCTGCTTCTTGAGCTCGGTCGCGGCAGCCGCGGTCAGCTGCTCGCCCTTCTTCACCACGACCACGCCGCTCTTCGCGACGATGTCGCTGCCGGCGGTGTAGCTCGTGACGTCGGCGTCGTCCCAGGCGACCGTCCGCTTGACCTTGCGGTACGGCGTCTCGATGAACCCGTAGTCGTTGATCCGGCCGAACGTGGCGAGCGAGCCGATGAGGCCGATGTTCGGGCCTTCCGGCGTCTCGATCGGGCAGATCCGGCCGTAGTGGCTGTGGTGGACGTCACGGACGTCGAAGCCGGCCCGCTCCCGCGAGAGGCCGCCGGGCCCGAGGGCCGAGAGGCGTCGCTTGCTCGTCAGCTCGGCCAGGGGGTTCGTCTGGTCCATGAACTGGCTGAGCTGGCTGCCACCGAAGAACTCCTTCATCGCCGCCACGACGGGCCGGATGTTGATGAGGGCGTTCGGGGTCGCCTTGTCGATCTCCTGGATCGTCATCCGCTCGCGGACGACGCGCTCCATGCGCAGGAGGCCGATCCGGAAGGCGTTCTGGATCAGCTCGCCGTTGGCGCGGATCCGGCGATTGCCGAGGTGGTCGATGTCGTCGGGCAGGCCGCGTCCATTGTTGAGGACGATCAGCTGGCCGACGATGGCCGCGATGTCCTCGCGGGTGATGGTCCGGCCGAGCTGCGGGTTCTCGCCGTCCTCGCGCGGCAGCTCGATCCCCATCCGGGCGGCGACCGGGTCCAGCTTCTTGTTGAACTTGTACCGGCCTACCCGGCCCAGGTCGTAGCGCCGGAAGTTGAAGAAGAGGCTCTCCACGAGCTGGCGGGCGTTGTCGCCGGTCGGCGGATCGCCCGGGCGCAGCTTCTTGTAGACCTCGATCAGGGCCTCGGCCTGGGTGTTCGTCGGGTCCTTGTCGAGGGTCGACGCGACGTACGCGTGCTCGGGGTTGTCGTCGACCGCCCCGAAGAGCGCCGCGATCTCCTCGTTGCGCTCGTAGCCGACGGCCCGCAGGAGCGTGGTGGCCGCGATCTTGCGCTTGCGGTCCACCTTGACGGACAGGAGGTCTCCCCGGGCGGACGTCTCGAACTCGAGCCAGGCGCCTCGGTTCGGGATCACCTTGGCGGTGTACAGGTCGCGGCCCGACGCCGGATCCTCGACCCGCCCGTAGTAGACGCCCGGCGAACGCACGAGCTGGCTGACCACGACACGCTCGGCGCCGTTGATGATGAACGTGCCCAGATGGGTCATCCACGGGTAGTCGCCCATGTAGACCCGCTGGCGCTGGATCTCCCCCGTCTCCTTGATCAGCAGCTCGACCTGCACGTAGAGCGGGCGGCTGAACGTGAGGTCACGCGTCCGGCACTCGAGCTCGGAGTACTTCGGGTCGCCGAACTCGTAGTCCAGGAACTGGAGCTCCATCACCTTGCTGGTGAAGTCCCGGATCGGGCTGATCTCGTCGAAGAGCTCCCGGAGCCCCTTCTCGACGAACCACGCGAACGATCGAACCTGAAGCTCGATGAGATCCGGGATCTCGCGCTTCTCGACGATCCGGGCATACGAGATGCGCCCGGGCACGGGAGTGGGAAGATCAGCGACAGGCAGCATGAACCGCTCCTTGGCGGAGGAGGGAGACAGGAGGAGGGACCGCGCTCACGGAATTGGAAATTGTACCGCGTCGGCCGCGGCTGTCAAACGCCCCAAAGGCCGGGTCGGTGGCGAGGGCCACCGCCCGGCGCTGGAGCCGCGACACCGGTCGAGCGCGCGAGGGCGCCCGACCGCGACGACGGTTGATGCGGGCCGCTACTTGATCTCGACCTTGGCGCCGACCTCTTCGAGGGCCGCCTTGATCTTCTCGGCCTCGTCCTTCGAGATCCCTTCCTTGACCGCCTTCGGGAACGCGTCGACGACGTCCTTGGCCTCCTTGAGACCGAGACCGGTGAGCTCGCGGACGACCTTGATGACGGGGATCTTGTTCGGCCCGATCTCGGTGAGGATGGCCGAGAACTCGGTCTGCTCCTCCTCGGCCGCTGCGGCCGGGGCAGTGCCCGCGGCAGGTGCAGCCGCGGCGGCAACCGGGGCGGCCGCGGTGACGCCGAACTTCTCCTCGAACTTCTTCACGAACTCGCTGACCTCGACGAGGGTCATCGCGCCGATCGCGTCGAGGATCTGGTCCTGGGTGAGAGTGGCCATGTGAGGTGCTCCTTCGGAGTGGGGGCGCCGGGGCGGGCGCGAGACGGATCGTCAGGTGGCGCTATGCGCCGGTCTGGGCCTTCTGCTCCTCGAGCTGCGCAAGCAGGGATCCGAGGTTGCGGAGGTTCGCAGCGAGGAGGCCGGCGACCTGCGTGGCGGGCGCGCTGAACGCCCCGGCCAGCTGGGCGAGGAGGATGTCGCGCGACGGCAGGGTCGCGAGCTTCTGGACGCCCTCGGCGTCGAACGTCCGGCCGCCGACGATGCCGCCGGTGACCTTGACGAGCTTGTACGGGCGGACCGCGTCGATCACGGTCTTCGCGACGACGTTCTCGTCGCCCGACCCGAAGGCGATGGCCGACGGGCCGTGGAGGAGCGGGGCGACGCCTGCGTTGCCCTCCTGCTCGGCCGCGATCCGCATGAGGCGGTTCTTCACGACCCGGTAGTTGACGTTGTTCTTTCGAAGCGCGCGCCGGATCTCCCCGATCTCCCGGACCTTCAGGCCCCGGTACTCGGTCGTGATCAGCGTGGTGCTCCCGGCGAGCTCCTGACGGAGCTCGGCGATGGTCGCGCGCTTCGCCTCGGTCGGCATGCAGCCCTCACGTGTCGCGCGCTCCCGGCGCGCCCGGTGGACCCGCCGGGCGGGGTCCCTGCCAGACGGTGCATTCCTCGCGTCTCGCAGGTTCCGCGCGGGTCCTCCCCGGGGAGGGCGGTCGCTCGTCGTCCTGCCTCGGCGTGCCCGCCGGCGTCCCCGGGCCCGCGCGGCGGGCGTCGGTCCGGTCCGGCGAATTGAGCCCCGGCCGTCTCGCCGGCCCCAAGGGGCCATTGGCGACGCGGCCTGCGGGCGCAGGCTGTCTGCGGCGGTCCGTCTTCGATCTGGTGCGGCGCGCCGGTCCGGCGGGCCGCGCTGCGGGATGGTAGCCGATCGCCGGGTCAGGCGCTCGCGGCGGCCAGGAGGGACGGGAGGTCCACGCGGACCCCGGGCCCCATCGTGCTGGCGATCGTCACGGTCCGAAGATAGGTCCCCTTGGCGCCGGACGGCTTGGCCCGGTTCACGGCGTCGAGGAGAACCGCGAGATTGGCGACGAGCGCCTCTCCGCTGAAGCTCGCCTTGCCGACGGGCACGTGGATGATCGCGCCCTTGTCCACCTTGAACTCGACGCGGCCGGCCTTGACCTCGCCGACGGCGCGCTCGATGTCGAAGGTGACGGTGCCGGCCTTCGGGTTCGGCATGAGGCCGCGGCGGCCCAGGATCCGGCCCAGCTTGCCCACCATGCCCATCATGTCGGGCGTCGCGACGGCGACGTCGAACTCGAGCCAGCCGCCCTCGATCTTCTTGACCAGGTCCTCGCCCCCGACCTCGTCGGCGCCGGCGCGCAGCGCCTCCTGGGCCTTCTCGGCCTGGGCGAACACCGCAACCCGGACCACCTTGCCGGTGCCGTGGGGAAGGACCACCGTGCCGCGCACCATCTGGTCCGCGTGGCGGGGGTCGACGCCGAGGCGGATGTGGGCCTCGACGGATGGGTCGAAGTTGACGACCGACGTCTCCTTCACGAGCTCGACCGCCTCCAGGGGACCGTAGGCCTTCGTGCGGTCGACGAGCTTCGCGGCCTCGACGTACTTCTTGCCGTGCTGAGTCATTCGGTAGTGCCTCTCGCTGGCGGCCGGCGTTCCGACCTCCCCCGTCTCGTGGGGTCGCCGTCCGGCACAGGGGCCGGCGTCGGTGCGTCGCCAGGCCTAGCCTGCGACCACGGTTGCAGGCCTAGCCGGCAACTTCGATGCCCATGCTGCGGGCAGTGCCCTCGACCTGCCGCATGGCGGCCTCGAGATCGTTGGCGTTCAGGTCGGTGAGCTTGATCGTCGCGATCTCCCGGAGCTGGTCGCGGGTGATCGTGCCGGCCTTCTCGCGGCCCGTCGTCGCCGAGCCCTTGTCGACGCCGGCGGCCTTGCGGAGCAGGTCCGCGGCCGGCGGGGTCTTGAGGACGAAGGTGAACGAGCGGTCCTCGAAGATGGTGATCTGGGCCGGGATGATCTGCCCGGCCTTGTCGGCGGTCTTCTCGTTATAGGACTTGGTGAACTCGACGATGTTGATGCCGTGCGGGCCGAGGGCCGTGCCCACGGGCGGGGCGGGGGTCGCCTTGCCGGCCGGCAGCTGCAGGGTGAGGACGATGCGGATCTTCTTGGCCACGGTGGGACGGGTTCCTTTCGCTCAGAGCTTCTCGACCTGCAGCAGGTCGAGCTCGACGGGCGTCTCGCGGCCGAAGATGCTCACGAGGACCTTCACCTTGTTGCGTTCCGGGTCCAGCTCGTCGACCGTGCCGACGAACTCGGCGAACGGCCCGTCGGTGACCCGCACGCTCTGGCCCTTGGTGAACGCGACGCGATACTTCGGCGTCTCCACGCCCATCTGGCGGAGGATCGCCTTGACCTCGTGCTCCTCGAGCGGGATCGGCTCGCTGCGGGCGCCCGGCAGGTTGCCCGTGCCGACGAAGCTCGTCACGCCCGGCGTGTTCCGGACGACGTACCACGACTCGGGGTCGTAGATCATCTCGACGAGGACGTAGCCGGGGAACACCTTCTTCTGGACGGTGTGCCGCTGGCCCTGCTTGATCTCGATCTCGTCCTCCATCGGGACGAGGACCTGGAAGATCTTGTCCTCCATGCCCATCGACTCGATGCGGTGCTCGAGGTTGGCCTTGACCTTGTTCTCGTAGCCGGAATACGTGTGGATCACGTACCAGCGCTTGTCGGGGGCGCGAACGGCCTCGGTCACCATGGCCTCCTACACCGCGCCGGGCGTGATGAGCTGGATCACCAGGGTGAAGATGTAGTCCCAGAACGCGATGAAGATCGCCGATCGCGGCGCTCACGATGAAGACGAGCACGGTCAGGTTGCGCACCTGGTCCCGCGTGGGCCAGGCGACTTTCTTGAGCTCGGACCAGGATTCCTGAAGGTAGCGTCGGAGGCGGCGCACGGTTTGGCTACTTGCTCTCTAGCGGTGAGGAGGAGGAGTGGCAGGGGCGATAGGACTCGAACCTACAACCGCCGGTTTTGGAGACCGGTGCTCTGCCAATTGAGCTACACCCCTGTGATCTCTGCCTACTTCGCCTCCCGGTGCAGAGTATGACGACGCTCCCGCGGACAGTACTTCCGAAGCTCGATCCGGTTCGGGTCGTTCCTCTTGTTCTTGCGCGTGGTGTACGTCCTCGTCTTGCACTCGGTGCAGGCGAGCTGGACGATCGGGCGATTCTCTGCTGCCTTGGGCATCTCGTCCCTACTCGGTGATGGCCACGATGGCCCCGGCGCCGACGGTCCGGCCACCCTCGCGGATGGCGAAGCGCTGGCCGATCTCGAGGCCGATCGGGGTGATGAGCTCGACGGTCATGTCGACGTTGTCGCCGGGCATGATCATCTCGGCCCCCTCGGGGAGGCCGATGGCGCCGGTCACGTCCGTGGTGCGGAGGTAGAACTGGGGCCGGTAGCCGTTGTAGAACGGGGTGTGCCGGCCGCCCTCCTCCTTGGTCAGGACGTAGACCCGGGCGGTGAACTTCGTGTGGGGCTTGATGCTCCCGGACTTGGCCAGGACCTGGCCGCGCTCGATGTCGTCGCGCTCGATGCCCCGCAGGAGGCAGCCCACGTTGTCGCCGGCGCGGCCCTCGTCGAGGAGCTTCTTGAACATCTCGACGCCGGTGACGACGATCTTGCGGGTGGGCCGGATGCCCACGATCTCGACCTCGTCGCCGACCTTGACGATGCCCCGCTCGATGCGCCCGGTGGCGACGGTGCCCCGGCCCTTGATCCCGAAGACGTCCTCGACCGGCATGAGGAAGGGCTTGTCGATCGCCCGCTCGGGAGTCGGGATGTAGGCGTCGACCGCGTCCATCAGCTCCTGGATGCAGACGTAGGCGGGATCGTCGGTGCCGCCGGTCGCCTCGAGGGCCTTGAGGGCGGAGCCGCGGACGACGGGGATGTCGTCGCCCGGGAAGTTGTACTTGGAGAGGAGCTCGCGGACCTCGAGCTCGACGAGGTCGAGCAGCTCGGGATCGTCGACCGCGTCGCACCTTGTTGAGGAAGACGACCATGTACGGCACTTCGACCTGGCGGGCCAGGAGGATGTGCTCCCGGGTCTGGGGCATCGGGCCGTCGGTGGCGGCCACGACGAGGATCGCCCCGTCCATCTGGGCGGCGCCGGTGATCATGTTCTTGATGTAGTCGGCGTGGCCCGGGCAGTCGACGTGCGCGTAGTGGCGGGCGTCGGTCTGGTACTCGACGTGGGCGATCGCGATCGTGATGCCGCGCTCGCGCTCCTCGGGGGCGTTGTCGATCGAATCGAACGCGCGGTACTCGGACCCGCCCTTGAGGGCCAGGTACTTCGTGATCGCCGCGGTCAGCGACGTCTTGCCGTGGTCGATGTGACCGATCGTGCCGATGTTGACGTGCGGCTTCGTCCGCTCGAACTTCTTCTTCGCCACGTGCGTCGTCTACCTACCTATGGGGGCCGAGTGGAGGGATGGAGCCCAGAATGGGACTTGAACCCATGACCTCATCCTTACCAAGGATGTGCTCTGCCAACTGAGCTATCTGGGCCCGGGGAGTCCGGGTGCCGGTATGGTGGTGGGCAGGAGAGGAATTGAACCTCTACAGTCGAAGACGGCTGATTTACAGTCAGCTGAGCTCACCACCTGCTCAACCTACCCAGGGGAGCGATCTCCGGGTGGGTTGCGGCACCCTTGGTGCACCCGGACGATCACCTTGTTCAGTTGGAGCCGACGACGGGACTCGAACCCGGAACCGGCGGTTTACAAAACCGCTGCTCTACCAATTGAGCTACGTCGGCGGGCGCAGGAGAACACCGCAATCGTCTCCGAGGCGCAACGGGGATCATATTCGCGCAGGCGGATCGTGGTCAAGCGGCCCCTCCCGTGGGGTCGGACGCTGGCGCCACGGCGGAGTCCGTCGCCGCCGTGGGGGCCACCCCAGGCACCTCCGCGATCCCGCCGCCCGGCGCGCGCTGCGCTGCAGACTCGAAGAGGAGCACCGAGCCGGCGACCGCCGCATTGAGCGACTCGATCCGTCCGCGCATCGGGATCCGGACCAGGAGATCGCACCGCCGCCGGATCGCGGGCGCAAGGCCCCGGCCTTCGCTCCCGATCACGAGCACGAGCGGCCCCCGGAGATCCGCCTCGCGATAGGTCAGGGTGGCCTCGGCGTCGGTCCCGACCACGCGGAGGCCCCGCGCGCGCAGGTCGGCGAGCGTCCCGGGCAGGTCGTCGACCGGGGCCAGGAGCAGGTGCTCGGTGGCGCCCGCCGACGCCTTGACGGCGGCGGCCGAGAGCGGTGCCTGGCGACGGGTCGGGAAGACGACCCCATGGACCCCCGCGGCCTCCGCGCTCCGCAGAAGCGTCCCAACGTTCTGGGGATCCTCCAGCGAGTCGAGGGCCAGCACGAACGCCCCCTCGCCACGTTCGATGGCCCGGGCCAGCACGTCGGCCACCCCGGCGGGCGCCCGCGCCGCGACCACGAGGGCGACCCCCTGGTGCCCGTCGAACCCGGTGACCGCCGTGAGCGAGCCGCCCTCGAGCTCCACGACGGGAATCCGGAGGGTCGTCGCATGGAGCACGAGCCGTTCCAGCGCGTCCCGGCGACCCGGCGTCACGAGGAGCCGCAGCGCGGGCCGGCCGGCCACGAACGCCTCCTCGACAGGGTGGCGACCGGCGATCACCTCCTCGCCGTCGCCGAGCGTCGCCTCCGGCGGGAGCGGGGGCCCGGCGGCGTGCACGACAGGGCCGGCCCACGGACGGGGCACCGGGCGCGGGCCCGGCCCATGTCCCGGCGCCACGGCGCGGGCCCGTTCACCGGACGAGCCCCGGAAGGATCCCGGGCGCGGCGCACTGGGGCGATGCCGGGGGGTGACGTGATCGGCGCCTGCCCCGCGGCGCGGTGGTCGGTCCTCCCAGCGTGCGGGGGGACCCGGGATCGTTGCGGTGCGCGGCCGGCGGCCTCGCGGAGTCGCGCCGCGTGCCGTCAAGACGCGGCTCCGGTCGCGGGCCTTCCTCGGGCGTGCCCGGGCGAGCGCCCGGTGGCAGGCCCTCGTGGCGCCGCGGGCCGGGTGGCCCCGCGCGGAAGGTGCCGGGCCGGTCGGCGCCGCGCGGCCCGTCGGGACCCGGAGAGCGGCCGACCGGCTTCGGCGCGCGACCGGGCGGTCCCCCGGGCGCGGGGCGGCGCCGGTCGGGCGCGCCGGCGCCGCCCGATGCCGGGCGGCCGGCACCCGGCGGATTGCCGCGTGCCGCCGGCGGGTCGGCGTCGCGGGCACCGGGTGGCCGGCCGCGGGATCCGAACGGGCTCCCCGCAGGGGGGCGATCGCGGCCGCGAGCCGGATGGCCGTGAGCCGAGCTGCCGCGGTCGCGGGGCTTCGGTTGGCCGGGACCGTCAGGCACCGGGCCCTCCGGCACGACGCCAGCGCTGCCCGTCGCGCGAATCCTCGACGACGATACCGGCCGCGGCGAGCTCGTCGCGGAAGCGGTCCGAGGCCGCCCAGTCGCGCTCAGCCCGGGCAGCGGCGCGCGCGTCCAGCAGAGCGGCAAGGTCCGCCGGCAGCGCGTCGACCGGGTCGGGGAGCAGCCCGAGCACGACGTCCAGATCGCGCAGGGCCCCCAGGGCGACGCCGGCATCGCTCGAGGAGAGGGTCCGCTCGGCGATGCGGCGGTTGAGGTCGCGCACCAGGTCGAACAGCGCGCCCAGGGCGGGCGAAACCGCGAGGTCGTCGTCGAGGGCGTTCCCGAACGCCTCGCGCGCCGCGGCCAGGACGCCCGGCATTGCGGGGTCGTCCGGGCCGGCGGCGTCGTAGGCCTCCAGCGCCGCCACGACCGCGTCGAGGCGCTCGACGGCCGCGGTGGCGGCCGACAGCGAATCGTCGCTGAAGCTGAGCCCCGTCCGGTAGTGGGCAGCGAGGAGCGCATAGCGAAGGGCGCGCGGCGACGTGCCCGTGGCGAGGATGTCTGCGACCCGGGCGATGTTGCCCTCGGACTTCGCCATCTTCCGGCCACCCATCTGGAGGTGGGCGCAGTGGAGCCACGTGCCGCACGAACGGCTTCCCGGTCGCCGCCTCCGATTGCGCGATCTCATCCTCGTGGTGAGGGAACACGAGGTCGACACCGCCGGTATGGACGTCGAACGACTCCCCGAGGTAGTGCATCGACATCGCCGAGCACTCGAGGTGCCATCCCGGGCGCCCGGGGCCGACCTCGGTCTCCCAGCTCGGCTCGCCTTCGCGAGGGCCCTTCCAGAGGACGAAGTCGCGAACGTCGTCCTTCGAGTACTCGTCGGCGGCGACGCGCTCGCCGACCCGCAGCTGGTCGGGGTCGAGCCGCGCCAGCCGACCGTACGCGGGCCAGCTTGCGATCCGGAAGAAGACCGAGCCGTCGTCGGTCCGATACGCGTGGCCGGCGGCCAGGAGGCGCTCGAGGAGGGAAACCATCTCGGGGAATGTGCTCGGTCGCCCGGGGCATGACGTCCGGCTTCGTCATGCGCAGCGTGTTGGCATCCTCGAGGAACCGGTCGATCCAGCGCTCGGCGAGGGCGTCGATGCCGATCCGCTCGGCGGCCGCGCCGCGGATGATCTTGTCGTCCACGTCGGTCAGGTTCATGACCCAGGTGACCCGCAGGCCGCGCCAGCGCAGGTGGCGGACGAGCAGGTCGGCGAAGAGGAACGATCGGAAGTTGCCGACGTGCGCCGGACCGTAGACCGTCGGCCCGCAGGAGTAGACGCGGACGTGGCCGGGCTCCAGCGGCTCCAGTGCCCGGAGCGATCCGCTCAGCGTGTCGTGGAGCCGGATGGTCACGATGGGCTCGATCCTCGCCCGTGCGGGGCCACGACCGCGACGGCGCGGGCGCTGATCCCCCGTCCGGCGCCCTCGAACCCGGCGAGGTTCCCGGAAGAGGCCTTCACGTTCACGCGGTCGGCGGCGAGCCCGACCCGGGCCGCGATCGCGGCGGCCATGGCGTCCAGGTAACCGGCGAGTCGCGGCCGGGCCCCGACCAGGGTGACGTCGATCGCAACGGGCGCGTACCCGGCGGCGGCCACGCGCGCGAGGCAGGCGCCGAGCATCTCCGTGCTGGCGATGCCCGCCGGCGTCGACGGGCCGGCCGGGAAGAGGCGGCCGAGGTCGCCCAGGCCGGCCGCCCCCAGCAGCGCCTCGCAGACCGCATGGAGAGCCACGTCACCGTCCGAGTGTCCGTGGAGCCGCGGGGCGCCGTCGATCAGGAGGCCGCCGAGGGCCAGCGGGGCGCCGGGCCCGAACGGGTGGCCGTCGTCGCCGAACCCGACCCGCGGCACGAGCGCCGCGGCAGCAACATCGCCGCGCGCGATAAGCGCCGCCTCGACCCTCGCGAGGTCGTCGGGCAGGGTCACCTTGAGGTTCGTCGACTCGCCGGGGACTGCATGGACCGGGATTCTACAGGCCTCGAGCAGGGCGGCCTCATCGGTCCAGACGGCGACGCCGCCGGGCGGCCGTTCGGCCCAGGCGCGGGCGAGGACGTCCCGGCGGATCCCCTGCGGGGTCTGGGCCGCGACGAGCAGCGTCCGGTCGATGGTCGCAGCGATCTGCCCGTCCACCACCCGCTTGAGGGTCTCCGCGACCGGCACGACCGGGATGGCTGCACCGTGCTCGGCGGCGGCGGCCGCGACCCGCGCCACGAGCTCCGGGGAGACGAGCGGCCGGGCCCCGTCGTGCACGAGGACCACGTCGTCGGGCGACCCCTCGCCGAGCGCCCCGACCCCCGCGGCGACCGAGTCCTGGCGCCGCGCTCCCCCTTCGACCACGGTCGAGACTCGCGAGGGGAGCCAGGGCGCGGCCGCGACCTCGGCGAGGCGTTCCGGGGAGGTCACGACGACGATCCGCCGGACGATCGGCGCGGCGGCCAGCCCTGCCAGCGTCCAGGCGAGCACCGGGCGCCCCGCCACGAGCAGGCCGAGCTTGTCCCCGCCGCCCATGCGCGTGCCCAGCCCGGCCGCGACGACGACCGCGTCGACCCCGCTCACTCGCCGCGCGGCTGGGCGAAGATCATGCGCCCCGCGACCGTCTGGAGCACCCGCGTGACCACCACCCCGATCTCGCGGTCCAGGTGGCGCGCGCCGCCCTCGACAACGATCATCGTGCCGTCGTCGAGGAACCCGACGCCCTGGCCGGCCTCCTTGCCCTCCTGGATGACCCGCACCCGCAGCTCCTCGCCCGGCAGGACGGCGGGCTTCATCGCGTTCGCGAGCGAGTTGACGTTCATCACCCGCAGGCCCTGGATCTCGGCCACGCGGTTCAGGTTGAAGTCGTTCGTCAGGATGATCCCGCTGCGGGCTCGTGCCATCGCCACGAGCTTGGCGTCCACCTCCGGGATCTCGGGGTGCGTCTCGTCGGTGATCTCGACCGGGATGCGGTCCTCCTTCTGGAGGCGGGCGACGATCTCGAGGCCGCGGCGCCCGCGCGCCCGCGCATCGTGTCCGGGCTGTCGGCGATCCGCTGGAGCTCTTCGAGGACGACCCGCGGCACGACGAGCGTTCCCTGCAGGAAGCCCGCCTCGGCGATGTCGGCGATCCGGCCGTCGATGATGGCGCTCGTGTCCACGACCACGCGCGGCTCGCCGCGCCCGGAGGCGCGGCGACTCCTCGCCGCCGCGCCGGAACACCCCGATCGCCTCGGCAGCCGTGATCAGGTCGTGGCGCTTGGCGACCATCAGCCCGGCCATCCCGAAGCCCAGGGCGATCGAGACCGCGACCGGGAGCCACGTGCCGAAGGGAGGCGGGAAGGCCGACAGCGGGAAGCCCAGGAGCAGGCCCATCAGGAGACCGAGGAGAAGGCCCAGGACGCCGGTCACGAACTCGGCCGTCGGGAGCTCCTGGACCGATCGGATCAGCCAGGCCGCGGGGACGATGGTCAGGTACGGCAGGACGGCGAACCCGACGATGAGCCAGGCCACGAGCCAGAGGGCGATGAGCGCGCCCGCGTAGGCGCCCTGGCCGAAGAGCCCGCCGCCGCCCACCACGAACGAGAGGCCGATGAGGAGGCCGAGGGCGGCGCCGAGGAGACGGATGACGCGGGTCACGGGCCGAGAGCCTAGCACCGCCGACGAGCGCCGTCAGGTCTCCGGCTCGCGGCCGGCTGCCCTCGGCTCGCGGCCCCGACGCCGGTCAATCCGCTGGCGAACCCTCGAGGGCGCCTGCGAGTGCCTCGCGCACCGTCGCGACGGCGACCACGTCCAGGTCCGGAACCACCGGCGGCCCCGATCGAACACGCGGCACGAGGGCGCGGGCGAAGCCGAGGCGGGCCGCCTCGCGCAACCGACGCTCCGTCCCTCCGACGGCTCGAAGCTCGCCGAGGAGCCCCACCTCGCCGAACGCGACGGTGCCCGGCCGCACCGGGCGATCCCGCAGGGTTGACGCGAGCGCGATCGCGAGGGGCAGATCGAGGCCCGGGTCGGCGACCGCGATCCCACCGGCGAGGTTGGCGTAGACGTCATGCGTTCCGAGGCCGACGCCCGCCCGCCGGCCCAGCACCGCCACGAGCAGGGCGAGCCGGTTCGGGTCGAGCCCGATCGCGGTGCGCCGCGGCGTTCCGTAGCCGGTCGGTGCGACGAGCGCCTGGACCTCGACGAGCAGCGCCCGGCTCCCTTCGAGCGTGGCCGCGACGACGCTCCCGGGCGCCGGGACGGCGTGCTCGACCAGGAAGGCCCGGGCCGGATCGGCCACCTCTCGGAGGCCGGCCTCGACCATCTCGAGGACGCCGACCTCGTCTGTCGCCCCGAACCGGTTCTTCGAGGCTCGGACCAGGCGAAGCGTGCCGCCGCGCTCCCCCTCGATCGCCACGACGGCGTCGACGAGATGCTCGAGGGTCTTCGGGCCGGCGATGCTGCCGTCCTTCGTCACGTGGCCGACGAGGATCACCGCGATCCCCTCCCCCTTGGCCAGCTCCATGAAGCGCAGGGCCGCTTCGCGCACCTGGCCGACGCTGCCGGCCGCGCCGTCGAGCTCGTCGAGCGTCGCCGTCTGGATCGAGTCGACGATGACCGCCGCCGGACGGAGGACGCGGGCGGCCGCGACGATCCGCTCGACGTCGTGCTCGGCGAGGATGCGGATGGCGGCGGCGGCCGGCCCGGCGAGGAGGCCCAGCCGGTCCGCGCGCAGGCGCACCTGGCCGCCCGACTCCTCGCCCGTGGCGTAGAGGACCGTGCGCCCGTCCGCGGCCAGGCCGGCGGCCGCCTGGAGCAGGAGCGTGGACTTGCCGATCCCCGGCTCTCCGCCGACGAGGACGAGCGACCCCGGGACGAGGCCGCCCCCCAGGACCCGGTCGAGCTCGCCGAGCCCCACGGGCAGCCGGGGAACCACCTCGTCGGCGAGGGACGCGAGCGGCACCGGCTCGATGGCGCGGCCGGGGCCGCGCGCGCGGGCCGCGGCGGGGACCTCACGCACCACGGTCTCGACGAGCGAGTTCCAGGCGTTGCAGGCGCGGCACTGCCCTTCCCAGCGGAGGAAGGCCTCGCCGCAGGCCTGGCAGACGTAGCGGCTCTGGGGCCGCGCCACGGCGCCTAGACCTCGACGACGGCAGGCGCCTTCTCGTCGGCGGCCATGATCGAGAGGCCCGCCTCTTCGCTCTTGTCGACCACGATGGTCGTCCCGGGCTTGTGGCGGCCGAGCAGGAGCTGCTCGGCGAGGACGTCCTCGATCATGTTCTGGATCACGCGACGCAGCGGCCGGGCACCGTAGGCCACGTCGTAGCCCATCTTGATGATGTGGTCCTTCGCGGCCTGGGTGACCTCGAGCGTCATCTGCTGGGTCCGGAGCTGGTCGCGCACCCGGGCCAGCATGAGGTCGACGATCAGGCGGATCTCGTCCTGGGTCAGCGTGCGGAAGACGATCGTGGAGTCGATCCGGTTGAGGAACTCGGGCCGGAACGCCGTCTTGAGCTCAGCCTGGACCTTCTCGCGCATCAGCTCGTAGGACGCCTCGGCGCGGGCCCCTTCGGTCTCGCCCTGGGCCCGGAAGCCGAGGGACGAGTTGGTCTGGAGCTGCCTGGCACCCAGGTTCGAGGTCATGATGATGATCGTGTTGCGGAAGTCGACGCGCCGGCCCTTGGCGTCCGAGAGGTGCCCGTCCTCCAGGATCTGGAGGAGGATGTTGAAGACCTCGGGGTGCGCCTTCTCGATCTCGTCGAGCAGGACCACCGCGTAGCTCTTGCGGCGGACCGCCTCGGTCAGCTGCCCGCCCTCGTCGAATCCCGACGTAGCCCGGCGGGGCACCGACCAGCCGGCTCACGTTGTGGCGCTCCATGAACTCGCTCATGTCGACCTTGATGAGCGCGTCCTCGCTGCCGAACATGAACTCGGCAAGGGCCTTGGCAAGCTCGGTCTTACCGACGCCGGTGGGCCCGAGGAAGATGAACGAGCCGATCGGGCGCTTGGGGTCCTTGAGGCCCGCCCGGGCGCGCCGGACCGCCCGCGAGACGGTGCCGATCGCCTCCTCCTGGCCGATCACCCGCTTGTGGATGTGATCCTCCATCTGGAGGAGCCGCTCGGACTCCTCCTGGGCGATCCGGGTGACAGGGATGCCGGTCCACATCGAGACGACGTGGGCGATCTCCTCCTCGTCGACCGTGGGCTGGTCGCCCGCGACCTGGGCCTGCCATTCGCCGCGCAGGGCGTCGACCCGGTCCTTCGCGGCGCTCTCGAGGTCGCGGAGCCGGGAGGCCTCGTCGTACTCCTGGCCGTTGACCGCGGCGTCCTTGTCACGGCCGATCCGCTCCAGCTCCTTCTGGGCCTCGCGCAGATCGGGCGGGGCCGAGGCGTAGCGGAGGCGGACGCGGCTGGCGGCCTCGTCGATCAGGTCGATCGCCTTGTCGGGGAGGTGGCGGTCCGCGATGTAGCGGATCGAGAGATCGGCCGCGGCGCGCAGGGCGTCGTCGGAGATGGTGACCTTGTGGTGCTGCTCGTAGCGCTCGCGAATCGCCGAAGAGGATCTCGACCGTCTGCTCGAGTGTCGGCTCCTCCACCATCACGGGCTGGAAGCGCCGCTCGAGGGCGGCATCGCGCTCGATGTACTTGCGGTACTCATCGAGGGTCGTCGCGCCGATGCACTGGAGCTCGCCGCGCGCCAGCGGCGGCTTGAGGATGTTCGCTGCGTCGATCGCGCCCTCGGCCGCCCCGGCCCCCACGAGCGTGTGCAGCTCGTCGATGAAGAGGATCGCGTCGTTCGTTGCGCGCAGCTCCTCGATGATCTTCTTGAGACGCTCCTCGAACTCGCCCCGGTACTTCGTCCCGGCGACGAGCGACCCGATGTCGAGCGTAAGGACCCGCTTACCGGCCAGCGTCTCGGGCACGTCGTTGTTGACGATCCGGTGGGCCAGGCCCTCGACGACCGCGGTCTTCCCGACCCCCGGCTCGCCGATGAGCGCGGGGTTGTTCTTGGTCCGCCGGGACAGGATCTGGATGACCCGCTCGATCTCCTTCTCCCGCCCGATCACCGGGTCGAGCTTGCCCGCCCGGGCGGCCTCGGTGAGGTTGATCCCGAGCTGGTCGACCGTGGGCGTCTTGCTGGTCCGCTTCGTCTCCTGGGCCGGCCCGGCAGCGGAGCTCTGCGAAAGGACCCGGATCACCTCGTGGCGCACCTTGTCCAGGTTGACGCCAAGCGACTCGAGGACCCCGGCCGCGATCCCCTCTCCTTCCCGCACCAGGCCCAGGAGCAGGTGCTCGGTCCCGATGTAGTTGTGGCCGAGGCGGCGCGCCTCGTCGATGGCCAGCTCGATCACCCGCTTCGCGCGCGGGGTGAGGCCGACCTCACCCACGACCGGTCGATCCCCCCTGCCGATGATGAACTCGACCGCCGTCCGCACCTTGGCCAGTTCGACGTTCATGTTCTCGAGCACGCGCGCCGCCACGCCCTCGCCCTCGCGGACGAGGCCGAGGAGGAGGTGCTCGGTCCCGATGTAGTTGTGGTTGAACCGCTGCGCTTCGTCCTGCGCGAGGGTCAGGACCTTGCGCGCGCGATCGGTGAACTTGTCGAACCGGTCCATGTGGCGAGATCCCTGCGGGCGGGCCATGCCGCCGGTCGGGTCATGCTAGCACGACGCTCCGGCGCGCCCCGGAACGGCGCCGGCGAGGCGGAGGGCGGCCACGAGGGCAACGTGGCTCCGGCCCCTCGGCCGTGCTCGGAGGCCGCCGGGCACGCGAACGAGGCGCCCGCCCGAAGGGGAGCGCCTCGCGCGAGGACCGCGGATCAGGCCTGGTCGGGCTCCGGCTCGGGCTCGGCGACAGCCTCCGGCTCGGGCTCGGCGACAGCCTCCGGCTCGGGCTCGGCGACAGCCTCCGGCTCGGGCTCGGCGACAGCCTCCGGCTCGGGCTCGGCGACAGCCTCCGGCTCGGGCTCGGCGACAGCCTCCGGCTCGGGCTCGGCGACAGCCTCCGGCTCGGGCTCGGCGACAGCCTCCGGCTCGGGCTCGGCGACAGCCTCCGGCTCGGGCTCGGCGACAGCCTCCGGCTCGGGCTCGGCGACAGCCTCCGGCTCGGGCTCGGCGAGCTGCTGGCGTACCTGCGCGAACGCGGCGGCCAGCGTGTTGTCGATCCCGCCCTCCGGCTCCTGGACGGCGTCGGAGAGCGAGTAGCCCCGCTCCGGGCGGTCACGTCGCGGCCGCGACTCGGGAGACGCGGACGGCCGGGCCGGCGGCTCCTCGGCCTGCTTCAGGCTGAGACCCAGGCGATGCCGCTCGGAGTCGAGCGAGATGATCTTCAGCTTCAGCGTCTGACCCTCGCGCACCACGTCGCCCGGGTGGGCAACTCGCTGGTGGCTCAGCTCGCTGATGTGGATCAGGCCCTCGAGGCCGTCCCGGACGCGGACGAAGGCGCCGAAGTTCACGAGCTTCGTGACGGTGCCGTCAATCACGTCGCCGACCCGGAAGTCGGCCACGGTGGAGTGCCAGGGGTCGGGCTGGAGGCGGCGGATCGAGAGGCTGATCCGGCCGCGCTCGTGGTTGATGTCGATGACCTCGGCCTCGACCTCTTCGCCGACCTTGTAGCCGGCCTCGGGGTTGTTGACCTTGTTCCAGCTGAGCTCGCTCTTGTGCACGAGCCCGTCGATCCCGCCGAGGTCGATGAAGACGCCGAACGGCGCGATGGAGCGGACCGACCCGGTGACCTTCTGGCCGACCTGGAGGCTGCTGAAGAGCTCATCGCGCTTCTCGCGCCGCTCCTCGTAGAGCGCCACCTTCTCCGAGAGGATGAGGCGGTTCGCCTTGCGGTTGACCTCGAGGATCTTCAACCGGAGCCGGCGGCCGACGTACGGCTGCAGCTTCTCCGCGATCTCCTGGGCGGCGTCGCGCGGCTGCTCGTTCTGCGGCCGGCGCGGGAAGTCGACGATCTGGCTGATCGGCACGAAGCCGCGAATGCCGCAGTCGACGATCAGGCCGCCCTTGTTGTGGTCAATGACGGGCGCCTCGATGATGACGCCTGCCTCGAACTGCTCCTGCATCGAGCGCCACTTGCGCTCGAGGCCGGCGCGGCGCAGGGACAGGACGACGTGCCCTTCCGGCGACTCCGGCTGCAGCACGTAGACCAGGACCGTGTCGCCGATGTCGAGCGTCGGAGCAGACTCGGCGTTGCGACCGTAGAGCTCGCGGTTGCTGACCACGCCCTCGCTCTTGGCGCCGATGTCGACGAGAATCTCGTCGCGGTCGATGCGCACGACGGTGCCCTCGACGACGTCCCCGTGCTTGAAGCTGCGGATGTCCGCGTCCTGCTCGGCGAGCAGCTCGGCCATCGTCGATGGCTCGGGCCCGACGGGCCGGGCGGGCTCGGCAGCCGGCGCCTCGGCGATCTCGGCGGCGAGCTCCTCGGCCACGGCGAGGGCCTCACGCGACTCCTCGGCGAATTCGACGGCGACTTCCTCGACGACCAGCGCCTCCGTGACCAGCTCTTCCGCGACGAGCTCTTCGGCGAACGACTCGGCGGCGAGCTCCTCGGACGCATCCTGCGCCTCGACGGCTTCCGCGACGAGCTCTTCGGCGACGACCTCGGCCGCGAACGACTCGGCGGCGAGCTCCTCGGACGCATCCTGCGCCTCGACGGCTTCCGCGACGAGCTCTTCGGCGACGACCTCGGCCGCGAACGACTCGGCGGCGAGCACCTCGGCGGCATCGCCGTCTCCGGCGATCTCCGCGGCGACGGCCTCGCGCGCGAGCTCATCCGAGGCGGCCTCGGCCTCCACCGCTTCCACGACGAGCTCCTCGGCGACGGCGTCGGCGACGACAGCCTCCTCGGCGAGCTCCTCTGAAACGGCCTCGACGACCAGCGCGTCCTCGGCGAGCACCTCCGCGACGGCGTCCGCCACGAGCGCGTCCTCGGCGAGCTCTTCGGAGGCGGCCTCGGCCTCCACCGCTTCCACGGCGAGCTCCTCCGCGACGGCGTCCGCCACGAGTGCCTCTCTCCGCGAATTCCACCGCGGCTTCGATCGCCGCGTTCTCCTCGACCACTGCGATTGCCAGATCGGCCGTCGTCGCTGCCTCGGGTGCCTCCGCCAGCGCGTCCTGCGCCGCGGGCTCCGGGGTGGTCGGCTGCTGCTGCTCTTCCGTCAAGGGTCCCTGCTCCTGGTCTGGGTTCCGCCCGAGAACGAGAACGACGGCCGAGCCTCGCTCGAGCCGTCGTCGGGATCCAGGTTCGCGGTCCGGGCGCCGTGCGTGCGGTCCGTCCCTCCGGGGGCGTCGGTCGGTTGGGTCTTCGGCTGTCGCCCAGCTTGGGGCCGCGAGAGTCTAGCACAGGGGTTGTGGCCGATACAATCGGGCGCGTGCCCGAGCTGCCTGATCTCGCGATCCTGTCCGACGCCTTTGCCGCGGCGCTCGCGGGCCGGCAGGTGACGGCCGTGCGCATCGTCGATCCCCTCGTCCTGCGCGCGACACCGAGCCAGGCGGGCGAGCTCACCGGCCAGGTCCTGGGAGGCGTCGGGAGGCGCGGCAAGCATCTCGTGTTCCAGCTCGATCGGCACGACATCTGGGCTGCGCCGATGCTGACCGGGCGTTTCGGCCTGGCATCGCCCGGCGCAGCGAAACCGCGCGCTGCGCTCGCCATCGCGTTCGGGCCGGGCCCGGCGATGCCCGTGCCGGCGGCGGCCTGGGTCGCCGGGGCGGTGTGGTTGCCGGACCCGCGTTCGGAGCTCGAGCTGCGCTACCTGGACCCCACCCGGATGGGCAAGGTCTACCTGGCGCCGGCCGGCGACCCGTCGGGCGTCCCGGGCATCGCGGAGCTGGGGCCCGACGCCGACGACGAGGCCCTCACCCTCGACGAGTGGCAGGCGCGGATCCGGCGCCATCCGGGCGAGCTCAAGGCGCTCTTGCGGAACCAGGCGTTCGTCGCGGGCATCGGCAACGCCTACAGCGACGAGATCCTGTGGGAGGCTCGACTCAGCCCGTTTCGTCGCCGCGCGACGCTGGCCCCCGAGGAGACGGGCGCGCTCTACACCGCCACCCGGTCGGTCCTCGCGGCGGCCGTTGACGTGCTCCGCGGCCGCGTGCCGCCGACGTTCGAGAAGCAGGTGCGCGACCACCTCCGCGTCCATCTGCGCGGCGGACTGCCGTGCCCCCGCTGCGGGGCACCGATCAGCCAGGTCGGGGGTCGCGAGGCGACGTCCTACTGCCGCTCCTGCCAGCGCTGAAGGGCGGTCGCCCCGGGACGCCTCGTCAGGGAAGCCGGAGCACCTGCCCCACCCGGATCAGCGACGGGTTTGCGATGTTGTTGAGAGCCGAGAGCTCGGCCACCGTCGTCCCGAACCGGCTTGCGATCGCGGTCATCGTGTCGCCCGAACGCACCCTGTACGTCTTCGGTCGCGGCGTCGTCGATGGGGCCGGCGTCGCGGTCGGGCCCGGGGTGGGCGCCGCGGTGGGCCCCGTGGTCGGCGCAGCGCCCGGCGACCCTGTCGCCGGCACGGCTGTGCCCGCCGGGCTCGGCGACGCCGCGTCGTCGCCGCCCGGCGACGAACCGGGCGCCAGCGGTCCGCGCGCGAGGACGAGCGCACCGAGGGCGACGCCCACGACAACGATGGTCGCCGGAGCCGCGAGCCGGCGTGCCGCGGCGTCGGTGGGAAGGGTCAGGCCCGGCCCCTCGAGCACGATGGGCGCCATCGGCACGAACGGCCCGACGCGCGCGGGCGCCCCCCCGTCGCCGTGGACGTCGAGCCACGTCGGGCACGATGCGTGGGCCGGCGTGAGGCAGTGCTCGCGCTGGCGATCCAGCGTCGGGCGTCCGGACGCCAGCAGGCGGCAGCGGTGCGCGCGGGAGGGGGTGATCCCGTGCCACGAACCATCGACGGAGATGAGGTGGGGGCACGCCTCGAGGGCCGTCGACACAGGATCCGGAAGTGCCGCCGGGTTGGATGGACGATCGATCATGCCGGCAGGATAGCCGCCGCTCGCGCGCGGCGCCGTCGCGACGCCCCGGCCGGAAGGCGCCGCTGCAGGTGCGGGGAGCCATGCCCCGGAAACGCAAAAATCCTGGCGACGACCTATTTTCCCGAAAGGCTGCCCTCTCAGTATCTTGGGCGCTGGAGAGCTTAACTTCCGTGTTCGGGATGGGAACGGGTGTGGCCTCTCCGCTAGAGTCACCAGGATCTTGTGCGTCTGATCGAGTGCATTCGGCAGCGGCTCCACCGCGCGGTGCGCGGGAGGCGCCGGGATCTTCAATGTCGCGAGGTCCCTGGGTGCCCTGCACCCGGTGTATCACGGACTTCTTCGCGGCGCTGACCCTTGGTCAGTCGCGGAAGAGGTCAAGCCCTCGACCATTAGTACGGCTTAGCTTCATCCGTCGCCGGACTTCCACGCGCCGCCTATCAAACAGGTGGTCTCCCTGCGGTCTTACCCGGTTAACCCGGTGGGGAACCTCATCTCGAGGCGAGCTTCGCACTTAGATGCTTTCAGCGCTTATCCCAACCGAACATAGCTACCCAGCAATGCCCCTGGCGGGACAACTGGCACACCAGCGGTTCGTCCACTCCGGTCCTCTCGTACTAGGAGCAGCTCCTCACAAGTTCCCTACGCCCACGATGGATAGAGACCGAACTGTCTCACGACGTTCTGAACCCAGCTCGCGTGCGGCTTTAATCGGCGAACAGCCGAACCCTTGGGACGTACTTCCGCCCCAGGATGCCACGGGCCGACATCGAGGTGCCAAACGGTGCCGTCGATGTGAACTCTTGGGCACCATCAGCCTGTTATCCCCGGGGTAGCTTTTATCCGTTGAGTGATACCCCTTCCACTCGGAGGTACCAGATCACTAAGCCCGACTTTCGTCCCTGCTCGACGTGTAGGTCTCGCAGTCAAGCTCCCTTATGCCTTTGCACTCTACGCCTGGTTTCCATTCAGGCTGAGGGAACCTTTGGGCGCCTCCGTTACACTTTAGGAGGCGACCGCCCCAGTCAAACTGCCCGCCTGACACTGTCCTGCGCCCGGATTACGGGTCGCGGTTAGAAACGAAATCCAACAAGGGTGGTATTTCAACGTCGGCTCCACCGAGGCTAGCGCCCCAGCTTCACAGCCTCCCACCTATCCTACACATGCTGAACCCCAATCCAATGTCAGGGTGCAGTAAAGCTCCACGGGGTCTTTTTGTCCTATCGCGGGTAACGAGCATCTTCACTCGTACTTCAATTTCGCCGGGTCCCTCGTTGAGACAGCGCCCAGATCGTTACGCCATTCGTGCGGGTCGGAACTTACCCGACAAGGAATTTCGCTACCTTAGGACTGTTATAGTTACAGCCGCCGTTTACCGGGGCTTCGATTCAGAGCTTGCACCCCTCCTCTTAACCTTCCGGCACTGGGCAGGCGTCAGCCCCTATACGTCAGCTTTCGCTTTAGCAGAGACCTGTGTTTTTGCTAAACAGTCGCCTGGGCCATTTCACTGCGGCTCCGACATGCGGAGCGCCCCTTCTCCCGAAGTTACGGGGCCATTTTGCCGAGTTCCTTAACGAGGGTTCTCCCGATCGCCTTGGTATTCTCTACCCGCCTACCTGTGTCGGATTGCGGTACGGGCACCTTTGATCTCGCTAGACACTTTTCTCGCCAGCTCGGCTCACTCGAATTGCGGAATACACCGCTTACCATCGCTGCTCGGGGTTGATGAGGTGACGGATTTACCTGTCTCCTCCCCCTACCGGCTTGGACGCCAATCCAATAAGGCGCTCGAGCTACCGTGCCGTGTCATGCCCTTGCTCTCACCCGGGATCGCCTCCTGGACTCGACCGACCAATGTCGGCCAACCTCCGCTCGGCTCATCCGGGCGGCACCTTGCGGTGCAAACGATCTCTGGTGGTTCCGGAATATCAACCGGATGTCCATCGCCTACGACGTTCGTCCTCGGCTTAGGCCCGACTAACCCTGAGCGGACAAGCCTTCCTCAGGAAACCTTAGGCTTACGGCGTGTGGGATTCTCACCCACATCTCGCTACTCATGCCGACATTCGCACTTCCGTCCGCTCCAGCCGTCCTCACGGTCGACCTTCGCTGCGAACAGAACGCTCCCCTACCACCGGCCGCCAGGCGAACCTGACGGCCGATCCGTAGCTTCGGTACCAAGCTTGAGCCCCGTTACATTTTCGGCGCGGAATCACTTGACCAGTGAGCTGTTACGCACTCTTTCAATGGTGGCTGCTTCTGAGCCAACATCCTGGTTGTCAGTGCGATTCCACATCCTTTGCCACTTAGCTTGGATTTAGGGACCTTAGCTGACGGTCCGGACTGTTTTCCTTTTGACCACGAAGCTTAGCCCTCGCAGTCTCACTCCCGGGTTGTAGAAATCGCGGGATTTGGAGTTTGGTTGGGGTTGGTAAGCGGGAAGCCCCCTAGCCCATCCAGCGCTCTACCCCCGCGATTGATCACCCGAGGCTGCCCCTAAAGGCATTTCGGGGAGAACCAGCTATCTCCGAGTTCGATTGGCATTTCACCTCTATCCACAGGTCATCCCCTAGCTTTTCAACGCTAGTGAGTTCGGCCCTCCACGGAACGTTACTTCCGCTTCAGCCTGCCCATGGATAGGTCACTCGGTTTCGGGTCTACTGCACGCGACTCAACGCCCTATTCAGACTCGCTTTCGCTCCGGCTCCGTCCTTCGCGGACTTAACCTCGCCACGTGCACGTAACTCGTCGGCTCATTCTTCAAAAGGCACGCCATCAGGCTACCGGCTGTAACACCGGCAACACCCTTTGACTGCTTGTAGGCACGAGGTTTCAGGTACTATTTCACTCCCCTTCCGGGGTGCTTTTCACCTTTCCCTCACGGTACTCGTTCACTATCGGTCGCCAAGAGTATTTAGCCTTGGACGGTGGTCCGCCCAGTTTCCCACATGAGAGACCTTCCACGTGGTACTCAGGTGGTCGATCTCGGAGGTCGTGTCGCTTTCGCCTACGGGGCTCTCACCCTCTCTGGCCTGCCGTTCCAGGGCAGCTCGACTAGCGAACGACTTTGTAACTCCGCCGAAGCCCGGCAGGGCTTCGATGATCGACTCCTACAACCCCCACTCAGAAACGGCTGCCGCCTATCGCGCTGAGTGAGTTTGGGCTATTCCCGTTTCGCTCGCCACTACTCAGGGAATGATCTCTTTTCCTCCAGCTACTGAGATGTTTCAGTTCGCTGGCTTACCTCCACCTGGCCTATTTGATTCAGCCAGGGGTCACCGGGCATTACCCCGGTGGGGTTTCCCCATTCGGACATCTCCGGATCAAAGTCTGCTCGCGACTCCCCGAAGCTTTTCGCAGCCTGCCGCGTCCTTCATCGGCTCTTGGCGCCAAGGCATCCACCCCGTGCCCTTAGTAGCTTGACCCCTTCCAGCGTCTGACCAAGCGGTCCACGCCGGGGGGTCCGGGATACACCATGACAAAACTCGACGAAATTGAAGATCTCAATTCTGCCGTTGCACTCGTATCAGATTGTTAAGGTGCGACGCCGTTGCCGGCGTCCCTCCCGCCTTCCGCTTGACGCGGGACACGGGACCAGCCGATCCGCTGGTCGGTGGGCTCGCTCGGAGCGCACGGATCAGGGGGTCGGAAGCCGTCTCGCGACCGAGACGGGGCGAGCCTTGCGGCTCGCGTGCTATTCAATTGCGGTGATGGTGCCGACCAGGGGAGGTGGTGGAGACGAGGAGACTCGAACTCCTGACCCTCTCCTTGCAAAGGAGATGCTCTACCAGCTGAGCTACGTCCCCACGCCGGAGTGGCGGTGGTGGGCGTTTCTGGACTCGAACCAGAGACCTCTGCCTTATCAGGGCAGTGCTCTAACCAGCTGAGCTAAACGCCCCAGGGCGGGACGGTCGCCGCCGGCCGGGAGATCCCGGACGGCGGGCTGCACCTTAACCCTTGAAGAGTGGCAGGAGATTCGTTCCGCGATGTGCGCGCGGGTTCGGTGTCTCGTCGAACTCACATGATCGAGCTCGCCGGCCGCGATGGCCGACGGCCGCTCCGTCCAACTGGAGCGCCACGCTCGTGCGATCAACCGTAGGAGCCATCAACGCCGAGGCGCACCGATTGCCTCGACTCGGATCTCCTTAGAAAGGAGGTGATCCAGCCGCACCTTCCGGTACGGCTACCTTGTTACGACTTCGTCCCAATCACCAATCCCACCTTCGACGGCTGCCTCCTTGCGGTTGGCCCACCGGCTTCGGGTGTTATCGGCTTTCATGACGTGACGGGCGGTGTGTACAAGGCCCGGGAACATATTCACCGCCGTGTGCTGACCGGCGGTTACTAGCAACTCCGGCTTCATGCAGGCGAGTTGCAGCCTACAATCCGAACTGAGACCGGCTTTAAGGGATTCGCTCCACCTCGCGGTTTCGCCGCCCGTTGTACCGGCCATTGTAGCGTGGGTGTAGCCCAGGACGTAAGGGCCATGCTGACTTGACGTCGTCCCCACCTTCCTCCGAGTTTCTCTCGGCAGTCCCGTGTGAGAGATACAACACACGGCAGGGGTTGCGCTCGTTGCGGGACTTAACCCAACATCTCACGACACGAGCTGACGACAGCCATGCAACACCTGTGGCCAGGTCCCTTGCGGGAAGACGACGTTTCCGCCGTTGTCCTGGTCATGTCAAGCCCTGGTAAGGTTCTTCGCGTTGCATCGAATTAAACCCCACGCTCCGCTGCTTGTGCGGGCCCCCGTCAATTCCTTTGAGTTTTAGCCTTGCGGCCGTACTCCCCAGGCGGGACACTTAATGCGTTAGCTTCGGCACTGGCGGGGTTGATACCACCAACACCTAGTGTCCATCGTTTACGGCTAGGACTACCGGGGTATCTAATCCCGTTTGCTCCCCTAGCTTTCGCGCCTCAGCGTCAAGAACGGGCCAGGAAGCCGCCTTCGCCACTGGTGTTCCTCCCGATATCTACGCATTTCACCACTACACCGGGAATTCCGCTTCCCTCTCCCGCCTTCAAGTCGAGCAGTATCGAATGACTTTCCCCAGTTGAGCCGGGGGCTTTCACATCCGACTTGCACGACCGCCTGCGCGCTCTTTACGCCCAGTAAATCCGGATAACGCTCGCCACCTACGTATTACCGCGGCTGCTGGCACGTAGTTAGCCGTGGCTTATTCCTCAGGTACCGTCATTATCGTCCCTGAGAAAAGAGGTTTACAACCCGAAGGCCGTCATCCCTCACGCGGCGTTGCTGCTTCAGGCTTTCGCCCATTGAGCAAAATTCCCGACTGCTGCCTCCCGTAGGAGTCTGGGCCGTGTCTCAGTCCCAGTCTGGGTGATCGTCCTCTCAGACCACCTACCGATCGTCGCCTTGGTGAGCCGTTACCCCACCAACGAGCTAATCGGACGCAGGCCCCTCCCGAAGCGCCTTGCGGCTTTGGAGACTGGAATGAACCAGTCACCACATGCGGTATTAGCCACCCTTTCGGGCAGTTATTCCCCACTTCGGGGCAGGTCACCCACGCGTTACTCAGCCGTCCGCCACTAACGATCGAGCAAGCCCGATCGTCCGTTCGACTTGCATGTCTCATGCACGCCGCCAGCGTTAATCCTGAGCCAGGATCAAACTCTCCGAATGAATTTGCACGGCTTGCACCGTGACTTACATCGCAGGGTTTGACCGCTCGCTCATCACTTTTCCGGATCTCCTGCCACTCTTCAGTTGTTAAGGTGCCGCCCACGGTCACCCGAGGAGGAGTCCTCCAACGGGGAGCGCGACCTCCCATTGTGGAGGGCCACGTCCGTGGTGTCAAACGGCCCCACGGGACCGCGGGGATCGCCAGTCGCTCGGGATCACCCGGGTGCGGGGCAACGAGGCGGAATGGTAGTGGGGCGATCCTGCCGTGTCAAACGGATGTACTCGTTCGGTACCTCGGTTCACATGAGCCCGAGGGACGCCAGGAACTCGGCTGGCGTCGGACGTCGCGTCGCGGCGTCCGCCGGGCACGTCGCGAGTCAGATCGGGCTCGACTCCACGAGGAGGATGAACGCGGCACCCGAGAGCCAGCACAGGAGGGCGAGCTCGGGGGAGGCGGCCGCGCCGAGAGGCCCGACGAGCACGACCCAGACGACGAAGCCGACCAGGAGCGCGGCGAACGCCTTGGCCAGGCGCAGCAGGATCTCGAAGACCAGGTTGCTCACCGAGCCTCCTCCATGGAGCGCCGGCCCTGGAGCGCCCGGATGAGGGTGATCTCGTCGGCGTACTCCAGGTCACCGCCGACGGGCAGGCCGCGGGCGATGCGGGTGATCGCACCAACGTGGCCGGCGAGCCGCTCGGCGAGGTAGGTAGCGGTGGCGTCGCCCTCAAGCGAGGGGTTGGTCGCGAGGATCACCTCGACAACCGGCTCGCCCGCCTGCTCCGCGGCCACGACGCGCGCCAGGAGCTCGCGGATCCGCAGGCGCTCGGGCCCGATGCCGTCCATCGGGCTGATGGCGCCGTGCAGGACGTGGTACAGCCCCCGCCACTCCCCGGTCCGTTCGATCGCGAGGACGTCGAGGGGCTCCTCGACGACGCACAGGCGGGCGGCGTCGCGGGCCGGGTCGCGACAGATCGGGCAGGCCGTCGAGTCGCTGAAGTTGAAGCAGTCGTCGCACAGGACAACCTGCTCGCGGACCGCCACGAGAGCCGCCGCGAGCGTCCGGGCCTCGCCGTCGGGCGCGCGCAGGAGGTGGTAGGTCAGGCGCTGGGCCGTCTTCGGCCCGACGCCGGGAAGGCGGGCGAACGCCTCGATCAGGCGGGCAATCGGCTCGATGAGGGGGGTGGCCATGCGACGGATCCGCGCGGGGTCGCCTACATCCCCGGCAGTCGGAGGCCGCCGGTGATCGCCGCCATCTTGGCCTTCTCGAGGTCCCGCGAAGCACGGACCGCATCGTTCACGGCAGCGACCACGAGATCCTGGAGCATCTCGACGTCGGCCGGATCGACCGCGTCGGGATCGATGTGGAGCTCGACGAGCTCCTGCTTCCCGCTGACCACAGCCCGAACCACGCCGCCGCCGGCCGAACCCTCGAGGCGCGCCGCAAGCAGCTCCTCCTCGACGCGGGCCATGTCGCGCTGCATCTGGGCGGCCATCTTCTGCAGGTTCCCAAAGCTCATCGGGGTCGTTGCCTCCTCGCCGCCCGGGCGGACGCCCGGGAGATCGTCTCGTCGCGCAGTCTGGAACATCCGCGGCCGGGCCGCTGCGCACCGCCGGTCAACGGACCTCGGGGACCTCCACGAGGTCGTCGCCCCAGACGTCGCGGGCGGCCCGGAGCACGTCGGCGCTCGCGGGATCCGGAAGGGCGGGCGCCTCCGGCTCGAGGTTTGTGGCCACGCAGCGCACCGACACGGCTCGGCCCAGGATGCGGCTGACGCCGTCCTCGAGGGTGCCGCGGCGCCGGTCGGCGACGTCGCGCAGGAAGAGCTGGCTCTCCGGGAAGCCCAGGGTGACGACCGTCCCGTCGACGGCAATCGGACGGCATGCCTCGATGAGCGGCTTCGTCGGAGGGTGGCGGCTGATCAGGGTCACAACCTCGGGCCAGCGGCGGCGCAGCTCGGCGAGCGCGTCCTCGGTCGCGGATTCCGGCGTCGGGACGGTGGTGACGGGCTCGGCGGCCGGCGGGGCCGCGGGTGGGGCCGCGGGCGGCGGCGTGGCGGGCGACAGGGGCGGGGCCGCGGGCGGTGCCGCGGCGGCCGGCGTGGCCGCGGGCGGTGGCGTGGCGGACGGCTTGGCCTTCGCGGCAGCACGCACCGCGGGCGCCGCGGGAACGGGAAGCGCGGCGGGGGGTGCTCCGCCGCCGACGGCGACCTGATCGAAGAGCGCGAGCTCGAGCGCCAGGCGCAGGCCGCCCGGCCCGGGTCGGGCAGGGTCGATGGCGGCCAGCCGGCGCGCAGCAGCGGCCACGGGGCCGACGCCGAGGGCTGCCAGGGGATCGGCGGCAGGATGCCCGGCCAGCGCCAGGTGGAGCGCCGCCCGCAGCACTTCGACGACCTGGTCCGCAAAGCTGCGCAGGTCGCGCCCGCGATCCTCGAGCGCATCGAGGATCGCAATCCCGCCGGCCGGATCGCCGAGGATGAGCGCAAGCCCGTAGCCCCGCACGGTCTCCTCGTCGGCGAGGCCGAGCAGGTCCCGCACCGCGTCGGCGGTCAGCTCGTCGCCGCCGGCGGAGAGCAGCTGGTCGAGGATCGACTCCGCGTCACGCATGCCCCCGCCGGCGAGGCGCGCGACGAGCGCAACGGCCTCGGGCTCGGCGATGCGTCCGTCGGCGGCGAGGATCCGGTCCAGCTTGCCCTCGATCAGGGGGAGCGGAAGCGGGCGGAAGTCGAAACGCTGCACGCGTGAGACCACGGCTGGTCGTATCTGGCTGCTGTCCGTGGTGCAGAAGATGAACAGCACGTGCGGCGGCGGCTCCTCGAGGGTCTTGAGGAGGACGTCCCAGCCCTGGGTGATCCGCTGGACCTCGTCGACGATGAAGACCTTGGTCGGCAGGTCCGCGGGCGCGGTGTAGATCCGGGGCAGCAGCTCCCGGATGTCGTCGACCCGGTTGTTCGAGGCGGCGTCGAGCTCCACGACATCGAGGGCGCGGCCCTCCCGGATCGCGTCGCAGTTCGGGCACGTGTCGCACGGCTCGCCGTCGGCGACGTTGGGACAGTTGACCGCCTTGGCGACGATCCGCGCCAGCGAGGTCTTGCCCGTGCCGCGGGGCCCGACGAAGAGGTACGCGTGGGCCGAGCGGCCCGCCCGGATCGCGTTGCGCAACGTCGTGACGACGGCGTCCTGGCCCACGACCTCGGCGAAGCGCTGCGAGCGCCAGCGTCGGTAGAGCGCCTGGTGCTGCGGCGTCGAGCTCACGAGGCTCCTCTGGGGCGCAATGAGGCGAAGTGCCGTGCACCCACCGTCGATCGGCACGTCCCCGCGCCCTCCGAGAAGGACGACTCAGACCAGGCCGTGCCGCGGCACCCGGCGAACCTCGCTTAGCGCTGCTTCCTTCCGGACCTGACGCGGTTCGCGTGTCGCCGCTGCGCGGGACCCGGTCCTCGGCGCCGTCCAGGCCGGCGGCATTCGAAGACGGTGACCTCGGGTGGGAATTCAGCCCTGCTGGAGCGGATTGCAGGTACAGGGCACCGCTAGTTCCCCGCCTAGCACGGCACGAGGATGATAGCAGGGGGTCCCGGGAAGGGTGGCGGAGAGGGAGGGATTCGAACCCTCGATGGGTTGCCCCATACCGCATTTCCCGTGCGGGCGAAACCGTTCGCTGACGTCTGCGCCGGGTTGTGGCGTGCGGGGATCGACCCAATCGCGTCCACCACTCCACAGGGCGCGCCCTCCACCGCGTTTCAACACCGCGTGTCAACGCCGCGGGTCGAATCGGGCCAAGTCGGGTGTTGGAGTTGCCCCGGTTTCGTGGACGGTGATGCGTCCACCGCCTGCGCCTCCCGTCCCGCATGCGGGTGGCGCCGCGGCATACCATCAGCGCGTGAACGCCCGATGGAAGTCGTTCGCGACGACCGGCATGTGGGTCCTCGTGACCCTCGGACTGGCGACTGCGGCCGTCGCCCTCCTCGAGGACCCTGTCGGCGTCCCGAACGCGTCGGCCGTGTACCTGGTGTCTGTCGTCGCCTGCGGGCTTGCCGCCGGGACGGGTGCCGCGATCCTCGCGGCCATCGGCGCGTTCCTTGTCTACAACTACTTCTTCACCCAACCCCTCTACACGTTCGCCATCTCCGATCCGGGCGTCCTCCTCAGCGTCGTCCTCCTGCTGTTCGTCGGCATCGTGGTCGGCCAGCTCGCGGCTCTTTCGCGGACCCGGGCCGAGACAGCCCTCGGGCGGGAGCGGGAGGCTCGCGCGCTCTTCGGGGTCTCCCGGGTGCTCGCGACACGCTCGTCCACCGATGCGGCCCTGGCCCAGATCGCGGAGGCGTTGCGCCGCGAAGCCGGCATGGCCCGCGTCTGGGTCGGTCTGGGGCTCGAGCCAACCGCCGAGCGGATCGCCGCCGAAACGTCCGGCGAGCCCCGCAGGTCGCCTGCTAGCAGGCTGCGCGTCCTCCAGCGGACTCCCGGCGACCAGCCCGCGCGGTGGGCGCTCGTGCACCATCCGGCCAGGCCCGCCCGGGGTCCTGAGGGGCTCGACGTGTACCGGGTGCGGATCGATGCGAGCGGCGAGCCGCTCGGGTCGATCTGGGCGGAGCGCGCACGCGACCTGGGTGAGCCCGATGCCACGCAGACGCGGCTGCTGGCGGCAGCGGCCGACCAGATCGGGCAGGCCCTTGCCCGCGATCGGATCGAAGAGGAATCACGGGCTGCCGAGATTGCCCGCCAGGGCGACGCCCTCAAGACCTCGCTGCTCCAATCGGTGTCGCACGACTTCCGCACGCCGCTGGCCGTGATCCGTGCGGCCGCCGGCACTCTCGATGGCGATCCGCCGCTTCCCGCCGCCGATCGCCACGCGAGCACTGCGGCGATCGAGCGCGAGGTCGAGTACCTCGACCGGCTGGTCGCCAACCTGCTGGACCTTAGTCGCGTCGAGGCCGGCTCCCTGCGCGCCGACCGCGAGGTCTACGCGCTCGACGACGCGCTCACTCGGCCCCTGGAGCGGGCCCGGGCGCGCCTGGGAAGCCGGGTGCTCGAGGTCGCGGTCGAGCCCGTCGCCATCAACGTTGACGCCGTGTTCCTCGATTCGGCGGTCGGCAACTTGCTGGACAACGCGATCAAGTACACGCCCGACGGAGCCCGGATTCGGGTCGCAGCCCGCGCCCCGAGCGGCAGCGCGGTCCGCCTGGTGATCGACGACGATGGGCCGGGCGTGCCCGACGCCGCCCTCGCCCACCTGTTCGAGAAGTTCTACCGGGTGCCGGGCTCGCGCGGCGGCTCGCGGGGCGGCCTCGGTATCGGGCTCGCGGTCGTGCGCGGGCTCGTCGAGGCGATGGGAGGACGCGTGGCAGCTCGCCGGGGCGATCTCGGTGGCCTGGCCATCGACATCGACCTCCCGCTCGCCGCACCGGGCGGCGAGACCGAACGATGAGCGCCGGCCGCGAGGGCGCCGAGATCCTCGTCGTCGAGGATGATCGTCCGACGCGCCTCGTCCTGGCCCGGGAGCTCGCGATGGCCGGCTACCGGGTGGTCCAGGCAGAGGATGCCCGCGAAGGCCTCGAGCGCTTCGGCGCCCGGCGACCCGACCTCGTCCTCCTCGACCTCGGCCTGCCCGACAAGGATGGGCTCGAGGTGGTGCGGGCGATCCGGCGCGAGGCGAGCACCCCGATCGTGATTCTGTCGGGCCGTTTCGCGGAGCGCGAGAAGGTCGAGGCGCTCGAGCGGGGAGCGGACGACTACGTCACCAAGCCGTTCGGCGTCGCCGAGCTTCGGGCCCGGATCCGGGTCGCCCTCCGTCACGGGGCAGGCCCCGCCGGGGACGAGTTCGGTCGGATGCGCGCGGGACCCGTCCTGCTCGACGTGGACCGGCACGAGGTGCGCGTCGGCGAGCATCGCGTCGATCTCACGCCGAGGGAGTACGAAATCCTCAAAGTGCTCCTCTCGCACCGGGGTCGGATCGTCACGAAGGGACGCCTCCTGCGGGCCGTCTGGGGCGTGGCCTACCAGGGCGAGGACGCCTACATCTACGTCCACGTGGGGAGCGTCCGCCGCAAGCTCAACGCCGCGGATCCGGCCCTCGCTGCCGGCGCGGGGATCGTCACCGAGCCTGGCGTCGGCTACCGGGTCACCTGGGAGGATTCGCCCGAATCTTCAGGGGACCTTTAGGCTCGCGGCGCCCGCCGAGCCCTCCCGCCTCTTCGAGGTGGGGCGCAACGTGGGGGCATGGAACGAAGAACGGCGGGAGACGCCGCCCTGGCGCGCCGGCTCGACAACGAGCTGCGGGTGGTGTCCGAGGCAATCGCCCTCGTGGCGTCGCGTCACTCACGAAGGGTGACCGTCGCCGGGCTGCTGCTCGGCGACGCCGTCCTCGAGCCGGCCCGTCGCCTCACGCTCGACGCCGGTGTTCGGCTCGTCCCGCTGTGGACGAGCGACGATCGGCAGGTCGACATCCGGATCGAGGCGCCCGAGGCATGAAGGAGCGACCCGTCCATGTGCTCGTGGTCGAGGACGACGAGCGGCTGCGCCCGCTGCTCGTCCAGCACCTCATGCGGAGCGGCTTCCGGGTTGCCGAGGCGGGCTCGGCCGAGGGTGCCGCCGCCCAGGTCGCCGACGGCCTGCGCCCCGCGCTGGTGCTGCTCGACCTCAACCTCCCCGGCGAGACGGGCTGGGACCTCCTGCGGGGCGAGGCGCTCGCCCCGGCCGCCCGACCGCCCGTCGTTGTCATGACGGCGACCCCGGTCAGCCCGAAGCGGCTCCGCGACCTGTCCGTCGCGGGCTACCTGCCGAAGCCGTTCGCGATGGAGACGCTCGTGGCGACCGTCGAGCGATTCGTCGGGGTCCGCCGGTGAGCGACCTCGCGGTCCTGGCGCTCCTGCTGGCGGCCTTCGTCGCCCTCGCCGCCCTCGTCTGGTTGTGCGAGGTAGTGCGGTCGTGATCTCGATCGAGCTCGTCGCGGGGGTCCTCAGCCTCCTGGTCGGCCTCTACCTGCTCGTGGCGCTGCTCCGGCCGGAGAAGCTCTGACCGATGCCCGTCACCGATCTGCTCACCCTGGGCGTGCTCGTCCTGCTCGTCGTCGCCGTCACCCCGTTTCTCGGGAGCCACATCGCGGCCGTCCTCGAGGGCCGACCGCATCCCCTCGCCCGCGTGCTGGGACCGATGGAGCGGGCGGTGTACCGCGTCGCGGGGACCGACCCGGCCCGCGAGCAGGGCTGGCGCGCGTACGCGGGCTCGATGCTCGTGTTCAGCCTGCTGTCGATCCTCGTCCTCTACCTCCAGCAGCGGCTGCAGGCGTCCCTGCCCCTCAATCCGACCGGCGTGCCCGCCGTGACGGCCGACCTCGCGCTCAACACGGCGGTGAGCTTCACGACCAACACCAACTGGCAAAACTACGCGGGCGAGGCGACGATGGCGCATCTCACCCAGGTCGTCGGGCTCGTCGTGCAGAACTTCCTGTCTGCGGCGGTCGGCCTCGCTGTTGCCATTGCCCTGATCCGCGGGATCACCCGCCGCTCGTCGGGGACGATCGGCAACTTCTGGGTCGACGTGACCCGCGGCACCCTCTACGTGCTGCTCCCGATCGCCTTCGTCGCGGCGATCGTGCTCGTCTGGCAGGGCGTCCCGCAGACCTGGTCCGGCCCCGTCGCCGCCACCGGGCTCGAGGGTCACCCACAGTCGATCTACCTCGGGCCGATCGCGTCCCAGGAGGCGATCAAGGAGATCGGGACGAACGGCGGGAGGCATCGTCAATGCGAACTCGGCACACCCGTACGAGAACCCGACCCCGCTGACGAACCTGCTCGAGCAGCTCCTGATCCTCGTCATCCCGTTCTCGCTCACGGCGACGTTCGGGATCATCGCCGGCGACCGGCGGCAGGGCTGGGTGATCTTCGCCGCGATGGTGGCGGTCTTCGTGGTTGCGGCGACCGCCGGCATCATGGCCGAGCAGGCGCCGAACCCCCTCTTCCCGGCCGGCCTCGACCAGTCCCTCGGGAACATGGAGGGGAAGGAGGTCCGCTTCGGCGCCTCGGGCGGGGGGCTGTGGGCGGCCGTGACGACCGGCACCAGCACGGGCGCGGTCAATGCGATGCACGACAGCCTGACCCCGCTCGGCGGGCTCGTGCCCCTGTTCCTGATCCTTCTCGGCGAGATCACGCCGGGCGGCGTCGGGGCCGGGCTCTACGGGATGCTCGTGTTCGCCCTGCTCACGGTGTTCCTCGCCGGGCTCATGGTCGGCCGCACGCCGGAGTACCTCGGCAAGAAGGTCGAGAGCTACGAGATGAAGATGAGCATGCTCGTCGTACTGGTCCTGGCGGCCGGGACTCTGGGCTTCACAGCGCTCGCGACGGCGACGGACGCCGGCCGCGCCGGCCCGCTCAACGCCGGCCCGCACGGCTTCAGCGAGATCCTCTACGCCTACGCGAGCCAGATCGGCAACAACGGCTCAGCCTTCGCCGGGCTCGGCGGAAACACGGTCTTCTACAACGTGACCGGCGCCGTCGCGATGCTGATCGGGCGCTTCGCGATGATCATCCCGATCCTCGCCATCGCCGGCTCGCTCGCCGCCAAGCGGCGGCTGGCGCCGACCGCCGGCACCTTCCCAACCACCGGCGGCATGTTCGTCGTGCTCCTCGTGGGCGTCGTCGTGATCGTTGGTGCACTGAACTTCCTGCCCGCGCTCGCGCTCGGTCCGATCGCCGAGCACCTCCTCCAGCAGGCGGGGGCCCTCTTCCCATGACGCTCGACACGGCGCGCGGCACCCGCCGCTTCCAGCGCTACGTCCAGCTCGGCGGTCGCAAGCCCGAGGCGGAGCCGCCGCGGCCGCGCGGCGTCCTGGACCCGGCACTCCTGCGAGCCGCCGCGCCGCAGGCGCTCCGCAAGCTCGACCCGCGGTTGCTCGCGCACAACCCCGTGATGTTCGTCGTCGAGCTCACGGCGGTCCTCGTCACGCTCGTCGTCGTCCTGCGTCTCGCCCACGTCCGCGGCGTCGGATCGGGAACGGGGCTCGGGTTCGACGCCCAGGTCGCAGCATGGCTGTGGTTCACCGTCCTGTTCGCGACCTACGCGGAGGCGGTCGCGGAGGCCCGCGGTCGTGCCCAGGCAGCGACGCTCCGTCGCACGCGCTCGGTCACGATCGCCCATCGCCGCGACGAGCTCGGCGCGCTCGCCGACGTGGGCAGCGCCGAGCTCCGGGCCGGCGACGTCGTCGTCGTCCGCGAGGGCGAGACGATCCCGTCCGACGGCGACGTCGTCGAGGGCGTGGCCTACGTGAACGAGGCCGCGATCACCGGCGAGTCGGCGCCCGTCCTCAAGGAGCCCGGCACGGACATCCGCTCGAGCGTGACGGGCGGCACGACGGTCGTCTCCGACCAGCTCGTGATCCGGATCACGGCCAACCCGGGCGAGACCTTCCTCGACCGGATGATCGGCCTCGTCGAAGGAGCGCAGCGCCAGAAGACGCCCAACGAGCTCGCTCTCTCGATCCTCCTCGCCGGCCTGACGCTCGTCTTCCTGCTCGCGACGGTCACCCTCCAGCCTTTCGCGGCGTACGCCGGCACGAGCGTCAGCGTCGTCGCCCTCGTGGCCCTCCTGGTGTGCCTCATCCCCACCACGATCGGCGGGTTGCTGTCCGCGATCGGCATCGCCGGGATGGACCGGGTCGCTCGCTTCAACGTGCTCGCGATGAGCGGCCGCGCGGTCGAGGCCGCCGGAGACGTGGACGTGATCCTCCTCGACAAGACCGGCACGATCACGTTCGGCAACCGCCTCGCGTCCGTGATCCTTCCGGCTCCCGGCGTGGCCGAGCCGGAGGCCCTCGAGATCGCCCTCCTCTCCTCGCTCCGCGACGAGACACCCGAGGGCCGCTCGATCGTAACGCTCGCCCGGCGGCGCCTGGCCGAGCTCGGCCGACCCGGCGGCGACGGCGACGACGAGACGGTGCGGCACCTGGGAGCGCGGATCGCGGAGCAGCGCGACTTCGCCGCCAACACGCGCAGCAGCGGCGTCGTGCTCGACGATGGCCGCCTCGTGCTCAAGGGCGCCGTCGACGCGATCGCGGGCGACCTGCCAGGCGGCCTCGCCGCCCACGCTGCGCGAGGAGGCGGACGCGATCGCCGGCGCGCGGCGCAACCCCGCTCGCTCTCCGGCTCGACGAGCGTCCGATCGCGCTCATCGAGCTCAAGGACACCATCAAGCCCGGCTTGGCGGCGCGGTTCGACGAGTTCCGCCGGATGGGCGTGCGGACCGTGATGATCACCGGCGACAACCGCCTGACGGCGGCGACGATCGCGCGCGAAGCGGGCGTCGACGACTTCGTGGCCGAGGCCCGGCCCGAGGACAAGATCGCGTTCATCCGCCGGGAGCAGGGCGAGGGGCATCTCGTGGCGATGACAGGCGACGGCACGAACGACGCGCCCGCGCTGGCCCAGGCGGACGTCGGGCTGGCGATGAACAGCGGGACGTCGGCGAGCAAGGAGGCGGCCAACATGGTCGACCTCGACTCCGACCCAACCAAGCTCCTCGAGGTCATCGCCATCGGGAAGCAGCTCCTGATCACCCGCGGCTCGATCACGACCTTCTCGATCTCGAACGACGTGGCGAAGTACTTCGCGATCCTGCCCGCCCTGTTCGCCGGCGTGTACCCGCCGCTCGACGCCCTCAACGTCATGCGGCTCTCGAGCCCCGAGAGCGCGATCCTCTCGGCGGTGATCTTCAACGCGCTCGTGATCGTCGCGCTCATCCCGCTGGCCCTGCGCGGCGTCGCGTTCCGCGCGGCGCCGGCCACCGTGCTCCTGCGTCGCAACCTGCTCATCTACGGCCTCGGCGGGATTCTCGTCCCGTTCGCCGGCATCAAGCTGATCGACGTCGTCGTGACGGCGGTCGGGCTCGCCTGAGGAACCGGCCATGCCTGCCTTCTGGCGCCTCTACCTGCGACCGGCGCTCGCCGTCCTCGTCGGCTTCATCGTCGTCACCGGCCTCGTCTACCCCGCGGCCGTCACGGTGGTCGCCCAGGTGGCCTTTCCGGCGCAGGCCAACGGGTCCATGATCACGGTCGACGGACGGACGGTGGGTTCCACCTTGATCGGTCAGCTGTTCTCGGATCCGCGCTACTTCTGGGCCCGGCCCTCGGCCGCGGGCGACGGCTACGACGGCATGGCGTCCGGTGGGTCAAACCTCGGCCCGACCAGCCGGGCCCTCGTCGAACGGGTGGCGGCAGACGTGGACCGTCTCCGCAGCGCGAACGGGACCGCCCCGATCCCCGTCGATCTCGTGACGGCCTCGGCATCGGGCCTCGATCCGCACATCAGCCCGGAGGCTGCCGCCTACCAGGTCGCGCGGGTCGCCGCGGCCCGGGACCTTCCCGTCGCCGAGGTGGAGGCGGCGGTCGCCCGGCACACCGACGGGCGCATGCTCGGATTCCTTGGGGAGCCACGCGTCCACGTCCTCGAACTGAACCTCGACCTCGACGGGGGGCTGCGATGACCGGGACCGAGCGCGACGCATTCGACGTTCGCCCGTCGCCCGACGAGCTCCTCGAGCGGTACCGCTCCGACGCGAGCTCGCCCCGGGGGCGTCTCCGCCTCTATCTCGGGATGGCGCCCGGCGTCGGCAAGACCTACCGCATGCTCGAGGAGGGGCATCGCCGGGCCGGTCGCGGCACCGACGTCGTGGTCGGCTTCGTCGAGGGCCATGGCCGGCCGTTGACGATGGCCCTGGTCGAGGGCCTCGAGGTCGTCCCCCGGCGGAGCCTCGCCTACCGGGGCATCACGGTCGAGGAGATGGACACCGACGCCGTCATCGCGCGCCGGCCGACCGTCGCGCTCATCGACGAGCTCGCCCACACCAACGCGCCGGGATCGTCGCGACCGAAGCGGTGGCAGGATGTCGAGGCAATCCGGGACGCGGGCATCCACGTCGTCTCGACGATGAACATCCAGCACCTCGAGTCCCTCGCCGACGCGGTCGCGACGATCACGGGGGCCCCGGTGAACGAGCGCCTGCCCGGCGACGTCCTCCTCGGCGCCGAGGAGATCGAGCTCGTCGACATGAGCCCGCATGCGCTCCGGCAGCGGATGCGCCACGGCAACGTGTACCCACCCGAGCGCGCGCAGGTGGCCCTCGATCGGTTCTTCACCGAGGCGACGCTGACCGCCCTGCGCGAGCTGGCCCTGCGGGTCGTGGCGCAGCAGGTCGAGGGGCAGCTCGAAGGCGTCGACCACGCCACCCTCCGGCTCGTCTCCGAGCGCGTGCTGGTGCTCGTGGACGGGAGCCCGGCCTCCGGGCGGGCCGTGCGCCGAGCGGCGTGGCTGGCCGGATCCATCCATGCCAACCTGGTGGCGTTGGTTCCTCCGGCCGACCAGATGGACGCGCTCCCGTTCGACCGGGCGCGGGACCTGCGGGAGGCGCTCGAGGTTGCCGTGGACCTCGGGGCGAAAACGGCGCAGCTCGCATCGGGCGACACGGGCGACGCAATCGCGGAGGTCGTGGCAGCCGTCGGGGCCACCCACCTGTTCGTCCCCTATGCTCCCGCCGGCCGCCTGGAGAGTCTCGCCCGCCGGCCGCTCGGCGAGCGGCTGGCCGAGCGGCTGCCGGACCTCGACCTCCATCTCGTGGCGGTCCGGAGCTGATCGGGCCGCGGAGGTACCGGTCGCGGGCCGGACCCCCCGGCACGGGGTCGGCAGGGGTCCCTGGAAGGGTGGCGGAGAGGGAGGGATTCGAACCCTCGATGGGTTGCCCCATACCGCATTTCCAGTGCGGCGCCCTAGGCCTCTAGGCGACCTCTCCGCGGGTGGTGCGCCACGGCCCGGGCTGGTGCGCGCGGCGGGCCGTCGGGTCGGGATGGGAGTGGCGGAGAGGGTGGGATTCGAACCCACGGTGCTTGCGCACACCGCTTTTCGAGAGCGGCACCTTCAACCACTCGGACACCTCTCCGCCGCGGAGGATAGCAAAGCGGCGCGGAAGCGGCGTCGGAGGCGGCGTCGGGAAGCGGCGTCAGGGAGCCCGGCGGGCTGCGGCGTCGGCCAGCTCGGCGGCGTCGGACCGAAGGATCCCGCTGATGAGGTCTAGCCGACGCGGGAGGGCCGGATTGTTGGCCAGCTGGACCACCGAGCCGGCGGCGCCGGCGACGGGATCGGACAGCGCGTAGACGAGGCAGTCGGCGTCGGCCTCGAGGAGCGCGCCGACGCACATGGAACACGGTTCCACGGTGCTGAAGACGGTGAGCCCCGAGAGCGACCGGGTGTCCAGCCGCTTGGCCGCCTCGCGCAGGGCCAGGATGACGGCATGGGCGGTCGGGTCGTTGCGCGACGCGACCTCCTCGTGGCTGCTCGCCACGAGCGCTTCTCCGAGGACCGCAGCCGCGCCGTGAGGGCGCTCGCCGCGCTCCAGCGCCGCGCGGGCCTCGCCCAGGGCTGCGCCCATGAACAGCTCGTAGTGCATGGGCTGATGGTACGCCCGCGCCGGAAGGGCGGCGGCGCCTACGCGTCCAAACCGGAGAGCGACCGGATCGACCGGGCCAGCGCCGACATGTCGTCGTCGGCGTGGCCCTGCGCCACGAGGCCGGCCTCGAGCTGGGCGGCCAGGGCGGCCACGGGGAGCGCGGCTCCCGTCTCGCGGGCCATCGAGAGAGCAATTCCCAGGTCCTTGAGGTGGAGCGCCACCCGGAATCCACGCGGGTAGTCGTTGGCGAGCATGCGCCCACTGCGGTTCGCGAGGACCCAGCTCTGGGCGGCGCCGCTCGAGAGGGCCGCGACGACCTGCTCTGGGTCGAGGCCCGCCTTCAACGCCAGCACGAGGCCCTCGGCCACGGCGAGGTAAGTGCCGGCGAGGATCACCTGGTTGACGGCCTTGGCCGACTGGCCTGCGCCGGCCGGGCCGAAGTGGGTGATCGTCCGGCCGATGGCCGCGAGGATGGGGCGGGCCCGCTCGACGTGGGCGGGGTCGCCGCCGACCAGGATCGCCAGCGTCGCGTTCTGCGCCCCCTCGCTGCCGCCGGTCACGGGCGCGTCGACGAAGCCGATCTCTTGGGCCGCCAGGCGGGCCGCGAAGCCGCGGCTGGCGCCTGGATCGATCGTGGAGCAGTCGATCACGAGGGCGCCGGGGGTCGCGCCCTCGGCCACCCCGTCGGCTCCGAAGATGACCGCCTCGACGTCGGGGGTGTCGGAGACGCAGACGATCACGATGTCGACGTCAGCCGCCAGAGCCGCCGGGCTGGCGGCGAGCGTCACGCCGAGCTCTTCCAGCCGATCCGCGCGCCCGGCCGTGCGGTTCCAGACCCCGACCGGAAAGCCCGCTCGCGCGAGGTTCGCGGCCATCGCGCCCCCCATCGTGCCGAGCCCCACGACGCCGATCCGCTCCATGCTCCTGCTCCTTCACAATGGTCGCCGCCTCGCGGGCGCTCCGGCGGCGAAGCATCTCATTCCCGGTGCCGTCGGAGAGAGCAGATGCCGTTCCGCGCTGCGTGGTCCGTGCTCGGGGGGCGCGGAGGGACGTCGTCGACGGTAGCCTACGCCCGTCCGGAGGGCATCTGCCGACGCGCGGGCGAACGGGAGGGGCTGGCCGCCCATGGCCGGCGATCGCGACGCATCAGCACGGCCAGGGGAGCAGGGCAGCGGGCCAGAGGAGCAGGGCCGCGCGCCAGCGCGGACGTTGGGATGCTTTCTCCGGTGGCCCCTCGCTGGACGATTCGCGAGTGGCGCTCTACCGTGACGCCTTCGTCTGCACTTGGCATTGGGGGGTCGGTGGTGAGCCCGCGCGTCCTGGCTTCGCTGGTCTACTGCGGCGCTGCGTTCGGCGGCGCGTTCCTCTTCATGCGCCTCGCCGCGCCCGAGCTCCCCGCGCTCGTCGTTGCGTTCGGCCGGGTGTCGATCGCCGCCCTCATCCTCCTCCCGGTCGCCGGTCGCGAACGGCTCGCCGCGCTGCGCAGCCACTGGCGCGACTACGCCTTCGTCGGGTTCTTCATGGCGGCGGCGCCGTTCGCCCTCTTCGCCTACGCGGAGCGATCGCTGACCGCCGGTCTCGGCTCGATCATCAACGCGACCACGCCGCTCTGGACGGCGATCATCCTCGCAGCGTGGGTCCACCAGGCGCCGACGCCGCGGCGGATTGCGGCGATCGTCCTGGGTTTCGCGGGCGTGGGGATCATCGTGGGGCTGGAAGGGCTCCAGCTCGCCCCCGACGCGCTCGTCGCAGTCGTTGCGGCGACGGCGGGCGCTGCGTCGTACGGCGTTGCGCTCATCTACATCCGGCAGCGCATGGGGCCGCAGCCGCCGGTCCAGCTCGCGCTGGGGCAGCTGATCGCGGCTTCGCTGATGCTGGCCCCGCTGGCGGCGCTCTCGGCCGGCGACATCGAGCCGAGCACGGAGAGCGCGGTGGCGATGCTCGGGATCGCCCTCTTCTCGACCGCGATCGCCTGGCCGATCCTCTTTGGCCTGAACCGCGACGTGGGGCCGATGGCGACGAGCACGGTCACCTTCCTCAACCCAGTCTTCGGCTCGCTGTGGGGAGCCATCTTCCTGGCCGAGGCGATCTCGCCGACGTTCCTGGCGGGGTCGCTCCTGGTCTTCGTGTCGCTCGCCCTCATCCTCGGGATTCGGCTTCCCGCGCTGCGTCGGCGGGCTGTGCCCGTCGCGATCCCTTCCGAGGTCAACGAGTAGCCGAAGCGGGCGAACCCCTTCGCCGCGTCGTGTCGAATTGGCGCGTCCCGCGACGCCCGGGGCGCCCAGAATGGCGGCTGACGACGACGCCGCGGCGGCGCGGCCAGCGAGAGGAGAACCCGGTGCCCGAGCGCAAGAAGGTCACCCTGCCAACGCTGTTCGCGAAGGTGTCGGACGGCGCGCCGATCACCTGGCTGACCTGCTACGACTACCCGACCGCTCATCTCCAGGAGCAGGCCGGGATCGACATGATCCTCGTCGGGGACAGCCTGGGCATGACGATGCTCGGCTTCGATTCCACCCTGCCGGTCACGATGGACGACATGATCCGCCACGCCGCGGCGGTGCGGCGCGGGGCGCCTACGGCATGGGTCGTCGGCGACATGCCGTACATGAGCTACCAGCCCTCGGTGGAGTCGGCGATCCGCAACGCCGGGCGCTTCATGGCCGAGGCCGGCTGCGACGCCGTGAAGCTGGAGGGCGGGGCCGAGATGGCCGACCGCGTGATGGGGATCGCGCGGGCCGGGATCCCGGTCATCGGCCACCTGGGGCTCACGCCGCAGAGCGTTAGCGCCCAGGGCGGCTTCCGGCTCCAGGGCAAGGGCGCCGCGCAGGCGAAGAAGATCGTCGACGACGCGCGGGCGCTCGAGGAGGCCGGCGCGTTCTGCATCCTGCTGGAGCTCGTCCCCGACCGGGTCTGCCGGCTCATCACGGAGCGCGCCGAGCACTGCATCATCATGAGCTTGGGCTCGGGGCCCGACGCCCACGGCCAGCTGCTGATCTACCACGACGCGTTCGCGCTCTACCCCAAGTTCACGCCGCGGATGGCGAAGGTCTTCGCGGACGCAGGGGCGGTGATCCGCGAGGGCCTCGCGGCCTATGTCGACGAGGTGACCGGACGGACCTTCCCGCAACCCGAGAACTGGTTTGGCATGAAGGACGAGGAGTACGACGAGCTCGTCAGGCTCCTCGCATGACCGCGCCCGTGGACAAGGTGACCGCCGACCTTCGGAGCCGGCTCGCGATCCCGAGCGCCCGGCTCGACGACCTGAACGCCCTGCTGCTCGACCCCGAATCACGGGTCGTCAACGACATCCTGGCCGTCGTCGCCCGCTACGGGACGCCGGAGGAGATCAACGCCCGGGCCCGGGCGGCCGGCAAGCTGCCGGCCCTGCTCGCGCGCGTCCGCGCCGCCCACCCGGCCTACCTCGCCGACCTCGAGTGGCTCGCGGGCGAGCGCGAACGGGGCGCCTTCGTCAGCGTCGCCGACTTCCGCCGCGGCGTGCTGGGTGCGGCGGCGGACACGACCGCATTCCGCGACGAATTGGCGGTCACGCTGGAGGTCAGCGCGCTCCAGTACTTCCCGTGGGTGATCGCGGCGGCGCGCAAGGCGATCGCCGAGCGCTCGCTCATGCCCGCCCGCTGGATCCAGGTCCGCCGGATGAAGGAGCAGGAGGCCGAAGGCGACCTCCCGGCGATCGCGGCGGCGATGCAGATCATCGGCGCCAGCTTCGTCGAGACGCTCGACACAAAGGGCACCGACGGCTCGAACGTCCACCTGGGCGGCCCGGCCACGATCACCGGCTACTTCGGCGGCATCGGCCAGCCGAACGACCACCCGCTCCTCTGGCTCGAGGAGTTCCTCCACTTCTACACCGAGTACGGCGTGCGCCAGGTCCTCAACATCAACCCGGGGACTGTGCTGGCCGGCTACCTCCTCCACCGGCTCGGCGTGGACATCGAGTTCAAGATCTCGGTCTTCATGGGCAACGACAACCCGTACGCCGGGCTGTGGACGCTGATCGGGGCGAAGCTCTTCGCCCGTGACGACGGCACTTCGGCGCTGGTCGGCTTCAACTGGGGCAACTCGGCCAACAACGAGACGCTCGAGATCACGGCCGAGGTCCGGCGGGCGCTCGGCTTCGAGGATGTCATCCGCTTCGAGCACCACATCACCGAGACGTTCAAGAGCATCGTGCTGCAACCCTACGATCGGCGCGAGGAGCTCGTGGCGCTCGCGGACCATGTCCCGAACATCTCGGCCAAGCACGAAGGAGGCGACCCGGAGGTGGACGGGGCGCGGGCCCACCCCTCGGACATCCTGGACTACTTCCGGGCCGAGGACGAGGTCATCGCAAGCGGCGACTGGGAGAGCCTGCAGCTCAACTTCATGGACAAGCTCGACGCGACGAACCACACGGCGCGGGCGCTCACGGAGCACGGCCTGAGCTTCGTCGCGGCGCGGCACCTGCATCGCTGATTGGCGCTCTACCGTGACGCCTTCGTCTGCACTTGGCATTGGGGGGTCGGTGGTGAGCCCGCGCGTCCTGGCTTCGCTGGTCTACTGCGGCGCTGCGTTCGGCGGCGCGTTCCTCTTCATGCGCCTCGCCGCGCCCGAGCTCCCCGCGCTCGTCGTTGCGTTCGGCCGGGTGTCGATCGCCGCCCTCATCCTCCTCCCGTTCGCCGGTCGCGAACGGCTCGCCGCGCTGCGCAGCCACTGGCGCGACTACGCCTTCGTCGGGTTCTTCATGGCGGCGGCGCCGTTCGCCCTCTTCGCCTACGCGGAGCGATCGCTGACCGCCGGTCTCGGCTCGATCATCAACGCGACCACGCCGCTCTGGACGGCGATCATCCTCGCAGCGTGGGTCCACCAGGCGCCGACGCCGCGGCGGATTGCGGCGATCGTCCTGGGTTTCGCGGGCGTGGGGATCATCGTGGGGCTGGAAGGGCTCCAGCTCGCCCCCGACGCGCTCGTCGCAGTCGTTGCGGCGACGGCGGGCGCTGCGTCGTACGGCGTTGCGCTCATCTACATCCGGCAGCGCATGGGGCCGCAGCCGCCGGTCCAGCTGGCGCTGGGGCAGCTGATCGCGGCTTCGCTGATGCTGGCCCCGCTGGCGGCGCTCTCGGCCGGCGACATCGAGCCGAGCACGGAGAGCGCGGTGGCGATGCTCGGGATCGCCCTCTTCTCGACCGCGATCGCCTGGCCGATCCTCTTTGGCCTGAACCGCGACGTGGGGCCGATGGCGACGAGCACGGTCACCTTCCTCAACCCAGTCTTCGGCTCGCTGTGGGGAGCCATCTTCCTGGCCGAGGCGATCTCGCCGACGTTCCTGGCGGGGTCGCTCCTGGTCTTCGTGTCGCTCGCCCTCATCCTCGGGATTCGGCTTCCCGCGCTGCGTCGGCGGGCTGTGCCCGTCGCGATCCCTTCCGAGGTCAACGAGTAGCCGAAGCGGGCGAACCCCTTCGCCGCGTCGTGTCGAATTGGCGCGTCCCGCGACGCCCGGGGCGCCCAGAATGGCGGCTGACGACGACGCCGCGGCGGCGCGGCCAGCGAGAGGAGAACCCGGTGCCCGAGCGCAAGAAGGTCACCCTGCCAACGCTGTTCGCGAAGGTCGCGGACGGCGCGCCGATCACCTGGCTGACCTGCTACGACTACCCGACCGCCTATCTCCAGGAGCAGGCCGGGATCGATATGATCCTCGTGGGCGACAGCCTGGGCATGACCATGCTCGGCTTCGATAGCACCCTGCCGGTCACGATGGACGACATGATCCGCCACGCCGCGGCCGTGCGGCGCGGGGCGCCCAACGGCCTGGGTCGTCGGCGACATGCCCTACATGAGCTACCAGCCCAGCGGTGGAGATCGGCCATCCGCAACGCCGGGCGCTTTATGGCCGAGGCCGGCTGCGACGCGGTGAAGCTGGAGGGCGGGGCCGAGATGGCCGACCGCGTGACGGGGATCGCGCGGGCCGGCATCCCGGTCATCGGCCACCTGGGGCTCACGCCGCAGAGCGTCAGCGCCCTGGGCGGCTTCCGGCTCCAGGGCAAGGGCGCCGCGCAGGCGAAGAAGATCGTCGACGACGCGCAAGGCGCTCGAGGAGGCCGGCGCGTTCTGCATCCTGCTGGAGCTGGTCCCCGACCGGGTCTGCCAGCTGATCACCGAGCGCGCCGAGCACTGCATCATCATGAGCCTGGGCTCGGGGCCCGCACGCCCACGGCCAGCTCCTGATCTACCACGACGCGTTCGCGCTCTACCCCAAGTTCACGCCGCGCATGGCGAAGGTCTTCGCGGACGCAGGGGCGGTGATCCGCGAGGGCCTCGCGGCCTATGTCGACGAGGTGACCGGACGGACCTTCCCGCAACCCGAGAACTGGTTCGGCATGAAGGACGAGGAGTACGACGAGCTCGTCAGGCTCCTCGCATGACCGCGCCCGTGGACAAGGTGACCGCCGACCTTCGGAGCCGGCTCGCGATCCCGAGCGCCCGGCTCGACGACCTGAACGCCCTGCTGCTCGACCCCGAATCGCGGGTCGTCAACGACATCCTGGCCGTCGTCGCCCGCTACGGGACGCCGGAGGAGATCAACGCCCGGGCCCGGGCGGCCGGCGAGCTGCCGGCCCTGCTCGCGCGCGTCCGGGCCGCCCACCCGGCCTACCTCGCCGACCTCGAGTGGCTCGCGGGCGAGCGCGAACGGGGCGCCTTCGTCAGCGTCGCCGACTTCCGCCGCGGCGTGCTGGGTGCGGCGGCGGACACGACCGCATTCCGCGACGACATTGGCGGTCACCCTGGAGGTCAGCGCGCTCCAGTACTTCCCGTGGGTGATCGCGGCGGCGCGCAAGGCGATCGCCGAGCGCTCGCTCATGCCGGCCCGCTGGATCCAGGTCCGCCGGATGAAGGAGCAGGAGGCCGAAGGCGACCTCCCGGCGATCGCGGCGGCGATGAGATCATCGGCGCCAGCTTCGTCGAGACGCTCGACACCAAGGGCACCGACGGCTCGAATGTCCACCTGGGCGGCCCGGCCACGATCACCGGCTACTTCGGCGGCATCGGCCAGCCGAACGACCACCCGCTCCTCTGGCTCGACGAGTTCCTCTACTTCTACACCGAGTACGGCGTGCGCCAGGTCCTCAACATCAACCCGGGGACCGTGCTGGCCGGTTACCTCCTCCACCGGCTCGGCGTGGATATCGAGTTCAAGATCTCGGTCTTCATGGGCAACGACAACCCGTACGCCGGGCTGTGGACGCTGATCGGGGCGAAGCTCTTCGCCCGCGACGACGGCACCTCGGCGCTCGTCGGCTTCAACTGGGGCAACTCGGCCAACAACGAGACGCTCGAGATCACGGCCGAGGTCCGGCGGGCGCTCGGCTTCGAGGATGTCATCCGCTTCGAGCACCACATCACCGAGACGTTGAAGAGCATCGTGCTGCCAGCCGTACGACCGGCGCGACGAGCTCGTGGCGCTCGCCGACCATGTCGCCGAACATCTCGGCCAAGCACGAAGGAGGCGACCCGGAGGTGGACGGGGCGCGGGCCCACCCCTCGGACATCCTGGACTACTTCCGGGCCGAGGACGAGGTCATCGCAAGCGGCGACTGGGAGAGCCTGCAGCTCAACTTCATGGACAAGCTCGACGCGACGAACCACACGGCGCGGGCGCTCACGGAGCACGGCCTGAGCTTCGTCGCGGCGCGGCACCTGCATCGCTGATCGGCAGCGGCGGCGCGGCCCCGAGGCCAATCCGGGCGGCGGGTCCGTCCGAACGGGATGTCGACGGGCCCGCCTCCCCGGTGGCCCGAACCCAGGGAGCCATCCGACATGCGCATCCGCCGCACCTTCACCGCCCTCCTCGGAGGAGCCCTCCTTGCCGGCGCCCTCGCCGTCCCGGCCGCCGCGACCGAGCCGTTCGGCAACAGCGCCGCCGCGCCAGGCTCCGTCTACGCGGTCCTCGCCGTCGACGACGGGTTCGACCTCAACGGCCGCGACTACGACATCCTCGAGGCCGCCGCCGAGGCCGTGGTCAACGCCAAGGGCGCGGCCAACACGACCGTCGCCGCGTTGAACAACCCCGACGCGGAGCTGACCGTCTTCGCGCCGAACGACAACGCCTTCCGCTGGCTCGTCTTCAGCCTGACCGGACGCTGGTACTGGAGCGAGGCGACCGTCCTCGACAAGCTCGTCGGCGCCGTTTCCGGGGTCGTCGGCGACGCCGCGACGATCGACACGATCGAAGCCGTTCTCCTCTACCACGTGGTCGGCGGGAAGGTCCTGTCCTCGGCCGTGCCCGGGCTCGACGGCGTGGACGTTCCCACCGTCGGTGGTGGCACCTTCAAGATCAACGTGGGCCGCTGGTTCGTCAGCCTGATCGACAAGGACCCCGACGCCCTCATATCCGACGCCTCGTCCGGGGCGGCCTCGACATCGAGACCAGCAACGGCAAGAGCGTCATCCACACGATCGCACTCGTCCTGCGCCCGATCGACCTGCCGCGCGGGTTCTGATCACCCTCCCCTCAACCGGAATGGCCGGGCTTCGTGGCCCGGCCGTTCTTTGTGGGCAACGGCGAGTTCCGTCGGGTCGCGAACGGGATCGAGGGGACGGCCGTCGCCTTGAAGGTCGCGATCGCGGCTCCCTTCCGGCGGAGTCGACCGTCGAGGAGGACGGCCATGCGGCACAAACCCGGACGCCTCGTCGAGGTCGTGGGGATCAGGACGCACTCCACCGGCGTCGTTCGCAGGAGAGTGTCGAGGTCGCCGCGGCCGCACCGTCGCGGATCGCCGCCTCGTCACGGCGCGCCGGGGAGGCGCAGGTCACGGTCGGTGCAACCAACGAGAGACCCATGGCCGGGGTCGTTCCGGAGGGTCGCCGACGTAAGGCAGTTGGCGCGCCCGGCGGGACTCGAACCCACGACCTCCAGGTCCGCAACCTGGCGCTCTATCCGCTGAGCTACGGGCGCACGAAAGGTGGCGGAGAGGGAGGGATTCGAACCCTCGAGGCAGGTTACCCCACCTGGCGGTTTAGCAAACCGCTGCACTAGGCCTCTATGCGACCTCTCCGGGCCACGGCGCGGCGGATTCTACCAGAGAGCGCAGGCGCGGCCGGCGGCGAGTGTCGTTGCCGGCGGCGAGTGTCGTTGCCGGCGGCGGGTGTCGGTGACAGTGGCGGGTCTCGACCGAGGATTCGCGTGGGGTCCGACCCGGACGTGCGGCAGGGCCACCACGACCGGTCGGATGGGCGCCGACCACGGACGCGCTTTGACACTGGCGAGCACGCCCGGTATCGTGGCCGGGTCGTGAGAACGCACCACTTCTACTTTCCGAGCCCGGCATGACGCGACCCGGAGCGTGAGCTCCGGGGGCGGACGTGCCGGGTATGAGCAGAGGCCGCAGGACCTCTGCTTTTTTGTTCCCACGGCGGAGGATGATGGCCGGGACCCGGGAGGGTATCGAGAGCCGCGAGGGCGGCCGGGATGCGAGGCTCAGGCAGATGTTCGTGGTGATGGCGGTCGAGGCGACCGAGGAGCAGCTGAACGCGGTGCGCGGGGCCGTCCTGGAGGAGGGTCTCACGCCCCACGAGAACCGCGACGGCGCGGCCGTCGTGGTCGCCGTCCTGGGTGAGGGCGGGGCCTGGGTCGAACCGCTGGCCGAGCGCCTGACCGCGCTGCCCGGAGTGGCGGCGGTCACCCGGACCACCCGGCCCTTCAAGCTGACCTCGCGCGCATTCCATCCCGAGGACACGATCGTCCGCGTCGGCGATCTCACGATCGGCGACGGCTCGCTGACCCTCGCCGCCGGGCCCTGCGCCGTCGAATCCCGCGACCAGCTCTTCGAGACCGCCGAGGCGGTCTCGGCGGCCGGCGCCAACGTCCTGCGCGGCGGGGCCTTCAAGCCGCGCACGAGCCCGTACTCGTTCCAGGGGCTCGGGCTCCAGGGGCTCCGCTTCCTGGCCGAGGCGCGCGAACGAACCGGGCTGCCGGTCGTCACCGAGGTGATGGAGCCGGGCCAGGTGGAGCACGTTGCGGAGTACGCCGACATCCTCCAGATCGGCGCCCGGAACATGCAGAACTACTCGCTCCTCATGGCCGTCGGGCGGATCGGTCGGCCGGTGCTCCTCAAGCGCGGCCTTTCGGGCACGATCGAGGAGTGGCTCATGGCAGCCGAGTACATCATGTCGAGCGGCAACCCGAACGTGATCCTCTGCGAGCGCGGCATCCGGACCTTCGAGACCGCCTACCGGAACACGCTCGATGTGACCTCGGTGCCGCTCGTCCACCAGCTGACCCACCTGCCGGTCTGGATCGACCCGTCGCACGCAGCCGGGAAGCGCTGGCTCGTCTCGCCGCTCGCCCTGGCGGGGACTGCGGCCGGCGCCGACGGGCTCCTTATCGAGGTCCACCCGCGCCCCGCGGAGGCACTCTCCGACGGCGATCAGTCGGTGACCCCGAGCCAGTTCGCCGACCTCGCGATCGCAGCCCGCGCCGTCCACGGCCAGGTCCGCGCCATCCACGCAACGCGCGGGCCGGCGATGGTCGCCGCCGCGCACGCCTGACGGCCGAGCGCGCCGCCGTGCCGACCCCGGCTGCCGTCGCCGTCCGCCCAGCCCCGCGTCTGCGCGGCGAGGTCCGGCCGCCCGGCGACAAGTCGGTCAGCCACCGGGCCCTGCTCCTGGCCCTGCTCGCGGAGGGAGAGAGCCGGATCTCCGGCGCCGGCGACGGGGCCGATGTGCGCGCGACGGCCGGGATCGTGGCCGCCCTCGGCGCGACCGTGGAGCGTCTGGGTGACGACCCGAGGGTGGTCGACTACCGCGTCGTCTCGCCCGGTCGCGCCAACCTGCGCGAGCCCGCCGGCGTCCTCGACTGCCAGAACTCCGGCACGACGCTCCGGCTGACCGCGGGCATCCTCGCCGGCCTGCCCGGCTTTGCCGTGCTCGACGGGGACGGCTCGCTGCGAGAGCGGCCGATGGGCCGCGTGGCCGCACCGCTGGCTGCGATGGGGGCCACGGTCGCCGGGCGGGCAGGCGCGACGCTGCCCCCGCTGGCGATCACGGGCCGGCCGCCCCTCACGCCCATCGACCACGCGACCGCGGTGCCCTCCGCCCAGGTGAAATCGGCGGTGCTCCTGGCCGGGCTCGCCGCGATGGGCACGACGACGGTCCGCGAGGCAGTGGCGACCCGCGACCACACCGAGCGGATGCTGCGCGCTCGCGGCGTGGCCGTGCGGACGGAGCACCTCGCCGATGGCGGAGCCGTGCACGCGCTCGACGGCGCGGCCCGCGTCGCCCCGCTCGATCAGCTGGTGCCCGGTGACGTCTCCGGGGCCGTGTTCTGGCTCGTGGCGGCCGCGATCCACCCCGACGCGGAGCTCACCCTGCGAAACGTCGGCACGAACCCGACCCGGCGTGAGATCATCGATCTGCTGCGACGGATGGGCGCCGAGATCGAGGTGCGCCCCGTCGGCGCGGCGGGCGACGAGGAATGCGGCGAGCCGCTGGCGGACCTCGTCGTTCGGAGCAGCACGCTTCGGGGGATCGACGTGACGGCCGCCGAGGTCGCCGCGGCGATCGACGAGATCCCGGCTCTCTGCCTTGCCGCCGCGGTGGCGAGCGGGCGGACCGTGATCCGCGGCACCGGCGAGCTGCGCCACAAGGAATCGGACCGCGTCGCCGGGATCGCGGCCGGGCTCGCGGCGCTGGGCGCGCGGGTCACGGTCGTCGGCGACACGATCGAGATCGATGGCGGCCGCACGCTCACCGGAGCGACGGTCGAGACACACCACGACCACCGCCTGGCGATGACCTTCGCGGTGGCCGGCCTCGTGGCGCGGGGTGAGACGGTCGTTCGCGACCCGGGGTCGGCGGACGTCTCCTACCCGGGCTTCTTCGGAGAGCTGGAAAGGGTTCGAGCATGACGAAACGGGTCGTCCTCATCGGCCATCCGGTCGCCCACTCGCTCTCCGGCGCGATGCAGCAGGCGGCGTTCGACGCGGCCGGCATCCCCGCCACCTACGAGCTGTGGGATCGATCGCCGCTCGAGCTCGCCGATGCGATCGCAGAGCTGCGCTCCGACGACTTCCTGGGCGCCAACGTCACCATCCCCCACAAGGAGAAGGCGGTGACGCTCGTGGATCGCCTGACCGAGGAGGCCCACGCCACCGGCGCGGTCAACACGATCACCCGCGAGGGGAAGCGCCTCGTGGGCCACAACACGGACGTGCCGGGCTTCCGGGTCGCCCTCGAGACCCTCGTCGGCAAGCAGCGCATGCCCCGCCAGGCGGTGGTCCTGGGCTCGGGGGGCGGGGCACGGGCCGTCGTCCACGGGCTCGTTGCCGAAGGCTTCCTGCGGATCGTCGTGTTCAATCGCCACCTGCATCGGGCAGAGGGGCTGGTTCGCCACTTCGCCCGGAGCGCGGCCCACATGGAGCTGCGGGCGATGCCCTGGCACGAGTCGATCATCGAGGCCGAGCTGGCCAAGACGAAGGTGCTCGTGAACGCCACGGCCGTCGGCCTCCACGACGACGAGACGCCGATCCCCGCCGAGCTGATGCCGCCCGACCTCCTCGTGATGGACCTCATCTACAACCCGCCCCGCTCGCGCCTCCTGCGCGACGCAGCGGCCGCCGGCTGCCAGGTTCTCAGCGGCGAGGTGATGCTCCTCCACCAGGGCGCCGCCGCGTTCACCCTGTGGACGGGCCAGGCAGCACCCGTGCAGCTCATGCACGAGAAGCTTGCCGCGGGCCTCGCCGCCGTCGGCGCGGACGTGGGCGGAGCGGCCGACGAAGGCGCCGGCACGGCCGGAGAGCCGGGGGCCTGACGGTCGCCATGACCGGCTTCCGCTTCCTGACGGCCGGGGAGTCGCACGGGCCCGCGCTCGGCGCGACGCTCGAGGGACTGCCCGCCGGGATCCCCGTGACCGCGGACGCGATCGCGGTCGACCTGCGCCGGCGCCAGGGCGGCTACGGCCGCGGCGCGCGCCAGGCGATCGAGCAGGACCGGGCCGAGATCCTGGCCGGGGTCCGCCACGGACGGACGATCGGCTCCCCGGTGCTCCTCCTGGTCCGCAACCGCGACTGGGAGAGCTGGACGCGGGTCATGCAGGTGGAGCCGCTGACCGACGAGGACGCCGCCGAGCTGGCCGCGCTCGCCGACGGCGGCAACAAGCGGGCCCAGGCGGTGACCCGGGTCCGCCCCGGCCATGCCGACCTCGCCGGCGCGCTGAAGTACGGCTTCGACGACGTCCGCCCGATCCTCGAGCGCGCCTCGGCCCGCGAGACGGCCGCGCGCGTCGCCGCGGGCGCGGTCTGCCGGGCGTTCCTCGCCGAGCTCGGGATCGAGGTCTGGTCGTTCACGGCCGAGGTCGGGGGGGTCGCGGTCGACCGCGCTGCCTGCACCCGCTCGCGCGAGGAGGCTGATGCGTCGCCCCTGCGCTGCCCCGACCCCGACGCCGAGGCACGGATGATCGACCGGATCGACGAGGCGCGCGCGTCCGGCAACACGGTCGGGGGCATCTTCGAGGTTGTTGCCCACGGCCTCCCGATCGGCCTCGGCAGCCACGTCCACTGGGACCGCCGCCTCGACGGCGCGCTGGCGTCCGCGATCATGAGCATCCCGAGCGTCAAGGGGGTGGAGCTGGGCCTCGGGTTCGAGCAGACGCGGCTCCTGGGCTCGGAGGTCCACGACGTCATCGAGGGACGCGACGCGGCCGGCGACTGGATCCACCGCTCGAACAACGCCGGCGGCCTGACGGGCGGGATCACGAACGGCGCGCCCCTCGTGGTGCGGGGAGCCGTGAAGCCGATCTCCACGCTGGCCCGGCCCCTCCCCTCGGCCGACCTCCGGACCGGCGAGGCGGTCGAGAAGGCGCACTACGAGCGCTCCGACATCTCCGTGGTGCCGGCCGCCGGCGTCATCGGCGAGGCGATGGTGCTCCTCACCGTGGCCGGCTTCTTGCTGGAGAAGGCCGGCGGCGACTCCCTTGCCGAGGTGCGCGACAACCTCGACCGCTACCGCGAGCGGATCGGCCGGCGGGCGACGGCCGGATCCGGCGGCGACGACTAGGACCCGGTAGTGGACCTCGTGCTCGTCGGGCTCCCCGGGGGCGGCAAGACCGCGGCCGCGCGCCGGCTCGCCCGCCGCCACACGGCGGAGCTGGTCGACCTCGACGAGGTGATCGCCGCCGCGGCCGGGCAGCCGATCGCCGCGATCTTCGACGAGGAGGGCGAGGCGGGCTTCCGGGCTCGCGAGCGGGCCGCCGTGGCCGGCCTGGGCCCCGCCGACCCCGAGCCGGGCCTGCGCCGCGTCATCTCCACCGGCGGCGGCGCCCCGGTCGACCCGCGCAATCGCTGGCTCCTCTACCGCGGCCGCCGCGTGGCGTGGCTCGACGCCCCCGCGGAGGTCCTGGCCCAGCGGGTCCGCCACAGCCCCAACCCGCGTCCGCTGCTCACGGGCCGCGACCCGATCGGGAAGATGCGCGAGCTGGCCGCGGCGCGGGCGCGCTTCTACGCGCCGGCCCTGCGCGTGAACGGGCTCGTGGGCCTGTCGGGCGTCGTCGAGACGCTGGAACGCCACGTGGACGACCCGATCGCGGAGGGAACGACCCTCCTGCGGGCGGAGACGGAGATCGGCGGGTACGAGCTGGGCGAAGGCAACGCCGTCGCGGGCGTCCTGGCCGCCCTCGCGGCGCTCGAGGCCCGGCGGGCGATCCTCGTCTCGGAGCCGCGGGCGTGGGAGCTGGCCGGGTCCGCGCTGGCCGACGGGCTGGCCGCGGCTGCGGTCCCCGTCGAGCGCCTCCTCCTGCCGGAAGGCGAGGCCGCGAAGCGGATGAGCGTCGTGGAGGCGGCCGCGCGCGAGCTGGCCCGGCTGCGCGCGGAGCGGGGTGACCCGCTCGTGGCGATCGGCGGCGGCGCGCTCGGCGACACGGCGGGCTTCCTGGCCGCGACCTGGCTGCGCGGCGTGCCGATCATCCACGTGCCCACGACGCTCGTCGCCCAGATCGACTCGTCGATCGGCGGCAAGACCGCGGTCGACCTCCCCGAGGGCAAGAACCTGGTCGGGGCCTTCCACCAGCCGGCGGCCGTGATCGTCGACGTCCGCTTCCTCCGCACGCTCCCGTCCCGCCAGCTCCGCGCCGCGCTCGGCGAGGCGGCCAAGATGGCGGCGCTCGGCGACGAGCGGCTCTTCGAGCTGCTCGAGGAGCGCGGTGCGGCCATGGCCGTCGGTGACCCCTCCGTGCACGACGATGGCAGCCTGGCCGAGGTGGTCGAGCGCTGCGGCTGGGCCAAGGTCGAGGTCGTCGCCGCGGACGAGCGTGAGCAGGGCGGCCGGATCAACCTGAACCTGGGGCACTCCCTGGGCCACGCGATCGAGGCGGCCGCCGGATACGAGGGGATCCTCCACGGCGAGGCGGTGGCCTATGGGCTGCGCGCGGCGTGCCGGATCGGCGTCGCCGTCGAAGCGACGCCACCCGAGCGGGCGGCGCGGGTCGAGGCGCTCCTCGATGCCCTGGACCTTGGCCGGGCCCCGCTCCCCTACCCGCTCGCCGACGTCCTGGCGGCAATCGTCACCGACAAGAAGCACGCGGGTGGGCGGCTCCGCTGGGTGCTGCCGGCGGCGACCGGCGTCACGGTCCGCAGCGACGTGCCGGACGAGATCGTCGAGGCAGCGGCGCGGGGCATCCTCGCGGGCGCGGCGGCGGAGGTGCAGATATGAGCGCAGACGGGCGGGTCGGCGCCGGGGCAGGCCCGGGTCGCGCCATGCGGGTCCTCGTCGTCAACGGGCCGAACCTCAACCTGCTCGGGACGCGAGAGCCGGCGATCTACGGGCGCGAGACGCTCGCCGAGATCAATGCCGGGATCGCCGCCCGGGCGGCGGAGCTCGGCGTCGTCGTCGCCTTCTTCCAGTCGAACCACGAGGGCGCGCTCATCGACCGGCTCCAGGCGCGCGACTTCGACGCATCGATCGTGAACGCCGGCGGGCTCACCCACACGTCGGTCAGCCTGCGCGATGCACTCCTCGGGATCGAGCGTCCGTTCGCGGAGGTCCACCTCTCGGACCCCGCGACCCGCGAGCAGTTCCGACGGGTCAACTTCCTGGAGGACATCGCGGTTGCGCGCTTCGTCGGCATGAAGGCGGCCGGCTACCACCGGGCGCTCGAGGAGCTGGCCCGGCGCTGGACGGCGGGCGAGATCGCGGCGCGGGCGGTCGAGGCGGCGACGGCCGACGGCGAGCCCGGAGTGGCGCCCCATGCCTGAGCACGACGAGGCGGATGTCGCCCAGCCCGACGCCGGCGCCCGGCGATCCGACGGCAGCCGCCCTCGCGCCGCTCCGCGAGCGGATCGACGCGATCGACCACGCGATCGTGGCCCTCCTCAACGAGCGCGCCCAGATCGCCCTCGAGATCGGGCGCGTCAAGGAGCAGACCGGGCGCCGGACCGTCCGCGATTCGCAGCGCGAGACCGAGGTCCTCGAGCGCGTGACGAGCGCCTCGGCGGGCTCTTCCCGGAGCCCGAGCTGGTCGCGCTCTACCGGAAGCTGATCGCCGCCACCCGGCGCGTCCAGCACGCCCAGAAGCGCCAGGCGGCCGCGGGGGCCGGCGAGGCCTCCCGGACGGATGCCCTCGGCT
>CAVPJI010000010.1:0-224725 GCA_963705215.1 uncultured Chloroflexia bacterium | reverse complement strand
CGTCGATCCCACGCGGCGGACCGAGATCGACAAGCAGCGCGTGCCGATGTCGGCCCGTCCGTATCGCCTGTTGGCGATGGTCAAGCAGGACGCCGTTGTCCGGGTCCAGAAGGAGCCCGACGACACGGTCATGACGTGGCCGCACCTCCTGGCCATCGAGTTCCTGGCGGCGGTGGCGATGAGCGTCTTCCTGCTGGTGATGGGGCTCATCGTGAACGCCCCGCTCGAGGAGCTGGCAAACCCGAACGTCACGCCCGAGATCGCAAAGGCGCCCTGGTACTTCCTGGGCCTGCAGGAGCTGCTGGCCTACTTCCACCCGTCCGTCGCCGGCGCCCTCGTGCCGGTCTTCGTCCTCGTCGGCGCGGCCCTGATCCCCTTCATCGACCGCGGGAACCTCACCGCCGTCCGGCCGTCGGATCGCAAGACCACGGTCGTGCTGTTCACGATCTTCTGCGCCTTCGGGCTCGTCCTGACCTTCCTCGGGATCTTCTTCCGGGGACCCGGCTACGCGTTCACCCTGCCCTGGGTGGACGGCTTCTTCTTCTCCCTGTGACCGGCGCAGCGAACGGACGGGACCGGACGGCATGAGCAACTACCACGTCGAACCCGCGGACAAGCCCCAGGCTCTCACGGCTGAGGCCCTGAAGTCCCTGCGTAACGAGGCGCCCAAGGGGCTCTCGCGCCGCCAGCTCCTGCGGACGTCGCTCGGGGCGGGGATCGGGCTGTGGCTCCTGGAGGTCACCGCCGGCAGCCTGCTCTTCGTGTGGCCGAATCTCTCCGGCGGCTTCGGCGGCGAAGTGGCGATCGGGAAGCTGGACGACATCAAGAACACGAACGCGGCACTCCCGATCGGCGACGGCTTCCCTGCCTACTACCAGGAGGCCCGTGCTTTCGTGATGCTCGTCGATCCGTCCCGGCAGGAGTTCATCCCCGGGGAGGACCGGACCGGCGACGGGACCGCCCTCAACGTCCGCGCCCTCTACCAGCGATGCCCGCACCTCGGCTGCAAGCCCAACCCGTGCCTCAAGTCGTTCTGGCTGGAGTGCGCCTGCCACGGCTCGCGCTACGACCGCCTGGGCACGAAGGTGAAGGAGCTCGGGCCGGCACCGCGCGGCATGGACCGCTTCGCAGTGATCGTCGAATCCGACGGGACCCTGATCCTGGACACGGGGAAGATCACCCTCGGCTCGCTCCCGGTCGCGCTCGGCCAGCCCGGCCTGGAGCCGTCCAAGAGCCCGACGGGGTGCATCTGATGGCCGTCGTCGATCGCATCGAGCGAGGAACCCGATGACCGACCAGCAGCCCGGCCAGCGGCCCGAGGACAGCCTGCCGGTTCGGCGCGACCCCGTCGAGGTCACGCCCTCGGAGCGGTTTACGGCGCCTCCCCAGGCGCACTCAGTCGGGCTGTCGCCGGAGCGCGCCGCGAAGATCATCCGCCAGAGCGGGAGCTCGCGCTGGGTCGCCTTCCTCGTCGTGTCGCTCATCGTCATCTTCGTGATCGGCTACTTCTTCTACGAGCTCGGTGTGCCCGGCATCGAGGGCTCCAGCCGGATGGAGAAGGAGACGGCGGCCCAGCAGGTGACGGACGTCGAGCGGGGTGCCGAGCTGTACACGGCGAACTGCGCGCGCTGTCACGGGGACGCGGGCCAGGGCGGGATCGGGCCGGTTCTCAACGAGCAGGCCAAGCTCCTCACGCACCTGACCCCGCAGTACCTCGAGACGGTGCTCACCGTCGGTGGACGCTTCATCTGCGGTGACCCGAACTCGCTGATGCTTGCCTGGCTCGAGCCCAAGGGACCCCTCAACTATCGCCAGATCGAGGAGCTCATCGCCTTCATCCGGGCGCCGACCACGCTGACCTACACCGTGAAGGACCACGCAACGGGCGAGGCGACGGAGCGCACCGGCTGGCGGGACGAGAGCTACACGATGCCGGCCGGCGCAACCCCGGTCCCAGCCTGCTGGAAGGATGCCTTCGGCGGTGGTGGCGGCAGCGCCACGCCCGGGCCCTCCGGCGCCCCGACGACGGCGCCGAGCGAGGCACCCGGCGGCGAGACCGTGACCCTGAAGATCGCCGCGTCCGGGATCGCCTTCGACACGGACACCCTCGAGGTCCCGGCCGGCGTGCCCTTCAAGATCGAGTTCGCCAACAACGACGCCGGGATCCCCCACAACGTGGCCATCCACGAGGGCAGCCCGACGGGTCCGGCGGTCTGGACCGGGGAGATCTTCAACGGGGTCGAGACCCGGACCTACGACGTGCCGGCCCTCCCCGCGGGGACCTACGGCTTCGTCTGCACGGTCCATCCCAACATGACCGGCACCCTCACGGCGAAGTAGGGAGGCACGATGGCGTCGCAGGCGCTCGGTCCCGGCACCACGATCGTCCGACGGCGGGCCTTCTTCGGCCTGCTCGACGCCGGCGGTTGGGCCTGGGCGACGCTGAAGGCGGCCTTCTGGTTCGTCGTCATCATCATGCTGATGGCGTACATCCCGGACCGCGCCCTGTACGCCACGGTGCAGCCGACCATCGAGATCGGGGTCCCGCTCCAGACGTTCAACAAGAACCTCAACGTCACGCCGGTCAATCTCTGCCCGCCTGCGATCGAGACGCTGCCGTGCCCGGCCCCGGTCGGGGCGGTCCTGCCCTGGCAGCCGAACCCGCCGGAGCTGGGGCTCCCGCAGGCGCGGACGGACGCTGCGATCGTGGCGGCCGGCCTCGAGACACTCCTCGTCGGCGGCTCGGACGGAGCAGCGGCGCAGGACAGCGTCTACGCCACCGTCATCCGGGCGGACGGCAACATCGACGGCTGGACGGCCGGGGCCTCCCTGCCCGCGCCGCGCGCCGGTGCCGCCGCCGTCTTCTTCGCCGGCTCGGCCTTCGTCATCGGCGGTGTCGACGAGACCGGCGCGCCGACTGACACCGTCTACAAGGGGACGCCTGACGCCGCGTCGGGGAAGATCACGACCTGGGAAGCGTCCGATGACCTGAAGCTCCCGGCGCCGCGGGCGGAAGCCACGGCCGTGGTCACGGGCGACGGGATCCTGCTCGTCGGTGGCAGGGATGCCGGCGGCCCGGTCTCGTCGGTCTGGCAGGCGCCGCTCAAGTCCGCGACGGGCGCGCTCCAGCCGTGGCGCGAGCTGCCCGCCTTGCCGAACGTGCGGGCGGGGGCGACTGCGGTCGTCCTGGGGTCGAACCTCTTCGTCTACGGCGGCGTGGACGCTGCCGGGCCCACGGCCGAGGTCCTGCGCGGCGCGATCGGCCTGGTGGAGGGCGACCCGATCCCCACCCTCACCGGCTGGTACGCCCCGAGCGAGGCGTCCGCCGCGGACGTCAACCTCCCTGTCGCGCGCACCGGCGCGATGGGTTTCGTCGCCAGCGGGACGCTCTACTACGTCGGCGGCGAGGGTGGTGCCGGCGAGCTCTATTGGAGCATCCCCGATGCAGAGGGCAACCTGACGGGCTGGGAGACCCTCGCCCAGAGCGCCCTCCCGCCCGACCTCGAGCTCGCCGATGCGGCGCCGGTCGTATCCGGGGCGAACGCCTTCCTCGTCGGCGGGACGGCGGCCGGGGTCGCCACGCAGGGGATCTGCCCGGGCGAGCCTCGCGCCGCCCCAGCCGTTCTTCCAGCTCGGCCTCTTCTACGTCGTGCTGCCCGCCCTCGGAATCGAGGGCGAGGTTGGCCAGCAGCTCTCCTATCTGGTGGCTGCCGGCGTGGCGACCGCCAACTTCGTGCTCCTGATCCTCATCGGGTACCTGTACAACCACCCGGCGAAGGCCGCGGCGCTCCGCGACCGCTTTCGCAACCGGCGGCGCCACGCGGCGTAGCCGGGCGCGGCCTGGTTCGGCGGCACGGCGCCGCCCTTGACGGCCCGTGGAGCCCCGGCCGCACTCCGTCAGGCCAGGTCGCCCTCGCCCGGAGCGAGCGGTCCGCGCCGCGTCTCGAGGCCGGCGCCCGCCCAGGCGACCATGCCGCCTGCGACGTTATGGACGTCGCTCCAGCCGTTGCGAAGGAGCCAAGCCGTGACGGCCGCGGACCGGCTCCCGCTGTTGCAGATCACGTGAAGCGGGCGGTCCCGCGGCAGCTCCTCGAAGCGGAGGAGGAACGACGAGGTCGGGTAGAGGACCGCGCCGGGCGCCCGGACCTGGATGAACTCGCTGCGTTCGCGGACGTCGACCAGGAGGGGCGCCGCCGAGGCACCCGCGCCTGCGGCCGCGTCAGCACCAGCGTCAGGCCCGGCGCCGACGGCTCCATCCAGGCCCGCGCCCGCGCTCTGGCCCGTGGCCGCGCTCTGGCCCGTGGCCGCCTCGACCACGTCGATGGTGGGGATCTGCGGTCGGCTCGGAAACATCAGGCGCGCGGCCTCCGTGCGAGGGTGGGGGCCTCCAGGGTCAGTGGTGGCCGAAGCGCCCGGCCCGGCGGGCCGGCAACGTCGTGCGGTGGGTCGGGGACCGATCCCGCTGGCGGCGTCTCCGCCGACTGCGCGCCCGCCGGCCCGGCATCGAGCCGCGCCAGCCGGTCGTCGATTGCCGCCAGTAGCGCCGCGACGTCGAACCCGCCGTCGTAGCCGGCCGCCGCTGCACCGGCGAGGCGCACTCGCGCCCCTCGAAGGTTCGTTGCGGCCCCCGCCGGGTTGCCGCGGCTCACGTGCACGAACGCCGCCGCAACCTTGATGAGGCCGGCGAGCAGCTCTCGCTCCGCGGGATCGGCCGTTCCCATCCAGGCGGGCTCGAGCTCCTCGTGGGCCAGGTAGAAGTCGCCCCGGGCATAGGCGGCGAGGCCGCGCGCCACGGCCGCCTCGCGCTCTTCCGCCGGCAGAGGGCGGAGAACCTTCGCACGGCCCCGTGGATCGACGACGCGGGCGGGCTGGAGCACGTCGTCCGCGCGGGACAGGACGGTCAGGGCCCCACCGGCGCCGCCGTGGACCACCGCCGCGGGCTCGGCATTTCGCGTTTCCGTCACGCCAGCTCGACCAGCGGTCGCCTCCCCGCGACGCCGGCCGACAGCTCGTGCCACCAGGCGACGTCGCCCTCGCCCAGACGCCAGCAAAGCCAGACCTGGCGCCCGGCGACGAGCGCCGGGAAGTCCACCAGGCCCGTCTCGATGTCGCGGAGCATCACGTCCCACGCGTCGAGCCGCTCCACCCCGGCCTGCATCTGGTCGATCACGGCCTGGATGCGCGCCGCCAGGACGCGCCCGGAGCCGGGCTCGCCGGCACCGGCGGCGTCGGTGAGCGCGTCGTCGACGAGGGACCCGCTCGAAGCGTTGGGCACCTCGGCCAGGCTCGCGGCGTGCAGCCGGTCGCGGAGGCCCATGAGCTCGCCGCGTCGCGCCCGGAGGTCCTCGAGGATCGGCCGCACCTCGCGGAGGCGCTCGTTGGCCCGGTCGAGGGTGTAGAAGGTCGTCACCGGCCAATTCTACCGGGGGTTCCGCGAAGCCCCCGTTCGCGCCATCCGGACGCGCCGCATCCGTGCGCGCCGTGGTGCGGCTCTGGCATGCCGGGGACGTCAGCCTTGGCGTTGCCGGGCGAGCACCGTGATCAGCGCCGCTGCGCACTCGTCGACGCTTCGCTCGTCAATGTCGAGGACGAGATCGGCAACGGCTGCGAACGCCGGCTCACGCCGGGCAAGCGTGGCCCTGGTCCAGGTGGCCGACCTGGCGTCGGCGCGCCGGCTCGCGCCGGCGCCGACCCGGGCAAGGAGCGTCTCCGGCCGGGCACGCAGCCACACCACCAGGACGTCCTGCCCATGCTGCTCGCGCCAGGCACCGTCGTCGACGACGGAGCCGGCCGCGCTCGCCACGAGCGGACCGGGGTGCGCCAGCACGGCGTCGAGAGCGGCCCGCTCGAGCCGGTGGAGCTCCTCGACACCCAGCGTGGATGCGACGTCGGGCGGAGCGAGCCCGGCCAACCCGCGGACCTGGTCGTCATTGTCGAGGTAGGGCCAGCCAAGGAGCCGGGCGGTCGCTCGGCCCACGCTCGACTTCCCGGCGCCCATCATCCCGACGATCAGCACGACACGGATCGGGACATCGTAGGTGCGGCTCACGGCCGGAGGATAGCCCGCCCCGCCGGCACGAGGCCGGGTATCGTTGCCGCCACGTGGGCCCGTAGCTCAGTGGCAGAGCGAGGGACTTTTAATCCCTGCGTCCTGGGTTCGAATCCCAGCGGGCTCACCAGATCTCTCGCACGAACCGGCCCCCGGGAGTACCTTCGCGGGCCGTCGCTTCCCGCTGTGCCCCTGGCATTGCCCCTTGGCCGGCGGTCAGAATCGCCAGGTGATCGGTGCCCGAGGGTCGGGTGTGTAGGAGCAGAAGGTTCCGGTGCGGATGGTGGCGTCCAGGTGGGCGCCCAGCGCCGCGCTCTGGTCGCGGATCCGCGCCAGCGCTGCTCGGATCGCCCGCGTGACGCTGACCCGGGCCCGCTCGGCCGCGGAGACGGCCGAGCGGTCACGACCGCCGAGTCCGAAAGCGGCCGTCAGCTCGCTGACCACCGCCTCAGACTCGGCCCGCAGGCGCGCGACGCGCTCGGGGTCGTTCCAGGCCTCCGCTCCGGCAAGCTCCTCCTGGAGCTCATCGAGCCTCTTCCGGTAGGCGGCCTTCGCTACGGAGTCGAGCACCGGCCCGGCGTCGCCCAGTCCGTCGGCCGAGAAGCACGGGCCACCGACCGGACTCACATCGAGCCTCGACGCCTCGAGGCGTGCCAGCTCGAGAGCGTGCAGCTCCCGACCCGGCGCCCCCAGAAGGCGCGCCAGGTGACGCATGCCCTTGGCGTCCCGGATCCGGAATGCCTCCTGCCCGAACTCGATCGTCCAGTAGTCGCCCTCGCGGCGAAACGTACCGGAGGTGAAGGGGGATCCGGGTGCCGCCGCCGACATCGGCTCCTGGGGCCCAGGGCGGATCTGCCGCGCCAGCACCATGCCGAGCTCCTCCGCGGTGGCGCGCGCCGCACGGTCGAGCTGCTGGGCCCGTTCTCGATCGCCGGCGAGATCGCGCCGCACCAGGACCCGGGCGAGATCGTGCTGGCTGTGGGCGGTCGACGGCCGAGCGCCCATGCGCTCGTTGCCAGCGATCGCCTCCGTCAGATGACGTTCCGCGTCGTCGAGCCGGCCGAGCGTGGCCGCGAGGAGGCCCAGGTAGCGATCGACTGCCCCGATACTCCCCTCGGCATGCCCGACCGCATGCCTCCCGGCGAAGGGGGCGAGCTGCGCATAGAGCGTGTCGGCCGCCGACGCATCGCCCAGCAGGGCGCACGCCTCGCTTGCCAGGCTCGTCCCGAACAGCCATTCGTTGTCCCTGTAGAGGGCCCCGAAATCATCCCCGGCCAGATCCTCGAAGACCGCGCGGGCTTCCGCGGTTCGATCCAGGTCGAGGAGGAGGCACGCGAGCGCGGCTCGGTGCAACGGGTACCAGGGAACCTCGTCGATGGAGGCTCGCACGGTGGACTCTTCCTCGGCGATCCGGCCCTGCTCACGACGGACCAGAAACCGCTGCATCCGAGCAGATGAGACGTCGTCGTTGGCAAACGTGACTCGATGGCGGGAGGACATCTCCCAGGCGATGAGCTCCTCCGCCACGTCGAAATCGCCTGCGAGCAGGGCGAGCTCGGCACGAGTCACCTGCTCCAGCCAGACCTCCGCCGGCTGACGCGGCTCCTCGGCGACTCGGCTGAGGGTCGCTGCCTCGGTTCGGGCCTCCGCGATCCTGCCCTCTTCGCACAGGCTTCGGAACCGCACGAAGTGAGCGTCGGCGATCCGCTCGCCCTCCCCGAGCGCCTCGGCGATCCCCACCATCTCCCGCGCGATCGATTGACGCTCGTCAGGGTTCTCCGGCCACCAGGTTGCCCAGAAGCGGCAGCCGAGGGCGTAGCTGAGGCTCGCCGGGTCGTCGAGGCGACGGGCGATCTCGATCGCTTGCTGGCTCAGTGCCGCGCTGTCGCTCTTCCGCTCTGGCGAGCTGCGCCAGGCACATGCGAGCCGACCCAGGAGACGCAGGCGGAGACGGTCATCGCTGCCGCCGAGCATGACCAGCGCGTCCTGCAGGAGCGGGATCAGGCGCGTCTCCTTGCCCGGGCGCGCCCATGGGTGGCTGCCACCGAACCCGAGCGCGGCGCGGGCCAGCTGCTGCCCGGTGCCGGTTCGCTTGGCGATCTTCGCGGCCTCGAGGAATGCCGTTCGCGCGTCGTCGATCTCGCCCGCTCGAGTCTGGGCGTCGCCCAGCGCGAGAAGAACCTCGGTCCGGGTGTGGTCATCCGGGACCTGACCGAGGTCGAGCACGGCCAGCGCCATCGAGTACAGCCGCGCCGACTCCTCGTACGCCAGCGACCACGCCGCATCATCCCCGGCCCGCCTCGCATATTCGACGGCCTTGGACCCGATGCTCTCGACATCGCTCAGCGTCAGGGTCTCGTCGCCTCCCTGTGCGGCTTCGACGTAGTGGAAGGCGAGCTCGGCCAGATGCGCATCGATCGTCGCTGCGTGAAACTCCTCGAGGACATGAGCGACCCGGCGGTGGAGACGCACGCGCCGACCCGGTGACAGCTCCGCGTCCAGGGTCTCGCGCACGAGGTCGTGGGAGAAGCGGTACCGACCGAGGACACCGGAAACTGGCTGCAGCAATCCGGCCTGCACCGCCTCGTCGACGAGATCGAGCACCTGGTCCGCTCCGTAGTCGCCGATCCTACGCAGGACCTCGAGGCTGAATTCGGGGCCCAGCACGGCGCCGAGTCCGAGAGCCTGAGCCGTTGCATCGCTGAGGTGCCCGATCCGTCGGGCGATCACCGCCCGGACGCCTGCGGGAACGGCGACTCTCAGTGACAACGGGTCTGCGACCTCGCTGAGGCGACCCTCCGCCGACAGGAGGCGAACGGCTTCCCCAACGAACAGCGGATTGCCGCTCGTCTCGCGCCACACGGCCGCGACGAGGCGGCCGTGCGGGGTCACGTTCGCGGCCAACTCGATGAACTGGCCGACCGCATCCGCTTCGAGCCCCGCGAGCATGAGCATCCGCGTGGATGGCTCGCGAGCGACCTCCGCGATCGCCAAGGCCAGCGGGTGCTCGGGCGTCAGCTCGACGTCGCGGTAGGTCCCCACCAGGAGCAGGGACATGTCGCCCAGCTGGCTTGCCAGGAAGCGGAGGAAGAGGATGGACGGCGCGTCGGCTGCCTGCAGGTCGTCGAGGACCACGAGCAGGGGCTGGGCGCGTGTGGCGTTGCGCAGGAGCGTCGCGGTCGAGTCAAACAGCTGGAAGCGCGCGGACTCCGATCCGGTGTCGGCTGGCGGCGGGAGATCCGGGAACAGGTCACGCAGCTCGGGCAGCATCTGGGCGATGTCGCCGGCTCCAGATCCCATGTGCCGCCGGACATCTTCGGTCTCGGTTGCCCGGAGGTATGCGCGCAGGGCCTGGACCCACGGCCAGTACGGCGGCGCTCCGGCGTCCTCCCAGCCGCGGCCCCACAGGGCCAGGTGGCCACGCTCTCGCGCTCGTGTCGCAAGCTCGTCTGCGAGGCGACTCTTGCCGATGCCCGGCTGACCCCCCACCAGGACGAGGCGACCGCGGCCGGATGCCGCCTCAGCGAGCGCCTCCAGCAGCTCACGAAGCTCACGGTCGCGACCGACGAAGAATGAGCCTGACTGCAGCTGAACCAAGATCTGGCTGCCCCGCTGCTCTCCGGGCGACAGAGGTCACCGACCCCCATCGCCTGCGACATCGGATCCCGCTCGGCACCACAGTACATACGTTCCCCGGGATGTGCGACTGATTCTGGGATTCGTGTCGCGCGGTCGAACGCTCGTACCGTCGAATCTCACGCCTCACTGGTAGAGGCGCCAACGGCAAGCCCCTCGCTTGGGCGAGATCGTGGCGACAGTCGAGTGCCAGCCAGGAGGCAGGACGATGAATCAGGTCGAGCAGAGCTCGAGGACCTTGCAGACGCACGGACGAGCCGACGTCTTCGGCCGGGCGCTCCTCATCGCGGTGGTCACCGTGGCCATCGCTTCTGCAGCGATCCTCGCGAGCTCGAGGATCGCGGGATCACCTTCCGGGAGCAGCGTCGCTCTCCAGGTCGATCCGCTCCGCCTGCCGGAGCTCATCGAGTTCCGTGCCGGCGAGCGCGCCATGGCCGCGACGCAGGTCGATCCGCTCCGCCTGCCGGAGCTCATCGAGTTCCGTGCCGGCGAGCGCGCCATGGCCGCGACGCAGGTCGATCCGCTCCGCCTGCCGGAGCTCATCGAGTTCCGTGCCGGCGAGCGCGCCATGGCCGCGACGCAGGTCGATCCGCTCCGCCTGCCGGAGCTCATCGAGTTCCGTGCCGGCGAGCGCGCCATGGCCGCGACGCAGGTCGATCCGCTCCGCCTGCCGGAGCTCATCGAGTTCCGTGCCGGCGAGCGCGCCATGGCCGAAGGTCGCTAGCGTTTGCGGGCGGACCGTCAGGCGGATCGGCTGGTCCGGGTAGGGTCGGCCATCCGCCTGTTCGTCGAAGGCGGATCGTCGGCCAATTGGCCGAGCGCGGTGCTTGTCGCGTCGCCCACGAGGGCGGGTGGTGCTTATGACCCACCGATCGGCGCATCGTCCGCTCGCGCCGCGAGGACGAAGTCGGCCACGCGATCCAGGGCATCATCGAGCACGCGGACGAGCCCGTGCCCGAGCCGCGGGTAGGTGACGAGTTCGGCCGCGGGCAGGCGCTCGCCGACGGCACGTTCCAGCAGCATCGGCGTCGCGAACGGGTCCGACGTGCCGGACAGCAGGATCACGGGGCAGGTGAGCCGCGGCCAGTGCGCCGTGCGGGCGTCCCAGTCGTCGGACCGGCCCGGTGCGTGGAGCGGGTAGGAGAGGAGCACGAGCGCGAGCGGTGGTCGCCCCGCTGCGCAGGCGTCCGCCGCAGCGAGGCTGGCCACGCGTCCGCCGAAGGAGTGTCCGCCGACGGCGATGCGGCGCCTGGCCGCCGGCTCCGTCTCGCGGAGCTCACCGGTCCCGAGAAGCGCCGCGAAGACCGGGATGGCGCGCTCCGCCCGTCCGCGAGGCAGGTCGACCGCTCGAGCATCGATTCCGCGCGCCCGCAGGCCCGCGACGTGGGGCGCCATCGTGGCAGCGCTCCCGGAAGCCCCATGGCCCAGGAACAGGACAGGTCCGGGAAGGACCCTGGTCGTGGTCATGTTGGTGGCGGGTCCTCCGGCCCGACGTCGCGGCCGGGGCCGGACCCCACGTTCTTCGGGGGCCGCCGGCCCCGCCGCAGCCGCCGAGCGATCGTGTCCGGCCCGACGACGAGCGGCGCGACGTACAGGACGACGAGGAACGGGACGAGGAAGCGACCCGCGCCCCGCCCGGCGACGACGGCCACTCCCAGCACGACCAGCAGGACGACGTACGTCCACAGCCAGGCCGGCCGGATCCCGGCCAGGAGGAGCCGACGGGTGGGGACCGCCGCCAGCACGAAGCAGAGCAGCACGAGCGCGACGAGCCACGGCGCAGGGAATCCCATCGACCGATCATACGGCCCGGACCTCGGCGCTCCCGGACGCGCCGCGGTGCTCCATCGTGCTCGAGGAGCACGCAGCGGCGGGCGACGTCGGTGACCGTGCTCCGCCCTCAAGCTCGTCGAGGTTCGCGGCGCGGTCCTGAGCACGGCGTTCCGGCCTCGGCACGCCCGGGCACTGTTCGCCGGCGGAGCGGCAGCGCCGCGACTACCCGGATACGGAGCTCACCCGCCACCACGTGCTCCTCAAGCACATGCGTCAGGCGTCGGTTGCCTCCGGCCCGCGCGCGGTGAGACCGCCAAGGCGCCAAGGGGCCAAACGGCCCCCCGTCAGCTGACGTGCTACCCTTGGTCGTCGCCGCGTCGCGTGGCGAAGCGTCGCGTGGTCATCCTCCTTCTCGAACGGACCGTGCGTTCCGCCCTCCCTGTTCGGGAAGAGTGTGGAGGTCCCTCGTGGCCACCGGTACCATCAAGAAGGTCGTTGCCGATCGCGGCTTCGGCTTCATCGTCGCCGAGGATGCGAAGGAGTACTTCTTCCATCGTGACGGCCTCGATTCCTCGTTGAGCTTCGACCGCCTCGTCGGTGGCGAGCGCGTCGAGTTCGACATCGAGCAGAGCCCCAAGGGCCCTCGCGCCGCGCACGTGCGCTCCGCCTAAGCCGGATTCGTGGCCCGTCCAGGCGGACGGGCCACGCCCGCCCTTGGCATACGCCGGCCTCGCCCGCCGCGCGGAGCTGCAGCGGCCCGCACCCTCGCGATACCCCGGCGTTGCCGGCGCCCCTGAAGGAGCGACGCCATCGCCCGCACCGTGTTTGCCTCGACCTACCCGCCCCGGCATTGCGGCATCGCCACATTCACGCAGGCCCTGTCGAGCGCAACGGGGGAGCGCGAGGTCGTCGCCATCCACGCTGCGGGTCCCAACCTCCTCTACCCCGGCGAGGTCCACCATCGCATCCGGCGCGAAGAGCCCGGCGACTATTCCCGGACCGCCCGCGACCTCTCCAGGTGCGCCGACGTGGTGTCGATCCAGCACGAGTACGGCATCTGGGGTGGCGAGGACGGATCGGCCGTCCTCGACTTCGTCCACGCACTGGACGCCCCGGCGGTGGCCACCCTGCACACCGTCCTCCGGCGACCCGACGCCCAATCAGCGCGCGATCCTCCTGGAGCTCATCCGGGCGGCTGCTGCGACTGTGGTGATGTCACGCTCCGCGGCGCAGGTCCTGACAGGGACGTATGGCATGGCCGCATCCGCCATCGACGTCATCCCCCACGGCGTGCCGAACCTACCCTTCGTCGACGCCGAGACGATCAAGCCCGCGATCGAGCTGGCCGGCCGCGAGGTGATCCTGGGCTTCGGCCTGATCGGCCCCGGCAAAGGCTACGAGCTCGTGATCGACGCCCTCCCGGCTGTGGTCGCTGCGCGCCCGACGGCCTGCTTCGCCATCGTCGGTGCCACCCACCCGGACACGTTGGCCGGCGAGGGCGAGACGTACCGTCGGTCGCTCGAGGAGCGCGTCGCGCGGCTCGGGATGGGCAAGCACGTCCGGTTCATCGATCGTTTCGTGGGTCGTGTCGAGCTCACCCGCCTGCTCGAGGGCGCCGACGTCTTCGTGACGCCGTACCCGAACCTCGACGAAACGGTGTCGGGGACCCTGTCGTACGCGATGGGCGCCGGCCGCGCGATCGTCTCGACCCCGTTCGCACATGCGGCGGAGCTGCTGGACGGCGGCCGAGGCGTGCTGGTCCCGCCCGGCTCGCCCGGGGCATGGGCCGACGCTCTCATCGGGCTGCTCGAGAATGACGAGCTGCGAGCCGCGTTGGGCCGGCGAGCCCACGAGCACAGCCGGGCGATGGTCTGGTCGTCCGTTGCCGGCCGCTACCGCGAGCTGTTCGCGCGAGTGGCGGCCGAGGCCCGGGCCACGGCCGCCACTCGCGTTGCAGCGCTGTCGACGGGGCCGCGCGCAGGCCAGACCTCGGCTATCGTGGATGGACGCTGACGGATCGATCCGGACGGGAGCCTGCACATGGCGACATGGGATGCGCGGGACTGGCTGGCGGGGCTGATGGGCTGCGCGCGGGACGAGCTCACCGTGATCAGCACCGATCGCTACGGCGAGCACGAGACCCAGGTGCGCTACGAGCGCGGAGGCCAGTCGGTCGCCCGTGTGATCGTGACCGGCCCCATTCGCGACATGGGCGACCGCGAGGGCGCCGGCCACTGGCTCGTTTCCGCCCAGGTCGGCTGGGAGGCGAAGGGCGCCCAGAGCGCCCGCGTCCCGGAGTCCGAGGAGATCGTCTACTAGGTACGATGTCGGCGTGACCGATGCCCGCCCCGGGGGTGTCCGCGGGTGGCTTGCCCGGACCCTCCCGATCCTCCCCGTTCTGATCGCCGAGGCGATCCTCTGGCTGGGCTTCGGCGCGCTCCTGCCGGTCCTGCCGCTCTACATCACCGAGCAGGGGATCGACAGCGCGACGCTGGGCTGGATCGTCGCCGCCTGGCCGGCGGCGCGGCTGCTGGGCGAGCCGATCTTCGGCTGGCTCGGCGACCGTGGTGACAAGCGGCTCCTGATGCTCGGCGGCCTCCTCGTGACGGCCGTGGTCGTCCCGATGCCACTCGTCCTCACCGGTGTCCCCGCCCTCGTGCTCGGCCGGGCCCTGGCAGGCCTTGCGACCGCCGCCTATGACCCGGCCGCCCGTGCATACATCCTCGACGCCACGCCCCCGGAGGCGCGTGGGGCGGCGTTCGGGCTCTACGGCTCGGCCCAGATGGGCGGCCTCCTCCTGGGTCCGGCGTTCGGGGCTCTTGGTGCGGCCCTCGGCGGTGGGTACGTGTTCCCGTTCGTCTTCTGCAGCGTGGCCGTGGTTGCCGCCGCCGTGCTGCTGGGCTTCACGGTCATGCGTCGCCCCCTCCCCGTCCACGTGGCCGACGCGGACGCCCCCGCTGGGGCGGCCCAGGACGCGCCCACGTCGCTCTGGAACCGCCTCCTCATCGCGGCGATCGTCATCAACGTGGGAAGCTACTTCGCCTCGGGCACCTACGAGGTCATCTGGAGTCTCTGGATGACCGAGCTCGGCGCCGACCTCGGCCTCGTCGGCCTGACCTTCGCCGTCTTCGGGCTCGGCGTCCTCGTGCTCTCGCCCGTCGCCGGCCGCTGGTCCGACCGGCGAGGGCCGCTCCTCTTCGTCGTCATCGGGAGCCTCAGCGCCGCGGCCAGCGGGATCCTCTACTCGCTCCTCCAGGACCCGGTCCTGGTCCTGCCCGTCGTGTTCTTCGAAGGAGTCTCCTTCGCCCTCCTGGGCCCGGCGCTCTACGCGGTCGTGGCGAGCGGCACCCCGGCGGGGCGTTCGACCACGACCCAGGGCGTCTACGGTGCCGCCGGAACTCTGGGGATGATCGTCGCTTCGATCGTGGCCGGCGCGCTCTTTGCCGTGGACATCCACCTGCCCTTCTACGTGTTCGCCGTCGTGATGGTCGTCTCGCTCGGCCTGGGGCTCGCGATCGGCGGACGGCCGCTGCGGGAGCTGGGGCATGCTCCCATCGCGGGGCCTGCCCCGGAGCCGGCGCTGGGCGCCGCAGACGCAAAGGGAGTGACATGACGACCGCCGACTGGCGTGACGACGACCCGGCCGACCTCGCCCCGGTGGTCCTCATCGCGGGCGGCTTCCTCACCATGCCCGCCTGGTACCGGCCGATGGCGGCCGAGCTGCGCGACCGGGGCGCTGCGGACGTGGTCATCGCGCCGATCTACACGCCCGACTGGGTCCTCTGCGCGGTCCGCGGCCTGGGCCCGGTCACGACGCGGGCCGGTCGGGCGCTCCTCGATGCGGGCGCGCGCAGCGCGGCGATCCCCGCCAGTCGCGGCGCGCCGATCCTCTACGTCGGCCACAGTGCCGGGGGAATGCTCGGGCGTCTCCTGACCTCGCCCGAGCCGTTCGAGGGCCGGCGGCTCGGCGCGAGTGGCCGGATCGGCGCGCTCGTGACGCTCGGGACGCCGCACCTCGTGGGCGACGAGGCGCGCTGGGGCGGCCGCGTTGCCACCTCGGGAGCACGTTTCGCGAATCGGGTCGTTCCGGGAGCGTGGTTCGCGCCCACGACGGGGTACCTGGCCGTCACCTCGCGAGGCATCGTGGGCGACGAAGGGGCCGATGACCCTCGTTCCCGCTCGATGCGCCGCCTCTACGAGGACGTGCACCCCGCACCCGGCCAGCCGGTCGTGGCCGGGGACGGCCTCGTCCCGGTCGCCTCGGCCCTCCTGCCCGGGGCGCGCCACCTCGTCCTCGACGATGCCGTCCACGGTCCCGGATCGCGGCGCTGGTATGGCCGGGACGAGCAGCTGGACGCCTGGTGGCCGGTCGCGCTGGAGGTTTGGCGCGACGCGCTGCAGGCGCGCCGGGCGCTGCGGGGAATGTAGCGGACCGGCACGGCCCGGTGCGCTCGCCCGCCCGCGCGCGGCCGGGTCGCCGTGTGGGCCGTCAGTCGCCGTCGAAGGCGATCTCCAGGGCGGTCCGCATCATCGTCACAGTGCGCTCCGCGGCCAGCTCGCCGCGGGTGAGCCATGCGGCTCGGTCGGTGGAGCCGTGCGGCTCGTGGCGCAGGATGCCTCCGGTGATCGTCACCCGGTAGAGCAGAGCGATCGCCTGCATCTCCCGCGGCCGCCCGTCGGCGAGCCGACCGGGGAAGACTCGCGAGCGAACCGCGGCGATCCCGTCGACCCGGCCGGCGAGCCCGGTCTCCTCCTCGAGCTCGCGCACGACGGCCGCCTCGGGGCGCTCGCCGAAGTCGATGCCGCCGCCGGGGAGCGTCCACGATCCGGGTGACGGCTCGCCGGGGGCCAGGCGGCAGCACAGGATGCGCTCCCCCTCCCGGCAGACGGCATAGGCGGCGACGCGCACGAGACGCACGATGCCGTCGGCGTCCGCGGGGGCATCGTGGCGTTCCGACCAGGGCGTCATGCCGCGCAGTATCGCGTGTCGGCGGGCGGTTGCACGGCCCTCGAACGCGCGGGGCCTCCGTCTTCGGCCCACGGGACCGACGTCCACCCGACCGGGCCACTTGCGCCAGCCAAAGCACGAATTGTCGACGCTGAGGCAACAGGGCGATCAGGCGGAGCTCGAGGGCGCACCCGTGGAGATCCCCCAGCGTCGCTCTGGCACAGACTGCCGTGCCCGCCGCCAACCCCTCGTCGGCTCCTCGCTGCTCGCGCGGCGGACGTTGCGAACCTTCACGCATACGGCAAGGTTGTGGGATCATGCTGCCATGTCCCAGCCACCAGCCGTGGCAACGCCATCAGCCGTTGCGCCGCGCCTGCTCAAGATCCAGGAGGTCGCGGCCGCGACCGGCCTGACGCCGCGCTCCATCCGCTACTACGAGGAGATCGGGCTCCTCCGACCGGCCGCTCGTTCGCAGGGCGCCTATCGGCTCTACGACGCGTCGGACCTGGAGCGGCTCGGGTTCATCCGCGAGCTTCGGGACGACGCGGGCTTCAGCCTGGCCGAGATCGCCCGTCTGCTGGAGGATGAGGAAGCCCGGATCCGCGACCGCGAGCGCTTCTCGACCACCGGCGAGCCGGCCGAGCGGCGGGCGATCCTGCGCGACCTGATCGCGCGGATGGACCGCCAGGTTGCGACCCTCGAGGCGAAGGCGGACCGCCTCCGGGCTATGCGCGAGGCGGCGGAGGCGCGCCGAACCCACCTCCGCGCTCACCTGGATGAGCTCGAGGGCGGCGACCCGGCCCACGTCCCGGGCACGCCCGCCCACGTCCCCGGCGCCTCCCACGCGGAGACCGGCCCGTGACCGGCCGCGGCCTGGCCGGCGGGGGCGCCCTGCGGTCGCTTCGCCATCGCAACTTCCGTCTCTTCTTCGGCGGCCAGGCGATCTCGCTCGCCGGCTCTTGGATGCAGTCGGTCGCGCAGGCTTGGCTGGTCCTCACTCTCACGAACGACCCGCTCATCCTCGGCGTGGTCGCGGCGGCGCAGTGGCTGCCGGTCCTGGTCCTGGGGCTCTTCGGAGGCCTCATCGCCGACGCCCTGCCCAAGCGTCCGACGCTCATCGCCGTCGAAGCGGTGATGGCGGCCCTCGCCGTCGTGCTCGGGGTCCTCACCCTCACCGGCGTCGTCGAGGTCTGGATGATCCTGGTGCTCGCCGTGTTCCTCGGCTGCGCGAACGCGGTCGAGATGCCGGTGCGCCAGTCGTTCGCGGTCGAGATGGTCGGCCGGGAGGACGTCGTCAACGCGATCGCCCTCAACTCGGCCACATTCAACGCAGCCCGCGTGATCGGGCCGGCCGTGGCCGGGCTGATGATCGCCGCCTTCGACATCTCGGTCGCCTTCTTCGTCAACGGCGCGAGCTTCCTGGCCGTGATCGTCGCGCTCCTTCTCATGCGCCCCGCCGAGCTCCGCACCCCGCCGCCCATCGTGCGGCCGCGGACCGTGCGCGCCGTCCTCGTCTCGGTAGGGGAGGGACTCAGCTACGCGCGGCGCACGCCGGCCGTCCTGCTCCCGGTCGTCGTCGTGGGCCTCGCCGCCACCATCGGGATGAACTTCCAGGTGACCATCCCGCCGTTCGTCCGCGATGTCATCGGCGGCGACGCCGCGGCGTTCGGGTTCCTGATGGCGGCCAGCGGCCTCGGGTCCGTGGCTGCCGCCCTCTTCCTGGCGACACGCCGCCGCCCGAGCGCATGGGCCATCGCGGTGGGCGCGACGATGCTCGGCGCCGGCCTCCTGCTCGCGGCCGCGATCCCGGTCTATGCGGCGGCGCTGCCCGCCATGGCGCTCGCCGGGTTCGGGGCGATCTGGATGGCCGCGAACGGGAACACGCTCATCCAGGCCACGGTGCCGGACGAGCTGCGCGGCCGGGTCATCAGCGTCTACACCACGGTCTTCGCCGGGTCGACGCCGATCGGTGCGCTCTTCGCCGGCTTCCTCGCTTCGCGCTGGGGAGCAGTAGCGGCGCTGCTGGTGGGCGGCGCTCTCACGGTCGCTGTCGGCGTGAGCGCGCTCGCGTGGCTCCGTCGCCACCGCTCGATCGGGTCGGGGCAGGCCGAGCCGATTCCGACGGCGGCGTCCGCGGCCCATTGACAACTGGCGCTGCTGGGCGTAGGGTTGGCACAGATGAGCACACGGCTGCACAAATGAGCAGCGTGCACAACGAGGAACCCGGCCCCGAATGTCCATCAGCGCGGCGCCCCCACGCCAGGGCGAGCCCCTCTCCGGTGAGACCCGGCTGATGCTTCGCGCCGCGCAGCTCTACTACCGGCTGAACCTCACCCAGGACCAGGTCGGCGAGCGCCTCGGCGTGAGCCGGTTCAAGGTCGGCCGGCTCCTCGACCGCGCCCTGCGCGAGTCGGCGGTCCGAATCGAGATCGTCCACCCTGCCGCTCGACTCGTCGAGCTCGAGGACGCGCTGATCCAGCGCTTCGGGCTGCACGGCGCCGTCGTCGTCGACGTGCCGGCGGCCGGATCCGCCGCGGATGACGAGCTCCTGGCTCGCGAACGGGTGGCCGGCGCGGCCGCGGCGCACCTCGCCGCGCTCCGCCCCTCCGGCGTCATCGGCGTCTCGTGGGGCCGCACGATGCTCGAGCTCGCGGCCCACCTCCGCCCCGGATGGACGGCTGCCGCCGAGATTGTCCAGCTCAACGGCGCCACCTCCCGGTCCACCTATCCGACGCGCGCCCACGAGATCGTGGAGCGGTTCGGCGCGACGACCGGGGCCGCCATCCGCCTCATGGCAGCCCCCGCCATCCTGGGCACGGCCGAGCTTCGCGACGCGCTCGAGGAGGACCCTTCGGTCGGCGAGACGCTGGCGGCCGCGCGCGCTGCCGATACGGCGATCTTCGGCATGGGCGTGATGGGTCCGGACAGCGTGCACGTGGCGTCGGGCTACCTCGGTGACGCGGACCTTGCGGCGCTCGCGGACGCCGGCGCCGTCGGCGACGTCCTCGGCCGCTTCCTCGCGCTCGACGGCCGCGTCGCCCTTCCGTCGCTCGACCGGCGGACGATCGGGCTGCCGATCGAGGAGCTCCGGGCGAAGGCGCTCACCGTCGGCCTGGCCGCCGGTGCCGGGCGAGGCCCCATTGCCCTCGCCGCCCTTCGGTCGGGGTGCGTCAGCGTGCTCGTGGCCGACGAGGCGACTGCCGCGTGGGTGCTCGACCATGCGTGATGGGCAGCCCTCCGCCGACGAAGTCCGGGAGCTGGTGCGCCGGATCGTCGACGCCTCGCTGGCCGGCGACGTGCCGGCGAGCGCAGGCACGCGAGTGGCTCTCGATGCGCCGGCCGCGGCGCGCGAGGCGATCGCGATCGGCGGAGACCACGGCGGCTATCGCCTGAAGGACGCCATTGGCCGCGTGCTTGCCGAGGCCGGCTTCGCCGTTCGAGACTGCGGCACCAACAGCCCGGCAGCCGTCGACTACCCCGACATCGCCCATGCGGTCGCCCGCCTCGTCGCCGACGGCGAGTGCCGGTGGGGGATCATCGTCGACGGCGCCGGCATCGGTTCGTGCATGGTCGCCAACAAGGTGCCGGGCGTCCGTGCGGCGCTCTGCCACGACCTTTCGTCCGCCCGCAACAGCCGCGAGCACAACCACGCCAACGTGCTCACGCTGGGGTCGGGCTTCATCGGGGAGGGCCTGGCCATCGAGATCGTGCGGGCGTGGCTGGGGACCGAATGGGGACCGGGCCGCCACGCGGCACGGGTCGAGAAGATCACCGACACAGAACGACGCTACATGCGCGCACCGGGTGAAGGCAGGGCAGGATGACCGAGACGAGCAGCCAGCGCACCGAGCTGGTGGAGGCGATCACCCGGGAGGTGCTCGCCGCCCTGGCCGCGGGCGCGGGACCGGGCACGACGGGCACGACGAGCGCCGGCGGGGCGGCCGCGAGCGCTGGCACGCCGTCCGGCATCGACCCATGCACCTCCTGCCAGCGCGCCTGCGCCGCCCAGTGCGCCCCCAAGGTGCGCGACGTCGTGGCTGGCGGGGCCACGCGCGTCGAGTACCACGGTCGCGCAGCCGACGTGCCCGGCGACCTCGCCCGCTACATCGACCACACGCTCCTGCGGCCGGACGCCTCGGCCGCCGACGTCGACAGGCTCTGCTCCGAGGCCGCCGAGCACCGCTTCGCCGCCGTCTGCATCAACCCCACCTGGGTCCGCCGCGCGGCCGACAACCTGCGCGGCACGGACGTCACGGTTGCCTCCGTCATCGGCTTCCCGTTCGGGGCCGCGACCAGCGAGGTCAAGGCCGTGGAAGCGCGGAGGGCGATCCGCGACGGGGCCCGCGAGATCGACATGGTGATCAACATCGGGGCCCTCAAGAGCGGGATGGTCGACGCCGTGCGCGAGGACATCGCCCGCGTCTCCGACGCCTGTCACGAGGCCGGTGCGGCCAACAAGGTCATCATCGAGACGGCCCTCCTCACCGACGAGGAGAAGGTGGTCGCCTGCCAGCTCGCGCGCCAGGCCAAGGCGGACATGGTCAAGACCTCGACCGGCTATGCGGCCGGCGGGGCGACCGTCTTCGACGTGGCCCTCATGCGCGAGGTGGTCGGCCCGAAGATGGGCGTCAAGGCCTCGGGCGGCATTCGAACCGCCGAGGACGTGCAGGAGATGATCGCGGCCGGGGCGACCCGCATCGGGGCCTCGGCCGGCGTCAAGATCGTGAGTGGAGAGAAGGGCGCACATGGGCAATATTGACCTTCGGGCGTATGTCTTCCTGGACAGCCTCCAGGCCCAGTACGCGGCCTTCCTCGGGACCGTGGCCCAGGGCTTCCTGCCGCTCGCGGGCGACGCGTCGCTCATCCTTGAGGTGTCGCCCGGGATCGAGATCAACCGGCTGACCGACATCGCCCTCAAGACCACCTCGGTCAAGCCGGGCATGCAGATCATCGAGCGCTACTACGGGATGCTCGAGATCCACTCCCCGTCGCAGGCGGAGGTCCGGGCTGCGGGCGCGGCGATCCTGGCCGAGATCGGCGTGGCCGAGACCGACCGGATCAAGCCGCGGATCCTGTCGAGCCAGATCATCCGCCGCATCGACGACCACCAGGCCCAGCTCATCAACCGGACCCGCCACGGCCAGATGCTCATCCCCGGCGAGACGCTCTACGTACTCGAGCTCGAGCCGGCCGCCTACGCGGCGCTGGCCGCCAACGAGGCGGAGAAGGCGGCCCACATCAACATCCTCGAGGTGCGCAACTTCGGCTCGATGGGCCGCATCTACCTCGGCGGCGAAGAGCGTGACATCGACGTCGGCTGGCGGGCGGCGCTGGCGGCGATCGAGGGGCTCGAGGGACGCGAAGCGAAGTCGTAGGTAGCCGCCGGCCGACGAAAAGTGGACGGCGGCGATGGTAAGTACGAACGAACACAGGCCGAATGGCCACCAGGATCGAGAAGGAGAACGGATCGATGGCAGAAGCGCTCGGGATGATCGAGGCCCGCGGGTTCGCGGCGGTGGTCGAGGCCGCCGATGCGATGGTCAAGGCAGCCAAGGTCGAGCTCGTCGGGTACGAGAAGACCGGCGGCGGGTACGTGACCGCGGTTGTCCGCGGCGACGTCGCGGCGGTGAAGGCCGCGGTCGAGGCCGGCGTGCGCAACGCGGCCAAGGTCGGCGAGGTCGTCGCCAGCCACGTGATCGCCCGGCCCCACGTCAACGTGGATCTCGTGCTGCCGCTCGGGCGGCTCGAGGAGGCGAAGGCCGAGGGCGGCCAGGGCTAGGAAGCGGGACGTGGCGCGCCGGCCCGCGGTCGGCGCGCAGCTCCCCGGACAGGCGGTGCAACGATGCTGCTCGGACGAGTGACCGGCACGGTGGTCGCGAGCCAGAAAGAGCCGCTCATGGAGGGCTGGAAGCTCCTCGTGGTGCGCCAGCTCGACGCGGAGAACCGGGAGGTCGGCGGCTACGTCGTGGCGGCCGACGCGGTCGGGGCAGGTGTCGGCGAGGTTGTGCTCTACGCCACCGGCAGCTCCGCCCGCCAGACCGAGACGACCCGCGACCGGCCCTGCGACGCTGTGATCATGGCGATCGTGGACACGTGGGAGATCGGCGGGACGGAGGTCTACCGCAAGTAGCGGTCAACGACCATGAGCGACCTGGACGAGCGCGAGATCGCGCAGATCATCGAGCGGGTGCGTCGGCGTGTCGACGCGGCCGGCGGAGAGCGGCCGGGCGCCAGCCTGCGCGCGGAGGCGGAGCTTTCAGCTGCCGCGACCGCGGAGCTGGGCGACGGCATCCACGCCACGATCGACGAGGCGGTGGACGCGGCCAACCAGGCATTCGTTGCCTTCGGCGCCCAGGGCCTCGCCAGCCGCAAGGTCATCATCGACGCCGTGCGTCGCACGATGCTCGACCACGCCGAGCAGCTCGCCCGCATGGCCCACCAGGAGACCCACATCGGGCGGCTCGACGACAAGATCGTCAAGAACCGCCTCGTCGCCTCCGGGGCGCCGGGGCCCGAGGATCTCGAGGTCCAGGCCGTCTCGGGCGACGCCGGGATGATGGTCACCGAGTTCGCACCCTTCGGCGTTGTCGCGGCGATCACTCCGGTGACCAATCCGACTTCCACGATCATCAACAACACGATCAGCATCATCTCGGCCGGCAACGCGGTCGTCTTCAACGCCCACCCCAGCGCGCGGCGCTGCTCGGCGGAGACGATCCGCCTCATCAGCCGCGCGATCGTCGCAGCCGGCGGCCCGCCGAATCTCGTCACCGGCGTGGCCAACCCCACGATCGACACCGCGCGGGCGCTCATGAGCCACCCGGGCGTCCGCGTCCTGCTTGTCACCGGCGGCCCCGCCGTCGTGCGGGAGGCGCTCAAGACCGACAAGCGCGCGATCACCGCCGGCCCCGGCAATCCGCCGGCCGTCGTCGACCAGACCGCCGACATCGAGCGCGCCGGCCGTGACATCGTTCGGGGCGCCTCGTTCGACAACAACCTCGTCTGCATCGACGAGAAGGTCGTCCTCGTGGTCGACACCGTCGCCGACCGGCTCATCCGGGCGATGACCCAGAACGGCGCCTACCTGCTCAAGGAGCACGAGCTGCGCCGCCTCGAGCGGGTCATCTTCACGGAGCCCGGCCAGCCGGGGAAGCCCGGCCACATGAACCCGGCCTGGATCGGCCAGGACGCGGCGAAGATCCTCGCCGAGATCGGGGTCCAGGCCGAGCCCGTGCCGCGGCTGCTCATCTGCGACGTGCCGCACGACCACAGCCTCGCCTGGACCGAGCAGATGATGCCCGTGCTCCCGATCGTGCGCGTCGGGAACGTCGACCAGGCGATCGACCTCGCGGTGCGCATGGAGCACGGCTTCCGCCACACGGCCTCGATCCACTCCACGAACGTGGAGACGATCACCAAGATGGCCCGGGCGATGAACTGCAGCATCTTTGTCACGAACGGGCCGAACGTTGCGGGCCTGGGCGAGGGCGGCGAGGGGTTCACCTCGTTCTCGATCGCGAGCCCGTCGGGCGACGGCCTGACCCGGCCCCGCACCTTCTCGCGCGAGCGGCGGATCACCGTCGTCGGCGCCCTGCGGATCGTCTGACGATGGCCCGGTCCGCCCGCCGCGCCTCACCCGCCGCGCCCGCCGCGGCCGCCGCGCGCCCCGTGCCGACGACTCCCGCCCCGGCCCCCGCCCCGGCGGCCCCCGCGCCCGCGGCGGTCCAACTGCCCGCGATCGAGCCTGCCCTCGCCCTCCTCGAGCTCGATTCGGTCGCCGCGGGCATCGAGGCCGGTGACGCGATGGCGAAGCGGGCACCCATCGACGTGCTCCGGGCCGGCACGGTACACCCAGGGAAGTACCTGGTCCTTGTCGGCGGTGCGGTCGCCGACGTCGAGGAGGCGCTCGAGGCCGGCCGCGATGTCGGGGCGTCCTCCGTCCTGGACGCCGTCCTCATCCCGAGCGTCCACCCGGAGCTGGTGGCCGGCATCCGCGGCGAGCGGCGCACGCCCGCGGGCGAGGCTCTCGGCATCATCGAGACTGCCACCGTCGCCGCGATCCTCGAGGCCGCGGATGCCGGGCTCAAGGGCGCCCACGTTCGACTCCTCGAGATCCGCCTCGCCGACGACCTCGGGGGCAAGGGCTACCTCCTCTTCGACGGTGCAGTGGCGGACGTCGAGGCCGCCGTGGAGATCGGGTCGGCGCGGATCGCCGGGTCGCCCGGCCTCGCGTGGCGCGTCATCGCCCGACTGCACGCCGAGATGGCCGGGAACCTGGCCGCCGACGCGCGCTTCGCGGCGCGGGTCCGGGAGTAGCGGCGTGCAGCTTGCCCGCGTCATCGGCACCGTCGTCGCCACCGTCAAGACGCCCGGCCTTGAGGGCGTGAAGCTCCTCGTCATCCAGCCGCTCGACCGCCACCTCGTGCCGGTCGGCGGCCAGGTCGTGGCCGCGGACGCGATCCACATGGCCGGCCCGGGCGAGCTCGTCTACTTCGTGGCTGCCCGCGAGGCCGCCGAGGCGATGCCCAACCGCTTCGTCCCGGTCGACCATGCGATCGTGGGGATCGTGGACGCGGTCACGCCGCTGGCCGGGGCAGCGCCGCCGGCGGACGAGGCACGGCCGGCGGGTACCGCACGGCCGGCGCGCAAGGCACGCAAGGCAAGCCGACCGTGAAGCTGGCACGCGTCGTCGGGACCGTCATCTCGACCATCAACGCCCCGGCCTTGGACGGCCGGACCCTTCTCGTCTGCGACCTGCTCGACCCGACCGGTCGCCCGTCCGGTGGCTACACGATCGCCATCGACAGCGTGGGCGCGGGCGCCGGCGAGACCGTCCTCCTCCTCGACGAGGGCACCTCGGCCCGGCAGGTCCTGGGCGCCCCGGGCGCCCCGATCCGCACCGTCGTGGTCGGGATCGTGGACGCGGTGACCGGCCCGGAGGTGAGCTGGTGACCATCGCGCGCGAGGAGGCGCGGGACATCCTCGCCCGCTGGCAGCCGATCCTGCGCCTCGCCGACTGGGACATCGATCTCCGGCTGGTCACCACGCCGTGGCGCAAGTCGGGCGACATCAAGGTCGACCTCGACGATCGCAAAGCCGTCCTGCTGCTCAAGGCCGGGCAGCCTGCGGAGCACCTGGAGGAGGTCCTCGTCCACGAGCTGCTCCACCTGCGCCTCTACGCCCTCGATCAGATGCTCGTGCAGCTGCTCGACGCCGTCTACGGTACCGATGCCGAGGATCCCCGGCGGGCCTTCGCGGAGACCCAGTTCATGACCCTCCTCGAGTCCACGACCGAGGACCTCGCGAAGGCGCTGCTGGCGGCGAGCGGGAGTTCGACGCCGTTGACATTCGAGCGCCTGCGGGCCGAGGTGGAGCGCGAGGTCGGGCCGGGGGAGACCGCGGGCTGATTCGGGGCGACGGCGCCCCGACGCGGCGTACACTCCGCCGATGTCCACGATCCGCATGGCCGTTGCCTCGACGCCGCTGACGGCGACGCTCGACGAGGCCGTCCCGGCGGCCGTCGCGGCGATAGAGGAGGCCGGCCGGCTCGGTGCCCGGATCGTCTGCCTTCCGGAGACGGGCCTTCCCGGGCACCGCGACCAGGCCCGCACCGTGCCTGCGCTGTCGGCTGACGCGCTGGAGGCTGCCCTGCACGAGGTCGCCGAGGCGGCGCGCAGGGCAGGCGTCGTGACGATCGTCGGGGCCGAGCGCCCGACGCCCGCCGGCCGCGAGATCGTCTCGGTTGTCTTCGGCGCGGACGGGACGAGGCTCGGCGAGCAGGCCAAGACGCAGATCGACTCCAGCGAGGAGCGGCATTACGTCCCCGGTGCGGGGCGCCGCGCGTTCACCGCCGCGGGCGTGACCTTCGGGATCGTCATCTGCCACGAGGCATTCCGCTACCCGGAGATCAGCCGCTCGCTCGTCCTCGCCGGCGCGCAGGTCATCTTCGTGCCGCATTACGTCGTCACCGACGACGGCTCGCTGCCGGCCCGCTGGTGCGCCGCCTCGAACCCTTACAACGAGAAGGCGCTCATGTGTCGGGCGCTCGAGAACACGGTGTACGTCGCGGCGTCCAACGTGGCCGGACCTGACCAGGGCTCGTTGACCGGCGTCATCGCCCCGGACGGCACGCTCGTGGCGAGCCTCGCCTACGGCGTCGTGGGCGTCGCCGCCGCCGACGTCGACCTCGACCTGGCCACCCGTCGCCTCGCCCTGCGCTGGGCACCGGGGCGGAGCCTGCCGAGGTAGCGCCGGGCACGATGTACGAACCGCGCTTCCGGGGGGCCACCACCGCCGTCATCGTCTTCGCCGTCGCTATGGCCTTCCTCGAGTCGGCCGTCGTGGTCTACCTCCAGCGCGCGCTCGGGATGGAGACGGGCGTCCTCTTCCCGCTGCAGGACCCCGGCGCGGTGGGGGAGTTCGCCGCGATCGAGGTGGGGCGCGAGGCGGCGACGCTCGTGATGCTCGCGGCGGTCGGCTGGCTTGCCGGGCGGAGCAGCCTGGAGCGTCTGGCCTGGACCGCGGTCGCCTTCGGGGCCTGGGACATCCTCTACTACGCTTGGCTGTGCATCTTCATCGGTTGGCCGCCCTCGCTCGGGACCTGGGACCTGCTCTTCCTGATCCCGGTGCCGTGGACCGGGCCGGTCTGGGCGCCCATGGCCGTCAGCCTGGCGCTCGTCGGCTTCGGCCTCGCCGCGGCCCATCGGCTGCGCGCAGGCAGGCCGGTGCGCGCGGCTCGAGCCCAGGTCGCGGCGGCCGTCGCCGGCGGGCTGGTCGTCGTCGTCGCCTTCTGCTGGAACGCTCCGCTCGTGCTGGACGGCGGGATCCCGACCGACTTCCCGTGGCCGGTCTTCGCGGCCGGCCTGGCGCTTGCGGCGTGGGGCGCGACGACGGCGCTGCGGTCGTCGGCCGCCCCCTCCGTGGGGGCTCCCGCTACCTGACCGATGGGTCGACGACCCTGCCCATGAACAGGATCGCCCCGGTCGGGACGTCGCGGACGAGGAACAGGAATGGGCGGTCGACCTTGAACTCGACCTCCCTGGTCATGGGGCCGCCGCCCGTCGCCATCACGACCGCCGTCGCGGCGGCCGCTTCGATCCCTTTCTCGTCGACGTGGACGTTCGCCTGGTGGATCACCTTCTTGATGTAGAGCCCCGTCTCACGCGCGATCGGGCTGATCCCCGAGAAGTCCGCCGTGTCGACGTCGAATGCCAGGGGCATCCCCATGGCGGCCAGGCTGTCAGCCAGGTCGGCGCGTGACTCGATGCCGAATCGAGGCATCGTCACGTGCACGTTGTAGACCTCCCACGTCGTCGTCCCGGGTGGCTCCGTCCGAAGGTCGCCGATCACCCGGGTCAGCTTCTGCGCGGTCAACCCGCGCTCGAACGCCGCCAGATCGTCCGGCACGATGATCGTCATCGCCAGCGCGTCGCCGAGGTATGCGAGCTCGACCGCCCGCCAGCCTGCGCCGGCTGCGTACGGGAGCATGCACAGGCCGGTTCCCTGGCAGCGGACCAGGTTCATCATCGGCACGGTGACGCGCGAGCCGTCCGCCCGGGTGAACCGGCCCGGATCCGTGTCGGCGGCGTCGAACGGGTTCAGCCACGGCGCCTTCAGGTACATCGCGTTGACGAGGATGAGGCGGGTGAGGGTCGTCACATCGGGCTTGGCCAGCAGGTCCGGGATCCGGCCGGCGGTCTGCTTCCTGACCCAGGTGTTGACGGTCTTTCGGGCGCCGTCGGGATCTGCCCGGTAGTCGACGAGCCGGACGCCCGCGCCATATCGCGAAGCCAGGGTGTCGAGGTACGCCTGTTCTAGCGGCATCCCCTCCTGGACGAACGGTGCGTTCGCGATCTTCAGGAGGACGTCTCCGCTCGACTCGCCTCCGTAGATGCCGAACCTTCCGCTCCGCGAGGCGAGGGCGCGGTCGAGGGCATTCATCGCCTCCGCCAGCGTGTCCGCTCCCGCGCGCCGCATCACCCTGTCCATCTCGGCCGCGGTCTCGCCCTTCGCGCCTGCGCGCGCCATCGCGAGGGCCAGGGCGATGCTCGTCGGCGAGATGACCGCGCCCTTCGCCGGGTCGAGCCTCTTGTCGACGAGCAGGCGGCGGTAGAGGTCGACGCCGAAGGCGTTGATGGCCGTGGCCGCCTTCTTCGCGGCCGTTGGCGGGGCCGTGGCGCGCGGCGCGTCCGACTTCGCGACGCCGACCGCGGCGGGACGGGGGGTGGGCTCCGGGAACGCGGCAAGGTTCGCCGGGACGTAGCGGACGGCCGCCGCAACCGGCTCGGGGCACCACGGGGTCGAGGGCTCGCCGACGTAGCCCCGGTCGCCGCCGACGAGCAGGACCGATCCATCGGCGAGCGTGACCGCGGAGGCGCGCTCGCGAGGTTCCGGCAGGGGCGTTGTCGCGGTCCAGGTGTTGGTGGACGGGTCGTAGATCTCGGCGTCGGCGATCGCCACGCTGCCCATCGTGAAGTCGGGCCCGGCCAGACCACCGGCGACCAGGACGCGACCATCGCCGAGGAGCAATGCAGTCCGGTTCGCCGCGGCGCTCTGCATCGAGCCGGCCGCGGACCAACCGGTCCGCGGGTCGAATCGCTCGGTAGCTGCCGTAACCGTCGCCGTCTCGCCGCCACTGATGCCGCCGACGACCAGGGCACCCCCGTCCGGAAGCGCCACGAGGCCGAAGTCCTCGCGGGCCAGTGCGAGGGAGCCGGCCGCGATCCAGGACTCGGAGGTCGGGTCGTAGATCTCGGCGCGGGCGAATGGCGCGTTGTCGCTGTCGGGGCCACGGCCGCCGACGAGGAGGACCCGCCCATCGGTCAACGTGACGGCCCGCGCCCCGCTGCGCGCCGGCCCGATGTCTCCGGTTCGCGACCAGCTCTGGAGCTCCGGGTCATAGACCTCGGCGCTCGCGAGCACATCACTCGTCGAGTCATCGATGTACGTGCCCCCGGCCACGAGCACCGTCCCATCGTGGAGGAGTGCGGCAGCAGGTTCGAAGCGCGCCGCGTTGAGGAGGCTCGTCGCCGACCAGGTGCCGGCTTGCGGGTCGTACAGCTTCGTGCTGGAGTAGGCGCCGAACACGCCGTCGCCAGGCTCGGCCGAGGTCACACCACCGGTGACGAGGATGCGCCCGTCGTCCAGGGCGACCGCAACGAAGCCGTCGCGCGGGGCGTTGAGGCTCTCCGTGGCGCTCCATATGCCGGTCGCGGGATCGAACACCTCGGCCGCGACGCTCTCATCCCACGCAGCACCCGGCGTACAGACGTTGTCGGACCCGACGACGAGGACGCGCCCGTCAGTCAGCGCGACCGCGTGCGTGCCGGCGCGACCCTGGGTCAGGGTGCCGGCGGCGACCCAGGCCGATCCGTCGGCGATCGGGGTCGGAACCGGAGACGCGGAGGAGGTGGGGGATGGGCTCAGCGACGAGGAGGGTGACGGCGATGGCGTGACGTTGCCGCACCCTGCGATCGCGACGGCCACCGCAAGAGCGGAGAACGTCCGCCACGCACCGAGGTTCCGCATCGCCGTGACTCCCGACTGAGAGGGCGGGGACGCGCCCCGGTGATATCCGTAGCCGCGCGTGAGACGAACGGCGGGCTGGCGGCGTTTCGGTCCGTTCGGTCGTCCGGGGCGATTGTTGCGGGTGCGCGGCCAGGGTCGAGAGCCGATCGGCCCGCGCGCTTACCCCTTCGCGAAGACGACCCGGAACTCCATCGTGCCGTTGTCCTCGACCGCGATGATGCCGGCGACGTTGGGCGCCTCGATGCCATAGTCGGTGAAGAGGATTGGGAGCGACCCCGCGACGACGACGGTGCCGTCGGCCTCGACGCGAGCCTGGGCCTCGATCGTCACGTCCTTGACGACCCCGTGGAGGGTCAGCTTGCCGGGGAGGGCCACCGCCACGTCGGTGCTGCCGAAGTCTGCCGGGAGCGCGACGGGGGTTGCCAGGTCGAAGGTCGACGTCGTGTACGCGTCGGTCTGGATTCCGCGCCCCCGCAGCTGCGCGTCGCGCCGGTCCTTGTCGCTCCTCAGGGTCGTCATGTCGATCGTGATCTGCGTCGAGGCCAGGCGCAACGACCCGGCCTCGCCATCCACCGTGAGCGAGCCGGTGACGTCCTCCGTGCGGCCGACCGCGTCGGTCTCGGCGTTCTGCTGGAGGAACGTCTCGCGCACGCGGTAGCCTGCGACGCCCGAGGCGACGGTCCAGGAGCCGGCCAGGTCGCCGGTGGCGGCGGAGGAGCCCGGTGCGGTGGTGGAAGGGACCGCGGACGACGCTGCGGCGGAAGGGGTCGCAACGGCCGCGGAGGGTGCGGGTGTGTCGAGCCCCAGCTCCGCGACGTTGTCGCCGGCCAGGAACGTCGTGTAGAGCGCGATCCCGCCCACGGCCACGGCGGCGATGAGCACGACGACGACGATGGCGATCCGACGACTGTTCATGGTTCCCCCCGCGCGTCCATGCGCGCTGCTGTCCAGGATCGCGGATTGTGCCCGTCGTTCCTGAAGGTTCGCTGAAGGGTTTCGCGGCCGGCAACGCGCCGGCGGATCCCCGTGAGCCCTTGGCGAAGCCTACGCGATGATCCGCTCGAGCACGACCGGCGCGGGCGGCGGCGGCGCGTCGGCGATCGTCACTGCGGCGCGGAACTCGGCGGCAGCGGCCTCGGCCTGGGCCGCCGTCCGCGCGTGCACGAGGCAGAGCGGCCGCTCGGGCCCGACTTCGGCGCCGATGGGCGCGACGCCGGTGAAGCCGACCGCGTGGTCGATCGCCTGGTCCGCCCGCACCCGCCCGCCGCCCATTCCCACGATTGCGAGCCCGATCTCCCGCGCGTCCTCGGCGGCAATGAACCCGGCGCGGGCCGGGAAGACCGGTGCCGTGACCTCCGGCAGCGCCAGGTAGCGATCCGGCCGCTCCAGGAGGTCGGCCGGCCCGCCGAGGGCGGCGACCATGCGCGCGAACCGCTCCGCGGCCTCACCGGACGCGAGAACACGCTCGCAGGCGGCGCGGGCGTCCGCGACGCTTGCGAAGAGCCCGCCGATGACCAGCAGCTCGGCCGAGAGGGCCATCGTGACCTCGTGCTGGCGCGACTCTCGGCCGTCGGGGCCGCCCTCGCCGACCAGGTAGGCGATCGCCTCGCGGACCTCGACGGCGTTCCCAGCCGTGGTGCCCAGCACCTCGTTCATGTCGGTCAGGATCGCCGTCGTGCGGCAGCCGGCTCCGTTCGCGATTGCCACGATGCTCTCGGCCAGCGTCCGGGCGCCCTCCTCCGTCGTCATGAAAGCGCCGGTGCCGTACGTCACGTCCTGCACGAGGCCGGTGAGGCCTGCGGCCAGCTTCTTCGACAGGATCGACGACGTGATCAGGGGGATGCTCTCCACCGTTGCGGTCACGTCGCGGATGGCGTAGAGGCGCCGGTCCGCCGGGGCGAGGTCGCCTGTCTGGCCGATGATCGCGCAGCCAACCTCGCGCACGACCCGACGGAAGTGGGCGTTGTTGGGCGCCGTCGTGTAGCCGTCGATCGCGTCCATCTTGTCGAGCGTGCCGCCGGAGTGGCCGAGACCGCGCCCGGAGATCATCGGGACGGCGCCCCCGCAGGCCGCCACGATCGGGGCCAGCATGAGCGAGATCTTGTCGCCGACGCCGCCGGTGGAGTGCTTGTCGAGGGCGGGTCCCGGGAGATCGGCGTCGGACCAGTCCAGGACCGTTCCGGAGTCGCGCATCGCCAACGTGAAGGCCACGAGCTCGGCGCGGGTCATCCCCCGGAAGAAGACCGCCATCGCGAAGGCGGCGGCCTGGCCCTCGGTGATCGAGCCGTCGGTCAGCCCGCCGACGAAGAAGGCGATCTCGGCGTCGGTGAGCGCACGGCCATCGCGCTTGTGGCGGACGACTTCCTGGGGCAGCATGGCTCAGGCCTCCGTGCCGGCGAACGATGCAACGAACGCCCGCACGAGGCGCGTCAGGTCGGCCGCGGCCAGCGCAGCGCCCCGGAGCGTCTGCGCGTGGTCGATCGGCTCGGTGCTCATCCCCACGGCGAGGTTCGTGATTGCGCTGATGGCCGCGACCCGGATCCCGGCGTGGCGGGCGACGATCACCTCGGGCACGGTCGACATCCCGACGGCGTCCGCGCCGAGCACCTTGTAGGCGCGGATCTCCGCGGGCGTCTCGAAGAGCGGCCCGAGGAGCGCGCAGTAGACGCCCTCGTGGAGGCGGATGCCGAGCTCGCCGGCGATCCGGGCCAGGCGAGCCCGCAGCTCCGGGTCGTAGGCGTCCTCGAGGCCGACAAAGCGCTCGCCCCAGTCGTCGTCGTTCGGCCCGATCAGCGGGTTCGTCCACATGCAGTTGAGGTGGTCGGTGATGAGCATGAGGCTGCCCGGAGGCGCTTCCGCGCGCAGCGAGCCCGCCGCGTTGGTCAGCAGGAGCGCCTCGACGCCGAGCGCCTTGAAGGTGCGGATCGGGAGCTTGATGACGGCGGGCGGGTGGCCCTCGTAGAGGTGGAAGCGGCCCTGCATACAGGCGACCGGGACGCCCTCGAGCGTTCCCAGCACGAACCGGCCGGCGTGGCCCGCAACCGTGGAGGGCGGAAAGCCCGGGATCTCGGCGTACGGGACGGCGACAGGGTCCTCCAGGGCGTCGGCGAGGCCACCCAGGCCCGAGCCGAGCACGATCCCGAGGCGCGGCCGGAACCCCGGCGCGTGCTCGCGGAGGACGTCGGCGGCGAGCGTCGCGGGATCAACGGTGTTGTGCGTCATCGCACCGACTCCTTGCCGAGGTACTCTGGCCCGAAGCTCAACGGGAGGAGATCGCCGAGTGTGACGGTGCGGATGACCCCGGCCGGGACGGCGAGGTGCACGGGGGCATCGAGGGACGTGAACTCCCGGAGCCGCTGCCGGCAGGCCCCGCAGGGGGTCGGGATGCCGAGGGATCCGTCGGCGATCACGACGACCTCGATGATCTTCCGACCGCCTGCCGCGATCATGACCCCGATGGCAGACGCCTCGGCGCACTGGCTCTGGGGATACGCCGCGTTCTCGACGTTGGCGCCGGCGTGGACCCGGCCCTGCTCGTCGCGCAGGGCTGCGCCCACGAGGTACTGGGAGTAGGGGGCGTAGGCGCGCTCGCGGACGGCGAGCGCGGCGGCAAAGAGGTCGTCGGCGGACATCGGCAGGGCGGCTCCGGTTCGCTCGCGGCGCATCGGCCCAGCGAGGGCCTCTCACTGTAGCGCGACGACGCGCCCGGGTGCGCGGTGGCGTGCCTTCCCGCGCGCGCCCCTCCGTCCAGTTCTTGGCGATCCGGCCCCGGATCCCGCCCCCCGATCCTGCCCCTAATCCCGCTCCCCGCGCTCTCTCGCCAATGCCGGTGTGGGCGTCACTAACCAGAAGCCCGCCGATGGCAGGCGCCCAGTGGGCGCTGAGATCGGCCTCGGCAGTCGCACTCTCTCGCTTCTGCATCTCGTGGAGGGCATTGACGAGGAATCGCGACCGCCCTGGGGTTCATCGACGGGCCTCTGGCCCGGCTGGCTGGACCGAGACGTCCGATAGTGACGCCCACGGCGGCAGAAGCGAGGAAGCTGGCTCCGGCCCTGGCGGCGACCGCAACTGCGGCTCGGGCGGCGACGAGATCGGTCGGGTCAGAACCCCCGGGGACCGGACCGATCAGGCGGGAAGACGGCACCGGCGCCTGACGCCCAGGGATACTGTCGCGACGCAGTATGGGGGGCTGGTATGCCCGGCGGCGTGGACGACCTCGTTTGACGATTTGGCCTAGTGGGCTCATACTCCGCGAGCGGGGTGGAGCAGCGGCAGCTCGTCGGGCTCATAACCCGAAGGTCAGGGGTTCGAATCCCCTCCCCGCAACCAAGTCGCATACCGACGTCGAGAACCCCGGTCCGCCCGCCGGGGTTCTTGCTTTCTTGGGCCCGGCGCACCCGCGAGGCGGGCTTGGCATGGCACCCGCCAAGGCGCCGACCGGACCGGCCTCGGCCGCCCGCGGCCGCCTTGCCCTGCGACTACGGCCGCTCGATCCTCACGTCGTCCACCGCGGCCTCGACCAGGCTGTCCGCCTCACCGTCGGCCGCGCCCAGGACGATGCGCACGGTCTGGCCGGCCCACGGGTCCATGGCGATGCGCGCCGACGCCCAGGCGGCCGCGTCTTCTTCCGCGGCGCCCAGCTCCTCGAACACGAGCGTGCGGGTGCCGTCGGGCGCCTCCACCCAGACGCGGAACCAGTCGTCGGGCGAGGCGTCAGCCGCATGCGCAAGGTAGTAGCGGAACGTAAGCGGCCCCGCCGTGCCCGGGGCGGCGAACGCCGGAACCGCGATCGGCGCGGAGCGGATCGTCGTGGTCCCGTCGAGATCTCCGTCTCGTGCCGAACCGCCCGCCGCCGCCCCCGTGACGAGCGCGCGGCTCCCCGAGGTCGTCGTATCGAGCTGCAGTGCCAACCCGGCCTCGACGGTCGGCGCTGGATTACCGATCTGCCAGCGGCCACCGACGGCGCTGTCGGTGGCGTCCGGGTCGCGCGTCCAGCCCTTCGAGCCCTCGAAGTCGTCGAAGAAGGCCCCGCAGTTGGCCTGCTGCCGGTCGATCGCGCCGTAGGGGCAGCCGGCGACGCGGAGCGTGTAGAGGAGCGCGGCCCGGTTGCGCTTCGTCTCGCGGGAGATGATTTCGTCCGGCGAGTAATGGTCGGTGGCGTCGGACGGAGTCTGGGTCGGGTAGAGCTCCCAGGTGAACGAGAAGATCCGGTGGCGCCCGTACATCCAGTCGATCTGGTCGCCGTCGGTGACGTAGAGGTCGCTCGACTGCATCGGCGCGTAGCCGTTCCGGGCCGCCATCCGGCGCCCGATGGTCACAAACGTGCGGTAGTCCTCGATCGTCATGTCCGGAGGCACGTCCCGTTTCGTGTAGCCGTACGGCCAGAGGACCTGCTGACCGTTGGTATGGAACGTCAGGTGGACCCTGATCTGCTGCTGCCCGTCGACGACCCGGCTGTTGACGAAGTCGCGGACGACGCGCGTCTCGGGCGCCGAGAAGGGCGCCGGGCCGCGGTAGTTCCAGGCCGCCGGGCTCGACGACGAGCCGTTGCAGCAGCCCCACCGGTAGTCGTAGTTGCGATTGAGGTCGGTGCCGACGTAGCGCGAGCCGGGGGTGGCCTGGCGGTTCTTGCGCCACAGGCGATAGGGACTCCCGCCCAGGTCGTAGACGTGTCCGTCGGGATTGACCGAGAAGATGATCCAGGTCTCCCGCGAATCGACGACCGCGCGCACGGCCGGATCCGTCACGTACTCCCGGGTCAGAGTCCTGAGGAGGTAGAGCGCCTGCTCGAGGGTCAGCCGCTCCCGGGCGTGGTGGAGGGCGTCAACCAGCACCTCGGGCTCCGTCTCGTCGATGGCCACGTTGTCCGAGACCTTGGCGACCCAGATGTCGCGCCCCTGCGTGCTCTTCCCAATCGACATCACGTCCACGAGGCCCGGGTAGGCGGCCTCGGCGGCATGGATCTCGGCCACCATCTCCGCGTTGGTGTGGTACCGGCTGTCGTAGGCGGGATAGTCCGGCTCCGCTGCGGCCGCGGGCCGGGCGGGAGCGAGGAGGGCGACGAGGACGATTCCCACGACGAGCGCGGGCGACCGGGGGACGCGAATGTGCGGCATGGTCGAAGGGTGACCGGTCAGGCTCGACCGGCGCAACCGGTCGATGGTGCCTCGCTGCACCGGGACGATGGGCCTACCGGCAAGCGCCTCCGGTGATCGGAGGGATCGGGCCCACGTCCACGTGCGGCGACAGGCCGCGCCTCCCCTGACCGGGCTTCTGGGATGGTCCGCGGCCTGAGCGGCGGAGTCAGCGTCAGAGGACCGACCGGCCCTTGATCATGCCGGGCTGCATCTCGGTTGCAGCAACGATGTGGCTGCGGTTGAGCAGGGCGAACTCATACCGCGAGACGACGCGCCGATCTGCGAGTGAGCGCGTCCGCACGTCGGTCATCGGGATCCACTGCGGTGACGGCGACTCGATGAACGCTGCGAGCAGCGCCTCGGGATTCAGATGCACGTCCCCGCTGAGCGTGTGACCGGAGGTCACGACGATCAGCGTATGCGTCCGTTTCTCCACCACCCGCTCCTGGGGCGTCTCACGCACCACCGGATCCGCCTGCTGACCGATGAGCGTCACTTCCTCCGGACTCACCCAGATGCTCGGTGCGGTGACCTTCGTTGGCTCGCCGTTCCTGCGCAGGATCGTCACCCCATCGAGGTGAATGAGTCCCTCGTGGTTGTTGATGAAGTCCGACAGGCGGCGGTGAAACCCGATCCGCACGGAACCGGAGAGGCGCAGGTGCTGTCCAACCAGCTCGATCGGAAGTCCGTCCGCCGCCGACGCCAGGGGCTGCGACAGGAATCCGTCAAAGACGAGCGCCTCGAGATGGGTTGCGGCGTCGCCGTCGACGATCCCGGGCCCGAAGTCGGGGGTGGTCGGGGCCGGCAGCTCGAGTGTCTCCATGTCGAGCGGAACGTACGATCGCGCGCGCCGGTCGTCTCTGACCCGGTGGTCATGGTCCCGGTGGGACCCTCGCGGATGATGCCGGCCCTGCCGCGGGTCTCGCGCTACTCCCAGCGGAACGTCCGAGCCGTCAGGATGCTGGTCCCAACGGCCCATAGCGCAAGCACGACCAGGGGCTCGCTCACGTTGCCGGTGATTGCGCCGAGGCCGATTCGCAGCGCGTCGGCCAGGGCGGCGGTCGGCAGGAGCGACGCGAGCGCGCCGAGCAACCCGGGCAGCTGGTGGGCCGGCACGAGCAGCCCGCCGAGGAGGATGCCGAGCAGGAAGAGGGCGTTGGTGAGGGCCATCGTCGCCTCGGCGCGGAGGGTCCCGGCGAACAGGAGCCCGAGCGCGCTGAACGCGGCGGTTCCGAGGGCGAGGGCCGCCACGACGGCGGGCGGGCTCCAGTCGGGTCCCGGAGCCCAGCCGAAGATGCCGACGGCGAGGCCGACGAGGAGGATCGCCTGGATCGTCTCGATCACGACGATCGTGCCCATCTTCCCGGCCATGAGCTGGCCGCGGGTGAGCGGCGAGGCGCCCAGGCGCTTGAGGACGCCGTAGGAGCGCTCGAAGCCGGTCGAGATGCCGAGGTTGACGAGGCCCGCGGCCACGATCGCGGTCGCAAGCACCGCCGGCAGCACGCCGTCGATCGGAGCTGTGCCGGGGAGCGCCGTCTCGGCGTCGGGCAGGATCTCCATCGAGCCGAAGAAGACGAGGAGGACGGCGGGCAGCAGGAGCGTGACGAGGAGGTTCTCGAGGCGCCGCGAAGTGAGGCGCAGCTCCATCTCGAGCATGGCGGCGACCCGGGCGAAGGTCGACGACGGGCGCCCGTCACCGGGCCGGAGGACGTCGGCGCCGACAGGGCCGTTCATGCCGGCCCGCCTGTCCGCACCGGACCTTCAGCGCCGTCGCCGGTCGGCGCCGCGGTGGCCAGATCGTCCGCGTCCGGCTCTGCGATCAGCTCCAGGAAGCGCTCCTCCAGCGTCCCTCCCGTGGTGCGCATCTCGGCGAGGAGGAGCCCGTGCTCGGCGCACCATGTCGCGAGAATGGCGACCGCCCGCGGGTCCGGCGCGCGGCCCGCGAGCCGGTGGCGGCCCGCCGGCCCGTCATCCTCGATCGTGCCGCCGAGCGCAGCCCCGAGCCCGGCGAGGATCACGGGGTCGACCGCGGGGTCCCGGCCGTCCACCGTCGCAAGGCGGAATTGGAGCGCGGGCGCGGATTCCGCCACGAGCTCGGCCGGCGTCCCCGAGGCGAGGATTCGCCCGTGATCCATGACGACCACGTGGTCGGCCAGCCGCTCGACGTCCGCAAGCTCGTGCGTGGTCAGGAGGATCGTCCGTCCGGCCGCCCGCAGATCGCCGATGAGCGTGCGGACGGTCGCCTTCGCCGCCGGGTCCATTCCGGCGGTCGGCTCGTCGAGCATCAAGAGCTCCGGCCGCCCGACAAGGGCCAGGGCGAGGGCCAGCCGCTGCTTCTCGCCACCCGAGAGGAGCTTGTAGCGCCGGGTTGCCGCGTGGGACAGCCCGAGCAGCTCGAGTAGGTCGTCCGGATCGGCCGGCTCGGCGTAGAGGCGGGCGTGGAGCCGGACGAGCTCACGCGGCAGGGCGGCGGGCATGATCCCGCCCTGCTGGAGCATCACGCCGATGCGCGGGCGCAGCGCGGCGCCGTCGCGGTGGGGATCGAGCCCCAGCACGCGGACCTCGCCCGCCTCCGGGCGCCGGTAGCCCTCGAGGATCTCCACGGTCGTCGTCTTGCCCGCGCCGTTGGGGCCCAGCAGCGCGACGAGCGTGCCGGCCTTCACCTCGAGGTCGAGGCCGGCGAGCACCGTGAGCTGGCCGTAGCGCTTGCGGAGGCCTCGAACGGAGACCGCGAGGTCGCCGCCGGGGGTGGTCGCTCCTGCAGGCCCGGACCCGACGGTTGCCCCGGTCGGCCCGGCCGTCGCGGCCCGGCCGTCACTGGAGGATCGTCGTCAGCAGACGGTCGAGCTCCGCCGCGTCGCGCACCTGGCCCACCTGGACGTCGCGGATGATCCCCTCGCGATCGACGAAGAAGGACTGCGGCGGTCCAAGGACCTTCCAGGCGGCCCCGATCGTGCGCCCTGGATCCGCGACCGTCGGCCAGGTGGCGCCCTGCTCGGCCGCGAAGGCCCGGGCCGGGTCGGCGTCGTCCTTGTAGAGGGCGCCGACGACGACGAGCCCCTCGGCCGCGTGGCGCTGGGCCGCGTCCTCCAGGAGTGGGAACTCCTCGCGGCACGGCCCGCACCAGCTGGCCCAGAAGTTGACGAGGACGGGCTGGCCCTTGTGCTCGGCGAGGTCGAACGGCGCTCCGTCGAGCGTGGTGCCGGCCAGCTCCGGCGCCGGCTTGCCGACCAGGGGCGACCCGATGATGACGGCGCTCCTGTCGGGGCTGGCGGCGGTGCCTCCGCCCGGGGTGCCGGCGCAGGCGGCCAGGCCGGCGCTTGCCAGCACGAACAAGATCGCGAGGAGTGTGACGCGGCGGATCGGTCGGGGCATCGAGCGTGCATTCTAGGCCGCTCGCGGAATTCGGCCGCCCGGCCCGCCGGCCGGAACGCGGCCCCTGGCGCCGGGCGCCCCGGCCGCCGCTACTTGGCCGTGAGGGTGCCGGTCATGTTGGGGTGGACCGTGCAGACGAAGCCGTAGGTCCCGGCAGGGAGGGCCGGCACGTCGTAGGTCCGGGTCTCGACCCCGTTGAAGATCTCCCCGGTCCAGACCGCGGGCCCGGTGGGGCTGCCCTCGTGGATGGCCACGTTGTGGGGGATCCCGGCGTCGTTGTTGGCGAACACGATCTGGAAGGGCGTGTCGGCCGGCACCTCCAGGCTGTCCGTGTCGAAGGCGATCCCGGACGCGGTGATCGTGAGCTGCACCATCGCGCCGCCGGTGCCGCCGTCGGACGGGGCCGCGGTCGGGGCGCCGGAGGGCGCCGGCGTGGCGTCGCCGGGGGCCGACGAGGCGGGAGCCGGCGAGGCCACACCGGTGCCTCCTCCCGAGGAATCACCGCGCGGCGGGATGACCCCGCCTGCAATCAGCAGCGACCCCACGAAGAGCACTGCGAAGACGATGAGGGTGCCGGTGGGGAAGCGCGGCGCGGGGATGTTCTCGAGGTGGCCCGTGGCGTCGGCCTTCTCGGCTTCGCGGTACTCCTTCCGCGCGTCCACCAGCCAGCCGACGAGGCCGATGATCGTCATGAGGAGGCCCGCGACAAAGACGATCGGGTCGATGACGAGACCGAGCAGCATGGCCGCCGTGGCGATCGAGGCGAGCAGTGGCCGGAACGAGGGGCCGGGGACGTGGACGCCGGCCGGGGGCCCGTCGGCAGCCCTGGCCCGGTCGCCGACTTCCGCGGCTCCGTCGCCGGCGGCCGCGGGTAGAGCCAGTCGCGGCTCCAGGGCGGCGTACTCGCGGTTCGCCTCGCGGCCCCAGTACAGGAGCGCCCCGATGATGGACAGCAGGCCGACGGCGAGGGCCACGACCCCGAACGGCTCGATGACAAGCGTGGAGGAGTCCGCGATCGGCTTCCCGGTTTCGGGGTCCGTCGCCGGGACGACCTTGATGAAGAGCGTTGCCAGCAGGAACGCGAACGCACCGCCGGCAGCCAGGAGCGGCGCCAGGCTCGGGCCCGGCATGTGGATCCCCGACGGCGTGGGGGGCGTCGGCATCGGTCGGGCGACCTTCGGCCCGGCCGTCGCGTACCGGCGCATGACCCAGAGCATGTAGCCGATCACCGGCACGAGGAGCAGCACCGGGATCAGCAGGATGATGGCGTTCCAGTCCGGCGAGAGCAGCGAGCCGAGGATCTCGAGGAGCTTGTCCCAGAGCGTCATGTGGTGGCCGCGGGCCTCCGCCTACTGCTCGTCGCCGCGGGGCGAGCCCGCCACGAGGGCGTAGGCCATCAGGGTCATCGCGACGCCCAGCGCAAAGAGCATCGTCATGCCGCCCCAGTCCTGGCTGAGCGCCCCGTACACGATGGCCAGCGTGATGAAGACGACACCGGCAAGGAGCGTGAAGCGCGGCTTGGTGATCACGGTTCCTCCGGCGCTACAGCAGGTAGAGCGTGGAGAAGAGGGCGATCCAGACGACGTCGACGAAGTGCCAGTAGAGCGAGGTTGCCTCGACGGCATCGTGGTGGCGGGCCGAGAACTGCCCGGCGAGTCCGCGGTAGAGGACCACCGCGAGCATGACAGCCCCGCCCAGGACGTGGGCGCCGTGGAAGCCGGTCAGCGTGTAGAAGGTGCTCCCGAAGGCGGTGTCCGTGATCCCGAACTCGAGCTGCGTGTAGTCCCAGACCTGGCCGATGAGGAAGATGACCCCGAGCAGGAGCGTGACGCCGGTGGCCCGGAGGAACGCCGTGCGGTCGCCGCGCCGGATGGCCCAGACGCCGAGCTGCATCGTGACCGAGCTCAGGACGAGGATCGCCGTCAGCGTGCCGGCGACGAGCAGGTGCTCCGGCGTGTGGAGGTTGAACGACTCGTACTCCTGCTCGTTCACGAGCGGCGGCCAGTGCAGCGACGTGAGGCGCACGTTGAAGTACGCCGCGAAGAGCCCGGCGAAGAACATCACCTCGGAGGCGATGAACAGGAGCATCCCCAGGATCGGGTTGCTGATGCCTCGCTGGGGGTGGGCGCGGCCGCGGGCCTCGGCGACCCCGAGGTTCGGTGTCACGGCGGACGGCTGAACGGCCATCGTCAGTGCCCCCCGGTCGGCTGGCCCGCATCCGCGGCGTGGCGCCGGTCGAAGACCGGGCGCTCCGAGCGGATCGGCGGCAGGCGGTCGAAGTTCCAGGCCGGAGGCGGCGACGTGGTCGCCCACTCGAGCGTGCTGCCTTCCCACGGGTCGTCGCTCGCCGGAGGGCCGCTGCGCAGCGAGGAGAAGACGTTCCACAGGAAGGGCAGCATCGCGACCGCGATCGTGAAGCCTCCGATCGTCGCCGCCATGTTCAGGTCGTTCCAGCCGGCCGTGGCGCTGTAGTCGGCGATTCGGCGCGTCATGCCGTCCGTGCCGAGGAGGTGCATCGGGAAGAAGGTCAGGTTCATGCCGATGAAGATGCCGACGAAGTGGATCTTGCCCAGGGTCTCGTTGAGCATCCGCCCGAACATCTTGGGGAACCAGTAGTAGATCCCGGCGAAGACGCCCATGACGGAGCCACCGAACAGGACGTAGTGGATGTGGGCCACGATCCAGTAGGTGGCGTGAACGTGGTAGTCCACCGGGACCGAGGCGAGGAAGGCGCCGTTGATCCCGCCGATGAGGAACATCGCCATGAATCCGATCGCGAAAGCCATCGCCGTCGTGATGCTCAGCTGGCCCTTGAACATCGTGGCGACCCAGTTGAACATCTTGACGCCGGTGGGCACGGCGATGAGGAATGTCATCAGGCTGAAGAACGGCAGGTAGACCGAGCCCGTCGTGAACATGTGGTGGGCCCACACGGAGAAGCCGAGGGCGCCGATCCCCGCGGTGGCGAAGACGAAGGCCTTGTAGCCGAAGAGCGGCTTGCGGCTGAACGTCGGGATGACCTCGCTGATGATCCCCATGGCCGGCAGGATCATGATGTAGACGGCCGGGTGGCTGTAGAACCAGAAGACGTTCTGCCAGAGGATGGCATTGCCGCCCTCCAGGGCCGTGTTGAAGAACGCGCCCCCGAAGTTGCGATCGATGTACAGCATCATCAGCGCGGCGGTGAGGACCGGGGTCCCCATGAGAACGAGCACGCTGGTCACTAGGATCGTCCACACGAAGATCGGCATCCGGAAGAGGGTCATCCCCGGTGCCCGCATCTTGAAGATCGTGACGAGGAAGTTGATGGCGCCCAGGATCGAGCTCGTCCCCACCAGGAGGAGGGCGATGATCCAGAGGTCCGTCCCCAGCCCCGAGGCGTACTTCTCCTGGGCGAGCGGGCTGTAGCTCGTCCAGCCGTTGGCGGCGGCGCCGCCGAGCGGGAAGCCCAGGATCGCGATCAGGGCCGAGAGCGGGAGCAGCCAGAAGGACAGGGCGTTGATGCGCGGGAAGGCCATGTCGGGGGCCCCGATCATCAGCGGCGTCAGGTAGTTGCCGAAGCCGGCGAGGAACGGGATGACCACCCAGAAGATCATCACCGACGCATGCATCGTGAACATCTGGTTGTAGGTCGACTCGTCCATCACCTGGAGGCCGGGCTGGGCCAGCTCGGTGCGGACCGCGAGCGCGAGGGCGCCGCCGACGAGGAAGAGCAGGAGCGAGTTGAAGAAGTAGAGGATCCCGATCTTCTTGTGATCGGTGGTCGTCAGCCAGTCGTAGAGCCGGCTGGGCTGGGCAACGGCAGGGCGGAGCGCGGTGGTCGCCATCTGGGCTCTCCTACCTGGCCGTGAGGGTGCCGGTCATGTTGGGATGGACCGTGCAGACGAAGCCGTAGGTCCCCGCCGGGAGGGCCGGCACGTCGTAGGTCCGGGTCTCGACCCCGTTGAAGATCTCGCCGGTCCAGACCGCGGGCCCGGTGGGGCTGCCCTCGTGGATGGCCACGTTGTGGGGGATCCCGGCGTCGTTGTTGGCGAACACGATCTGGAACGGCGTGTCGGCCGGCACCTCCAGGCTGTCCGTGTCATAGGCGATCCCGGACGCGGTGATCGTGAGCGAGGCCGACGCGCCCGGCGGCTGGCTGGCCCCGGGTGCGGCGCTCGTCGTCGGAGCCGGGGTCGGCGTCGGCGCGGGCGTCAGCGCTTCCTCGAGCCAGGCGTTGTACCTGGCGCGGCTCTCCACCACGACCTCGAACTCCATCGCCTGGTGGAGGAGCCCGCAGAACTGGGTGCACTGCCCGCGATAGGTGCCCTCGCGGTCGGCCAGGAACTGGATGACCTGGTCCTTGCGGGGTGTGATGTCGCGCTGGTAGAGGAAGGCCGGGACGTAGAACGAGTGGATGACGTCGGTGGAGTGCATCTGCAGCTCGACCGTCTCGCCGACCGGAACGTGCATCTGGGGTGGTGTCCAGTCCGTCCGGTCCCCGCCGGGGGGCGGCACACCGATGACCGTGACGCACTTGCCCTTGTTCTCGGGCGCCCCGCAGTCCTCCCAGCGGACATCAGGGGGCGCGTACACGAACTGCCACTGCCACTGGTACGCGACGACCCCGACGCGGACGGGCGGGTTCTCCTGGCGCGCGTCGATCGTGTTGAGGGTCTGCCACGAGAGGACGAACAGTCCCAGGACGATTGCGATCGGGATGGCCGTCCAGATGATCTCGAGCTTGTTGTTGCCGTGGATCTGGGGCGGCAGCTCATCGTCGCCCTTGCGGCGCCGATAGCGGAGCACGGCGAAGAGGATCAGGCCTTCCACCAGCACGAAGACCCCGATCCCGATCGCGAACACGATGTCGTACAGGTTCCGGGTCGCCTGGCCCTGGGTGGTTGCCGCGTCGGGCGGGAGCACCGTGCGGGCGTCGAAATCCGTGCAACCGGCCACGAAGAGGGCAGCCGCAGCCAAGAGCAGCGCCAGCGCCGTGCGGCGTTGCGGCCTCTTCCGAGTGAACGCCATGAGCCTCCCTCGACAGCGCATGCTGTCGTGCTCCGCCCGAACGGGCGGCTCTCTCCCGCAGCTCCCCGCCGGGGGACGCCTGCGGACGAGAGCGCGCGCATGATACCTAATCGCGTGCCGAGATGCGCATAAGACGATTCGGTTGCCGGGGAGCGCCGCAGCCGGATCCCCGGCGAACGCGCGAGAATGCGCCCGTGACGTCCCGGCCCGCCCTTCTGTCTGCCCGCTTCTCGGCCCGGATTCCCGCCGCGAAGCTCTCGGCCCTGCTCGCGGGCCTCCCGGTCGCGGCACTGCTCGCCGTCCCGTCTGCACTGGCCCACGGCGACGGGGTTCCACCGGCGCCCGATCTGGCGGCGTTCCTCACCGGCTGGAGCTTCTATCCGCAGGTCGTGATCCCGCTGGGCGCCGCCGCGGTCCTCTACCTTTGGGCCGTCCGGCGCGTGAACGTAGCCCACCCCGCGAACCCGGTGCCGCTCGACCGGCCCTTCTTCTTCCTCGTCGGCCTGGCCTGCATCGCCGTCGCCCTCCTGTCCGGGATCGAGCGCTACGACACCGAGCTCTTCGCGGTCCACATGGTCCAGCACATGCTCCTCGTCTTCGGCGCGGCGCCGGCCATCATCCTGGCGGCGCCGATCACTCTCCTCCTCCGAGTCGCAACACCCGCCATGCGAGCCCGCTGGATCCTGCCCGTGCTCCGTTCGCGGGTCGTGAAGGTGCTCGCCCATCCGCTGGTGGCGTGGCTGCTGTTCACGGCCGTCATGTGGGGGAGCCACGTCTCGCCGCTTTTCGATGCTGCGCTGGAGGACCCGCTGCTGCACGACGTCGAGCACGCCCTCTACCTGGGGACTGCGCTCCTGTTCTGGTGGCCCGTTGTCGGACGGGATCCCAGCCCATGGCGCCTGCCGTATCCGGCGCGCGTCTTCTACCTGGCCCTCCAGATGCCCCTCAACTCCCTGCTCGGGGTCGCGATCCTCTTCTCGGAGCAGGTCTTCTACCCTCACTACGCGACGACCGGGCGGCCCTGGCCGCCCTCGCCCCTGGAGGACCAGCAGCTCGCCGGCGCGATCATGTGGGGCGTGGGCGACGCCGCGTTCCTGGTTGCGATCCTGCTGGTGATCGCGGGCTGGATGCGCCACGACGAGGCGGTGACGCGCCGGCGCGAGGCCGCGGAGGATGTCCGGGCTGCCGCGCCAGCACCCGCGGTGGGGGCGACCCCCACCGTGCCGGCCGCTCAAGCCGAGGGGATCGGCGCCTCGAGGTAGGAGCGGTAGCGCTCGGGGTCCACATTGCCACCCGAAACCACGCAGACCACGGGACCCGTCGCCCTGTCGGCGCCCACGTCGGCCGCCCGGAAGCGGAGCGCCGCGATCGAGAGGGCGCCGGAGGGCTCCACGACGAGGCGCGACTCCTCGGCCGCGATCCGGACCCCGGCGGCGATCTCCCCCTCGCTCACGGTCACGACGTCGTCGAGGAGCGCCCGGAGGTGGGCGAACGTCCGCACGCCCAGCGCCTGCGTCCGCGTCCCGTCCGCAATCGTCCGCGAGACGTCCGCAGCTGACCACTCCACGATCCGGCCCAGGCGCAGCGACTCACGGGCATCGGCCGCCAGCTCGGGCTCCACGCCGACGACCCGGGCGCCCGGGCAGACCGCCTTGACGGCGGCCGCGACGCCCGACGCGAGCCCGCCGCCGCCGATCGGGACCAGGACCAGGGCGAGGGCGGGCAGGTCCTCGGCGATCTCCAGCCCGCACGTCCCCTGGCCCGCGATGATCCGGTCGTCGTCGTAGGGCGGGATCATGGCCAGGCCGCGCTCGGCGGCCAGGCGCTCCGCGACGGCCTGGCGCTCGGCGCTGGCGTTGCCGACCGTCACGACCTCGGCGCCGTCAGCCAGCACACGGTCGCGCTTGATCGCGGGGGCGTTCTCGGGCATGACGATGACGCCGGGACGCCGAGGAGCCGGGCTGCCCGGGCCACGCCCTGGGCGTGGTTTCCCGACGAGTACGTGATCAGGCCGCGGGCGCGCTCGCCAGGGGACAGCGAGGCAGCCGCGTTGTAGGCGCCCCGGATCTTGAAGGCGCCGATCGGCTGGAGCGACTCGGCCTTGAGGAGGTGACCCCGGGCCGGGTCGCCGAGCGAGACGAGCGGCGTGTGCACCGCGATCCCCCGGAGCGTGGCCGCGGCTGCCCGTATCCGGGCGAGATCGACCAGCGGCGCCGCGGGGTCGGGCGCGCTCATGCCGCGGTTGGGCCAGCTAGCGGTGCGACCGACCGCACTCGACGCAGGCGGTCGACCAGGGGACCACCTCGTGGCGCTCGGCCGAGATCGGACCGCCGCACACCTCGCAGACCGTGTAGGTGCCGGCGTCGATGCGGGCGAGCGCGTGCTGGATGGCATGGAAGCGCCGTTCCGCCTGCTCGCGGAAGGCGAGGTCACGCTGCTGGGCGAAGACCTGGGCCGCCGCGGCAGCCTGGGACCCGTAGGTCATCTGGCCGGGCGCCTCGATCTCCTCGCCGAGCTCGGCGCGCACGCGGGCCAGCTCCTCGAGAAGCCGGGCGCGCGCAGCATCCAGGTCCGTGACCGCTTCCATCGCACAATCGTAGCGGTCTCGTCGAGTTGCGGAGCGGCGATCTATGCTCCCCGCAGAACCCGGCGGGTGTCGGGTGGCAACGGAGCTGCGCCCCATGGCCATCGCGATCGATCCGGTCTGCGGGATGGAGGTCGACACCGCGACCGCCACCCTCACCTCCGAGCACGAGGGGACTGTCTACTACTTCTGCGGCAAGGGCTGCAAGCTCGACTTCGAGGACGAGCCCGAGACGTACCTCGACCCGGAGTACAAGCCCCAGGGGATGTAGCGCCGCGGGCCCCCGTCACGGGGCCCCCGGTGCGGGGCGCCAAAGTGGTACCCTCGGCGACGCGGGCAGCGCCGCCCGCCGCCCGGGAACGTGGGCGGCTCCGGGGCCGCGACGAGTTGTACGGAGGACCTCCAGAGATGACCTACGTCATCGCCGAGCCGTGCGTCGACACGATGGACCAGGCCTGCGTGGCCGTCTGCCCGGTCGACTGCATCCATTTCGAGCAGGGCGCCGACCGGACGCTCTACATCGACCCCGACGAGTGCATCGACTGCGGCGCCTGTGAGCCGGAGTGCCCGGTGAGCGCGATCTTCCCCGAGGAATCGCTGCCGGCCGAGTGGGCCGAGTACACGAAGATCAACGCCGTGTGGTTCACCGACAAGGACGCCGCACGCGCGATGGTCGAGGCGCTCAAGCCCGCCTGACCCCCGCCGGCGCCTCCCCGGGCGCGTCGGCGCGCACCTTCGACGACCGGCCCCCGCACCGGGTGGCCGGTCGTTCCGTGTACGGCGCGTGAGGTCCTCGTGCGCATCGTCTCGCTCCTGCCGGCCGCCACCGAGATCGTCTGGGCCCTCGGGCTGGAGGACGACCTCGTGGGGGTCTCGCACGCCTGCGACTTCCCGCCGGGGGTGTCGGGGCGGCCGGTCGTGACGCGGCCGTCGGGGGCGGACGCCGGGCGGCCGTCGCACGAATCAGTCGACGCGGCCGCGCTCGTTGAGCTCCGGCCCGACGTCGTCTTCACGGGGGCGGGGCCACGCGCCTGGGATGCAGGGGCCGACGTCACGGTGGTGGTGCTCAATCCGGCCAGCGTGGAGGGCATCCTCCACGCGATCGCCACGGTCGGGGCCATGACCGACGCGGAAGACGAGGCCGTCGGGCTCGTCGAGATCCTCCGGGAGCGGCTCGCCGACGTCGAGGAAGTCGCCGCCGGTCGACGCGACGCCGGCCACCACGCCCCGCGGGTCGTCGCGCTCGATGGGCTGGCTCCCCTCTCGTCCGCGGGCCTCTGGGTGCCGGAGCAGGTCCGGCGCGCCGGGGGCTGGGAGGTGCTGGGGAGCGACGGCGAGCCGAGTGCGCCGGCAACCTGGGAGGCCGTTGCGGAGGTCGATCCCGAGATGGTGCTCCTGGTTCCGCACGGGTTGCACCTCGGCGAGGTCACGCGGGCCTGGAGCACGACCTCCCGGCCCGCGTTCGCGGCCGACATCCAGGCCGTCCGTCGGGGCCGCGTCTTCGCGTTCGACGCGGCCGCCTACTTCAGCCGTCCCGGACCGCGCGTGATCGACGGTATCGAGATCCTGGCCGAGATCTTCGACCCGGTGGCCTTCCTCGACCTGGCGCCTGAGGGGAGCTGGGTTCCCGTTCTCTGACCGTGGCGCGAGGCGCCGCGACCCACCCGTCGGTCGCCCCGCGGCTGACACGACGGGGCAGTGGGATACACTCGCGCCCATGTCGCCCCTCGCAGGCCGCTCCATCGCCACCGTTGGCACCGGCGTCATGGCCGAGTCCATCGTTGCCGGGCTCATCCGCGGTGAGCTCGTCGAGCCGTCCGCCGTCATCGCCAGCCATCCGCGCCCCGACCGCCGCGAGCAGCTCGCCCGGGAGCACGGGATTCGGGCCACGGCCAGCAACGTCGAAGCGGTCACCGGCGCGGACGTCGTGCTCCTCGCCGTCAAGCCGCAGATGCTCCCCCGCGTTGCGCGCGAGATCGGCCCGCACCTTGCTCCCGGCCAGCTGGTCCTCAGCGTGATCGCCGGTGCCACGACGACGGCCCTGGCGGGTCTCCTCGGGCACCCGGAGATCGTGCGGAGCATGCCCAACACGCCGGCCCAGCTGGGCCGCGGGATGACCGTCTGGTATGCCACGCCCGAGACCACGGACGACCAGCGCGCCCAGGCCAAGGCGCTCCTGTCCGCGCTCGGCTCGGAGCTCGAGGTCGACGACGAGAAGTTCGTGGCGATGGCCACGGCGGTCTCCGGGACCGGCCCGACCTATGTGTTCCTGTTCATGGAGGCGCTCATCGATTCCGCCGTACACCTCGGGTTCCCGCGCCATGTCGCGCACGACCTCGTGGTCGAGACGCTGGAAGGCAGCACCTTCTTCGCCAAGCAGTCCGGCGATCACCCGGCCGTGCTCCGGAACATGGTCACCTCGCCCGGTGGGACGAGCGCGGCGGCCCTCCACGAGCTCGAATCCGGGCGCCTGCGGACCGTGCTCTCCGAGGCGGTCTGGGCCGCATATCGCCGGACCGTGGAGCTCGGCGACCAGCTGGAGGCCGCCGTCACCGCTCCGCCGGAACGCCGCCACCGATGACCGCCGCCCGGCCCGACGCGGCGACCAAGCCGGGTGCCCCCGCCCCCCGCGGGCTGCTGGCGATCTTCGCCCATCCGGACGACGAGACCTTCGGCGCCGGCGGGACGATGGCGCTGGCGGCCGCGGCGCGCGTCCCGACCTGGATCGTCTGTGCGACGGACGGGGACCAGGGTGGTGAGGCGGGTTCCCGGGATCTGGACCCGGAGCTGCGGCGCGGCGAGCTGCGCTGCGCGATGACGGCGCTCGGGGTCGCCGAGCCGATCTTCCTGGGCTACGGCGACTCGGGGATGGAAGGGTGGGCCAAACCAGCCGGGTGCCTCGCCCTGGCCGACGAGGAGGAGGTGGTCGAGCGCCTGGTGTCGGTCATTCGCGACCTGCGCCCGGCCACGGTTGTGACCTTCGATCCCGGGGGCATCTACGGTCACCCCGACCACGTCACGATCTCGGCCCGGGCCAGCGAGGCGTTCCGGCGCGCCGCCGCCGAGCCGGATGGCCCGACGACGCTCTACCACCAGGCCCTCGCGCGTGGCGACCTGGCCCAGTGGGGCGCGATGGAAGCCCAGTGGACGGCCCTCCGCGGTGAGGAGCCTACGGCGCCGAAGGAGCCCACCGCGGACGACCTCCTGCAGCAGCAGCGGTTCGTCGAGCTCGCCCGCCCCGACGACGAGGTCACCACGCACGTCGACGTGCGGTCGGTGCTCGACCGGAAGCTGGCCGCGTTCGGCTGCCACGCCAGCCAGGTGCGCGAGGACTGGTCGAACGCGCCGCGCGAGATGCTCGACGCGTGGCTGGGGCGCGAGACGTTCGTCCGGGTGGAGCCGCCGCCGCTGCCGGGAGAGCGCGAGACGGCGCTGCGCGGCGTGGTATAACGCCCGCGATGTCACGCTCCGCGCGCACCGACGGGCTCGACGAAGCCCTCCTTCCCAACGCCGGGACGGCGCTCGAGGCTGCCGAGGCGCCCGCGGACCCGCCGCCTTCGGACGCCCCGCCCTCGGACCCGCCGCCTTCCGACGCCCCGCCCTCGCCGGCCCCGCGCCGACGCGGCAGGCCCCCCGGCTCGAAGAACAAGCCGAAGCCGGCCCTCCTCGACGCGGCCGCGACACCCGCTGCCAGCCCCGCACCCGGCGCGAGCCCGGATGCCGGCTCGCCGGCGGCGTCCCCGCCGCGCCGCCGCGGACGTCCGCCCGGCCGTGCGGCCCGCCCCGCGCCGCCGGCGCGAACCCGGGGCGCGCCCCTCACCGTCGAGCAGATCGTGGCCGTGGACTCGCCGCGCGAGCCGCGGCTCTCTCCGGACGGCCGGCGCGTGGCCTACACGGCCGAGGCGGCCGGGACACGCCAGGCCTTCATCATGGACCTGCGGTCCGGGCTGGCCCGCCAGGTGACCGCTTCCGAGCATGCGGTCAGCGACCCACGATGGTCGCCCGACGGGTCCCGGCTGGCGTACGTCCGTGAGAAGGCAATCTGGATCGTCGGGATCGACGGCACCCGGCCGACGATCGTGGCGGATCACCCGGCCGGCCAGCACGCGCCACGATGGGCGCCCGATGGGCGCCGGATCGCCTTCGTCTCGCGTCGGCGCGGCTGGAGCCAGGCCTGGGTCGTCGACGCGCCGTTGCCCCGGCGTGGACCCCGGCCCGTTCGCGAGCAGCGCCCGGAGCCGCGTGCGCTGACACCGAGCGGGATCGACGTCGACGATCTGCAGTGGTCGCCCGATGGCCTCACGATCGCGGTGCTCGCCCAGCGCGACCCGGATCTCACCACCACGCAGGTGACGATCGTCGATGTGGCCGGCGGCGACGAGCGCATCGTGGCCGGCGCAGGGGCATGGGAGACCAGCCCGCGCTGGCTCCCCGACGGCAGCGGGCTGCTGGTTGCATCGGACCGCGATGGCTGGTTCCAGGTCGTCCGCGTGCCGATCGGCGAAGGCGCCCGGTCGGCCCTCACGTCCGGCGCCGTCGACCACGGCGACTACCTGAACGGCTTCGGCATGGCGGCCCTCCCGTCGCCGGACGGCACCCGCTTCGTCCACCCGGTGCTCCGCGACGGGCTCGCCCACCTGGTCGTCGCACCCCTCGCTGCAGCGGCGGCGGTCCGTCGCGGCCCCGGCCGGCCGCGCAAGCAGCGCCCGGAGGAGACGACCCAGGGGCCCGGGGTCCGGATCGACCCACTCGATGGGGTCTGGCGCGCCGCCGACTGGCTGCCTGACGGGAGCGCGATCCTTGCCATCGGCTCGTCCGAGCGCGACCCGGAGGACTTCTGGATCCTCCCGGTCGCCGCGGCAGACGGCACCCGCGCCCGGCCGCGGCGCCTGACCCGCTCGCTGCCGGCCGCCGTTCACGTCGCGGGCTTCGTCGCGCCGGAGCGCCTCGTGGTTCGGGCGCGCGACGGGCTGTCGATTCCAATGACCCTGTGGCGCCCTGCCGGCGCGACCGGGAAGCGCGGGGGCAGGAGCGTTCCGACCATCGTCCACGCGCACGGCGGCCCCTCGTCCCGCGTCCTTCTCGACTTCCAGCCGTTCCGTCAGCTCCTCGTCCAGGAGGGGTTCGCTTTCCTGTCGGTCGACTTCCGCGGCTCGACCGGCTGGGGCCGCGACTTCCGCCTTGCCAACGCCGGCGAGTGGGGGCACGCGGATGTCCACGACGTGATCGATGCCGCGCGCTGGGCAGCCGCCCAGCCCTGGTCGAACGGCAGGCTCGCGATGTTCGGCGGCTCGTATGGTGGCTATCTCACCCTCGGGGCGCTGGTGGACGAGCCGGCGATGTGGGCCGCCGGCGTGGACCTGTTCGGCGACTCCGAGATCGCCGAGAGCTATCGCCACGGGGACCGGTTCGGCCGCATCGACCTCGAGCGGATGATGGGCTCCCCCGAGGACCCGACCCGCGGCGAGCCCTATCGCCGCGGCTCCCCGGTCTACCGGGCCGAGCGGATCGAGGCCCCGCTTCTCATCCTCCACGGCCGAAAGGACCGCCGGGTGGTGCCACTGATGACCGAGAAGATGGTCGAGGCGCTCGAGATCGAGGGCAAGCACCACGAGGTCCACTGGTACGCGGAGGAAGGCCACGGGTGGGAACGCCGTGAGAACCGGCGCGACGCGTTCGGGCGGATCCTCGCCTTCCTTCGGCGCTACGTGCTCGAAGAGCCGCCTGCCCCGGAGCGCTGACCGGCGGCGGCGCGCGCGGCCCCCCGGCGAGGCTCCGAGCTTCTGTACCATCGGGGTTCGACCGCCCCCTCGAGGTGGACCACCGCATGCGCTTCTCGATGTCGCTCGGCCAGGACGATCCCGCTGCGTTCCCGCCCCCGGATGCGCGGCCGGATTCGGGGCCGATCTCGCCCGCCGAGGTGGCCGCCACCGAGATCCGCCTGCTGGAGGCCCAGCTGGAGCGGATGCGGGGAATGCTCTTCGGCTACTCCAGCCTGTTCTTCGCCACGATCCGCAACTGGGCGTTCGTCTCCCTCGCCCTCCTGGTCGTGGGCTGGAGTGACATCCTGCCGGCGGCCGTCGTCCTCGTGCCCTTCGTCGTCCCGTTCGCCTTCCTCGAGGCCGGCTATCTCTTCTGGTACACGGTCTTCGCGCGGCGTCACGCCGAGCGCCTCGAGCAGGCGATCAACGAGCGCCTGGGCCGGGAGGTCCTCGTCGCGCACCGACTGGAGGCGGCCTACTTCTACCCGCCCGAGGCGCCGAAGATCGCCGCGCTCTCGCTCGGCAACCCCCTCGGGATGATGAGCGGGATGACGATCGGGTACACGGTCGGCGCTGCGCTCATCTGGACAGCCGGGCTGGCATCGACGATCGCCTACGTCCGAACGGCCGGCGGCGGCATCTTCGAGGGCGGCCCGATCGGCCTCGTCGTCCCGGCGGCCATCGTGTGGACGGCCGTCATCGCCGCATACCTGGTGTGGGTGTCGCTCCATCGTGCCGACGAGGATCGCCTCGTCGGCGCCCTGGCCGAGGCCTACCTGGTCCGCGCGCCCCATGACCCCGGACCAGCGCCCGATGACCTCGGCCCCGCCCCCGACGACACTGCCGCGGAGCCCGAATCCCCGGAGCTCCCCGAACCCCAGGAGCCCACCCCATGAGCACCCCGACCTCGCGCGACCCGATCCCGACGCGGGCCCTGCGGGCCACGTTCATCTGGCTCTCACATCGCAAGGCGCTCGGGCGGCTCTCGACGCGGATCCCGATCACCCGGCCGATGGTTCGCCGCTTCATCGCCGGCGAGTCGCTCGCCGAGGTGCTCCCGTCGCTCGAGCGCCTTCGAGGCGAGGGCTACCGGACGACAGTGGACGTGCTCGGCGAGTCGGTCGACACGGCCGACGCCTGCGGGCTGGCCGCGGCCCGGTACCAGGAGACGCTCGATGCGCTCGCCGCGGGCAGCCTCGAGCGGAACGTCAGCCTCAAGCTCAGCCAGATGGGCCTCGACATCGACCGCGACCTCTGCCGCGACACGGTGGCCACGGTCTTCCGCAAAGCCGCCGAGCTGGGCGCCTTCGTCCGGATCGACATGGAGGACCACACCAGGACGGACCAGACCCTCGATCTCTGGCGCGAGCTGCGGCCGCTCAACCCGGAAAGCGGGGTCGTGATCCAGGCCGCGCTCCACCGGTCCACGTCCGACATCGAGATGCTGATCGTGGAGGGGGCGCGGGTTCGCCTCTGCAAGGGCGCCTACAACGAGCCGCCCTCGGTGGCCCTGCGCGAGCGCGACGAGATCAGTGCCGCGTACGAGGCGCAGAGCAGGCGACTGATGGCGGACGGCAACTACCCGGCCCTCGCGACGCACGACGGCCGGCTCATCGGGCGGCTGGTCCGGTGGGCCGAGGCCGAGGGGATCGCCCGCGACCGGTACGAGTTCCAGATGCTCTACGGCGTCCGTCGCGACCTGCAGGCCCAGCTGCTGGAGCGCGGCTACCGGGTCCGGGTCTATGTTCCCTACGGCTCTCAGTGGTATCCGTATTTCATGCGCCGCCTGGCCGAGAAGCCGGCCAACGTCACGTTCATGCTCCGGTCGCTCGTGCAGGAGGGTCGGGCGGGCTGAGTGTTTCGCCGCGCGGCCGGCACGCGCGCCGCGCCTCGTCGCCGCGCCTCGTCGCCGCGCGGACGCGCCCCGTCAACTTGATGCCCCTGGCGGCATCACGCGCGCATCAGCGCGAGCCCGCCTTGTCGCGCGATCGTTGCCCTGCGACCGTCCCCGGTGATGCCCCGGTGATGCCCCGGGGATGCGGGCGGGGGCATCGAATTGGGCCGGGTCTCCTGCGATGGCGACCGCGCTCCGCTGACGGCCTTGAACGTCAGCGGACGGCGAACGAGCGCTTCGCGAGGCCCATCCAGTAGCCGTCGATCCGGAAGTCGGGTCCCTCGTCGGCGACCTCCGCGGCGCCGAGCGTGACGAAGAGCGGGGCGAAGTGCTCAACGGTCGGGTGGGCGTAGGGCATCCCCGGGGCGCGATTCCGGAAGTCGAAGAGGGTGTCGACGTCGCCGGCCGCCAGCGTCTCAGCGGCCCAGAGGTCGAAGTCGGTCGACCAGGTGGGCGCTCCGGGCCGGCCCATCATGTAATCCCGCACGAACGGAAGGCCGTGCGTCAGAAAGCCGCTGGCGACGATCAACACGCCTTCGTCGCGCAGAGGCGCCAGCCGCCGGCCGATCGCGAAGAGGTGCTCCGGGTCCAGGTCCGGAAGAGACATCTGGAGGACGGGGATGTCGGCCTCCGGGTACATCACGGTGAGCGGGACGTAGGCGCCGTGGTCGAGGCCGCGGTCCGAGGCCTGGGCCACCGGCTCCACGTCGCGGATCAGCTTCGCCACGGACGCCGCGAGCTCCGGGGCGCCGGGGGCGGTGTAGCGAGTGCGGTAGTAGCGCTCCGGGAAGCCGTAGAAGTCGTACACGAGGGGCGCGGGCGTCGTCGCGCCGACGGTGAGGGGCTGCGACTCCCAGTGCGCGCTCACCATCAGGATCGACCGCGGGCGGGGCAGGTCGCGGGCCCACGCGGCCAGCTCGACGGGCCAGATCGGGTCGTCCACGAGAGTCGGGGCGCCGTGGCCGATGTAAAGGGCGGGCATCCGAAGCGGCTCGGCGGACGCAAGCGGAGTGGGGGGCGTGGGGAGGTCGTGCGCTGCCATGGCACCACGCTACCATGGATGTAGTTGCTCGCGCAACTACAATTCGGCGGGCGCGTCCATCTGCTCCCGCAGCCACTCGATCATCTCGTCGACGATGCGCTCACCGTCCAGCGGGTCGTGATGGGGCTCGTGGCGGACCTCGGGGTAGACCCGGCGCTTGGTCGTCGGGAACTGCTCGAGGAACGCGGTCGAGGCGGTCGGCACGAGGCGATCATCGCCGCCGTGGACCACCAGCGTTGGCAGCGGGAAGCCGCCAGCCTCGACCAGGCGCGCGTTGACGCGGTCCATCGCCTCGAAGAGGTCGTGGGCCAGAAGCGCCGTCGTGTGGCTCACGCCGAGCGGATCGGCGTCCGCAATGATCGGCGGTTGGGGATCGCGCGCGATCTTCTCGGCGTCCCAGGGATTGGAGATCGGGAGCGTGGGCCGCACGCGGGCAAGGCCCGCGGCGAGCGTCCGCAGGACCGCGTTGCCGCCTCCGAGCGCCGGCGCAGACAGGACCGCGACGTCCGGCCGGGGCCGGTCCGAGAGGAGGTAGTCGGCGACGATGAGTCCGCCGAGCGAGTGGCCGTAGATCGCCGCAGGGAGGCCGTCGGACCGGTCGGCATCGAGCCGGTCCTCGACGTCGTCGAGAAGGTCGTCCCACTCGTCGACGTGGCCGCGTCGTCCCCCCGACGCGCCGAAGCCGCGATGGTCGTAGGAGGTGGCGACGAGTCCGGCGGCGGCGAAACGCCCCCCGGTTGCGTCGTGGCGCCCCGAGTGCTCACCCAGCCCGTGGACGACGAGGATCGTGCCCCACGGATCGCCGGTCGTCGGCCACCAGCGCGTCAGGAGCGGCGTTCCATCGCGCGCGGCGACGGTCTCGACCTCCGAGTCGCCGAGTGAGGGAGGTACGGGAGGTGAGGGAGTCAAGCCCAGTGCGTCCGCATGTTCCGCGCACTGTACGGGACTGCGTCAACCCGCGTGCCGTCGCCCGCGCACGAGGAGCGACCCGCGGGCGCACGCCCGCTCGCGCACTGCATCTCAGGCCTCCTCCACCACGACGTCCACCGTCCCGCCCGGGGTCGTCTGGGCCAGGATCACCCCGCCGATGACGAACGCCCCCCCGAGCAGCTGAACAGGAGCGAGCGACTCGCCGAAGAACAGGGTGGCCAGCGTGATCGTCCAGACCGGCTCCACGGTGGAGACCAGGGCCGTCTGGGCCGCCCCGATCCGCGCCGTGGAAGCGTAGAAGGCGGAGATCGCGATGGCGGTGGAGAAGATCGCGATACCCAGCAGCCCGAGCCAGGCGTCGGTCGGGACCTGGGCGGGAAGGACCGGCTCCCCCGCCGCCACCGCGAGGACGGCAACGATCCCGAACGTGCCGCTGATCATGAGGGCCGAAGCGACCGCCGGCCGCGTCTCCGCACCGGCGCCGCCCGTCCGCGAGGCGGCCGTCTCGCCGCGCCGCTCACCGGCCAGCCGGGCTGCGAGGATGATGTAGACGGAGTAGATGATCGGCGAGGCGACGATCAGGACCAGCCCGACGGGATCCGCCTCGGTCTCGATGCCGCCGATGGTGAGGACGACTCCGAAGGTCACGAGGGCGAGGGCCAGCCATGGTCGCCGACCCTGCAGGCCGTGGCCCCAGCGGATCGACAGGACGGCGACGAGCGCCGGGTAGATGTAGACGATGAGTGCGGCCAGGGACGCCGAGACGTACTGCAGCGAGGCGTAGTAGGTCGAGGCGTTGCCCACGAAGAACGCCCCGAGCCCGAGCAGGGCGATGACCCGCCGCCGGGGCAGGGCCCGGAGCGCCGCGCGGTTGTCGCTCATCAGGAGCGTCCACGCCCAGACGATGGCCCCCGCGATCAGGAATTGCCAGTAGAGCAGGGCGAGCCAGTCGATCCCTGCCCCGTAGACGCTCTTGGCGAACAGGGCGCCGGACCCGTAGCCGCATGCCGAGACGGCCGCAAGGGCCACGCCCAGCAACCGGCGATGATCCATGTGCCCCGGAGCCTAGCAAAGCCGGGGTACCTCTCGGGGCCCCTGCGATCACGCCCGCCATCCGCGCCCGGACGCCGGTCGGCACCTGCGGTACCCTTGCTGGACCGGCCCGCGCCGCGCTGATCCCGCCGATGCGCCGGCTTCGAGACCCAGGAGGATCGCGAGGTCCCGTGACGACCACGAAGACCCACGAGGTGCCGGTCCAGGAGCTTGACCGCGTCACAATCCGGTTCGCCGGCGACTCCGGCGACGGGATGCAACTGACCGGCACGCAGTTCACCCGGGCGGCCGCCGTCTTCGGCAACGACATCAGCACCCTGCCCGACTACCCGGCCGAGATCCGGGCGCCGGCAGGCTCGCTCCCTGGCGTCTCCGGCTTCCAGATCAGCTTCAGCTCCAGTGACATCCACACGCCGGGTGACGCACCCGACGTTCTAGTCGCCATGAACCCGGCGGCGCTCCGGACGAACGTGAAGGACCTGGTCCAGGGCGGCGCGATCATCGTCAACAGCGACGCCTTCACGCCGCCGAACCTGGCCAAGGCCGGCTACGCGGGCAATCCCCTCGGCGACGGGTCCCTCAAGCCCTACAGGGTCTTCGAGATCCCCGTCACCACGCTCAACGCGCGGGCCCTCGAGGGCCTCGACATGACCGCGAAGCAGGTCGACCTCACCAAGAACTTCTTCGCCCTCGGTGTCATGTTCTGGCTGTTCGAACGAAGCATGGACCCGACTCTCCGCTGGATCGAGGAGAAGTTCGGCTCCCGTGCCGTCGTCGCCGAGGCGAACCGGCGCGCCCTCCACGCGGGCTACGCCTTCGGGGAGACCACTGAGATCTTCCACACCCGGTACGACGTCCCGTCGGCCCACCTGGCGCCCGGCACCTACCGCAACGTGACCGGCAACGAGGCCACGGCCCTGGGCTGCGTCGCCGCCTCGGCCCTCTCGGGCCGTCCCCTGGTCTATTCGACCTACCCGATCACGCCGGCCACCGACATCCTCCACCAGCTCGCCGGCTACAAGAGCTACGGCATCAAGACATTCCAGGCGGAGGACGAGATTGCGGCCATCGGCGCGGCCATCGGCGCCTCGTACGGGGGCGCCCTCGGGCTCACCGGCACGTCCGGCCCCGGGATGGCCCTCAAGGCCGAGATGATCGGCCTCGCCGTGATGGTGGAGCTGCCCCTCGTCATCGTCAACGTCCAGCGCGGCGGGCCCTCAACCGGCCTGCCCACCAAGACCGAGCAGTCGGACCTCCTCCAGGCCCTCTACGGGCGCAACGGCGAGTCGCCGGTGCCGGTCGTCGCCCCAGCCTCGCCGGCCGAGTGCTTCAACATGGCGATCGAGGCCTGGCGGATCGCCCTCAAGTACATGACGCCCGTCATCTACCTCTCCGATGCCTTCCTGGCCAATGGCACCGAGCCGTGGATGTTGCCCGGCCTGCAGGACCTGCCGGACCTCCATGTCCCGAACCGGACGGAGGCTGCCGGGTTCTACCCCTACGACCGCGACGCCGAGACGCTCGCCCGGCCGTGGGTCGTGCCCGGCACGCCCGGGATGGAGCACCGTGTCGGTGGCCTCGAGAAGCTCGACGGCCTGGGCACGGTCAGCTACGACCCCGACAACCACCACCGGATGTCGCTCCTGCGCGCCGAGAAGGTGGCCCGGATCGTCGGGGACATCGCGCCCCTCGAGGTGCTTGGGCCGCCCGAGGGTGACCTGCTCATCCTGGGCTGGGGCTCCACCTACGGCCCCATCCGGAGCGCGGTGGAACGCCTGCAGGCGCGCGGGAAGAAGGTGGCCCACGCCCACCTCCGTCATCTGAACCCGTTCCCGGCCAACACCGGCGACATTCTCCGCAGCTACCGGACCGTGCTGATCCCGGAGGTCAACCTGGGCCAGCTGCGAACCGTCATCCGCGCGGAGTTCCTCGTCGACGCGCTCGGCTTCAACCTCGTGCGCGGCAAGCCCTTCACGATCGCCGAGATCGAGACCAAGGCCGAGCAGCTGCTCGGCGACCAGTGAGGCCGGCCCGATGACCCTGCAGACGACCCCGGGCGCCGAGCCGCAGACCACCGCCGAGGCCCCGAAGCTCACCAAGAAGGACTTCGCCAGCGACCAGGACCCACGCTGGTGCCCCGGCTGCGGCGACTACTCGATTCTCGCCCAGACCCAGAAGGTGATGCCCGACTTCGGGATCCCGCGCGAGAAGATCGTCTTCATCTCGGGCATCGGCTGCTCCGGCCGCTTCCCGTACTACATGAACACGTACGGCTTCCACTCGATCCACGGCCGGGCGCCGACACTGGCGACCGGGCTCAAGGTGGCCCGCCCGGACCTCATGGTCTGGGTGGTGACCGGTGACGGCGACGCCCTCTCGATCGGCGGCAACCACATCCTCCACGCGATGCGCAAGAACGTGGACATCCGGGTCGTGATGTTCAACAACCGGATCTACGGCCTTACGAAGGGCCAGGCGTCGCCGACCTCGGAGCTGGGCCAGAAGACGAAGTCGACCCCGGTCGGCTCGATCGACTACCCCATCCACCCGCTCATGATCGCCCTCGCCGCCGAGGCGAGCTTCGTGGCCCGCACCGTCGACACGCAGGCCGACCACATCCAGGGTGTCATCGAGAAGACCGGCTTCCATCGCGGGTCGGCCTTCGTCGAGGTCCTCCAGAACTGCAACATCTTCAACGACGGTGCCCACCGGATCTTCACGGATCGCGACGTACGCGAGGACCGGATGCTCATCCTCGAGCATGGCAAGCCGATGCTCTTCGGCAAGAACCGGGACCTGGGCCTCCGCCTCGATGGGCTCCGCCCGGAGATCGTCCAGCTCGGCATCGACGGCGTGACGGAGGCCGACATCCTCGTCCACGACGAGACGAGCGAGGACCCCACAATCCACAACATGCTCGCCCGGATCTACTGGCCGGAGTTCCCGGTTCCGATCGGCGTGATCCGGAACGTCCCCCGGCCCACGCACGACGAGCTGATCGAGGCGCAGATCCGCGAGGCGGTCGCTCGGCAGGGCGCGGGCGACATCGCGACGCTGCTCGGGGGTGGCGAGACCTGGACCGTTCGGTGAGCGGCGCCAACCTCGGGGCTCCCGCCGGGACGCCCAGCCCGGCCGCCCAGACGGTGGCCGTCCTGGCGGACGACCTGATCTGGTCGACGCGCCTCGTCGGTCAGCTGCGGACGCTCGGCGCGACGCCCATTCGGGCCGGCTCGGCGGAGGCGTTCGCCGCGATACTCCTCGCGGGAGCCGTGTCGCGCGCCATCGTCGACCTCACCGCCCGCGCCTACGACGGCGTGGCGATGACGCGGTCGGCGGCGGACGCCGGCCTGCGCGTCCTGTGCGTCGGCCAGCACGACGACCGCGCCCTGCGGACGGCTGCCCTGGCGGCGGGCGCGGAGCGCGTCTACTCGTATCGGAAGCTGTTCGAGGACGGTCACGCCGCGCTGGCGGCCTGGCTCGGGGTCCCGGTGCCGGCGCCGGGCACGCTCGCCGTCCCTGTCCCCGCCAGCCCCGCGGAGGCACCCCGCGCATGAGCGCCCCTCTCGTCGCCGGCAGCGGCCGGCCGGCCATTCCCGGATCTCGCTTCGCCGAGCGGATCGCCCGCGCCCAGGCCGGCGCGCGAGCCCGCCGGCTCGATGCCCTGCTCGTGGGCGTCGGCCCGGACCTCGTCTACCTGGCCGGCTACGGCGCCATGCCGCTGGAGCGCCTGACCATGCTCGTGGTCCCTGCAGAGGGGCCCGTCACCCTCGTCGTGCCGCGGCTGGAGGTCGCGCCGGCTCGACTTTGTCCGGCTGCCGCGGGCGGCCACGTCGCGATCGCCACGTGGGAGGAGACCGAGGACCCCGTTGCCGTCGTGCGGGGCCTCCTTCCGCGAACCGTCGGCCGCCTCGGTGCGTCGGACCGGCTCTGGGCTCTCCACCTCCTGCGGTTCCAGGCGGCGCTCCCGACGGTGGTGTTCGAGCCCGCCTCGCTCGTCCTGCGCGACCTGCGGATCGTCAAAGACTCCGACGAGGTGGCCCTCCTGCGCCTCGCTGCCCAGGCCGCGGACCAGGTTATCCACGAGGTCGCCCATGGCCGGCTGGTCGGGCGGACCGAGGCCGACGTCGCCCGCGAGATCCGCGATCGGCTTCTCGACGAAGGTCACGACCGCGCCGAGTTCGCGATCGTCGCGTCCGGGCCGAACTCTGCTTCACCGCACCACGACGCCTCCGACCGTGTGATCCACGCCGGCGAGCCGATCGTGCTCGACATCGGCGGCCCGCTGGGCGGATACGGCAGCGACATCACGCGGATGATCTGGGTGACCGGTGGGGATGCCGCCTGCGGACCGGACGACGAGTTCCTCCGCCTCTACGCTGTTCTCCGGGCTGCCCAGGCCGAGGCGACCCATGCCGTCCGGCCGGGCGTCGCCTGCGAGCGGATCGACCTCGTCGCCCGCGAGATCATCTCGGCGGCCCACCACGGTGCGCACTTCATCCACCGGACCGGCCACGGCATCGGCCTCGAGGGTCACGAGGACCCCTACATCGTGGCCGGCAACGCCGAGCTGCTCGAGCCCGGAATGGCCTTCAGCATCGAGCCCGGGATCTACCTCGAGGGCCGCTACGGCGCCCGGATCGAGGACATCGTCGTGTGCGGCGAGGATGGCCCGATCGTCCTCAACGAGGCGCCCCGCCACCTGTTGGTCGTCACGGGGTAGGCGAGGCGTTCGCGGCCGTGCGGCGCCGTTCCCGCGACGTTCGCCGGTGCCCTCATGCGGACCAGGTCCGGACCGCCCACCGCTGCAGGTGACATGGCCCCGCGAGGCGGGTCAGCCGATGTGCTCCAGGAGCACGTCCCCGGGCCCCGCGCACCCGGCGGACGGCCCCCGGGCACCGCCCACCGCCCGCATCGGGTCCGGGGCATGCTGTCCGGGTGGCGACACCCAGACGGGCGCCTGGCCGTCCGCGTCCCTGGCGCGCGGGCGGCGCCCGAGAGGTCGCCCAGCCGCTACCGCTGCGGCATGCATCGGCGCACCATCCCCTTGACTCCGGGAGCCGAGACGCAAGGGGGACCGGGGCGCGAAGGGGGACTCCGATGATCGACCACAGCACTCCACTCCAGGTCCAGGGACGTGTTGGCGACCGGATGACCGAGATGCAGGCTCGCCGCCTCGCGGCGGAAGCTCGGGCTGGCAGCACGCGCACCCATTGGCTCACCAGCGAGCTACGCGCCGTCATCCACTCGAGCGCTGCGCTCGTGACGCGCCTCCGGCACGTCCATGTGCGGCCTGGGCCCCGGATCGCCGTGGGTCACCACCGCGCCTGACGTCCGCCTCCTCGGCGCCCCGAACGGCCGTCGCCCTCCCGGGCGGCGGCCTTCCCATGCCCGACGCGGCGCGCGCCGGCCCGCCGCGCGCGGGGGCCGCCGACCGACAGGTCCGCCGCCGGCCACGCTCAGGCCGTCCGGCGGCACCCGTCGAGGACCGGCGGTATGATCCTGCCCAGCCGGCCCGCGCCGGCCAGCCCATCCGTCCGTCATGCGCGGCGTGAGCCGCGGAGCTGCCCCGATGAGCGACCAGCGGCTGGAGCCCACGGCCCAGCACGAGATCCTCTCCGCCGCGCCTCCGGCCGGCCCCGCCGCGCCCGCGCTCGTGGACGCGCCCGCAGCCGAGGTGTCCGCCGCGATGCCTGGGCCTGACGGAGCCGCGCCGGAGCCGCCGACACCCTGCACCCAGGCCCAGCTGCGCAGATTCATCAAGAGCCGCCCGTACGTGCCACTCCACGAGCTGCGCCGGCGTTTCGGCCTGAATGGCGCGGACGACGATGTCTCAGGCGTCGACGTCGACGGCCAGCGGATCTTCATCGGCCTGCCGGAGCGCGAGACGGGACTGCTGGGCGACCTGCTCCGCCAGGGCGACGTTGGCTACGAGCTCCTCCTGGATCCGACGAGCCCCCTCGTGATCGGCGTCTTCCCCATGCGGCCCGTCCAGCGCCCCTGACGGGGCGGCGGGCGGCTCCGATCGCGGGCGTCGCCGGACTCGATCGGCTGCGACCCGGCGCCTGTCGCGAGGACGACAGGTCGGCGGTCAGATCGCCCCTTTACCCGGACCCCCCGCACGAGCATCATCCGGGCACCGGCGCAGTCCGGACCACTCGATCCCCAAGGAGGACCGCACATGACAAGCAAGCAGAGGGCCCCCGACGGCGTCATCAAGAGCAAGGCCGTCGAGGACGACGTCGAAGGCCACGTCTATCAAGAAGAAGCGCCCCCGACGGCGTCATCAAGAGCAAGGCCGTCGAGGACGACGTCGAAGGCCACGTCTATCAAGAAGAAGGCCCCCGACGGCGTCATCAAGAGCAAGGCCGTCGAGGACGACGTCGAGGGCCACGTCTACAAGAAGAGCTCCCCCGACGGCGTCATCAAGAGCAAGGCCGTCGAGGACGACGTCGAAGGCCACGTGATCAAGCAGAAGGCCCCCGACGGCGTCATCAAGAGCAAGGCCGTCGAGGACGACGTCGAGGGCCACGTCTATCAAGCAGAAGGCCCCCGACGGCGTCATCAAGAGCAGGGCCGTCGAGGACGACGTCGAGGGCCACGTCAAGAAGGCCAAGGCGCCCGAGGGAGTCAAGAAGGCCAAGGGCATCGGCGAGGTCGACGTCGAGGGCCACATGATCGGGACGATGAACCCGGTCCTTGCGCGGGATCTTGCCCGCGCCAAGGAGCACGACATCCAGCGTGCCGCCTCTCGCAGCAACCTGATCAGCGAGGCCAAGCGGGCCATCCGCCGCAAGGACTGACCGCGGCCTCACTGGGATCGAGCACGCAAGGCGCCGAGGGCGGGCCGGGGGGCCCGCCCTCGGTTCATTCTCGCGCCGCCCCATTGCGACGCCCAGCCGCGGCTCGTAGCATTCGCCCGTTGAGGCCAGGGCAAATGCGGGAGGGCTGAGTGCCAGCGGACGAGCGGGCCAATGCCGCAGAGGCGCTGCGACGCTGCATCCTCTTCTCGCGACTCGACGACGAGACGCTGGCGCACTGCATGGATTCGTTGCGCAGCAGGCGCTACCGGCGCAACGAGACGATCTTCCACCAGGGGGATCCGGGCGACTCCCTGTACGTCATCGAGAGCGGCGCCGTGAAGATCGTCCTCCCTGATCCCGAGGGCGAGGAGGGCGCCATCATCGCAACCCTCAACGCCGGCGACTTCTTCGGCGAGCTGGCGCTCCTTGATGGCGCGGACCATTCCGCCACCGCGATCGCCCTCGAGGCCACAGAGGCTCTCGTCCTCCGTCGGGATGCCTTCGACCGACTCGTGGATGAGGATCCCGGCTTGCGGCGCGCGCTGTTCGCGGGCCTTGTCGGCGAGCTGCGCCGCCTCACGTACCATGTCGGCGAGCTCCACTTCCTCAACCTGCCCGGCCGCCTGGCACGGCGCATCGTGCGCATGGCCCTCGAGGCCGACCCGGACGCGCGTGGTGAGATCAGGCTATCGTGGCCGTTCTCCCAGTCGGAGCTGGCATCGATGATCGGGGGGACGCGCCAGACTGTGAACCGTCTGCTCGCGGACTTCGCGGCCGAGGGGCTGATCCGGATCGAGAAGGAGACCCTCATCGTCCCGGATCTCGAGCGCCTCGAACGGGCCGCGGAGCGATGAGCGAGGGCGAAGGGACCGAACGGGGAGCCGGCGAAGCGCCCGACCTCGCGGCCGCCCGCGAGGCGCTGGCGGCGATCGGCCGGCGCGCCGAGATCGCGCGCCGCCTGGAGATGGGCGGCACCGAGGCGGTCCTCCGTTCGATCGTGGAGGCGGCCGCTCTCCTCTTCGACGCCGAAGCCGCTTCGCTCGCCCTCTTCGACGCCGCCCGCAACCTGCTCGTCTTCCGCGTCGCCGCCGGCGCCGAGGGCCAGGGCGTCGTTGGCCTCGAGATCCCGCCCGACCGCGGTCTCGTTGGCTACGTCTTCTCGACGGGCCAGGCGCTCGCGATCTCCGACGTTGCCCGCGACCCCCGGTTCGGGCGGACCTTCGCCGAGCAGACCCAGTACGTGCCGCGCTCGATCGTCGCCGTGCCGCTCGTCGACGAGCGGGGCACGATCGGCGTGCTGGAGGTGCTCGACAAGCGGACCGAGGCGGCCTTCTCGATCCGTGACGTGGAGCTGGCCAGTGCCTTCGCCCGCCAGGCGTCGGTCGCGATCCGGGCGAGCCGCGTGGAGCGCGACGTCGCCGCTCTCCTCGCGGACGTGCTCGGCACGCTGGCCGGGGACGCGGCCCCAATCGATGGCGTGGAGGCGCTCGTCGCCGCCGCGGTCTCTGACGTCGGTGGTCCGGACGACCCGCTCTGGCCCCTCGTCGAGCGGGTGGCCGCGCTGCGCCGAGCTGCCCCCGACCAGGTGGAGCTGGTGGCCGCGCTCCTCGACGTGCTCGTGCGCCAGGCCGAACGGGACTCGAGCGGGCTGCGGGGCGCCGGTGGGCGCGGCGGCGCGGGCGGGCGCGGGCTTCGCCGCCGCGCGCCGGGTCGATGAGCGAGGAGGAGCTCCTTCCCGCCTGGAGCGAGCCCTTCGTCGGCGCCCGTCTCGCCGGCCTCCGGCGCGAGGCGCCCTTCGGGAAGCTGGACCGCGACTGGGCGCTCGGCGGGACGGACGGCACCGGGGTCACGATCGCGATCATCGACTCGGGCGTGGAGCGCGACCATCCGGCCGTCGGCGGGAAGTTGGTGCGCAGCGTCCGGGTGGAGCTCGCCGCGGACCCGGACGATGACCCCGTCGTGGTCGAGGATCCCGAGGCACTGGACGTCGTGGGCCACGGCACCGCCTGCGCGGGGATCATCCACGCCATCGCGCCCGGCGCCGATCTCATCTCCGTGCGCGTCCTCGGGCCCGACAACCGGGGCAAGGGGATGGTCTTCGCCGCGGGCCTCGACTGGGCGATCGAGCAGGGGGCCACGGTCGTGAACCTGAGCCTTTCGTCCAAGAGCGAAGCCCTGTTTGGCCTCTTCCACGATCTCGCCGACCAGGCCTACTTCGCCAATGTGCTGTTGGTGTGTGCCGCCAACAACGTGCCCGGCAACAGCTACCCATCGCTCTTCGCCTCGGTCGTCTCCGTGGCCGCCCACGATCTCGCCGACGCCTCGGCCTGGTTTTACAACCCGGATCCGCCGGTGGAGTTTGGCGCCCACGGCGTCGACGTGGACATCGCATGGCGCGACGGCGGCCGGATGATCGCGACCGGCAACTCGTTCGCCGCGCCGCACATGGCCGGCTACGCCGCGCTCGTGCGGGCGAAGCACCCGGCTGCGTCGCCGTTCGAGGTGAAGGCGATCCTGGCCGCGACCGCCTCGGAGCCGCCCACGCGGTAAGCGGCGGGCGGCGGCCGCCCCGGTAGTCTGGCACCCCGAGCAAGCACCGTCGCCACGCCCAGGCATCAACGCCCCGGGCGCCGCGCGCCATCCGCGGACACTGCCCCTTCGGGAGTGCCATTCACATTTCACCGCCACACACCCGCCGAAGGTCGCCCGTCGAGTCATCGCCGGCCGATGGCGACCGTGCAGAGCGCCTCCGAGGCTCAGACGTGCCGTCCTCCACGCTTGGCGGCAGGTCCAGGGCGCCCGACGGGCACGCCGGGACCTGCGCGGAATTGGCCGATCAGTGTCTTGGGCTCCCGCATGCCCAGGGAATGTGAATGAGACTCCCGGCGGCGTAGAGCGCCGAGCCCCGCCGACGCGCCGCCGCGACCCGCTCAGGAGCCTGCGCCCGGGGCCCCCCGATGCAGGTCCATGAGGCGCGGCCTCACGAGCGGGCCGGCGTTCACGAGCTCCAGGAAGTCGGCCCCGTCGAGGGCCAGGAGGGCGCCATCGGTGGCGGCCGTCACGGTTGCCGTCCGCGGGATCCCGCGCAGCAGGCCAATCTCGCCGAAGACCTCGTCCGGCCCCATCGTCCGTAGGTGCTCGACCACGGTGGCCTCCGATGCGGGGTCGCTGCCCACCAGCCGCGTCACGGCGAACGAGCCCTCGTCGATCAGGTAGAAGCGGTCGGCCACGTCGCCCTCGCGGATGACGACCTCGCCGGCGGTGACCCGGACCGGTGCCATGCGCACCGCCACAGCTTCGAGGGCCGCTGCGGGCACGCCCGCGAACAAGGGCAGGCCGGCCAGCCGGTTCACGCGGACGTCGGCCGCGGAACCCGCCCTGCGTCGCGCGGCCGAGGCCGCCATGAGCGCGCCCACGAGCCCGGCCACGGCGACGGCCACGCCGCACACGGCCATGACCGGACCTGTGCCCACGGCGTCGGCGAGGACGGGGACCACGAACGACCCGATGGCGAGGGCGACAACGGAGATCGTATTCATGATCCCGAGCGTTCGGCCACGGATGGCGTCCGGCACCACCCGCTGAAAGACCGTCATGCTCGAGACCTCGATCACGAGGCTGCCGGCGGCCGCGATCGTGATGGCCGCGATCGCGGCTCCCAGGGCCGGTGCGAACCCGAGGGCCACGAGGCCGATCGCGTACACCAGCGATCCGCCAACCAGCAGCGGGACGAGGCTGGGGCGCAGCACCAGGGCACCCGCGACGAGCGCGCCGATGAAACCACCGAGCCCGATTCCCGCGTTGAGGAACCCGGTCGCCTCCTCGCCACCGCCGAGCCCGGTCGTGGCAATGACCACGGTGAGCACCGAGAGGCCGCCGCCTACAGCAGCTCCGGTGACGTCGATCAGGGCGAGCCCGAGGATCGGCACGAGGACGCGCTTCTCGATCGCGGGGACAGGGAGGGACGCAGGCGCCGCTCGCTCTGTCGGCGCTGTCTCCGCGCCGGGTGTCACGCCCGGCGCGGCACCGGGCGCGATCGTGGCCGCCTCGGAAGCTGGGCCCGCGACGTTCCGGGGCAGCCCCCACAGCACGACCGCGATCACGGCGAAGCTGGCGGCATTGAGGAGAAACGCGATCACGAGACCGCCAGTCGCGATGAGGATGCCCGCGACCGCGGGGCCGACCATGTAGGCCAGGTTGTCGAGCGTCGCCCAGGCGCTGTTGGCCGGGCCCAGCTGCTCCTCGTCCTCGACGAGGTTCGGCAGGTAGGCGCCGATCGCCGGCCCGAAGAACGTGGCGAAGCAGGTCGCCCCGATCACGAGGGCGATGACCAGCCAGATCGGCCCGTCGACAAAGACGACCGCGGCAATGACGAGCATGAGGATCCCGCGGGCGACGTCCGTCGAGAGGAGGATGAGCCGCCGGTCGAAGCGGTCGGCCACGATGCCGGCGGGCACCGACAGGAAGACATAAGGGAGAACGCGGGCGGCCCCGACGAGGCCGAGGATGAACGGGTCCTCGGTTACCTGGTACACGAGGATGAGGATCGCGACGAGGGAGAGCCAGTCGCCGATCGACGAGACGAACTCGCCGACGAGCAGCCTGGTCAGCGGCGCGTTGCCGAGCAGCTGGCGATAGGCGCGCAGGACGGTCATCGCGGCGCTCGCATGGTGTGGCCGCCCGGCGCGCTCTGTGCTGGGCCCCGACGCGCGCTCATCGCCGGGCCTGCGAGCGAGGCGGCGGCTCGATGCCCTCCAGCTCCAGGAGGCGTTCCTTGAGCCCGAGCAGCTCCTCGCGGCTGCCGAACCAGCTGCCGCCGTAGCCGCCGAGCGTGCCGTCGCCGGCGATGACCCGGTGGCAGGGGATGAGCAGCCCGATGGGGTTCCGGCCTACGGCTCCCCCTACGGCCCGCGCCGCGCCCGGCTTCCCGATCCGCCGGGCAACCTCGCCGTACGAGGCGGTGGCGCCGCGCGGGATCGTGCGCACGCCGCCCAGGACTCGGTGGTCCCAGTCGCTCATGCCCTCGAGGACGACGGGCAGGTCGAACGCAGCGCGTGTGCCGGCGAGGTGCTCGGCGATCTCGCGCTCCAGCTCGGCCAGGTGGGCGCGGGCGGCGGGGGACGCGGCAGGGTCCGCCGCTGGCACCGTCGCGCGCCGCGTTCGGCCGCCGACCGACGCCGCGAAGGCCTCGTCGGTCGTGCGCAGCTCGAGGCCCACGATCCCCTCGTCGGTGGCGGCGGCGTGGAGTGGCCCGATCGGCGTGGCGAGCACGGCCACGACCGCGGGCGCGCGCGTGGTCGAAGGTGCCGGAGGGGTGGCGACGGGGCGCGGCATCGCCGGAGTGTAGCGTCCCGCCCGAGGGGGGAAGCGCCCGGTTCGGGCGGCTGCCGAGCGCGGCGCGGCGCGGCTACGGCTCTACGGGTTCGGGGCTGGCGACGACGCCCTCGACCGGCTCGTCGACCGTGGAACCCGGAGCGGCCGGCCGGTGGCCCGGGGCGAGCGTCCAGCGCTCCTCCGGCTCGGGCTGCGGCGGCCCGGCGGTGATCGGTCCCGGGATGACTGCAGCCGTCCCGAACGACCCCGCTACCGGGACGAACCGGGCACCGCCTTCGTGCTGGTCGCCATCCTTTGGGTCGCCCGTCCTCTCGCGCGTCATGCCCGCATCGTCCGGCGGGCATGCCCCGCGGTCAAGGTCCTGACGGCCCGTTCGGCGTGGAACCCGACGACCCGCCCGCACGACACCATCTCGGCGCGCCCGTCGGGGCGCCTTGATGCCCTGTTATACTCCGGGGGAGTATGAGCGCCAGCGTCCCGACCACCCCCACGCCGCAGGCCCCGCCGTCGGCACCGCCGCCCGTCGAGGTCTCGTTCCCTGTCGTCGGGATGACCTGCGCGTCGTGCAGCAACCGGATCGAGCGGTTCCTGCGCAAGACCGACGGCGTCGTGGAGGCGAACGTCAACCTCGCGACCGAGGTGGCCACGATCCGCTACCTGCCCGAGACCGTCGGGCGTGGCGAGCTCGTCGGGGCGATCGAGAAGGCGGGCTACGAGGTGCGCCCGGGTTCGCTCGAGGCCGCCGAGGCGCGGGCGACCGGCGCGGTCGAGACAGCGACGAAGGACGACGAGCTCGACGAGACCGAGCGGACCCGCTCCCGCGAGCAGCGCGAGCTCGGGATCCAGTCGGCCGCGAGCATCGGCGTGGCGATCGGGATCATGGTCCTGATGTTCGCGCCCCTCCCGCTGACGATGCACGACGTCAATCGGCTCGTCCTCTGGCCCGCGACCCTCATCCAGTTCTGGGCCGGACGTCGCTACTACCAGGCCGCCTGGAAGAGCGCCCGTCACGGCGGCACGAACATGAGCACGCTCGTCGCCGTCGGCACGAGTGCCGCGTGGGGTTACTCGGTCTTCGTGACGATGTACCCGGAGGTCATCATGCGGGCCGGCCTGCCCGCGGAGACCTACTTCGACTCCTCCACGATCATCATCGGCCTGATCCTCCTCGGGAAGTGGCTCGAGTCGCAGGCGAAGGGCCGCACGACCGGCGCGATCCGCCGCCTGGTCGGGCTCCAGGCCAGGACCGCCCGGCTCGTCCGCGCGGACGGGGATGTCGACGTGGCCATCGAGCAGGTCCAGCCGGGCGACCTCCTGCGCGTTCGCCCGGGCGAGAAGGTCCCGGTCGACGGCGTCGTCAGCGAGGGCTCGAGCGCCGTCGACGAGGCGATGCTGACCGGCGAGGCGATGCCGGTCACGAAGGGCCCCGGCGACGAGGTGATCGGGGCCACGATCAACACCACCGGCAGCTTCGTCATGCGGGCCACCCGCGTCGGGCGCGACACCGCCCTCGCCCAGATCGTGGAGATGGTCCAGCGCGCCCAGGGCAGCAAGGCCCCCATTCAGCGCCTGGCCGACCAGATCAGCGGCGTCTTCGTCCCGATCGTCCTCGGGATCGCGGCCGCCACCTTCGCGCTCTGGTGGCTCCTGGGGCCCGAGCCGAAGCTGACCCTCGCGCTCGCCGCGTTCATCACCGTCGTGATCATCGCCTGCCCCTGCGCGATGGGGCTCGCCACGCCGACCGCGATCATGGTCGGGACGGGTCGCGGCGCCGAGGCCGGGATCCTGGTGCGCGGCGGGGAGGCGCTCGAGAACGCCCACCGCGTGACCGCGGTGATCCTCGACAAGACCGGGACGCTGACGCGGGGGAAGCCGGCCGTCGCCGCGCTCATTCCCGCCGGCGATCTTGCCGAGGACGACCTCCTCCGCCTGGCCGCGGCAGTCGAGGCGGGCTCCGAGCACCCATTGGCCTCGGCGATCCTCCTGGCGGCGCGCGAGCGCCGGCTCGCGTTCCCCGGCGGTGACGCATTCGTCGCGACTGCGGGCGGCGGCGCCGAGGCGACGGTCGAGGGACGAACGATCCTCGTCGGCAGCGCCCGCTTCCTGGCCGAGCGCGGCATCGCCCTGGGTGATCCGGCCGCCGGCGGCGACGGGCTGGCAGCAGCGGGCGAGGCGCAGGCCGCCGTCGGGTGGACGCCGGTCTTCGTGGCCGCCGACGGCGTGCCACTTGGCCTGATCGCGATCGCGGACCCGGTCAAGCCCGAATCCGCCGAGGCCGTCGGGGCGCTCGGGGCCGCCGGCATCGAGGCGTGGCTGGTGACCGGCGACCATCGGGCCACTGCCCTCGCGGTCGCGGCGCAGGTCGGGATCCCGGCCGAGCGCGTCCGCGCCCAGGTGCTCCCCGGCGACAAGGCGGGGGTCGTCGACGAGCTGCATGCCCGCGGCAAGGTCGTGGCCATGGTCGGCGACGGGATCAACGACGCCCCGGCCCTCGCGGCGGCCGACCTCGGCGTGGCGATCGGCACCGGCGCCGACGTCGCCATCGAGGCGTCCGACATCACCCTCGTCGGCGGTGACCCGCGCGGCGTGGTCGCGGCGATCGCCCTCTCGCGCCGCACGATGGCGGTGATCCGCCAGAACCTGTTCTGGGCGTTCGCCTACAACGTCGCCCTCATCCCGATCGCCATGGGCATCCTCTACCCGCTCGTTCGGGATCACGCTCAACCCGGCCATGGCGGCCGGCGCGATGGCCCTCTCGTCGGTGAGCGTCATCTCCAACTCGCTGCGCCTGCGCGGCTACGACCCGCGCCCATCGGCCGTCCTCGCCGCCGCCCAGCACCGGACCTGGACGCGGGTGAAGGACGCGGCGTACCTGGCCGTGATCGCGGGACTGGCGGTCGGTGTGGCGGCGGCCGTGATCGGGGTCAACCGCTGGCTCGATGCGACCGCCGTGCCGGTGGAGCTGCAGGCGTCCGCGCTGGGCGAGCCGGCCCCGGTCTGGCAGGTCGCGGCCGGCGAGCAGATCCTGGTCACGTTCACGAACGATGCCGACGTGCTCCATCTCTGCGTCCTGCCGGGCGCGCCCAAGGTCGAGCTGAACCCGCGCCCGGGCCAAGAGCAGTCGGCGCGCTTCGCCCTGTCCGAACCCGGGACGTTCACGCTCTCGTGCGCGCCGTCGGAGGAGACGGCCGCGGCGGCCAACGGGGCGGGCGCCGACGAGGCGGGGATGGCCGGGGCCGACGCGATGGGCGGGCCGGCGATGGCGGCCGCGGTGTTCGAGGTCAGGTAGCCGGCTCAGCGCGGCTCGCGGAGCGGGTTCAGGCGCGCCTCCGACCACGTGGCGTACGCGGCGGCGATGTCCTCGTCGTCGCGCCAGAGGGTCGCCCAGATGGGGGCGTCGGTGACGGTCCAGTCGACGCGTGCGTCGCCGTCGCTCTCGACGCTGCAGGCGATCAGGCCGCGGGTCTCGCCGAAGAGCCCGAAGATGCCCTGGTCACCCCAGGGTCCGGTGGCCTCCTCGCCGGCCTCGCAGCGGCCGCCAGCCGTCGTCACCGCCCGCGCGACAAACCGGTCCCATCGGTACCGGAGGGCGGCCGGGTCGTCCCAGAGGGTGTAACGCACCGCCTTCGTGTCCTTGGCCGAGCAGACGAGCGCGGCGAGCTCGTTCGCGTAGGTCACCTCGGCCGAGCTGCAGTCGTTGCGCACCTGGCGCGGAATCCAGGCGCGAAGCCGGGCGACGTTCTCGGGCGCACCGACGCGCGGCGTGGGAACCGGTGTGGGCGAGGGAGTGGGGGACGGAGTCGGCGATGGCGTCGGCGTCGGCCGCGGGGTGGGCCGGGGAGTCAGGCGCGGCGTCGGCTGGGCTCCCGCCGCGGCCGGCGGGGTCGGCGACGCGAAGGGCCCGGCGCCCGCCGATCCGGCGACGAGCAGCCCGGCGCCGACGACGAAGCCGGCGGCAACTGCCACGAGCGCGATGGCCCCGACCGTCCCGGCAACGCGCGCGAGGCCCCGGCGGCGCTTCGCGTTGGATGGGTCGGGTAGCCCGCCGGCCGCGACGGTGATGGCGGTGGGAGATGCCGTCGGTTCCCGCCCGGTTCCGGCGAGTGCCGTCCGCGCGGCGGCGACGAGGGCGCCGGGCGTCGGGAAGCGTGCGGCGGGATCCTTGGCGATGGCCCGGGCGACCACCGCATCGAGGGTGGCGGGGAGACCCGGCACGCGTTCCGAGATTGCGGGTGGGTCCGCGTGGACGTGCGCCCAGAGCGCGGCCTCGTAGGTGTCGCGCGGGTACGGTGGCGTGCCCGTCAGGAGCGTGACGAGCACGCACCCGAGGGCGTAGACGTCGGCCCGCGGCGCGAGCGCGGGATCCGGCGCCGGCGCCGCGGCGTCGTGCGCGAACTGCTCGGGCGCCATGTAGGCCGGCGTCCCCATCGGCCCCAGCGTCAGCGCGGTCGGACCCGAGGTCGCGGCCCGCTTCGTGAGGCCGAAGTCGGTCAGGTAAGGGATGCCGCGGGCGTCGAGGCGGATGTTCGAGGGCGTGACGTCGCGGTGAACGATCCCGCGGGCGTGGGCGACGTCGAGCGCATCGGCGATCGGGGCGAGGAGGACGATGACCTCCGCGGGCGGCAGGGGGCCGCGGGTCCGGACGACCTCGGCGAGGTCCGGCCCGTCGAGAAACCGCATCGCCAGGTAGAGCTGGCCCTCCCACTCCCCGGCGGCATGCATCGGGACGACGTTGGGGTGCTCGAGGGCGGCAAGGGCGTCGACCTCGCGCAGGAAGCGCTCCCGGTAGGCCGGGTCGGCGGCCACGGCAGGCGCGATCAGCTTGAGGGCGATGCGCCGGCGGGGCCGCAGCTCGGTGGCCAGGTAGACGACGCCCATCCCACCCCTGGCGAGGACGGCATCGACCTGGTAGCCGGCGAACGTGCTGCCGACAGGGAGCAGTTCGATCACGAGGCCTCCTGCGATCCGCGGTCCGGATCGCTCGCGGAGTATCGCACCACCCGGGCGCCGCTCCCGGTCAGGCCACGCGCGGGACGACGAAGAGCAGGATCAGCGTCGCGATCGCGGCGGCGGCGATCGCGGCGAATCGCCCGGCGCGCCGCCCGAAGCCGAGCGGGGTGAAGAGCTCCGCCGCCAGCAGCCCGCCGAGCGCGGCCGGGGCGGCGAAGACGCCGGCCACGACGCCAAGCGGCACCGTGATGCCCGCCCCGACCAGCAGGAGCTGCTGCCCCATGGCGACCGTCACGATGGCCAGGAGGTCGGCGCCCACGATCCAGGCCACGATCGCGCCCAGGATGGCGTCGCCCTTCGTGGCCGCCAGGGCGACGGGATAGGCTACGCCGAGCACGCCAAGGGAGAAGACCGGCAGGGCGAGAGCGAGGCCCGCGCCGATGCTGCTCGGCAGGGTCAAGGGCCCGGGTCCCGCGTGCTCCCACTCCAGCGCGAGCACGGTGACCAGGGAGAGCAGCGCGGCGAAGACGCCGGCCTCGAGGCCACGCTGGAGCCACGCCGGAGTGCGGATGCGGCCCATGGCGTCGATGGTACGCCCGGCGCCGGGTCGGACTACCCCGTGTAGCGCCGGAAGATCGCGACCGCGTTCTGGCCGCCGAAGCCAAAGCCGTTGACCATGACCGTCTCGACCTTCGCCTTCCGCGCCGTCAGCGGCACGTAGTCGAGGTCGCATTCCGGCAGGTCCGGGTTCTCGTGGTTGGCCGTCGGCGAGATCACCTGGTCGCGGATCCCGCCGAGCGCCGCGAGCACGGACGCGATGCCGGCGGCGCCCACGAGGTGCCCGATCATCGACTTCGGCGAGGAGATGGCCACCTTCGCTGCCGCGGGTCCGAACGACGCCTTGATCGCCCGGGTCTCGGTCACGTCGTTGAGTGGCGTGGACGTCCCATGGGCCACGACCCAGTCCACCTCGTCGGCCGTGATGCCGGCGTGCTCCCGGGCCATGGTCATGGCCCGGGTCGCGCCGCGCCCCGTCGGCTCCGGGGCGGAGATGTGGAAGGCGTCGGCAGTCAGTGCTCCACCGAGGATCTCGGCGATCGGGGTCGCGCCGCGCGCGAGGGCGTGGGCCAGCGATTCCACGACGACGACGCCCCCGCCCTCGCCGAGGACGAACCCGTCGCGATCGCGGTCGAACGGCCGGCTCGCCCGCGTCGGGTCGTCGTTGCGCTTCGAGAGGGCGCCCATGTTGCCGAGCGCCGCGATGCCCACCGGGAGGATCGGCGCCTCGCTGCCGCCCGTCAGCACCACGTCCACCTCGCCGGACTGGATCAGGCGAAGCGCGTCGTGGAAGGCGATGATCGAGGTTGCGCAGGCGGCCGTCTGGGCCATGACCGGCCCGGTCAGGCCGAACTCCATCGAGAGCATGCAGGCGGCCATCGAGCCCGACAGGGCCGGGATCGCGAACGGGCTCACGAAGCGCGGACCGCGCGTGTCGGCCGTGTGCGTCCCCTCGATGATCTCCTCGATGCCGCCACCGCCCGTGTTCACGACGACGCCCACCCGATCCCGCTGCTCGGGCGTCATGGCGGCGAAGTCGAGGCCGGCGTGGGCGATCGCCTCCTTGCCGGCCGCCATCGCGAAGTGGATGAAGCGGCTCATCCGCCGGGCCATCTTGGGATCCATGCCGGTGCCCGGGTCGAAGCCCTTGACCTCGGCGGCGATCCGGATCTCGAAACCGGAGGCGTCGAAGCTGGTGATCGGGGCCACGCCCGACCTGCCGGCCCTGAGGCTCGCCCAGTAGGCCTCGAAGTCGTTCCCGTTCGGCATGACGGCCCCGAGGCCGGTCACCACGGCGCGACGGGCGGGATCCTGGCTGGGCGGCACGGGCATCTCCTCGGGGCTCGACGGTCGGCGTCGCCGACCGGGCAGGTTACGTCGCAGGTGGCCGGATTGTAGTGGCCGGCGGATCAGTCGCCCTCCGGAGTCAGTCGCCCTCGTAGCGCTTGAACACGACCGCGCCATTGTGACCGCCGAGGCCGACATTGTCGGAGATGGCGTAGCGGATCTCGCGCTGCACGGTGGCGACCGGGACGTTGAGGTTGATCTCCGGGTCCGGATCTCGGAAGGTCGGGACACCCGGAACTGCCTGGTGGTGGACGGCGAGGATCGTGAAGATGGCCTCGACCGCGCCGGCGGCGCCCATGAGGTGGCCGGTCAGCGACTTGGTCGCGCTGATGCTGATCTCGGGTGTCCGGTCGCCGAAGACCGCCCAGAACGCCTGCGCCTCGCGGAGGTCGCCCAGCGGTGTCGACGTCCCGTGGGGGTTGATCATGTCGATCCACTCGGGCCGCACGTCGTGGCGCTCGAGGGCGGCGACCAGCGCCCGGCGGATGCCGTCGCCCTTCTCCACGGGCTGGATGAGATCCCACGCGTCGGCCGCCGACCCGAACCCGACGACCTCGGCATAGATGGTCGCCCCGCGTGCCTTCGCGTACTCCAGGTCCTCGAGGACGACGGCGCCGGCACCCTCGCCGAGGACGAAGCCGTTGCGCGAGATGTCGAACGGTCGCGAGACCGACTGCTCCACGTCGCCCTCGCGGGGTGTGCCCATGCCCCGCATGTTGGAGAAGCCGATGTGGATCAGCTCATGGAGCGGCGTCTCGGTGGACCCGGCGATCGCCGCGACCACGTCGCCCCGCCGGATCAGCTCGGCCGCCTCACCGACGTTGTGGGTTCCGGTGGAGCAGGCCGTCACGATGCACATGTTCGGCCCTCGGATCCCGGTCTCGATCGCGATCTGGCCCGAGGCGGTGTCGGGGAGCATGTTGGCGATGAAGAACGGGCTGACCGCACGCGCCCCCTTCTCGAACCAGATCTCCTTGTTGTCCATCATGAGCTTCGAGCCGCCGCCGCCCGATCCGAAGTAGACCCCGATGTCGTCGCGGTTGGCGTCGGTCACCTCGAGGCCGGAGTGGGCCAGCGCCTTCTTCGACGCCGCCACGCCCAGGACGACGTTGCGGTCCGTCCGGCGGGCCTCCTTGAAGTTCATCCAGGCGGCTGGATCGAAGTCAGGAACCTCCCCCGCAACCTTGCAGTCGTACGGCTCGGGATCCCAGTAGGTGATCCGCTTGAGGCCGGAGACGCCGTTGGCCAGGTTGCTCCAGACGGTGTCGACCTCGTCCCCGATCGGGCTGACGAGGCCCATGCCGGTGACGGCGATGCGGCGGGTGAAGTCGGGCTTGCGCACGGTGCTGGGTACTCCTGTCGCGGGGGTCGTTCGCGGCGCCGTCAGGCCGGCGCCGTGGCGTCCGGGTCGGCGAGGCCACCCGGGGCGTTTGGGTCATCGAGGGCCAGCGTCTCGGCTTCCGGCGCGATCCGGCGGATCAGGCCGGAGAGGACGCGGCCGGGCCCCACTTCCACGAAGCGGGTCACGCCGGCGGCGCTCATCGCCGTGACGGCGGCGATCCAGTCGACGCCGGTCGTCAGGTGGTCGACCAGCTCGGCGCGGCAGGCTTCGGCCGTTGTCAGGAGGGACGCGTCGGCGTTGGCGAGGAGAGGCACGGCGGGATTGGCGAAGACCACCCCCGCGAGGGCGGCCCGCATGCCCGTGGCGGCGTCGGCCATGAGGGGCGAGTGGGCGGCGACGCTGACCGGGAGCACAACGGCGCGCTTGGCGCCCAGCCCCTTGGCGGCGGCCGCCGCGGCTTCGACGGCGGGCCGCGAGCCGGAGACGACGACCTGGCCGGGCGAGTTGCGGTTCGCGACGCCGAACGTGCCGTGGGCCGCGCCGGCTGCTACGAGGTCGCCGAGGCGCTCGTCGGGGAGGCCGATGATCGCGGCCATCGCGCCCGGGTGTCCCTCGCCCGACGCCTGCATGAGGCGGCCGCGCTCGCGCACGAGGCGGATCCCATCGGCGAGCGAGATCACGCCGGCGGCCACGAGGGCGGAGTACTGGCCCATGGAATGGCCGGCGGCGAAGGCCGGGTCGAGCAGCTCCAGGCCGGCCGCAGCCCTCCGCTCCTGGAGCGCGCGGAGGAACGCGATCGAGGCTGCCAGCAGCGCGGGCTGGGCGTTGACCGTGAGGTCCAGCTCCTCGGCCGGGCCGTCCCAGGCGACCCTGGAGAGGGGCTCTCCGAGCGCCTCGTCGGCCTGCGCGAAGACGGCGGCGGCGGCGGGCGAGATGGTGGCGAGCGCGCGTCCCATGCCCACGGCCTGCGAACCCTGGCCGGGGAAGACGAAGGCGAGGCTGGACATCTGCTGGCGGTACCTCGTGCGAACGGGCTGGGTGCGGCTGCAACGCCCGGGGCCTCCCGGGAGGCGGGCTCGAGCGGGACGCGCGTGCCCGCCGGCATCGCGTGCAGGGTACCCCGTGAGCGTGGCGTCATCCGCGGAACGCGTGCAACGTTGCACGATTCGAGCCGACGGGATAGCCTCGTCCGGTGACCCAGTCCCGTCCGCGCCCTGTTCGCCCGCCGCCCGGGCGGCCGCACCCCGCCCGGGTCACGACCGCGTCCCTGGAGGCGATGGCCGACGACGTGCTGCTCGCCCCGGTGGCGGCCGCGCGGTCACGGATCCAGAACCCGCGCGAGCTCTCCGAGCGCGTCTCGTTCGGCAAGGCACTCTGGCGGGAGCTCGTGATCGGGTTCGCCGCCCAGCTCGGGGAGCTGCGCCTGGGCTTCACCCAGCTGGCCGCCCTCTACGCGGTCGCGGACGGCGGCACCACCACGATCGTCGACCTCGCGGACACGCTGAATCGCTCCCCGTCGGCGACGTCGCGGCTCGTGGACGGGCTGGTCCGGCGCCGGCTCCTCGAGCGCCGGGAGGAGCCCGACGACCGCCGGATGAAGTCGGTCTGGCTCACCGAGCGCGGACGCGCTCTGGTGGCGGTCATCGACCGGGCCCGGGCGGACCAGTTCCTCGCCGTGGTCCGGCCACTCCCCCAGGCGGAGCGGGCGATCGTGGCGATGGGCGTTGCCGCACTGGCGACCCGCGCGGTCTCGCGGCGCGGCCGCCTCATCAAGCAGCGCCCGCTGTAGCGACGGCCGCCGGGGCGGCGATGGCGGCGGGCGCCCCCTGTGGCGGCGCCTGTTGCGGCGACGACCCCGCCGTCGCCTCGCCGGGATCCTGGGTCGCGGACGCGTTTGCGCTGAGCTCAACGCCCGGCCCTCCCCGACGGCGGGCCGGGTGGTTCGTTGCGCTCGACGTCGGGAATCGGGCACCGCTGGCCGCGCCGTGCAGGTTCCTCGCGTTCGACATGCCGTTTCTTGCGGTGTGCTGGTCCGGTTGGCGCCGTGGTGCGTTCAACTCAAGGTGTCTCGCCCAGCGCCAAGGGCCTCCATTTGACGCGCGGATCCCGCGGGCCCCACACTCCGCGCGAAGGGGAGTAGTCCCTCTCCGGTTGATCGACATGCTGGCGCCTCGGCGCCCGGTCGCCGGGCCCTCGCGGGTGGACGAGACCTTCGACCAGCACCCATCCCCGGGTGCCGGGTCGAGGTCGCACCCCGCCCGGCGCCCCCCAGCCGGAGGATTTCGTGGATGCATTCTGGCTGAGCTTCGGCATCGTGCTGCTCGCCGAGCTGGGCGACAAGAGCCAGCTCATGGCTCTTGCCTTCGCCGCCCGCTATCCGGCCTGGATGGTGCTGGCCGCGGTGACCGTCGCGACGCTCATCGTCCACGCGATGTCGGTCCTCCTCGGCGCGGCGTTCGCGCTCGCCCTCCCGACGAACGTCATCAACATCGCGGCCGGCCTCGCCTTCTTTGCCTTCGCCGCCTGGACGCTCCGTGGTGACCAGCTCGGCGAGAAGGACGAGTCGCGGGCCGCCCGGTCCACCCGCTGGGCGATGGTCTCGATCGGGACCGCATTCTTCCTCGCGGAGCTCGGCGACAAGACGATGCTGGCGACGATCACGCTCGCCACCAACAACGAGCCGATCGGTGTCTGGCTCGGCTCGACCGCCGGGATGGTCGCGGCCGACGCGCTGGCGATCGGGGTCGGCGCGCTCCTCGGCTCGCGGCTGCCGGAGCGCGCCATCAAGGTCTTCGCCGCCGGCGCCTTCGTGGTCTTCGGCGCGATCCTCGTCCTGCAGGGCCTCGGCGTTCTTTGAGGTCGGCCCACCGGGCGCGATCGTGCCGCTGTCACCGGCGGACGCCCTCGACCGTCAGCCCCCGCGCAGGGCGAGCAGCTGGCCGATGAACGCGATCAGCGTGAGGAGCGTCGGCACGCCGACGAGCAGGACGACCATCAGGACGAGCAGGCGCGCGAGGCGGCGCTCGTCGGCGATCCTCTCGGGCGGCGCCTCATCCTCGCCGCCCGGTGCAAACGGAGCGTCGAGGCCGCGCGGACGGTCGGTGTCGGCCCACGGGTGCGGTTCGGCCGGGGCGGCCGGAGCCTCCGCAGGAGCTGGCGCTTCCGCTGTGGGGTCCGGCGCCGCCCCGGGCTCGGACGCGTCGGTCATCGCCGGATCACGTGCCTTCCCGGCCGGCCGCCCCGATCAGGGGCTCCGCCACCTCGCGGGCCACGTCGGCGAGCCCGTTCGGGGCCACGGTGGCCGGCAGGCCGAGGATCACGTGGCCGGCGCCGGCCCGCACGAACGCCAGCCCGACCGCCAGTGCTTCGCGGCGCTCCGCCCCCGTCGTCCCGCAGCTCAGCTGGGCCGCGAACGTGAACGCCTCCGGGTCCCGGCCGGCGGTCTCGAGCGCCCGCCGGATCTCGTCCCTCTTGTGCGCGAAGTACGCGACGTCGCCCGGCCGGTTGCCGGGCATAGGCCAGCCATCCCCATGCCGGACCGCGAGGGCGATGCCCCGCCGGCGCTGGCCGCCCAGCCAGATCGGCGGGCCGCCGGGCCGGGCGGGGGGCGGCTCGTTCGTGGCGTCGCGGAGCGGGTAGAACGGGTCGTCACGCGAGACGCCGGGCGGCATCCGCGCCTCATCCGACAGGAGGGCCGCCACGGTCGCGACGCCGCTCTCGAAGCGATCGAACCGATCGGCCATCGACGGCAGCGGGATCCCGAACGCCTCGTGCTCGCCCTCGTGCCAGCCCGCCCCCATCCCCAGGATGAACCGGCCCCCGGTGACGTTGTCGAGGACCGTCGCGGCCTTCGCCAGGACCGACGGGTGGCGGAACGTGTTGGCCACGACGGCGATCCCGATCCACTTCCCGGGAACGCGATGGGCCAGCGCGGCCGCCGCGGTGAGCGCCTCCACGGCCGGGCCGCCACGGTCGCGCGCGGCATCGGAGAGGTGGTCGCTCAGCCAGCCTGCGTCGAATGCGCCCAGCTCGCCCGCCAGCGACCAGGTCTCGTCGAGGCGCGCCCAGTCGATCCCGGCCGAGGCGGTGGCAGCGATCCGGAAGCCGATCAACCCCGGATGACGGGGGCCGAGGTCAGCCGGCGATGCGCCACCGCCGGCCGACCCGCGGAGGCTCGCCGACGTGCCCCTGCCCACCGTCGTCCCGCTCCGCTCGCTCACGCGTTCGGGAGGCTGGCCCGCATCCGCGCCCCGGTCGTGATCGCGCCGTCGGATGCCGATGACACGAGCGCCGCGTACTTGGCGAAGACCCCGCCCGGGTAGCGCGGCGCCGGCGGCGTCCAGGCCGCGCGCCGGGCCGCCAGCGTCGCCAGGTCCACGTGCAGGTCCAGGGCCTTGCGGTCCACGTCGATCTCGATCTCGTCGCCGTCGGCGACGAAGGCGATCGGACCGCCCAGCGCCGCCTCCGGCGCCACGTGCCCGATCATCAGGCCGTGCGTCCCGCCGGAGAAGCGGCCGTCGGTGAGGAGCGCCACGTGCTCGCCCAGGCCCTCGCCGACGAGCGCCGCCGTGACCGAGAGCATCTCCTGCATCCCGGGGCCGCCGACCGGGCCCTCGTAGCGGATGACGATGACGTCGCCGTGACTGATCGTCCCCGCCTTGACCGCCTCGAAGCAGGCGTTCTCGGAGTCGAAGACCCGCGCCGGCCCGCGGTGGTGGCGCCGCTCGTGGCCGGCCAGCTTGATCACGCACCCCTCGGGGGCCAGGGTGCCCCGCAGGATCGTCAGGCCGCCACTCGTCTTGAGCGGTGTCTCGATCGGGACGACCACCTGCTGACCGGGCGTCTCGACCGCGGCCGCGGCGATCTCGGCGATCGTGCGCCCGTCGACCGTCGATGCCCCGCCGTGGAGGAGGCCGCGCCTGAGGAGCTGGCGCATGACGAGGGCCACGCCGCCCGCGTCGTACATCTCGGACGCCGAGAAGCGGCCGCCCGGCTTCATGTCGGCCACGACCGGCGTCGCGTCGGCGATCCGGCTGAAGTCGTCGATCTCCAGCGGGATGCCGGCCTCGCGGGCCAGCGCGAGGAGGTGGAGGACGCCGTTGGTCGAGCCGCCAGTGGCGGCGACCGAGGCGATCCCGTTCTCCAGGGCGCGGCGGTCCACGATCGACGAAGGCCGGACGTCGCGCGTCACCAGGTCCATGACGATCTCGCCGCAGCGGCGCGCCGCGTCGTCCTTGGCGGGGTCCTCGGCCGGGATCCCGTTGAGGCCGGCCGGCGAGAGCCCGATGAACTCCATGACCGTGCTCATCGTGTTGGCCGTGTACTGGCCGCCGCAGGCGCCCGCGCCCGGGCACGAGACGCTCTCGATCTCGTAGAGCTCGTCCAGGGTGATCTTCCCGGCCCGGTAGGCGCCCACCGCCTCGAAGACCGTCACGATGTCGGCGTTCTTCCCCTTGTACACGCCGGGGTAGATCGTGCCGTTGTAGAGGACGAGGCCCGGGACGTCCATGCGGAGCAGCGCCATCGCGGCGCCCGGGATCGTCTTGTCGCAGCCGACCAGGCAGACGAGGCCGTCGAAGAGATGGCCGCGGACGACGGTCTCGATCGAATCGGCGATCACCTCGCGCGAGACCAGGCTCGCCTTCATCCCCTCGGTGCCCATCGACACGCCGTCGCTGACGGAGATCGTCCCGAACTCCATCGGGGTCCCGCCGGCCGCCCGGATCCCCTCCTTGACGAACTCGGCCAGGCGCCGCTGGTTGAAGTTGCAGGGCATCGTCTCGATCCACGACGTGGCGACGCCGATGATCGGCCGGGCGAGATCCTCGTCCGTGAACCCGATCGCCTTGAGCATCGCCCGGGCCGGCGCGCGGTCCGGCCCGTCCGTCAGGCGCGCCGAGTGGCGCTTCGCCGGGTGGCTCGGCTGGTCGTAGGGGAGGGCGCGGTCGGGCATCGTGGAGGTCCTCGTTGGTGGGCGCGACGGGGCGAGGCGAAGTGTACGGCCGGCTACCGGATGATGGCCGGCTACCGGATGCAGGGTCCCGTGTCGACCGCGCCAGTCTCCCCGATGCCCGGCCCGATCGCCAGCGATACGGCCGCCGGGTCCAGCGCGTAGCCCACGGTCTCGTCGGTCCGGGACTCGGCGAAGACCACCCCGCCGACGGTGCCGTTCGGCAGCACGAGCGGGCCGCCGCTGGCTCCCGGCTCGATCGCCGCGAGCAGCTCCAGCACGTCGCGGACGATCGGCGCTTCGCCGTAGATGTCGCGACCGCGGGCTCGGACCTGGGCCGTGACTGCGGCGGGGATCGTGGTCAGGCCGGCCCCGTTCGGGAAGCCCAGGGCGGCCCCGATGGCGCCCCGCTCGGGCGCCTCGGGCGCCAGGACGAGGGCCGGCAGGCGGAGCTCGGACACGCGCACCACGGCGACATCGAGGTCCGGGTCGAACAGGACGACCGTCCCGCGCCCGGACCCGGCCTCGCCGCGGAGCGTGATCCGCTCGGCGCCGGCGACGACGTGGGCGTTCGTGACGAAGTAGCCTTCGCCAACGGAGAAGGCGGCACCCGTGAAGGAGGCGCCGCAGCCCTGCGCGTCCACCCGCACGGTGCTCGCGAGGGCGCGGGCGGCGATGCCGCCGGCCTCGATGACGGCCGGGAGCTCCACCGGCGGCGCCGGCAGGGGCTCGATCCCGCTGAAGACCTGGGGCAGGCCGCTCTCGTCGAGGACCGCGCCGACGCTGCCGATGACCTCACCGGGGGGCGGGAGCACCTCGAGGAGCCATCGGACCGCGACCGATCGGCCGGCGATGCCCGCGACGACCGGGAGGGAGCTCGTCGCGAGAAGCCCGCCCACCAGCCAGGTGACGAGGACCACCTGCGCCGCCCCGAGCATCGCCCCGAGGGCGCTGTCGATCCCGCCTCCGACACCCCCCACGAGCTCGCTGCGCATCAGGGCACCCACGCTCGAGCCGATCGCCTGGGCCAGGGCCACGATCAGGAAGGCGCCCCCGATCGCCACCAAGGCGCGTGCCGGCTGCTCCAGCCCGGCCAGGGCGCTGACGAGCTGCGGCGCCAGCGCCACGATGAGGACGACGGCGACGCCGACGGCGGCCAGCCCCAGGACCTGCGGGATCGCGCCCGACCGGAAGCCGATCAGCGCCCCCATGATCGCGAGCACCAGCACGATGAGGTCGATCGTGTTGATCGGAAGGAGGTCCATCGCGGGGATTGTGCGCGACGGCCCGGATTCCGGCACCATGGCCGCGTCGCCCGGAAAGCGGCCAAGCATCCGCTCTCGCCGTAACGCCCGTCCGCCGAGGAGTCGCCCGCCCATGACCGCACCCGATCGCCTGAGGGTCCTCCGCGCGATCCTCGACAGTGGCGCCGTCTTCATCTTCACCGCCCCGGATCCGGACACGGCGTTCGACATGGTGGCCGGCTGCGCCGACGGCGGCGCCACGGCCGTCGAGTTCACGAACCGCGGCGACTTCGCGCTCGACACCTTCGCCGCCCTCTCGCGTCGCGTCGCTGCGGAGCTGCCCGGCGTGACCCTCGGCGCGGGCACCATCATCGACGCCCCCACGGCGGCCCTGTTCATTGCCGCCGGAGCGCGCTTCATCGTCGGGCAGTCGTACAGCGAGGAGGTTGCCCGGCTCTGCAACCGCCGCCGAGCGGTCTACATCCCCGGGTGCGGGACGGCCACCGAGATTGCCGCGGCCGAGGAGCTCGGCTGCGAGATCGTCAAGCTGTTCCCGGCCGCTGCGTACGACGGCCCCGCGTTCGTCCGCAACTTCCTGGCTCCCAGCCCGGGCTCCCGGGTCATGCCGACGAACGTGGTGGCCACCGAGGAGGCGACGCGGGCCTGGATCGAGGCGGGCGTCGCCGCACTCGGCGTGGGCGGGCACCTCTATCCCGCGAACGTGATCGCCGGCCGCGACAGGGCCGAGATCGCGAACCGGACGCGCCGCTACCTCGGCTGGATCCGGGACGCGCGCGCAGCCCGCGCCTGACCGGCCGAACCGACACCGAGAGGACGCCGCTCACCATGACCGACTTCGACGTCGACAGCCTCCTCGCGCTGCCGCGCCTCTCCAGCCTCCGTCTCTCGCCGGACGGCCGGCGCCTCGTCGTTGCCGTCGGCGGGCCCGATCCCGAGGGCAAGCGGATGCGCTCGGCGCTCTGGCAGGTGGACCCGGCGGGCATGGCGGCCCCCCGTCGCATCACCCGCTCGGCGGCCGGCGAGGCCGGCGGCGCCGAGTTCCTCCCCGACGGCTCGCTCCTCTTCACGTCGAGCCGCCCCGACCCCGACGCGAAGCCGGACCCTGATCGGAAGGTCAACGCCCTCTGGCTCCTCCCCGCCGGCGGGGGCGAGGCGCGCCTCCTCGCCGCTCCGGAGGGCGGCGTGGACGGCCTGGCGACGGCGCGCGACGCCGCGGTCGTGGCCTTCGGGGCGGGGATGTTCCCGGGCGCGTCCGACTTCGCGGCCGACGCGGAGCGCGGCAAGGCTCGCAAGGACGCCGGGGTGGGCGCGCTGCTCTTCGAGAACGACTACCCGGTCCGCAACTGGGACCACTGGCTCGGCCCGCGCCGCCGGCGCCTCTTCACCGCGATCCTCGCCGACGATCCGGAGGCGCCGCTCCCCGCGCCGCGGGACCTGGAGCCGGACGTCGCTCCGAGCACCTTCGAAGAGACGGGCTTCGCCCTGTCGCCGGACGGCCGGGTCCTCGTTGCCTCCCGTACGGATGCGACGGACCTGCCCCGGGTCCGGACGGACCTGGTCGCGGTCGACCTGGCCACCGGCGAACGGCGGACGCTGACCGCGGGCGACGGCTGGTATCAATCCCCGGCGATCTCACCGGACGGCAGCGCGGTGACTGCCATCCGCGAATTGTTCGGGAGCCCGGACGAGGCCACGACGGTGATCCTTGTGCTCGTCGACCTGGCGACCGGCGCGCAGCGGACGCTCGCCCCGGCTCTCGATCGCTGGCCCGAGGACGCGACCTGGGCGCCCGACGGCTCGGCGATCTTCTTCACCGCCGACGATGACGGCCACCACCCCGCCTTCCGCGCGGACCTCGCAGACGGGCGCGTCACGCGCCTCACCGTTGCGGGCGCTCTCGCCGACCTCTGCCCGACGCCCGACGGCAGCGCGGTCTTCGCCCTCTGCTCCACCATCGGCGCGCCGCCGCGCATCGTGCGTCTGGACGCACGGATGCCGGACCAGGTTCCGGTCCCCCTGGCCAATGGGATCCTCGGCTCGGACGTTGAAGCACCCGGCGTTGTCGAGCGGCTGACCGCGCGCGCGGCCGACGGTACGGCCGTCGGGAGCTGGCTCGTCCGGCCGGCGGACGCCTCGGTGGACGCGAAGGCGCCGCTCGTCGTGTGGGTCCACGGCGGTCCGCTGGGCTCGTGGAGCAGCTGGCACTGGCGCTGGAACCCGCACGTCCTCGCCGCGCGCGGCTTTGCCGTGCTCATGCCGGACCCGGCCCTCTCGACCGGCTACGGCCAGGCGATGGTTGCCCGTGGCTGGAGCGACTGGGGCGGGGCGCCGTACGAGGATGTCACCGCCGCGGTGGATGCCGCGCTGGCCGAGCGGGCGGACCTGGATGCCACGCGCACGGCCCTGATGGGCGGCTCGTACGGCGGCTACATGGCCAACTGGGTGGCCGGCCACACCGACCGCTACCGGGCGATCGTCACCCACGCGAGCCTCTGGGAGCTGCGCGGCTTCCACGGCACGACCGACACGGGCGCTCTCTGGGAGTTCGAGATGGGCGACCCGTACCGGGAGCCCGAGCGCTACGTCAGCCAGTCACCGTTCGAGCACCTCGCGTCGATCCGGACGCCGATGCTGGTGATCCACGGCGAGCAGGACTTCCGTGTCCCGGTCAGCGAGGCGCTGCGGCTCTGGACGGACCTGCGGCGGCACGGGGTCGAGGGCAAGCTCCTCTACTTCCCCGACGAGAACCACTGGATCCTGAAGCCCCAGAACGCGCGGCTGTGGTACGCCACGGTCCTGGCCTTCCTGGACGAGCACCTGCTGGCCAAGCCGTTCGAGCGCCCGGAGCTGCTGTAGGCGCGGGCGGGCGAGGCGCGCCGGTCGCTCAGACGCCGGTCTCCCCGGCGAGCCTGCCCATCCGGACCGCGGCCGCGAGCGCCGCGTGGTCCCGCTCGGTCTGGTCGGCATATCTGACCGCGAAGTCGGCAATCGCCTCGTCGAAGATGTCGCCTGCCCCAAGATACCCGGCGATCTCCGCCGGGTTGCCTGACCGGGCGTGGGCCCGGGCGAGGGCCCAGGCGCAGACCTCCGCGTAGAGCCGCATCCCCGCGGGACGCAATCCCCCGATGTCGATGCCGTACTTCATGTCATGGAGCTGGCGGACGTAGTACTCCGTCCCACTCGCCGGGGACCGCGTCCAACCCAGGAAGCTGTCAGAGACGGCCTGCATGATCCGCTGCCCGTTGACGACCCGCTCGCCCTGGTGGCCCTGCCGGCGCCCGGGGACGTAGGGTGCCAGCACGGACTGGCCTGCCTCCTTGACCTGCAGGATCAGCGGGCCACCGGCAGGTCCGGCGAACAGGGCGACGTAGCAGCGGGTGCCGACGCTGCCGACGCCGACGACCTTGAGGGCAACGTCCAGCAGGCGGTGCTTCTCCACGAGGATGCGACGGTCCGGCGCCAGGGTTCGAAGGTAGGCGGCGTACAGCGCCGGCAGCGCGGCCCGGCCCGGGTCGTCGTCGGGAAGTCGCAGGAGCAGCGGCGGTCGATCGCGAATGAGCCAGCCGCCCCCGGGCACCCTGGTCGAGAGCTTCCCGAGGGCCCGCATGTGGTCGCGGCGGCGAGCCTCGTCGATGTTGATGTTGAGGTAGGCTCGGTCGCGGGCGCGCTCCACGCGCTCGACGATCGACTCGATGGGAATCGCGGCGTACCAGACCTCCAGCGCGCGCATCCCCGCATACGTCCGGGTCCACCGTCGATAGCTCCAGGCGGCAGTCCGCGCCATGTCGCGACACGTGGCTTCCGGATAGCCGTTCTCTCGTGAGGCCACGACGACGCTCGCGGCGAGCCGTTTGACGTCCCACTCCCAGGGCCCACGGTGCGTCTCATCGAAGTCGTTCAGGTCGAACACGAGACGCCGTTCCGGACTGGCGAACACGCCGAAGTTGGCCAGGTGCGCATCGCCACACAGCTGGACCATCGAACCCGTCCGGGGGGCCATCGCCAGGTCGCCAGCCATGACCGCGGCGGAGCCTCGCAGGAAGGCGAACGGCGAGGCAAGCATCCGCCCGATCCGGATCGGCACCAGGTGCGGGAGCCGTCCCTCGTTCGACGCCATCAGGGTCGCGACAGGGTCCGGCCGATCAGCCGCGGCCGTCCAGCCGCCATGGCTGCGCCGTGGAACGGTGGTGCGGAGCGAGCGTCCTCGCACAAGGGCGAGCGCAGCCGGGCTATCAGGCGGCAGGGTGCTGGTCAAGTCGATGGTCAACGAGGCCTCCGATGCTGCATCCACCTGGCGGGTCGTGCGGGTTCGGCGTGCGCCGCGTCAGGGCGTGGCGGGCGGCGTCCCGAGGCGCGTGTCGACGCGGGCGGGGCGGGCGGCCTCCCACGCCTCGATCGCGGGGAGCTTCGTGGCAACGTACCCGATCTCGTCGGTGCCGGCGAGGAGCATCTGCTTGGCAAAGGGATCGATCTCGAAGTCGAGCGTGCTTCCATCCGGGAGCAGGACGCCTTGCTCGGCGAGGTCCACCGTCAGGCGGGCGTCGGGGTTCGCCTCCACGAGATCGAACAGCCGGGCGTGGGTCGCCGGGTCGACGACGATCGGCAGGACCCCATTCTTGAGGGCGTTGCTGCGGAAGATGTCGGCGAAGCTGGTGGAGAAGACGGCCCGGATCCCCCACGCCGTGAGCGCCCAGGGCGCGTGCTCGCGCGAGGAGCCGGTCCCGAAGTTGTCGCCCACGAGGAGGATCTGCCGCCCGGCCATCTCCGGCCGGTCGAGGACGAACGGCGGGTCCTTGAGCGACCCGTCGTCGTTGAAGCGCCAGTCGCGGAAGAGGGCGTTCGCGAGGTCGGCCTTGTCGGTGATCTTGAGGTAGCGCGCCGGGACCACCTGGTCCGTGTCGACGTTCTCCGCGGGAAGCGGGACGACCTTGCTCGTGAACTGGCGGAACGGCTCGGCCACGGCTCAGTACCCCCCGCCGACCATGGCCGGCTGCTCGATCCCGGGCAGCGTGCGCGGGTCGGTGACGACGCCGGCGATCGCGCTTGCCGCGGCGGTGAGCGGCGACGCGAGGAGCGTCCGCCCGCCCCGCCCCTGGCGGCCCTCGAAGTTGCGGTTGCTGGTGCTGACGGCGTACTGGCCGGGCGAGAGCTGGTCGCCGTTCATGGCGATGCACATCGAGCAGCCAGATTCGCGCCACTCGGCGCCGGCCGCGCGGAAGATCTCGTGGAGCCCCTCGCGCTCGGCCTGGGCCTTCACCTGCTGGCTGCCCGGCACGACCATGAGGCGCACGCCCTCGGCCGCGTGGCGGCCCTCGAGGGCGGCGGCGGCCTGGCGCAGATCGCTGATCCGGGAGTTGGTGCAGCTGCCGATGAAGACGACCTCGACCGGCTGACCGGCGATCGGCTGGCCGGCCTGCAGGCTCATGTACTCGAGCGCCCGCTCGAGAGCGCGGCGCGAGGACGGGTCGGCGGCGTCCTCAGGCCGGGGCACGCGCCCGCTCACGGGGATGCCCATGCCGGGGTTCGTGCCCCAGGTGATCATCGGCTCGAGGGTGTTCGCATCGAGCGCGATCGAGGTGTCGAACGCCGCGCCTTCGTCGGTGGGGAGCGTCCGCCAGCCGGTGACCGCGGTGTCCCAGGCCGCGCCCTGTGGGGCATGGCGACGACCGTGGACGTACTCGAAGGTCGTGTCGTCGGGCGCGACGAGGCCGGCCCGGGCCCCGCCCTCGATGCTCATGTTGCAGATCGTCATCCGCTGCTCCATCGAGAGCGCGCGGATCGCCTCGCCGCGATACTCGAAGACGTGGCCGGTGCCGCCGCCGATCCCGATCCGGGCGATGAGGGCGAGGATGACGTCCTTCGCCCCGACGCCGGGACGCAGCCGGCCGTCGACCCGGACCTCGTAGGTCTTCGGCTGCCGCTGGAGGAGGGTCTGGGTGGCGAGGACCATCTCGACCTCGCTCGTCCCGATCCCGAAGGCAAGGGCCCCGAACGCTCCGTGGGTCGCCGTGTGGCTGTCGCCGCACACGATCGTCATGCCCGGCTGGGTCAGGCCGAGCTCCGGGCCGATGACGTGGACGATCCCCTGGGTGTCGCTGCCGTAGGCGTGGATCGGGATTCCGAACTCCGCGCAGTTCGCCTCCAGCTGCTTCACCTGGGCGGCGGCCATCGGGTCGATGATCGGAAGGCCGCGCGGCGCCGTGGGCGTGGAGTGGTCGGCGGTCGCGACCGTGCGCTCGGGGCGGCGGACGCGGAGGCCGCGGGCGCGCAGGCTCGTGAAGGCCTGCGGCGACGTCACCTCGTGGACGAGGTGGAGGTCGATTGCCAGGACGGCGGGGGCGCCCTCGTCCTGGGCGACGACGTGGTCGTCCCAGATCTTCTCGACGAGCGTGCGAGGGCGGGGTGCGGGCGCGTCGGCGGGGCGGGGGTCGGACACGGTGGTGCGGCTCCGAATCGGTGTGGTCGGTGGGAGGCCGAAGCGTAGCAGAGGAAGGCCGGCGGTCCGGCAGGCGGTCGGCGGACCGGCGATCCGGGCGGTGCTCAGTTCGCGTCGTAGGCGCGGCGGATCCAGGCCATGACCTCGTCGTCGATCTCCTCCGGGGTCGTGATCGCGAAGACGTGGCTGGCCATCCCACCCGGGGTCGGCCGGAGGCGCGCCACGCCCACCGCCTCGTCGGCCAGGTCACCCCGCAGGTTCACCCCCAGGTCGACACGTTTCGCCGACATCGGCGTGAAGCAGGCGAACTGCTTCTTCCGGCGGAAGCTGACCATCGTCTTCTTCGGAGCGATGGCGACGTCGTCGCCCAGGCCGGTGGCGATCTCGAGGATCCGGTCGTAGAGCGGCCGGAGGCCCGCCTTGGGGCCGACGAAGAGGCCCTCGACGAGCTCGGCCTCGCCCTGCTGGCCGTAGCCCGTCGCGACCAGCGCCAGCAGGTTCGCGTAGCCGTGGCTGAGGCCATGGTCGCGCTTGAGGGCGGCCAGGATCTCGCCGTGGCGCTGGAGGCCCAGGCCGCGCACGATCGCCAGCCAGTCCTCCACCGACCGACCGGTCGTCGCCTCGAGCGAGTCGGCCATCGGGCCCATGATCGTCCGCGGGTCGGTCATCGAGATCCCCTCCTCGTGCGTGGCCTCCTTCCCCAATCGACGACCACGAGGGAACAGTATCAAGCACCTGTCGCGGGGCTGCCCGCCAGCCGCGACCGGGTCATTCCGTCAACCACCCGGCACGCGCGAGCAGCCCGGCGCCCTGGCTCAGTGGCGCAGCAGCTCGGGGTTGTTGGCCACCCGGACGGTGAAGTCGGCGAGGCCTGCCGCCAGCACCCGGGCGAGGCGCAGGTTCGCGTTCGTGAGATCGTCGCAGGATCTGGTGGTAGCAGGCGTCGGCCGGCTGGCCGGCCACGGCCCCGGAGCCCGGAGCCTGCGCTCCCGACGCGGCTGCCTGCTCGGCCGAGACCGGCTCGCTGGCGCCCGAGAAGACGCCCGCCGTGGCCACGCCCGATTCGGCGAACCCGCGGTGGTCCGAGCCACCGCCCAGGTCGACGCCGACCGCCGTGCCGCCGGCCCGCTCGACCGCCGAGGCCAGGAGATCTCGCGCGGCCGCCGAGCCGACGGGCGCGCCCGGCTCGTCGTAGACGCCGGCGAACCCGTTCGGCGAGGCGATCATGTCGACGTTCGCGTAGACGAGGATGGCCCGCGCATCCTCGCTCGAGAGAGCCGTCGCGTAGCGATAGGACCCGTGCAGGCCGAGCTCCTCGCCGCTCCAGAAGGCCAGGCGGATCGTCGCCCGGGGACGCGTACCCGCGAGGGCCGCCGCGATCTCGAGGAGCGCGGCAACGCCGGAGCCGTCGTCGTTGAGGCCCGGGCCGTCGAGCACCGAGTCGAGATGCGCCCCCAGCATGATCACCGCCTCGGGCTCGGTTCCCGGCAGCTCGGCGATGATCGAGCGGGTGGGGGCCTGTAGGGTGCGCGCCCGGGTGACGAGGTGGGCCGTCTCGCCGGCCGCCGCCGCGGCGACCAGCGCCCCGGCGACTTCGGGAGAGACCCCGGCCGCGGGGATCGTGAGGAACTGCGGCTGGATGAGGGTGGGGCGGTAGGTCGCGCCGGGCGGCGCCCACGGGTAGACCGCCACGAACGCGGCGGCACCGGCCTGCTGGGCCGCGATGACCTGGTCGCGACGCAGGCAGTCGCCGGAGCGGACGACGACGATCGCGTTCGACGGCAGGTCGCCGTAGTGCGTCACGGCGCAGCCCTTGCCGTCCGCGGCCGTGGCCGCGGGGTTCCAGTCGATCGCCACGACCGGTCCCTCGACGTCGCCGGCCGGCGCGAAGACCAGGGGCAGGAGATCCTTCTTCCCGTATGTCTGCGCCCCGATCTCGAGCGACGAAGAGCCATCGTCCTCGAACGCAAGCGCGTCGTACGCATCCGCGGTGATCGTCCAGCCGGCGTCGCGGAGCGCGTCCTCGACCATGGTGGCGGCGCGGTCGTAGCCGGCGCTGCCCACCGACCGATAAGGGGGCGTCTCTCCGGTTGCCACGGCGAGGGCCTCGAGCCGCTCTCGCAGGCCGGCCTCCGTGATCGCTGCCGTTACCGCCGCGGCGGCGGGCTGGCGCGGCGTGGGCGGTGCCGGCTGACCGCAGCCCATCGAGCCGAGCGCGAGGGCGGCCACGAGGGCACCGGCAACGACCGCCCGGACCGGGATGCGTCGGTTCGGCCACGGCGACGCGACCGCGGCTGCCGGGGTGTCGTTCATCACCAGCAGGTATGGCCGCGGCGCCTTCGTGGTTCAGTCCCGGATGGATCCCGTCCAGCGGCGGCTCGGTGTACGCGGCGACGGGTCAGGCCCAGCATCCAGGGAGATCGTCTCCCTCTCCATGGCGGCGAGGGTGACAAAGTCGCTGGCCGCTTATGGGTAACAGGTTCGCTGGCCGTTCACAAACGCGCCTCGGGTGTTTGACGCCTCCCCGATCCCTGCTACACTCCGCCCACTCGTCGCGTCGCGGCGAGCCGCGCAGGAGCTGCCCGGCACCATGGGCTTGTTCAACGGTCAGGATCGCCGCCCCGTCGCCGTCGCCGTGACGCGCGATGGCCGCCGCGTGAACGTGCCGCTCGATGAGCTCGGCCCCGACGCCGCTCCCGTATCCGTCCGGTCCATTCTCCTCGCCCTTCTTGGCCTTCTCGGCCTTATTGGCGGCTCCCGGCGGGAGTCTGGAGGACCTCGGACGGAGCGCTAGGCGCACCGAACGAACGGAACCAACAGGCCCTCGCCGGGAGACCGGCGGGGGTCTTTGCATGAGCGACGGGTTCGCCGGGGGCCGACGAGGCCACGGCGGGCGGTCGAGGGAGGTCAGGAGCAGCGATGGCGATGACGAAGGGCGAGGGGGCGGCGGCTCCCCCGAACGCGACGGCCGCGGCGGCGGACGCGGCTGCGGCCGCGGACGCGTCCGTGGGGCCACCCCCGTCGGCCGGCGGCACGCGCCGCAGCCACGTGCCGGGCGCCGGGACGGCGGCCGCGGACGCCGTCGAGAAGGCCCGTCAGGAGATGCTGCACGAGGGCAACCAGGCCCGCCTGGATGCCGCCGAGCGACGCGGGAAGCGCGCCCGGATCGGCGCCGATGTCCTCGTGGAGGCGATCCTCCGCCAGGGTGTCGACGTCCTGTTCGGCTACCCCGGCGGGGTCATCCTGCCGCTCTACGACGTCCTGGGCGACCACCCGGAGCTCCGTCACGTGCTCGTCCGCCACGAGCAGGGCGCCGCCCATGCCGCGGACGGGTACGCCCGTGCCACCGGCAAGGTGGGCGTGTGCCTGGGCACCTCGGGCCCGGCCGCCACGAACCTCGTCACCGGGATCGCCAACGCCCAGCTCGACTCCATCCCGATGGTGGCCATCACCGGCAACGTGACCGCCGCGCTCCTCGGCAAGGACGCGTTCCAGGAGATCGACATCACCGGCATCACCCTGCCGATGACCAAGCACAACTACCTCGTGCGCGACGCCGACGACCTCCCCCGCGTCCTGGCCGAGGCCTTCCACATCGCCCGGACGGGCCGGCCCGGCCCCGTGCACATCGACATCACGAAGGATGCCTTCCAGCAGGAGACCGACGCGCCCCACCCAACTGACGAGGAGGTCGTGGCCGGGCTGCCGGGCTTCCGCCCGAACCTGGGCGGCCATCCCCGGCAGCTCAAGCTCATCGCCGAGGAGATCGCGCAGTCTCGCCGACCCATCATCCTGGCCGGCCACGGGATCCTCATCGCCGACGCGACCGAGGAGCTCCGGATCCTCGCCGAGAAGGCCCGGATCCCCGTCGCGTGGACCCTCCTCGGGGTCGGTGCCATGGACGAGACCCATCCCCTGGCCTACGGCTACATGGGGATGCACGGCTGGAAGCACGTCAACCGCGCGATCCAGGCCTCCGACCTCATCATCGCCGTGGGCATGCGCTTCGACGACCGGGTGACCGGCAGCGTGCGCACCTACGCGCCGTACGCGCGGATCATCCACGTCGACATCGACCCGGCCGAGATCGGCAAGAACGTGGCCGTGGACATCCCCGTCGTGGGCGATGCGAAGCGCGTCCTGGGCGGCCTGCTCCCGCTGGTGCAGCCCGGAGCTGGGGCGGAGCGGGACGGCTACCTGGCCCAGCTCGCCGAGTGGCGGCTGGACTCGGAGGGATCGAGCTGGCACGGCTCGGGCGCCTGGCGCGACGGGCTCCTCTCGGCGGACTTCGTGGTCGCCCAGATCGGCGAGGCCACGGATCACGATGCGACCCTCGTGGCCGACGTCGGGCAGAACCAGATGTGGACGGCGCGCTACGCCGGCTACCGGCGGCCGCACAGCCACCTCAGCTCCGGCGGCCTGGGCACGATGGGCTTCGCGGTCCCGGCGGCCATGGGCGCTGCCCTCGGCCGTCCCGACAAGTCGACCTGGGCGATCTGCGGCGACGGCGGCTTCCAGATGACCATCCAGGAGCTGGCCACGCTCGTGCAGGATCGGATCCCGGTTCGGATCGCCCTCCTCGACAACCACAAGCTCGGGATGATCCGGCAGTGGCAGGAGATCTTCTACGGCGGCAACTACCACTCCTCCAACATGCTCGGTCCCGACTACCTGAAGCTCGCCGACGCCTACGGCATCCCGGCCTGGAAGGTCCGGTCGCCCGAGGAGGTGCGGCCCGCCATCGAGGCCGCCAACGCCGTCGACGGCCCGGCGCTCGTCTGGTTCGAGATCGCCGAGGAGCAGAACGTCCTGCCGATCATGCCCGCCGGCAAAGGCCTCTCGGACCTCATCGAGACCTGGGGAGGAGCCGACGAATGAGCCCCGACGGATCCGCCCGGGTGCCCGCCCACAGCGCACCCCCGCCGCGCACCCTGCCGGGGACCGGCGAGCAGCGCCGCCACGTGCTCGTGGCGATCGTGAACAACCGTCCCGGCGTTCTGAACCGGGTCGCCAGCCTCATGCGCGCCCGCAACTTCAACATCGAGTCGCTGGCCGTCAGCCACCTGGACGACCCCAAGATCAGCCGCATGACGATCACCCTCCGCGCGGACGACGTCCTCGTGGAGCAGGCCGCCAAGCAGCTCTACAAGATCATCGACGTGCTCAAGGTCCAGGACGTCACCGACGAGCCGACCGTCCAGCGCGAGCTCGTCCTCGTGAAGGTGCGGGCGACCGACCGCACGCGCGGGGAGCTGATCTCCATCGTGGAGATGTACAAGGCCCGGATCGTGGACATGGCGGCCGAGGCCGTCATCGTCGAGACGACGGGCACCGAGTCGGAGGTGGACGCCCTGATCACCCTCCTCCGCGGCTACGGGATCAAGGAGATGGTGCGCACCGGGACGGTCGTGATGTCGCGGGGCGCGCAGTCGATCGAGGAGGCCACCAAGCGATGACGGCGAAGATGTACTACGACGCGGACGCGGACCTGGCGGCGCTGGCCGGCCAGACCGTCGCGATCATCGGGTTCGGCAGCCAGGGCCACGCCCACGCGCTGAACCTGCGCGAGTCGGGCGTCGACGTCGTCGTGGGCCTCCCGCCGGCCTCGAAGAGCCGCGCGCTCGCCTCGGAGGCGGGCCTCCCCGTGCTCGACACGGGGGCCGCCGTGGCCGCCGCCGACGTCGTGATGATCGCGATCCCCGACACGGCCCAGAAGGCGGCCTGGGACGCGGAGATCGCCCCGAACCTGAAGCCGGGCACCCTCGTCCTGTTCGCCCACGGCTTCAACATCCGCTACGGCCGGATCGCCCCGCCGGAGGGCGTCGACGTCGGGATGGTCGCCCCCAAGGGCCCCGGCCACCTCGTCCGCTCCGTCTACAAGAGCGGCGGCGGCGTGCCGGCCCTGTTCGCGGTCCACCAGGACGCCACCGGGACCGCCCGCGCCCGCGTCCTTGCCTATGCCCGCGGGCTTGGCAACACGCGGGCCGGGGTCCTCGAGACCACGTTCGCCGAGGAGACCGAAACCGACCTCTTCGGCGAGCAGAGCGTCCTCTGCGGCGGCACCGCCGCCCTCGTGAAGATGGCCTTCGAGACGCTCGTGGAGGCCGGCTACCAGCCCGAGCTCGCCTACTTCGAGACGATGCACGAGCTGAAGCTCATCGTCGACCTCATGTATCGCGGCGGCCTCAACTTCATGCGCTTCAGCGTGAGCGACACCGCCGAGTACGGGGACTACGTCTCCGGGCCGCGGATCATCGACGAGCGTGTCCGCGCCACGATGCGGGCAGTCCTCGCGGAGATCCAGGACGGCACCTTCGCCGCCAGCTGGATCGCCGAGAACGACGCCGGCCGCCCCGAGTTCGAGCGCCTCCGCGCCCAGGACCGCGATCACCAGATCGAGCAGGTCGGCGCCGGCCTTCGGGCAGGCATGCCGTTCCTCAACCCCGTCACCGTGCGCGCCGGCCAGGCCCAGGCCAGCGCCTCGGACACAGCAGGAAAGGCCCACTGAGATGCCGTCGGTTCCCGTACCCGCCGGCCCGTTCGTCCCCGCGGGCTCCGTCCGTATCTTCGACACCACCCTCCGCGACGGGGAGCAGGCGCCGGGCGCCGGCCTGACCGCCGCCGAGAAGCTGGAGGTCGCCCGCCAGCTCGTCCGCCTCAAGGTCGACGTCATCGAGGCCGGATTCCCGGCGGCCTCGCCGGGCGACTGGGAGGCCGTCCACCGGATCGCGAAGGAGACCAAGGGCGTGGCCGTCGCCGCGCTCGCCCGCTGCCGCGACGGCGATCCCCAGCGCGCGATCGAGGCGATCAAGGTCGCCGAGCGCCCCCATCTCCACGTCTTCATCGCCACCTCCGACATCCACCTCAAGCACAAGCTCAAGCTGTCACGCGAGGAGGCCCTCGCGGAAGCGATCCGCTGGGTCCGCTACGGCCGCGAGCAGCTGGGACGCGATGCCGAGATCGAGTTCTCGGCCGAGGACGCCTCGCGCACCGACCCGGAGTACCTGCTCCAGGTGTACGAGGCGGTCGTGGGAGCCGGTGCCTCCACGGTCAACATCCCCGACACGGTCGGCTACGCGATCCCGTCCGAGTTCGGCGCGCTCGTCGAACGGGTCTACGCGCTGGTCGGCGACCAGGCAACCGTCTCGATCCACTGCCACAACGACCTCGGCCTCGCCACCGCCAACACGCTCGCCGCCGTCCAGGCCGGCGCGCGCCAGGTGGAGGTCACGATCAACGGGCTCGGCGAGCGCGCCGGGAACGCGTCGCTGGAGGAGGTCGTCATGGCCCTCCGCACGCGACCCACCCAGTTCCCCGACCTGGCCAGCCGGGTCCAGACCGACCAGATCTCGTCCGCCAGCCGGCTCGTGAGCCACCTGACCGGCTTCGCCATCCAGCCCAACAAGGCCGTGGTCGGCGCCAACGCGTTCGCCCACGAGAGCGGGATCCACCAGGACGGCGTCATCAAGAACCCGCTCACCTACGAGATCATGACCCCCCAGTCCGTCGGCCTCTCGGGCAGCCAGCTCACGATCGGCAAGCTGTCGGGACGCAAGGGGCTCCAGAAGAAGCTGCGCGACCTGGGCCACGATGTCTCGGGCGATGCCCTGGACGTCATCTACCGCGAGGCGATCGCGCTGGCCGACCTCAAGAAGGAGGTCACCGACGCCGACCTCCTCGCCCTCGCCCAGCAGCGCTCCGACGACGTCCCGGCCTCGATCATCCTCGAGGGCTGGAGCGTGACCTCGTCGCACGGCGGCCGCTCCACCGGGAGCGTCCGGGTCACCCTCGACGGCGAGGAGCGGGCCGGCGAGGAGACCGGCAACGGGCCGGTCAACGCCCTCTATCGAGCGGTCGACGACGCGATCCGGCCGATCCTGGGCTGGGAGCCGACGCTCGAGGAGTACGAGATCAAGGCGATCACCGAGGGCGAGGACGCGCAGGGCCGCGTCTTCATCCGCTGCCGGCGTTCGATCGACGCCAGCCCCGAGGCGCACGTGGTCACCGGCCACGGCCTCTCCACGAACATCATCGAGGCCTCGCTGGAGGCCTATGTCCTGGCGGCCAACAAGCTCCGCGCGGCGGAGCTCGACGGCACGGTCATCCCGATGCGCCGCTCGGCGGAGCAGCTGCCGTGACCACGGAGGGTGGCCTTCCGGGCTCGACCGGGGCCGCCGGCAGGTCGGGCAGCCCGGGCCCGACCTACCGCCTCGTCGCGATCCCGGGCGACGGCGTCGGGCCCGCTGTCGTCGGCGCGGCGAAGCGCGTCCTCGCGGCCGTCGCCGCCCGCTTCGGGTTCGCGCTCGCGTGGACGGACCTCGTCGCGGGCGGGGCCGCGATCGACGCGTACGGGGTGGCCATCCGCGACGAGGACCTCGCCGTGTGCGCAGCCAGCGACGCGATCCTGCTCGGTGCCGTCGGCGGCCCCCGCTGGGACGACCCGCAGGCCACCGTTCGCCCCGAGCAGGCCCTCTTCGCCATGCGCGGGGGCCTCGGCCTCTTCGCCAACCTGCGCCCCGTGAGCGTCCATCCGACGCTCGTGCCCGCGTCGCCGCTCCGCCCGGAGCTCCTCGAGGGCGTCGACATGCTCATCGTCCGCGAGCTGACCGGCGGCCTCTACTTCGGCTCGCGCACCGAGGCGACCGGCGCCCCGGGCGCGCGCGCCGCCAGCGACCTGCTGCCGTACTCCGAGGCGGAGGTTGCCCGCGTCGCGCGGCTGGCCTTCGACCTGGCCCGCGGTCGCAGTCGCCGCCTCACGAGCGTCGACAAGGCCAACGTCCTGGCAACGTCCCGCCTGTGGCGGACCGTCGTCCACGAGATCGCCGCCGAATACCCCGACGTGGCCCTCGACGACCGGCTCGTGGACGCCTGCGCGATGCAGATCGTGCGGGCCCCGGCGAGCTTCGACGTGCTGGTCACCGAGAACCTGTTCGGCGACATCCTGTCCGACGAGGCGTCGGTGCTGGCGGGGAGCCTGGGGATGCTGCCCTCCGCCTCCATCGGCACGCGGCGGACTGCGCACGGCCTGCACGGGCTCTACGAGCCGATCCACGGCTCGGCGCCGGACATCGCCGGGCAGGACCTGGCGAACCCGGTGGGCACGATCCTCTCCGCGGCGTTGCTCCTGCGCTGGTCGCTGGGCCGCGCCGACGCCGCCGACGCGGTGGAGGCGGCCGTGGGGCGCGCCCTCGACGACGGCTTCCGTACCGCCGACATCTGGCCGCGCGACCCGGCCCTGGCTCAAGCCTGCGCCCGTGTGGGGACCGTCGCGATGGCCGACGCGATCGTGGCCCGGATCGGGATTACCGGGGCGATCGCCTGACGGCGGTCGCCCAAGCCCGAGCCGCCCGATCCAGTCCGACTCGACTTCGAAGGAACCGATCCGTGACCCCACCAGAGACCACGCCAACCACCGCCTCGCCCGCCCCGGCCTCGTTGGCGGGCGCCGCCTCGCGCGACGCGACGCCGCCCGTCGTCCTCTACGACACGACCCTCCGCGACGGCACCCAGGGCGAGAACATCATCCTCAGCCTGGCCGACAAGCTCCGCGTCGCCCGCATGCTCGACGAGTACGGCATGCCCTATGTCGAGGGTGGCTGGCCGGGCTCGAACCCGAAGGACATCGAGTTCTTCGCCGCCGCGAAGGGCATGCGCTGGGAGCGGGCGAAGCTGGCCGCCTTCGGCTCCACCCGCCACCGGGCGAACCGGCCCGAGACGGACCCGAACCTGCGCGAGCTCGTGGCGGCCGAGACGCCCGTCGTCACCATCTTCGGGAAGAGCTGGCTGCTCCACGTCATCGAGGTCCTGGGCGCCACGCCCGCGGAGAACCTCGACATGATCGCCGAGTCGATCGGCTTCCTCGTCGACCGCGGTCGCGAGGCCATCTACGACGCCGAGCACTACTTCGACGGCTACAAGACCGACGGCCCGTACGCCCTCGCGACGCTGCGCGCGGCCCGCGAGGCCGGCGCCCGCTCGCTGGTCCTGTGCGACACGAACGGCGGCACTCTCACCGACGAGCTGCTCCGGATCGTGGACGAGACGCGCCATGCCCTCGAGGGCGACCGTGGGGCGCCGGCCGTCACCTGGGGGATCCATACCCACAACGACGCGGAGCTGGCCGTCGCCAACGCCGTCGCCGCCGTTCAGGCCGGGATCCGCCACGTCCAGGCCACGATCAACGGCTACGGCGAGCGCTGCGGCAACGCCAACATGGTGAGCGTCCTCGCCAACCTCGCGCTCAAGACGGACCTCCCGCTCCTCCCGGTCGGCGGCGGGGAGATCGCCGAGCTGACGACCCTCTCGCGGGCGGTCGCCGAGATCGCCAACGTCGCCCCCAACGACTACGCGCCGTTCGTCGGCCGGAGCGCCTTCGCCCACAAGGGCGGCGTCCACGGGGCCGCCGTCGCGAAGGTCGAGCGGAGCTACCAGCACGTCGACCCGGGCCTCGTCGGGAACGTGGGCCGGCTCGTCGTGTCGGAGCTCGGCGGCCGGGCGAACACGGCCATCCGGGCCGGGCAGCTGGGCCACCAGCTGGAGGGCCTCGATCCGCGCGAGCTGTCGAAGGTCATCAAGCAGATGGAGGCCGACGGCCTGGCGTTCGAAGGTGCCGAGGCGTCGTTCGAGCTTCTCATCAGGCGCCGCACCGCCGGCTACGTCGCGCCGTTCCGGATCGTGGACTTCATGGTGCTCGTGGAGCAGCGCGAGGGGCGCGAGCTCCTCGCGGAGGCCACCGTCAAGGTCGAGGTGGAAGGCGAGAGCCTCCACACCGCCGCCGACGGGAACGGGCCGGTGAACGCCCTGGACGCCGCCCTCCGCAAGGCGCTGCGGGCGTTCTACCCGCAGCTCGACGGGGTCCACCTGGTCGACTACAAGGTGCGCATCCTCGACGGGACGGCGGCCACCGCGGCCCGCACGCGCGTGGTGATCGACTCCGCCGACGCGGCGCGGACGTGGAGCACGATGGGCTCGGACACGAACATCATCTCGGCCTCCGCGGCGGCCCTGGCCGACTCGCTCGAGTACGCGATCTGGAAGTCCGGGGCGGAGCTGCGGCGGCGCGACGAGCGCCACTTCACGGAGCGAGCTCCGGCCGGGGGAGGGAAGCGGTGAGCGAGCACCGGGGCGGCGAAGCTGGGCTGGGCGCGCGCGGGGCGCCCGGTGGGCCGGTGCCCCGGCCCGAGGGGCTGCACCTTCTCCGCTGGACGATGACGACCGGCTCGTCGGGCATCGCCCGGGCGGCCGTCGTCCTTGCCGCCGGCGATCACCAGTGGGAGGCCACGGCCGAGAGCGCGGGCGCGATCGGATCGCTGTTCGACGCCGTGGACGCCGCCCTCGCGGACGTTCTCGGCGGGCGCGTGCGCCTGGTCTCGTTCGACGTCCACGCGATCGGCGAGACGGCCGGCGCCGACGCGCTGGTGGAGCTTGCGGTCGAGCCGCCCGCCACGGCCACCGGCGAGCGAGCGACGGGGCGCCATGTCGGGACCGCCCGTGACGTGAACCTGGTCGCTGCCTGCGCTGAGGCGTATCTCGAGGCACTGCGGGCTCTCCTCGCCGACGACGCCTGGGCCGGGGCGACCGAGGCCGCCGGCAACGCCCGCCTGGCCGAGCTCCGTGCCGGTGCCGCACGGGCGGGCGGCCGCGCCGAGCTGGACGAGTCGCAGGCCGACGAGCTGGGTGGGAGCTGGTTCGACCGATGACCCGGCCCACGTCACCCGGACCCCGCACGCCCGCCTCGCTCGCGGTCGCGTACTCCGGCGAGCCCGGCGCCTTCGCCGAGGACGCCGTGCGCGCCTATTTCGGCGCGGAGGCCTCGACACTGCCGATCGGAGGCTTCCGGGGCGTCTTCGAGGCCGTCGCCGACGGCCGGGCCATCGCAGGCGTCGTTCCCATCGAGAACCTCGTCAACGGCACGGTGCGCGAGAACTACGACCTCCTCCTCGAGTTCGCGCTCGAGATCCGGGGCGAGGTGGTCGTGCCCGTCCGACTGTGCCTCGCCGCGCTTCCGGGGGAGACGCTGGACGGGATCGAGCGCGTCTACTCGCACGTCCAGGCGCTGGGCCAGGCCGACGTGTTCCTGCGCGCCCGGCCCTGGACGCTCCTCACGACGTACAACACTGCCGGCGCCGGGAAGGCGATCGTCGAGCGGAGCGAACGTGGCGCGGCGGCCGTCCTCTCGCCCCGGGCCGCGGCGCTCTTCGGGCTGGAGATCCTCGCCGATGGCATCCAGGGTGATCCCGACAACCGGACACGCTTCCTGGTCGTCGCGCCACCGGAGGCATCGCTGCCCGCGGCGCAGACGGCCGCCGTGGACCCGGCCGGTGCTGCCCGCACCACGCTCGTGATCGGGATCCGGAACGAGCCGGGCGCCCTCCTGCGGGCGATGACCGTCTTCGCCGACCACGACCTGAACATGTCGAAGCTGGAGAGCCGACCGGCCCAAGACCGGCCCTGGGAGTACGTCTTCTGGGTCGACCTCGATGCCGATGCGAGCGCGCTCACCACGCGGGAGGCGCTCGACGATCTGGCCGGGGTGACGACCTCGGTGCGGGTCCTGGGCAGCTATGCGCGGGGGGCCCACGGGTAGCTGCCACTCCTGGAAATGCGTTCACCCGATCGAGGTGACGCCGCGTTTCCCGACCACGGTCTACGCTTGCCCCGCCCAGAAGGGCCGGCCCCTTCCCGACCTGCAGCATGAGGAGCTCACCCATGAGCCTTCGGAGACGCTCCCTGGCCATCATCGGCGCCCTGTCGCTCGCCGTCGTCGTCGGCGCCTGCTCGGGGGGCGCGACGCCCTCGCCCCAGCCGGACGCCGAGGCGGCCACGTGCACCGCGCTCCAGGCGTGGAGCAACGAGATGCGCGCGTTCGCTGAGCTCGACCCGGCGACCGCCAGCGCCGATGACGTCGCCGCCCAGCGCGACGCCGTGGCGTCCGCGTGGGACGCCGTCCAGGCGAGCCTCACCGACGTCAAGGCGTCCGACAAGGCGGCCGTCGAGGCCGGCTGGGCCGGCCTCCAGGCGGCGCTCAAGAACATCCCCTCCGACGTGCCGATCGCCGATGCCATCAACGGCGTCAAGGCGGCTGCCGTCCCGCTCAAGGCCGCCTACAAGGAGATGGCCGACGGCATGGGCTGCAAGATCGCGACGCCCTACTAGGCTTCGCGCCGCGCACGATGCCCGGGGCGCACCGCCCGCGCCCCGGACAGCGAAATCGGCGCGGCGGCCGGCATCCCGGCGTCGTGCGCTTCGACGGCACGGTCGGGGCTGTATTCTGGCCACTACCGAGCCGAAGACGATATGCCCGCTGAGGAGCTTCGCCATGTCCCTCCGATCCCGGCTTACCCTGGTCGTCGCCACGGCCGCCCTCGTGCTCGGGACCGCCGCCTGCTCCGGAGGTTCCTCCAGCACACCCGGAGCGCCAACGCTGCCCCCAGCGGAGGCCGCCGCCTGCGCCGCGATGAGCGCCTTCGCCGACGCCGTGTTCCAGTTCGAGGGCGTGGACGTGGTGGCCATCGGCGCCTCGAACCTCGCCCCCCAGGTCAACCGCCTGCGGGGGACCTACACCGCCGTCGCGACCAGCCTGGAGTTCGTCGACGTGCCGGGCGAAGCCGCGCTCGTGGAGTCCTGGACGACCTTCGAGGCCGCCTTGGGCGCCATCGACCAGAACGCGCCCACCCAGGAGCAGGTCGATGCCGCCAAGGCAGCGGGCGCGGACGTGAAGACCGCCTTCGCCGAGGTGCAGAGCCAGATCGGCTGCCCCGCGACGCAGTAGGCACCGGACGCGAGGCGCCGGCCTCGCGTCTTGCGGGGCGTCCGTCGCCCCTTCGTCACGGGAGGTCACGCGTGGTCATGAGCAGCCGGATCCTGGCGGGAGCCCGCGGTGTCGCGCTGGTCGCCGTACTCGCCTCGCTTGTCGCCGGCTGCGGCGGGATCGAGCTGCCCAGCGGCCTCCCGTCCTTGCCGCCGCGTCCCACGGTCTCGATTCCGCCGGTTGCGACGCCGGCGCCCACGGCAGAGCCGACCGCAGCGCCGACGGCGGAGGCAACGCCGGCGCCAACGGTCGAGCCGACCCCGGCGCCCACCCCGGCCCGGACGCCCAGGCCGACGCGGACACCGACGCCGACGGCTGCGCCGACCGCAGCGCCGACGGCGACGCCGACCCCAACGCCAGCGCCGACAGCGACACCGACGCCAACGCCTGTTCCGACGGCGAGTCCCTCGCCCACCCCGTCCACGCCAACGCCTGTGCCGACGGCGAGCCCGACCGCCACGCCGTCGCCGACGGCTTCGCCTTCGCCGAGCCCGTCGCCCACACCCAGCCCGGCGCCAACCCCGGCCCAGACCGTCGACGTCACGCCAATCCCGTCGCCGCCGCCCGCCGAAGGCTCGGGCGACGGGTCGAACGGAGGGCTCGCGCTCCTCGCACTCCTCCTCGTGGGCGTCGGACTGCTCGTGGCGGCCGCGATCGCGCTGCGGCGTCGCGGTGCGAGGACTGCGCCCACGGAGCCGACTCCCCTCACCGACGCACCCGGGCCGACGGCGCCGATCTCGCCCGCCGACGCCGCGGCGCCCGACTCTCCGGCAACGCCCGACCAGCCACCGGCGCCCAACGGAACCTCGGCTCCGAACGAGGCCCGCCCTCCGAACGAGGTCCCTGCGCCGGAGTTCCCGACCGAGCCGATCCCCCCGAACGGCGCACCGCCGACCGCAGACCGGTAGCAGGCGGCGCGGCACGCGCGGCACTCGCGGCACAACGCCCGGCCTCGTTCGCCCGGCCTGGTACCGCGCGGTCCACGTTCGCGGCCGAGTGCGCGATGATAGGCGTGCCGTAGCGGGTCAAGGCGGACCGGGGGTCCGATGGATCGGTGGGGCCGCCGCCGCGGGCCCGGGGAACGCCGGCACGCAGGGGAGAGCAGACCGATGGCCCAGACGTTCCACGACGCGATGACGACGGGCTACGCTCTCGACGAGCCGTCGCTGATCCTGGGCGCGCCGATGGACGGGACCACGGCGATGCCGGACGTGCGCGTCCAGCTCGCCCTCTCGATGGTCAACCGCCACGGCCTGATCGCGGGTGCCACCGGCACCGGCAAGACCAAGACCCTCCAGCTGATGGCGGGCCAGCTCTCGGCCGCCGGCGTGCCCGTGCTCGTGGCCGACATCAAGGGCGACCTGACCGGCCTCGCCCTCCCCGGCGACGCCGCGAACCCGAAGGTCCAGGCGCGCGCGAAGGACCTCGGCTGGGACTTCAAGCCGGACGGCCACCCCATCGAGCTCCTGTCGCTCACCGGCAAGCTCGGCGCGCAGGTCCGGGCCACCGTGCACTCGTTCGGGCCGCTGCTCCTGGGCAAGGTCCTGGACCTCAACGAGACCCAGACCAGCGTGCTCGCGCTCGTGTTCAAGTACTGCGACGACCACGACCTCGCCCTGCTCGACCTCGACGACCTGCGCACCACCCTCAAGTTCCTCGGCTCGGACGAGGGCAAGGTGGTCCTGGAGGACTACGGCGGGATCGGCCCGGCGACGCTGGGCGTCATCCTCCGCTCGATCGTCGGCCTCGAGCAGCAGGGCGCCGACGTCTTCTTCGGCGAGCCCGAGTTCGAGGTCGAGGACCTCATGCGGACGACGCCGGCGGGGCAGGGGATCATCAGCGTCCTCGAGCTGTCCGACGTGATGGACAAGCCCGTCCTGTTCAGCACGTTCATGCTCTGGATGCTCGCCCAGCTCTACGAGGCCCTCCCCGAGGCCGGCGACCTGCCGAAGCCGAAGCTGGCCTTCTTCTTCGACGAGGCCCACCTCCTCTTCGACGACGCCAGCAAGGCACTCCTCGACCAGGTGGAGCGCACCGTCCGGCTCATCCGGTCGAAGGGCGTGGGCGTCTACTTCGTGACCCAGGTGCCGACCGACGTGCCCTCCTCGGTCCTCGCCCAGCTCGGCAACCGCGTCCAGCACGCCCTGCGCGTGTTCACGCCGGAGGACGCCGACAACCTCAAGAAGACCGTCCGCACCTTCCCGATGACCGACTACTTCGACGCCGGCCAGGTGATCATGTCGCTGGGCACGGGCGAGGCGCTCGTCACCGTGCTGTCCCCACGGGGCGTGCCGACGCCCCTCGCGCCGACGCGCCTGGTCCCCCCGGACTCGCTGATGGCGGCGATCCCGCCCGACGAGATGGAGCGCCGGATCAGCGCCGGCTCGCTGTACTCCACGTACGCCGCGCCGATCGACCGTGAGAGCGCCCACGAGATCCTCTCGGCGCGCCTTGCGGCCGCGAAGGCGGCCATAGTGGGCGCCACCGGCGCGCCTGGCGTGGCTGCCCCGACCCCCGCTCAGGAACGGCGGGCCATCGAGGCTCGCGCCCGCGAGCTGGAGCGAGTCCGCCGCGACGCCGAGCGCCAGGCCAAGGCCGCCGATCGCGAGCGTGAGCGCGAGGAGGCCGCCGATCGACGGGAGGCCGAGCGGGCGGCGAAGCGCCAGGCGGACATGATCGAGGACATCGGCGGCGGCCTGATCCGGGGGGTCTTCGGGACTTTGTTCGGCCGGTCCGGGCGCCGGCGCCGCTGACCCGGTCCAGCGCAAGGAGACGTCTCATGCCCGATCTTCCGGACCTGATCCCACTCGCCGAGGCCCAGCGCCGGGTGTTCGACGGGATCGAACCGCTCCCCGTGGAGGTCGTCGACCTCGCCCACGCCGCAGGCCTCGTCCTGGCCGGCCCGGTCCGTTCGGAGCTGACGGTTCCCTCGTGGACGAACAGCGCCATGGACGGCTTCGCGGCCCGTTTCGAGGACATCGCCGCGGCGGGCCCCGGCCATCCGGTCGTCCTCCGGGTTCTCGGCGAGGTGCCCGCCGGCCGGACCCCGGACGGGGAGGTCGTGCCCGGGACGGCGCTCCGGATCATGACCGGCGCGATGATGCCGCCCGGCGCCGACGTCGTGGTGCCCGTCGAAGACACGGATGCGTCGGCCGGCGCCTCGGAGATCCCCGCTTCGGTCGCGATCCTGCGCCGCCCTGCGCCGGGGTGCCAACGTGCGCCTCCCCGGTACCGACGTGGTCGCCGGCGCCGCCCTCCTCGATCGCGGCCGGGCCTGCGATCCGGCGGCCATCGCGCTCCTCGCGGCCACCGGGCACGCCACGGTGACGGTTCACCGCCGGCCGCGCGTCGCGGTGATCTCCACCGGCGACGAGCTCGTTCCGCCCGGTCAGCCGCTGGGGCCGGCCCAGATCCACGACTCCAACTCGTACGCGCTCGCAGCGCAGGCGGCCGACGCGGGCGCCGAGGTGCGCCGGCTCGGCGTCGCGCGCGACACGCTGCCCGACCTGCTCGCGCTCGTCCGCGAGGGCGTGGCCTGGGCCGACGTCGTCATCCTCAGCGGCGGCGTCAGCGTGGGCGCGCACGACCATGTCAAGGCCGCGTTCTCCGACGTCGGGACGCTGGACGTCTGGCGGGTCGCGATCAAGCCGGGACGCCCGTTCGCGTTCGCCCGGGCGACCGTCGGCGGTCGATCCGTCCGCCTCTTCGGGCTTCCCGGGAACCCGGTGAGCGTCTTCGTCACGTTCGAGCTCTTCGTGCGGCCCGTCCTGCGCCTGCTGGCCGGCCATGCGCGGGCGTTCGACCGGCCGGAACGCATCGTCCGTCTCACCGAGCCGATGCGGGGGTCCGACGGCCGGATCACCGTCGCCCGCGTCGCCCTGGCACCTGACCCGGACCGCCCGGACGGGCTCGTCGCCCGCTCGTCGGGTGGCCAGGACTCCTACATGCTGGCCTCGCTCTCGCTTGCGAACGGCATGCTGTTCATCCCGCCGGACGTCGACCTCCCGGCGGGCGCGGAGACCGTCGCCTGGGTGCTTCGCGGACTCGACGCCTGACGCTCGCGGTTCGGGACGCCTGACCCTGCGGGTGGTCTGGGGCCGGCCGGTCGACCCGGCACCCCCCGCGCCGGTCGGGGTTGCGTTCAACGCAACACCGCGCAGGCGGTCACGTTCGCCCAGCAGGTTCTCGCAGGTCAGGCGCAAGAAGGCTGCCCTCCGGACAGCCCGGCCTGGTCCTGAGGATGGCGACGGCAGGAAAGCGGTTGGCCAAGGCAAGGATCCTGCCGTGGGGACCCGTGGGCGGATGTGAGCTGACCGCCGGGCCGCGGGGTGTTGCGTTGAGCGCAAGGTGGGTCGGCGGCTTGGCCCACGTGCCGCGGACGCTCCGCCCGGTCAGCCTCCGTTGCCGCAGGACACGGGTCGGGCGGATCAGCGGGCGGGAACGCCAGCGGGAGGTGCCCCGTCCTTGGTGCGCGTCGCCCCACCACTCGGTGCGCGTCGCCCTGCCCGTCAGATAAGGATGATCGAGCTGCCGCCGGGGTCGAGCCCGTCCTTCAATCGAGCCAGAGCGACTGTTCCCGGGATCGGGAACGCCTCGGCCAGCATTCCGCGGCTCGCGGCGAGGAACTCGCGGACCCGTCGAGTGCGTGGAAGAACGAGGATGATGCCATCCACGTCACCGTCGCGGAGCTTGAGCGCAAGGCGCCTGGATAGAGCCTGCACGTCGCGAGGAGCCGTCTCCGCCTCGACGCCGTACCGCCAGCCGGGACCCGACACCATCGCGTCCCATGCCCGGTCATCACCCAGGTTCGGGAGCGGCACCTCGATGGACCATCGGAGGCTGGGGTGTATTCCGTCACGACAGCGCCCCAGGAGTGAAGCGTGGACCTCGTCGCGGATGGGGGAACCGCCTGCGAAGAGGCGCAGAGACAGCTCGAGGCCGACAACCTCGGCGAGCTGCGTCAACCTCAGGACTGACACCTCCGGAGCGAGCCCGCGTTCGATCCGGCTCGTCGCCGCAGCGGAGATGCCTGCGGCCGCCCCGGCTCGGTCGAGGCTGAGGTTCCGATCCCGGCGGGCAATGCGGATCTCCCGGCCCGCCCCGCGAATGGCCGCGTCGGCGCGCTGGTTGGCGCGGTCCATGAGGCGCTCGATCGATGCCACGCAGCCATTGTGGGTGGCGTCACTTACATGCGACTCAACGGCGAGTTGACTGTCCGAGCGTGATCCGCGGCGCCGCCTCGTGCCCGGCGCCGACTCTGGCCCGGCACCCCCCCGCGCCGGTCGGGGTTGCGTTCAACGCAACACCGCGCAGGCGGTCACGTTCGCCCAGCAGGTTCTCGCAGGTCAGGCGCAAGAAGGCTGCCCTCCGGACAGCCCGGCCTGGTCCTGAGGATGGCGACGGCAGGAAAGCGGTTGGCCAAGGCAAGGATCCTGCCGTGGGGACCCGTGGGCGGACGTGAGCTGACCGCCGGGCCGCGGGGTGTTGCGTTCAGCGCAAGGTGGGTCGGCGGCTTTGGCCGACGCTCCGCCCGGTCAGCCTCCGCTCGTCGCCGGGAAGAGGTCGAGGCGGTCCGCGTCGCGGACGACGAGGGACGGGTCGTCGAGCCGGACCACCTCGCCGTTGAGCCCCACAACCGCGACCTCGGCCTCTGGCACCCCGATCAGGCGCAGGACCTCGCGCAGGGGCAGCTCGGCGTCGAGCCGGACCTCGAACCGGCTCCGCCGCTCGGGGCCGTAGAAGCCGAGCTCGCCCCAGAGATGGACCTTCACAGGGCCTCGACGGATCCGCCTGGCGCCCCGAGCGCGGCACCCCCGATGCGCGGCACCCCCGGGCGCGGCACCCCCGGGCGCGGCACCCCCGAGCGCCACCCGGTCCGCGGCCGAGTCGAGGCCCAGGGTGCGCAGCCGCTCCGGCGTCGGCACACCGGTCGCCGGATCCCAGCCCTTGAGCTCGAAGAGCCGGGTGACCGCCGCCTCGAACGCCTCGCGGTCGATCGAGCGCCCCGTCAGCGTCCCGCCTTCGAGCGGCTCGTGGAGCCGGCCGGGCAGCCGGTCGTCGGCCCGCGAGAAGCCCTCCCGGACGTTGAAGAGCCGGGCCAGGTTGACCGCCCGCTCGCCCACGTCGAGGAGCTCGTCCACCGTGACATCCCAGCCGGTCGCGGCACGCACGGCGCCCACCACGTCGTCGACCTGGATGAAGGAGCGCGGGGCCGGGCCGAAGAAGCAGAGGCCCAGGACCTTCTCGGCGCTGTTCCAGCGCTCCGCGGTGTACCAGTTGCGGACCTTCGTCTCACCGAGGTCGAAGACGTCGGCCGGCTCGGTGATCCCGATCTTCGTGGCGCCCTTGAACGAGACCGATTTGGGGTTGACGAAGACGCCGTCGTGGAAGCCGACGAGATGGTCCGCCCCGGCCTCGTTGGTGGCGTAGCCGAGGGCCACGCCGACCTTGCCACGCGGCTCGTGCATCGCCATCTCGAGGCCCTTGACCTGCATGGCGAAGGAGATCGCCTCGCCGCCGACCTGTTCGGCGATCCGCCGCGATCCGAGGGCCAGCAGCTCGCCGATCCCCTGGCGCTCGGCGATGAGCGGGATCGTGTCGAGAAGCGCCTCGCCGTTGCCGAACCGCAGGTCCACGCCCCCGAGGTCCGCGGGCCCGAGGAGGCCGTGCTCCACGCACTCCATGACGAAGGCGACGGTGCCCGCGGTCGAGATGACGTCGAGGCCCAGCTCGTTGCACAGCTCGTTGGCCCTGGCCACCAGCTGGAGGTCGAAGATCGCGCAGTTGGAGCCGAAGCCGGCGATCCCCTCGTACTCCGGCCCGTCGTAGGTGTCGGTGACCGTGTAGCGCCCGGAGAACGCGGTCTCCGGCTTGCAGCGGACGGCGCACAGGTAGCAGGTGCGGGTGCCGCTGCGGATGGCCTCGTAGGCCGCCCAGCCGATCCCTTCGACCTGCTCGAACGACCCCAGCCGGAAGTTGCGCGTCGGCAGGATGCCGCCGGCGTTGAGGCCGTCGGTCAGGCCCGGCGTTCCCTTCGTCCGCAGGTCCCAGCCCTGGGGGTGGTCGGCGATCTCCCCCGCGAGGCGCTTGCCGATCGCCCCGAGGGCCCCCGGGTCGTGGGCCAGCTCGAGGTACCTTCGCGAGCCCTTCACCGCGATCGCCCGCACGTTCTTGGAGCCCATGACGGCGCCCATCCCGGTGCGGCCGTTGTAGTGGCGCAGCTCGTTCATGAGCATCGCGTAGGGGACGAGGTTCTCGCCGGCGCGGCCGATCTGGAGCACCCGCGCGCTCTTCTCGCCGACTGCGGCCTTGATGGCGGCCTGCACCGTCGGCGGGTCCTGGCCCCAGAGCGTCCGCGCGTCGCGGATCTCGGCCACGCCGTCGCGGATCCAGAGCCAGACGGGCTCCGGTGACCGCCCGGTGAGGATGATCGCGTCGAGCCCGGCCATCTTCAGCTCGGGGCCCCAGTAGCCGCCGGCCTCCGATTCGCCGAAGGCGCCGGTGAGGGGCGACCGGGCGATGGCATTGAAGCGCGTCGCCGTGGAGACGGGCGCGCCGGTCAGGAGGCCGGTCGCGAGCACGAGGACGTTGTCGGGACCCAGGGGATCCGCCCCGGCCGGCATCTCGCGCAGGAGGTGGTACGCAGCGAGCGCCTTCCCGCCGGGATAGCGCCGGTAGAAGGACTCCTCGAAGGTCTCGACGGCGGTGGTTCCGCGGGTCAGGTCGACCCGCAGGATCGTCCCGTTGCTCCCGTACCCCATCACGAACCTCCAGGGCCGCCCGCCGCGGCGCGTACGTCCGCTCCGCTGCTCGCATCATGCGCCCCGCTGGCGCCGTCGCGTGCCGCAGGTCCGGTCGCGTGCGTCGCGTCCAGGAGGCGCCGGGCACGGCCTTCCACGTCCCGTCTCGACCCGGCTCCCGTGTCCACGACCACCAGCCCGTCCTCCGACGCGACCACGTGCCCCCGGATCCGCGCTTCGGTCTGCACGAGCGCGGCCACGTCCGCGTCGACCGGCGACCCCATCACCCGCTCCGGGACGTCGCACTGGCGGATGCGCCCGTCGAGCAGGACGGCCAGGCGGTCGCCCAGCCGGACGGCCTCGTGCAGGTGGTGCGTCACGAGCACCAGCGTCGTCGGGGCCTCGGCCCGGAGCCGCTCGAAGTCATCGAGGAGCTGCGCGCGCGTCCTGCTGTCGAGCGCCACGAACGGCTCGTCCAGCAGGAGCAGCTCCGGATCCAGCACCAGGGCGCGGGCGAGGCTCGTCCGCTGCGCCTCGCCGCTCGAGAGCTGGCTGGCCGGACGGTCCCACAGGTGGGAGATCGCCAGCCGCTCCAGCCAGTGTTCGACCCGCTCGTGGGTCTCCGCTGCGTCGACGCCCCGGAAGCGCAGGCCAGCGGCGACGTTCCCGTAGACCGACGTCGACAGCAGCAGCGGCGCGGGCAGCACCAGCCCGATCCGTCGTCGGTAGGTCAGGTCCCGGTCGGGGACCACGGGCACGCCCTCGACGACGATCGAGCCCCGATCCGGGCGCAGGAGGCCGGCCAGAGCAAGGAGCAGCGTGCTCTTGCCGGCGCCGTTGGGACCGACGATCGCGAGCGTCTCGCCCGCCCGGATCGTGAGCTCGTCGACGGCGAGGATGCGCCGCTGCGCGCGCACGACCTCAAGACCCCGGACCTCGAGGAACGGCTCCCCGGGCCGGGGTGGGTCGCGGGGTTCGATGCGCCGGACCGCGGCCATCAGCGACGTGGCCCGCGCTGCTGGGCCCAGGTCAGGACACCGTTCACGATGAAGGCGAGGGTGAGCAGCACGAGCCCGAGGACGATCGCGTTCCCGAACTCGCCGCGCCCGGTCTCGAGGACGATCGAGGTCGTGAGCACGCGGGTCTGGTGGGCGATGTTCCCGCCGACCATCATCGCCGCCCCCACCTCGGAGATGACGCTGCCGAAGGCCGCCATGAGCGCCGCCAGGAGTGGCAGGCGCGCCTCGCGCCAGAGCCACCAGGTCGTCTGCCAGCGCGACGCGCCTAGGCCCTGGAGCTGGAGCTGGAGCCGCGGGTCCAGCTGGCCCAGGCCCGCCGCCGTGAGCCCGGCCATGACCGGTGCCGCGATGATGACCTCCGCGATCACCATCGCCCCCGGCGTGTACATGAGGCCGAGGCCCCCGAGGATGCCGCTCCGCCAGAGGAGCAGGGCGACGACGAGGCCGACGACCACGGGCGGCAGCGCCATCCCGGTGTTGACGACGCTGAGGGCCACGCCGCGCGACCGCATCCGGGACAGCGCCAGCCACGTCCCGATGGGCAGCCCGATCAGCACGCTGATGGCGGTCGCCGCGCCCGAGACCGCGAGCGAGAGCAGGGTGATCTCGACGATGTAGGCAACCGGGTCGCCACTCACCTCGATCGTGCTCCTCGTCGCGCGGAGCCGGGCTCCACCGCGGGCGCGCCCCTCACGCCGTCCGTGTCACCGTCCGACGGTCAGAGACCGAGATCGGCGTCGGTCTTCCCACCGTCGGGGATGAAGAGCTGCTGCCCGAACTCGTCCACGCCGAACTCCCCGATCATCGCCTGCGCCTCCGGGGAGAGCAGGAAATCGGCGAAGGCGTTGCCGCCCGCCGCGTTCACCTTCGGGAACTTCTCGGGGTTCACCTGGATGACGTGGTACGGGTTGAGCAGCGACGGATCGTCCGTCACGAGGCTCTCGAGGTCGAGCTGCTCCTGCGTGGCGAGCCAGGTGGCGATGTCGGTCAGCGTGTAGCCCGCCTTCTCCGAGGCCACCCGCAGCGTCGCGGCCATCCCCTGGCCCGTCTCGATGTACCAGGCGCCCTCCGGCGTGATCTCGGCCTTCTTCCAGTAGCCGAGCTCCTTGGTGTGGGTGCCCGACTCGTCCCCGCGCGAGACGAAGGTCGACTCCGTCCCGGCGATCGCCTTGAACGCGTCCACCGTGGACGTCATGCCCTTGATCTTGGCCGGGTCTGCCGACGGGCCGACGACGAGGTAGGAGTTGTGCATGACGAGCCGGCGGTCGATGCCGTATCCCGCGGCCACCAGCTCCTTCTCCGCGGCGGGGGAGTGGACCAGCAGGACGTCGGCGTTGCCTTGTTCGCCCATCTCGATGGCCTGCCCGCTGCCAACGGCCACCGTCTTCACGCTGTAGCCCGAGGCCTCCTCGAAGGCGGGGACGAGCACGTCCAGGAGGCCGGAGTCCTGGGTGGACGTGGTCGTCGCCAGGATGAGGTCCTTCGATCCGGCCGGTGTTGCCATGGCGGTCGCCTCCGGCGATGCGGCGGTCGAAGCCGACGGGGCGGCCGGGCTGGGCGACGCGCCGCCGGAACAGCCGGCGAGGGCTGCCGCCACGATCACCGCTCCGATCATGGGGAGGGCGCGCCGCGAGGCGCCCGCATGGGTCGTCATTCTCTCTCTCTCTCTCTAACACGAGACTGATCTGCTGCGCCGCGGAAAGGACGTCACCGAGGCAGCGACGGTAATGATAGACAACGGCAGGCCACGGCCCGGCGGGCGGAGCGGCCCGCGGAACGCGGGCTGGATCAGTCCGGCGGCGACATCTGGAGCCACTCGTAGAACGCGGCCTCGTCGCCGCCGAACGAGTAGCGGGCAGCGCGGATCCCCGGGACCTGGGCAAGGGTCGCGTCGAGGGCACCCAGGAGCGCAGCGCTGCCACACGACGAGGACGCGTTCGGGATGACCCGTCGCAGGTCGCGGAACGAGACGCGCGCGATCCCGTCCACGATGATCATCTCGATGAGCGCATCGGCGGTCGCCGGCCCGAAGATGCTGGCGAAGCCGGCGGCGGCCTCGTCGGCGGTCGGTCCGGCCAGGAGCTCGCGCAGGACGATCTCGGCGGTCACGGGGCCCGCGACCTTTCGCACGACCGGCACAACCGTGCCGCACGGATCCGCGCCCCCGGGAACGAAGTAGGCCCGGACCTCGGCCGCACCGGGCGAGGCCACTGGCGGCGGGGTCGATGCCGGCGCCGGCGATCCACCGCAACCGGCGACCAGGGACTCGGCCGCCAACAGGCCGACAAGCAGAATGGCGCCGCCGCCGGCGCCTCGCCAGGCTGGGCACTGGGTGCACCTCATGGCGCCATCGTCCTCGGCGGCCGGCGCGCCGCCAACGGCCGAGCGGCCCATGTGCCACGGCCGGACGGCCGGCCGCGCGTCAGCAGGTCGGCCCCGCCCCGCCCTCAGATCCCCGCGATCGAGCGCGGCGCCATCCGGGGACCGCGGCGCGGGGCATGGATCCCTGCAGCCTCGATGAGCCGGATCACCCGCGCCCGATGCCCGGCGAACGGGGCGAGGAGCTCCAGCATCCGCTCATCGGTTCCGCGCTCCTCGTGCGCGAGCGCCCAGCAGACCGCCGGGCCGAGGTGGAAGTCGCCCACGCTCACCGCGTCCGCGTCGCCGAGCGCCCGCAGGCCCACCTCGGCCGCCGTCCAGGGTCCGACCAGCGGCAGGGCACGGAGACGAGCGTAGGCGTCGGGGAGGGACATGGCGGCGCACTCCTCGACGCGCGTCGCCCTCGACGCCGCGAAGCGGATCGCGTCGGCCCGCCGACGCTCGAGCCCGAGCGGGTGGTAGGCGTACCCGGGCAGGCCGGCGAGCAGCTCCGGCGCCGGGATCACCCGCATCGGGGCGGGGCGTCCCTCATCCCGCCCTGCGGCCGCTCCCGCGGTCTCCCACGGCCCCGGCGCCGGCTCGCCGTGGCGCCGGACCAGGGCCATGAACGCGCTGCGTGCCTCGTCGCCGGTGACCTTCTGCTCGATGATCGCCGGGACGAGCGCCTCCAGGACGCGTCCAGTTCGTCCCACCCGGATAGCGCGGTAGCGTGCTAACAAGGTAGCGAGCAGCGGAGACCGGGCGGCGGCCACCAGGGCCGCGAACTCGCCGGGGTCGTCGTCGGCGCCGACCAGCTCGTGTGCCTGCTCGATCGCCCAGCCGGCGCCCGGCCCCCACGCCTGCGCCCGGATCCCGTCGGCATCTGCCATCAGCCGCAGTGTTGCCGGCCCCTCGGGCGTGCGCGAGGCTCGCCAGGTCGACCCGTCGCGGGAGAAGCGCATCGTGGGGTCGCCGGGTCCGTGCCGGTGGATGGCCAGCGTCAGGCGCAGGTCGACGGGCTCAACGGGGGCGAATCGGCGCTCCAAGGGTTCCACGGCCGCAGCGTACGCGGTCCCGGCACGGCTCTCCGGCGCGCGGCTCTCCGGCCCCTCGCCGTCAGGCGCACGATGCCTTCCCGACACCACTTGCTACCCGAGCACAAGACGCCTATCATCCGCTGTATGCTTAGCGTCAAGATCAGCACCAAGCACCAGATCGCGGTACCAAGCGAAGCCCGCAAGAAGCTCGGCCTCAAGGCCGGCGACCGGCTCGATGTCGAGATCGAGGGCGATGTCATCCACCTTCGTCGCCACGTGCCGGCCGGGACGCGCCTCCTCGGGATCGGCGCCCACATCTACGACGGAACGGATCCTGCAGAGCGCATTCGGGCGCTGCGTGACGAATGGGAGGCCCGCGACATCGAACGGCGAGCACAGATCGACGCGGATATCCGGGCTGCCGAGGCCGAGTACGCGACCCGTTTGTCTTCCGCATCGCGCGCGGCTCGCGAGGAGCCGGAGCCGTTGCAGTGACAGCCGACGAGCTGTGCCGCGGCAACCGCCGGCTGGCACTCGATTCGAACCTCCTTATCTACCTGTTCGAGACCGGCGGACCGGAAGCGAAGGCCGTTCAACGCCTGCTCGATGCCGCGGAAGCAGCCGGCGCCTCACTTGTCGTCGCATCGCTGGCGCTGGCCGAAGTCTCCGTCTACCCGGCGGCGATAGACGACGCGGTCATGGCCGAGCGGTATGCGGACGCCATTCAATCGATTTCGCGGCTCGACGTGGTCCCGCTGACGGCGGAGATTGCGATCGATGCAGGCCTCATGCGCGGTCGGCGCGGGCACTCCCTGCCGGACGCGATTCACCTGGCGACTGCAGTCTCGGCAAATGCGTCAGTCTTCGTCACGAACGATCGCCGCCTGCGGGCAATCCCTCGACTTGACGTCGTCCAGCTGGCCGACCTGGTCGCTTGATGGAGCAGAGGCAGGATCAATGGGCCACGGCCATCCTCAAGTTGGACCCGCCTCATCGGGGAGACCCCGCGCTCTCGCACCGCCGAGGAGTGCTTCGAGCTGAAGCCAGCTCACGGTGATGACGGATCGATGCTCACGGTCGAGGTGCGGGCCCGGTGACGCCGCGCCACGGTGACCGCCGTGGCTGCGGGCCGAAGGTCGAGAGCCAGGTTGGGCCTTGCGTGCAACGCACAACCGCGCAGCACGCCCTGGTTGATCGATGGTCGTCTGCAGGTTCTCGCGGGTCAGACGCATGGATCCGTCATCCGGCGGGTCGCGGTCCTCGTCGAAAAGCTGGCTGAGAAGGGAAGCCGCCGTCCAACGCAAGGATCCTGCCGTCGAGACCGCTGGCCGGTCCGCGGGGTGCGCGGTTGTGCGTTCAACGCAAGCGCGTCCGCGGCGGGGGACGGATCGGCGGGCGCGGCGGCAGGCACGGCGGTCGGCAGCAGGCATAGCGGTAGCTGAGCCGCAACACGGCCGACACGCGCGCCGGGGCGCGAGCCGCACCGATCCCGCCGTCGAGCTCAGCCGCCGATGCGCACGATCCACCGGCCGCGGGCCCGGCCCGCGAGGATGGCGTCGAGCGCGCCGGGGAGCGTGTCGAGCGTCACCTCGGTGAGCGCGTCGCCGAGGCCGCGCGGGCGCAGGTCGGTGGCGATCCGCTCCCAGACGGCGCGACGCTCCGCGATCGGCACAACCGCCGAGTCGATGCCGACGAGCGCGACCGAGCGAAGGATGAACGGGAAGACGGTGGTCGCGAAGGCGGGGCCGCCGGTGTTGCCGGACGCGGCCACGGTGCCGCCGCGGCGGAGCGTGCGCAGGATGTAGGGGAGGGTGGACCCGCCGACGCAGTCGACGGCGCCGGCCCAGCGCTCCGACTCGAGCGGGCGGGCGCTCCCGGCGGTGACGTCGTCGCGCGCCAGGATGCCGGCGGCGCCGATGCCCCGGAGGCGGTCCGCCTCGTCGGCCTTGCCCGTCGCGGCCCAGACCTCGTAGCCGCGGCCAGCGAGGATCCCGACCGCGTTCGACCCGACGCCGCCGCTCGCGCCGGTCACGAGGACCGGCCCGTTCGATGGCCTCGAGGCCCCGTTCCTCCATGCGGACCACGGAGAGCGCCGCGGTGAAGCCGGCCGTCCCGACCGCCATCGCGAACCGCGGGGTGAGGCCCCCCGGCATCGGCACGATCCAGCCGGCCGGCACGCGCTGGTACTCGGCATAGCCGCCGTGGCGGGCGACGCCCAGGTCGTGGCCGTGAGCGAGGACATGCGCGCCCACTGGGATCGTCGGGTCGTCGCTCGCGACCACCTCGCCGGCGAGGTCGATCCCCGGGATGAGCGGGCTGATGCGGGCGACCTTGCCGTTCAGGATGGTCGCGAGCCCGTCCTTGTAGTTGACGCTGGACCAGCCGACGCGGACCTCCACCTCGCCGGCGGGCAGGTCCGCCTCGGCGAACGTGCGCACGTCGCGGGTGACGACGAGGGTCGCGCCCTCGCCGGCGCCGAGGCCCGCATCATCGCCCGCGGGTGCGGCCTCCTGCGTGGTCACGAAGGCGCGGAAGGTGGCGGGGATGGCGGTCATCGGCGGCTCCGGTCGAGGCGGTGCGTGGCGGCGCGCAGTCTGGCGGGCCGGCGCCCCCATCATGGCCGATCGGCCGGCCGCCGGTCACTGATAGAGCGCTCTATGAGTGATATGATGGTGCCATGAAGACCGTCAGCGCCCTCGACGTTCGGCGTCGCTTCGGCCAGCTTCTCGACGAGGCTGCCGCGGGCGAGCGGATCGTGATCGAGCGGGCGGGCATCCCGCTGGCGGCGCTGGTGCCACTCAGCGACCTCGCGGGGTCCGACCCCGGACGAGCGGCCGAACGTCAGCTGGCTGCGCTGGCCGAGATCCGACGGCTCGTGGCCGAGGCTCCGTCGAAGCCGGCCGGGTGGGACGCGGCGCGCTTCGTGCGGACCGACCGGGACCGGGACGACGTCGGCCCAGTCGCCCCCACCGCGCCTTCGCGGTTCGACCCGCGACCCCGATGACCTTCGCGGCTCCCCCGCCGCCCGTCGTCGTCGACGCGTCGTTCGCCGTCGAGGCGCTGCTCGAGGGCGGGCCGTCCCTCGATCGATGGGTCGAGTGGATCCGCGACGGCCGGATTCGCCTCGTGCCCGCTCACTTCTGGTCCGAGCTCGCCAACGCTCTCCTGCTCGGCCGGAAGTTCGAGCCCGGCAGGGCGGCCCTGACGGTCGGTGCCGCGGCACGCGCCGGCCTCGAGACGGCCGATCGGGGCCTGGCCGGCGTGGGCGATGCGCTCGACCTTGCCGGCCGCCACCGGCTCACCGTGTACGACGCGCTCTACCTTCAGCTCGCGGCCGACGTGGACGCCGAGCTTGCGACCCTTGATCGCGACCTGGCCAGAGCTGCGCGCGCCGAGGGGGTCGAGGTCGTGACCCTGGCCTGATCCCACCGTGGACGGGGCGTCGCTCGTGACCGAGGGTTCGGGCTACCCGAGGCAGCGGAGCTGCGAGCAGTCCGGCTTCGTGCCGGTGAGCCACGACACCGTAGAGTCGATCGAATCCGTCGAGCGCCCCACGGCACGGGGAGTCCGCCTGGTAGTGGTCACACGCAGGGTTCCCGATCGTCGCCTCGCAATGCTCGTGCGTGGCGACTCCGTGGGTTCGGACGAAGTCGTCAACGTCGTGGCGATGCAGGGCGCGACGGTAGGCGAGCTCGTGGTCTCGGAGCTCGTAGCCGTACTCGGCGAGAAGCCACCGCTCGCGCCCCACGGCGCGCCAGCGTTCGCGAAGGACGATCTCGACGAGCCGCGACCGGCGACCCACCGGCGGGTGGATCGTGAGATCCATGAACACCTCGTCGCCGTCGCGATCCCATGACACGGTCTCGGCATCGTTGGGCGGCAGGACCATCGCGCCGAACCGCTCCGCACGCTCGATGACGTCGGCCAGGTAGTCGAGGAGCTCGTCGGTGGTCGCCTCGATCACCGACGAAGCGCCTGCGCGCCTTCAGGCAAAGGTTCCCCTTCGCCGATGGTGATGCGATTCGAAGTCGCACGAATGGCGACTCGTCGTCGCCGAGGCTTCCGGCCTTCACGCCAGGCGTCGAAGCCGGCGACCGGGATGCGGATGATCCGCGGCGAGACACGGAGGGCGGGGATCTCGTCGCGGTGGACCAGGTCGAGGACCGCGTCATCGCTGATCCGCAGGATCTCGGCGACCTCCCTGGGCGTGTAGTAGAGGCGGTCCATTCGGTCTCCTGTGAGCGGTATCGCGATGATACCGCCCTCACCGCTCTTGTCAACGGCGCAGGCGCAATGGCTCACGCGGGCACCGATCCTGCCGCGCGCGCTCGCCGTCCCGCTGCCCCGCCGATCCGTCCCCCGCCGCCGCTGCCCCGCCGATCCGTCCCGCCGTCCCGCCGCCGCCGCGCCCTCCGATCCGTCCCCCGCCGCGGACGCGCTTGCGTTGAACGCACAACCGCGCACCCCGCGGACCGGCCAGTGGTCTCGACGGCAGGATCTGTGCGTTCAATTGCGGTTTCCCGGCTCCGGCCCTTGAAGGGACCCCGGACGTCAACGCCGGATGGCCGCCTCCTTGCGTCTGACCGACGAGAACGTGCACGCCGGCGTGGACCGGCCCGCTGGAGCTGCGCGGTGTTGCGTTCGACGCACGACCGCCAGCCCGCAGGACCGCCCCGCCGCCCCCTACGACGCGGCGCCCCCGCGCACCGCGGGCACCGGACTTCGCCGCACGAACCGCGCTCCACCGGGACCTTGGTACCGCACCAGATCACCCTCGGTCCCATAGCCCCAACACCCCGGATCCGGCGACACTCGGGCAGCATCCCGGACCGGACGCCATCGCCGGCGCTCCCCTCCGGGTTCAATCATGCGGGCGTCGACCATGGCCGCCTCGAAAGGGAGAAGGATGAACCTGACCGCCACCACCCACGGGCACCCGCGCCGGCAGCGTCGCCTGGCGACCCTGCTCGGCCTCGCGCTCGTCAGCGGTTCGCTTGGAGCCGGCGCGCTGTCGCTCGCCCTCTTCACCGACTCGCAGGCGGTGACGGGCAACGCGTTCACGACCGGGACCATCGACATCTCGACGACCCCGGCGACGGCGCTCTTCAGCGTCTCGGCCATGATGCCGGGGGATTCGAGCAGCCAGCCGATCGTGGTCAACAACGCCGGATCGGGCGCGCTCCGCTACGCGATCTCGACGGCCATCGTCTCGGGCCCGACGCTCGCCGCCCAGCTCCAGCTGGACATCTACGCCGGTGCGACCTGCACCGGCACGCCCCTCTACACGGGGGCGCTCGGCTCGGCCGCGCTCGGCAGCAACGTGCAGGGCGCGCAGGCGGGCGACCGCCCCCTCGCCGGGGGAGCGAACGAGTCGCTCTGCTTCAAGGCGACGCTGCCCCTCGCGACCGGGAACTCGTTCCAGAACACCACGACGAACGTGACGTTCACCTTCGACGCCGAGCAGACGGCCAACAACTAGCCGCCCCCCGACCCTGATCCACGGCCCACGGACGGCATCGGCCGGCCGTGGGCCGTCCTCCATCACCGGCCCCGAAGGCCGGGCCACGGACCGCTCCATGACCGCACTCCGCTGGACTCGCCGCCTCCTCGACGTCCTCCTCGCGGTCGCCGTGCTGGCCGTCGTGGTCACGGCGGCAACCCAGCTCCTGGCACCCGTTGCGGGCGGCCGGGCCATGGTGATCGGCGGCGAATCGATGGAGCCGGCCATCGGCCGCGGCGCGTTCGTGCTTGCCCTGCCGGCGGGTGCCGAGGGGTACGGCGTGGGCGACGTCGTCACCGTCCAGCAGGGTGGCGGGACGCCGTACACGCACCGGATCACCCGCCTCGCCGACCTCGCGGGCGTCCCCCACGTCGAGACGAAGGGCGACGCGAACGCCGCTCCCGATCCCGCCATCGTTCCGACCGCGGCGATCATCGGCCGGGTGGCGTTCAGCGTTCCTCTTCTCGGGTACCTCGTCATGCTGCTCGCGACGGCCGCCGGCCTGGTGGGCTTCCTGGCCGTCTGCGCGACGATGCTGATCCTCGTCTGGGTGATCGAAGAGCTGGAGGATCAGCGGTGCCCCGAGTGCGCCGCGGTCGCGTCCGAGCCCGAACTTGGCTCCGCCTCTGCGGCAGCTTCCGCAACCGCCGCCGACCTGCCCCTTCCCGCCCTGATGACCGCCGGCGCGCTGGCCGGCCTGCCCGCGTTTGCCGTCTCCGCTCCGCCGTCGCGCGTGCGCGCCACCGGACGGGCCCGCGCATGCCGAGACGCCGGTCTTCCTCGAGCGCGACCGTCGCGACCCCGGGCGTCACGGAACCCCGACGTTCCCCGATGCGCCGTCGGCGCCGGCGCAGGCCGGCGCAGCCCTCGTTGGCTGACATTGCGGTCGAGGCCAGTCCGAGCGCCGACGCGGCCGACCGGTACCCAGCGGACGTGGCCGCGTGACCAAGGTCCCCGCGACCCGACGGACACGAAGGGCGCCTCGCGCCGCCGCGCCGGCCCCGGTGGCCGACTCGGTCTACGCCGGCGCCCGCCTCCCCATTCCCCACGTTGTCGCCCGGTCCGCGCTCGCCGGCGCCGCCATCCTCCTGCCGCCGCTCGACGCCCCCTGGCCGCCCGAGGCGCCCCGCCGCCGGTCGCCCGTCCGGCGCCGCCTCGCCGCCCTCCTCGCTGCCGGGCTGGTCGTCGCGGCTGTGGCCGCGACCGTCGCCGGAAGCCAGGTCGTGCTGGCGCGCCTGGTGGACGCCGCTCCTGTCACCGGCAACACGTTCGCCACCGGTACGTGGGCCACGGCAACCACCTGGTACCTGCACAACAACCCGACGCCGCCGACCGGGAACACCGCGGCCCAGTTCAACCTGGCCCTCAACGCGACGACCCCGACCGCCGCCACTCTCTTCAACTACGACACCGGCTGCGAGAGCCGGATCGGCCGCTCGATCCGCCGCAACACCGGCGCGGTGGGCGAGACGGGGGCCTGCCGGTACGCCACGTGGCGCTCGGCGGCCCTCCCTGCGGCACGGACGCTCAACGGCACGGCAACCCTGACGGTGTTCGCGCGCAAGGCCTCGTCCGGCGGGACCGCTCCCACCCTGCGCGCCTTCCTTCGGGTCTTCGACCCGGGCACCTCGGCGTACACCGACCTCGGGCCCGCGAACGCGACGATCACGACCCAGCCGACGCTGGCGTTCGCGTCCTACGCGCTCAGCTGGACCCTGGTGAGCGTCTCTGGTCCCGGTCGGCCACCAGGTCGAGGTGAAGATCGTGGCGACCGGCGGGACCCGCGAGCCGGAGATCGCCTACGACACGACGACCTACCCGAGCTCGCTGACGCTGCCCTGACGGGTTCGCGGCCGGGGGGCTTGGGATCCCGCCCGCTCCGAGGCGCGCCGTGGCGTCAGCGATCCCGGCGTTCCACCACTCCCACGACCCATCCGGACCACCAGCCCGCCGACCAGGCCGATGGCCAGCCCGGTGAGGTTGTCGACGACGTCCGCGCTCTCGCAGCCCCGGTCCAGTGACCGGACCAGCGCCTGGGTCGCCTCGATCGCGAACGGCAGGGCGACCGCGGCGGGATCACGATCGCCTTGTGCCTGGATCGCGGCATGAGGCCGATCGTCGCCCCCGAGCGGGATGAACAGGAGGACGTTGAGGCCCGTGTCGCCGAACAGGAGAATCTCGCGGATCGGGGCCAGCTCGACGCGTGAGAAGTCGCAGACCCGCAGGCCCGACGCTCCGGAGTCGATCGCGTCCCGCGACGGGGTGAGCGTTGCCGAGACGATGATCCCCAGGCTCACGACGAGCGCCCAGCTGAGAACGGGCCCCGTCCGGAAGTACCGCTCGATGGGCCCGTCCAGGACGAACGCCACGGCGAGCGAGATGACGAGGCCCGGCAGGAGCCAGGGGATCGCCAGGATCTCGCCGAAGTCCACGCGTGCCTCCCTACAGGGTTGTGGTCACCGGATTCGGCACGACGGTGCGGTGCCCGATCGGCGTCGCTGCAAGGGTAAGCGTCCGCGCTCGAACGCGCAGCTGTGGCACCTTGGTCTCGCCAGGGTCTCGCAGATGAGCCGCACCTGAGCCGATTGTCGCGGCAGCCGCAGGAAGCCGCACCGAATGTGGTCAACCGCACTACAATCCGAGGCTACCGCCGTCCGGATTTTGCCATCATGAGTCCACCATGTCGCGTGCCGCACCCCTGACCTCGACTCAGCGTCCCTCCCGCGCCCAATCCATAGCACTCGGCGAGCGCTTGCACGCGCTCGTTCCCGGCGGCGCCCACACGTACGCGAAGGGCGACGACCAGTTCCCGGAGGGAATGGCGCCGGTCATCGTCTCGGGTCGCGGTTGTCGCGTGCGCGACGTCGATGGCCTGGAGTACGTGGAGTACGGCGCCGGGCTCCGTTCGGTCACCCTGGGACATGCTGAGCCACGGGTCATCCGGGCGGCCACGAGGGCGATGCGGAACGGCTCGAACTTCGTCCGCCCGACGGCGCTCGAGGTGGAAGCCGCCGAGGACCTGCTCCGCCTCATCGACGCCGCCGAGATGGTCAAGTTCGCCAAGAATGGCTCCGACGTCACCACCGCGGCCGTGCGCCTTGCCCGCGCCTTCACCGGCCGCGACATCGTCGCAATCTGCGAGGACCAGCCCTTCTTCTCGACCGACGACTGGTTCATCGGCCACACCGCGATGCCCGCCGGGATCCCCGGCGCGGTCCGCGACCTGACCGTCGGCTTCCGCTTCAACGACCTGGCGAGCGTGCGCGAGCGTCTTCGCTCGGCATGCGGGTCGGATCGCGGCCGTCGTGCTCGAGGCGGCGACCGCGATCGAGCCGGCCCCCGGCTTCCTCGCTGCCCTCCGCGACCTGTGCACAGCTGAGGGCGCCCTGCTCGTCCTCGACGAGATGATCACCGGCTTTCGGTGGCACCTCCAGGGCGCCCAGCACCTCTACGGCGTCGCGCCCGACTTGTCGACGTTCGGGAAGGCGATGGGCAACGGGTTCGCGATCGCGGCGCTGGTCGGACGCCGCGACATCATGGAGCGCGGCGGGCTGCGCCACCCCGGCGAGCGCGTCTTCCTCCTGTCGACGACGCACGGCGCCGAGACGCACGCCCTCGCTGCGACCCGCGAGGTGATCCGGATCTACGAGTCCGAGGGGATCTGCGAGCGGCTAGCGGAGCGCGGCGAGCGCCTGGCCGCAGGCCTGCGGGCCGCCGCCGAGGCGGCTGGCGTGGCCGCTCAGTTCCTCCTCCTTGGCCGGCCCTGCAACCTCGTCTACGCGACGCTCGACGCCGATGGCAAACGCTCCCAGGACTTCCGGACGCTGTTCCTTCAGGAGACGATCGCGCGCGGTGTGCTGGCCCTGTCGTTCGTCGTCGGGACGACCCACGACGACGACGCGATTGACCGAACGGTCGAGGCTGTGGGTGAAGCCCTCGCCGTCTATCGGCGGGCCCTCGAGGATGGGATCGAAGGCCATCTGCGTGGCCGCCCGGTCAAACCGGCGATGCGACGGCACGCCTGATGGGGCCTGCGCAGGAGCCTCGCGGCGGGGCGCCTGCCGGGACCGCGACGCCGGATGGCAGTCAGCGTGAGCCCGGCATGACATCGAAGCGAGCGCTCGACCTGGCCCTGGGCGTGCCGGCGCTGGCGCTGGTCGCGCCAGTGCTGGTCGGCATCGCGCTGGCGATGCGGCTCACCGGCGACCGGGGCCCCTTCCTCTATCGCGCGGTGCGCGTCGGTGAGAAGGGCGCGACCTTCACGATCCTCAAGATCCGGACGATGGTCCACGGGTCCGGCGGCGCCGGGATCACGAGCGCGGGCGACCCGCGGGTGACCCGGCTCGGTCGCATCCTCCGGCGGTATCGGATCGACGAGCTGCCCCAGCTCATCAACGTGGTTCGGGGTGAGATGTCGCTCGTGGGACCACGCCCCGAGGATCCGCGCTACGTGGACTGGGCGGACCCCGTCCACCGCCGCGTGTTCACGGCGAAGCCCGGCATCACCGGTCTTGCCCAGCTCGAGTTCCACGACGAGGCGCGCCTGCTGGGCGGCGCCGACGTCGAGGAGGTCTACCGGCGCGACGTCCTCCCGGCCAAGCTTGCCCTCGACGTGGAGTACCTCGACCGGCGCTCGATGCGGCTGGACCTGGAGATCCTCGCGAGGACCGTGGGCGCCGTCGTCGGCTGATCACGGTCGCTGGCGCCGCCAGCAGCTCCCCGGGCTGCGGCGCCGACGGCGTGCCCGGCGGCCGGAGCTACCGCGCGCCGCCGGTCCGGAGCTAGCGGCGCGCCGCGGTCAGGATCTCGGCCAGCCCGTCGACCACGCGGTTCACGTCGGCCCCGGTCATTCCCGGCCAGATCGGGAGCGAGATGACGCGCTCGTACTCCGACGCAGCAACCGGGAGGTCGGCCGGCGCGTACCCCCAGCGCCGCCGGTAGTACGGGTGGAGATGGAGCGGGATGAAGTGGACGCTCGTCCCGATGCCTCGCTCGCGCAGCCCCTCGATGACCGCGTCCCGGCCGACGCGCAGGCGATCGAGCGCGAGCCGGATGATGTAGAGGTGCCAGGCGTGGGACCCGTCGGGCGCATCCGCGGGCAGCTCCAGCAGGTCGTCGAACGGCGCGGCGCCCAGCCGGGCGGAGTACGCCGCCGCGAGCTCGCGGCGCGCGGCCAGCAGCTCGTGGGCGCGATCCAGCTGCACGAGCCCGAGAGCGGCGGCGATGTCGGTCATGTTGTACTTGTAGCCGGCATCCTCGATCTCGTAGTACCAGGAGCCGTTGGCGGCGTACCGGTTCCACGCATCGCGGCTGATCCCGTGGAGGGACATCACCCGCGCCCGCGTCGCGATCGCCTCGTCGTCCGTGACGAGCATCCCGCCCTCGCCGGTCGTGATCGTCTTCGTCGCGTAGAACGAGAACGCTCCCGTGCGCCCGACGGTGCCGGCGTAGCGCCCCGTCGGGCCCCCGAGGCGGCTCGGGAAGGCATGCGCGGCATCCTCCACGACCGCGATGCCGCGCGGCTCGAGCTCCTCCACGAGGCGCTCGATCTCGACCGGCAGTCCCGCAACGTGGACGGCGACGACGGCGCGCGTCCGCGGCGTCACGGCCGCGAGCATCGCCTCCGGCGTTGCGTTGAGCGTCCGCCGGTCCACGTCGACGAGGACCGGCCGCGCACCCCGGTACGCGACGACCTCCGCGGACGCCGCGAACGTCCAGGTGGGCACGATGACCTCGTCGTCCGGCCCGACGCCGAGCGCCTCGAGCGAGAGGTGGAGCGCCGCGGTAGCGGAGTTGAGGGCCACGGCATGGCGCGCCCCGACGGCCTCGGCGAACCGCTGCTCGAACTCCTTCGCGCGCGCGCCCGTCGTGAGCCAGCCGGAGTCCAGGACGTCGATGACCGCCTGCTTCTCCCGCTCGGTGATCGACGGACGCGCGAACGGGAGGAACGGGCTGGCCTCGCCAGCCGTCATTTCATCGCCACGCCGGGAGCCGTGGCCCGCAGGCGCCGGGTGACGTCGGCCTGGGCGCGGTCGGCGGGCTCCAGCGGCGGCCTCGACCTCCGCGACCGGGCGCGGCCCGTCAACGGCTCGCACGTAGTCGAGGAGCGCGCCGCTGAGAGCCGGCTCGTCCGCGCCGCTGGCCATCGAGAGAAGCCGGCGCACGTGCTCTCGAACGTCGTCGGGCGGAGGCGGCGCCACGGCCTTGAGGACCTTGGCGCTCGCGGTCTGCTCGACGCGCTCCGCGTCGTAGAAGAGCTCCTCGTGCAGCTTCTCCCCGGGGCGGAGCCCGACGATCTCGAAGGGCTGGCTCTCCGGGTCGCGACCGCCGAGCCTGACCAGGTCGCGGGCGAGGTCCATGATCCGGACCGGCTCGCCCATATCGAGCACGAAGAGGTCTCCGTTGGTGCCGAGCGCCGCGGCGTCGAGGATGAGCCAGGCTGCCTCGGGGATCGCCATGAAGAAGCGGGTCATGTCGGGGTGGGTGATCGTGATCGGCTCGCCGTTCTCCAGCTGCTCCTGGAAGATGGGGACCACGCTGCCCGTGGATCCGAGCACGTTCCCGAAGCGGACCGACACGTACGGGCGCCCCGTGCGGCGAGCGGTATCCGAGACGAGCATCTCCGCGATGCGCTTGCTGGCGCCCATGACGCTCGAGGGCAGGACGGCCTTGTCCGTCGACACGAAGACGAACCGCTCGACTCCGGCCGCAAGCGCGGCATCAAGGAGCACGAGCGTGCCGCCGATGTTCACGTGCGTGGCATCGGACGGGTGGTCCTCCATGAGGGGCACGTGCTTGTAGGCCGCGGCATGGAAGATCACGCTCGGCGCTTCGTCGGCGATCAGGCGCTCCATCGTCGCCCGGCTCGCGACGTTGGCGAGATGGACGCGAACCTCGCCGCTCCCGCGACCCCGCCGGCGCCGCGTCGCGAGATCGCGCTCGACGAGGTAGAGGGGGCTCTCGGCCCGGTCCACCAGGACGAGGCGGCGCGGTCCGAGCGCGTACACCTGGCGGGCGAGCTCGGATCCGATCGATCCGCCGCCCCCCGTGATGAGGACCGTGCGGTCGCGGATGATCGCGTCGACGCCCCTGAAATGCTCCGTGATCATGGGCCGCTTGAGGAGGTCCTCGACGCGGATGCGGCGGACCCGGTTGGCGTTCACGCTCCCGTCCAGGAGCTCGGTGACGGACGGCACCGTACGGACATCGAGGTCCAGGGCCGAGGCGGCCTCCAGGACGCGCCGGACCGCGCTTCCGGGCGCGCCCGGCATCGTGATGAGGAGGACCTTGGCGCCCGTCTGCCGCGACGGCCCGGTCCATCGCCTCGAGGCCGCCGAAGACGCGGAGCCCGGCGACCGTCCCGCCCGCGAGGCTCGGGTCGTCGTCGAGGAACCCGACCGGCTGCAGGTCCGCGCTGGGGTACCGCTGGGCAGAGCGGGCCATCAGCACGCCGGCCCGCCCGGCGCCGTAGAGCAGCGTCGCCCGCTTCGCGGGCGCGCCGGCAGTCGGGCGAGCAGATCCGAACTCCGATGCCACCCGGATCCCGAATCGGACGCCGCCCAGGATCGCGATGCTGAGCAGCATCTCGACGAACCAGAACGAGCGCGGGAATCCCTGCGCCCACGAGCCGTCCCACAGCGGGGACGTCCCGTAGAAGACGACGACGCTCACCAGCGACCCGAGGACCACAGCGCCGACGATCGCCTCGAGCTCCGGGACGCTTGCGTAGCGCCAACGGCGGTCGTAGAGGCCGAGGCGGATGTTGCTCACGGTCCGGGCCGTGAGCAGGAGCACCACCACGAAGGGCAGCTCCGGCACCGCGAGGGGACCGGTGATCTGGTCGAACCGGAGGGCCAGCGCCAGGTACGCGGCGATCACGATCCCGATCAGGTCGATCGCGAAGAGGTTGCGTCCCTTGATGTGTCTTGCCAGCCAGACGGCGACGTGCCTTGGCGGCCGGTCAGGATCCGGGCGCATTAGCATGCGACGGCGCCACGACGGGGTCGGGCCCGGGCTCTGGCAATCGTTTGGAGGTTCGGCGGACGGTCAATCGAGTCTCTCGTTGCGTTGAAGGTCCCGATGCCAGCGGCCGCCTATCGGTGGTGCCCCCCGGCATCGTCCCGCATCGGACGCGTCGAGCGCTGCTGGCGCAGCGCCCAGACTCCCGCGGCCGACGCGGACCACCACCGTAGGCCAACTTCAGCGTCGTGCCTAGTACCTTAGGGCACCTACACGGGTGGTTTCCGTTGCGACTCTGTTGCACCGACGCACCATTTCGGCGCCCTCGGCGAGCGGCCGACGCCTGCTCGGTGGTCCGCGGCGCCTGGTCGGCCGCACACGTCGCTCTATGATCACGACCCATGGTCAGCTCCGAACTGGACGCCCCGGACCTGCCGGCATGCCCCTTCATCGGCCTGGCCGATGACCCGCGGACGCGGTTCACGTTCCCGTTCCCGGAGCACAGGTGCAGCGCAGGAATGAAGCCAACGCTCATCGCTCACTCGCACCAGGCGACGGTGTGCCTCAGCGGCGAGTTCGCGTCCTGCGACCGGTATCGCGCCTGGATGACGCCCGGGTCCAAGCGCGTTCACCCCTGAATGGATGCCACGCCATGGCCGAATAGGTCCATTTGACGCAGCGCGGCTCCTGGTCGATCATCGCGAGCGTCGGCGTCGCCCAGCATGGGCGGCGCACCAAGGGCCCCGCACGTGAGGGGCAGAGAGTGAAGCCCCCGTGGATCTCCGTCGCCTGATCGCCACCTTCCGGACCTGGTTGCCGCTCATGGTCGCGGCCGCACTTGTCGGCGGCGTCGCGGCCTTCGGGATCAGCAGCCTCCAGCAGAAGGTCTACGAATCGAAGGCGACGCTCATCGTCGGCCAGGCGCTGTCGGCGACGAACCCCGACTACACGCAGCTCCTCGTCGCGCAGAACCTGTCTGCGACGTACGCGGCGATCGCGAAGACGCGCCCGATCCTCGAGGCGGTGATCGCTGAGCTCCGTCTCAAGGAGACGACCGACGAGCTCGCGGAGCGCGTCCGAGTCGAATTCGCCGGACGCCAGCACGATGCTGTTCATCACCGCGCTCGACGGCGACCCGGTGCAGGCCGCCAGGCTCGCCAACGCGCTGGGAGACCAGCTCATCGCGGCGTCGCCGACCATCCAGGGTCGCGAGGCCGAGTTCCAGAAGTCGATCGACGCCGACCTCGCCGCTACCCAGGGTCTCATCGATTCGACCCAGGCGCGCGTCGAGACGCCTGGCCGCGCTCAACGTGCGCACGGCACAGCAGGAGTTGCAGCTCGCGGCGCTCGAGGGACGGCTGGCGAGCCTGCGCTCCACGTACGCCACGCTGCTCACGTTCTCGTCCGGGACGGCCAGCAATCTCCTCACCGTCGTGGAGCCGGGCGGCGTGTCGACATCGCCCGTCGAGCCGAGGGTCCTCTTCAACACGCTCCTGGCCGTCGCCTTCGGGCTGCTCATCGTGGCGGCCATCGCGTTTGTCGCCGAGCAGCTCGACGATTCGATCAAGGACCCCGACACTGTCCGGGAGGTCGCGAACCTCAACACGCTCGGCACGATCGCGCGGATGAAGGGCGGTCGCGATCGCAGCGAGATCTACCAGCTCGCGACCCTCCTCTATCCGCGATCGGGCGCCGCCGAGGCGTATCGAACGCTGCGCAGCAGCGTCGAATTCACGTCTGTGGACGCTCCCATCCGCACCGTGCTGGTGACCAGCGCGGCGCCAGGCGAGGGGAAAACGGTCACCGCGGCGAACCTCGCCGTCGTCTTCGCCCAAGCCGGCCGGAAGGTACTCCTCGTGGATGCCGACCTGCGGAAGCCCGGCGTGCACACGATGTTCAACCTGGGCAACGCCCGTGGCCTCACCACGATGCTCCGCGGCGACGCGGTGCGCCCCGACGCCGTCACCCAGGCGACCGAGGAGGACAACCTCCGGGTTCTGACGACGGGCCCCCTGCCCCCGAACCCGGCCGAGCTCCTCGGCTCCCACCGCATGCAGGCGGTCGTGGGGCTCCTGAAGGAGAGCGCGGACCTCGTGATCTTCGACAGCCCGCCGCTCCAGGCAGTCACCGACTCGGCCCTGCTGAGCGCATTCGCGGACGGGACTCTCCTCGTCGTCGATGCGGGCCGGAGCCGCGGGCGCGCCGTCCGGAGCGCCTCTGAGCTCCTGGTTCGGGCCGGGGCGAACGTCCTCGGCGTTGTCCTCAATCGCATGCCGGGGAAGACGTACGACCCGTACGGGGAAGTCTACGGCGAGAATCACGGCCCGGGGGGCTCCGCGAAGCAGCGGGTCCGGGCGCCGGACGTTGCCGAGCCGCGGACGTAAGTGCGATGCTGGACGTCGTCGCGGGACTGATCGCGCTGGCGGCGTCGGTCCCCCTTCTCGGCAGGGTGGCCGCGCGCGCGCGCGCGCGACGATGACCCCAGGAGTCGGCGCCGTGACGGGCGCCCACCCCCTGGTCATCTGGTTCGTGAACCAGTACGCGGGCTCGCCGATCCACGGGATGGAGTTCCGTCACTATGAGCTCGGACGGGAGCTGGCTGCGCTGGGCCACACAGTGGTGGTCATCTCGGGTTCCTACTCGCACCTCTTCACGCACCAGCCGTCGACGACCGGGACGTACACCATGGAGGACGTCGGCGGCCTGACGTACTGCTGGGTCAAGGTGCCGACCTATCGCCGAGCGACCAGCGTCCGCCGCGTTCTCAACATGCTGGTATTCATGGTGCGCCTCTACCGGCTGCCGGTGCAGCGCCTGCCCACACCCGACGCGATCGTCGTTTCCTCGCCGTCGCTCTTCCCGATCCTGCCGGCCCAGCGGTGGTCGCGCAGGCTCCGGGCCCGACTCGTCTTCGAGGTTCGCGACGTCTGGCCCCTCACGCTCCAGGAGCTCGGCGGGCTGTCTTCCCGGCATCCTCTCATCGCGCTTATGGGCTGGTTCGAGAACCGGGCCTACCGCGTCGCCGATGCCGTCGTCTCGGTGCTGCCGGCGGCAGGCTCCCACATGCAGTCCCACGGGATGACGCCTTCCAAGCTGAGCATCATCCCGAACGGCGTGAGCCCCGAGGTCCTCGGGGGAGGGAAGGGTTCGGCTCCCGCGCAAGTACAGGCTGCGACGGCCAGGCACACCTTCAATGTCGGGTTCGTCGGGACGCTCGGGACGGCGAACGCGCTCGACGCGCTCATCGAGGCGGCCCGCGTCCTGGCGGACGACGACGTGGGGGTCGTGATCGTCGGCGGTGGCTCCGAGGAGAAGCGTCTCCGGGCGCTGGCTGCCGGAGTCGCCAACGTGTCGTTCACCGGGCCGGTCTCAAAGGTGGACGTGCCGGCGACGCTGGCCCTCTTCGACGCCTGCTACGTCGGCTACCACCGGAGCCCTCTCTACCGGTTCGGGATCTCCCCCAACAAGGTCTTCGACTACATGGCGGCGGCCCGTCCGGTCATCCTGGCCGCCGCCGCCGCCAACGACCCCGTCCGCGATGCCGCCTGCGGCGCTGACTGTGGAGCCCGACGACCCGGCGGCGCTTGCCCAGGGAATCCTGGCTCTGCGGGCGCGGACGCCAGCCGAGCGCGCCCGGCTCGGCGCGAACGGTCGCGCCTACGTCGAGCGGGTTCATTCATACGCGAGACTGGCGGCGCTCTACGTACCGGTGCTCGATCCGACGGTTCGATGAAGCAACACGCACGAGAACGCTATCGATCACTGATCGGCGAGACCCTCGGCATCGCACCGGAGCGGGTAGCCCTATTTGCGCGAGGACGTGTCGCGCTCTACGCGATCCTCCGCGGGCTCGGCATCGGGCCAGGCGACGAGGTGATCCTGCCCGCGTTCACCTGCGTGGCCGTCCCGAACGCGATCCTCTACACGGGCGCGCGACCGATCTGGGTCGACATCGACCCCCAGACCTTCTGCCTCGACCCGGCGGCCGTCGAGGCCGCGATCGGCTCCGCGACGCGGGCGATCATCGCCCAGAACACGTTCGGGCTGTCGGCGGATCTCGCCGCCATCATGGGGGCCGTTGCGAGGCGGCGCGACGTCGTGGTCATCGACGACTCCACGCACGGGCTCGGGGGGCGCTACCGCGGCGAGCCGAACGGCGCGACGGCACCGCTCGCCTTCTTCTCGACGCAGTGGAGCAAGCCGATCTCCACCGGGCTGGGCGGCTTCGCCGTCGACCGCGACGGCATCCTCGGGGCATCGGCTTCGGGAGCTCGAAGATGCCGCGACCGAACCATCGGCGTCCGCGTCGCCGCGCTGCGGACGCTCATCTTCGGACGCGAGCGCGCTGGGGGCGGCCGCCTTTTCCGCGGCGGGCGGGCAGCCTACCGTGCGTTCAGCCGGCTGGGCGTCGTTCCCGGCTCGTCCAGCCGGAGGCGAGCTCGACGGGACAGCCATGCCGCGCGGCTTCCTGGCGAGGCTCTCCGAGTCGCAGGCGCGCCTGGGATCGGAGCGCCTCGGCCGTCTGTCGACGGAGATCGAGCTGCGACGCCAGATCGCGCACCGATACTCCGACTGGCTCGTTGCCCGAGGGTCGGACGGCCGCGGCCGAACCGGACGAGGCCGAGCACGCATTCCTCCGGTACCCGCTCCGGGTGGTCGACCGGCCGCGGTTCATCGCCGCGCGCGGCGCGCGCAGGGATCGATCTCGGCGACTGGTTCGTCTCGCCGGTCCACCCGGTCACGGATCGGCTCGACCGCTGGGGGTATGTCACGGGAAGCGCGCCCGCATGCTGAGAAGGCGTGCCGCGAGATCGTGAACCTGCCGACGGACCCGACGCTCGGGGCCGGAGACGTCGACCGGGTTCTCTCCTTCCTGGTCGAGCAGACTGACCAGATCCTCTGACGCGGGTTAGTGTTGCGAATGCAGGTGATGTGCGCACAGGCGGCGAAGACGCAGACGGAAGATGAGGTCGTCGTGCTGATCGCGCCGACCCGCCTGCGGAACAGGAGGCTACCGTGACTGGCTCAGGCGGTCGTGTCTCGGAGCGTACGAGAGCCTGCTCGAGTCGGACCTCCGCGCGGCTACCATGTCGGTACGGTGGGAGGTCGGTGGCAACAGATCGGCGTCGATGCGCCCGGCTCCAGGCGGCGCGTCATTGTGTGTCGTGGTACCTCCACCTGCCGGATGGGTTCTCGAGATGCGCGTGTTCGGCCATGGACGTGAGCCTGGCGACGCCGCCACTTCCGGGTTCCACCCCGGCCACGGCAGACGGCGCTTTGTCAGATCAGGCGCCGCCTGCGAGCCCTCGCCCCCGCATCGCCATGGCACTCTACGGTGACCTGACCTACGACAGCCGGGTGCGCAAGGAGGCTGCAGCCTCGCCGAGGCAGGGTACGACGTGACCATCGTGTGCCTGGCCTCTGGGGGGGCACGTACGGATCTTCCGGGTAACGTGACGGTCCTGGTGAGGCTGCCCACCGGGGCGATGGTCATGCCCGGATCGTCGAACCCGTTCTTCACCGGCCGCGAGGGCCGCATCGCTGTGATCCGCGGGCGCGTCTCGTGGCTCGTCAACTACGTCCGCGGTCTCCGCGAGTGGGGGCGGCTCGCAGTCGAGGCGGCTGGTCCTGTCGACGTGTGGCACGCCCACGACCTGACCGGTCTCGCAGCGATCGTCCCGAGCCTGCGCCACCGAGTTCCGCTCGTGTACGACTCGCACGAACTGTTTCTCGAGTCGGGTACCGCGGCAACGCTCCCCCGACTCGCGCGTCGAATCCTCCGGTACTACGAGAAGCGGCTTGTCTCCAGCGCTGCCGCGCTCATCACGGTGAACGACGAGATTGCCGCGGAGCTGCGCCGCCGGTACCAGCCTCGCAGGGTCGCGGTGGTTCACAACTGCCCCGTGCTCGCCACGCCACAGCCTTCCGGGTCTCCCCTTCGGGACGCCACGGGAATACCCCCGGAGCTCCGATCGTCCTCTACCACGGCAGTCTGATTGCGGGCCGCGGCATCGAGCGCCTAATGGATGCGCTGCTCAGCGAAGGCCTGAAGGGTGTCCATCTGGTCTTGATGGGCTACGGACAGAAGCGCGATGAGTTGCAGGGCATGGCCCGATCGAAGCCGTGGCGGTCGCGCATGCACGTGATCGATCCGGTTGCGCCATCTGCGTTGCTGCCATGGGTCGCGAGCGCGGACATCGGGGCGATGGTGAACCCGGGAGGAACCCTCAACGATGTCTACTCGTCACCGAACAAGCTGTTCGAGTGTCTGGCGGCAGGGACGCCTTGATCGCGAGCGATTTCCCCACGCTTCGCCGGATCATCATGGGCAACCGAGACGGTCCCGTGGGTGCGGTTGCGATCCGAATGACGTTGAGGCGATCGCTACGGCGATCCGATCGATCCTGCGTCTCGGGCCCGCTGACATGGGGGCGTTGCGCTCTCGTTGCCGGGCAGGCCGCCGAGGAGCAGTGGAACTGGGATCGTGAGGCGCGGACGCTGCTCTCCGTCTATGCGAAGATCCTGCGACGAGGCGGATGATCGGACCGTCGCCGCCGGCCGATGACATCGGGGACGGACGGGAGGCGATATTGGCTATCCGGAGAACAGCCCCGCGGCCCGCTGATGCGAACGCCCCCAAGGTGAGCATCGGTATGCCGGTGTGGACGGCGAGAGGTTCGTTGGGCAAGGAATGGATTTGCTCCTTGGTCAGTCGATGGGCGATTTCGAGCTGATCATTTCCGACAATGCGTCCAGTGACGGCACGCAGGCGATCTGCGAGGAGTACGCCAGGCACGACAGAGGATTCGCTACTACAGGAACGAACGGAACATCGGGCTGCAGGCTAACTTCGTGCGGGTGCTCGGCCTGGCGACCGCGCCGTATTCATGTGGGGCAGCCATGACGATCAATGGGATCCCTCGTACATCGCGAAGATGGTCGATGTCCTGGATCGCCGAGGAATTGTCGTGCTGGCCGGCAGCAACTCCGCTTCTATCGATCAGAACGGCGTCATCCGCCGCCGCTACGACAACGTGCCGATTTACCCAGAGGGGACGCCCGCCGCCCGTGCGCATCGGTACATCTGCGCTCGCCCCGGAGGCGGGCACGCGACGCTCGTCAACGGACTGATGAGGACGCCGATCATTCAGGAAGTCGGCTATGAGCCCCTCGGCAAGATGCTCGGCGACAACCGGGGCTACTTCGCGGCCGACAACCTGACCCTCTTCCGGATGATCTTTCGGGGTAGCTTCCACGTGGCGGATGAGACGCTGTTCTTCCGTCGGGACGTGGTCGCGGCGCGTTCCAGAGGCTCGCGACGAGCGGTTGTCGGAGCGCCTGGGACTGGAGCGGATTCCGGGAGTTGCCAAGACAGCACGCAACGCGCACCAGTACTACGGTGATCTCAGGAGGATCCTCCGCGGCAGCGAGCTTGAGGAGCGACTTGATGAGCGGCAGAAGGTCGCCCTCATCCGTGCCACCATGAGGCAGGAGCTCAGGTTCCACCCTTCATACGCCTGGTCCCTCGTGGAGAGACAGAATCCCGCCACACTGAGAACGCGCTCGCTGCGCCAACTCGGCGCATCGCCGGAGCTACTGTCAGCAACCATCGGTCAGCGGCGTGGGGTGTCGATGCAGGATACGGACGGCGCAGGCACGTTCTCCGGCCGAGTGGCCGTCATGTTCGGCTCCCAGGTCTTCGGGGCAGCCGTCGGCATCATCAACGGCATCCTCCTCGCCCGGCTTCTGGGCCCGGCTGGTAAGGGCGACTACTACCTCATCGTCCTCCTGCCCCTCACGGCGACTGTCCTGCTTCAGCTGGGCCTGACGCACGCCTTCGAGTTCTTCGCGGCTCGGGGCCAGACCGTCGGGCTTGTCACCAAGTCCTTCGTGCTGACGGGCCTGCTCTCGGCGATCGCCTTTGGCCTCGTGCTCGTCCTCCTCCCGTCGCTCCAGGACGCGTTCTTGCATGGGATCGACCCTGAACTGGTGATCTTCGCGTTCTTCGCGCTTCCCGTTCGCCCTCCACGCGATCTTCTCGGCCGCGATCGTGATTGGTCGTCAGGCGGTCCGCTGGTACGCTGCCGTCAAACTGTCCTACCCGCTCGTAACCACCGTGCTTTTTGTTGTCCTTCTGGGCGGGCTCGGGCTGGCGTGGCCGGTGCGATCGCGGCCTTCTTCATCGTCGCAGTGATCAACTCACTCGGGTTCCTTGTCGCTGCGGTGCGAGTCAGCCGAGCCGTGCCCCTGCCCGGTGTTGCGCCCTACCGGGCAGCTTATCCGCTTTGGGCTGCCGTTCTATCCGGCAAGCCTGGCCGGATTCTTCAGCTACCGCGTCGACGCCTACCTGCTTGCGTTCCTGATCGCGAACCCGTCCGAACCACTCGGCTACTACAGCATGGCGGTCGGTCTCGCGGAGATGGTCTTCTTCTTCCCAAGTGCGGTGGCAGCTGTCTTCTTCCCGCACGTCGCCGGATCGTCCCGCGAGGAGTCCGATCGACAGGTTGCGCTGGTCTCCCGCGTGACGCTCCTTGTCTCGGGGATGGTCGCCCTCCTCCTGATCCCAGGCCGCGGCCTCATGATCTGGACTGTGCTGCCCGCCTTCAAGCAGTGCTCTCCCGCCACTCCTCGTGCTGCTCCCGGGCGTCGTTGCCCTTAGTGGAGCGAATGTCGTCGGGGGCTACGTCACGGGGATCGGCCGACCCGGGATCAACTCGACCGTCAGTGTCATCGCGCTTGTCGTGAACATCGTCGCCAACCTGGTGCTCATTCCTCGATTCGGAATCCTGGGTGCGGCGTCGGCCTCGCTCATCTCGTACACGCTTTCCTCGCTGTTGTTGACCGCCGTCGCCGCCCGCTTCTCCGGGACCCCGTTGACGGGTTCTGGATTCCTCGCCTCGATGATGTCCGGTACGTGGCTGCCACGAGCGCTGGCCTCGCTCGGCGCGTGCGCAACGGAATCCGCGGCGACGCGTGACCTTGAGGCCGCGTTTCACGTGGATGCGCGCCGCCTCTTGAGGATCCACGCGGTCGGCCGGTTCGCGGACCGGCACGATAGTGTTGCCGCAACGCACCGACGCTGGCGGCGCGTTCCTCGCCGTCAAGTATTCTGTTGGCGCCGTGCTCGGAAGACCCACCCCCACTCGTCCTCGGCAGTCCGCGACCGGAATCACCTCGGACGTGACGGACGGCGACCTGCGGCCGCCCGAGGCGACGCTCGCGACAGCGCGGGTCTATCTGCGACGCAATCCGGGGCGTCTGGCGGAGAGACCGATTGTTGTGACCGACAAGGCGTGTCGGGTCCGCACGACGAGATCCGTCACGATGGCCGGCAGTCGCGACGACATATGACGGCGTCGCTCGCCCGCGTCGAACGGGCGCTTGGTGTCAGCTCCAGGATGGCCTGGCTCGTTGCAGCGTGCGGTGTTGTCGGTGTGGCAGCCGTCATGGCGATCGCGGCGCAACAGGACATGCTCACGATCCTTCTCGGCGTCGCGGCCCTCGGTGTCGGCGTCCTGCTGGGGCTGAAGTGGCCCATCTTGCCCCTCGCCCTGTTCGCCGCCCTGATCCCCATTGAAGAGATCCTGGTCGTCGAGGGGCTCGGAACGCTAAGCCGGTTCGCCGGCATCCTGTTCGCCGTCACCTACGCGCTCCCGCGGCTCGGCCACCTGAAGCTCGGGGCGATGCCGCCGGCAGCCTGGGCCTACCTCGCATGGGCTGTGGTGAGCGTCGGGTGGGCGCTCGACCCGGGGACGGCCACTGGTGCAGCTCGGGACCCTCCTCCAGATGTTCGCCATCGCGGTTCTGGTGGCCGACTTCGTGGTCCATCGACCAGCGACGGTTCGGTCGATCCTGTGGGTCTTCAGCATCTCGGCGACGGCGACCGCCGTGATCGGGATCTGGACATTCCTGACTGCGGGGACGCGGGCGGCCGTATTCCAGGACCAGAACCCGGAGCATTTCGCGGCAGTCCTGACGGTGGCGCTCCTCTTCGGGCTCCACGAGGCGCTGAATGGCAGTCGACGCATCCGTCGGCGGGGCGATCGCGCTCGTGACGACCATCGCCCTGATCGCCACCGGGACGCGTGGCGCGTGGGTCGCCGTCATCGTCGTCGTGCTCCTCTTCATGCTCCCGCAGCTGAGCCCGAAGCGCCGCATCGCGATGGCCGGGCTGGCGCTTGCCCTCGGCGTCGTGGCATACCAGGTCCCGGGCGTTGCCGAGCTGATCGGCGAGCGCGCAGGCAACGCGCTCTCGACCGGCGGGGCGGGGCGCACCGACATCTGGTCGGTTGCCGGGACGATCTATCTGTCGTCGCCGGTGCTCGGCGTTGGCCACGCGAATTTCCCCGTCGCGTACACGCCTGAGATGGTCTGGACCACGGACGTCGCTTCCTGGACCCTCCTTCAGGGAGCCGTGGAGCGCACAACCTGGTGATCTTGACGATTGTCGAGCTTGGACCGATCGGATTGCTGCTCCTCGTCGCTTTCCTCGGTCCGCTCGTGCTGCGACGCGGATGGGGGCCTGAGGCGCTGACGGTCCAGGCAGCGCTCGCAGCCCTCCTGATCCAGGCGCTATTTGTCGACATGTTCACGAATCGCAAGCCGGTCTGGCTGGTGATCGGGTTCGCCGTGGGCCTCGCCTACCTTGCCAGGCGAGACCGAGCCACGCTCGACGACGGCCGGCGAGACGCCGCGCCGGGCAGGCCGCGGGCGGTTCCGCCGCCCCCGTCACCGAGGCCGCGGGGGCCTTGAGTGCGCAACGCTGATCGCCGTTGTCAAGGTCTGGCAGTCTAGCCCAGCGCGTGCTCGTAGCAGGACAGTATCCGCTCAGCTACCGCGGCACTATCGAACCTGCGCCGCGTCGATTCCCTGATGCTGCCGGCTCGCGATGCCCATTCCGTGCGGAACTCGTACATCTCGCCCAGTGCTCGGCTCAGTGCGGCGACGTCGTCAGGCGCCACACGAAGCCCCGTGGACTCGGACACGATCTCCTCCGGCCCCCCGCACTCGGTCACGACGGCGGGGAGCCCGACCGACTGGGCTTCGGCGACCACCACCCCGAACGTTTCGACCGAACTACACAGAACGAAAGCGTCTGCGCTCCGCATCTCGTCGCGAACTTGGACGCGCGAGAGTCCCCCGAGGAATTGGATTTTGTCACTCACGCCCAACTGCTCGGCGAGCCGTGCCAGCGAAGACGCCTCAGGACCAGATCCACCGATCCGAAGGAGGATCGCCGCTTCATTGGGGAATGCTTCAGCGAACGCTCGTATCGCGACATCGAACCTCTTCCGCTGTAGAAGATTCCCTACGCAAAAGAAGACATACGGCGAAGTCGGACGATGGGAAGGGAGGGCGCTGAAGAACTCCGTATCGACCATGTTCGGGACGACCTTGACGTCCAGGTGCGGGACCATCCCACGAAGACGTCCGGCCAGGTTCGCACTTACTGCGCACACCGCAGCCGCCTCCTGAAGAGCCCTCGCCGCGATCGGCTCTTCCCACGACGCCAGCGCCCCTCGCGCGAAATCGGTGGAGTGCTCGGTGATCACGAAGGGGATGCCAACCCGACGGCTGATGTGCGACGCCGCCACGCCAGCCCACAAGGTCGCCTGCGCGTGCAGGATGTCGGGGCGGCCGAACCCGCGTACGTACCTGTCCACAAGCCTGTCGGCGCCTGCTAGGTAGGCTCTCGCTCGCAAGCGAGCCATGCCGGGGTTCCAACCGGCGACTCTGAGGGTTGTCACACCATCTTGGTGCCCCTCAACGATCTGCCAATGACTCTCCAGGACCGCGCGGGCGGAAAGCGTACGGAGGCTACGGGACTCCGGATGCGCGATCCCGACAGAGGACCCCGCCCGGGCACAGAGCTTCTGCCTGGTCACGGAAGAAGACACCTGCCATGGGCGCAGACGGATCACCAAACCACGACACGATCATGAGGACATGTGGCGGCTTGCTCGAACCCAACGAGCCTTCCTCGTTCATCGTCGTAGCCATCCTCACATCGTCCAACAGGAGCCTTCTGCGGCTGGTCTCCGTAGCGAAACCGCTGAGGACCCTGCGCACCGAAAGCCCTCGCTCATTGAAGCAAAACGAGGCGACTGGTGCGGAGTTCGACCCCCCATTCGTGGTGACTATTCTGCACCTCTAGTGCTCGCACACAGCATCTCCTTCGCGCCAGTATGATCGTTTGCCGGCTCCAGCCGGGCGGCCGCCACCCGACGGCCTGCGAGGGGCCATCGGCGGGCACTGCAGGAGGGCAGCGTGGGCGAGAACCAGCGGATCGAGTGGCCGGACGGCAAAGCCTTCGCTTTCAGCGTCTTCGACGATACCGACGATGCGACCTTGGCGAACGTGCGGCCGGTGTACGACTTTGTGCGCGACCTGGGCCTGCGCACCACCAAGTCGGTGTGGGCCGTGACCGGCGACGGCGTTCCGCGGATCGGCGGGGCGACCTGCGACGATCCGGCGTACCGCGCCTGGACCCTCGATCTCCAAGCGGCCGGCTTCGAGATCGGCTCGCACGGGGCGACCGCGATGACGTCGCCGCGCGACGTCATCCAGCGGTCGCTCGACCGCTTCCGGGAGATCTACGGACACGACCCGAGTACGCTGGCCAACCACTCCGGCTGTCGGGAGTCGATCTACTGGGGCGAGGATCGCGTAGGCGGCCCCTCGCGGCTCGCCTACAACGCGATGACTCGCTTCCGCCGACGCGGCGTCTTCCGCGGCCACCGGGAAGGGGACCCGCTCTTCTGGGGTGACCTGTGCCAGGAGCGAGTGCGCTACGTGCGCAACTTCACCTTCGCCGACATTGACACGCTCGCCGCCTGCCCGGTGATGCCCTACCACGACCCGGAACGGCCCTTCGTGAACGCCTGGTTCGCATCCTCCGAGGGCGCAGACGTGCAGACCTACAACGCCTGCCTCATCGAGGCTGCCCAAGATCGCTTGGAGGTCAACGGCGGGGCCTGCATCATGTACACGCACTTCGCATCCGGGTTCTGGCGGGACGGCGCCATCGACGCTCGCTTCCGGGAGCTTATGGAGCAGTTGGCTGGACGGAACGGCTGGTTCGTCCCAGTAACGACGCTCCTCGACTACATCGTCGAGCGCCGTGGCCTCACGCCGCTCACGGCACGGCAGCGGACAGCGCTCGAGCGTCGCTGGCTGCGGAGCAAGATGCGGGTCGGCTCCAGCTAGCGTCTGGCGCGCTCGTCGAGTGGCGTGTCGCGGGTCACACGCGGTCCGCCGCCGGGCGATCGGCGGCGAGCGGCGGGACCGGCTGGAGACAGCGCTCGCGGCGGGCGAACCGGGCGACGCCGAGTGCCTGCTCGTGCTGCTCGCCGGTCGGGCCTACGAGGAGGCCGGGGCCGACCTCGCCCGGGCCGACAAGCCCGGCGCTGTCCAAGGCTACGTATCGAACAACCACTGCGCCATCGAGAACTACCGGATCGTCCCGCTCGCCTCGTCGGGCCTGATGGAGAAGGGTGTCAACCTCGTTGTCCGCAACATGGACCCTCGTCCTGAGCGCCGGCGCCGTCCCCGACGGGCGCCGCGAACCACCCGCCGCGCGACCGCCGGTGACGCCCCCCGTCAGCGGTGAGGACCCTGTGGTTCCGTGTCAGCGAAGGCTGCTCGACTCGAAGGTGACGCCGGGCGGGTTGGCGCCCTTGGACGAGTAGAAGGGCTGTAGCCCGGTCCCGGTCGAGACGACGCGCCGAAGGATGATCCCGCTGCCGCCCTCGTAGCGGATGACGAAACCGGCGGCGTGTGGATGTCGGTGTCCTCGATCAGGAGGTTGTTGAGCGTGACGCCCAGATGTAGAACGCCGCCGTGTTGGTCCCCCCGCCGACTTGCGGCGGTAGGCCCGGTCAGGTGCGCCCGGCGGATCACGACGTTCTGGGCGTTGTAGTTGCCCGCGGGCAGTGCCCGTCTCGAGGTAGTCGTGGTACCAGTGGAGAGGGCCCGAGACTGGCCCGTTGTCAATGGCCGTGAAGTCCTCGATCAGGATGTCGTGCGGCCCCGGAGCAGCCGCCATCGAGAAGTAGATCGGGTATCCGTGGGGCCGCCCATCCGACGACATCGTCAGGCCGGAAATTCGATGTTGCGCAGGGTGATGTGGTGGGGCGCGGCGAGCCCGAGTAGCCGCCGAACACGATGACGCCCGATCCCTCGGCGTCCCGTTCGCGAAGTGGAAGCCCTGCCACGTCTGGTGGTGGGCTCCCTCCACGAACGTGATGCCGCCGAATCGCACCCGCCACCGTCGAAGATCACGCCGCCGATCGTCTCGGCACGGACGAGAACCGGGCGGGTCCGGCCGGCGAACCTCGCCCCGATCCAGAGCGAGTCCGGCGCTTGGCCGCCGGCGCGCTCACCGGTACGTCCCGTTCGCGACGACGATCTCGGTCACCGCGTTGTCGGCCAGCGCCGAGAGAAGCGCCGGGATCGACGTCACCCGCACCGTAGGTCCACGTTCGTCGCCAGTCCGTCGTGGTCGATCGAGGCGGCCGACCACCGACTTGTAGTACTGGCCTGGGCTGAAGGGCGCGAGAATGCCTGACGAACCCGAGGTGCGGGTGGAGGTGAAGGTCGAGTCGTACCGGGTCGAGGCGGACGGCGACCGCCAGAAGACGCTCCGCATCGTGAGGTTGGCGCAGAACAGGTCCCGCACGATCGTTGCGACGGATCGGTCGTTCGCGAAGACGACGCCCGCACCCGCACCGAGGAAGCCGGCGGCGTAGTTGTCGGCACGCCGTCGCGGCCGTCGACCGGGCCGGAGATGCGCCGCCCGGCTCGGAGCTGCCGGCGGCATACGGGACGCGGCTCAGGATCACGACGGCCCCGGGCGCCAGGCGCAGCGAGCGTCGGATGTAGTACTCACCGTAGTAGCGCACATTCGCGTGGCCGCTGGCGACCGTGCGGTTGAGTCCCAGCCCGTTCATCGTCCGCGGGTCGAACGCGCTGTCGGGGCTCGGATAGCCCCTTGCCGTGGCCCAGGTAGACGAACAGGTTCGCCCCGCGCGAGGCCTCCGACACCCGGGACCACGTCGCATTCGGGCTGTAGATCTCGCGTACGCCGGCGCCGTACGATCTCAGCTGGGCGGCGATCTGCCGCGCGTCCCGCACATAGGACGACGTCCTCCCCTCGACCGGGCCGACCACGATCACGGCCAGCGGGCGCCCGGCGGCACCCTCGCCGAAGCAGCAGCCGGGACAGGAACGGAGCGCCAACGAGGGCCCGAGGGTCAGGAGAGCCGCCGCGATCACAGACCGAGGCTCGGTGGCGCGCCGGAGCGCCGCAGCACGCGATGGCCAGTCGGTTCTTCCCGCGGTTGGCATGATCGGTGCACTGCAACTCAGATCACTGGCGCAGCAAGGCGCGCCCATCGTGAGCAATTCTACCCGCCGCCGCAACGACTCGGCATGAGCGGATCGCCCTGCTTTCAGCCTTCGAGCCGCTCGAAGAGCATCCCGAGCGTCATCACTGTGCCGACGTATCGATCGGGCAGGTCGCGCGGCGCAGTCGGCGACAGGACACCGGCCGACACCAGGCCTCCCACGGCGCGCCGGAAGGTATCGCTCGAGCGTGCGGCGGGAACGAGCGCGGGGTCGTCCATCGGCGGGTTCCCGCCGCCCCTCCCGACTCGCTGGCCGACCTTCGTTCGGAGCCGCCGCAGCTTGTCCAGCACGTATGCCGGCGCGTCGCGGAGCTCGTCGCGAGGCCGCGAGGAGAGACTCATGCGCGTGACACCTGTGTCGCTGGACGGAACACGCGCCGCTTCGAGCGAAGCGTTGGTGATGAGGCGGCGGTGGTAGCGGTTGAAGAAGCGATCCCGACGCGGCAGCGAGTACCCGAGACGGACGACCGCCGGGTCGAGCAGCGGCGCAACGAACGGAACGTAGTTGTCGTTGACGGAGATGGCGTGACCCGTCGCGCCCCGCTCACGCAGCTCGTAGTAGATCCGGTCGTACGTCTCGGTGTTGGTCGCCATCGTGCGCTGGCGCATGGCGGCCAGCATCCGGGGGCGAACCTCCGCCGCGTGAGGGGCGACTCGGTCTGCGAGCAGCTCGCGCGGGAAGGGGGTGGGGCGGAATCGAGTGTCGAACACCCGCTCGAAGTGGGGATTCCGCCATCGATAGAGGGGGAAGTCGAGCAGCCAGTACCAATCCTTGAGGAACTCACCACCGATGCCTCCGATGGCGACGTCGACGCGGCGATCCGCCCGTTCACGTGCGAACTGGCGAAGCCGATGCAAGGTCAGGAGGTCGGAGATGCCGTCAGCAGCCTCGAATAGCTCGCCGCCACGTCGCCGACGTCGGACACATCGTGGATCGTCACGTGAAGCGGACGTCCGAGGGCACTGGCGACCTCGGCCGCGATCTCCACGTCGATTGAGTTGGCCGTTCCCGACACGGCGCATTCGAACGGCAGGGAGCGCGCGAGCATGGCGGCGACGAGCCGCGTGTCGCTGCCGCCGGTGAGGTCGACGCTCACGTTCAACCCGGCGAGGGAGGAGGCGAGCTCCTCGAAGAAGCGCTCCAGGGTGAACCCGGCGTCCGGGCCCGCGTCGATCCCGGGCATCCCGAGGTCATGGATGAGCGGCTGCTCACCATCCCGTAGCTCATAGACCGTACCTGGCAGCAGACGCCGGATCTCCGGGAGCACGGTCCGCCCCTCGTGGACATGGCCGAGATCGAGGAGCTCGACGACAGCCGCGGGATCGACGTCACTGCGTCGGGCTCCGATCGCCTCCGCCAGCTGGAGGAAGGACGTCCCGACGCGTGCGCCGCTCACATAGCCATCGAACATCCCCCCGGAGTCCGTGAAGGCGACGGTCCTGCCCTTCGCGACGTCGCGGATGGCGAGGAGGAAGTTGCCCCGGAGACGTCTGGCCACGTCGACCATCGGGTCGGGCCCCGCCTCGGAGAGTGCCGCCGCGATCGAGGCGGGCCCGGGCCGCTCGCCCGGGAAGTACACGACACCTCTCCACGCGAGCTCGTATCCCGGGATAGCCGCGGACGTCTCCCCTCGGCGCAGCCCACTGACACTGCCCCGTTCGACGATCAACCCTAGCCCTCCGCCCGCATCACCGCTGGGGAACGAGGTCACCTACGAAACCCCGCCCGCCAATGGTTTCATCGGACTGACCCGAGACGAACAGTCTCGGCGCCAGCGTACGCTAGGTGGTGACGATGGGCAACTGCCCCCGGCCGGGAGGTGAGCGTCCCAACGTCTGTGCTCACCGGAGCGGAACGAGGTAGGCCCCATCCATACGCTGGTGGTGTCAAGAATATCAGCTTATGAGAAGGCTCACGAGGAGTGTATCGGCTATGAACGTGCCGACCCCTGGGGTCAAGTCCCAGCACGTGGTGTAACAGCGTGTCGTCCTCGCGCCCGTTCGTTCAGCTCGCCATGAGGAGCGCGGGGCTCACCTCCTCGGGTTCTGCGACGGCGTCGATGAGCACCATCGACTCGGGCCGGAAGTAGCGCCGGCCGTCCTGCCACTCGTCGTCCTGCTCGGCCAGGATCATGCCGACGAGGCGGATGACCGAGGCCCGGTTGGGGAAGATCCCGACGACCGCCGTCCGGCGCTTGATCTCCTTGTTGAGCCGCTCCTGCGGGTTGGTCGAGCGGATCCGTGCCCGGTGGAGCTCGGGAAACGTGAAGTGGGCGAGGAGGTCGGGCTCGGCGTCGGCGAGCAGCCGGGCGACGGCCGGCATGCGCGGCTCGAACATGGCGATCACCCGGCTGCACTGGTCGCGGGCCGAGGCCTCGTCGGGCTGCTCGAACACGGCCCGGATCGCGCTGGCAACCATGCTCCGGGCGCTCCGGGGCACGAGGTCCTGGGCATTGCGGGTGAAGTGGACCCGACAACGTTGCCAGCCCGATCCGAGGAGCTGCTCCCGGACGGCCTTGACCAGGCCGGCGTGGTCGTCGCTGATGACGAGGCGGACGCCGTGGAGGCCGCGCTCGACGAGCGAGCGGACGAAGGCCGGCCAGGCCGACCCCTCGTCGTTCCCCGGGGCAAGGTCGAGGCCAAGGATGCGCCGCTCGCCGTTCCGGGCGACGCCGGTCGCCACGAGGGCCGCCATCGACACAACCCGCCCGCCCTCGCGGACCTTGAGGTACGTGGCGTCGAGCCACAGATAGGGATACGCCTCGCCCGCGAGCGAGCGACCGCGGAAGGCGGCGACCTCGGCGTCGAGCGCGGCGCAGATCCGGCTGACCTCGCTGCGGCTGATCGAGGCGATGCCCAGGGTCCGGACGAGGTCGTCGACGCGTCTCGTGCTCACGCCCAGGACGTACGCCTCCTGGATGACCGCCAGCAGGGCGCGCTCTGCCCGCCGGCGCGGCTCGAGCAGGGAGGGGAAGTACGAGCCGTCGCGGACCCGCGGGATCGCGAGCTCGACCGACCCCACCCTCGTGTCCCAGCGCCGCTCGCGGTACCCGTTCCGGCTCGTCAGGCGGCGCTCGGGGTCGCGCTCGCCCTTGGGCACGCCCGTGAGCTCGCTCACCTCGGCTTCCATGATCGCCTGGGCGAGCACGCGGACGCCCTCGCGCAGGACGTCGACGTCGGCCTCGGCGGTCGCCTTGCGCAGGGTGTCGAGCAGCGCCATTCTGTCCTCGGCCATCGCGGCCTCCCTTCGTGTCGTCGGTTCCTAGCCAGACGACGCGAGGATGACGTGATGGCCGTTTCGATTCACGGCCTGGCCGCTGTTACACCAACTCTAGGGACGTGACCGACCCCTGGGGGTGGGCGTACCGTGCGCTCACCGGACGAGGGGCATCGAGGGACACCAACGACGGGCAGGCCGTGCGCCTACTGGGCTCCGAGCCCGAGAGTGTATGTGGCCGCCCCTGCGACTTGACCGGTTGTGCCTCCGAGCACGGATCCGTAGGTGTCGTGTCGCCCGAGCTGGTGTCAGGGAGCGTGGAGGAGCACGCCATGCGCTTCATCGGTCTCGATGTCGGCCGCGACTTCGCCCATGTCGCGGTCGTCGACGGAAGCGGGACCGCCCGGCGGCTGCCGCGGGTCGCGATGGACGACTTCCGGGCATTCGCCGCGACGCTCGGCCCGGAAGACGTGGTCGCCCTCGAGGCGTCGACGAACACCTGGGCGCTGGCCGACCTGATCGGCGCCCACGCTGGCCGGGTCGTCGTCTCCAACCCCCTGCGCACGAAGGCGATCGCCTCGGCCAAGCGCAAGACCGACGACATCGACGCCGCCACGCTCGCCGAGCTCCTGGCCGCCGACTACCTGCCGCCGGTCTGGCAGCCCGACGAGGCGACCCGCCGGCTGCGCCGGCTCGTGTCCCACCGCGCCGGGCTCGTGCATGACCGGACCGCGGTCCGCAACCGGGTGGTCGCGGTGCTCTCGCGGCAGTTGCTCCGCTCGCCGGTGACGGACCTGTTCGGGGTGCGCGGCCGCGCCTGGCTGGGCTCCCTCGAGCTGGCGCCCGACGAGCGCCTCACGGTCGATGCGGCCCTGCGGATCGATGCTGTCCTGTCCGAGCAGGTGGCGGCGGTCGAGCGGGCGATCGCGGAGGCCGTCCTCGATGACCCGCGGGCCCGCCGGCTGCTCACGATCCCGGGCATCGGTCTCGTCATCGCGGCCTCGATCCTCGCCGTCGTGGGCGACATCGACCGCTTCGACCGGCCGGCCAAGCTCGTGTCCTATCTCGGGCTCGACCCTCGGGTCCGCCAGTCGGGTGACCGGCCCGCGATACGGGGCCACATCAGCCGGGCGGGCCAGGCCCACGCCCGAGGGCGGCTGTGCGAGGCGGCCCATTCGGCGGTCCGCTCGCCCGGACCGCTGGCCGGGTTCCATGCCCGGCTCAAGGCAAGGCGGGGAGCCGGCGTCGCGATCGTCGCGACGGCCCGCAAGCTCGCGGTGCTCTGTGACACCTGCTCACCAAGGACGAGGACTGCCGGTTCGCGCCGGTCGAACGCACGGCCTTCAAGCACCGGGCACTCGATCGGATGGCGGGAAGGCCAGGGACGCGGCCGTCGCAACGGGGAGCGACTGGTTCCAGCCACGACCAGGGTCGGGCAAGGCTGCGCGGCGGGCATGATCCCCATGACCCCGCCCTTCGCCAGGCGATCGACCGCGTCCACGCGGACACTACACCGCCGTCAGGCGCCTGACACTCTCATCCGTACGGTGCCGTCGAGGTCCATATGGCGACCGGCCACGCGGACGTCGGTTCGCTCGAGCGGAGGATCAGTGCGGCTCTCACCGACGTCGGTGGCAGGTCCGCGCCCGGCCCGTCGCGCCGAGGAAGAAGAACGGACCCTTGAGATCGATGTGCCAGAGCTAGTGGGGGCAGCCCGCTCGTGGCGCGGGCCGGGCGGCCAGGCGTAGCCCGGGCGGTGGGTGCCGCTGCGAGCGAGGACGCGGTCGACCTGGCCGTGGCCGAGCGGCCACACCTCCCGTCGCCCGAACTCGGCGGCGATCCGTCCGCTGTTCCAGTAGGTCGGCAGGCGGACGGTGAGGATGAGCCGCTCGACGACGTCGGCAGATCGCTCCGCCGGCCACGTGTGGGCGGTCGAGGAGGCCTGCGAGCCCGTCACGCTCGTGGCGCGTGCGCCAGCGGAACAGGCTCGCCCGGCTGCACCCGAACTCGGCGCAGATCGCGGCCAGCGGTTCACCGTCCGTCCATCGCCGGAGTGCGGCTCGGCGCCGTCGAACGACGCCCGCCACGTCCCTGGGTCCGATGCTGTCGGGTGGCCGCCTGCCCTGGATACGAGCGAGAGTGGACCTCCGGCATCCGCGCCCTCCTCGGTGGGCACGGTAACCAGTCTCATCTTCACCGGGGAACTTCACTTAGCCGATGTTCCCCATGCGGCAACATGGACCCTCGTCCTGAGCGCCGGCGCCGTCCCCGACGGGCGCCGCGAACCACCCGCCGCGCGACCGCCGGTGACGCCCCCCGTCAGCGGTGAGGACCCTGTGGTTCCGTGTCAGCGAAGGCTGCTCGACTCGAAGGTGACGCCGGGCGGGTTGGCGCCCTTGGACGAGTAGAAGGGCTGTAGCCCGGTCCCGGTCGAGACGACGCGCCGAAGGATGACCCCGCTGCCGCCCTCGTAGCGGATGACGAAACCGGCGGCGTTGTGGATGTCGGTGTCCTCGATCAGGAGGTTGTTGAGCGTGGACGCCCAGATGTAGAACGCCGCCGTGTTGGTCCCCCCGCCGACTTGGGCGGTAGGCCCGGTCAGGTGCGCCCGGCGGACCACGACGTTCTGGGCGTTGTAGTTGCCCGCTGGGCTGTGCTCGTCGTCGAGGTAATCGTGGTACCAGTGGAGATGGCCCGAGATCTGGCCCGTGTCAATGGACGTGAAGTCCTCGAACAGGATGTTGTTTGGTCCCGGCGCCGCCGCGTGCGAGGAGTAGACCGCGTATCCGTGGGGCTTTCCATCCGACGACATCGTCAGGCCGGAAATCTCGATGTTCCGTAGCGTGATGTGGTGGGGGGCGGCCAGAAGCGAGTAGCCCCCGAACACGATGACTCCCGATGTCGCCTCGGCGTCCCGTTCGTGAACTTGAAGCCCTGCCACGTCTGGTGGTGCGCTCCCTCCGCGAACGTGATGCCGCTCATCCATCCGCCCCCACCGTCGAAGACCACGCCGCCGACCGTCTCGGCACGGACGAGAACCGGGCGGGTCCGGCCGGCGAACTTCGCCCCGATCCAGAGCGAAGTGGGGGACTTGTTGGCCGCTGGGGCGATGCGGTACGTCCCGTTTGCGACGACGATCTCGGTAACCGCGTCGTTGGCCAGCGCCGAGAGAAGCGCCGGGATCGAGGTCACGCCAAGTGACGTGCTTGGCGTCGGCGTGGGGGCAGGCGCCGGCGTCGCTGTCGGCCGAGGCGTCGGCGTCGGCGTGGGGCAGGCGCCGGCGTCGCTGTCGGCCGAGGCGTGGCGTGGGCGTGGGCGTCGGCGTGGGGCAGCGCGGCGTCGCTGTCGGCCGAGGCGTCGGTGTCGGGCGTGGGATGTGGGCGTCGGCGTGGCATCGAGTGACAAGGTCGGCGTGGGCGTCGGCGTCGGGGTGGGCGTCGGGCGCCGGCGAGCGCGGTCGGCGTCGGCGTGGGCGTCGGCGTCGCGGTGGGCGCGGGCGTCGGCGTCGGCGTCGGCGTCGGCGTCGGGTCGGCGTCGCAGCGAGGACGGCGAGCGCCGGGGTTGGGTCGGCGGGCGGTGCCGGTGCCTGAGCGCTCGTCTCTTCCAGCGGCTGGCCGCGCACAACGAAGGCGTCCACGGACACAGCCTCCCGTGCCGCCGTCGCGAGGGCCCGGATGGTGAGGGTGTGCTGGGTCGTCTGGGAAACGTGGGTCGTGAACAAGGTCTCGCGGGGCTTGAGCGAGCGCGAGTAGTTGTCCACCGTGCGGACGAACTCGCCGTCCACGTACACCGCTGCCTTGCCCTGGTCGGGTCCCTCGGGCCCGATCCACGACACGGCGGATCCCGTGAAGGTGAAGGTGACGCTGGCGCCGAGCTGTGCGGAGACAGCGGCCGACGAGCCGAGGTACTGGTCGTCCTGCAAGCGGTCCCAGCTCCCGGAATAGGCGGCGTACGGCGTCGACTCCTGGAAGACGCGAGTCTCGAACGACTCACGCCATGACGCCAACAGCCGATGCGTCGAGCTGACTGCGGCGTTCGTCGCCACGAATGGAACCGCGAGGGCGGCGACTCCAATGATCATGACGCCGGTCGCGAGCCAGTCGCGACCGCGGCGGCGGGTCGGCGGCGGTGGCGCCGCGGCGCTCGCTCGTCGATCCAGCGTGTCCCATCCCAAAACATCGATATCGGCTCCGTTCGGCAACCCGGCTGACTCGGAGAGTCCCGTGGCTTTGCGGCCCCGCCTCGCGACGGGTGTGCTATTTCGTGGAGGCCGGCCGGATCATGCGCGGTCAGCCACGCGCCCCCTTGCGACGCATCAGGAGGCTACGGTTCGCGAGCTCCCGGGCCAACGGGCCATGCGTACTCCGTCCGCTGGCATAGGGACTACGGAGGACCGGCGGCGACTGTCCCACACGTGGGCGGACCGCACCCGGCGGACCAGGGCCCGGGCAACCGCTCCGTTCAGGTGTTGCGTCCCTGCCCCACTTCCCCGGACCGCGCACCCGACCGGATCCGGCGTGATGCGCCCTACCCGCCCGTCGGGCTCACCTCTCGTATCGCAGGGCGACGACGATGTCCTCGGCGAACGTGGTCGCCAGGGTCGCGGTCGCGCCGTCCACCGTCAGCTCTCGGCTCGCAGCTGAGATCCGGTAGCCCTCCGGCACCCGGATGCTGAGCGACAGCGGCCCGGGACGCATGCCCGGCTGCTTCTGGATGGTGAGCCGGTACTCGCCACCCGTCTCGTCTTCGTCCGCCGCGTACGGGCTCGTCCATGCGTAGCGCAGGCTCGTGCTGCCGGGCGGGATCTTGAGGTAGGTGCCGATCGCCGTCCGGCCGGCCTCGACCTCGACGGACGCGGGCGCAGTCACGGGCGCGAGGCCCCCGCCGGCAACCTCCTCGACGCGGCTGCGCTCCGGGACCAGGAGCCGGAAGTACATCCCAAGGATGCTCCCGCCAACGTTGACCATCGCGCGGTACGCGTCATACTCGGGTTCCTCGACCCGGTTGTGCCAGGTCACCTCGAGGGTGTTCCTCGCGTTGCCGACGGCGTCGATCCGGACGTCCAGGTCCCACTCGCGCGTCGCCAGGTAGTCCAGCTTCGTGGCGGGTGCCATGTTGTAGTCGACCGGGTAGACGTAGTCCCCCGGGTCCTGGCGGACGGCCCCGTCGAAGCCGCTGCGGACGGCAAGCTCCTGGTCTGCCGGATCGCGGAACCAGGCGAGGAGGAGGCGCTCCCGGCGGAGCGTGTCCACGGTCCCGAGGAGGTCGGGCCACTCCCGGGCGGCAGGGCGAGGAGCGAGGCGAGGAGCGCGTCCGCGAACGCGGGCAGGATGGCCTTGCGGTCCTCGCCGGGCGCCGACCGCCGCGTCTGCTGGAGGATCCGGATGGTCGTCTCGCCGGGCGCGATCGTGACGTCGTAGTCGGGGACCGTGACGGGTCCCGTCACCTCCAGCAGCTCGTCGATCGTGTAGGTCGTGATCGCCAGCACGCCGTCGAACCGGTCGTCCCCGGTCTGATTCGTGTAGAGCCGGAGGGCGTCGCTCGCGCTCGTCGGGTAGTCGGGCGACCAGTTCGAGTCGGCGAACTGCCAGGGCTGCTCCGGGCCCAGGAGATAGTCGGCGAGCGCTTGGGGCGGCTCGATCCGCGGGTAGTCCCACGGGTAGTCGAGCGGCTCTATGCCCCCGAAGCTTCGCTCGACGATCCTCCCTCGGTCGATCGTGACGATGCCGTAGGTCCCGATGAACCCCCCCGTCGGCCGGATCTCCGCCGGGTCCTGGGTGAGGACCAGGTAGCGTCGCGGCCCCTCCCAGCCGAGGATCGCCGGCATCCGTTCGCTGGCGTCGGCGTACGAGTCGAGCAGTGGGCCGTACGCGTCGATGCGCTCCATCATCACGTCGCGCACGCTGATGACCTGGCCGACGGCGCCATCCGGAACGGCGTCGAGCGCCCGGCGTGCACTGGCGACCGAGGTGGCGGCCGAGACGGCGCGGTCGCGCGACGTCGCCATCAGCTCGACGAGCCGCGCCAGGAGCGAGCCGCCCGCCGGGTCGGTCGCCTGCGCCTCCCGGACCTCGACGAACCTTCGCCCGATCGCGAGGCCTTCGCCGACGGCGCCCAGGAGGTCCCCGGCCGCCGTGACGACGAGGTCGGCTCCGACGACGGATGGTGCGGTCGGCGGGAGCACGCGACCGAGCGCGACGAGTGGGTCGCTCGCGAGGAGGCTCTCGAGGCGGTCGAGGCGTTCCCGGGCGGAGCGGAGATCGGCGTCGAGTGCGTCGATCGTGCCCCGGTCGATCTCCATCCCGGTCTCCCTGACCCGGTCGACCATGGTCTCGAGGTCTGCCCGCAGCGCGCGCGCGTCATCGACGGCGGGGAGATACCGGAAGACCGCCAGCACGGCGCCCGCGGCGAGGAGGACGAGCGCCACCGCGGCGACGACGAGCACGGCTCGCCGGCCGAAGCGAGCCGGCAGGCGCCGGGCGTCGGGCGCGGGCTCGACGGTCACGTGGCCGGGACGGCGATGACGATGAAGCGCGGCGCCGTGGGCTGGTACGAGGTGGACGTCTGGAGCGTCAGCTGCTCGGTCGCCGTCGGCTCCAGGTACTCCACGGCGTTCCACCGAACCTTCGGCAGGACCCTGGTCACCACGTACGTGCGCGTGGTCCCATCAACGAGGCCGAGCTCGATCTCGTCGCCGCTGCGTGCCTTCCAGAGCGAGATGAACATGCGCTCGCGGGCGTGGCCGTAGATGTAGATGTTGGAGCCGCCGTCCGGCCACGCCGAGCCCGGGTAGTGGGCCGCCTTCCCGATCGGCGCGTCGATCCCGTCACCCTCGATGATCGCGAGGTCGATTCCGAGCCGGTCGATGCGGATGCGGGTCGCCCGCACGCCATGCGGGACCCCAGGCGTACCCGAGAGGGAGGCGCCCGGCGTGGTCGCGGTGGCGGGCGATGACGCCGGCGCGGTCGGGGCCGGCGTGATCGACACGAGCGGAAGCTCGGTGACGCCGGGCGAGACTTCGCCGGTGTCGGGAGGCGCCGTTGGCCGCGAGTCCCCGCCGCAGGCGGCGAACGCGAGGCCGGCTCCGAGCGCGATGATGGTGATCGCCACGGCCGCCGTCGCAGCGCGCCGCGCGCGGCCCCGGTCGGGACGCTTCTCGAGATCGGTCATCGAGGCGACCGGGCAGGCCGGCTCACCATATCGCGGCCGAGCTCCCGCCCGGCCCCGATCTCAGCTGCGTGTCGCCGCGACCCGGTGGCGCAGCGCCAGGGCGCCGGCGAGCGCGCAGACGGCGGCGAGGAACAGCGCCGCGATCGGGGTGCCCCCGGAGGATTCGGCAGGGAGCGTCGACGTGCTGGGCAGGCCTTCCGGTGCGGGCGTGCCTTCCGCCGCCTCGACCGAGCCACTCACACTTCGCCGGGTCGATCACAGCCGACGCGCTGACGCTACCCGCCGTCGCGCGGATCTCCCTTGTGCCGCTCGCCGACCCAAACGTCACCGTGGTCGTGGCCTTGCCGTTCAAGTCCGTGATCGTCGGGGTCGGCGAGATGACGTCCGAGGCAGACGGCGAGGTCACGAACGCCCAGGCGACCGACTGCCCGACGACTGGGGCACCAGCCGCGTCCACGACGGTGGCGATCAAGGTGAACGGTTCGCATGTCTGCCGCTCACGGTGATCGACCCTTCGGTCTGGCCCGTGTACCCGAAGGCGGTCGCGGTGGCCGTTGCCAGGAGAGCCACGGCCGCGAGGGTGGCGAACAGTCGGGTTCGGTGCTTCATCGTGCGATCTCCCCTGGCGGCGGACATCCGCCCCACTGCCGGGTGCCGTTCGAGCCTCGGCTCCCACCGATCCGGTCGGGCGACGCCGTGTCGCCACGTTCGGCCGGACCATCGTACCTCGCCAAGCGACGACGTGGAGTACCTTTGGGCCCGGGGAGGCACGCTTACGGTGCATCGCGGCACCGAACACACCCGCTCGGTGCCCGGCGCCTGATATCGTCCTCCCGAAGTCGACGGGCCACGCCGAGCCCCGCAACCGTGGAGTCCCATGAACACGTGATCGATCCTTCCGCGCGCGTGCACCCATCCGCCGACCTCGAGGCGGACGTCTCCGTCGGTCCCGGGACCAGCATCTGGCACCGGGCCCAGGTGCGGACCGGGGCCCGGATCGGCGCCGAGTGCGTCATCGGGCGCGACGTCTTCATCGACGAGGGCGTCGAGATCGGCGAACCGGGTCAAGATCCAGAACGCGGCCCTCGTCTACCACGGCGTCACCGTGGAGGACGGCGTCTTCATCGGGCCGAACGCCATCCTCACGAACGACCGGTTCCCCCGCGCGATCACCGCCAGCGGCGAGCTCGCGCGGGCCGACGACTGGGTGGTCAGCCCGATCCGCCTGCGCACCGGCGCCTCGATCGGGGCGGGGGCGGTCGTGGTCGCCGGCCGGGACGTCGGGCGGTTTGCCACGGTCGGCGCGGGCGCCGTCGTCACCCGGGACGTCCCCGACCACGCCCTCGTCGCCGGGAATCCCGCCCGCCGGATCGGCTGGGTCTGCGCGTGCGGCCGGCGGCTCGTTCACGACGCCGGGACGCCGGTCGGCGCCGACCACGCCGGCGAAGCCGCCTGCCCGGCCTGCGCCGCCCGCTACGACATCGACGGCGACCGCTGCGTCGCCACGAACCGACGGAGGCATCCGCGTGATCCCGATCTCGAAGCCGGACATCGGGCCGGCCGAGGAGGAGGCCGTCCTCGACGTCCTCCGCTCCGGCATGTTCGCCATGGGCCGCCCGCACCGCCGCGTTCGAGGAGGCCTGGGCCGCCTTCTGCGGCGTGCGGCACGCGGTCTTCATGTCCAACGGCACGGTGGCCCTCGAAGCCGTTCTGCGGGCGCTCGGCATCGGCCCGGGCGACGAGGTGATCACCGTCAGCTTCACCTTCAACGCGACGGCCAGCGCGATCCTGCAGGCCGGCGCCCGCCCGGTCTTCGTCGACATCCGGGAGCAGGACTTCTGCATGGATCCCGCGGCCGTCGAAGCGGCCGTCACGCCCCGCACGAAGGCGATCATGCCGGTCCACCTCTACGGCCTCATGGCCGACATGGACCCGCTCGTCGCGATCGCCGAGCGGCACGGGATCCCCATCGTGGAGGACGCCGCGCAGGCCCACGGCGCGACGTACCGCGGACGACGGGCAGGACAGTTCGGGCCGGCCATGTTCAGCCTGTACGCGACGAAGAACCTGATGACCGGCGAGGGCGGCTTCGCGACGACCGACGACGACGCGCTCGCCGACCGGATCCGGCTCTATCGGAACCACGGGATGCGCGTCCGCTACCACCACGAGGCGCTGGGCTCGAACTTCAAGCCGACCGACCTGGCCGCCGCGCTCGGACTGGCCCAGCTTGCCCGTCTCGACGAGCGCACCGAGCAGCGCCGACGCAACGCCGCTCGCCTGACCGCCGGGTTGGCCGGCTACCTGACGCCCCGGGTCCCCGACGGCCGCGAGCACGCCTGGCACCAGTACACGATGCGCTTCCCCGGCGAACGGGCCCGCGTGATCGAGGGGCTGACGGAGCGCGGCGTCGGGACGCTCATCTACTACCCGGTCCCGGTCCACCGGCAGGCCTACCTCCAGGCGTTCGTGCCCGGCGCCGCCGATCTCGACCTGCCGGTCACGAACCGGCTCTCCGACGAGGTGCTGTCGGTCCCGGTCCGACCGAACCTGGATCCCGACGATCTCGAGGCCGTGATCGCCGCGATCCGCGAGGTCGCAACGCCGGTCGGGCGGCTCCCGGTCGAGTCGGCCGCCGGCGCAGGAGGTGCCGCCTGATGTCCGCTCCGCTCCGCGTCGGCCTCGCGGGCCTCGGCTCGATGGGCCGGAACCACCTCCGCCACCTTTCCTCCCGCGAGGACTGCGTCCTGGCCGCGGTCGGGGACCCGGATCCCGGCGTGCTGGCCGACGCCGTCGCGAAGACGGGTGCCACCGGCTTCGCCGACCCGCTCGTGATGGTCGAGGAGGCCGGGATCGAGGCGGTCGTCATCGCCGCTCCCACGACGGCGCACTCGGCCCTCGCGCTGGCGGCGATCGAGCGCGGCCTGCCGGTGCTCGTCGAGAAGCCGCTCGCGGCGACGGTGGAGGAGGGGATCGAGCTCGTCGCGGCGGCCCGCGCCCGCGGGGTTCCGCTCCAGGTCGGTCACGTGGAACGCTTCAACCCCGCCGTCCTCGAGCTCGGCCGGCGCATCGCGAAGGGCTGGGTCGGGACGCTGTACTCGATCACGAGCCGCCGCGCCGGTCCCTTCCCGGCCCGGATCCGCGACGTCGGGGTGACCATCGACCTCGCCACCCACGACGCCGACATCCTCTCGTGGGTGGCCGGCGAGCGGCCGACGCGGGTCTACGCCGAGACTGCCCAGCGGCTGCACGCCACGAACGAGGATCTCCTGTTCGGGCTGCTCCACTTTCCCTCGGGCGCGACCGGCATGCTCGACGTCAACTGGCTCACCCCGGCGAAGCGGCGCCAGCTCACGGTGGTCGGCGAGGCCGGCATGTTCGAGCTCGACTACCTGACCCAGCGACTGACGTTCACGAGCGCCGACGTCGGCAGCCCCACGATCATCGACGGCTACGCGACGACCTTCGAAGGCAACGTGGTCGACGTCGACGTCGCCAGCCGCGAGCCGCTCGCCGCCGAGCTCGACGCGTTCCTCGCCGTGGCCCGGGACGGCGGCCGCCCCGTCGTGGACGGGGAGGACGGCCTGTGGGCCCTCGCCATCGCTTCCAGCCTCCTCCAGGCTGCTGCGGAGGCCCGCCCGGTCGACCTGGCCGACTTCGCCGCGAAGATGGCCGCCCGATGACGATCACCACCCGTCCCACGACCTCGGCCACCGTCCTCGGGGGCACGATCACCCTGCCCCAGAACCCATGCCTCCACGCCGAGGCTCGGCACGTCCAGCCGTGGACGGGCGAGGAGGGGACCGCCGGGACGGTGACCGTCGTGGGGGCGGGCAAGATGGGCCTCCCGCTCGCGGCGCAGTTCGCCTCCCACGGCTGGTCGGTCATCGCCGTCGACGTGAACGAGGCCGTGGTGGCCGCGCTGAACGAGGGGCGTGCCCACGTCGCGGAGGAGCCCGACCTCGCCGAGCGCGTCGCCGCGGCCCACGCCGCCGGCCGCCTCCGCGCAACGACCGACGGCGCCGCCGCAGCCCGGGAGTCGGACGTCGTCGTCCTGATCGTCCCGGTGATGCTCGACGACGAGCAGCACCCCGACTATCGCCACATGGATGCCGCCGCCGACGCGATCGCGCCCGGCGTGCGCGCCGGCTCGACCGTGATCTTCGAGACCACCCTCCCGGTCGGCGACACGCGGAGCCGGTACGCGCCGCGCCTCGAGGCGGCGTCGGGCCTCGTGGCCGACCGCGACTTCTTCGTCGCGTTCTCGCCGGAGCGGCTGTTCACCGGCGCCGTCTTTCGCAACCTCGCGACCTACCCGAAGCTCGTCGGCGGCATCGGCCCGGCGTCGACGGAGCGGGCAGCGCGCTTCTACGCCTCGGTCCTCGACGCGGAGGTCGTGGCGATGAGCACGGCGGAGGCGGCCGAGCTGAGCAAGCTCGCCGACACGACGTACCGCGACCTGAACATCGCCTTCGCCAACGAGCTGGCCCGCTACGCCGACCGGATCGGGGTGGACGTCCTCGAGGTGATCCGGGCCGCGAACAGCCAGCCGTACAGCCACATCCACGAGCCCGGCCTTGGCGTGGGCGGCCACTGCATCCCGGTCTACCCGCACTTCCTCCTGTCGCGGGCCCCGGAGATGGAGCTGGTCGCACTCTCGCGGCGGGTGAACGACGGCCAGGTCGGTATCGCGATCCAGAGGCTCGAGGCCGAGCTCGGATCGCTGCAGGACGTCGCCGTCCTCGTCCTCGGGCTGACCTACCGGGAGGGCGTGAAGGAGCTCGCCTACTCGCGGGCGATCCCCCTCATCAGCGGCCTCGCACGGGCCGGTGCCCGCGTGTCGGCCTGGGACCCGTTGCTGACCGACGCGGAGGTCGAGCGCTGCGGAGCTGCGCCGTGGGCCTGGGGAACGCCGAGCGATGCACGCGCGGTCGTCGTCCAGACGGGCGACCCGGCCTTCCGGCGCCTCGACCCGGGATGGTTCGCGGGCCTCGAGGTCATCCTCGACGGCCGGAACAGCCTGCGCGATCTCGACCTTCCGGAGCACGTCCGCGTCCTCGGGGTCGGTGTCCCGCCCCGCGCCGGGAGTCGGCCGGCACCTGCCGGCTGAACCCCGCGAGATCTGCGGCGACCGGTGAAGATCGTCAGCGTTGTCGGGACTCGTCCCCAGCTCATCAAGGCTGCGGCGCTCCTCCCCGAGCTGCGGGTGCACCACGATGTCGTCCTGGTCGACACCGGGCAGCACTGGGACGAGCGGATGGCCGGGGCATTCTTCGCGGAGCTCGGCTTGCCCCACCCGGACCACGCCTTAGGCGTGGGCGGTGGTGGTCACGCCGCCCAGACCGGCCGGATGCTTGCCGCGCTGGAGCCGGTGCTGGAGGCAGAGGCGCCCGACGCGGTCCTCGTCTACGGCGACACGAACTCCACGCTGGCCGGCACGCTGGCTGCCGCGAAGCTCGGAATCCCCTTCGCCCACGTGGAGGCGGGCCTTCGAAGCTTCGACCGCCGGATGCCGGAGGAGATCAATCGCGTGGTGGCGGATCACATCGCGACCTGGTGTTTCGCACCGACGACGACTGCCGTCGATGCGGCTCCGACCTGGAGTGACGCAGGAGCGCTGAAGCGGCCGGAGCACGAGGTCCGCGCGGTAGGCCGAGCAGCGGCAACTACTCGAAGGTGTAGTACTCTCGTTCGCGGCGACGCCGCTCGGCGATTCTCTCCGCCGTTCTCGCTGGATTGAAGATGATGCCCAGCAGATAGTAGATCGAGGATGCGACGAGCCTGCTGGGTCTCAGAGGGTACCCAAGCGCCTTGAGCTGACGCTGATGAAAGCGCCAGAACTCGCGACTGCGCCCCCGCAGGGCCACGGCCCCCAGTTGGCCGTAGTACCGCCGTAGGTGTTCGCGGATCGCTCGCTGCAGCTCCGCCTCGGTAAGGTCCCTCGGGCCGTACGTGATGAGCTCGTACAGGTGGGCGGGGAGGTCCGCGCCGAGGTGCTGCACCTCCACGGTGTAGGCAGCTCGCCGCAACCGTTGAAAGGTGAGCACCTGGTGCACGAAGCCGTAGTCGTGCACGCCCAGGAATTCCAGGCAGACCCCGTTGTCTGCTGCGGCGGAAACGTCGTGGGAATCGTCATAGAAGTCGTGACGACTCCGCACGATGTCCGCCCGGTAGAGTAGGCCCGAAGGCGCTCCAAAGATGGACGGTCTGCGCAGCAGCCATAGGCGACACGCATCACGTCCCCGCATGACGGTGCTCGGGTAGGGCACCCCATCGCCCGCGACGCTGTTCCCTCGCAGGCGATAGGCCTGCACGATGGCCACGCTGGGGTGTTCTTCGGCCAGGCTGACCATCTTCTCGAGGCACTCGGGAAAGATCCAGTCATCCGCGGCGACAACCTTGCAGTACTTGCTCGTCGGCGAGATCTGCCGTAACGCGATGTTGTGGTTCGCCTCCATGCGGACGAACTGGTCGTTGCTGTGCACCCGTATGCGGGTGTCCGCGGCGGCGTATTCCTGAGCGACATCGAGCGTTCGGTCGGTGCTGCAGTTGTTGGCGATGATGTATTCCCAGTTGGAGTACGTCTGGGCAAGAACGCTCTCGATGCACTCGCGCAGGTACTTCTCCCCGTTGTAGACGGGGGTCACCACGCTAACGAGGGGCTCATGCGGTTCGATCATCGGCTCTCCATGGAACGTCCATCATCCTGCTCCCCAGGGCGATCCTTCACGCCCCCCGGAGCATAACTCGGGCATGCGCCGTGCCTGCGTTCGATGGCCACGGCACCGGCCAGAGCCGCCTCACGCCGGTGTTGCCCAATGTGAACCGGCCGGGAGGCGTGCCGATCCTGCGGGTGCGCATCGGCGCGGCCGGGATTGCCCGCACTTCCTTGCACGCGCACGGGATGGCTGGTCAGGGCGTCACAGCACGAGCTTGCGGCAGTAGAACGCCTCGGCATACCGGCTCGCCGCCTCGATGCCGCGCAGCCGCACGATGGCGCGGAATGCGTCCGCGCCCCACCAGGTTCGGTCGTGCTGCGACGGGTAGTACGCCTGCAGCAGATCGATCTTGCGTTGGAGCGTGGCTTCATCGACATCGACGAAGAGGTTCGGCCGACCGAGGTCGCCGTCGTACTTCGGGATCTCGTACGCAGCGACGAGGTGGTGACGGAACGTCTGCCAGACGGTCTCGGCCACGAGCCGATGATCCTGGTGGGCGTCATCCAGGTGCGGGGCGAGAATGAGGTCGAACGGCCGCGTCTTGATTGACTCGAGCAAGTCCTTCACGGCCGCCGAGGCGGCCGGCAGGCGGCCGTCAGGCAGATCGCCGACGATGACCTCGACGCTTGCCGCGGCAGCCGAGAACGCGACCGCGCTGGCCCGCGCTTCGACTGCCCGATCGGGCATGGCGGAGACCACCACCCACAGGATCGAGCTGCCAGCACGTTCGTCCAGCAGCCGCAGGATCGTCGCACCGGCGCCGATCTCGATGTCGTCGGCGTGGGCACCGACGACGAGGAGGTGGAGCGGCCCGGGGGGCCCCAGCGTCAGACGCCGCATCGCGTCACCCCGTCAGTCCGCTTGCCACACTGCCCACGGTGGCCGGCCGGTATCGAAGGCGGACTGGAGCATTTGGAGGTCCTTGAAGGTGTCCAGTGGCGCCCAGTAGCCCTCGTAGGGCTGCCCTTCGAGCTTCCCGGCCGCGATGAGCCGGGTGAACGGCTCATCGATGAGATCCTCATCCGGGCCGATGAAGTCGAAGATCGCGGGACGGAAGATGAGGTAGCCGCCGTTGATCCAGAGGTCGGTGGCGCCGACATCGACGATCTGGGTAACGAGATTCGAGCCGTTTCGCCGCACGACGTGGAACGAGTAGCTCGTCGGCCGAACGCACATCAACGATGCGACCGAGCCCGATGCGAGGAACCTCTCGACGCGGTCGTCGAGCGGGGCATCCGTCAGGACGTCGCCGTAGTTGGCCAGGAACGGCTCGTCGCCCACGTACCCGCGAACCGCCCTCAAGCGCTGTCCAATACTGGCATTGAGGCCGGTGTCGACGAACGTGATCCGCCAGTCGTCGATTTCGCGCGGGAGTAGCTCCTCCACCCGGCTTTCACCTGAGCACACGAAATCGCTCGAGAGCGCTTCCATGTACGGCAAGAAGTAACGCCTGATGGTGTCTGCCTTGTAGCCCAAGCAGAGGATGAAGTCTTTGTGCCCGAAGTGCGCGTAGTAGCGCATGATGTGCCACAGAATGGGCCGGGATCCCACCGAGACCATCGGCTTTGGCATGTCTTCAGAGTGCGCCCTGAGACGCAACCCCTGGCCGCCGCAGAATAGAACGACCTTCACGATGAACGGATCCCCTCGAGTCGAGTGCTCTAGTCGGGCGCCTGCCTGATCGCGTCGATTGTCGGTCGGCTCGCGACGCTGGTGCAGCCACCGGAAGTACTACCCCGCCGCTCAGGTGCTGCCACCTCCCAGGGCCCCGTGGCGTGCCGCCGCTCGGAGATCGTGCGTTTCCTGCGCAACCTGACGGCGTTCGGTGTGTCGCCGCGTGCCCCCGGCCTCACTCGGGTCGGGCTTCGAGAAGGCCGGCCTTCTCGAGGGACCGAGCGGCGTCCGAGATCGCTGCGAAGGCGAGGCCTGACTGTTCGGCGACGTCGAGCAGGGAATGACTCCCGTCGGAGAGGTTCAGGACCCAAAGCATCGCGAGCCGAGCGGCCGGTGCCTCCGACCCGCCGATCGGGCTGTAGAGGCCGCGCCTGCCCAGGGCCGGCTCGCCCTTCGGGCTCAGGTTGAGATACGTGTGGTCGGCCTCGAGGATTTCTCACGACCGCTCGGCAGGCTTCGAGGCTCTCCTCAAGTCGCTCGGGACGCAGGAACCCGAGGTCGTCGGCGGACGTGTGATACTCCGGGTATGTGCCATGCACGGTCCGCATGAGCGACCCCACCGACAGGTTGAAGCCCGGCGAGTTGTACTGGCGCTCGTCGTAGCCCCACGGTGAGAAGTCCTGCACGGTGTGAGCGACCCCGCTGTCCCGGAGCGCGATCTGGACGGCCCGGTCGACCTCGGCGTCGCCGCGGCGGCTTCGCTTGTACGTCAGGTTGCCCCCGTCGCCCACGCCGGCCAGCACGAGGCCGTGCCGTACGCGCAGGTCATCTTCGTGGAGGCTCAACCAGGTGAGCGAGCCAATCGTTCCGGGCGCGAACAGGAACCGCACCGTGTGCCGTCGAGGCGCGTGCTGCAGCTCTGCGGCCAGAAACGTCGCGACCGCGATCCCCGAGAGGTTGTCGTTCGCAAGGGAAGGGTGACAGACGTGGGTCGAGATGAGGATCTCGTCGGGCATCTCGCCGGGCAGGACGAGCTCGCCGTAGCTGAGATGACCGTCGCGAAGCTCCGAATCGATGCAGACCTCGAAGGGCCCCTCGTCGAGGGCGAGGAGCTGCTCGTGGGGAAGGCAGAATCCCCACGTCTCATGGTAGTAGGACGTCCGGTACGGGATCCAGGACGGACGATCCGGCAGCGAGTGGAGGTGCGGGCGCAGCTCGGCGAGGGACATCGTCGCGTCGACGGGCACGCTGTAGCCGACGACGTGCAGGTTCGAGGCGTGGAAGTCGACGATCCGACGCCCCGTCGCGTCCTTGATGTAGGCGTCGCGGATTGCCCACTCGCGCGGGACAGTCCAGTCGAGCACCTGCGTCCCGGTCGCCACCTCGTGGACCTCGAGCGGGATGAAGCGCTGGAGGATGCGCAGGGTTTCGCGAACGCCGTTGCCGGTGATGCTTCGCGGAAGCGGGTAGAGTTCCTCGATCAGGTCCATCATCCGCTGCCTGATCGTCGCCCGGTCGGACTCCCTGCCGTCCGTCGTCACGCTGCGATACCCTCCGAGACCCGATGCCCGAACCGACGATCCGACCCGGCGGCCTCCAGGACCTGCTCGTGATCGAGCCTGACCCGATTCGCGACGAGCGCGGCTTCTTCGTACGCACGATGTCGGCCGAGGTCCTGCAGAGCAGCGGCATCGACCCGGCGTCCTTCGTCCAGGAGAACCAGTCCCGGTCGCGTCACCGCACGCTCCGGGGGCTCCACTTCCGCCGCGAGCTCCGCGAGCGCAAGGTCGTCCGTTGCGCTCGCGGCGAGGTGTTCGCGGTCGTTGTCGATCTCCGGCCGTGGTCGGCGACCTTCGGCCGCTGGGAGTACGTCGGCCTCGACGATCGAGATCACCTCCAGGTCGTCGTCCCGACCGGCTGTGGGTTCGGGTTCCAGGTCCTGAGTGACTGGGCGGACGTCTGCTACAAGCATGACGCTACCTACGCACCCGAGCTCGACGGGTCGCTGGCCTGGAACGACCCAGTTCTCCGCATCCCCTGGCCGCTCGCCGATCCGATCCTCTCGCAGCGCGATCGCACCGCTCGAACCCTGGCCGAGATCCGGCCGTTCCTGGCGTCCTGGTTCGGTGACCGCCACCCCGCGACCGACGCGGCTGCGGGCCGAGGTCCGGTTAGTCGTTCCACACCTTCCAGGGTGGGTTGCCCGAGTCCCACAGCGCGTTGAGCTGGAGGTAGTCGCGGTAGGTATCCATGCCCATCCAGAAACCCTCGTGCGGGAAGACCGCGAGCTCGCCGTCCCGGGCGAGCTGCTGGAGGGGCCGGTGCTCGAGGAAGAGATCGGGGTCATCGTCGAGGTAGAGATCGAGGAACTCGCGCTGGAAGACGAAGAAGCCGCCACTCACCAAATCGGTGGCAACGGTCGGCTTCTCGTTGAACTCAGTCACCAGCTTCGTCCCGGGATCCACGCGCAACTCCCCGAACCGGGAGGTCGGATGGACCCCGGTGATGGTGCCGATCCGCCCTCGCGAACGATGGAACTCGAGCAGGGCCGCCAGGTCGACCGATCCGATGCCGTCGCCGTACGTCACCATGAACGTGTTGCCGGTCAGGTACGGGCGCACGCGCCGGAGGCGCGCCCCGGTCGCCGTGTGGAGTCCCGTCTCGACGAAGGTGATCTCCCAGTCCTCGTCCGCAAGGTTCGTGTGGAACAGGATCTCGTGGCGGTCGGACAGATGGACGGACAGGTCGCTCACGTGCTCGCGATAGTCCAGGAAGAAGCGCTTGATGCCCCAGCCCTTGTAGCCGAGCGCCAGAACGAAACGCCGGATGCCGTAGTGGCTGTAGATCTTCATGATGTGCCAGAGGATCGGCTTGCCGCCGATATCGATCAGCGGCTTCGGTAGGCTCTCGCTTGCTTCCCGGATGCGCGTTCCCTGGCCGCCGCAGAGGATGACGACGCTCATGTCGTCGACCGTCGCGTGGTCCTGGCTCATGGACATCTTCCTCGTCGATTCGCGCTCGTCGATGCCACGCTCCAGACAGGCGCGGCGGGCGATTCCCACCGGACGTGTCTTCGGTGACGGCCCGGAGATTGATGATATCAATGCGGGGTGGTGTGCAGACGCACCGGATCGCGGTTTGCGACGAGGAGCACGATCGCCGCGTCGGTATCATCGGGGATGGTTCCGAGGCTGCATGCCCGTTGGCCCCGGGCGCATGGCCTTGCGGCAAGCGAGGCCAGCACGGGTCGCGTCCGGCGTGGGCGCTGGACCGAGACGCAGAAGGAGGCGCTCATGCGGGTGCTCGTGACCGTCGATGCCTGACGCACAGTTCGTGGAGCGATGTCGATCTTGCGCCGGTACTGCGCCCAGGCCGTTCCTCTCGCTTGGCGAGACGCCGATCGCGAATTCGCTCCTGACTGAGGATCGGCTTGCCGCTCCGGAGCCGCGCTATCCACTCGGGGTGGGGTTCTGTCCGACCTGCAGTCTCGTCCAGCTCACCCACGCATTGCCCGCAGAGGCGATCTTCGACGCCGACTACCCGTACTTCTCCTCGTTCTCGGATGCCCTCTGCCGGCATGCTCGAGAGCACGCGCTCAACCTCGTCGCCACCAGGGGTCTCGACGAGCGCAGCCTCGTCGTCGAGGTCGCCAGCAACGACGGCTATCTGCTGCGCAACTTCGTCGAGGCGGGAGTGCCCTCGCTCGGGATCGAACCGACCCCGGGCCCGGCCGCGGCCGCGCGCGAGATCGGCGTCGAGACTCTCGAGGCATTCTTCACCGCCGATCTGGCAAAGCAGCTTCGGGCTGAGGGCCGGCGAGCGGACGTGATCGTCGCCAACAACGTGATGGCCCACGTGCCGGACCTCAACGGGTTCGTGGCAGGCTTCCGGACCCTCATCGCCGACGACGGGCTCATCACCATCGAGAACCCGTACGTTCGCGACCTGATCGAGCGTCGCGAGTTCGACACGATCTACCACGAGCACTTCTGCTACTTCTCGTGCACGGCGGTGTCACGGCTGATGCGCCGGCACGACCTCTTCGTCAACGATGTCGAGTACTTCCCCGACCTCCACGGCGGCACTCTCCGCTGGCACGTCAGCCCCATCGAGGCACCAGGCGAGCGAATCGCCCGCTACCTGGCGGACGAGGAAGCGCGAGGACTCGCGGACTTCGCCTACTACGCCGACTTCGGCACGCGCGTTCGGTCGATCACCGACGAGCTCATCGTCCTTCTGGCCGGCCTCAAGGCGGAAGGCGCCTCGATCGCCGCTTATGGGGCCGCCGCCAAGGGCGCAACGCTCCTGAACTCGGCTGGGATCGACCACCGGACGATCGACTTCGTCGTCGACCGGAACACGCACAAGCAGGGTCACTGGATGCCCGGCGCACGCCTGCCGATCCTCGACCCATCGGCGATCCTCGACCGGATGCCCGACTACCTTCTCGTGCTCGCGTGGAACTTCCTCGACGAGATCCTCCGCCAGCAGGAGGAGTACCGGCGCCGAGGCGGCCGCTTCATCGTCCCGATCCCGAGACCGGAGATCCTGTGACGAACGATCGTGGTGGTGTGAGGACGACGCGGCGGAGACTGTCGCCCCCCAGCGAGCCTACCGTCACTTTCCGGGGGCGCGAGTCCTGGTCAATCCTGCTTCACGGGGGTCGACAGTCATGAGGGTCCTGCTAACCGGCAGCGAGGGATACATCGGGACGATCCTCGGGCCGTACCTGATGGCCCGAGGTCATGACGTCGTCGGGATCGATACCGGGTTCCACCGGATCGGTTGGCTCTACAACGGCATCGCTCGGGCGCCGGCCTGGATCAACAAGGACATCCGGACTCTGACCGTTGAGGACGTGCGCGGCTTTGACGCGCTCGTCCACCTGGCCGAGCTGTCGAATGATCCGGTCGGTCAGCTGAATCCCGACATCACCTTCGAGATCAACCACCGGGGCAGCGTCCACCTCGCCACGCTCTGCAAGCAAGCCGGCGTCCAGCAGTTCATCTACATGTCGTCCTGCAGCGTCTACGGCACGGCCGGAAGCGAGCTCAGCACCGAGGAGTCCCCGCTCGATCCGCTCACGACCTACGCCCAGTGCAAGGTGCTCGTGGAGCGAGACCTGAGGGCGATGGCAGACGACAGCTTCTCGCCGACGTTCCTGCGCAACGCCACGGCCTTCGGAGCGTCGCCGCGGATCCGGTTCGACATCGTCATCAACGACTTGGCCGGTCACGCCTGGACCGAGCAGGTGATCCGAATGGCCAGCGACGGCCGGCCGTGGCGCCCGTTCGTCCATGTCCTGGACATCAGCCAGGCGATCGACTGCGTGCTGCGGGCGCCACGCGACATCGTCCACGATCAGACCTTCAACGTCGGCAGCAACCAGCAGAACTACCAGATCCGGGAGATCGCCGAGATCATCTCCGAGACCTTCCCGGGTTGCCGTCTGGAGATCGGGGACAGCACCGGCGATCATCGGAACTACAAGGCGAACTTCGACAAGATCCACGAGCGGCTGCCGGGTTTCGAGTGCCGCATCGACGTCGCACGGGGCGCGCGGCAGCTACTCGACGTGTTCCGGGCCGTCGAGATGACGACCGACCAGTTCGAATCGCGTGGACATACACGGATCAAGCAGATCAAGCACCTGCTCGCGACGCAGCAGATCGACGACCACTTCTACTGGATCAACCAGCCCGGGGAGCCATGACCTCCGCGCCCGCCGCGATCGCGGGCGCGTTCGCGGTCGGGACGGTGACCAGGCGAAGCTCGGTGCCCTAGCCGCCCTTGTCCATCTTCATGGCGCGTCTCTGCCGCTGGGGAGCCCCCGCGACGCTGGCCCTACCCTTGTCGTTGGAGCTCATCCACAGCGACGAACTCGAACTCGACGCCGGCAATCGGCACCTCCCGCCTCATCGCACTGAGGTAGCGATCGCGGATGGAGGAGAGAACACCGTCGACCCGAAACTCCGCCGCGTCGACCCGGGAGATCGGGGTCAGTTCCGAGATCGTGCCGACCACCGCGACCTCGTCACTCGTGAGGAGCTCCGTCCGATCCAACGGACGTCGCTCGAAAGCAAGCCCGTCACGGCGGCAGATCTGCTCGACGACATCGAGGGTGACGCTCTCGAGGGCCCCCTCGTATGCGGGGGGCGATAGCGCGACTCCATCGCGGAGCGCGACGACGCAGGATCCCGTGGCCTCCGCGACGCGACCGGCGTCGTTCAGCAGGACCGCGTCGTCGAAGCCCCGACCCGACGCCTCGATTCGCGCCTGGCGGGCTACGACGTAGTTCGCCGATGCCTTGACACGATACGGAAGCTGCGTATCTCCCGAGCGCCTCCAGGAGCTCACCGTTAGCGTCATCGGCGGTGCCAGATCCTTGGCCTGGTGGAACGCCGTTACGACAAGATCAGCGCGCGTGCCCTCGCCCCAGTGCCCATCGACGACGTACATCGTCGTCCGGAACCACATGTCACGCTCGACCGTCAGGAGCGCCCTGGCAAGGGTGAGACACGAGTCCCGGTACTCGTCGTACGAGAAACCGACGGGAATATGGAGAAGGGCGGCGGAGCGACACAAGCGCCTGTAATGCTGGCGCGGGCTCCGGATCCCGAACTCCCGCGACTCCGGATCCCAGTACCCCTTCATGCCCTCGAAGACGCTCAGGGCGCGGGTGAGCGCCTCGGCCGAGATGTGGATCTTGACGTCGTCGTAGGCAACGAGTTCGCCGTTGACGGCCGCGAGCGCGGGCCGCTGGAGCTGACTGAGCGAGGTGGTGTGGGCCATTGCTCTCCATTCTCACGGAGGGGGGCGTCGTCCAACTCCGCACTATGGTCGATCCGACTTGACAGCGAGTCCGGGAGCCTTCGCGCAACCTTCCATCCAATAGGCGTGAAGCCCGACTGCCGCCAGAACGATCGCAGCAGGGGGCTCGCGGACTGAAAGCTGATATCCATGTGCTCGTGCCCACGCTCGCGGGCCCAATCCGCCGCGACACGAACGAGCATCCGGGCGATGCCTCGCTGCCGGTATCGAGGATCGGTCACGGTCGTGCTCACGAACGGAGCAACTTCGGCGCAGATCGGTGCGAAACGGCTTTCCCGCAGAAGCGTCAGGACTCCCACGACCTCGCGCTCGACCAAGGCGACGAAGTGGACCGCGCCGACGCGGAACAGCTCGGCGTGCGTCTCCCACAGGAGATCGAGGTCGGGGGCCCCACCCTCAAGGTACATCGGCGGGCCCTGCCTGAACTCGACCTCCATCGCAGCAAGCCGGACGATGGATGAGAGGTCGTCGGTATCGGCGACGCGAAACTCCGTCTCTCCGTCTGGGATCACGTCGCAGGGCAGCACATCGCTTGAGCGACTCCCAATGCACACCCGTCGGCCGAATCCCAGGTCATTCCACGCGTCCTCGATCTCCCGCACCGCGGGAAGCTCGACATCGTGGATCAGCACGCCGCGCTCGACCCAATGCTTGGCGAGCTCCGTGTAGAGGGCCCCGTAGACCCCGGCCGTGTCGGGATCGACGCTGGCGACGGCGTGCCCGGCGGCAGGAATGACCCCCCATCTCTCGCGAGACGTCGCCGCGACGAAGCCGACGAGACTGGACCCTCTCCACGCGCCGAACGCAACTCCCTCCCGAAGCAACGGCTCGAGCAGGGCAAGGCAATGCGACGGGCTCTCGAACGAAGGAGCGGCGGCCGGCCAAGCGTCACGGAATCGCCGCTGTCGGTCGGCGAGAAGGTCCGCTGCGAGCAGAGCCGCGTGCGCCGGAAGCGGGCCTGCGGTCACGATCGACATGTCAGACCTCTGCGCCCTCCACGGATGGCCGCGATCGATGCGCCACTACTCTTACCGAGCGGACTCCCTCGGTTCTCATCGTTGAGGTACCCCAATGGATCATGAGCGGACATCGCCGGATTCTCCTTCCGAGACGGTCGTCGCGGCGGTCGTTCTGGCGGGAGGACAGGGTACTCGTTTCGGCCAGCCAAAGTACTCCCTCACCCTCTGGGGTCGGTGCCTCGTCGACATGGCGGTGGACCTGGTTCGACCGCTCTGTCGCGACGTGGTCGTCGTCTTGCCTGCCGGACACGATTGGCACGGAGATCCTGTGAGCGGGGTCGCGACCGGTGGAGCGACCCGAACGGAGTCGCTTCGCGCGGCGATCCCGCTGCTCCGGCCCGATGTCGACGTCGTCGTCACGCACGACTGTGTTCGGCCGCTCGCCAGCGTCAGCCAGGTCGAAGCTGTGATCGCGGCAGTGCTCGCCGGAGCCGATGCCGCGATCCCCGCGTGGCAGTCGCCCGACACGCTCAAGCGCCTGCGGGAGGACGGGTCGATCGAGCATCTCGGCAGGGAGGGGATCCTCGTGGCGCAGAGCCCGAGTGCATACCGCCGGACCACACTCGTGAAGGTCTTCGAGACGCTCGAGGACGTCCCCCTCGACGAGACCATCGGGGTTGAGATGATCGGTGGGCGTGTCGTGCCGGTTACAGGAGATCGTTGGTCGCAGCACCTGGTCGACGAACGTGATCTCCGCATGTTCGAATGGCTCATCGGAGCGATGTCCCAGGAGGCCGGAAGCCCGAGCGAGAGCTGACGCCTTCAGGGCCACCTCAGCCTCCCGGGCGTCAAGCCAACCCTCCGCCACGTCGGCATCCTCCCCGGCGCTCGGTGCGCGGGTGCAACTGGTACTTTGGGCGGCCCTTGCAGCCGACGCCCGTTGGCGTCAACGTCGGGGGCCTCCGTCGATCCGATGAGCCCGTAAGACTCGACAAGCGGGTAGCCGCCAGGGAGGCGCATGGACGGCCCTATTCGCGCTGAGCGGTGGCTGACGATCGCGTTTCTATCGGCGATCGCGGTGCATCTGGCCGTTGTCCTTTCGCTCCCGTACTTCGTGGCAGTGGACGGCGCCGCTCACCTGGGTGGAGCCGCCGCCTTCTGGGACAGCGTCCTTCGGGGCGACAGTATCGTCGGCCGTTACGCCTTCATCCAGCTTCTTCCCGCGACGAACCTGATCCCAGATCTTCCCGCAGGGCTGCTAGTCATGGCCATCGGGCCCCAGCTGGCGGAGAAGCTGCTCATTGGCGGTCTCATCGTCGGTCTGCCCATGGCAACCGCATACGCCGTCAGGGGTATGGCACCGAGCCGCTGGTGGTTGGCGTTCCTGGTGATTTCGCTCAGCTTCACCTTCACCCTCCACTACGGGTTCTACCCGTTCTGCTACGGCGTGCTCGGCCTCGTCATCGTGATGGGCTACGTGGTCCGGAATCACGCTCGGTGGACCCGCAGGTCGGCGGTGGTACTGACGCTTCTCCTCACGGGCACGTATGCGGCCCACGTGCTCCCGTTCGCGGTAGCCCTGCTATTCCTCGGCCTGGTCGCCGCATTCGGGATTCTCACAACCAAGGACCGGACCCCGCAGGTCCTGGCGAGTCGATGGGGACCTGCATTCCTCGCCGCCCTGCCGGGTATCGCGCTCTCGTGCTACCTCGTGGCCGTAGGGCTGCTGGATCAGCGGACCGACCTCGTGACGGATGGTCGATCGACGGTCGCACCGGCGAGTTCTCTCCTGGTGCAGCTGAAAGGCGCCCTCAGCCGGCTCCGGGATGTCCTAAGCCTGGGACTGGGCACCGTCACGTTCGATGTCCGCGAGGTTGCGTTCACGATGGTACTCGCGGGCGTCCTCGGTGCGATGCTGCTCCTGGGCCTTCGCCGGCGAACTCGGAGCAGGGCGCCGCGACTCGAGGATGCGTTCCTGGCGTTCGCGGTTGTCGTCGTCGCGGCAATCGTGGTCCTTCCCGCAGACGCCAACTTTGCGGCGGGAGGCAGCCACCTCAGCCAGAGACTGGCCCCATTGCCTGTCTTCGGGCTCCTTCTCTGGCTCGCCGCAGTCGACGTAGAGAAGACGCCCGGGCTTGTCGCCCGCCGCATGCCATGGCTCCTCGCCGCGGTCTCTGTCACAGCTTCAGCCGGGCTCCTGGGACTCCGGCTTCCCTGTTACATCGCCAACAGCCAGCGCGTCGAGGCGTACGTTTCCGTTGCCCCGTGCCTGGCAACCGAGGCGACGATGGTCCAGGTCAACCTCGGCCGAGTGAGCGCAGGCCGCACCGATCCCCTGACTGCCGATACGGGACGCCTCGCGTCGCTGCGTGGTGGCTGGGACATTGGCAACATCGGCGCCGCGCTGCCGTTCTTCGCGCTGCGCAACCGCCCGGAGACCGATCCCTACCGATACCTGGTGCTTCCGGGCGGCTCGATCGAGCGGATCCCACCTGCGATCGACCCCGCGGGCTACCGGGCAAGCACGCCTGGGAAGGTCGACTACGTGCTGGTCTACGGCCGGCCGCTCGCCACTTCCGAGACGCTGATGTCCGCGTCGTGGCAATCCCTTGGCGCGCAGCTCGATGCGGACTACGCGCCCGTCGCCACCTCCCCTGACAGCATGCTCGAGGTCTACGAGTCCAGGGCCGACCCGCTCGCATCGGCTGGCGCCGCCGCCCGCGCGCGCGCCGGCAACGCGTGCCGACCCGCGGCTCTCGGCCGAGGCTCCGGGTTCGAGTCGCCGCAGCCCCACAATGAGTCCTCCAAGAACCGTCTCTCAGTTCTGATCGCGAGTCCATCGTTATCATTCGTCTAGTGCGAGTGTCGCTTGTTCGGGTACAGACCTATGGCTCTTGCCATGGCGCAACTTGAGCACAAGCAGATGGCATCGCAGATCCTGAACGGCGCCAACGGATCTCGACAGGGTCTGCCGAGCTGAAAAAGCACGAGGGCGGCGAAAGCGATTTGGACCGGCATCGCGCGCGTCTGGCAGATGGCCGGGTCGGCCGGTGAGACGGCCTAGGGCCCGGATTCCCCGGACGATCCGGTCCGTCCTGCGTCCTGCCCGTACGGTGCTGCGCCGGCATCTTCCGCTCCGCGCCGTGGCCTATGAGGGAAGCCAGGGCACGGCTTGGCTTGCCGGCGTTCGTTCACATGCGCCGAGCATCGCTGCTTTCTTCGGCGGCGACGACGTCCGTCCTGGCCCCCGCGGCCGCGTGTGGCGTCAGCGCATTCCCCGCCGGATCGCTGACGTCGCCGGCGCCGGCGGGCTCCCGATCCTGGAGCTTCCCGAGCCGGACCCTTGGTTTGGCGACCTCCTGCAGTGCGCCATCGCGGCGCCGGTGCTTGTTGACATCCACAGGGATCTGCCGGCCGACGTGGACGTCCTGAGAAGGCAACTCCTCACGTCGACCACACGCGAGGACTTCAGGCGCATCCGCCGAGCGAATGTCAGTTACCGGGTCACCGGCGATCCCGATGCCATCCGCGAGTTCCACGCCCGGTACTACACCCCTCTCGTGGCGCACCAATACCCCGAGGACGGCGAGGTCGAGCTGCTGAAGGACATGCTGAGCCGGGGCGGCGAGCTGGTCTGCGCCGATATCGACGGCGAATGGGTGGCCGGCATCTTCAACATCCCTCAGGAGGCAAGCTACAGGCTGTCGGCCCTTGGCATCCGCGATGCGGACGACGCGGTGCGTCAGAAGCGGGTGGTCGCGGCGCTCATCGTCCGCAGCCTCGAGCGCGCCGTCGAATTGGGCCGGGACCGGGCAACGCTCGGCCGGTCGTTGCCGTTTCTCGGCAAGGGCCCGGTGTGGTTCAAGGCGAAGTGGGGGGGATACTTACCCGCGAGCCCGGCTCCCGGGAGATGTACATGTTCATGGACCTCCGCCAGGCCGCCGTGCGCCGAATGCTGTCCGCGAGTCCGGTCATCCATGCTGAGGGCAATGCGCTGGTGGTGTCCACCTGGCTGGAGCCCGGGGATGAGCCCGTGCAGACCACGATCCGCGACACCGGCCGGTTCCCTGGCATCTCCCGATGGTACGTCCTCGCGCTACCGGAGACTCTCGCCGCCGGCGCCGCGCAGCTGTCGGCTAGCGAACCGATCGTGCCGGTCCCCGTCACTCTCGATGGGCACCAGCCGCTCTGGCTCGGCGACGTGCTGGCCGCGACCGCGTTGGGCAATCGTCGCTGAGCCGAACCCGCTAGCAGAGTCAGTCGACACCGACTTCGGGCGCCTGCGTCACCAACAGGACCCAGATCGGGCCAGCGCCGGAACCCGGCGGGAGTCCCGATCGTTGATCCGTGCGCGCTATTCTCGCCGGACGTTGTCGCTGCATCGCGACCGCAGTCTCCAGGAGCCCGATCCCCGCCGATTACCGCCATCGAACCCCGGCGCTCCCGCCCGTTCGCAGACTGTGGTGAGCACGTTACGTGCAGAGAGATCGCGGCGAAGCGGGCTCCTGGGGGCGCGCCCGGGGATCGGCGGCAGCCTGCAGAGGGGCGAAGGGACGAGGGCCGGGCGCGCGTCGCACGGTGGCGGTGTCAGGCGCCGATCGTGGCCCCCGGCGCCCAGTCGTGGACGACGACGCCCCGCAGCCCGCGCTCGTCCAGCTCGTGGCGGAGCGCGGCCGGCGTGCCGGCCAGGATCGGGAACGTGCCCCAGTGGATGGGGGCCACCGCGTCGACGCCCAGCAGCTCGACGGCCAGGGCCGCCTCGCGGGGGCCCATCGTGAAGTGGCCGCCGATCGGCAGGAGGGCGAGGTCGGGCTGGTAGAGCTCGCCGATCAGGCGCATGTCGCCGAAGACGTTCGTGTCGCCGGCGTGGTAGATCGTCCCGCCGTTCTCCAGGCGCACGACGAAGCCGGCCGGCTCGCCCAGGTAGAGGGTGGTCTCGCCGCCCGGGTTCCAGTCGCCCGCCGAGTGGTCGGCGCCGACCATCGTGACCGCGATCTCGCCGAACGCGAAGGTGCCGCCCTTGTTCATCCCGGTCGTCGCGTCGCTGCCGCCGGGCAGGCGGCGGGCGAGCCAGAGGCTCATCTCGTGGATGCACGGCCAGACCGGGCGCAGGCGGCTGGCGAGCGCGACGGCCTCGCCCATGTGATCGCCGTGGCCGTGGGTGACGAGGAGGAGGTCGCAGGCGCGAACGTCGGCGGCCGCCTTCGGGCTCTTGGGGTTGCCGAACCAGGGGTCGATGAGGATGGTCTTGCCGCCCGGGGTCTTGACCTCGACGCAGGCGTGGCCGTACCAGGTGATCGTGGTCGCTTCGAGTCCCATCGGGGTCGCACCTCCGGCGCCCATCGTACGGCGTGGGTCCATCCGCGCGGGCAGCCATCTACACTCGGGTCCGTGCCCGCCGAGCAGATCGCCCGCAACCTCGCGTTCGTCAACTGGACCCTGCTGGCCTCGCTGGCCGTGGGTTCGTTCGGAGCGGTCACCCTGCTGCGCCTGCGGACGGACGCGACGACGGGCTTCCTGGGCTTCACGGCGCTCTGCGCGGCGGGGTTCGGGGCGCTGGCGTGGCTGTCGGACGGGGCGCTGCCGGCGGCGGCCGCGGCCGGGTCGCCGGTGACGGTGGATCCGGCCTGGGACGTGCCGCGCCGGGCCGCCCTCGGGCTCTTCGCGGTGGGCGCGCTCGTCTACGCCGCGCTCCTCTTCCGCGGCCGCCGGGCCGCCCCGCTCGCGCTCGCGGTGGCGGGCGCGGGAGCGGGCGCGATGGTGCTCGGCGCGCTGACCTGGGGTGGGGGAGTGGTCGGCATCGGGGCGCTGGCAGTCCAGCTGCTCGCCCTGGCGGCGGCGACGGGCGGCGTCTTCGCGGCGATGATCCTGGGCCACTGGTACCTCGTGACGCCCAAGCTCTCCACGGGGCCGGCGCTGCTCCTGAGCCGCGCGCATGCTGGGCATCGTCGCGTTCCAGCTCGTCCTGTTCGGGCTGTGGGTGGGCCTGGGGGTCGGCACCGACCAGGCGCCGCTCGAGCCGCTGACCGGTCCCTGGGCGCTCTTCGTCTGGCTGCGGCTCCTCGTCTCGCTGGTCTTCCCGCTCATCGTGAGCTGGGCGGCGGTGCAGACGGTGAAGACGCGCTCGATGGAATCGGCGACCGGGCTCCTGTACATCAACGTCGCCCTGATCGCTGCCGGGACGATCGACGCGGCCGGCCTCTACTTCGGCGCCGGCCTGCTGGTCTAGGAGGGGTATGATGCACGTGCGGGTTCGCCTGTTCGCCCGCCAGCGCGAGATCGCGGGCGCCCGCGAGGTGGCCCTTGAGGTGCCCGATGGGGCGACGATCGAGGATGCCTGGGCGGCCCTCGTCGTCCTCCACCCGGCGCTCGCGACGGGCCGGCCGTACGTCCGGTACGCCCGCAACGGGCGGTACACGGATGCGAAGGCGGCGCTCGAGGACGGCGACGAGGTGGCCTGCATCCCGCCGGTGGCCGGCGGGGCGGACGACGACGGCGAGCCCGCCCGGCCGGAGCGGATCCTGGAGCTGGCGCCCGCGCCGCTCCCGCTGGACCTGGGCCGCGCGCTCGCCGACCGGCTGGCAACCCCGGCCGACGGCGCGGTGGTGATCTTCGAGGGACGCACGCGGGAGACGCCGGGCACACCCGCGCCGGGCGAGGAGGCGGAGGCGCGCCGCCACGCCGGCTTCCGGGTGGAAGCACTCGAGTACGAGGCGTTCGACACGCTGGCCATCCGCGTGCTGGGCGAGATCGCGGACGAGGTCGCGGCCCGGTTCGGCGTGGAGCGGCTGGCCATCGTGCACGCGACCGGCGAGGTCCCGCTCGGCGAGGTGTCGGTCGTCATCGTCGCCTGCGCGCCCCATCGCGACGCAGCCTTCGATGCCGCCCGCTTCGCCATGGACGAGACGAAGGCCCGGGCGCCGATCTGGAAGGCGGAGCGCTTCGCCGACGGCCACGTCTGGATCGGGCAGGTCGCGCGGACGCATACTCCGGGGGAATGAGCGACACGCGGATGCGCAAGCCGACCGGCAGCCCTGCCCAGCGCCTCGACGCGGTCCTGCGTCGCGCCGACGACCTCGCCGGCGCGTGGGGCGCCCGTGCCCGCGCGTCCACGACGCCCGCCCGCGAGCGCGCCCTCCTGCGCCTCTTCGGCGTCGGCGGCCTGGACCACAACGGGGTGCCGCTCGCCGCGGCCGTCGTCGAGCGGCACGTCGGCGGATCGCGCGACCGCCTCGCCGCCGGGATTGCCCTGCCGTTCGCGATCGCCCTTCGCGAGTACGACATCTCGCCCCAGCAGCTGGCTCTCGACATCGCGAACGGCGCGATCGACCTCGCGTTCGAGGCGGAGCTGCTGGCCGAGCCCGATCGCCGCGCGGCTGCCGAGGCCGAGGCGAGCCTGATCGCCGCGCGGGCGCTGGAGCGGTTCGACGCGAACCGGACCGCGCGGCTGGAGCTGCTGGACGTCCTCGGCGACGCCCCCCGGCCGTGGTTCGGGCTCTCCCTCTCGGCGCCGACGATGGAGGCGGCGCCCGACGACGCCGCCGCACTGGTGGCCGCCGGAGCCGACCTGGTGCGCATCCGCGTGCCGGCGGGGCGCGAGCTCGTGCTCCGCCTCCACGACCGCGGGCTCGAGCCCGAGTACTGGCACCCGCGCGACGGGAGGCCGGGGGAGTGGGCGTCGGCCGGGTGGCTGCCGGATCAGCCGCCCGTCCCCGAGGACCCCGCGACCGTTCCCCCGGGCAGCCAGCGGGCGCTGACCGCCCTGCGCGCGCGCGTCGACGAAGCGGCGGCCGAGGCGGGACGGTACGTCCGGATCGGGACGGTCGCGACGGCCCTTGCGGCGCCCGAGCAGGCGCTCGTGGCGGCGCTCGAGCGAATCGATGTCGTGGAGGCCGACCCGATCGCCGAGGTCGTGACGGACGGGGTCGACCCGGACCGGGCCCTCGCCGATCACGCGTTCGGGCACCGGCTCCTGCGCCGCGCCGGGGCAATGGTCATGGTCGGGCCCGGGCCGTTGATCGTGGCGCCCGACCTGGCGCGCGGGCTCCCGGCCGACGCGGGCACGCGCGCGGGACGAGCGTTTGCGATGCAGGCGCTGGCCGTCGCCCTTGCGCGCGGCGCCGGCCTCGGCCCCGGGCAGCTTGCTGCCGGCGCCCTGGTCCCCTGGCTGGCGGACGAGCATTCCCCCGCGGCGCAGGCGCTGGCCTCGGTCGCGCTTCGGCGGATGGCCTGGCCGGATCTCACGCTCGTCTTCGAGGAGCCCGACCTGCCCTCGCGGACCGGAGCCCGGTGGCCGTACCTCGTGGGCCTGGCATTGGGTGTCGCCGGCCCGGGCTCGATCGTGCTGCGCCGGGCGACAGAGCACCACGCGGCCGTCCATGCCGAGGAGACGACCCGGGCCGCCGCATCGCTGGCCGCGGAGATGGCCGAGGAGCCGGCGGCCGTCCTGTTGCGCCCGGCCGTGCTGGAGCGCGCCGAGGCCCTGCTGGCCGCGGCCGAGTCCACGTTGGAGGACCTCGCGGACCAGGGCTGGCAGGCGGTCCTCGGCCCGCCGGTCGGCGGCCCGGACCTGGACCGGTTGGGTGCCGACGCGGTGGTCGAGCGCACGGAGGCGTTCGATCCGCTCGACGGGGTCGTGCCTGGCTGAGGGTCCGCTCGAGCGGCCAGGCGGGCGGCCCCCTCGTGCCCGGACCGGCCGGCCGCGTTTCCGGCCCTCTGCCGCCCGAGCTCGGCGCCTGGCTCCTTGCGTCAAACGCAAGGCCGCCCGGGGAGGCCGACGTCGTGATGCTCCACTTGCGCGATTGCGCAAATACGCGATAATAGCGCCGCGTCGCGGGCGCCCCGCTCGTGCAGCGCCCCGCTCGCCCCGCCCCGCGCGCCCCGCAGTCGACACCACCCACAGCCCGGAGCCGCCGATGTCCCGCCCGTTCGCCCCCCGCCTGTTTGCCCCTCGACGCACCCTCTCCATCTTCGTCCTCGGAGCTGCCGCCTTCGTGGCCGCGTGCTCGCCGGCCACGCCCACGGCGGCGCCCCCCGCCGCGACCCCGGCCCAGAGCGCCCCCGTCGCGGTCCAGCCCCTCCCGGCAGAAGTGCCGACCGCGGACGCGCTCGCCCTTCGCGAAGCGGGCGCCTTCATCCTCGACGTGCGCCAGCCGGACGAATGGGCTGCGGGGCACATCCCCGACGCGACGCTGATCCCCCTCGGCGATCTCGCTTCGCGCGTGGCCGAGGTGCCGAAGGATCGCCAGGTGGTGGTCGTCTGCCGTTCGGGCAATCGCAGTGCGACGGGCCGCGACATCCTCCTCGGCGCGGGCTTCCCAGCGGTCACGTCGATGGCCGGTGGCATGAACGACTGGACCGCGGCCGGCTACCCGACGGAGTCCGGCAGCTAGGGCTCGAGGGCCGCTCGCAGCCAGGGCCGCTCGCAGCCACGAGGCCGCTCGCCTCCGGCGGCCGCTCGCGCGGCACGCCACCCCGGACCGGAGTGACGTCCGGCACTATCCGGCTTCACCCCGAGGCGCGACGCTCGACCTCCCTGCGTGAGGTCCGAGCGATGGCGACCGAAATCGCGTCCGCGTCCGCGACCGCGGGCATCGCCGAGGAGGTGGGGGAGCGGCCGACCACGCCCCTCTCCCTCGCCACGCTCCTTCAGATCTCGATCTACTGGTTCGCCCTGAACGCGATCTGGGGCGGGTTCGAGCTGTTCCAGCAGGAGCGTACGGGCCAGCTGCTGGGCCAGGAGGCGCGCCTCGCGGTCGGCGTGATGGACATGCTGGCCGCCCCGATCGCGATGCTCACGATGCCCGTGGCGGGCTCGATCAGCGACCACGTCGGGACCCGCTTCGGGCGGCGCAGGCCGTTCATCCTCGTCGGCTCGCTCCTGGCGTCCGCGTCGCTCGTCGGGCTGGCGCTCGCCCCGTCGTTCGCGCTGCTGATGCTCTTCTTCGTGTGCCTGCAGTTCACGACGAACGTCGCCCGGGGTCCCTTCTCCGGGCTCGTCCCCGACCTGGTCCCGGAGAAGCAGGTGGGCATCGCCAGCGGCCTGATGGGGCTGATGATCGTCGGCGGCATGGTCGGCGGTTACCTGATCGTGTGGAGCGGCTACCTCCTGGGGCCGGACCCGAAGACGCCCGACTTCACCGCCCCCGTGCTCTTCCTGGCCGCCCTCGTCGGCCTGGCCGGGATCGGGACGTTCCTGTGGACGCCGAACGGGCCTCCCCCGAAGCCGCGCGAAGGCCGGTCGTGGGTGAAGATCGGGCTCCAGACGTTCGGCACCGACATCCTCAAGCAGCGGAGCTACGTCTGGCTGCTGGGATCCCGCTTCTTCATGATGATGGCCAGCGGCTTCTTCATGAACCTCAACATCTTCTTCCTGCAGGACGCCTTCGGCATGGAGGCCGACGAGCGGAGCCGGTGGGTGCTCATCGGGCTGGCCGTGACGACGGTCGCGAGCGGCTTCGGCACGATCCCGGGCGCGCGCATCTCCGACATCGTCGGTCGCAAGCCGGTCATCTACGCGAGCGCCGCCCTCGGCGCCGTCGGCATGACCCTGGTCGCGCTGGCGCCAGTCCCACCGGTCGTCATCGTCGGGATCGGGATCGTGGGGCTCGCGTCGGGCGCGTTCCTGTCGGTCGACTGGGCCCTGATGACCGACATCATCCCGAAGGCCTCGGCGGGCCGATACATGGGGCTGAGCAACATCGTCGAGGCGACGAACGGCCCCCTGGCATCCGCCCTCGGCGGGGCCGCGATGTACGCCGTCGGGATGATGCTCGGCGTGGCCGTCGGCGCCCGGTTCGGGATGTTCCTCGGCGTGATCGCCTTCGGGCTCGGGGCGCTGCTGCTGCGGCCCGTCCGGGAGCCGCGCCGGGACCGGCACGCGGGCGGCGCGGCGGCCTCCAGCGAGGGGGCCGTCCAGCCAGCCTGATGGGCGAGGGGAGCGGCGCACCTCCCTCGCCCATCGTCGGCCTCAGCCGGCGTTCGGGCCTGCCCGGCGGGCCTCCTCGACGGCGTGGAGCGCGTCCCGAAGGCTGCCGATCCACGTGGCCTCGTGCTCGCCGACGAGCTTCACGCACCAGGCGAGGGCATCGCTGCGGCTGCGGGCGACGCCGGCCTCGACGAGGGTGTCCAGGACACGGCGCTCCGGCTGGCGAAGCCGGGTCATGACCGGGACGCTGGCGGTCGTGAAGTGATGCGGCTCGCCGGCGATCCGGACGCCCCACGAGACGATCCTGCGGAAGCGGTGCTGGGCGTCCTCGGCGATCGCCATCCGCTCGCCGCGGGTCTCGTCGCGGAAGCGCTCGACCCGGCTCGTCCGGGCTGCGGCGCGGGCGGCGTCGGTGGCGTCGGGGCCGAGGTCGACGTCGGCGATCTCGCCGACGACCAGGATCTCCTCGCGATCGATCGAGACGTCGGGGGTGCCGGCAAACCAGTCATCGGGGAGGCGGCCGGCGAACCAGCCGGCGAGCTCGTCGGGGGTTGCGTGGTGGGACATCGGGGAGTGCTCCTGTGGCGAGTCGGGGCGGGTGCGCCGAGCGGCGCTCTCTGTGGCAGATTACATCATTACACAGCAAGCCACAAAGCATCAGGCAGCCGCTCTCGCCCGATGCTGGTGGCCGGAAGCGGAGAGAATGCGCGATACACACCGCGGGAGGGTCGATCGGGTGACCGGGCCGGAGCCGACGCTGCTCGCGCCGCTGCGCCGTTCATCGGCACGTGGCGCGGCACGGGCCGTGGCACGTACCCCGACGATCACGGACTTCGCCTACGGCGAGGAGCTGCGGCTGCGGGACCTGGGCGGGCCGTTCCTCGCCTACGATCAGCGGACCTGGTCGCTCGCCGACGACCGGCCGCTCCATGCCGAGACCGGCTACTGGCGGCCGAAGCCCGACGGCCGGATCGAGGTGCTCATCGCCCAGGCGACCGGCATGGTCGAGATCGACGAGGGGACGATCGAGCGCGGCCGGATCGTGATCGCCTCGCGCGCCCTCGCGGCGGCGACCACCGGCCCCGACGTGACGTCGGTCACCCGGGTCCTGGAGGTCGTCGGCGACGAGCTGACGTACGAGCTCCGAATGGCGGCCGTTGGCCGGCCGCTCCTGGTGCACCTGGTGGCGAGGCTGCGCCGGGTGGGTGACGCGGCGTGAGCGCGACGCCCGGCCGGCCGGCATCCCGTCCGCCAGCCACCGCCCCTGGCCGGCCAGCTCCGCGCCCCGTCGGCGTCGACGACGAGCGGTTCCAGCCCACGGATCGCGCCGCCTGGCGGGCGTGGCTCGCGGCCAACCATGCGACGGCGACGGGCGTCTGGGCCGTGACCTACCGGCGCGCCGCCGGGAAGCCCGTGGTCACCTACGACGACCTGGTCGAGGAAGCCCTCTGCTTCGGCTGGATCGACAGCCGGCCGGGGTCGCTCGACGAGGAGCGGACGATGCTCCGGTTCACGCCCCGCAAGCGCCGCAGTGTCTGGTCGCGGCCCAACAAGGAGCGGGTCGAGCGGCTGATTGCCGACGGGAGCATGACGGCCGCGGGACTGCGCGCCATCGAGGCGGCACGCGCCGACGGCTCATGGGACGCCCTCAACGACGTGGATGCCCTCGTCGTCCCAGCCGACCTTGCGGCCGCCCTCGCGGGGGATGCCGCCGCGACGCGGGGGTTCGCGGCGATGAGCGCCTCAGTCCAGAAGCCGATCCTCTTCTGGGTCACCTCTGCGAAGCGGCCGGAGACGCGGGCGCGCCGGATCGCCGAGATCCTGCGCTACGTCGCGGTCGGTCGGAGCCCGCTGGAGTGGCCACGCCGCCCGCTCGACGACTGACGAGCGGGTTGCCTCGGGGCGGCGATGGGAGAGGAGCGGCTCAGGCCGGGTCGTGTGCCTTCGCGGCCTCTGCCTCGGCCTCTGCCTCGGCCTCCATCCGGGCAAGGCGGGTGTAGTAGTCGGGGATCTCTCGCAGGTGCGCCAGCGCGATCTTCCCGGTCGTCACGGCGTCGTCGCCGGTGACGTTCGTCGCGGCGTCGCGGCGTCCGTGCTCCAGCTCGACACCCATCCCTTGGCGGAACTCCTCGAGGGAGAACGGCTCGGTGGCGAAGTCGAGGCCGAGGCGGTTAGCCACTTCCTGCGCCTCGTGCGGTTCGAAGGTCACGCGCATGGCCATGGTCGGGCTCCTTGTCTCTGGGTGTCGGCCCACCATCGACCCGGAGACGCTCGCCGGCCAGTGCCGGCCGTCCCGATCCGGCGCGCGTCGGGCCCGTCGAACATGGCACCATCGGCCTGGCACGCCCGCCCAAGGAGGAACACCCGGCCCATGCGCACGATCCTGCTCTGGATGGCCCGCAACGCCTGGCTGAAGGAACGCGTTCCGCGCCTCCGGTTCGTCCGGAAAGCCGTGCGCCGCTTCATGCCCGGCGAGGACGCCGACTCCGCGTTCGCTGCGGCCGCCACGCTGGCCGGCGCCGGGCAGGGGATCCTGTTCACGCGCCTCGGCGAGAACCTCGACGTCATTGCCGAGGCCGATGAAGTCGCAGCCCACTACCACGCGATCCTGGACCGGGGCACGGCCCTCGCCCGCCCGATCGAGCTCTCCGTGAAGCCCACGCAGCTGGGCCTCGACATCGACGAGGAGGCCTGCTTCGGGCACATGTCCGGGCTGGCCGCGCGGGCGGACATCACCGGCACGTGGCTCTGGGTGGACATGGAGGGCTCGGCCTACGTCGAGCGGACGATCGCCCTGTACGAGCGCCTCAAGGCCGACCATCGCAACGTCGGGATCTGCCTCCAGGCGTACCTGCGCCGCACCCCGGCCGACCTGCAGCGCCTGCTCCCGTTGGAGCCGGCGGTTCGCCTGGTGAAGGGCGCCTACGACGAGCCGGCCGAGATCGCCTGGCGCCGCCGCCCGGAGGTGGACGGCGCGTACCAGGCGGCGGCCCTCGTCCTCGCGGGTGCCGCCCGCGACGGGAAGGCGCGCCTGGCGCTCGGCACCCACGACGGGGCGCTCGTGGAGCGGATCGCGGCCTTCGCCGAGGCGGCCGGCGTCTCCCTCGACCGGCTCGAGGTGCAGATGCTCTACGGGATCCGGACGGGCGAGCTGCGCCGCCTGCAGCGCGCCGGCTTCCCGGCCTACACGCTCATCGCGTACGGGAAGCACTGGTACCCGTGGTACATGCGGCGGCTCGCGGAGCGGCCGGCCAACGTGCTCTTCGCCCTGCGCCAGATCCTGCCGTAGCGGTCGTCGCGGGGGCCACCGCGAGCCACCAGCGGAGCGCTCGATCAGATAGGGGTCTCGTCGGGCGCCGGCGTCGGGTCGGGTGTCGGATCCGGCGTGGGCTCGGGCGTGGGCGCCGGCGTCGGGTCGGGTGTCGGATCCGGCGTGGGCTCGGGCGTGGGCGCCGGCGTCGGGTCGGGTGTCGGATCCGGCGTGGGCTCGGGCGTGGGCGCCGGCGTCGGGTCGGGTGTCGGATCGGGTGTCGGATCCGGCGTCGGGTCGTGAGGCGGGGTGGGCGCCGGCGTCGGGTCGTGAGGCGGGGTGGCGGACGGCGTCGCGAGCCCGGAAGGGCTGGGTGCCGGTGTCGAAGCTGGTACCGGCGTGGCGCCTCGCGAGGGAACCGCCCCGGGCCCTGGCGGGGAGGCGTACCGTGACGGTCCGAAGACTTCCGGGCGAGTGGGAGCGGGTGCTCCGGGGCTCGGGTCCGTTCCAGCCTCGTTGCCGGCCGGCCCGATCGACCCGTTCGGCGCAATCGTGGCCGGCGTGCCCGGGGCCGCGCTCGTCGCCGGGATCTGGCTGGGCTGCGGAGCCTCCACGGGCACTGTCCCGAGCGTCGCTGGTGCCGCGCCCGGGGACGCCCCAAACGCCACCATCGCGATCGCGGCCACGACGACCCACGAGGCGGCGGCCGCAAGCCCGAGCCGCCCCGCGCGGCGCCGCGGTCGGGACCTGGCGACCGGCGTTGTCGCAGCCACGAGTCGTGTCGGGACGGCGGCGGACCCGGGCTGATACCCGGGCCGCAGCGGCGCCTCGAGCGAATCGGAATCTGGCTGTGCCGCTGGATGTCGCGCCGGCTGCTTCCATGCCGTCCGGCGCTCGACCGTCGGCTCCGCCGGGACAGCGCCGTCGCGCAGGTCGCGGTACGGGTCGGGCGTTGGCCCGTGGCCATGCGCGACCCCTTCGGTCTCGGCGATCGGCGCGGTGACCGCCGCCGGCGCGACCGCCCGGTGAGAGGTCGGCGGATCGACCAGGCGGAAGGGGGCGCACTTCAGGCACGCGCCGTCGACCTGGTTCCAGCAGTCCGCACAGCACGCAGAGCCGCAGCTCGGGCAGTCGCGATACGTCCCGCGAGCCGACGCGACCGTGTCCCGGTCCCGCCCGCAGCGCTCGCAGAACTGGGTCCCGAGATCCACCATCCACTCCACGCCGGCGCCGTTCCCCGGCGGATGCGCCACGCTCCGACGATAGGCCTGCCCGATCGGCACGGCGCACGCTGGAGGTACCGATTCGAGACGGCGTTGGTCTCGTTCGGTGCCGGGCGGCACCGAACCGGCGTGCGCGGCCCTGCGCTGGCCGCCCGGGGCTGCACGAACCGGGCAACCTGCGCTCGGCGGAGTACGCTGCGCCCATGACGGACGGAGACCCCGCACCCGGCAGAGATCCCGCTGCGGACGCCGCCGCGAGCACCGACGTCGCCGCCGGCGCCGCCGCGAATGCTGCCGCGGACGGAACGACCGCTGCCGCGAACGCCAACCTGGACGCCACGCAAGCCGACCTGGCCGGCTTCGCCGCGCTCGGGCTGGCGCCGGCACTGCTCGAGACCCTCGCCGGCCTTGGCTACGAGGAGCCGACCCCGGTGCAGGAGGCGGCAATCCCGCCGCTCCTCGCCGGACGCGACCTCCTGGCCGAAGCGCCGACGGGGACCGGCAAGACGGCCGCCTTCGCCCTGCCGATCCTGCAGCGGCTCGCGGTCGACGGCCTCGGCCGGGCCGAGGCGGGGACGGCCCTGGCGCTCGTCCTCGTGCCGACCCGCGAGCTGGCCATGCAGGTCGCCGAGGCCGTCCACCGCTATGGCCGCGTCCTCGGGGCGCGGGTCCTCCCCGTCTACGGCGGGCAGCCGATCGGCCAGCAGCTGCGGGGCCTTCGGCGCGGGCTGGATGTCGTCGTCGCGACCCCAGGCCGGGCGGTCGATCACCTGACCCGGGGGAGCCTTCGTCTCGACGCCGTGGAGGTGGTCATCCTCGACGAGGCGGACGAGATGCTCGACATGGGCTTTGCCGAGGAGCTCGACACCATCCTCTCGGCCACCCCGACCGCCCGCCAGACCGCGCTCTTCTCGGCCACGATCTCGCCCACGATCGCCCGCGTGGCGTCGCGCCACCTGCGCGAGCCCGTGCGCGTCTCCGTGCGTCCCGACCGACCGTCCGACGAGACGCCGGCCAAGGTGCGCCAGCTGGTCTACGTCGTGCGCCGAACCGACAAGCTTGCCGCCCTGGGCCGGATCCTCGACGTGGAAGACCCAGCCGCCGCGCTCGTGTTCGCCCGGACGCGGGGCGAGGTCGATGACCTGGCGGAGGCGCTCAGCGGGCGCGGGCACGATGCGGCCGCCCTCCACGGCGGCCTGTCGCAGGAGCAGCGCGACCGCGTCATGGGGCGCTTTCGTGACGGTGCGCTCGACGTGTTAGTCGCCACCGACGTCGCGGCCCGGGGTCTCGACATCGAGCACGTTTCGCACGTGGTCAACTTCGACGTTCCCTCATCTCCGGACGCGTACGTGCACCGGATCGGGCGGACTGGGCGGGCGGGCCGCGAAGGCATGGCGATCACCCTGGTGGAACCGCGCGAGCACCGGCTTCTCCTCAACATCGAGTCGGCGACGCGGACTCGGTTGGAGCGGGCAACGGTGCCTTCGATCGCCGACCTGCGCGAACGTCGACTCGAGCTCCTGCGGGCCAGCCTGCGCGAACGCCTGGCCGGCGACGACGAGGAGGGTGACGCTTCGCGCGACGGGGCGGCGGCGCCCGACCTCGACCGCTATCGCGCGGTCGTCGAGGCCCTGGCCGACGAGTACGACGCGGTGGAGATCGCGCTGGCGGCCATCGCGCTGCTGGACGCCCGCGAGGGCAGCGACGAGGCGGAGGCGGAGATCGCGCCGGCGTTCCTGCCCCAGGACCGGCCTGCACGCCCGGTGCGGCCGGCGCGTCTCTCGGGACAAGCGAGCCCATCCGGCGCCCCACCGTGGCGCGGGCCGGGGCAGGCTCCGACATGGCGTGGCCCGGGACAGGGGCCGCCGGCAACCTGGGCGCCGCGACCGCCGCGGCCGGGCACGACCCCGGGCGGACGGCCCGGTGGCGGTGCGATAGCCGATGCAGGGCCGGGCGGCAGACCCGCTGGTGGAGGACCGCCGGGCGGCGCAGGCCCCGGCGGCGCGTGGGTCCGCCTGTTCATCGGCGGCGGCCGGCGAGCCGGGGTCCGGCCCGCGGACCTCGTGGGGGCGATCACGGCGGAGGCAGGCGTCCCTGGATCCGTGATCGGGGCGATCCAGATCGCCGACAGCTTCTCGCTCGTGGACGTGGCCGACGAGGTCGTCGAGCAGGTGGTGCGGGCCCTGCGGACAGCGACGATCCGCGGCCGCACCTTCGTGGTTCGCCTCGACCGCGACGTACGCTAGGCGACCTGCCGGCCGACGAGCGTGCCACTCCCCGTAGTGCACGCCTGCTCGACGGGCATGGTTCACTTGACGCTGGCGCCGCCGGGTGGTGGCGGCAGGATTGGGGAGGGGAGCATGACGACCGGGATCGGGACCAAGGGTGATCCATGGGTCCTCAGCACGGCACCGGGCACATCCGAGTACCTGATGTGGCGCGACGAGGCGGCCGAACCGCCGGCGCTCGTCTGCCAGGTCGGCTCGACGCAGCTCCGCTACGACCTGCGGTGCATCGAGGATCTGCACGCCTGGCTGAAGGCGCGCGGCGACTGGGTTCCGCTCGGTGCCGCCGACGAGCAGAAGCCGGCCGCCGAGGGCACGGTCGAGGCGTGGGGCCGCGCGGCGGACAACCCGGTCGGTGGCTGGTACGGCCTGCGCAAGGGCTATCGGGGCCGGTTCGGGATGTACGTGCCACCGCTCCTCGAGGCGCTCGGCCTCGCCGAGCTGGAACACCTGCCGAAGAACAACCGGGTCCGGGCGCGGTAGGGCGGCGACGCGGGAACTGGGGCCGCGAGTCCGCGGCTCAGCGAAGGACGAGGAACGCGTCGACGTCGAAGCGCGGGTGGCCGGCCGTCCCGAGGACGCGGACCTCGATCGTGTGCGGGACCAGCGGGTCGACGTTGGCCGCGTACAGGACCATGCGGCCGGCCGACGCCCTCGCGTACTGGCTGACGGTGGCCACGCGCGCGCCGTCGAGCCACACCTCGGCGCTGCCGCGGGTGAGGCTGCGCGGCCCCACCAGGGCCACGGCGCGGCCGGTGAACGTGTGGCGGACCAGCGCCCCGGCCCGGGTCGCGAACAGAGTTCGCCCGCCCAGGGCGTAGGCGGAGGCGGTGCCGGTCCAGCCGCCGCTCCGACGCAGCTCGGCGCTCTTGTCGTCGACGACAGCGACCTCGAACGGCGCGGCCGGGGCCCACTCCCCGAGGTTGCCGGGGCCGTCCGTGGCCCGCACCGCGTAGACGCGCGGCGTGGCGAAGGGGATCGTGCGCGTGACATTGCGAACGGCGCCAGGTGTCGTCGCCACGCCGGCAATGCCGGCCTCGCCCAGCTCGCCGAGCTCGTAGCTCACGATCGGTGACTGGTCCGCCGCCGGTGCCCAGCTGAGGCGGACCGGGAGGGCCGTCAGCGAGGCGATGCTGCCCCGCAGGAACGTTGGCCCCGGCGGCGCGGCCACGGGGGCGGCGTTCTCCACCATCAGCGGGACGCGGATCTCATGGACGCGGGTCGTGCGGTAGGCGGCGCGGACAACGACTTCGTACACGCCCGCGGGCGTCGATGGCGGGACGGTCACGCCGAGGCCGGTGACCTCGTCCGTCCCGGAGAGGGAGGCGGGCCCGGCGATCGCCGCGGCCAGGGGCGGCGGGACGAAGGCAAGGTCGAATGTGACCGGCTCGATGAAGCCTGGCCCACGGCCGACCGTGAGGGGGAAGGTCCAGCTCGCCCCGGCCTCGCCGGCGACGAAGCTCTCCGACGGCAGGACGGCCGTCGGCGTGAAGTCGCCGAGCGGCACGATCCGCGAAGCGTCGAGCAGGACCTCGGGGCGCCCGTCGGGGTCGGTGGCCGTCTTCCAGTCCCGGTTGCCGAGGTACTGGAGCGCCCACTTGACCTCGGAGGGCGGGGCGTTCGGCCGGCTGGCCTTGTAGAGGGCAGCCGCGCCCGTCACGAGGGGCGCCGCCATCGAGGTACCCGACGAGTAGCCGTAGGATTGGCCGCGCTTCGTCGAGAGGATGCATTTGCCCGGCGCGATGATGTCCACGTCGCTGCCGTAGTTCGAGAAGTCGGCAAACGTGTCGTCGACGTCGTAGCCGCCCCAGCTCCAGCAGGCCTTCCCGCCCGCGCCGCCGGCCAGGCCGTCGGTGTCGGCCAGGGCCGAGACGGTGATCACCTCGTTGTAGGCGGCCGGCACGCGTTTGGCGGCGGATCCCGAGTCGTTGGCGGCGGCGGCGACCACGGTGATCCCGCGGGCGACGACGCGGCAGACGGCCTGGTGCAGCAGGTCCTTGTTGACGGTGCCGCACTTCCCGTCGTCGAGGCCCCACCGGGTGACCGACATGTTGACCGCCTCGATGAGCGGGCGGGTCGGGTCGAGCGGGTCGTTCTGGGCGGCGATCCAGTCGAGGCCGCACAGCCACCAGGACAGGTACCCCTCGCCGCTGGCGTCGAGGATCCGGACCGCCCACAGGCGGACGCCGGGGGCGACGCCGACGACCCCGTCGGCGTCATCGCGGGCCCCGACGGTGCCGGCCACGTGGGTACCGTGACCGTGCTGGTCCCGCCAGCTCGCCCGGTTGGAGCTCGTGCAGTTGTATCCCCCGGCCACGACGAGGTCCGTGTGGGTCGGGTCGATCCCCGTGTCGAAGATGGCGACGTCCGCGTCCACCCGCCCGTCGAGGCCGCCGGTCGAGACGGTCGGGCTCTGGCGTCCGAAGACGCGGCTCACGCCGGTCGGCACTTCCTGGCCGGCCAGGGTGTCGGCCCCGGTGATGCGCTCGTCGGGCACGACCGCGACGACCTGCGGGTCGGCGGCCAGCTGGATCTCCTCGGCGGGGCTGACGGTCGCCGTGAACGCCTGGACGGCGCTCTTGTAGGTGCGGCCGACCTCGATGCCGGCGTCACGGGCCGCGGATGCCTCGGCCGTGGTGTTGGAGCCGGGCGCCAGGAGGACGATCACGCGCTCGTCGGCGCCGACGGGGTCGGCGGGTGCCGACGTCGGGGCCGGATCGGGCGGGGCCGCCGGGGCCGGATCGGTGGCGACCGCCGGCGCGGTTGGCTGCGCGGGCTCGGCCGCGAGCGTGCCGGAGGCGGCCAGCAGCGTCGCGAGGACGGCGGCGAGGAGCGGGTGGAGTCGACGCATCCGGATCAGGGTCGGTCCTCGCGTGCGTGGCCGGCCGGCCTCCCGCCCGAACCCTCGCCGAGCGGATGCCAACCGTGCGCCGCCCGGTGCCCGAAGTCAACGGCACGATGGTCCCACCAGAGGGCAGGACCCCGCCGTCCGGCGCCGTTCCCGGCCCCGCGATCGGCGCCGTCCGCGCGGCCGTCAGCGTCGCAGCGCGACCCGTCGGGCGACGATCACCGCGCAGCCCGAGCCCGCCGCGAGCAGCGCCGCCCCGACCATCGCGGCGCCCAGGCCCGCCAGCTCCGAGATGACCCCCATGAGCGCCGGGTAGGTGATCGATCCGACCACCCCGGCCGCCGTGAGGGCGCCGCTGACCGCAGCGGCCCGGTGGGGGAGCAGCGATCCGGCGACGGTCATGATCATCGGGTAGACCGGGCCGAACGCAAAGCCGGTCGCGACGAACAGCGCGATCCGCAGTGCCCCCGGCGGGCCGGCGACCGCCGCCACGAGCGCGAGCGCGCTGGCGAAGGCGCAGGTGGCGGCGAACGCGGTGGGGTCGAACCGGTCGGCGATCCGGCTGGCCACGAGGCGTCCGCCCGCGAGGCCCGCCCAGAAGAGCCCGAGGGCGAGGGTCGCGACGCTCATCGGCTCTTCCACGAGGTAGCCGACGAGCCAGCTCGTCACGCCGGCCTCGGCGGCGACGTAGCAGGCGATCCCGATCCCGAGGGCCACCAGGGCCAGCCGGAGCGGGAGGACGATGGAATGGTGCCGGCCGTCGGGCGCCATGTCGCCCGGCACTCGAGGTCGGGGCGGCACGAGGCCCACGCGCCGGAGCGGTAGCGCAAGGGCAAGTCCCGCGATCGCTGTCGCGACCCCTACGGTCCGCCAACCGATGCCGGCCTGGGCCATCACGCTCACCACGAGTGCCGCGGACAGGGCGCCGATGCTGTAGAAGAGGTGGAGCCGGTTCAACCCGCTCCCGCTGCCGGTGGCGGAGAGGTCCATGACGGCGCTGTTGACAACCGCATCGACGGCCCCCGTGCCCGCGGCCGCGACGCCGGCCCCGACGACGAAGACGGTCCACGTCGGAGCAACGCTCTCGATCGCCAGGCCGGCCGCGATCAGCACGGCCGAGATGGGCAGGACGATCCCGCGGCCGATCCGCTCCGACATCAGGCCGCCAAGGACGGCGCCGGTCGCGAACATGAGGGCGAAGACCAGGTAGACGAGCCCGAACTCGGCGTCGGTGCGGCCGAACTCGTCCTGGATGACCCGCAGGTACGACGGCACGAACAGCCCGGTCCAGCCGACGAGCGCGAAGCTCGCGTAGGCGATGGGCAGGACGCCCGGTGGCGGCGCGGCCGGAGTGCGCGACGTCGGCACAGCCGGCGCTGCAACGGCGGGCGGCGTGGCCATGGGCGGCTCGAACAACCGAGCTCCTTCCGGGGGATCGTGGGGAGGCGGCGAAAGCCCGATGATGAAGCCCCGCGGCGGCGCGTGCACGGCCCGACGCGCCTGTGCCCGGGCGGGCCGTCCATGGCCCCCCGGCCGGGCCGGTCCTTCAACAGCGAGGGCCCGGGCCGACTGCTCGACCCGGGCCCGTCGTGGCCGCGTGTGCCGCTCGGCGGCGAGCGGCTACATCACGTCGACAGTCTCGATCACCTCGATCGAGGCTCCGCCGGCGAGCACCGGGCATCCCTTCGCGAGCGCGACGGCCGTGTCGAGGCTGTCCGCGCTCAGGATCGTGTAGCCGCTCAGCGAGGCCGGACCCTGGGGACCGACCGTGCCGTCGGCGGCGATCGCCCGCGAGAACGAGGACGGGTTGCCCGGATCGGCGACCGCGGCGCCAAGGCTCGAGAACCAGGCCTCCCAGGCCTGCATCACCTTGGCTCCGGCCTCCTCACCCTCGGGCATGCTGCCTCCCCTGAACGCCAGCAGGTACTTCGCCATCGTGGAGCTCCTTTCGACCCTGTGTCCGCGTGCGATCCTCGCCGCTCTCATCCGAACGACGAACGGGCCGGGGACGAATCGACAGGGCCGGGGCGGCTCCGCCCCCACGACGGCGAATCAGCCGTCGAGCGGGGCGACCGCGAACAGCACGGCGAACTCCCTGCACCAGATCACCACGCTGCGTGCGCCCGTCGCGTCGGTGCCGGGCGGGATCGGCGTGTTGAAGCTGCCGTCGGTGGCTCGCAGGCGGCCCAGCTCGATCGCGCCCTCGGCATATCCGGCCGGATCGGGCGACAGGTAGACGTAGAGGTCGGGCCCGTTGCGCACGGAGAAGTCGTCGAACCGGAGGGTGGAGCTGCCGTCGGCGGCGATGGTCAGCGTGGTGCGGCCGCGTCCGAAGTGGAAGTCGTCGGCGCCGGTGAAGGCACCCGAGCGGACCACCGGCGCGGCAGTTGGCGCGTCAGCCGGCGTGGGTGCCGGTATGGGGCTGCCGGCCGGAGCCGTCGTCGGTATGGCCGCGGCAGCAGTTGGCCCCGGCGTGGCCGGGCCCGGCGTCGGCCCGACGGCGACGATCGGCGGCTCCTGGAGCTCGGTGCGAATGAAGAGCGGGGACCCGAGGTACCAGGCGGCGGGCGAGAGGACGACGAGGGCAACTGCGAGCACCACGCCTGTCCGGCCAGGGTGGCGCCGGGCCGCGGCGAACCAGCCGCGCCTGATGGCGAGGGCGACGAAGCCGGCCGTCGCGGCGATGGCGAGCGCGGCGATCGCAAAGCGCCACGGGTACAGCGTCGTCGCGGCGAACCGCTCGAGGTCTCCGAGGAAGGGCATACGAGTCTCCGGGTGCAGGATCAACTCGCCGGACGATCGCACGGCCGTGTGACGGCCGGATGACGACGGTCAGGTAGGCAGCCGGAACCAGAAGGTGGTCCAGCCCGCGTCGGACGCTGCGCCGACGCGGCCGCCGGCCTCCTCGACCAGCTGCTTCACGATCGCCAGGCCGACGCCCGCCCCACCGCGCGCGCGGTCTCGCGACTTCTCCACCCTGTAGAAGCGCTCCCAGACATGGGGCAGGTCGCCGGACGGGATCCCCGGCCCCGAATTGGAGACCTGGACCGTGACGCCCTCCGGACTCCGTGCGGCGGTCACCTGTACCCGGCCGCCGGCCGGCGTGTAGCGGACGGCGTTCTGGAGGAGGTTGGCGAGGACCTGGGTCAGCTCATCCGCCCGTCCATGGACGACCAGTCCAGGCTGGGTGTTCACGTCGAGCAGGATCGAGCGGCGGGCCAGCGCTGGAGCGACGAGATCGGTGGATACCCGGACGAGGACGTCGAGCTCGACCGGCCCGGGCAGGGCTGGCTGGCGGTCCTCGCGCGCCAGGACGCTGAGCGACGACGCCAGCCGCGCCAGCCGGTCGACCTCCTCCCGGAGGGAGTCGAAGACCTTGGGCTCCGGCGCGATGACGCCGTCCCGGAGCGCCTCGAGGTATCCCTGCAGGTTGGTGAGCGGGGTCCGCAGCTCGTGGGATGCATTCACGACGAACTCGCGGCGGATCGCGTCCTGCTCGGCCAGGCGTTCGGCCATCGTGTTGTAGGCGGCCGCGAGCGCCCGCAGCTCGGCCGGCCCGTCCTCGGGCACGCGCACCGACAGGTCGCCGTCGGCGATCTGCTCCGCCGCCCCGGCGAGGCGCTCGATCGGGCGCGCGAGCCGCCGCGCGAAGGCGATCGCGAGGAGCAGGGCCACCACCGCCGCAACCGCGGCCGCGACGAGGAGCACGATCGTCACGCTCTCGTCGAACATGGCCCGGGCGTGGTCGGCGGTGTCGCCGGCGGCGAGCATGAGCGATTCGAAGAGGTCCCCGCCGACGCGAACGACGCCGATCGCCACGATCCCGAGCGCCACCGCGACGACGACGAGCGAGGCGGCGAGGATTCGGCCGCCGATGCCGCGGATCCTCACGGAGGCTCACCCCGCCGATCGCCTGCCTGTTCGCCCCGCCGCTCCACCGGGCCGGCCGCGCGGTAGCCGGCACCGCGGACGGTCGCGACGTAGCGCGGGGCGTCCGGGTCGTCACCGAGCTTCTCGCGGAGCCGCTTCACGTAGACGTCGATGGCGCGATCCGTCACGTCGCCCTCCGCGTGGCCGTAGAGCGCATCGAGCAGCCGGTCGCGGCTGAGGACGCGGCCGTCCGCCTCCAGCAGGACCTGGAGCAGCCGGAGCTCCAGCGTGCTCAGGGCAACCTCGCGCCCGCCCACGGTCACGCGGTGGCGGGCCGCGTCGAGCTCCAGCTCGCCCAGGACCAGGCTGGCTTCCGGCTCGTCGTCGAGCGAGCGCTCCGTCCGCCGAAGGATCGTGCGGACCCGGGCAACGAGCTCGGCGGGGAGAACGGCTTCGGGAGGTAGTCGTCCGCGCCCTCGCTCAAGCCCAGGACGCGGTCGCCGACCGCGCCGCGCGCCGACAGGACGAGGATCGGGACGTCACCGTCGGCCCGGGCCCGGCGGATGACCGTGATCCCGTCGATCTCGGGAAGCATCAGGTCTAGCACGACGAGGCGCGGCGCATGCTCCTCGATCGCGCGCAGGGCTGCCCGCCCGTCGCCGGCGGTCACGACCGGATAGCGCTCGCGCTCGAGGTACGTGCGGACGAGGGCGACGATCTTCGGGTCGTCGTCGACGACGAGGATGGGGGCGTCTGGGCGAGGGGGCACGAAGGGCATCATCGCCCGCCGAAGGATGAAGGGCAACGATGACGCGTCCGTGACGCCGGGTCATCGGGCCGTCGCCGGTCGACGGCGGCCGGCTGACACGGGCGGCTGCGCCGTTGATTCCCGGGCGAGACCGCGCACGGGCGGCAGAAGACCCGGTAGCATCAGGCGTCGAGATCTGCCCCCCGCCCAGGAGATCCGGTCATGCCGTTCCCGCACCTCTTCAGCCCCATCCAGCTGGGGAACATCGAGCTCCCGAACCGCATCGTCCACGTGCCGACGGACATCTCGTCCTCGCACGCCGACGGCGAGGTGAGCGAGCGCGACATCCACCACCACACCGATGTCGCCCGCGGCGGGACCGGCTTTGTGATCGTCGGCGCGACCACGCCGGACATGAAGACCGGCCGTCCCACCGTGACCTGCCTCGTGGCCGACGGCGACAACTACATCCCGGGCCTGGCCCGCCTGGCCGAGGGGATGCACCGCTACGGCGCCAAGTGCGCGGTCCAGCTCCAGCACCCCGGCCGCCAGTGCGCCATCCCCCGCTACAACACGCTGGGCGCCACGGACCGGGTTCTCAAGCTCCCCTGGTCGGCCGGCCACGAGATCATCTACGAGAACGCCGAGGAGAAGGGCAAGGAGATCCGGGCCGCTTCGATCCCGGAGATCCTCGAGCTGGTCGACCTCTTCAGCGAGGCCGCCTGGCGGGTCAAGCAGGCCGGCTTCGACGCCGTCGAGCTCCACGCCGCGCACGGCTACCTGCTCTCGGAGTTCATGAGCCCCTTCCTCAACATGCGCACCGACCGGTTCGGGGGCAGCTTCGAGAACCGGATGCGCTTCCCCCTTGCGGTCATCGACTCCATCCAGAAGAAGTGCGGCAAGGGCTTCCCGGTCCTCGTCCGCTACTCGTTCGAGGAGTGGTGCGAGGGCGGACGAGGCCTCGAGGAGGGCATCGAGACGGCGCGGGTCCTCGAGCGGGCCGGCTGCGCCGCGATCGATCTCTCGATGGGAATGCAAGAGAGCCCGGGCGCCGGCTTCGACCCGCCGCCCTACCCGCAGGGCTGGGCCACCTACGCGGCCGAGGCGACGAAGAAGGCCGTGAAGATCCCGGTGATCACGAGCCACTCGCTGCGCGATCCCGAGTACTGCGAGCAGATCCTGGCCGAGGGCAAGACCGACCTCGTCGGCCTCGCCCGCCAGATCCTGGCCGACCCCTACTGGCCGGTGAAGGCGCAGTACGGGAAGGTGAAGTCGATCCGGCGCTGCATCTCCTGCCTGGGCGGCTGCTGGCAGGAGTCGCTGATGGCAAAGAAGGAGATCGCCTGCTCCATCAACGCCGCCTGCGGCAACCCCGCCTATGCGCAGATGAAGCGGACGACGAAGCCGGTCCGCGTCGCCGTCGTCGGCGGTGGGCCGGCCGGCATGGAGGCGGCCCGGATCGCGACCGAGCGCGGCCACCAGGTGACGCTCTTCGAGAAGCACGCCGAGCTCGGCGGGGCGATGCTCTACGTCTGCCTGGTCCCGGGCAAGGAGAAGATGCGCTGGTACCTGGACTGGATCCGCGACCAGCTCCTGGACCTCGCCGTCGACATCCGGCTCAACCACGCTCCCACCGTGGAGGAGCTCCGCGGCTTCGACCTCGTGCTCAACGCCACCGGCGCGGTCTCGTACGTGCCCGAGGTTGCCGGCGACGCCTCGCGCGTCGTCCCCTTCGAGGAGGCGATGGCCTGCCCGAAGATCGCCTGCGAGTGCCACCCGGGCGGGCGCCGCATGCGTAAGCTCGGCGCCCGCGTCCTCCTGTGGGGCGACAGCTACGCCGCCACGGACACCGCCGCCTTCCTGGCCGACATCGGCAAGCAGGTCACGATCGTGACCGAGAACCGCGAGTTCGCCGCCGACTGCGAGGTCATCCACATGTACGTCCTGCGCAAGCGCTTCGCGCAGGGCGACGCCGAGGTGCTCCACTCGCGTCCGTACAAGCACCCCGTGACCGTGATCACGAGCACGACCGTGGCCGAGATCCGCGCCGGCGAGGTCGTCCTCCAGGACAAGGAATTCGGGCGGACGACGCTCGAGGTCGACGACGTCGTGACCTGCCACACGCGTCCCGCAGCGGCGCTCTTCGGGGAGCTCCGGGCGGCCGGGGTCAACGTGATCAACGTCGGCGACGCCGTCGCGCCGCGGACGCTCTATCACGCGGTCAAGGAGGGATCTGCCTTCGGCCTCGCGGTGGACGAGCACGTGCTCTTCAACCCGAACGGGGCCATCCTCAACCAGCTGCCGATCGATGTCCTGGCCCAGCTCACCCGCGAGGAGGGCCCGGCCTACACGGCGAAGCGGATGGAGGAGCTGGCCGCGGCCGGTGCCGCGGCCGTGGCCGGTGCGGCCAGCGGGACTGGAGCCTCCAAGGGCTGAGACAGGCGGCCGGTGGGCGGGGGGCGCCGGCTCGCTCCCGCCGCCGACGGCGTCACCCCGGCGCCCGGACGTCCTCGCCGGCCGGCTGCTCGCGGCCTCCGCCGCGGACGAGGCTGGTCGCGATGCCGACGCTGCAGATCAGGGCAGCCACCACGAACGCGTCGTGGGTGGCCGCCACGAAGGCCTCGCTGAGCGCCTGCTCATCGCCGACGGCGCCGAGCTCGGCGAGGTGCACGGGCAGCCGGGCGGCCACGACCGCCGCGCTGACCACGATCCCGAGCGCCTGACCCACGACGCGCGTCTCCGCCGCCATCCCCGACGCCGTGCCGAGGCGCGGCCGGGGGACTGCGCCGAGCACGGCGCTGCTGTTGGGCGACATGAAGAGCCCCTGTCCGGCGCCGATGAGCGCGAGGCGCCACGCGAGCTCAACCGGCGCGAATGCTGGCGGGAGGGTCGTGAGGCTGAGCAGGCCCGCAGACAGGAGAGCGATCCCGAGGCTCGCCGGCAGTCGCGGTCCGATCCGATCGGACAGGGTGCCGCTGAAGGGAGCGACGAGCGCCGCGGTGATGGGGATCGGCGTGATCAGGAGCCCTGCTTCGAGCGGACTGAAGCCCGATCCCTCCTGGAGGACGAACGGGAGCAGGAACGTCGCCGTGAAGAGCCCGACGAAAGCGACGAAGACGCTCGCGAGGCCGGCGGAGAAGGCGCGAACGCGGAAGAGGCGCAGATCCATCATCGGCGTGGCCGTGCGCCCCTCGACGACGAGGAAGGCGATCCCCAGCGCGCCGGCGAGGAGGAGCAGCCCCACCGTGGCCGGGCTCGTCCAGCCCCACGCTCCGCCCTGGTTGAGGGCGAGCAGGAAGGCGAGGAGGCCTGCGGAGGCGAGGGCCGCACCCGGGATGTCGAACGACTCGCGCCGGCCGGGTCGGTCCGCCGGCAGGATCCGCGCCGCCCAGGCGATGGCGACGAGCCCGACCGGCACGTTGACCAGGAAGATCGCTCGCCACGTCGCAAGCTCGGTCAGGAGGCCGCCCAGCGCGGGCCCCAGCGTCAGGCCGATCGAGACGCTGATGGCATTGAGGCCGAGCGCCCGGCCGCGCTCGCCCGGGCCGAAGGTGCGGGCCACGATGGCGGGACCCATCGCCATGATCATCGCCGCCCCGACGCCCTGGAGCGCCCGGAACCCGATGAGCGCGCCGATGCTCGGGGCCAGGCCGCACAGGACGCTGGCCGCCGTGAAGATCGCGAACCCGGCGAGGTAGACCCTCCGGAACGAGACCACCTCGCCCAGGCGGCCGAACGGGAGAAGCAGGCTGCCGATGACCAGCAGGTAGGCGACGACGACCCACTCGACCGTTGCCAGGTCGACCCCGAACGCCCGCCCGATGCTCGGCAGGGCGATGTTGACGATGGACCCATCGAGCGTCGCCATGAACGTGCCGAGCGACACGGCCGAGAGCACGAGCCAGCGGCGATCCACGGGCGAACCGTACTCCTGCCCGCTGCGCCCGGCGAGGGCAGGCCGCCCGGATCCCCGGCGGGTCGGCCCGCCCGATCACCGGCGGGGCAGGCCGCCCGGACCACCGGCGGGTCGGCCTATGCTCTCTTCACGTAGCGCCCAGGGAGCAGCAGGATGCAGTCGTACGTGAGCCTCGGTCTCCGGGAGTCCGAGATCGCCACGCAGGCGATCCGCGAGGAGCTTGCCCGACGGGGACGAGCGGCCGTCGTCGCCGTGGCGGACGCCCATGGCGAGCTGATCTACCTCGTTCGCCTCGACGGGGCACCACCATCATCGATCCAGATCGCGGCCAACAAGGCCTGGACCGCGGCGCGCGAGCGCACGCCGACGCGCGAGACTGGCCAGGCGGCGCGCGACCCCGACACTGGGTTCGACATCGCCTACTACGGCGATCCCCGCTACGTCGGCTGGGGCGGCGGCGTCCCCGTCGTCGTGGATGGTTCCGTCGTGGGCTCTGTCGCGGTGAGCGGGCTCCCGGAGCTCGAGGACATGGAGCTCGCCGAGATCGGCGTCGCGGCGATCATCGCGCAGGGCTGACGGTCCCGGGAGGTACACCTTGACCCGTGCCCCGCGGGCGCCGGAGCACCCGAGCGAGGTGGCCTTGTGGGCGATCATTCAGCCCCTGTTGAGTGGTTGGCCTGCGACCTCGTAGATGGGGCTCAGCTCTGAGTTCAGCGACTCGGGACGATCCGGCATCGCGGCCGGGGTGTCGAGGGCGGAGGCGCCGCGATCGGCGCGATAGGCGACGCGAGGCCCCGCTCCCGAGGAAGACGCCGTACTGCCCCCGGCATTCGGAAGCCAGCAACTCTACCCCGCACGGCGTTCGCCAGCCCGTCCAGAGCATCGGAGGCAGCCTCGCCGATGACGGCTCGTTCCATCGCCGGGTCCGGGAACGGGCGGCGGCGCCCACCAGGAACGGAACCGGGCTCGATCGGACGCCGCGGCCCGCCTGCTACTGCCCGGGCCAGTACGGGGACCTGCGACCGGCCCCGACGGTGCCGTGAGGCGATGGCGGGATCTTGTCGAGCAGATCGTGACCTATGCGAAGTCCAACCCCGAGAATCCGCCAGACAAGTGCGAGTGGTAGCGGGCTGGAGCCTGTCTGACCCCTCAGGAGGGCCGGTAGCACGCTGATCGGCGGCGCGGACCGACGAGGCCGCGCCCGCCGCGCCCCCAACCGGCCGGCGGCGGCCGATCCGGGGGATCCGGCCTTCCCGGCCCGACGCTCGCTGGCCTTCTCGCATCCGGTAGTCCTTTGCGCTGGTCCCAGGTGGTCCTGTTGGGTCGTGGGCGCGGGCCTCCCGAACCACCACGCTGGGCGACGTCGATGGAGGACGTCGTGCCAGATTCCCGTTCGCGCCTCGCCCAGCGGCGCGTGCCCGCAGCCCCGCTCGCAGCGGTGCTCGCCGCGTTCCTGCTCGTCGGCGTGGCCGCCGTGCCGGCGCCGGTCGCCGCAGCCGCCCAGCCCATGGTCCCGGCGTGCTCGGGAGTGAACCTGCGCGCGGCCACCGCGACGACGTCGGCCATCAGGACGAGGCTCGCGACCACGGCGAAGCTCACGGTCACGGCCACCGTCCCCGGCGCGAGCTGGCGCACGGACTGCGCCGGCCCGAAGGCCGGGTCGACATGGCACCGGATCAGCCACGTCAACGGCGCGACGGTGCGATCGAAGTTCGGGGTGACCTACCTCTATGCCGCGGCCGGCCTGCTCAAGACCGCGCCGAGCGCGTCGCCGGCCCCCGTGCCGCCGGCGCCGGCTCTTGCCACTCCGGCGCTTGCCCCCGCCACGCCTCCCGCGCCCGTCCCCGCGCCCGTCGACCCCGCGTCCGCGGCGAGCGACCCGTACGGCGCCGAGCTCATGCGCCTCGTCAACCTCGAACGGGCCGCGCTCGGCCGCCCCGCGTTCCAGGTGGATCCGGGCCTGGTGGCCATCGCTGGTGATCGCTCGTTCACGTGCCCGACCAACCCGGGGCTGACGCTCCGTGGCCGCGCCGCCGACATGGCCGCCCGCTCGTACTTCGGCCACTACGTCGCCGGCTGCTACAAGTCCGGGACGACCACGGCCTACCCGGCCCTCGAGATGGTCCGGACGGTCTTCGGCTACACGCAGGTCCGCAGCGAGATCCTCCACTGGAACACGCTCGGTGCGACCGCGACCTCCTACCAGCTCGGCTGTGACCTCGCCGGCGGGAGCTGCACGGGCGGCACGACCACCACGCCGACAACGGTCGCCATGGCCCAGCGCAGCTTCATGAGCTCCACGCCGCACCGGACCTCGCAGCTGGCCGCGTACCAGCGCTTCGGCTGCGCGGCGGCGATCACGCCCGGCACGACGAAGACGTACTTCGCCTGCCTGTTCGCCGACGGCGGACCCGCCATCGCACCCGCCCCTGCGCCCGTCCCGGCGCCGGCGCCGGTCGATCCGGCAGTCCCTCCGGCCGCCCCGGCGCCCGGTGCCGCGACCATGGTCCCGGCGTGCACCGACGTGAACCTGCGCACCGCCGCGTCCACCGGCGCCGCCGTCGCGACCCGGCTCGCCCTCGGCACCGCCCTCACGGTGGATGCCGCGGTGAACGGTTCGTCGTGGGGCACCGATTGCGCGGGCTGGAAGTCCGGCTCGACCTGGTACCGGATCACGCATGTCAACGGGACGGCCGTCTCCTCCGTCTACGGCATCGCGGCCCTCTACGCGGCGACCGGAGTCCTGGCGGCCAGCGCGGCCCCGACACCCGCCCCCGCCGACGCGACGCTTCCATCCTCCCCCGGCGGGCTGACGACGCTCGGCCAGGTCGTGACGTTCTACGGCCGCGGGTGGGGCCACGGCGTTGGTCTCTCCCAGTACGGCGCGCGCGGGCGCGCCCTCGCCGGGCAGGGCGCGGCCGAGATCCTGGCCCACTACTACCCCGGGACGACCATCGGGGCGCTGCCCGGGGCGCCCACGATCCGCGTCCTGCTCCTGGACAACCACGTGCCGACCGCCGCGAGCCGGCTCGCGATCTTCGGCCGCGGCGACGCCTGGTCGATCTCCGGCGTGAACGCGCTCTTCCCGCCCGACGCCCGCCTTCGCCTGGTCCCGACGACGAGCGGCACGACGACGCGCTGGCGCGCGGTCGTGGACCTCGCCGGCGCCGTCCTCTACGACGCCCCCGCCCCGAGCGACCTTCGCGTCCAGGGCGCGACCGAGGCCGCGGTGTTCCAGCTGCCGGCGCGCTCCTCCACCTACGGAACCTACCGCGGGACCCTGCGGATCATCCTCTCCGGCGGGAAGGCCGACGTGGTCAACGAGCTGCCGCTCGAGTCGTACCTCCGGGGCGTCGTGCCGATGGAGATGCCGTCCTCCTGGCCGCTCGCGGCGCGCCAGGCCCAGACGATCGCGGCACGCTCGTACGCGGCCGTCCGCACCCGGCCCGGCACCTCGACCTTCGACGTGTACGACGACACGCGCTCCCAGGTCTACCGCGGCGTCCGGGCCGAGGCGGCTGCGGCCGACGCCGTCATCGCCGAGACTGCCAACCTCGTCCTGTACAGCGGGAGCAGCATCGCCAGCGCGATGTTCCACTCGACCGGCGGCGGAGCCACCGAGAACAACGAGAACGTCTACGTCTCGGCGATCGGGGCGAAGGTGGCGACGCCGGTCTCGTACCTGCGCGGCTCGTCGGACCGCGACGCGAGCGGCGTGCCCTACGACGCGACCTCGCCCCACGCGGCCTGGCAGACGAACACGTATGCGCTCGCCCAGCTCTCCGCCATCTTCGCGGCGGACAGCCGGACGAACGTCGGGACGCTGGTGGCGCTCGACCTGCGCGATCGCGGGGTCTCGGGCCGCCTGGTCAGCGTGACGCTCGTCGGGTCGGCCGGCGCAAAGACGGTGTCGGGCGGCGTCTTCATCACGGTCTTCAACGCTCACCGGCCGGCCGGCGCCGCGTCCCTGCAGAGCACGCTGCTCGACGTCGCCCCGATCCCCTGACGGCGGTGGCCGCGCGTCGCACGCTCGTCGCGGCACGCCGCGGAGTGGCCCGGCGACTCAGCCGGTGACCGCCAGCGAGGACAGGCGTGCCTCCGTGAGCTCCTGCTCGGTCACGAGCTCGATCCGGGTTGCGAGCTCGCGGTTGACGATGATCGTCCCGATGCGGTCGCGCAGGTCGTCGCCGCCGGGCCGGTAGGCGATCCAGGCCGTCGTGAGGGGCACCATCGGGCCGCGGCCGTGCATCCGGGCCATCGGGTCGACGCCGGCCGCAGCGTGGAGATGCCCCGCGACCAGGAACGGTCCCGACTCGACGATGACCGGGTGGGTCAGCGTGGGCTCCCGGCGGGCCGCATCCCCTCGCGGATTGCCGGCGCGCACGGCGATGAGCTCGCCCCGCCGCACGATTGCCTCGTCGGCCGTGACCGTGGCACCGCCGCCCAGGTGCTCGACCAGGACGTTGGCCAGCTGGAGCTCCTCGTGGGCATTCAGCATGTCGGTCAGGCGGTCGGCGTCGAGGCGCACCCAGCCGAACACACGGGAGCCGGTGACGAACGCTTCGAAGCCCACCAGGGGCAGCGTGGCGACGAACTCGGGCTCGTGGACCTCCTCGGAGACGCGTTCCAGGACGAGACAGAGGCGGCTTGGTTCGGCCATGGTCCCCGGAGGTTACGGCGGTGGGCGTGGCGGATGCCATGGCCCGTTCGTACTCGCCCCGCGGACCCGGCGGCGCCCGGCAGGGCGACGCTCGCGTCAGGCCCGGTCCTGCGACTTGTTCTCCGTCGCGTCGGTGGTCTCGGCCGCGTGCCCGGCCGCGCGCTCGATCGCCTCGCCGGCAATGAATGCGGCGGCGCCGCCGACGACGACGCCCGCAGCCGCGCCGACAGGCCCCGCGACGGCCGCGCCGATGGCGAGCCCGAGCGAGGCCCCGACGCCGACCTCGACCATCTCGAAGCTCCGGTCCTCCACCGGGCGCCCGGCGATCAGGCCCGCCTCGGGCGACTCCGCGGCGGGGGCGATCTCACCCTGCTGGGCCGGGACGGGTTGCTCGGTCATTGCTGCCTCCTGGGCCCAGCGAGAATGGGCGCTCCTCGCCCGGTGTCAGCGGGACCGCGGGACGCTGTGCCGACCCTAGGGTCGACAGCGGGTTGCGCCGGGTGCAAGTGACGAACAGCCCCAATTCGGAACGGCGAGACCGGCGCCTCCCGTCGCCGCGCCTCGTTCCGCGGCTCAGTCCCGGCGGGGGAGCCGCACCCGGAAGGTGGTTCCATGCCCCGGGATCCCGTCGCTTTCGGCGCGGATGGTCCCGCCGTGGGCGGCGACGAGGTCGCGGGCGATCGTGAGGCCCAGGCCGCTGCCCCCGGTGTCCGCCCGCCGGTGGAAGCGGTCGAACACGCGGTCCAGGTCGGCCGGGGCGATCCCCTCGCCGGTGTCGGCCACCGTGAGCTCGACCCAGGCGCCGTCGATCGTGGCGGCGAGGCGGACGGAGCCGCCCGGCGGCGTGTGCCGGATCGCGTTGACAACGAGGTTCGCGAGGACCTCGCGGATCCGCAGGGGGTCGGCGTCGAGGAGGAGGGCCGGCCCGGCAGTGGACGCCAGCTCGACGTCGGCCTCGCGGGCGGCTGCCGCATGACCGGCGGCAACCTCGGCGAGGAGGCGCCGGACGTCGAACTCCTCGCGGTGAAGTGGGAGCGCCCCCGCCTCGGCGAGGGAGACGGTCCGGAGGTCGTCGAGGAGGCGGTTCATGACCGCGGTCTCGGCGAGGATGGGAGTGAGGTGGGCATCGTCGCGCGGGTGCACCCCGTCGAGCATCGCCTCCACGCTCCCCCCGATCACCTGGAGCGGCGTCCGGAGCTCGTGGGTCACGTCCGCGAGGAGCGCCTGGCGGTCGGAGCGCGACCGGTCGAGCCGCTCGGCCATCGCGTTGAATGAGGCGCCCAGCCTGCGGACCTGGCCCGGGCCGCCGACCTCCACGCGGACGTTGGGCTCGCCGTCGGCCAGGCGCTCGGCGGCGTCCGCGATCGACGCCAGCGGCCCCACGGCGCGTCCGAGGATTCGGCCGACGATCAGCACGGCGACCACGATGACGACGACGACGGCGAGCGCGGTGGGAGCGGACGCGCCGGCCCCGGGGGCGAGGATCCCAAGCAGGGTGCCGGCCAGCCAGGTCGCCAGCGCCGTGACGACACCGACGAGGAGCACCAGCGAGAGGAGCAGGCAGCCCACGAACCCGGTCGCGCGACGGGGACCTCGCCGGCGGCTCCACCTGCGTTCGCCCGCCGGCCCGCCCGGGCCCCATCCGCCCCGCCCAGCCCCGCCTGGTCCGCTGCGCCGCCCCGGTTCGGCCGGGCCCCGGCTGTCGTGCGGCCCGCTCACGGCTCCGGCTCGGCCAGCGCGTAGCCCACGCCGTGGACGGTCCGGACGTACCGCGGGGCGCCGGGATCCGGCTCGAGCTTGCGCCGGAGGTTCTTCACGTGGCCGTCGATCGCCCGCTCGTACGACTCGAGGCTGAAGCCATGGACGGCGTCCAGGAGCTGGCCGCGGGTGAAGACCCGGCCCGGCTCGCGCGCCAGTGTCGCGAGGAGCTCGAACTCGGTGGGCGTCAGCTGGACGTGGCGACCGCCGACCGTGACGCGGCGGCGCGCCAGGTCGACCTCCATGTCGCCGGTGACGAGCCGCTCGACCGGTCGCGCGGCCGCTTCGACCCGCCGCAGGACCGCGCGGACGCGAGCTACAAGCTCCTTCGGGCTGAAGGGCTTCACCACGTAGTCGTCCGCGCCGAGCTCCAGCCCGGCCACGCGGTCCGTCTCGTCGCCGCGCGCCGTGAGGATCACGATCGGGACGGTGGAGTCGCGCCGGAGGGCGCGTACCACGTCGAGCCCGTCCACGACGGGCAGGCCAAGGTCCAGGACGATCGCGTCCGGCTGCCGGGTGCGGGCGAGGGTCAGCCCGGAGCCGCCGTCCGCGGCCTGGAGGACGGCGAAGCCGGCGCTCTGGAGGTAGTCGCGGACGAGAGCGGCGATCTGGGGCTCGTCCTCGACGACGAGGATGGTGCGCATGGGGCTCCGAAGGCGAGGCGACGCCGGGCGAGGATACTCGCCCGGCGTCGCGGTGGGGAGGGGAAGCGGCCGGTCAGCCGGCCGTTGAGCCGTCCGCGGGCCGATCTGCTGCCGCCTGCTCCGCGTGGAGGCTCCGGTGCATCTCGGCGACCCACTGGCGGCGAGGATCGGACGGGTCGGTGGTGCCGGGGCTGCCGAAGCCGCCGGGGCCCATGCGCCCGACCCACGGGCCGTGGCCGTGCCCGGGTCCCCAGGGCCCGCGCCGCCGACCGGTGAAGGCGAAGAACAGGAACCCGATGAACAGGAGGAAGAAGAGGAACCCGAACCCCGGGAACCCGCCGGTCACGACGACGGCCGTGCCCGCGGCGATGGCGTTCGAGGCGAGGCCGGCCTGGTAGCCGACGAGGCCCGCGACGACCGCGACGAGGCCGAGGAGGAGGATCCCGAGGAATCCGGTGCGACGCATGATGATGATCTCTCCGTTACATGGAGCCCGGTGGCTCCGGGCGGTTGCTTGACGGGGATCAGCCTCGCACCCGGTTGTGTGGATTCCGTGCGGACGATGCGCCGGTTCGGTGGGTCGTCCGTCCAGCGGCCCGCGGGCCCGGCGCAGGCGCGGCCCGGGCGACTACTCTTTGGGTACGGCGAGCCGCCGTCGGGCAGAGCAGGAGGCGACGCGCAGGATGACCGTCAGCGATCGCGCCGGGCTGCCGGCCGACCCGTCGATCCTCGTCGACGTCGACCGGCTGCTCAGCGCCTACTTCGACGAGGCCCCTGACCCGTCGATCCCGGCGCAGCGGGTCGCCTTCGGGACCTCCGGGCACCGCGGCTCGTCGCTGAACCGCTCCTTCAACGAGGCCCACATCGTCGCCGCCAGCGCGGCCGTCGCCCGCTACCGGCGGATGCTCGGGATCACCGGACCGCTCTTCCTGGGCCGCGACACGCACGCCCTTTCGGAGCCGGCCACGCGCACCGCGCTGGAGGTCCTCGTCGCGGACGGCGTCGACGTCCTCGTGGACAGCGGCGACGGCTTCGTCCCCACGCCGGCGCTGTCGCACGCGATCCTGGGGTACAACCGCGGCCGGACGGCGGGCCTGTCCGACGGCATCGTCGTGACGCCGTCGCACAACCCGCCCGAGGACGGCGGCTTCAAGTACAACCCGCCCAACGGCGGCCCGGCCGACACGGACGCGACGGGCTGGATCCAGGACGAGGCCAACCGGATCCTCCAGGAGGGCGTCGACCACGTCGCGCGCGTCCCGTACGAGCGGGCGCGCGCCGCGGCCCGGCCGTACGACTTCCGGGGCGTCTATGTCGGCGACCTTGGCGCGGTGCTGGACATGGAGGCGATCCGGGCGTCCGGGCTGCGCCTGGGCGTGGACCCGCTGGGCGGGGCGAGCGTCCACTACTGGGCGGCGATCGGCGAGCGCTACGGCCTCGACCTGACCGTGGTGAACCAGGCGGTCGACCCGACGTTCGGCTTCATGACCGTGGACTGGGACGGACGGATCCGGATGGACCCCTCGTCGCCCCACGCGATGGCCGGCCTCGTCGCCCTGCGCGAGCGCTTCGACCTCGCCGTCGGCAACGACGCCGACGCCGACCGCCATGGGATCGTCACGCCGGCGGACGGGCTCCTCAACCCGAACCACTTCCTCTCGGCCGCGATCGCCTACCTGTTCGGCGGCGCCCGGGGCTGGGGCCGGGACGTGGCCGTCGGCAAGACGCTCGTGTCGTCCGCGATGATCGACCGCGTCGTGGCCGACCTCGGGCGGCGCCTCCTCGAGGTTCCGGTCGGCTTCAAGTGGTTCGTGGCCGGCCTCATCGACGGCTCGATCGGGTTCGGCGGCGAGGAGAGCGCCGGCGCCTCGTTCCTGCGTCGCGACGGCACGACCTGGACCACCGACAAGGACGGGATCATCGCGTGCCTGCTCGCCGCGGAGATGACGGCCCGGACCGGCCGCGACCCGGGCGCCGCCTACGCCGAGCTGACCGGCCGCTTCGGTGCCCCGGCCTACCGGCGCGTGGACGCGCCGGCGACCCCCGACGAGAAGGCCGTCCTCGCCCGCCTCTCGCCCAGCGCCGTCACCGCGACCGAGCTGGCCGGCGATCCGGTCACCGGGATCCTGACGGCGGCGCCGGGCAACGGCGCGGCGATCGGCGGCCTGAAGGTGTCCACGACCCAGGGCTGGTTCGCGGCCAGGCCGTCGGGGACGGAGAACGTCTACAAGGTGTACGCGGAGAGCTTCCGCGGCGCCGACCACCTCGCACGCTTGATCGAGGAGGCCCAGGCGCTCGTGAGCGCTGCGCTGGCAGGGGCGAAGGCCTAGCGAACGAAAAGGGGGCGCGGACGTGAGCGACGTGAACGTGTCCGGGAACGAGACGGGTCTTGCACCCTCGCCGGCCGCCCCGGCCGACGGGGGGCCGGCGGCGGCTCGTTGCCATCGTGGCGATCCTCGCCGTCGCGCTGGTGCTCGGCGCGGCCGTCCTCGTCGCGCTCCTCTCCGGTTCGAGCCCGACCCGCGGCCTGCCGGCCTGGGACCAGCTCGACACGCGGTGGGGCACGTACCTCTCCGAGCGCGAGTGGGGCACGCCCCGCGAGGCCGTCGGCGGCAACGGGTGGGGTCTCGACTACCTCGACGCCATCAAGACTCAATACCGCTACGGCGAGGACGGGATCGCGGGGCTGACGACCCGCGATGGCGCGTTCGCCATCGGCTGGGCGGCATGGGACGGACGCCAGGTCCGCGTGGCCGAGCGCTACTTCGGCTGGAGCAACCCGTCCGGCGAGCACGGCGAGGCGATCGTCGACCAGCGGACCTTCGGCCCCAACACGCCGACGAGCAGCTACTACCGCACCGTCTTCGCGTACCCCGCGAAGGAGCCGACGTTCGAGATCACGTTCGACGGCGCGCGCGCCGACAGCGTCTCCGGCATCCTCATGGCCACTGCGACGAACACCGGGGCGGACGCGGCTCCGCTGGACCTGGTCCTCAAAGGCTGGTTCCACGACCCGACGCGGCGCGTGGAGCTGATCCCCAATGGGCTGCTCCTCCATGGGCCGTCCTCGGTCGTCGCGATCATCGGGACTGCCCCCACCAGCGCCCAGGTGAGCGACAAGAAGCGGGCCCTCGATGCGAACCTGCGCGACGGCGCGCTGACGGGCTCCGGACCCGGGCACATCGGCGCGCTCGCGTATCGCCTCCCGCTCGACGCGGGCGCCTCGGAGACCCTTCCTTTCGCGTGGGCCGAGGCGGCGGACCCGGCGGCCGCGCAGGCGCGGGCGATGGAGCTCCTCGCCGGGGCGGACGAGATCGTCGCCTTCCGGCGCGACGAGGCTGACGGGCTCTTCCGCGGCGCGGTCACCCAGCACGAGGACGTCTACCGCCAGGCCCTGGCGAGCCTCCTCTGGAGCCAGAGCCTCTACACCTGGGACGGGGCCTCGTCCTACGACCCCGCCTGGGCCGGGAAGGTCGACGCGAACGACGTCCTGATCATGCCCGACACGTGGGAGTTCCCCTGGCTGGCCAGCTGGGACACCGGCTTCCAGGCCGTCACGGCGTCGCTCATCGACCCGCAGCTCGCGGCCGACCAGCTGCGCTTCATCCTCGGCGACCGCTGGCAGCAGCCCGACGGCCACGTCCCCTGCGCCGAATGGGTCATGGGCGTCGAGTGCCCGCCGGTCTTCGCCTGGTCGGCCTGGCGGATCCACGAGGCGGGCGCCGGCACCGCGTTCCTGCAGGAGGTCTACCCGGGCCTGCAGCGCCTCTACGACTACTGGTGGGAAGCCAACGCCGTCGAGCCGGCCGGCCTCTTCACGGGCGGGTTCCTCGGGATGGACAACCTGCCGCGTGGTGAGGGCGAGGCGCAGGCCGACGCCTCCGGGTGGATGGCGTTCTTCGCCCGGTACCTGGGCAAGATCGCGGAGGCGCTCGGCGACACCGCCGCGGCGACCCGCTACGCGGCCGACGTCGAGACGATTGCCGCGGCCGTCAACGCCCACCTGTGGGACGAGGGCGCGGGCTTCTACTTCGACCTCGACACGGGCGGCGACGGCTTCATCCCCACGAAGTCGTACAGCGGCCTCATCCCGCTCGTCGCGGGGATCGTCCCGGCCGATCGTCTCGAGCGGGTCCTGGCCGCCCTGCGCGACCCCCAGCAGCTGCTCTCCGCGTACGGCGTCCGCTCCGTCTCGGCGAAGAGCGTCATCTACCAGCCGGGCTACGCGAGGGAGCGGGGCGTCAACTCGAACTGGCGGGGCCCGGTCTGGGTGCCCATCAACTACCTGCTCGTCGAGGCGCTGGGCCCGCTCGATGCCGCGCTCGCGACGACGTCCGCGAGCGGGTGGTCGGGGTCGTCGAAGCCGACTGGCAGGCCACCGGCCGCTTCCACGAGTACTTCAACGCCGAGACCGGCGAGGGGATCGGGGCCGATGCCCAGGCCGGCTGGACCGCCCTGGTGGCGAACCTCGTGGCCGAGGGATGGCCGGCGACGGCCGCGCCCGCGCCGTGATCGCGCCCCCGACGGCCGCCCCGCCGGCCCCTGCGGAGCCGCCCCGCCGTCGCGCCGGGCGTGCGCTCGAGGTCGGCCTGAGCCTCTACGGCATCGCGATCTTCACCGTCCTGTGGGTCGGCTTCGCCGTCGGACTGGCGACGGGCGGCGACGTGCTGGTGGACGCCTGGGCGTGGCTGACCGGCCTCGCGCCGGTCGCGGCGGTGATCGCCTGGATCCTCCTGCTGCCGATCGCCGTCGGCCTGTGGGCCTGGAACGCCGTCGGTTCGACGCTCGTCATCGGGGCCGTGGCCGTCGGGCTCGTGGCCTGGACGCTGGTCATGGCCTCCGGCGCGGTGCGGACGTTCCGCCGGCGCTGAGCCGCTGAGCCTGCCGGGGGATCAGCCCGCCGCCGGGATTGGCACCCGGCGGAGGACGGGGATCGTGCGGCCGCCGGCCGGTTGACACTCGCCCCGGACGGTCCACAATGCCCCAACCTGGGGAGGGGACGATGGGTGGGTGCTGCGGCGAGGGGATTCCCTCGTGCGAGCGGGTCTTCGACCGGCAGACGGTGGATCGTGACGTCCGCGACTTCCGGCGCACGGGTGCGCCGTGGGCGACGCGGGAGCTGATCGACGAGCTCGCGTCGGATTTCGATCTCACGGGCGCGACCGTGCTCGACGTCGGGGCCGGCGTCGGCGCGGTTCACCTCGGGCTGCTCGCGCGCGGGGCGGCGAGCGCGGTCGACGTGGACGGCTCGGGCGCCTACGTTGCCGCCGCCCGCGACGAGGCCGAGCGCCACGGGTACGGCGACCGCGTCCGGCACGTCCTCGGCGACCTCACCCGTGTTGCGCCGACGCTCGAGCCCGCGGATCTCGTCGCCCTCGATCGCGTCGTCTGCTGCTACGGCGACATGGCATCCCTGCTGACCGCGGCGTCGACCCTCGCGCGCCGGCGGCTCGGCCTGGTCTACCCGCGCGACCGCTGGTGGATCCGGGCCGGGGCGTCGATCGGCAACGTCGTCATGTTCCGTCGCTCGGCCGGGTACCGGATGCGCGTCCACCGGGTGACGGCGATGGCCGGTCTCCTGGAGGCGGCCGGCTTTGTGCGCGTCGCGGGTCGCGACGGCCGTCTCTGGCGGGTCGAGACCTGGGAGCGCGTGCGCCCGGTGCCCGTGGCGACGTAGGTGTCGCCCGCCGCGCGGTACGATCACGCTGCCGCGCGAACGTCGCGGCCCACGCACCGGACGAACGAGCCGAGGGCCATGAGCCAGATCGAGGTCGAGTACTCGCTGCCAGCCGGTGATGGGACGGAGACCATCGCCCGGGCGTGGGCGCGCGTGCCGCTGGTGCCGACGCCGGCCCAGCGCGCCGAGTGGAAGGCTCGCGCCGCGTCACTGCTGAAGGAACACGACGCCGTCCTCGTCGCCCACTTCTATGTCGACGGCGACCTCCAGGACCTGGCCCTCGAGACCGGCGGCTGCGTTGCCGATTTGCTCGAGATGGCCCGCTTCGGGCGCGACCACCCCGCGAACACGCTGGTCGTGGCCGGCGTCCGCTTCATGGGGGAGACGGCGAAGATCCTGAGCCCCGAGAAGCGCGTCCTGGCGCCCGACCTCGATGCGACCTGCTCGCTCGACATCGGCTGTCCGCCGGACGAGTTCGCCGCCTTCTGCGACGCCAACCCCGACCGGACGGTCGTCGTCTACGCGAACACGAGCGCGGCCGTGAAGGCGCGCGCCGACTGGATCGTCACCAGCTCGTGCGCGCTGGCGATCGTGCGCCACCTCGCCGAACGGGGCGAGAAGATCCTCTGGGCTCCCGACCGCCACCTCGGCTCCTACATCGCCCGCGAGACCGGCGCCGACATGCTGATGTGGAACGGCGCGTGCGTGGTCCACGAGGAGTTCAAGGGCCTCGAGCTCGAGCTTCTTCGCGCGGAGCACCCGGGCGCGCTCGTGCTGGTCCATCCCGAGTCTCCCGCGACCGTCGCCGCCCAGGCCCACGTCGTGGGTTCGACCAGCCAGCTCCTCAAGGTCGTCGTGGACGGCGAGGCCGACGAGTACATCGTGGCCACCGACAAAGGCATCTTCCACCGGATGCGCCAGCTGGCCCCCGGCAAGACGCTGATCGAGGCGCCCACGGCGGGGGACAGCGCCACCTGCAAGAGCTGCGCCCACTGCCCCTGGATGGCGATGAACGACGTGGCCGGCGTCGATCGACGCGCTCGAGCGCGGGACCGGGGAGATCCTCGTGCCGGAGCCCACCCGCACGCGCGCGCTGGTCCCGATCGAGCGGATGCTCGCGTTCGTGGCCGAGCACCCGGAGAGCCTGGTCGCGCCGGCCCACGGGTTCGTGCCCCACCTCGGCTCGGTCTGAGACGGGCCGACGTGGACACCCCCGCCGCGCCGGCCGCGTCCGAACCGCCGTCGGCCTACGAGCCGCCGCCCGTCAACGAGACGCTCGAAGAGGCCCGCGCCCGCAATGTGCGGGACGCGCTGCGCGAGGACGTCGGGACCGGCGACTGGACCGCCCTCCTGGTCCCGCGCGGCCCCGCGACTGCGCGCGTGAAGGTCCGCGAGGAGGCCGTCCTGTGCGGGCGCGACTGGTTCGAGGCCTGCGTCAGGGCGCTCGACCCGGACGCAGAGACCGACTGGCGCTACGACGAGGGCGCCGACATGGCGGCCGACTCGCAGGTCTGCGAGGTCCGCGGCGACGCACGTGCGCTCCTCACCGCCGAGCGCCCGGCGCTCAACTTCCTGCAGCTGCTCTCGGGAACGGCCACCGCGGCGCGCCACCACGTGCGCGCGATCGAGGGCGCCTCGCCGAACCCCCGCGGCTGCGTCGTCCTGGACACGCGCAAGACGATCCCGGGCCTGCGCCTCGCCCAGAAGTACGCGGTTCGCGTCGGTGGGGGATCGAACCAGCGCCTCGCGCTGTGGGACGGCATCCTCGTCAAGGAGAACCACGTGGCGGCGGCCGGCGGCATCACGGCGGCGATCGCGCAGGCGCGCGCCCTCGACGCCGGGGTCGAGGTCCAGGTCGAGGTCGAGACGCTCGCCCAGCTGGAGGAGGCGATCGCGGCCGGCGCCGCGAGCATCCTGCTCGACAACTTCGCCCTCGAGCGCATGCGCGAGGCGGTCGCCCTGAACGCCGGACGCGCCCTCCTGGAGGTTTCCGGAGGCGTGACGCTGGAGCGGCTGCGCGAGATCGCTGGGACCGGCGTGGATCGGATCTCGGTCGGCGCGCTGACCAAGGATGTGCGCGCGGTCGACTTCTCGATGCGCTTCGCAGGCGTGGGCAGCGTGAGTGCTGCCCGTCGGCCCGCGCCTCGCTAGGCAATCGGGTGGGATCCACGCCGAAGGCACCGGGCCCGACGCACGACCCCCGCAAGGCGACCGTGGCAGAGGGATACGACGCCCTCGGCGAGGATTACGCGGCGTGGGCCGCGGGCGTCCTCGATGCCCGGGACCGGATGCTCGAGTCCTTCTCCGCGCGCCTCCCACGGGGCTCGCGCGTCCTCGACCTCGGCTGTGGTTCCGGCCTCCCCTCGACGTCTGCGCTGGCAGTGCGATTCACCGTGACCGGGGTCGACATCTCGGCGGGTCAGCTCGAGGCAGCCCGTCGCAACGTGCCTGAAGCCACGTTCATCCAGGCCGACATGGCCGGGATCGACTTCCCCGCGGGGTCCTTCGACGGGGTGACCGCCTTCTACTCGATCTTGCACGTCCCTCGCGAGGAGCACGGGGACCTGTTGGGGCGCGTTGCCCGCTGGCTCGTTCCGGGCGGGCTTCTGCTCGCGACGCTCGGGTCCGCCGACAGCCCCGACTGGACCGGCGAGTGGCTGGGCCATCCGATGTTCTTCAGCAACCACGATGCCGAGACGAACCGACGCCTCGTGGCGGCTGCCGGGTTCGAGCTCCTGGTCGACGAGGTCATCGAGACGGTGGAGCCCCAGGGGCCGGTGCCGTTCCTCTGGGTCCTCGCCCGCCGGCTTCCCTTCGCGGGCGCGGAGGCGGGCGAATCGGCTCGCGGTGCCGCGGCGGGGACCGCCCGCGGTCAGCGCTCCCGCGGGCCCCGCAGCAGCACCGTCGGCAGCGTGGCCGGGTACGTGGCCGGGTAGTCGCGGCTGAAGTGGAGGCCGCGGCTCTCGTGGCGCGAGAGGGCGGACCGGACCACGAGCTCCGCGCAGTCCACGAGGTTGCGCAGCTCCAGGAGGTCGCGGTTGACCCGGAACTGCGCGTAGTACTCGTCGATCTCGCCCCGGAGCAGGTCGATCCGGCGGAGGGCGCGGTCGAGCCGCTTCGTCGTCCGCACGATGCCGACGTAGTTCCACATGAAGAGCCGCAGCTCGTCCCAGTTGTGGGAGATGACGACCTGCTCGTCGGCGTTCTCCACCCGGCTCTCGTCCCAGTCGGGCAGGGCCACCGCCTCGCCCGGCGCGTCCGCGTCGATTCGCGCCGCGCAGGAGCGGCCGACGACCACGCATTCGAGCAGCGAGTTGCTGGCCAGCCGGTTGGCGCCGTGGAGGCCGGTGTAGGTGGTCTCGCCGACCGCGAAGAGCCCGGGCAGGTCGGTTCGCCCGTCGAGGTCGGTGACCACCCCGCCGCACGTGTAGTGGGCCGCCGGCACCACCGGGATCGGCTGGCGCGCGATGTCGATGCCCAGCTCCAGGCAGCGGGCATGGATCGTCGGGAAGTGCTCCTTGAGGAAGGCCTCGCCGAGGCGGGTGGCGTCGAGCCAGACGTGGTCGAGACCGTGCTTCTTCATCTCGAAGTCGATCGCCCTGGCCACGATGTCGCGCGGCGCGAGCTCCAGGCGGGGGTCGTGGTCGGCCATGAAGCGCCGGCCGTCGGGGAGGGTGAGGAAGGCGCCCTCGCCGCGGAGCGCCTCGCTGATCAGGAAGGTGCGCTCCTCGGGGTGGTAGAGGCAGGTCGGGTGGAACTGGATGAACTCCATGTTCCCGACCCGGCAGCCGGCCCGCCAGGCCATCGCGATCCCGTCGCCGGTCGAGGTGTCCGGGTTCGTCGTGTAGCGGTAGACCTTGCCGACGCCGCCGGTCGCGAGCACGACGGCGGCCGCCGGGAGCGTCTCGATGTGCTGCCGGTCGATGTCGAGCGCGTAGACGCCGTAGCAGCGGGCGGGCTCGTCGCGGTGGAGATGGCGCGAGGTGACCAGGTCGACCGCCATCCAGCGCTCGCGCATCGTGATGTTCGGGTGGTTGCGGGCGCGGGCGAGCAGCGACTCGTGGATCGCCCGGCCGGTCGCGTCGGCGGCGTGGGCGATGCGCCGGACGGCGTGGCCGCCTTCCCTCGTCAGGTGAAGGCCCAGCGGCCCGTCGGGATCCGCCGTGAACGGCACGCCCTGCTCGACCAGCCACTCGATCGCCTGGCCGCTGTTCTCGGCGATGAAGCGCGCCACGTGTTCATCGACCAGGCCGGCCCCGGCCTCCTGGGTGTCGCGAACGTGGAGATCGACGCTATCGTCGTCGCCCAGCACGCCCACGATGCCGCCCTGGGCCCACGCGGTGGCCGCCTCGTCGAAGCCGCGCTTGGCGAGGAGGACGACGGGGTGCCGATCGGCGAGATGGAGGGCGACCGTCAGGCCGGCGACGCCGGCACCGACGATGACGACGGGCGGTGCGGCGGGGTCGGCCGTGGCGTTCGGCTCGGGCGGCGTGGCGGATGGCGACTGGCTCATGCCCGGTACTATGCGCCGCCGCTCGCGGGGCCGCCTCGGCGGTAGCGCCACGAGCGGAGGCGGTTGGTGCATGATCGACCCGTGGACGTCCAGCCGCTGCGGGTCATCATCGCCGAGGACTCGGTGCTCATCCGGGAGGGGCTGGCGCGGCTGATTGCCGACTCCGGCGGGGTCGTCGTGGCCAAGGTGGGCGACGGCCCGTCCTTCGTCGAGGCCGTCGTCGAGCACCAGCCCGACGTCTCCGTCGTCGACGTCCGCATGCCGCCCACCCAGCGCGACGAAGGGCTCCGCGCGGCGATCGAGGCCCGGCGGCTCGTCCCCGGCACCCCCGTCCTCGTCCTGAGCCAGTACGTCGAGCGCCAGTACGCGACGGAGCTGCTCGCCGATCGGGCCGGCGGCGTCGGCTACCTCCTCAAGGACCGCGTCGCCGACATCCGCGAGTTCATGGACGCCCTGCGGCGCGTCGCCGGCGGCGGGACCGCGCTCGATCCCGAAGTGGTCGCCCAGCTGATGGTGGCGCGGCGTGCGGACGACCCGCTCCACGCGCTGACGCCCCGCGAGCGCGAGGTGCTCGCGGCGATGGCCGAGGGACGAACGAACGTGGGCGTCGCGGCCCTGCTGGGCATCTCCGAGGGCGCCACCGAGAAGCACATCAGCAACATCTTCGGCAAGCTCGACCTGCCCGACTCGGAGAACGACCACCGCCGCGTGCTGGCGGTGCTGACCTACCTGGGTTCCTGAGCGGCGGCAACACGAGGCGGAGGACGACGAGTGTTCGGCGGAGTCGAAGCCGGCGGGACGAAGTTCGTGTGCGTCATCGGGACCGGCCCGGACGACATCGTGGAGACGCAGCGCATCGACGTGGCCGGTCCGGCCGAGACGCTCGGAGCGGCGCTCGACTTCTTCCGGCGCGCGATCGCCGCGGGAGCGCCGATCGACGCGATCGGGATCGGCTCGTTCGGCCCAGTCGAGCTGCGCCGCTCGAACCCCCGCTACGGGTTCATCACGACCACGCCGAAGCTGGGCTGGTCGGGCACCGACGTTCTCGGCCCCTTTGTGGCGGCCCTCGACATGCCCGTCGCCTTCGACACCGACGTCAACGCCGCCGCGCTCGCGGAGGGTCGGTGGGGGGCGGCGCGCGGGCTCGGATCCTTCGTCTACCTGACCCTGGGCACCGGGATCGGTGCCGGGACCGTGATCGATGGCCGGCTGCTCTACGGTCTGGGCCACCCCGAGACGGGCCACATCGCCGTCCCGCGCCGCCCCGGCGACACGTACGAGGGCATCTGCCCGTTCCACGGCGACTGCTTCGAGGGCATGGCGAGCGGGCCCGCGGTCGGAGCGCGCTTCGGCCGCCGGGCCGAGGATCTCGATGGCGCCGACCGGGCCGACGCGGCGGCGCTCGTCGGGTTCTACCTGGCCGCCGGCGTGCGCTCGATCGTCTACGCCCTCGCGCCCGAGCGGGTGGTCGTCGGCGGCGGCCTCGCCGCGATGCCCGGCATGCTTGACGCGGCGCGAGCCGAGCTCCGGGTTCAGCTGAACGGTTACCCAGGGCTGACGGAGCACGCCGAGCCAGGGTTCCTCGTCGCGGCCGAACTCGGCGGGCAGGCCGGGCCGGCGGGTACCCTCATCCTCGCAGAGCAGGCCGCCGCGTTGGCGGCGGCCGCGGTGAACACCGCGGGCTGACGCCCGACGAGCACGGAGGAGACGCACCATGCCCACGGCGGAAGCGGCGATCAAGGACTTCCTGGCCCAGAAGCGGATCGCCGTTGCCGGCGTCTCGCGCGAGAAGGGCGGCAAGCACGGCGGGAACATCATCTACCAGCGCTTCAAGGAGCGCGGCTACCAGGTCTTCGCGGTCAACCCCAACGCCGACACGGTCGAAGGCGACCCCTGCTATCACGACCTCGCCTCGATTCCCGGCGGCGTGGACGCCGTGGTGATCGCCACCACGCCGGCCGTTGCCCCATCGGTCGCCCAGCAGTGCAAGGAGCTCGGCATCACCCGGGTCTGGATGCACCGCTCTTTCGGCGGCGGGAGCGTGTCCGCGGAGGCCCACGAGCTGTGCCGCCAGAATGGGATTGCCTCGATCGCCGGTGGCTGCCCCCTGATGTACGGGCCGACCTCCGACGGCGGGCATCGCTTCATGAAGCTCTTCGCGGGCCTGTTCGGGCAGCTGCCCAAGGACGCCTGACGGGCATCGCTGCCGTCAGGACGTCGGCGAAGCCGGCACGGGTCCTGCGGCGGCCGCGCCCGCGTCCGCCACCACCGCGCTCACCGGGAACTCGGCGCGGATGGTCGTCGGCCCACCCGCCGGGCTCTCGACGGTCAGCGAGCCGTCGAGCGCCTCGACCCGGCCCGCCAGCCCGGCCAGCCCGCCGCCGGGCACGACCCGGGCGCCGCCGGCGCCGTCGTCCCACGTCTCGACGACGAGCCCGCGCTCCTCCGCCCGGCAACGCACCTCGCAGCGCGTCGCCGCTGCGTGCTTGGCCACGTTGGCCAGCGACTCGGCCACGACGAAGTAGGCCGCCCGCTCCACGGCATCCGACAGGCGGATTCCCTCCGGCAGCGTGCTTGCGACCGTCGTGGGAACCGGGGCGCGGGCGGCGAGCGCGCTGAGCGCCGGCACCAGGCCGCGGTCGAGCAGGATCGCCGGGGCGATGCCGCGCACGAGATCGCGCAGCTCGGCGAGCGCCAGGCGCGCCTGGTCCTGGGCCTCGACGACCAGTGCCCGCGCGGCAGTCGGGTCCGCGTCGATCTTCTCGACGGCCATGCCGAGGTCGATCGTCAGCATGACCAGCCGCTGCTGGGCGCCGTCGTGGAGGTCGCGCTCGATCCGGCGCAGCTCGGTCGCCTCCACGTCGATGACCGCCCTGCGGCTGTCCTCCAGCGTCTCGACGCGCCGTTCGAGCGCCCTACGCTCCGACTCGCAGAGCAGGCCGGCGACGACCGCGCGATGCAGCGTCATGAGGCCCTGCGAGACAGTCGCAGCGATGGGCAGCAGGACCAGGCCGACGAGCCCACCGACGATGGCGAGCGCCTGCGGCGACACGGGCGCTCCCGCCCCGAAGCCCGCCGGCAGGCCCGCCATGACGAGGAGGACCGGCAGGGAGAGCAACACAATGGAGGCGCTCCACAGAGCCGCGATGACGATGAACTCGAGGACGGTCAGCGGGAACGCCACGAAGACGTAGACCACGTCGCGCCAGCGGTTGATGTCGACGAACACCGCGAGGACCAGGTCCCGGATCCCGGTGCCGTACGGGCGGTACGGCTGGGGCAGGAAGCGGCACGGGGTTGGCGAGGTGCGCCCGCCGTCGTTCCACGCGCGCCACCAGGCGGCAGCCCTCGATGGTGAGGCCGATCACCACGAAGCCGATCCCGACGAAGAGGAGCGAGACGCCCGACGAGAAGGCGGCGACGGCCAGCCCGAACGCGAAGAGCTCCACCCAGAACCCCAGGAAGATCGCCGCGGAGGCGTACCAGGTGGCCGGGTGGAGCGGGGAGAGGAGGAACGCGCCGACCGCGCCCCGGTCCCGCCCCCGGACCCGGGCGCCGACGAGGGCGCTCAGGACCAGGAGCAGGCCGAGGACGAGGAACGGCGCGCCGATCACTGGGCGGGCGTCGTTCGGCGGGCGGAGCCCACCAGGAGGGCGATGCCCAGGGCCACGAGGAACGCGGGCCCGAGGGCCACGCCCAGCGCCCAGCCGGGCAGGAGGACGTTGGCCAGGGCGATCGCGCCGAACACGATGAGCATCACGCCGATGATGAGGCCCCCGCGGCCGCCGCGGGCGTCGGACGGCTGGTCCGGCGCCGCCCAATCGTGTGGCCGTGCCGTCCGGTGCCGTCCAATAGGGCGTCGCCGTGCCGTCCGGTGCCGTCCAATACGGCGTCGCCGTGCCGTCGGGCCCGGCGCCCGCGTCGGGGCTCCCGCCGTCCGGGCTCGTCCCCGAGGGGCCTGGCGCCTGCCACGACCCGCCGCCGGGTCCCGGCATCCCGCGCGGATCGAGCGGGACGATGAACGCCATGATGATGTAGAGCAGGATCCCGAAGCCGCCGAGGAAGATCGACAGGATCCACACGAGGCGGACGACCGTCGGATCGATCTCGAGGTATTCGGCCATGCCGCCGGCGACGCCGGCCAGCTGCCGATTACGACGACTGCGGTAGAGACGACGCGGGTTCACTTGCACCCTCCCATCGGGTTGACGTCCACGCTAGCAACGTTGGCCGAGATGGTCACGTCCGCGTGGTGGATTGCCGTTGCGTAGGCCGGGCTCTCCCAGGCGTTGCCGCCGCGCACGAGCCCGCCGTAGGTCGTGGCGGTGAGCGTGCCGTCGCTGCGGACCCGCAGGCCGAGGTCGCTCGGCGCGCAGATGCGGAGCGCACCGGCGTTGACCGTGAGGTCGGCGGTGAAGTCGTCGGCCGGCAGGCGCAGCCAGGCGGCGCCCCCGTTGACGTGCGCGGTCAGCCGCTCCAGCGTCGCCGCGGCGAGGTCTGCGTTCGCTTCGCCCGCGTTGACGACGAGATCGACCGTTCCGAGCTCGGCGCCCGCGAGGTCGAACCGACCCCGGCCCGCCTCGACCGTCGCGGCGAGATCCATCCGGCTTTCGACCGGCAGCGTGAGCCGCCAGACGTCGCTGCCCCGCACGAACCCGAGCGGACGCCCGGTGAACGCCGAGGCAACCGAGAGACGATCCGCGGTTGCGTCGACCACGGCCGCCGTGCCCGAGCCATTGCCGGCCTCCAGGGACCAGGTGCTGCCGCTGCCGGTCGTCACGGTGACGTCGCCGCAGCGAAGCCTCAGGTCTACCGACGCGGCGCCGTCGAACGAGCCCTCGCGCGACGCGAGGCTCGTCGGCTGGACGTCGTTGCACGCGGGGCCAACCTCCGCCACGGCCACCGGGGCCGCGACGAGCATCCCGCCGAGCACCAGCCCCGGCACGGCCGCGGCGATCATGCCGCCCGCGATGCTGAAGCGGGTGCGATGCAGGAGCAGGCCGACACCGAGTGCGATGACGAGGATCGGCCACAGGCGCGCGGCCTGGGCGATGACGTCACCGTCGACGGCGTCGCCCTGCCCGGCGAGGAGCACGGCGCCCAGCGCGATGAAGAAGACCCCGCCGTAGAGCCACCTCCGATTGACGTTCATGGTGTCCTGCCTCCTGGGTTGTCGGACCGGGATTGCCCGGTCGCGATCGATACCCAGAGGCTAGGTTTGGCAGGAACGCCGAACCAGCCGGACAGCGGGCGTCTTCGGGGTGGGGCTAGCCCCACCTCGTCCCTACGGCTGGGCCCAGCTCGTCACCGCGTCGACGGCGCGCCGCCATTCCGCGTGGCCCCCGGCTCGCTGTCGGCGTCGATGCGC
>CAVPJI010000009.1:0-196025 GCA_963705215.1 uncultured Chloroflexia bacterium | reverse complement strand
ACCTCCCACATCGCCACGTAGTCCGCGAAGGTCTCGACGCGGCGGAGCTCGATGTCGAGGGGCGATGGCGGCGGCTCGTGGTCGAGCACCATGGCCACGTACTCGGACCCGCCAGGGTTCGGCTCGGCGCCGAGGTCGAGCAGGCGATGCTCGAGGTCCGTTGGTGTCGTGTTCGGCCCCACGATCCAGATGAACCGCTCCCGTCCGCGCGCGGCGAACCACGCCCGCACCATCGCGACGGGGCCCTCGACCGCGGCGCCGAAGCGCACGCGACACGCGGAGCCGAACTCCGGCATGGGGATCGGGTTGTGGGTCAGGATGACATCCGGGCGGGTCTCGCGAACCTCGCCCGGGGTCGTGACAACGTAGCCGGCTCCGTCCTCCGCGACCGCCGCCGGGTCCATGGCCCACCTCCTCCCGTGCCGAGGCCCCACATACTCCAGCACCGTAGCCGTGTGTCGCACCACCTGCCAGTGCCGGTGGTCGCCTCGGGCGGCGTGGCGTCGATGCGCGCCAGGATCGCGCGCCCCCTCGAGTCGTCAGCGCCGCCCTGCGTGGGCGCGGCCCCTGCGGCGGTTCCCCGCCGAGGACCACGGCGACCTGTCCGGGCTGGCGTGGACGAGCATCCCACTATCTGTGCGGCCGGTTCTCGGTCGGTGTCACCCCGGCCCGGCTCCATCGTCGCGGGCGACGGCGTCTCGGTGCTGCGCCCGGAGACGCTCGATGCGGGGAACGGCATCGGGACCGGGAGCCTCCGCGAGCACGTCGACGCGCTTGTCGCCGGCGGTGCGCGCCCTTCGCGTCGGGCATGTCCAGCAAGGCTCGGGGGCTCACGGACGAGACCCTCGGCGGGCTGGCCGTCACGCTGGCTACCCCGACACGACTCGTCGAGCTGGCATTCGAGGCCGACCGGGCGATCTCCCACTGACCCGCCGGCCGGGCGGCCAGGCGCGGATCAGGCCTGCTCGGACCCTATGGCGCCTTCGGCCTGAGCCGCATCCAGGATGCTTCCGTGAGCCGCCGCCTCGCCCGAGGCGAACCAGCCGCGCAGGCTCCCGCGCCACAGGGCCCGCTCGTGGAACCTGCCGGTCGAGTTGAGGCCGTCGATCCCGCCGGCCGTGACGAGCGTCTCGAGCAGGGGAGCCAGCTGCGAGCCGTACACGTGCATGCACGGCTCCGCTCGAACGCCGGGCCACGAGTAACAGGACACGACCGTGCGGCGCTCGCCGGTCGGGATGCCCGGCGGCAGGGAGTCCCAGGCCGGAGCCGCCGGGCTGCGTGGAGCGTTGTTGAGCCTCCATCGGACCATTCCGCTAGGCTGTCGAGGAGACCGAGAGGCGAACGATATCGACGTCTTGGGGCGAGGCGGGAAGCGGGTCCCCCAGAAGGTCCAAGGCGTGATCGACATGAGGGCCACGTGGCTGTGCGGATTCCCGGTGGGGGCAACACCATCGCCTCGCTCGTGGAGCGCGTTGCCAGCGAGGAGCCGGCCAGGCTAGCCCTGATGGCGCCAGGGCGGCAGCCGCTCGTCTACGGCACGCTGTTTGAACTCCTCGGTTCAGTGACGGCTCAGCTCCGTGATCGCGGAGTGGACACGAACGACCGCGTCGCCCTCGTGGCGCAGAACGGTCCTGAAGCCGCGACAGCGTTCCTCGCACTCGCCTCCGCTGCCGCGTGCGCCCCCCTGAACCCGGCGTACCGCCGAGCTGAGATGGACTTCTACCTCGACGATCTCAAGGCGCGGGCCGTCGTCGTGTCGCGAAGCCTGGACTCGCCGGCCCGCGAAGCGGCAGCGGTCCGTGGCATCGCTGTGCTCGAGCTCGACGTCGACCCGAGCATGCCCGCCGGGGTCTTCAACCTCGCCGGCGGGGGAGCCGCGCCAGCGGCCACGACACCACGACGCGCTCCTGACGACCTCGCGCTGTTCCTTCACACCTCGGGAACGACATCGCGGCCCAAGCTGGTCCCGCTGTCGCATCGGAACTTGGTGGCATCCGCGCGACACGTCTCGGGGACGCTGGCGCTCCGTCCTGACGACCGGTGCCTGAACCTGATGCCGCTCTTCCACATCCACGGGCTCGTCGCCGCGCTCCTCGCATCGATCGAGGCTGGCAGCTCGGTTGTCTGCACGCCGGGGTTTCACCCGATCCAGGCCTATGACTGGTTCCGCGAGTTCCAGCCAACGTGGACGACAGCCGTGCCGACGATGTACCAGTCACTGCTCGCGCGCTGGGCAGATCATGGCGACGCCACACGCGACCATCGTCTGCGCTTCATCCGCTCGTCGTCGGCATCTCTACCCGTCATCGTCTCCGAGGAGCTCGAGCGAACGCTCGGTGTGCCGGTGGTCGAGGCGTACGGGATGACCGAGGCGGCGCACCAGATGGCGAGCAACCCATTGCCGCCCGCGCGTCGCAGGCCGGGCTCCGTCGGACCGCCGGCTGGTCCCGAGATCGCCATCCTCTCCGCGGAGGGGGACCTGCTCCCGACCGGGTCGACCGGTGAGATCGCGATACGGGGCGAGTCGGTGTTCGCTGGGTACGAAGACAATCTCGCGGCGAACGCGGCTGCTTTCGTGAACGGCTGGTTCCGAACGGGCGACGAGGGAGTGCTCGACGAGGACGGCTACCTGACCCTGTCCGGTCGGCTCAAGGAGCAGATCAACAGGGGCGGCGAGAAGGTGTCGCCGCTCGAGGTCGACGCACGACTCCTCGCCCATCCGGCTGTCGCCGAGGCCGTTGCGTTCGGCATGCCCGATCCAAGGCTCGGCGAAGAGGTCGCCGCAGCGGTCGTGCTCAAGGCCGGAAGCGACGCGAGTGAGTCGGAGCTGCAGGACTTCCTCGCCCAGACGCTGGCACCGTTCAAGGTCCCACGACGGATCCTGATCCTCGACGAGATCCCGAAAGGACCGACCGGGAAGATCCAGAGAATCGGGCTCGCCGAGCGACTCGGCCTACCGGACCGCCACGAGCAGGCGGGCGACCACATCGAGCCTCGTACCTCGTTCGAGCGATCGATCGCGCGCATCTGGGCGAACGTTCTCCGGGTCCCTTCCGTCGGTGTTCACGACGACTTCTTCACGCTCGGCGGCGACTCGATCCTCGGGGCCGAGGCGGTGGCTCGAATCCGAGAGTTCACCGGCTGCGAGGACCTTCCCCTCGTCTCCATCGTCCGCGCGCCGACCGTCGCGGCGATGGTTCGTGAACTGGACACGTCCGGATCCGTCCTTGAGCGCTCGGGCGCGATCGCCCTTCGCCCGGATGCGGCCGGCGACCCGTTCTTCTTCGTTCACGGTGGCGACGGCGAGGTGCTCAACTTCGTGGCGGTTGCTCGAGCCTTCGGCACGGACCGCTCGATGTACGGGCTCCGCGCCAAGGGCATCGATGACGGCGCGGCGCCGTGCACCAGCATCGAGGAGATGGCCGCCGGGTACGTCGGCTCCGTGAGGTCGGTGCAGCTTCATGGGCCCTACGCCATCGGCGGCTTCTGCCTCGGCGGCACAGTCGCATTGGAGATGGCACGTCAACTTGAAGCCGCCGGAGAGGCAGTCTCTATGCTCGTGCTCGTCGACCCGCGCCTTCCGGTTCCGGGCGATCTACGGTATCGCCTGTGGCTCGTGTCCCGTCCGCTTGGTCAGAAGCGACTGCTCGGTGCGATGCGCAGGCGGATCATGCGTCTGCCAGGCCCTGATCCCGCGAGGAGCTCGATGTCCGAGATCGAGCGCGTGATCGCTCGCTCGCGGGAGAACTACAAGCCGATGGCCTACCTCGGCCCGGCGACCCTGATCCTGAGCGATGAGGTCGAGCAGTACGGCATTCCAGAGTGGCACCTGAGGCGAGTATTCGGCCGTGCGCAGACGGTGCGTCTCAGGATGGGTCACACCCCGATGCTCCAGTCGCCTGGCGCCGGCATCCTCGCCGGAGAGATCCGCATCGCCCTGGGCTCGGGGTCGAGCCATTGACATGGTGGATCACCAGGTGGGCGCTGGAGATGTCGACGTCTGGGTGTGCTCCGAATCGGTCGGGGCATCGGACGCGATCGTCCACGAGGCCCTTGGACGGTATCCGGGCCTCTCCACGGCCGCCACGCGTCATGATCGAGATGCGCAGGGGCGACCGGTTGTGCGCGGCCGAGACGACCTACGCGTCTCCGTCAGTAACAGCGGGGGCCTGGTCCTCGTCGCCGTCGGGGTGCTCTGCCGCGTCGGCGTCGACATCGAGCGCGTCGTGGATCGTGGGCTGGTACGGCTTCGCTACCACGCCCTCACCAACGCCGAGCTGGCCGAGCTCGAGAGCCACGACCCGTCGCAGCAGGCAGCCGCGCTCCTCGGCTACTGGACGCGGAAGGAAGCGCTTCTCAAGGCCGTCGGGCTTGGCCTGGCCGTCGACCCGAGGCTTATCGAGCTGCCACCCGATCACGGCACGCCGCACCCGATTGTCGTGCCGGAGTCCCTGGGCCGGCCGTCCGAGTGGTGGATCGTAAGCCTCGGTCTGGAAGGGTATGTGGCGGCAGTCGCGACCGACGCGCGGCCGCCGAACGTGCGCGTCCGCGAGCTCAGGATGGTCAGCTGAGACGCCGAGCCGCCCCGCTCAGGTGGTCCGGGCGGCGGCATGCACACGCAAGGCACCGGACATGCTCGTGAGCTCCGCTGGGCGATCTCCGGTCGGGCGGCGGCCAGGCGCGGATCAGGCCTGCTCGGACCCTATGGCGCCTTCGGCCTGAGCCGCATCCAGGATGCTTCCGTGCGCCGCCGCCTCGCCCGAGGCGAACCAGCCGCGCAGGCTCCCGCGCCACAGGGCCCGCTCGTGGAACCTGCCGGTCGAGTTGAGGCCGTCGATCCCGCCGGCCGTGACGAGCGTCTCGAGCAGGGGAGCCAGCTGCGAGCCGTACACGTGCATGCACGGCTCCGCTCGAACGCCGGGCCACGAGTAACAGGACACGACCGTGCGGCGCTCGCCGGTCGGGATGCCCGGCGGCAGGGAGTCCCAGGCCGGATCGTCCGGCGCGAACTCCCACTGGTCGAGGTTGCCCTGGGGAATGCCCTCCACGCCGCGGACCACCGGGGGCTCCGACGTCCACGAGATACGGGTCCACGGACAGGTCGCAGACCACGGCGTGCTTCGGCAGCAGGGCGAGCCAGGCATTCGGGACGAGCGCCCGGGTCGGATCGCGTCGGGCCGTGGCATCCACGAGCAGGTCGGTCATCAGGAGCCGGGCCTTGAGGTACTCCGGGTCACCGGTCAGGTTGCGGCCGGCCGTCACCACCTCGACCCCGGGCAGCCCGGCCCGCGCGCAGGCGTCGTTCCGGGCATCGTCTCCGTACTTGGTGGCGAACTCGACGGCATGCCGGCCGACCCTGCCGGCGCCCATGATCAGCACCTTGACGGTCGAGCGCCGGGGGCCGACGAGCTCCGGCCAGGTCCGCTCCAGGGCAGCGAAGGCGGCGGAGATCCCGTTCCAGGCGACGCTGCGGAGGTTCTCGACCAATCGGCGGCCGTCGTCGTTGCGGATGAGGTCGAGGCTGATCGCGTCGATCCCCATCTCCTCGAGCATCCGGACGCGCGCCGGGCGGGTGGCGAAGTGGAGCATGGAGACGAGGATGGCGCCCCGGCGCAGCCGGTCGTACTTGCCCTCCGGCGCCCGGAGCACGACGACGATGTCCTGCCGGTAGCAGTCGTCCTCGTCGGAGACCACCACGTCCGGCGACAGCGTGCTGTAGTCGAGGTCCGTGTACCCCATCCCGGAGCCGATGCCGCTCTCCACGTGCACCTCGGCGCCGTTGGCGGCCAGCAGGCCGATCAGCGGGGGCAGGAAGTCGCGCCGTTCATTCGGCTCACGATGCATCCGTGGGAACCCGATCGTGACCCGCGTGCCGGTCGCCATCACGGCCTCCTCGCGCCGGTGCCGCGGGATCAACGTGCCCGGGCTGTCACCTGAACCATACTGGGCGCAGCCACCCCGGTGCCGACGAACGACGACAGAGGCAGGGCATGTCCAGCGAGCGCCAGCTCACGATCGGCTTTCCGCGCATGTACAACGAGCCGGGCGAGCGACGGGCCTTCCTGCCCCCGCTCATGGGCCTCCTCGCGAACCTGGATGTCGATGTGTACGTCGAGGCCGGCAGCGGAGCCGGCATGGGCTACTCCGACGCCGCCTACCTGGCCGCATCGCCGCGCGTCCGCATCGTCGACGAAGCCACGGCATATCGCCAGGACATCGTGGTGGTGCTGCGTGCGCCCGAAGGACGCTACGAGCTGCTCCGGCCCGGCGCGATCCTGCTCTCGATGCTCCACTTCACCACCCGGCCCGAGCGCGTGGAGCTGCTGCGCCGCCTGGGCATCGAAGCCATCGCCCTCGACATGGTCACCGCCGACGACGGCCGGCGCCTGGTCCAGAACCTGCGCGACGTCGCCCGCAACGGACTGGCGGCAGCGTTCGACGCCCTCGAGCGCCGCTGGCCGCCGCTGCTCTCGCCCGCGCGGCCGCCGATCAGCGTCACGATCCTGGGCGCGGGCGGGGTCGGCAAGCACGCCATCGAATGGGCCGCCAGGTGCGGCGACGAGGCGCGCAACGAGCGATTCGTGCGCGAGGGCCTGGCCGGGGTCGAGGTCGTGGTGGTCGAGCAGAACCTGTCCGGCGACGAGGCCTATGTCCGCCGCCGCCTTGCGCACACCGACATCCTCGTCGATGCCACGGCGCGTCGCGACACGTCCCGCCCGCTGCTCCCCAATGCCTGGCTCGGCATGCTGCCGGCCCACGCGGTCGTCTGCGACCTGGCCGTCGATCCCTACCTGCTCGACGACGACCCGCCGGTCGTGCGCGGGATCGAGGGCATCCCCCAGGGCAACCTGGACCAGTGGGAGTTCGGCCCGGACGACCCGGCCTGGGACCGCCTGCCGCCCGGGATCCCGACCGGCATCCGGCGCACGGTCGTCTCCTGCTACTCGTGGCCGGGTGTCCAGCCCGAGGCCTGCATGGAGGCCTACGGGCTGCAGGTGACCCCGCTCCTCAAGACGCTCATCTGGTACGGCGGGCTGCCCGCGGTCGACCCTGACGTCTCGTTCCACGGGCGGGCGCTCTGGCGGGCGAGCCTGCGGCACTTCCTGGGGGACGAACCGCCGGCCGGTTGAGCCTGGAAGGCGTTCTGAGCTCGCCTCGCGCCCAGCCTCGTCGGTAGACTGGGTGCCTTCGCTGCAGGAGACTGCCTCGATCGTGCGCCCCGTCCTCGACGTCCTCCGGCGCCTCCGCGCGTCGCTCGTCTCCTCGATCGGGGACGTCGCGTTCGGGATGGAGGATGGCGCTGTCTCGGTCGCGGGCCTCGTGTTCGGGGTCGCCGCGAGCACAAACGACAGCCGGATCGTGGTCCTCGCGGGCGCGACGGGCGCAATAGCCGGGGCCGTGTCGATGATGGCTGGGACGTACCTGGACGTGCATTCGGAGCGCAGCCGTGCGGCCGGCGCGGTCGAGGACGCGCGCCGGGCGATCGCCGCCGACCCGGCAGTCGCGTGCGCGCGCGTCGCCACACAGCTTCGCGCGGCCGGCTTCACGGACGTCGAGGCGCAGGGCGTGACGGCCGCCTTCGAGCGGAACCCCGATGCCCTCCTCGACTACGTCGCGGCGTTCGAGCTCGGTGTGCCGCGCGTCGAGGGTGCACCGCCGCGGACCCACGCAGCCTGGATGTTCGTCGCCGACCTCTTCGCCGCGAGCATCCCCGTGGTGCCCTTCGTGCTCTTCCCGATCGAGACGGCGCGCATCGTGTCGCTCGTGGTGACGGGCGCGCTCATGGCGGTCCTCGGGATCGCCCGCGGACGGATCGGGCACGAGCCGGTCTGGAGAACGGCGCTCCAGACGATGTCGATCGCCGGTGCCGCCGCCCTCGCCGGCGTCCTGATCGGGCGGCTCGTCATGCGGTAGCCGGCCGCCCCCGGTTCCGCGAGGAGACCGCCCCTACTCTCGACGTCGAGCGGCGCAGGGCGGGCACAGGCCGCGGAAGACCACCTGGGCTTCATCGATGACCGAGCCCGGCAGGTCGGCATCGAGACACGGGCTGCGGCCGCGGACGCACGGCACGTCCACGACCCGGCCACAGCCTCGACAGACGAGGTGGTGATGCCAGGACAAGGCGATCTCGTACCGGGCGACTCCCGGACCGGCATCGGCGACCAGGAGCACGCCGGCTTCGGCCATCGAGCTGAGCCCGTGGTAGAGCGTGGCCCGCGGGATCGGTCGCCCGCCGTCCCGGAGGGCCGCCGCGACCTCGTCGGCCGTCCGGTGACCCCCGAGGGACGTCAGCGCGGCGAGCACCGCGAGCCGCTGCGGCGTGACCCGCAGGCTTGCCGCACGCAGCCGGGCCGCATGACCTTCGGTCAGCGGGCCTGGACGCGCAGCATCCATGCGTGCTTCTGGAGGCCCCCCGCGATCTCGAGGAGCAGGCCCTGGGTGACGAGGTCCTCGTCGCCGATCTCGGCGGCCCGATGCTCGATCCGTGACGCGACCTCGCCAAGCCTGTCGCGCATCGCCGTCACGGCGTCGACGTCGCGCTGCCAGCCGCCACCGGCCGCGGGGAGCGGCGTGCTCGCGACGATCGTCGCGAGCCTTCCGTCGGGCGCGACGTCAAGAGTCGCGATCCGCTCCGCGACCTCGTCGTACCAGAGGCGGACGGCGTCGGTGATCTCGTCGAGCTGGAGGTGGACGCCCCGGAACTCCTTGCCCGTCACGGTCCAGTGGTAGTGCTTCGCCTGGAGGGAGAGGTCGATCAGCTCGACGAGGCTGTCCTGGAGCGCCGTCGTGCGAGTAGCCAGGGCGGAGGCGGTGGTCATCGTCGTGTCCCTTCCTGCTGTTCCCGGTCCGTGTGCGCGGATCAATTCTACTGCAGTATGTTGGACACCGTCCAATCTCCGGATGTCGCGTGGTGGACCGGCGGGCGTCTTCGATGGGATGCTGATAACATATATATGTGATCCGCTACCAAACCGGGCGGTTGTTGTCTCAGCCTTGGAGAAGATTGATGAAGATCGCCCTTGTCACGGACGATGGAGCAACCATCAGCGCCCACTTCGGGCGTGCCCGCGCGTACGTCGCGATCACGGTCGAAGACGGTGCCGTCGTCCGACGCGAGCTCCGCCCGAAGTCGGCCCCGCACCTGGATGGAGCGCGGCACGGCCACGACGACGGATCGCACGACGGCCCTGCGGCGCACGCCCGCCACGATGAGATGATCGCCCCGGTCTCGGATTGCACATACCTCGTCGCGCGGGGCATGGGCCGCGGCGCCTACGAGCGGATCTCGGCGGCCGGCCTGCGGCCGGTCATCACGGACCTCGTCGATCCCGATGAGGCAGCGCTGGCCTGCGCGGCCGGTCAGATCAAGAACCTGGTCGAGCAGCTCCACTGACCCGCGGGAGAGGAGCACGCGGGAGAGCGCCCGGAAGACGGGCAGGGCAGGCGCCACGCTGGTCTTCCGCGTTCCCCGTTCGGGCTACAGCGGTTCGACGGCCTGGTGGTCGAGGGCTCGCGCGAGGGCGGCCTCCTCGACCGGCGTCAGGCGATTCTCGAGGATGGGAATGTACAGCTCCTCCTCGGCGAGGTGCGCCTTGAGCAGTGCGTGGAGGCGCAGGAGGATCCGCCGCAGCGTGAGCACCGACGAACGGTCGACGTGTGCCGGCAGATCGTCGATGAACGACCCGAGCCTCGCCACCAGGCGGCGGATCTCCCGGTGCTCCTCGACCATCGGCACCGTGGCTCTGCCTGGGGCGGCGAGCCGGTCGAGCGTCGGGAAGACCGCGGCCTCGACTGTCTCCATGTGGGGGATCAGGTGACCCGTCAGGCCCTCGTACGCCTCGCGGAGCAGGGGCAGCTGGCCAATGAGCCCGGCGGTGTCGAGGCAGTCGCACGCCAGGCAGTCGGCAAGGTCGTCGAGCAGGCCGACGTAGTGCCAGAGCAGGTGGTGGTGCGCGTGCGAGACAGCGGTCAGCGGCTGCATGGCTCCCTCCCGGGGACTGTCGGTCGGTTCGGTCGCCGGCGGCCCGCCGACGCCCGAAGATACGTTCGGCCGGCATGGCGAACGCGGGCCTCGCAGCACATGTCAACCTCCCTGGTGATCCTCCGGGTCCTTCATCCCGTCGAAGAAGGCGCCGATCAGGCGGGCCCGCTCGTGCATCACCGAGACCCATTCGCGGAGCGCCCGATGGCCGTCGATGGTCAGCCGGTACGTTCGTCGCGCCGGCCCGTCGTTCGTCACCCACGCCGACTCCACGAGGCCCTCCGCCTCGAACTCCCGGAGCGCGCGGTACGCCATCCCGACATCGACCCCGTCGGGCGCCAGGCAGAGGTCATCGAGCCGCGCGATGAGGGCGGCGCCGTGTACCTCGCCCTCGGCCATCAGCCGGAGCAGGAACGGCTCGAGCCACCGGCCCCGCCGGCCTCCGGGCCGAACCCAGCCTCGATATGCGTCGCGGTGATGGTGTGCGTGCGCGTGACTTCCTTCGTTTGCCTTCATATGCCACTAGCATCTCCATGCCGTCAGCACCTTCAAGTGCCGCATGGCCCCTCGTCCGGTGGGCGAGCGGGAGACGGGACTCGACCCGCGACATGCCGCGCGACGCAGTACCACTTCCTCTGCGGGTCGGGAGCCATCTACCATGACGGGTGGAAGGCGAGCGTCGGGTATCGCCCTGGGGTCTGGGAGCTCTGCGATGTGAAGAGCGACCCGACCGAGGTCCACGACACGCCGACGAGTGATCCCGAGGTGCAGCGGATGATGGGGCCGGCAGAGTTCGAGGACGTCGCGATCACCCACGACCCCGCCTTCGGCGCCAGCCTGCCGGGCGAGACGGCCCGAACCTGAAGAGGGAGATTCGACCATGACACTCGTCCTGCTGACCGCGCTGTCCGTGTGGGCCCTGATGCTCGTGATGGACGCCGTGGACATCGGGAATTTCCTGCTCGAGAGCACCATCGCGGTGCTCGGTGGCGCGGCGATCGGCTTCTTCGGCGCCTGGTTCCTGCGCCGCCGGAACCGCAAGAGCCGCTAGCAGCGCCGGGCCCGCCGGCAGGTCCGATGCCGCCACCTCCGGGCGAGGGCTGACGTGCGCTGCCCGGGATGCCCAGGGGCAGTGGTCCTGAGCTGACCTGGAGCGTGCCTGGCCGCCGCGGTCGAGCCGCGGAGCCTGGTCCACGCCGTCCGGCGATCCTCGGCTGCGTTCAGCGCCTGGGGTCGACGGCCGCGGACACGATCCCCGACCAGCCCCCGCCTTCCGCGTCGATCAGGTGTTCCAGCTCGCCCTTGTCGAGGAAGATGCCCCGGCAGTCTTCGCACAGGTCGAGGATGAGCCCACCCCGGGCGTACGTGTGCATCACGCCGTGGCACTTGGGACAAACGAGCCCGGGGGTGGCAGGCGTGTGCGGACCGCGCCCGGACGGCGGGTTTGCCTGTGCCGGCGATCCGGCCTTGTCGGTCATCGTGCTCCCCTCGTGACGGCCGAGGCTCGGTGCGCCGCTTCTGTCTGTCGCCATTGAGGAGATGGTAGGCCAGATTCGGGTGAGAGGACTCGCGCTCATCCTCCCGAATTGTCCATCCGCCTCAGGCGCAGGACGCTTGCTCCCGCAGCATGGACCGGACCGCCTCGAGACGAATGCGCCGGCGGGCGCCTCGGTGGGCTGGCCGGGATCAGCCGGGCCGCCGCTCCACCGTGGCCGGCACCGGCACCGGCGTCGGCGGCAGGCCGAGCGTGTCACCCATCGTCGCGAGGAGCGGCACCCGCACGAGCAGCTCGATCGCGACGTAGGCCAGGAACACGAACGCCGGGCCGATCCCGTCCCAGATGAGTCCCGCCACCAGGGCCATCGCAGCGCTCATGAGCAGGCGGACGATCCGCGCGACCCCGATCCAGCGGCCCATCTGGTCGGCCGGCACGAGCTCCCGCTCCATGGCTGCCTGGACCGGGCCGCCCAGGTAGAAGAACGCCTGGAGGCCGCCGGCGACCACGAGGAAGGTCGGGGTCGGCGCCCAGATGAGCACGAGGTTCGACAGGACGAACAGCGGGATCGTGAGGAACAGCACCTTCTTGCGGCCGATCTGGTCGGCGAGCCGGCCCAGCGGGATCGCGAGGACGATCGAGACCGCCGCCGTCGCGGCCGCCATGGCGCCGAGGACGAACGCGTCGGCGCCCTTGACCTCGTGGGCGTACACCTGCGAGAAGGCGAAGACCATGCCCATCGGCAGCTGCCCGATCCCGGCGATCACCAGCCAGCGCCCGCGGTGTCGGCCCCGCAGGACGACACGGAGGTCGCCGAACAGCGCGCCGCGGGCGAGGCCGCTCGACCAGCGCTGGGGCGAGAGCTGGGTGAGCACGATCACGAACGTGACGGCGGTGATGCCCAGCCCGATGACGAAGAGCGGACGGATGGCGTCGGGGTCGACGCCGCCGGACGAGGCGACGACGAACGCGCCGATGAGCGGCCCGACGATCCCCAGGATGCCGGCGCCGACGGTCTCGCAGACCATCATCGCGGTGGCCCGGTCGCGGTTCACCAGGCAGTTGCCGCAGATCGTGGCGCAGCTGTGGCCGCTGATCGAGTAGCCGAGCCAGTAGGCGATCATCGCCGCGATGGCCATGACCCAGCTCTGGGCGACCGCGTAGGCGAGGTACGAGACGGCGAGGAGCCCGATACCGGCGAGGTAGAACGAGCGCGGGCCGTGGCGGTCGATGAGCCAGCCGATGAACGGGCTCACGAGGCCGGCGGCCATGAGCCCGAGGCTGTTGACGAGGCCGAGCTGGGTTGCGCTGGCACCCAGGGCGATGATGTAGATGGAGAGGTACGGGAAGACGATCTGGTAGGCGAGACGGTCGAGCGACGTCCGGACGACCGTCACGTTCCAGTCGCGCTGCTGCCGCCGCATGAAGGCAGCGGCGCCGCCAGGCCCCGGGAGCCGGGCGACGGCCGTCGCCATCAGCAGCGGCCCGCGCGGGCGGGGTCCATCGCCTGGCGGCGAGGCCGCCGGGCGGGGCGAATTGTCGAGCGGCGGACGGGGCCCGATTTCGGGCGGGCTGTCGGAGACGGACGTCATGGCCGGCCGACTGTGCCACGCGCCTGCCAGCCGCCGATCGTGCCGAGCGTCACGATCCCTTCGGCCGTCCGGTCCCGGCTCGGCCCGCGGGCAGCGACCGCGCTGAGCGTCCCTGGGCGGGAAGCCCGAGCGCCCACTCCCGCAACGGACTCATGTGCGCAACTCTGCGTCTCGTGTCGACTTCGGCAGACGGGTCTCTGCCGCCCCATAACGCCCCGCGGCACAGGTCTACAGACGGCCATCGGCAGACTGTCGGCAGTCCTCAGCAGGCAACGGGCCTCGTCAGCTCACGAGACGGCTCCGGTCGCCCGTCCCTGGGCTATGCATCAACTCGTCTCCCCCGCCAGGAGCGCCAGCACGGCCGGGCGCTCCTCCTCGATCCCCTCGCCGAGGCGCGCGGCAAGGACCGGCAGGCGCCATGCGTCGACGCCGAGTTGGTCCATCGTGCGGAGGGCGTGGTACCGGCGCAGGTAGACGCTGCCAAAGCGCCGCCGGGCGAGCGCGAGGAGGTTCCGCTGGATCCTTGGCATGTAACCCGGGATGCCGGCATGGCGAAGGAGGAAGAGGGTTCGGGCCACGTCACCGGCCGGGCTGCCACAGGATGATGTCATCCAGTCGATGACGACCGGTCCGTTCGACGTCATGAGAACGTTTCCCGGGTGCATGTCGCCGTGGCAGATCGTGCGTCCGGCGGGGAGGGCGTCCAGGCGGGCGAGCGCAGCGACCCGGGCCCCGTCCGGCAGGCGGTCCCCTGCGCGGTCGATCATCCGGCGCATCTCCGTCTTCTGGTCGGGCAACCCCGAGCCGTCGGCGTCGTGCATGGCGACGTGCAGTTCGGCGAACTCACGCGCCAGCCGGTCGATCTCGAGCGGGTTGCGCGACAAGCGTTCGAGCATGGATGGCCCGTCGAGGCGCTCGTAGACGAGGCCCAGGCGTCCGTCGATCCGGGTCGTGCCCCCGAAGCGCGGCGCGCCGACGCCGGCGCCATCGACCAGCGCCGCAATGCTCGCCTCGCGCTCGCCGACAATCTCGGGGATCCCCGGGCGCAGCAGCTTCACCGCTTTGTCGTTGCCACGAGCGAAGACCTCCGCTGTCCGCCCGAGACCGATGGGGCCGCCAAGATCGGTGACAGAGAGGGTCGGTTGCCCGTTCGCGTGATCCATCTCGGTGCATTGTGCGGCGCCGACCCGTCCCGCATGGCCGGCGAGCTGCGGGGAAGCGGGGGCTGTCCCCCTCGCCCGACGGGGGCTGGCCGGCTGGCGCCCGACGCGGCAGCGGCGCACGATGTGCCTGTCGTGCCCCGGCGGCACACCAACGTCGTCCGCCCGGAAGGTCGGGGCCGTCGACGAGCCGGGTCCCAAAGGAACTCAGCAGAGGGAGATGATCGTGGCGACGAACGAGACGCCCACTACCCCGGAGGTCGGGGCGAAGGCAGGCATGGCGAAGTGGAAGAGCGGCGCGTCGACGAGGAGCACGCCCCCGGCCGGCGGCGGGGCCGTCTATGGGCTCGGGATGATCGGCGCCCTCGTCTACTTCCTCGGGTCCGCGGAGTCCGGACGGGACTATGTCCTGGCCGTCGGGAAGGCCATCGTCTGGCCGGCCCTGCTGGTCTACCGGGCGTTCAAGGTCCTCGGCGGGTAGGTCGTCCCGCCGCTGCGCCGGTCGGCGCCCTGTCGACGGATCCCGCGGCACGGAATCGTGCCCAGCGGGACATCCTGCTGACGTTCGCGGGGAACCCGCGGCATCCTGTTTGGGAAGCCCCAACCTCGTGAGCGAAGTAGCGTGAGATCGGGCCCGGAACCCGCGCAGCGAAGGTGTCGTCACTCGATGGTCGCGAAGGAGGATCCGCCACGATGGACGGCGAGCCGGACGCAGCGCTCCCGGTTGAGGCGGCCCAGGACACCGCCTCGGTCGTCGCGCCCCGGCCATTCCGCTGGACACCCTGGGTCATCGTCGTGTTGGTCGGCGTGCCCCTTCTGCTGGTCCTGGCCGTGGGCCTCGAGGCCATCGACAACAACACCACCGCGACCGGGCTCGGCGCAAGCATCCTTGCCGCGCTGGTCGCGGGCAGGGTGGCGGGCATCCGCGGGGCGGGCAGGTGGCTCGTCGCCTGGCTCCTCGTCTTCGGCATCGCCGGCGTGCTTGGTCTGCTGCTGCTTCCCTGGGATCTGCCCGGCTGAAACCGTGAGCGTGGAAGGGCGAGCGAAGCGGACCTGGCCGTGATTCCCATGGAGGTTGTCGACAGGCAAGAGTCTCCCGGAGCGGACGGGGCCGTGATGCTGCACTGACTCACCGGCCGGGGATCGCCGCACGGAACCCCCGCCGCAGTCGGGGATCCGGGCCTCCCGGGGCAGGGTTTCCTGCGTGGACCGGGCGAGCCTGATCCTGCCAGGGATCGCACCCTCCGTCGGAGCCCTGGCGCATCCTCCGTCGGAGCCCTGGCGCCGCCGTTCGCCGCCGCCGGCAGCCCTCCATCACCCGTGTCCGCCACCAACGTAGCTGGGCATCTCAGCCAGCCCGGGCCGGGCATCACAGCTGGAAGGCACGACGAGGAAGTGGAGCGGGAGACGGGGTTCGAACCCGCGACATTCAGCTTGGGAACGAGACTGTCAGATGGTTCCGCGAGGGGCGGCCCAGCGGGTGGGCTGGCCGGTGACGCTGGCGATGATCTCGTAGTCGCTGTCGTAGTGGACCACGGTGAGGCCGTTGCGGGCGGCCACGGCGGCGATGAGCAGGTCGGGGATCTTGACCTGCCGGTGGTGCAACGGGCCGCGGGCGGCGAGCTCGCGGAACACCCGCCGCGCCTCCCCCCAGTCAGCCGGCTCGACCGTGAACCAGGGGCAGGCGAGCAGGGCCGCCTCGGTCGCCCGGAAGTCGGCGAGATCCCTGGCGCTCCACAGCAGCTCCATCACGACCTGGTCGCAGACGGCGATCCGGCCGTCCTCGAGCGCCGCCGCGAACCACTCGAGCCCGGGCCTGACGCTGCGCGCCCAGACCGATGTGTCGGCGAGCTCCGGCTTGTCGGCCGCCGGCTCCATCTACGACCCGCCGAGCTCGCCCGGTCGCTCGACCGGCGCGACGCGAGGGGTTCGCAGGTCGGACAGGGCGGCCTCGAGCTCCGAGAAGTCGCGGCGGGCCAGCCAGGCACGTCGGCGCCGGGCCACCACGTCGCGCAGGGCGGCATGGACCGTGTCGGTCGTCCTGGTCGTCCCGAGAGCCTCCGCGGCGTCGCGCAGGAGGTCGCGGTCGAGATCGAGGGTCGTGTGCGTCCTGACCATCATCGCCTCCCTCTCACGCAACCATCATGCGTGAGAAAGGATAGTCATCCCACGCATTGCAGTCAAGCGCGACCACGCACCAACGAGAAGGTTGGGCGGGAGACGGGATTCGAACCCGCGGCATTCTGCTTGGGAAGCCCTGACCTCGTGAGCGTAGTAGCACGAGCGTGGAATGCCGAGCGCATCACCGACAGTCATGGTGTCGCGGTCGGTGCCGCCTGTCGGTGGTGCCCCCGCTAGTCGTCCAACCCCCAGAACGGGCCCTTCAGCCCAACGCTCTGGAAGTAGGCGGCCGCCGCCGACGGCTCCCGACGGGTGTAGCCGGGCTCGAGGCGGCCCTCGTACCAGTGGCTGGCCAACCGCCACAGGGTGGCGAGATCCATGACGTAGCCGCGCTCGTTGGCGCTCGTGGCAAGCCAGCTCTCCACACACGCTCGTTGACAGAACAGGCGCTGGTTCCTGCAGGTATACACGACGTCGTCCCACATCCGCTTGACCGGGATGAGGAAGTGGGCGACCTGCTCGCCCGCCGGCGGCGCATCCCGCCCGACGACCCACGCGAGCGCACGACCGCAGCCCGGGCAGGTCGTCGCCACGAGCACCTCAGGTTCGTCCGGAAGCAGATGGGGAAGGGCAAATGAATCCCACGCGCAGCCGCCCCACCAGAGTGTCTCGCGGCCCATGACCGAGAAGCCGAGCGGGATCGTCGCGAACGGGTGCGCCATGAGCACCCGTTCGTCGGCGCCCAGGACGATGTGGCGTGCCGCCGCGAGCGCGTGGAGGCCGTCGCGAACCTCGGCCCCGCTGAGATCGAGTCGTGACGCGAGCTCCGTCGTTGTCGGCGCCCGACCCGTCCGGGCGAGACCGCGGTAGACCGCGAGGCGGAGGTCCTCCGGGTCGAGGGTCACCATCGGCTCCTTCGAGGTGAAGACAGGGTCTCGCGATCATCCCATGTCCGTGGGCCGGTGAACTCGGCGCCATCATCCCGCTGTTGGTCGCCGAGACGCACGCCCAGGCAATCGCCGATCCCAGGCTCGTGGTGGGCCATTGAGCCGGCCATGTCCACCCGCGCCCGACCCGAGGCGGACATCGCTGCGATCAGCGACGGGCGAGCGTGGCGGCGGGCCCACGGGACGCCTGAAACCTGAGAAGACACCCGGCCAGGGTGTCTTCTCAGGATCAAGGCCGAGGTGTTGGAGCGGGAGACGGGATTCGAACCCGCGACATTCTGCTTGGGAAGCAGACACTCTGCCAGCTGAGTTACTCCCGCTCGGGAGGCCCACATTCTAGCATCGGCACGCTCGCCGACAACCCTGGCGTTGGCTGTTATGGGCTCCAGCTACAGCAGCCGGGCGTCCGTCGCGCCATCCGCAACGCCGCCGTAATACATGTCGACCACCTGCCCGAACACGGGCGTGTCGGGCGCGGCCCGATGGAACAGCGTCATGGAGGAGCGGAGCTTCGCCGCGTCGAGCGCGCCGAAGATCTCCTCCGCGCTGCCTGCCCTCAGGGCCAGGACGATCCCGGCGCACTCGCGGAGGCGCGCTCCAAGCACGGGGTGAGCAAGATAGGCGCGCGCCTCGTCCAGCGAGGCAATGGAGAAGCGCTGGGACATGGCGCTCTGGCCGAGACCTGCGAGCTGCGGGAAGATGAACCAGATCCAGTGGCCGGTCTTGCGTCCGTGTCGAAGCTCCTCGATCACGCCGTCGTAGACGTGCTGCTGCGCAACGAGGAAGCGATCGAGGTCGTACGGCACGTTCCCATTGTGCGACCTGCGTGTGCCCGGACCGCGATCGGCGCCAGCGGTTCATGGGCATCGTCTTCGCGAAACGCCGCTTCTTCGGGGTCGGCGACCCCCGCGGTTCGGGTCCTCGACGGGTTGCCCACGGCTTGCGCGCCTACTGATGCGGCGCCGGCAGGACCGTGATCGTCCCTTCGGCCGCGACGACTCCGAAGTCGCGGAGATCGAACGTCAGGACGCGCCCGCCGCTTCGCTCGGCGCAGGCGATGACGGCGGCGTCGACGAATCCCAGCGACAGGTCGGCATATCGCGCGACAAGCTCACGAGTGCGCGCGAGATCGGTCTCGCCGCAGTCGATCGTGTACGCACCCGACTCGAGGTCGGCAAGCAGGAGGTCGAGCACGCTGCCTCCGAGGCGCTCCTCGACGAGGAAGGCGATTTCGCCGAGCGTCGCGGCCGGCACAAGGTAGGGCCCGGGATCACTCTCGAACGCGAGCACTGCAGCCTGGTGGGCTCGGTCGCTCCGATTCAGGAGTGCGTACAGCGCCGACGTGTCAAGCGTGATCACGGGCGCGCCACCGTTCGCGGAGCCACGTCTCCGACTCTGCTGCGTCGACCGCGTCGTCCGCGCCGGCCCCGATCGACCGCGGACGATTCGCCTTCGCCTCGTCGAGGTAGGCATCGAGCGCGGCGCGGATGACGTCTGCCTGTCGTCGGCCGCTGCGCCGAGCCGCCGCGCGCAGGCGCAGGCGCAGCTCAGGGGTCAGGTAGAGCGTGGTCTTGTCCATCGACGAGATTCTCACGCCACATATGGCGTATGTCAATGTCTCGGACACAGGCCCCCCTTCCCGGCGTTTCTGAGGGCGCCGAGCCGCACGAGCGGCCCGCTGCGATGACTGTGCAGACGAGACTGTTGGCGTCACGAGCCTCATCCGAGGGTAGGGCCGGCCGCTCACCGGGCGCCCACCTGTGACTTCACCCGCACTTCACCCGCGACGCGGGCGCAAACGTCAGGGCGGCCCTCCGCATCGGAGCCCAGGCATCGGGGAGCGGAGACACCCGTGCCGCATGGGCTCCCCGCGACGCCGCAGACGACGGCCCGCCGGCCCCGTCAGGGTGCGAGGAGGGTGACCCGGACCTGGTAGACACCGCGCTGGTGGTCGAGGCCGAGTCGGAGGAGCGCGGTGGCCGACAGGTCGACGACGCGGGCCTGCCGGGTTCCGACGAAGCACGCGCACGCATCGACCACTCGCACGACGGTGCACCGGTGGCCGGCGCAGACCAGCGCGCGTGGTGCGGTCCGGCCATGGGCGAGGTACCGGGCTCCCGGCATCGCCACGTGCGGGATCCCGGCGTATCCGCGCGTCCCGAGGTACCAGGTCGCCACCCCGGTGATCGTCAGCCCGTCGCGCAGCTGGGCCCACAGCCTTTCGGGCCGCTCGGCCGCTCGAACGACGGCCCGCGGTGCGGATGGGGTGGGTGCGGGCGCTGCCGCCGGCGCGGCCGGCGCGAGCGCAGCCGGGGACGGTTCCGGTGCGAGCGCCTCGGTATCGAGCGCCTGGGTATCGGGCGCCTGGGTATCGAGCGCCCGCGCGTCGGATGGCACGGCGGGCAGGGTAACGAGCTCCTGGGCAGGGCGGGCGAGGTCGGGGAGGGCGGCGAGGGTGCCGGAGGGCGGGGTCGAGCTCACGATGAGGGTGAGCAGGACGCCCGCCACGGCAGCCCGCCAGCGGCGGGTCCTGGTGTACAGAGTCGGGTGCCTCGTTGGGTCGCGACCCGCGCGGGGGGGCCTGCGACCGGTCTCGCGGCGTGCCGGGGCAGGCGCGCCGTGCCGGGGATCTCCCGGGGGAGTCCGATCCGTCCGAGCGGGTCGAGGACTCCGAAGGTGGCGAATTCTAGCAGGATCCCGTCAAAACCCCGCCAACACGCTCCATGGTGCACAGACTGGGGTCGCACGCGGGCGACGGGCGGGTCGGACGTGCGTCCCCCACACGTGCGCCCCCGAAGTGCCTTGGCTGCTATCGTCGGCATCCATGGGACTCGGCTTCGGACTCTTGAGCGCGCAGCTTCGGCCGGGCGAGACTGACTGGACGCGTGCCTACGACGAGACGGTCCGCCTGGCTGTCGAGGCGGAGCGCCTCGGCTTCACGTCGGCCTGGACGACCGAGCACCACTTCGTCGACGACGGGTACATGCCCTCGCTCCTCGTCGTCAGCGCGGCGCTCGCGCAGGCGACGTCGCGGATCGAGCTCGGCACGGGCGTCATCCTCGCGCCGATGCACCACCCGCTCCGCCTGGCGGAGGATGCGGCGACGGTCCAGCTGCTCAGCCACGGCCGGCTGATCCTCGGCCTCGGGCTCGGGTGGTCGGAAGTCGAGTTCGCCGGGCTCGGCGCCGACGCCCGCCGTCGCGGCGTCGGCCATGGACGAGATCCTGCGGATCCTCCCGAAGGCCTGGAGCGGCGAGCCGTTCACCCATCGGGGCGCCGGTCTACGACCTCCCGACGCTCGCCGTGCGGCCCCGCGCCCTCGACGCGGATCCCGGTGCTCATCGGCGGTAGCGCCGAGCCCGCCATCCGCCGCGCCGCGCGCCTCGCCGACGGGCTCTTCGCGAACGTCCCCGCCGAGAAGCTGGTCGAGCAGGTGGGCTGGGTGCTCGACGAGTGCGAGCGCATCGGCCGGGACCCGTCGACCTTCCGGTTCATCCACTACTCGGTGCTGCTGCCGGGCACCTCGCGCGAGGAGGCGCTCGCTCGCTACCGCGATGCGCTGTGGGCGATGCAGTGGAAGTACTCCGACATGGGGGCCTCGGCGACCCGCTCGCTCCCGCCGCCGTCCCCGCCGCCGTTCCATCGCCCGGACGATGCGCTGGTGAAGGGCCGGGCGACGTTCGCCGGGCCCCCCGACGAGCTCGTCGAGGCCCTGCTCGACATCCGGAAGCAGGCGGGGGTGCCCCTCGAGTTCGTCGCGCGGAGCCACTTCCCGCTCCTCGAGTACGACGCGCAGGTCGACCTGATGCAGCAGCTCGCCGAGGGCGTCGCGCCCCACGTCTGAGGCGCAGCCCCGGGCTGAGCGTCCAGGGGGTGAAGCGGTGGCTCGAGAGCACGACAGGAAGTACCCTCACGCCATGGACCCATCCAGCCACTCGCGGCCGGCGCGGTTCCCGGCCGTGGGGGGCCGCACGCTCCTTGGCCGCGAGCTGGCACTGCCCGGCGAGTTCCCGGCCGATCGCACGCTGGCGGTCGTGGCATTCAGGCAATGGCACCAGGCCCGGGTGGATCGCTGGATCGCCCGCGCAGTGGCGGCCGGGGTACCGCCGACGACGCTGGGTGAAACGGGGCCCATCCCGGTGGCGGTTGTCGAGGTGCCCGTCCTGTCCGCGCAGTGGCGGCCCGTGCGCCGCTTCATCGATGGCGGAATGACGGCAGGCATCGGGGACCCCGACGTGCTGGCCCGCACGATCACGGTCTATACCAACGTGGCCGCCTTCCAGCGGTCCCTGGCGATCCCCGACAGCGATGACGTCCACGCGCTCGTCGTGACCCGCGAGGGCGCCATCCTGGCCCGGGGCCACGGCGATCCCGACGACGCCTCGTGGGACGCGATCGTGTCCGTGTTGCGGTGAGGGACGAGGGGTAACGAGCTCGGATCGCCGGAAGGAGCTGCGCGCGCCGCACAGGCGCGAGGTGGAGCAGCAGGTCGAAGCAATCCCGAGCGCCGACCAAACCGGCGGGGCACGCTGCCCGAACTTGGAGTGTGGACACCATCCTCGCTCGAATTCGCCGGGCTCCGTCGGTGCTCGACGTGATCCCGCTCGTCGGCCTGCTCGCCGCCGAGGTTGCCGAGGCCGCCGACGGCAAGGGCGGGCAAGCTCCGCCTGGAGAAGAGCTCCTGGAGGCAGTCGGCGACACGTCCGACGCGCCGACGGCGATCGCCGCCGTCCATGCCCTGGCCCGCCTGCCCGGTGCCGCGATCGATGACGCTCTCGCCGGCATCCTGGCCGGCGGCGGCTGGCTCGCGCCCCATGCCGCGTGGTCGCTGGCGGATCGCGCCCCGGCCCAGCAGCTGATCGATCCGCTGGTGGCGCTGCTGGAGGACGGCCGGCTGGGCGGGATGCTGGCTCAGCAGACGCTGGCCCGATGGGCCGCGGTCGCGCCCCGGGCGATCTGGACCGCCCTCGAGCGGCGTCTGTGGCGGGCCGGCGCTGCCGGCGCCCGGGGACGCCTGGTCGAGACGCTCGGCCTCGTCGCGCCGGCGGGCTCGCCCGACGCCGCGGAGCGGTTCCTCGCCCGCATCGCGGTCGACGAGGACGAGCAGCACGAGGCGCGGGTGGCCGCGATCGCCGCCCTCGGGGATCGACCCGGGGCGGCCGCACGAGCCCTCGCCGCGCTCGTGATCTCGGACGGCCCGCTCGCCGACGTCGCCCGCCTTGCCCTGCTCGACCATCGACTCGCGGTCGCCCCTGCGGCTGGGCCCGCCGGGGGCCTCCACGTCGCCCAGGTCCATCTCGGCGGCCAGCTCGACCGGGCGATGGCCCACGCGGGCCAGGGCAGCACCGGCGGGATCGCCACGCTCCTTGTCCAGCTGGGCGACGCGCTCGTTGCCGATGGGCGGGTCGAGGCGGTCACGACGATCGGGCGGGGTACGGCCCGCGACGCCGCGGCCTCGCTCGGCCTCTCGATGGACCCGCACGCGGTGCTGGCTGCGCCGCTCGGCCGCCACGAGGACACGGCCTTCGCGGGTGAGTGGCCGGCCCTCGTCGCCGCCGAGCGGGCGATCCGGCGCATCGTCGCGCGCCGGCCGCCGACGCTCCTGCACCTCCGGATGGCCGACGTCGGCAGCCTGGCCGCGTCCCGAATCGCCCGCCGCGCGGGCATGCCCACCGTCTTCACGCTGGCCCCCGACCCCCACGCCGTCATCGCCGAGATGGAGCGTTCGGGCGAGCTCGACCGTGCCTCCTTCGGCCCGGCCGACGCGGCCGGCGCGCTGTGGTTCCGGGCACGCCTCGTCCGGCATCTCGCGGATTCCGCCCGGCAGATCGTGCTGTTCCCGCGGTCCGACCTGGCCGCCCGATTGCGCGACCTGCTGCGGATCGACGTCGGCGCAGACCCTGCGCGCTACCACGTGGTGCCCGAGGGGATCGACCCGCAGCCGGTGCGCGCAGCCCGGAGCGAGATCGCGCGGCTCGCGAGCCCGGCGGTTGTCGCGGACCTGCGCGCCGCCGTCGAGGCCCTGGGCGCCGACCGGCGCGGCCTGCCGCTGGTGGTGAGCGTCGGCCGGCTGGCCGATGTGAAGGGCATGGCGCGCCTCGTCGAGGTCTTCGCGGCCGAGCCCGGGCTGCGGCGGCGAGCCAATCTCGTGATCGTCGGCGGGGACCTCGCCAATCCCACGCCCGAGGAACGGGCCGAGATCGACCGCATCGAAGCGGTCCTGGCCCCCCATCCGGAGATGGCCGAAGCGCTCGTGATGCTGGGCCACCGGCCCCACGACGACGTCCTGCGGGTCCTGGCTGCAGCCGAGGCGGGCCTCGGGTCGACGATCGGACCGGGCGGTGCGTACGCCTGCGCCAGCCGCAAGGAGGAGTTCGGGCTCGCGCTCGTCGAGGCGCTCGCGGCCGGCCTGCCGGTCGTCGCTCCGCGGGCGGGCGGCCCGCCGTCCTACGTCGAGGAAGGGGTGACCGGGCGGCTCGTGGACACCCTCGACCCCCGCGCCCTCGCCGCCGCGATCCATGATGCCCTGGACCTGGCCGGGCGTCCGGGCCGGGCGGAGCACGCCCGGGACCTCGTCGAGGAGCGTTTCACGATCCGGTCGATGGCCGAGACTCTCGTTCCCGCCTACGCTGCGGCGAGCCGGTCGTCCACAGGGGTGCCTGCATGATCCTCCGGGCCGGCGGCGCGGGCCGCGCCCGACATGCCGTCACGGAGCCGCTGTGACCCTCCTCGTCGTCAGCCCCGACTACGCCTCGCACCTCTTCCCGCTGCTCGCGCTCGCCGGCGCGTGGGCGGCGGACGGCGAGCGGGTCGTGGTCGCGACCGGGTCGGCCGTCGCGCCGCACGTCGCGCGGGCCGGCTTCGAGCGGGTCGAGCTCGTCCTCGGCCGCGGCTCGAACGCCGGGACTGCGCGGCCCGGCGATCAGCCGACCGGCGAGGACGAGAACCTGCGGGCGTTCTTTGCCGCGACCCACGAGGGCATGATCCCCACCCTCCGTCTGCAGGCCGAGCTCCGCCGCAACGACCTGCTGTGGCAGCCGCTCGCGGCGGCACGGGCCACGCTCGACGCCGTGCGCCGCGTGGGTCCCGACGCCATCCTCGTCGACCACCTCGCCTTCGGAGCCGTGCTGGGTCTGCAGGCCGCCGGCATCCCGTATGCGGACGTCGTGCTGGGACATCCCACGGCGCTCCCGGTCGGCGACGAGGTCTACGGGGTTCCGCCCGCCTGGCCGGCCGCGTTCGATCCCGACCCGACCGGGCTGGCCGGGCTGCGGCGCCTCGCGGACGAGGTGACCGGGCGCTTCACCGACGACTGGAATGCGGCCCTCGCCGAGCTCGACCCGGGCGCGTCGCCGGTCGCCGACGCATTCCGGGTCCATGGCGACGTCGTCCTCTTCAGCTACCCGGAGGCGCTCCACGACCCGCGCCGCTCCGCCCACCTGCCGGGCGCCCACGCCTTCCTCGGCTCCTCGGTGCGCGACGAGACGCTCGACCCGGAGGCAGCCGCGTGGGTCGCCGCCGGCGGCGACTGCCCGCTCGTGGTCGTGTCGTTCGGCAGCTTCCTTTCGGCCCGCAGCGACGTGCTGGCACGGGTGGTGGTGGCGCTCCGGGACCTGTCGCTGCGGCGGGCAGGCGGGCTGCGCGTCGCCCTGGCGACCGGCTCCGCCGATCCGGCGGTCCTCGCCCCGCTCCCCGACGAGTGGCTGGTCCGGCCGTTCCTGCCCCAGGTCTCGCTGGTGCAGCATGCCGCTCTCGCGATCACCCACGCGGGCAACAACGGCGTCACCGAGGCGCTCTCGGCCGGCGTGCCGCTCGTCGCCCTGCCGTTCTCGACCGACCAGTTCGCCGTTGCCGCGGACCTTGAGCGGACGAGCCTCGGTCGCGCTCTCGATCCGAACCGGGCGTCGGCGGACGAGATCGCTGCAGCCGTCGATTCGCTCCTGGCAAGTTCCGCGCCTGTCCGCGCTGAAGTGCTGGGGGCGGAGCTGCGGGCGGATCCCGGGCCGGCCCGCGCCCGACGCGCGGCGGCGCGCATTCGCGGGAGTCGGCCGGGCCCGGCTGGCTAGCTCGCGGTCGCTGGGGACCTCGCGGTCGCTCGCGGACAAGAAGAAAGGGTGGGCCCCGAGGGAAGGGCCCACCCTGTTCTGTGGAGCCGACCTCGGTGAGGTCGGGCGACGGCTACATCTCGGGCGGGAGGAGCACCGCGTCGATGATGTGGATCACGCCGTTCGACGCCATCACGTCGGCGGTCACGACCTTGGCGCTGTCGTTGAGGTAGACGGTGTCGTCCTTGACGCTGATCGCGATGGGCGAGCCCTCGACGGACGTCGCCGTGGTCATGCCGACGATCTGGTCAGAGGTGACCTTGCCCTCGACGACGTGGTAGAGGAGCACCTTCTTGAGGGCCTCGGGATCCGCGAGCAGGGCCTCGAGGGTTCCCTCGGGCAGGGCGGCGAACGCCTCGTCCGTGGGGGCGAAGACGGTGAAGGGACCCTCGCTCTGGAGCGTCTCGACCAGCTCGGCGGCCGTGGCGGCTTTCAGAAGCGTCCCGAACACACCCGCGTCCGTCGCGACGACGACGATGTCACCGGCGGGGGCGGGGGTCGGGGTCGGCGCGGGGGTGGGCGACGCGGCGGTGGAGCAGGCCGAGACGACGAGGGCGACGGCGGCCAGCGAGATCAGGAGGGTGCGCTTCATGTCGTTCCTTTCGATGGGTGGGCTCGGTGGTCGAGATCGGTCTGAGGAGTCGATCGACGGTGTCTTCCGTCACCCACTTCTTCGGGCCGGGACCGCCGGTGGATTGATCCCCCCCTCCGCGGCGGCAACGCGGCACGCCGCGCGCAGCGACCTGCCGCGCCGGGCGCCGCCGTCCGTCAGAGGCGGGGCGGCAGCTTCACCCCGGACAGAGCGTGGCTGGCGAACGAGGCCGGGTCAGGTGACGCGAGGGGTTCGCCGATCCCTGCCGGCTCGGCCTGCAGCTGCCCGCCGCGGACCGTGGCCCCGACCACCATGGCCGCCGCCACGAGCACCACGTTCTTGAGGATGTACTGGCCCTCGAGCGTCGGAGCGATCGGGAACACCGTGAACGTCTCGGCCGGGAAGAGGAGGAGCGGGGTCAGCGCGCCGGCCATCTGGACGGCAAGCAGGAGCAGCGTCGCCCGCAGGAAGCGCCCGGAGAGGAGCCCCACGCCGATCAGGACCTCCCAGGAGGCCAGCACCGGCAGCGCGACCGCCGGCGGCACGAGCCCGAACGTGAGCTGCTCGATCGTCCGCGTCGCGAGGTCCTGCGCCGGGCTCAGGCCCGGGAAGAACTTCAGCACCCCGAACCAGAGAAAGACGGCGCCGAGGGCGATCCGCAGCAGCGGGATCGCGGCGGCGGCCAGCGCGACGGTGATGCGGCGGTCGAGCCGCTCGAAGCGGGTCCGCCAGCCGGTGCCGAGGCGGGACGAAGCCAGGGAGACCGGCGATGAGGGTGCGTCAGATCGGAGCATGGGAGCCTCTCGTGGATGGATCCGTGACGAAGCGCGCCCGGGGACGGCGCATCCGTCACCCTCCTGTTCGCACGGCAGGCTGATCGGGATCGCATGCGGAGGCCAGGCCAACCTCGGTGCGTGGCCAACCCGAGGCTCCCGCTCCGGTCCTCCCTCTACGCCGGAGCGGCCTCCGCGGCCGTCGGACGGTCCGGCTCGAACGCGACCGCGAGCGTCACGAGCAGGGCGACCACGAGCGATCCCGCGAGGAGGAGCACGGCCGGGGCCAGCCCGGTCGTCGTGCCCTCGATGCACGCGCGGATGGCGTCGGCGGCCCACGTGACCGGCAGGAGCGGATGGAGGAACGCCAGCGGCGCCGGGAGCGAGTCCACCAGGTACGGGGTCCCGCACGCGGCCGCCTGGACGGCCGCCAGGAGCAGCCCGATCAGCCAGCCCCGGTTGCCGAAGGCGATGACGAGCGCCTGGATGATCGCCGTGAAGGCGGCCGCGGCGAGGGCCGCGACCAGGATGAGCGCCGGCAGCCGCGCGACGTCCATGCCCACGCCCAGGCGCAGGCCGGCGATCATCAGGGCGGCCCCCACGATCCCGAGGCCGGCGGCGGCGGCGAAGGCCGCGATCGGTCCCACCCACCAGCGGCGGCCCCGTCCGTGCCGGCCCGCCGGCAGGACGAGGAACGCGACGAGCGCACCGAGCCAGAGGGCGAGCGCCATGACGTACGGAGCGATCCGGATCCCGGAGCCGGCCGATCCGTCCGCCGCCGGCGGCTCGACGACGATGGGGTCCGCCGCGCGCGCGGCGACCCGCGCGATCGTCGTCGTCGGGGACGACGATCGCGGCCGCAGCGGACGTGTCCAGGCCCTCTGCGATCGCCGCGGCGTCGTCGGCGACGGAGCTTCCGTCGCGCGAGAGAAGCCCGGACCGCGACGTGACGAGGCGAGCGCCGCCGGTCACCTGGCTCATCGCGTCCTTCAGCTGGTCGACGCCCGACGCGGCGTCGGCGGTGCCGGTCGCGAGCTTGTCGGCGCCGGTCGCGGTCCTGTCCGCGCCCTGCGCCACGCGGCTCGACCCGGTCGCGAGCTGGGCCGCGCCGCCCGCGAGGGCCGTCACGCCCGTCGAGAGCTCGGATGCGCCCGTGGCGGTGCTCGAGACGCCCGAGGCGAGCGGGACCATCCCGCCCGCCAGCTGCTGGGTCCCATCGGCGAGCTGCGCCGCGCCGCCGGCGAGGGCCGTCACGCCCGTCGAGAGGTCGGACGCGCCCGAGGCGGTCTTCGAGATGCCCGAGGCGAGCGGGGCCATCCCGCCCGCCAGCTGCTGCGTGCCCGCTGCGAGCTGCGTCGCGCCGCCGGCGAGGGCGGTCACGCCGGTCGAGAGGTCGGACGCGCCTGTCGCGGAGGCGGCGATCGCGCCCTCGAGCTGGGGCGCCGACGCCGCGAGCTGAGACGTGCCGCTCGCGACCTCGATCGCCCCCTGGCTCACGCCGGCCGCGCCCGTGGCGACCTGGCCGGTCGCGTCGGCGACCCCGTGGGCTCCCGTGGCCAGGTCGCCGGCGCCGGTGGCCAGCGCGGTCCCCTGGGTGGCGAGGCCGAGGAGCTGAGCGCAGACTGCCGGGCCGCCACCCATGAGCTCGCACGAGTCGGACAGCGCCTTGACGCCGGAGGTGTAGCCCGCGACCGACGTCGACAGTCCGTCGACGCCCGTCGCGAGGGAGGCCGCACCCGCGGCCGCCTGCGTCGCACCGTCGGAGAGGGACGTCGCCCCGGTCGCGACCCCGGCAGCACCCGATGCGAGCGCGGCCGCCTGGGCGCCGAACCCGGTCGTCTGCGTCCTGAGCGCCTGGAGCCCGGAGGCGAGCTGCGATGCGCCGGAGGCAGCCGTGGTCGTACCGGTCGCGAGGTCGGACGCGCCGGAGGCGAGGGTGGCAGTCTGGCCGGGCAGCTGGCGCGTCCCGGCGTCGAGGGCCTGGAGCCCGGACGCGAGCTCCGTCGCGCCCGAGGCAGCCTTGGTCGTGCCGGCCGCGAGGTCGGACGCACCGGAGGCGAGGGTGGCGGTCTGGCCGGGCAGCCGGCGCGTCGATTCGTCGAGCGCCTGGAGCCCGGAGGAGAGCTGCGACGCGCCGGAGGCGAGGGCCGCGGCGCCGGCCGAGGTGTCGGCCGCGCCGGCCGCGACGGACGCGGTCCCATCGGCGACGAGGGAGGTCCCGGCCGCGAGCGCCTTCGTGCCGGCGGCGAGCTCCGACGCGCCGGAGGCGGCCTTCGTCGCGCCGGACGCGAGCTCATCGAGGCCGACCACGAGCTGGCCGGCGACCGCGTTGATGTCCGAGGCGTCCGTGGCGAGCGTGGAGGCGCGGTCCGCGATGGACCGCGCGTCGCCGGAGGCGCTGCCGATCGTCGCGTCGGCCGTCGTGACGGCGAGGAGCACGTCCTCCACGTACGAGGCCGTGGCGGTCCGCGCCGCCGTCGCGGCGATCGCCCCCTGGACCTCGCGCGCGACCTCGCCGGCGTCCGCGCCGTCGCCGGAACCCGTCGCGAGCTGGAGTCCGGCGGCCGGCTGGGCGCCCGTCGTGTCGGCCTGGATCGCGGCGATCCTGCGGGAGAAGTCGGCGGGGATCGTCAGGACCGCCCGGAACCGCCCGGACGCGAGTCCGTCCGCCGCGTCCCCCGCGCCGACGATCGTCCAGCGGAACGCGTCGGTCACGTCGCCCGCCTCGAGCTGCTTCGAGAGGTCGCCGCCGAGGTCGAGCGTCCGGCTCGTCCCATCGGCGACCGAGACCGCGGCCCCCTCGTCGAGGTCGACGACGGCGGCCGGCACGGAGCCGCCGCCGCCCTGCGACTGCGACCAGACCACGAGGCCCGCGAACGTCACCGGCACGAGGGCCGCGAGAACCAGCGCGACCGCCAGCCGCCGGCGCGAGCGCCCCGCGGGCTCTCCCGCGGCGATGGCCGTGCCGTCGACGGCGCCGAGGGTGCCGCCTGCGGCGATGACCGCGCCGTCCGGGGCCGTGCCGCCCGCCGCGACCGGCACCGGCACGAGCCGGCGCTCGCCGAGGCGCAGGCCGGACGGCCACCACGCGCGGTCGCCGACGAGCGTCGTGATGGCGGGCACGAGGATGGAGCGGACGAGGAACGTGTCGATGAGGACCCCGATCGCGACCGCGACGCCGACCTGGAACAGGACGATGAGCGGAGCGGTGGCCATCGATCCGAACGTGCCGGCGAGGATGAGGCCGGCCGACGTGATGACCGCGCCGGTCCGGCCGGACGCGATCCGGATGCCGTCGCGGATCGGGCGGGTCTCGCTCTCCTCGCGGACGCGGCTCATGAGGAAGATGTTGTAGTCGGCGCCGAGGGCGACGAGCAGGACGAAGACCATCAGCGGCAGGTAGAAGCTGATGCCGGGATGCCCGAGGACCTCCTGGAAGAGGAACGCGGACAGGCCGAGCGCGCTGCCGTAGGAGAGGAGGACGGTCCCGACGAGGTAGAGCGGCGCGACGATCGCGCGGAGGAGGACGACCAGGACGATGAGGATGCCGAGCACCGTGATCGCGCCGACGCGGAGGAAGTCGGCGGCGAGGACGTCCTGGACGTCGGTGAGCTGGGCTGTGGAGCCCCCGAGGTGGACCGTCGCGCCCTGGCCGAACGACGGCGCCGCGTTCGCGAGCGTGGCGCGGGCAGCGCGGACCGTCGCGAACGCCGTGATGGAGTAGGGATCGTCCGTCGTCGCGACGTAGAGCCGGGTCGCCGTCCGGTCCGCCGAGACGAACGCCTCGACCGCCTGGGTGAGGCTCGCGGACTGGTCCCCGCCGATCCCGACCGGCACGAAGATGTCGTCGGAGCGGCCGGCGAAGATGGCCGCCAGGTTGCCGAAAGGCGTCGGGCAGCGCGGCGAAGGCGGCCTCCGCGCGGCGGCGCGCCTCCCGGGCGCTGGCCGTGTCCGCGAGGCTGGCGGGGGAGAGCCGCGCGTCCGGCTGAGCGTCGAAGTGGACGGCCAGGGCCTGGAGGGCGCTGGACGCGGCGACGGCTGCGTCGAGGGTCGCGCTCTTCGCGAGGCTGGCCGCGGCCGCGGTCGCATCCGTGAAGGCCGGCAGGCTCCGGACCTCCGGGTAGGCGGCAGCCAGCTCGTCGAGGTACCTGGCGAGGAGCGTCGTGTCCGCGCTCCCGCCGCTGGCTGCGAGGGAGCTCGTCGAGGTCATCGCCGACGCGAGCGCCCGCAGCTGCGTCGAGACGACGCTCTGCGCACGGACGCTGTCCACGACCGCCTGCGCGTCCGCGATCGCGCGCGTGGCCGTCCGGTGCTCGCTCCGTCCGGCAACGTCCGGGAACGCCGTCCCGAGCGCGTTGACGTAGTCGAGGGCGGCCGAGAGCCCATCGGAGACCTCGCTGTCGAGGAGGGACGCGGAGTCGGTCGAGGTGCCGGCGCCATCCGGATCGAGCTCGTCGGCGATCGTGCCGAGCTGGACGGAGGGGCGGAACCCGTCGGGGACCGTGCCGTCGCCGTCCGGCGTCACGAGGCTCGTCACGGTGTCGACGCCGGGCGTCGCCTCGAGCGCCAGGACCGTGTCGCGCAGCTTCGCGAGGGACGCCGGGGCGAGCATGTCGCCGGTTGCGCCGGCGTCGATGAGCCCGGTCGACTGCGTGATCCTCCCCTTGCCGAGGTGCGCCGCCACGATGTCGTAGCCGGCCCGCGCGTCGGAGGTCGCCGGGAGCTCGGCGAGGGTGTCGAAGTTCGTCCTCGCCTGCGGCACGTAGAGGATCGGGATGGCGAGGCCGATCACCAGCGCCAGCGTGACCACGCCCGGGTGGCGCGAGACGCCGGCCGCCAGGCGCGCGAAGAAGCCGTCGGGCTCGCCCTCGCCGGCGGTCCGCATGTGGAGCGGCCAGAACAGGTAGTGGCCGAAGATCCCGAGGAGGGCGGGTGCGAGCGTGAGGCCCGCGAGGAGGGTGATGAAGACGGCCACGCCGAGCGCCGGGCCCGTCGTGCGGATCATCTCGAAGTCCGCGAACGCCATCGCGGCGAGGCCCACGATGACCGTCGCCGCGCTCGCGCTGATGACCGCCCCGATCCGCTTGACGGTCTCCCGCACCGCCTCGTGCCAGTCCTCGTGTCCCACCTCCTCGCGGTACCGGGAGATGAGGAAGATCGCGTAGTCGGTGCCGACGCCGAAGACCAGCACGACGAGGAACGTGTCGAGGAGCGACGAGACCTGCCAGCCCGCGGCGGCGAGGACCCCCAGGACCCCCCGCGCGAGGACGAACGCCGCGCCGATCGTCAGGAGCGGCACGAGGGCCGCGAGAGGGGCGCGGTAGATGAGGAGGAGGATGATGACGACGAGAACGATCGTCACCAGGGTGGTGCTGTCCGTGCCCGCCTGGATGGCCCGGATGTAGTCCGTGGTGATCCCTGCGGCGCCGGTGACGTGGACGGCGAGGCCGGCGGGAGCCGTGGTGGCGAGATGGTCGCGGAGCTGCGTCACGATCGTGTCCGCGAGGCCCCCGGCAGAGCCGACGTTCAGGTTCACCGTGAGGAGCTCGAGCACGCCGTCCGAGCTGCGGAGCATCGACGCGAGCTCGGGGCGCGAGGCCGCGGAGTCGACGCTCAGCACCGCGTCACGGAGCTCCTGGGGCGCGTCGGCGCTCGTCGTCCACGTCGCGACGCGCTCGAGGTACGCACGGTCCGCGTCCGTGAGCCCGTCGTCGCGCGAGAACGTGAGCGTCGCCGAGCTCGATGCGGCGGCCCCCGGGAACGCCTTCTCGAGGGCTTCGGCCGCCTGGACGGACGGCGCGTATTCCGGGAGGAAGGAAGCCTGGTCCGCGGCGCCGGCGGAGGCGAGCGACGGCGCGAACTTGACCGACAGCACGGCGGCGATGACCCAGACGATGACGATGAGATACCTGAGCCTGTACGCGAGGACACCGATTCGTTCGAACATCGCCGGCCTCCATGGCCGAGCGTCGACGACCTCGGCCCGCGGATCTCGAAAAGGGTTGCGCCGTGCTGGGGCAGCGTCTACGATACGAAGGCGTATCCGATACGTCAACGTATCGAATACGACTGTGTATCCGGGCCGGAGGTAGGGCGTGACCGGGGAGGCGAGAGAGCCCGTCCGCTCCGCACGGCGCGACGCGACGCGCGAGCGGGTCCTCGACGCTGCGCTGGTGGTGTTCGCGGAGCGCGGCGTCTTCGGCGGCACCGTCGAGGAGATCTGCGAGCAGGCCGGCTTCACGCGCGGCGCCTTCTACTCGAACTTCGAGGACAAGGAGGACGTGCTCCAGGCGCTCATCGAGCGCGAGCACGCGCGCCTCCTTGCCTACGTCGATGCGAGCATGGACCTCGTGTCCGACGGGCCGGGGTCGCTCCGCGAGGTCGCGGACACCGCGGACACGGCCGGGTTTCTCGGCGCGATCGTGGAGCGGATCCTCGCGTCGGTCCCCGGCGACCGGTTCGTCTCGCTCCTCCAGACGGAGATGGAGATCCACGCCGTGCGGCAGCCGGCCTCGTCGCGCGCGTTCCTCGAGGCGGATGCCCGCTTCCGGGCGCGGATCGTGGAGTTCATCGAGCGCGGGGTCGCGGCGCTCGGCCGCGAGCTGACGGTGGACGCCGCGGAGGTCACGGACGCCGCGGTCGCCATCGTCGAGCGCAGCATCCGGCGGACGCTGCTCTCGGGAGGCGACGACCCGGACGCGATGGCGCGGGCGGTTCTTCCCGCGCTGATCCTCGGCGCGTCGCGGCCGGTGCCCGCCGACTGACGGCCGGCGCGCGGCGGCCGCCGGGCCGGGATCGATCCGGGGCCGTGGGGCTGAAGCTGCCTCGGCCGCCCGACGCGGATCGACGGACAATGCGGCCATGATCGATCGCCCGGGGCCCGGCCCGGCAGGACCAGGGCCCGCTCTCCGCGCGGACTGCGCGCAGTGCGTCGGCCTGTGCTGCGTCGCGCCCGCCTTCTCCGTCTCTGCCGACTTCGCGATCGACAAGGCCGCAGGGCAGCCATGCCCGCACCTCCAGGCCGACTTCCGGTGCGGGATCCACGCCGGCCTGCGGGACCGCGGGTTCCGGGGGTGCGCCGTCTACGACTGCTTCGGCGCGGGACAGCGGGTCTCGCAGGCCCTGGTTGCCGGCGCCGGCTGGTGGGCGGATCCCGACATCGCGCCCGGGCTGTTCACGGCCTTCGCGACCGTGCGCCAGCTCCACGAGCTGCTCTGGTACCTGGCCGAGGCACTCGAGCTCGCTGCGACGCGTCCGCTCCACCCCGAGCTCCGGGCGGCCCGCGACCAGACCGAAAGCCTCGCCGGTGGTGACGCTGCAGCACTGGAAGCGCTCGACGTGGCGGCCCACCGGCAGGCGGTCAACGCCCTGCTGCGACGCGCGAGCGGGCTCGCGCGCGCCCCCTCCCCGGGCCCGGCGCTCGATCGGCGAGGGGCCGACCTCATCGGGGTGGACCTGCGCCCGTGGACCTCCGCGGCTCCGACCTGCGGGGCGCGTACCTGGTCGCCGCCGACCTGCGCGGCGCCGATCTCGCGCTGGCCGACCTCACCGGCGCCGACCTCCGCGATGCGGACCTGGCCGGCGCCGACCTCCGGGCCACCCTGTTCCTCGTGCAGTCCCAGGTCGACAGCGCGCGGGGAGATCGGCGCACCCGGTTGCCCCCGTCCCTGCGTCGTCCCGCCCACTGGGCGTGACCACGTGCTCAGCCGGCTCTCCCTGCGCTCAGGAACACGACTGCCCGGCCGGCGTCCCCGCTGGCGCCGAGCTGGACCTCCAGCCCCATCCGGTCGAGCATCTGGACCATCGGCTCACCCATGTGGCCGGCCACCACGACGTCGATCCGGTGGTCCTGCAGGAACTGGGCGACACGCACGTGGTGGCCGCCCTCCGTGCCCACGTCGTGGAGCTGGTCCCAGCCGACCTCGAACTCCTCCCAGCGGACGAGATCCCCGTCCTGCACCTCGACGACGGCCACGCGAGCGGCGCGGCCCCAGCGTGGGTCGATGTCACCCGTCGATGTCACCGGCACGCAGACGATCATGGGCGGCCCCGCGACAGCATGATGCATCCAGCAGCTGGGGACCTCGGCGGGGACCATCGGGCTCATCTCCAGGCGGCCGGCGACGTCGGTGCCGGCCAGCTGGAACATGGTATAGGGCGGCCCACCCCGATCCCCGGCGTCGTCGCGGTCAACTGGCGGTCGGGGCGTGATAGACTAGTCTCACACTAGTCTACAGGAGCAGCGCATGCGGCACATCGGCGCCTACGAAGCGAAGACCCACCTGCCCCGGCTCCTCGACGACGTGGCCGGCGGTGAGACGATCACGATCACGAAGCACGGCGTACCCGTCGCGCTGCTCGTGCCGCCCGGGCGGGCCGGGGCGCCGGCGACGCGCGACGCGGTGGCCGGGCTGCGGGCCTTCCGGACCCGCCACCCCCTCGGTGACGTGACCATCCGCGAGCTGATCGACGAGGGCCGGCGATGACGTTCGTGATCGACGCCTCGATCACCCTCGCGTGGTGCTTCGACGACGAGGCGAGCCCGGCCGCCGACGCGGTCCTCGAGCGCCTCGAGCGCGAGACGGCGCTCGCACCCGCGCACTGGCCGCTCGAGGTGGCGAACGCGCTGCGGACTGCGGAGCGGCGCGGGCGCCTTGGACGAGGCGGACCTGTCACGCCTGCGCGGGCTGCTCGGTGCGCTCCCGGTCGAGATCGCCCCGCTCGAGCTCCCGACTGCCCTGTGGGGCGTCCTCGATGCGGCCCGCGCGCACAACCTGACGGCGTACGACGCCGCGTATCTGGACCTCGCCCGGACCCGGGGGCTTCCGCTCGCGACCGCGGACCGCCGGCTCCGGGGAGCGTGCGCTGACGCGGGAGTCGAGGTCGTCGGCTGATCCACCGGCCTGCGGGCCTGGCGCCTGTGTCGGCACGTGACAATGGGCGTAACGGCGCGGAGATCGTGCACACGGCGTCGTACGGTCCGTCCGCGGGCGGGCTCTACGGATCCGTGGGCCTCGTGTCGACGGGCCAGCTGGTCCGGTGGGAGCGCACCGACCGACGCCGAGTGCCTGCGCACCCGAGACCGGACCCCTCCGTGGGGCCGCAGCCTGGTCCGCGCCGATCGAAGCTAGAGTTCCCGGATGCCACCCGCATCGCGCCGCCGGGCGCTCGTCCTGATCTGCGCCGTCGCGGTTGCCGTGGCCACGAACTACACGATCCAGGGCCCCGTGCTGGGGTTCATCCGGGCAGAGTTCGCCCTGTCGTCGGCGGACGCCGGCATGATCGCCACGGCCTTCTTCGCGGGCGCGGCGACCACGATGCTGGCCGGCGGCGCGATCGCGGATCGGATCGGCCCGCGGCCCGCGGTGACGCTCGGGTTCCTGCTCGTGACGATCGGCGGCCTCGGCGCCGCCCTGCTGGCACCGACCTTCCCGGTCCTGCTGGGCTGGCGCATCCTGGGCGGCCTCGGCTCGGGGTTCGGCTTCGCCGCCGGCGCCGCCTACACGAGCGCGATCTTCGACGACCGCGGCCGCCACTTCGCCCAGGGCCTGTTCGGGGCGTCCTTCCTGCTCGGCTCAGGGATCACCCTGATCTACATGCCGGTCCTGGCCGGCCCGTCGGGCGACTGGCGGCTCGCGTTCACGATCTCGGCCCTGGCCGTGGCCGCGGTCTGGGTGCTGTGGACGCTCCTTGCGCCGGGCGAGCCCCACGTCCGCGTCGCCACGCAGGCGCGGGCCGCGCTCGCCGTCGCCCTGCGCGAGCGCAACACCTGGCTGCTGGCGCTCTGCCACATGTGCGGGTTCGGGATGGCCATCGTCGTCGGCACGTGGGTCACCCTCTACCTGGTCGACGCCTTCGGGCTGCCCATCGCGGCGGCGGGGCTGATCGGCTCCCTGACGCTCGTGACCGGGATCGCCGTCGAGAGGTCGGACGCGCCTGTCGCGGAGGCGGCGATCGCGCCCTCGAGCTGGGGCGCCGACGCCGCGAGCTGGGACGTGCCGCTCGCGACCTCGATCGCCCCCTGGCTCACGCCGGCCGCGCCCGTGGCGACCTGGCCGGTCGCGTCGGCGACCCCGTGGGCTCCCGTGGCCAGGTCGCCGGCGCCGGTGGCCAGCGCGGTCCCCTGGGTGGCGAGGCCGAGGAGCTGAGCGCAGACTGCCGGGCCGCCACCCATGAGCTCGCACGAGTCGGCCAGCGCCTTGACGCCGGAGGTGTAGCCCGCGACCGACGTCGACAGTCCGTCGACGCCCGTCGCGAGGGAGGCCGCACCCGCGGCCGCCTGCGTCGCACCGTCGGAGAGGGACGTTGCCCCGGTCGCGACCCCGGCAGCACCCGATGCGAGCGCGGCCGCCTGGGCGCCGAACCCGGTCGTCTGCGTCCTGAGCGCCTGGAGCCCGGAGGCGAGCTGCGACGCGCCCGAGGCAGCCGTGGTTGTGCCGGCCGCGAGGTCGGACGCGCCGGAGGCGAGGGTGGCAGTCTGGCCGGGCAGCTGGCGCGTCCCGGCGTCGAGGGCCTGGAGCCCGGACGCGAGCTCCGTCGCGCCCGAGGCAGCCTTGGTCGTGCCGGCCGCGAGGTCGGACGCACCGGAGGCGAGGGTGGCGGTCTGGCCGGGCAGCCGGCGCGTCGATTCGTCGAGCGCCTGGAGCCCGGAGGAGAGCTGCGACGCGCCGGAGGCGAGGGCCGCGGCGCCGGCCGAGGTGTCGGCCGCGCCGGCCGCGACGGACGCGGTCCCATCGGCAACGAGGGAGGTCCCGGCCGCGAGCGCCTTCGTGCCGGCGGCGAGCTCCGACGCGCCGGAGGCGGCCTTCGTCGCCCCGGACGCGAGCTCATCGAGGCCGACCACGAGCTGGCCGGCGACCGCGTTGATCTCCGAGGCGTCCGTGGCGAGCGTGGAGGCGCGGTCCGCGATGGACCGCGCGTTGCCGGAGGCGCTGCCGATCGTCGCGTCGGCCGTCGTGACGGCGAGGAGCACGTCCTCCACGTACGAGGCCGTGGCGCTCCGCGCCGCCGTCGCGGCGATCGCCCCCCGGACCTCGCGCGCGACCTCGCCGGCGTCCGCGCCGTCGCCGGAACCCGTCGCGAGCTGGAGTCCGGCGGCCGGCTGGGCGCCCGTCGTATCGGCCTGGATCGCGGCGATCCTGCGGGAGAAGTCGGCGGGGATCGTCAGGACCGCCCGGAACCGCCCGGACGCGAGTCCGTCCGCCGCGTCCCCCGCAGCCACGATCGTCCAGCGGAACGCGTCGGTCACGTCGCCCGCCTCGAGCATCTTCGAGAGGTCGCCGCCGAGGTCGAGCGTCCGGCTCGTCCCATCGGCGATCGAGACCGCGGCCCCCTCGTCGAGGTCGACGACGGCGGCCGGCACGGAGCCGCCGCCGCCCTGCGACTGCGACCAGACCACGAGGCCCGCAAACGTCACCGGCACGAGGGCCGCGAGAACCAGCGCGACCGCCAGCCGCCGGCGCGAGCGCCCCGCGGGCTCTCCCGCGGCGATGGCCGTGGCGTCGACGGCGCCGAGGGTGCCGCCTGCGGCGATGACCGCGCCGTCCGGGGCCGTGCCGCCCGCCGCGACCGGCACCGGCACGAGCCGGCGCTCGCCGAGGCGCAGGCCGGACGGCCACCACGCGCGGTCGCCGACGAGCGTCGTGATTGCGGGCACGAGGATCGAGCGGACGAGGAACGTGTCGATGAGGACCCCGATCGCGACCGCGACGCCGACCTGGAACAGGACGATGAGCGGAGCGGTGGCCATCGATCCGAACGTGCCGGCCAGGATGAGGCCGGCCGACGTGATGACCGCGCCGGTCCGGCCGGATGCGATCCGGATGCCGTCGCGGATCGGGCGGTTCTCGCTCTCCTCGCGGACGCGGCTCATGAGGAAGATGTTGTAGTCGGCGCCGAGGGCGACGAGCAGGACGAAGACCATGAGCGGCAGGTAGAAGCTGATCCCGGGCTGCCCGAGCACCTCCTGGAAGAGGAACGCGGACAGGCCGAGCGCGCTGCCGTAGGACAGGAGGACGGTCCCTACGAGGTAGAGCGGCGCGACGATCGCGCGGAGGAGGACGACCAGGACGATGAGGATGCCGAGCACCGTGATCGCGCCGACGCGGAGGAAATCGGCGGCGAGGACGTCCTGGACGTCGGTGAGCTGGGCTGTGGAGCCCCCGAGGTGGACCGTCGCGCCCTGGCCGAACGACGGCGCCGCGTCCGCGAGCGCCTCGCGAGCGGCGCGGACCGTCTTGAACGCCGTGATGGAGTAGGGATCGTCCGTCGTGGCGATGTAGAGCCGGGTCGCCGTCCGGTCCGGCGAGACGAACGCCTCGACCGCCTCGCTGAGGCTCGCGGACTGGTCCCCGCCGATCCCGACCGGCACGAAGATGTCGTCGGACCGGCCGGCGAAGATGGCCGCCAGGTTGCGAAAGGCGTCGGGCAGCGCGGCGAAGGCGGCCTCCGCGCGGCGGCGCGCCTCCCGGGCGCTGGCCGTGTCCGCCAGGCTGGCGGGCGAGAGCCGCGCGTCCGGCTGCGCGTCGAAGTGGACCGCAAGGGCCTGGAGGGCGTTGGACGCGGCGACGGCTGCGTCCAGGGTCGCGCTCTTGGCGAGGCTGGCCGCGGCCGCGGTCGCATCCGTGAAGGCCGGCAGGCTCCGGACCTCCGGGTAGGCGGCAGCCAGCTCGTCGAGGTACCTGGCGAGGAGCGTCGTGTCCGAGCTCCCGCCGCTGGAAGCGAGGGAGCTCGTCGAGGTCATCGCCGAGGCGAGCGCCCGCAGCTGCGTCGAGACGACGCTCTGCGCACGGACACGGTCCACCACCGCCTGCGCGTCCGCGATCGCGCGCGTGGCCGTCCGGTGCTCGCTGCGTCCGGCAACGTCCGGGAACGCCGTTCCGAGCGCGTTGACATAGTCGAGGGCGGCCGAGAGCCCATCGGAGACCTCGCTGTCGAGGAGGGACGCGGAGTCGGTCGAGGTGCCGGCGCCGTCCGGATCGAGCTCGTCGGCGATCGTGCCGAGCTGGACGGAGGGGCGGAACCCGTCGGGGACCGTGCCGTCGCCATCCGGTGTCACGAGGCTCGTCACGGTGTCGACGCCGGGCGTCGCCTCGAGCGCCAGGACCGTGTCACGCAGCTTCGCGAGGGACGCCGGGGCGAGCATGTCGCCGGTTGCGCCGGCGTCGATGAGCCCGGTCGACTGCGTGATCCTCCCCTTGCCGAGGTGCGCCGCCACGATGTCGTAGCCGGCCCGCGCGTCGGAGGTGGCCGGGAGCTCGGCGAGGGTGTCGAAGTTCGTCCTTGCCTGCGGCACGTAGAGGATCGGGATGGCGAGGCCGATCACCAGCGCCAGCGTGACCACGCCCGGGTGGCGCGAGACGCCGGCCGCCAGGCGCGCGAAGAAGCCGTCCGGCTCGCCCTCGCCGGCGGTGCGCATGTGGAGCGGCCAGAACAGGTAGTGGCCGAAGATCCCGAGGAGGGCGGGTGCGAGCGTGAGGCCCGCGATGAGGGTGATGAAGACGGCCACGCCGAGCGCCGGGCCCGTCGTGCGGATCATCTCGAAGTCCGCGAACGCCATCGCGGCGAGGCCCACGATGACCGTCGCCGCGCTCGCGCTGATGACCGCCCCGATCCGCTTGACGGTCTCCCGCACCGCCTCGTGCCAGTCCTCGTGTCCCACCTCCTCGCGGTACCGGGAGATGAGGAAGATCGCGTAGTCGGTGCCGACGCCGAAGACCAGCACGACGAGGAACGTGTCGAGGAGCGACGAGACCTGCCAGCCCGCGGCGGCGAGGACCCCCAGGACCCCCCGCGCGAGCACGAACGCCGCGCCGATCGTCAGGAGCGGCACGAGGGCCGCGAGAGGGGCGCGGTAGATGAGGAGGAGGATGATGACGACGAGAACGATCGTCACGAGGGTGGTGCTGTCCGTGCCCGCCTGGATGGCCCGGATGTAGTCCGTGGTGATCCCCGCGGCGCCCGTGACGTGGACGGCGAGGCCGGCGGGAGCCGTGCTGGCGAGGTGGTCGCGGAGCTGCGTCACGATCGTGTCCGCGAGGCCCCCGGCAGAGCCGACGTTCAGGTTCACCGTGAGGAGCTCGAGCACGCCGTCCGAGCTGCGGAGCATCGACGCGAGCTCGGGGCGCGAGGCCGCGGAGTCGACGCTCAGCACCGCGTCACGGAGCTCCTGGGGTGCGTCGGCGCTTGTCGTCCACGTCGCGACGCGCTCGAGATACGCCCGGTCCGCGTCCGTGAGCCCGTCGTCGCGCGAGAACGTGAGCGTCGCCGAGCTCGATGCGGCGGCCCCGGGGAACGCCTTGTCGAGGGCGTCGACCGCCTGCACGGACGGCGCGTAGTCCGGGAGGAAGGAAGCCTGGTCCGCGGCGCCGGCGGAGGCGAGCGACGGCGCGAACTTGACCGACAGCACGGCGGCGATGACCCAGACGATGACGATGAGATACCTGAGCCTGTACGCGAGGACACCGATTCGTTCGAACATCGCCGGCCTCCATGACCGAGGGTCGACGACCTCGGCCCGCGGATCTCGAGAAGGGTTGCGCCGTGCTGGGGCAGCGTCTACGATACGAAGGCGTATCCGATACGTCAACGTATCGAATACGACTATGTATCCTGGCCGGAGGTAGGGCGTGACCGGGGAGGCGAGAGAGCCCGTCCGCTCCGCACGGCGCGACGCGACGCGCGAGCGGGTGCTCGACGCTGCGCTGGTGGTGTTCGCGGAGCGCGGCGTCTTCGGCGGCACCGTCGAGGAGATCTGCGAGCAGGCCGGCTTCACGCGCGGCGCCTTCTACTCGAACTTCGAGGACAAGGAGGACGTGCTCCAGGCGCTCATCGAGCGCGAGCACGCGCGCCTCCTTGCCTACGTCGATGCGAGCATGGACCTGGTGTCCGACGGGCCGGGGTCGCTCCGCGAGGTCGCGGACACCGCGGACACGGCCGGGTTTCTCGGCGCGATCGTGGAGCGGATCCTGACGTCGGTTCCCGGCGACCGGTTCGTCTCGCTCCTCCAGACGGAGATGGAGATCCACGCGGTGCGGCAGCCGGCCTCGTCGCGCGCGTTCCTCGAGGCGGACGCCCGCTTCCGGGCGCGGATCGTGGAGTTCATCGAGCGCGGGGTCACGGCGCTCGGCCGCGAGCTGACGGTGGATGCCCCGGAGGTCACGGACGCCGCGGTCGCCATCGTGGAGCGCAGCATCCGGCGCACGCTGCTCTCGGGAGGCGACGACCCGGACGCGATGGCGCGGGCGATTCTTCCCGCGCTGATCCTCGGCGCGTCGCGGCCGGTGCCCGCCGACTGACGGCCGGCGCGCGGCGGCCTGGCCGGGCCGGGATCGATCCGGGGCCTGTGGGGCTGACAGCCGCCTCGGCCGCCCGACGCGGATCGACGGACAATGGGGCCGTGATCGATCGCCCGGCGCCCGGCCAGGCAGGACCGGGGCCCGCCCTCCGCGCGGACTGCGCGCAGTGCGTTGGCCTGTGCTGCGTCGCGCCCGCCTTCGCCGCCTCGGCGGACTTCGCGATCGACAAGGCCGCCGGGCAGCCATGTCCGCACCTCCTGCCTGACTTCCGGTGCGGGATCCACGCCCGGCTGCGCGACCGCGGGTTTCAGGGGTGCGCCACCTACGACTGCTTCGGCGCGGGACAGCGGGTCTCGCAGGCCGTGGTTGACGAGGGCCGGCTGGTGGGCGGATCCCGGCATCGCGCCCGGGCTGTTCACGGCCTTCGCGACCGTGCGCCAGCTCCACGAGCTGCTCTGGTACCTGGCCGAGGCACTCGATCTCCCCGCGACGCGTCCGCTCCATCCCGAGCTTCGGGCGGCCCGCGACCGGACGGAGGGCCTCGTCGGCGGGGACGCTGCGGCGCTGGAGGCCCTCGACGTGGCGGCCCACCGGCAGGCGGTCAACGCCCTGCTGCGGCGCGCGAGCGGGCTCGCTCGCGCACTCTCCCCGGGCCCGGCGCTCGATCGGCGAGGGGCGGACCTCATCGGGGCCGACCTGCGTCCCGTGGACCTCCGCGGCGCCGACCTGCGGGGCGCATGCCTGATCGCCGCCGACCTGCGCGGCGCTGACCTCGCGCTGGCCGACCTCACCGGCGCCGACCTCCGCGGTGCGGACCTCACCGGCGCCGACCTCCGGGCCACCCTGTTCCTGGTTCAGTCCCAGGTCGACAGCGCGCGGGGAGATCGGCGCACCCGGTTGCCCCCGTCCCTGCGTCGTCCTTCCCACTGGGCGTGACCAACGCTGGTCAGCCGGCTCTCCCTGCGCTCAGGAACACGACGGCTCGGCCTGCGTCCCCGCTCGCGCCGAGCTGGACCTCCAGCCCCATCCGGTCGAGCATCTGGACCATCGGCTCACCCATGTGGCCGGCCACCACGACGTCGATCCGGTGGTCCTGCAGGAACCGGGCGACGCGCGCATGGTGGCCGCCCTCCGTGTCCACGTCGTGGAGCTGGTCCCAGCCGACCTCGAACTCCTCCCAGCGGACGAGATCCCCGTCCTGCACCTCGACGACGGCGACCCGGGCGGCCCGCCCCCAGCGGGGGTCGATGTCACCCATCGCGGTCACCGGCACGCAGACGATCATGGGCGCCCCCGGGACAGCATGATCATCCAGCTGCTGGGGACGTCGGCGGGGACCATCGGGCTCATCTCCAGGCGGCCGGCGACATCGGTGCTGGCCAGCTGAAACATGGTATACGGCGGCCCACCCCGATCCCCGGCGTCGTCGCGGTCAACTGGCGGTCGGGGCGTGATAGACTAGTCTCACACTAGTCTACTGGAGCAGCGCATGCGGCACATCGGCGCCTACGAAGCGAAGACCCACCTGCCCCGGCTCCTCGACGACGTGGCTGGCGGTGAGACGATCACGATCACGAAGCACGGCGTACCCGTCGCGCTGCTCGTGCCGCCCGGGCGGGCCGGGGCGCCGGCGACGCGCGACGCGGTGGCCGGGCTGCGGGCCTTCCGGACCCGCCACCCCCTCGGTGACGTGACCATCCGCGAGCTGATCGACGAGGGCCGGCGATGACGTTCGTGATCGACGCCTCGATCACCCTCGCGTGGTGCTTCGACGACGAGGCGAGCCCGGCCGCCGACGCGGTCCTCGAGCGCCTCGAGCGCGAGACGGCGCTTGCACCGGCGCACTGGCCGCTCGAGGTGGCGAACGCGCTGCGGACTGCGGAGCGGCGCGGGCGCCTTGGCGAGGCGGACCTGTCACGCCTGCGCGGGCTGCTCGGTGCGCTCCCGGTCGAGATCGCCCCGCTTGAGCTCCCGACTGCCCTGTGGGGCGTCCTCGATGCGGCCCGCGCGCACAACCTGACGGCGTACGACGCCGCGTATCTGGACCTCGCCCGGACCCGGGGGCTTCCGCTCGCGACCGCGGACCGCCGGCTCCGGGGAGCGTGCGCTGACGCGGGAGGTCGAGGTCGTCGGCTAGACCCCTCCGTGGGGGCACAGCCTGGTCCGCACCGAACGGGGCTACAGTTCCCGGATGCCACCCGCATCGCGACGCCGGGCGCTCGTCCTGATCTGCGCCGTCGCGGTCGCCGTGGCCACGAACTACACGATCCAGGGCCCCGTGCTGGGGTTCATCCGGGCCGAGTTCGCCCTCTCGTCGGCAGATGCGGGAGTGATCGCCACCGCCTTCTTCGCCGGCGCGGCGACCACGATGCTGGCCGGCGGCGCGATCGCCGATCGGATCGGCCCGCGGCCCGCGGTGACGCTCGGGTTCCTGCTCGTGACGATCGGCGGCCTCGGCGCCGCCCTGCTGGCACCGACCTTCCCGGCCCTGCTCGGCTGGCGCATCCTGGGCGGGCTCGGCTCCGGGTTCGGCTTCGCCGCCGGCGCCGCCTACACGAGCGCGATCTTCGACGATCGAGGTCGCCATCTCGCCCAGGGCCTGTTCGGGGCGTCCTTCCTGCTCGGGTCCGGGATCACCCTGGTCTACATGCCGGTCCTGGCCGGCCCGGCGGGCGACTGGAGGCTCGCGTTCACGATCTCGGCCCTGGCCGTGGCCGCGGTCTGGGTGCTGTGGACGCTCCTCGCGCCCGGCGAGCCCCACGTCCGCGTCGCCACGCAGGCAAGGGCGGCGCTTGCCATCGCCCTGCGTGAGAGCAACACCTGGCTGCTGGCGCTCTGCCACATGTGCGGCTTCGGGATGGCCATCGTCGTCGGCACGTGGGTCACCCTCTACCTGGTGGATGCCTTCGGGCTGCCCGTCGCGGCGGCGGGGCTGATCGGCTCCCTGACGCTCGTGACGGGGATCGCCGCCCGCGCGTCCGGGGGCGCGATCCTCGAGGGCGGGATGGGACCGATCCGCCTGATCCGGGCGGGGCTCGGCATGGCGATCATCGGGCTCGCGACGCTGGCCCTGGCGCCTGCGCTCCCGATCGCGATCATCGGGCTCGTCGTAACCGGCCTCGGGGTGGGCCTCCCGTACGCGGCCGTCTTCAACGGCGCGGCGGCGAGCGCGCCGTCGAGCCCAGCCTCGGCCCAGGCGATCGTCGGCTGGGGCGGCCTGCTCACCGCGGTCTTCGGCCCGCCCCTCGTCGGGATGCTGCTCGACGCGACCGGCGACTTCGCAGCCGGCTTCCTGGTCTTCGCCGGCATCGTCCTGGTCGTGCTGGCGCTGACGTCGCTCATCCGCCCCTTCGACATGACGGTCGTGGATTCGGCGACCGCGGACGCCTCTGGCGCCGGCATCGCCATCTGAGGGGCGTCACCGTGCGGCATGGTCGTCGCCGCGGCCGCATCATTGGAGCATCGCGAAGCCAACGACACTCCCGGAGGCCGCAGCCGTGACCTACCAGCCCGCAGCAGACCGCTATGACGCGATGACCTACCGCTTCTGCGGGCGCAGTGGCCTTCAGCTCCCGCTCCTCTCCCTCGGGTTGTGGCACAACTTCGGCGACACGACGCCGCTCTCGAAGCAGCGGGCGATGGTCCACACCGCCTTCGACCTCGGCATCACCCACTTCGACCTGGCCAACAACTACGGCCCGCCCTACGGCAGCGCCGAGGTCAACTTCGGCCGGATCCTGCGCGAGGATCTCGCGGCCCACCGGGACGAGCTGATCATCAGCAGCAAGGCCGGCTGGGACATGTGGCCGGGTCCGTACGGGCAGGGCGGGGGCTCGCGCAAGTACGTGCTGGCGAGCCTGGACCAGAGCCTGCGGCGGGTCGGCGTCGACTACTTCGACATCTTCTACTCGCATCGCTTCGACGCCGACACCCCGCTCGAGGAGACGATGGGCGCCCTGGCGACGGCCGTCCACCAGGGCAAGGCGCTCTACGTGGGCATCTCGTCGTACTCCGCGGGCAAGACCCGCGAGGCGGCCGCCATCCTGCGCGCCGAGGGCGTTCCCCTCCTGATCCACCAGCCGAGCTACAACCTGCTCAACCGGTGGGTGGAGCCCGACCTGCTCGACGCGCTCGAGGAGCTGGGCGCCGGCATGATCGCGTTCACGGCCGTCGCCCAGGGGCTGCTGACCGACAAGTACCTCGACGGGATCCCGGCCGACGCACGGATCAACCGCCCGGGCGGCGACTCGTTCGGGCGCGAGATGCTCTCCGAGGAGAACCTTGCCCGGGTCCGCGCGCTCAACGAGATCGCCCGCCGGCGCGGCCAATCGCTGGCCCAGATGGCCTACGCGTGGGTCCTGCGCGACCCGCGAGTGACGACCACGTTGATCGGCGCCAGCTCGACCGAGCAGATCCGCGAGAACGTCGGGGCGCTGGCCAACCTCGACTTCTCGGCCGACGAGCTGGCCGAGATCGACGTGTACGCGGTCGAGAGCGGCGTCAACCTCTGGGAGAAGCCGAGCACGGACCAGCGGGTGTAGCCGGCGGCGGCGAACGGCGGCGCCAGGGCTCCGACGGAGGGGCGACGTGGCGCCAGGGCTCCGACGGAGGGTGCGATCCCCGGCAGGATCAGGCTCGCCCGGTCCACGCAGGAAACCCTGCCCCGGGAGGCCCGGATCCCCGACTGCGGCGGGGGTTCCGTGCGGCGATCCCCGGCCGGTGAGTCAGTGCAGCATCACGGCCCCGTCCGCTCCGGGAGACTCTTGCCAGTCAACAACCTCCATGGGGATCACGGCTAGGCCGGCCGGCGCCGCGACCTGGGGCGCCGCTGGCCGGCGGACGTGTCTACCGCTCCGGCGACCCCGCCAGGACCCAGCTGGAGCCGTCCGGGCCGTCCCGGACCTCCACCCCGGCGGCCGCCAGCCGATCGCGGACCAGGTCGGCCGTGGCCCAGTCGCGGGCGGCCCGGGCGCGCGCGCGAAGCTCCAGCAGCGCCGCCACGAACGGCTCCAGGGTCTCGCGTGGGTCGCGGGACCCGACCTCGGCGCGCTCGCCGAGGCGGGCGATGAGCGAGCGGAAGGTCGCGTCGGCGCTGTCGAGGTCGGGGCTGTCCTCGCCGTGGCGAACGCGGGCGGAGATCTCGGAGTCGAGGTCGAGCAGCGCGCCGACGGCGGACTGCATGTCGCCGCGGTCGAGCGCGTCGATGAACGAGCCCTCGAGCTCGGCCATCGAATCCCGGAGGGGAGCGGCGACCGGCGCCGGGCGCGCGCCCGCGATCCCGGGGCGCCCGACGCCGAACTCCCGGTCGACGTCCACCGCCTGGCCCGCCGCGAGCTCCCGGGCCGCCTCGCCGAAGGCGTGGATCGCCACCTCGCGGCCGCTCGCGAAGACGGCGCTCCGGCCCGCGACCCGGACGGTGACGCCGCCGAGACCGGAGATCGCGGCCGTCCCGGCGTCGAGGTCGAGCACGAGGGCTGTGTGGCTGTCGACGCCCAGGATGAAGGCGCCGTCGGGGAGCGCGGCCTCCAGCACCCGCAGGCGGCGCTCGCCCATGTAGCAGAAGCGGGTGTCGTGGGTGCCACCCTCGGCGTTGTCGAAGTGGGGGACGACGGCCGCGCGCAGGCCGGTTGCCCGGCCGAGGATGTCGAGCCCCTCGAGCCAGCGCGGCTCCTCGCCCACCTTGTAGACCTCGTAGACGGGAATCGTGACGACGCCGACGGTGAGGGCGGCCGCGCTGGCCATCGTGAGGATGCCGCCGCCGGCCAGCTTGGCAGCCAGGGCGTCGGGGATCGGCCCGCCGGCCCATTGCCGGAGGGCGTAGCTGGGGCTGCCCGGCCCGGCCATGACGTAGCGCGCCTCGCGGATCCGGGCGATCGCCGTCGCGAGGACCAGGCCGTCCACGTCGCGCGAGCGGTACGAGGCGATGGCGACGGGCCGTCCCACGCTCGTGGCGAAGAACTCGAGCGTCCGGCTGCTCAGCTCGTCGGCGTTCTCCTGGAATCCGTACGGGGTATCCAGGATCGCCGCCGGCACGGGCCCGGCGCCGGCCTCGAACCGCTCGAACAGCGCCCGGTGGACCTTGGCCATCGTGGGCGCCGTCTCACCCGAGCCCATGATCGCGAGGATCCGCGGCCCGTTCACGCGAAGAACCCGTTCGTCGTCATCTCCAGCATCACGTCGGCAAGCTCGCGCGGATGCTGGGCATGAACGTCGTGGTCACCCGCGAGCCACCGGACCCGGGCGTTCGCGATCGCGGCTGCTGCCGCCTCGACGTCCCGGCGCTTCCGCCGCGTCCAGTCTGCGGCGGCTTCGTCGGTCGAGGAGCGGCCATCGGCGCCGGCCGGTACGAGGAGGACCGGGACGCCGATGCCGGCGTAGCGCTCCGTAGGGTGGTGTTCCCACAACCCGCGGAGCACCTCGATGTGGCGCTCGTACGTCAGCCACGGCGCGATGGTGCCGTCTGGCCGGACCTCGAAGTTGGCGAGGACGCCGCGGATGCCGCTCTCGGGCCAGTCGAGATGGGCGGAGCGCACGTATCCCTCGACCTCCGCCAGCGGGCGCCCGAGGAGCCGCGGTGGCGCGAGCGCCGAGCGGCAGGCCTCCCAGTCGGCGAACTGGCGGCGCAGCTCCAGCCAGCCGCCGTCCACGCAGACGATCCCCCGCACGAGGTCCGGATGCCGTGCGGCGAGCTCGACGGCGACATTGCCGCCCCACGACTGCCCGGCCACCACCGGTCGGTCCAGGCCGAGCGCCTCGATGAGCGCCGCCAGGTCTCCGGCCACGGTCGGCACGTCGTAGGGCCCGTCCGGCTTCGACGATCGACCGTGGCCCCGCAGGTCCACGGCCAGGGCCGCAAGGCCGGCCTCGACGAGCCGGGCCGCAACGCCGTCCCACATGCGGGCGTTCGAGGCGAGGCCGTGGACCAGGAGGAACGGTGGCGGGGTGTTGGAACGGGGCGGCCCGTGGCGCCCGGCGGCTCCGCGGTGCCGGCCGTGGCCCCTGCGGCGACACCGGGCGGCCACGTGTCGACGGCGAGCTCCACCCCGTCGGCAACGGCGATCCAATCTGTTCGCATCGTGAAGATGGTAGTCGGACCCGTCGCGTCCGGCCTCCCGAGCGCGGGCGGCCCCGCGGCACCGGCGATGCACGGTGTCCCGGCCGCGTGCCACGAGGGGTACGCTGAGGCACCGCGCCATCGGAGGGTCACCATGCACATCGAGGAACGGCTCCGGGCCCTGGGCCTGGTGCTCCCGCCGCCGGTCGAGCCGCCGCCAGGCGTCCGGCTTCCGTTCGCGCCCGTGCGCGTGATCGGCGACCGGGCCTGCGTCTCTGGTCACGGCCCCCAGAACCCCGACGGCTCGATCGCCGGTCCGTTCGGCAAGGTCGGCGCGGACGTGACGGTCGAGGAGGGCTACCGCGCGGCCCGGCTCACCGCCCTCTCGATGCTCGGAAGCCTCGCCCGCGAGCTGGGCGATCTCGACCGGATCGTTGCCTGGGTGCGCGTCTTCGGAATGGTGAACTCGGCCCCCGGGTTCGCGAGCCAGCCCGCCGTGATCAACGGCTTCTCCGACCTGGTCATGGAGCTGTTCGGCCCAGCCGGGGCCCATGCCCGATCCGCGGTCGGCATGGCGGAGCTCCCGTTCAACCTGCCCGTGGAGCTCGAGGCCGAGGTCCAGGTCGCGCCCTGAGGACCGTGGCGACCCACCGCCGGGACCGTGGCGACCCGCGGCCGGAACCGTGGCGACCCGCGGCCGCGACTTCGGTCGACCCGCCACCACCGCGGCCCACCCCGGATTCCCCCTTGCGCCCGGGTGGACAATTGGAGCATCAACCTCCACTCCCCGGGCAGCCGGGCCGACGTCTCGGAGGTGCGACAGTGACGATGCCCTGGGTCCCTGGACCCGTTCCGCGGCCCCGCCGGCACTTGGGCTCGGCGCTCCTGGCCACGGCCGACGCATCGCGTGGCACTGCGAATCTCCTGACCCGACCCCGCGCCGGGAACATCTCGAGTGACACCCGCGCCGGCCTCCCCGGGCGGGCGGTGGCCTGTGGTCCTTCGCCCGCTCGCAAGCACGAACCATGAGCCGGCGACCCCGCCTCCCTCGATGGGAACCCGCAGGGGCGCCGGCTCTTCTGTGCCCGTGGCGGCGGCCAGCGGCATGAAGCCGGTTGGCCGAGCGAGGGGCAGCGACGACGGGCGTATCCTGCGTGGCATGGGCGCCGCCCGTTTCCCCATCCGCCTTGGTGCACGATCCAGGCCGCTCCTGCGGCTCTTCGGCGCACGGCCCGACAACGCCTACGTCGACGTGGACGCCGATTTCGATGCGCGCTTTGGCAACTTCCGCGTCACCACATCACTCGACAACATCGTCTCGTGGCGGATCGAAGGGCCGTGGCGCTGGATTACCGCGATCGGCGTGCGGCGCAGCATCCGCCACGGCGACGTGACCTTCGGCGGGAACCACCGGGGCGGCGTCCGGGTGGACTTCCGCGAGCCCGTCCGGCTCTCCCGCCTGCACGTGCCGGCGCTCTACGTGACGGTCGAGGACATGGAGGGCCTTGGTCGCGCGCTGGCCGCCCGGGGCATCCCCGGCGAGGACGTTCGGAAGGGCGCGCGCCGGACCTGACGGCCTGGCGCCGGGCGAGAGGCACGGGACAGTGAAGGCAACGCTCATCACATTCGGCGTCCTGGAGATCGACGGCGAGCGATTCGAGCGCGACATCCTGGTCGATCGCGGGCGGGTCCGGAAACGGGACAAGAAGGCCTCGAAGCCCCTCCGCGACCGCTACGGCCACACCCCGCTGAGCCTGCTCGAGCCGATCCCCTGGGCGTGCCGCCGGCTGATCGTGGGCACCGGCGCGGAGGGCGCGCTCCCGATCGACGACGCCGTCTTCGAGGAGGCGGACCGGCGGCGGGTCGAGCTGGTCGCGCTGCCCACCGAGGAGGCGTGCGAGCTCCTGTCGGCGCCCGAGACGGACCTCGCGACGACGAACGCCATCCTCCATGTCACCTGCTGAAGCCGGCCGAGCCGTCGCCGGGTCGTCGCGCGGCAGGTTGGCCCCGCTCGCGCATACTCAGCCCGTGCAGATCCTGATCGTGGGCGCCAGCGGCTACATCGGCGGGCGCCTGGTCCCCCTCCTCGGCGCCCTCGGTCACAACCTCGTTCTCATGAGCCGCGACGCCCGGCCCCTGGCTGCGCGCTTTCCCGACACGCGCGTGGTCGCGGCTGATCTCCTCGCCGCCGAGACCCTCGCCCCGGCGCTCGAAGGGATCGACGTGGCCTACTACCTGGCCCACTCGATGGGAGCCGGCGAGCGCGGCTTCGCCGAGCGGGACCGGCTGGCGGCCCGCAACTTCGCGCAGGCGGCCGCTCGCGCGGGCGTCTCCCGGATCGTCTACCTCGGCGGGCTGGGCGATGACGCGGCCGACCTCTCCCACCACCTCGCCAGCCGCCACGAGACGGGCGCCGAGCTCGCCGCGCACGGCGTCCCGGTCACCGAGTTCCGGGCCGCGGTCATCATCGGCTCCGGCAGCGCGTCGTTCGAGATCCTGCGCCACCTCACGGAGCGCCTGCCCATCATGATCACGCCCCGCTGGGTGGGCACCCTCTGCCAGCCGATCGGCATCCGCGACGTGCTCGACTACCTGGCCGGCGCCCTCGATCACCCCGAGGTCGTCGGGATCGTCGAGATCGGGGCCCCCGACGTTCTCTCCTACGGCGACATGATGCGCACCTATGCCCGGCTGCGCGGACTGCGCCGCCTGATGATCCCGGTCCCGGTCCTGACGCCGCGCCTCTCCTCGTACTGGGTCAACCTCGTCTCGCCGGTCCCGGCGGGGATTGCCCGGCCGCTCATCGAGGGCCTTCGCAACGAGGTCGTGGTCCGTGAGCCGGGACCGGCCGCAGTCTTCGGCCTGGCGCCGCTCCCGTTCTCTGATGCGCTCCAGCGGGCGATCGACCGGACCGACCGCCACGACGTGGAGTCGACCTGGTTCGACGCGCTGGCCGCCCCCGACAAGGCGAGCCTGTCGTCGGTGACGTCTCGCGAAGGGATGATCGTCGAGCGCCGGCAGCGAACCATCGCCGCGCCGCCGGAACGGGTCTTCGCCGAGGTGGAGCGCCTCGGCGGCGACGCCGGCTGGCCGTACGCGAACCTCCTGTGGCGGGTGCGCGGCCTGGCGGACCGTGTTGTCGGCGGCGTTGGGATGCGGCTGGGTCGCCGCGACCCCGACCACCTCCGAGTCGGCGACGCCCTGGACTTCTGGCGGGTCGAGGAGATCCGCCGGCCCGCGCTTCTCCGACTCCGGGCCGAGATGAAGGTGCCCGGGCGCGCGTGGCTCCAGTACGAGGTGACGCCGACCGGGGGCGGCAGCCGTCTCGTCCAGACCGCCTTCTTCGAGCCGAAGGGACTCCCGGGCCTGGCCTACTGGTACGTGCTCTATCCGGTCCACGGCCTGATCTTCCGCGGCTCGGTGCGCATCCTCGCCGAGCGGGCCACGCGCCGGCCCGCGGTGGGTACGCCGTCCGCGGGCTGAACACGGAACGAACCCGGGCCGCCCGAGAACGGGAAGGCGGCGCGGGTTCGTTGCGGCCGGGTGACCGGGAGGAGGTCGGTCGTCCGGCGAGAGAGAGGACGCGGGGAGGGGCCGCGTTCCGTGACCCGGATTCAGCCACCCGGGCCTGAAGCAATCCTGAAATCGGGCGCGCCCGCTCGTGGTGCCGCGCGGTCGCGGTGATCGCCTGTGCAGCGTGCGCTGGTATGGTGGACACGTGGAGCGCGTGACGATGGAGGAGCACTCGGCGCCGCCCCGGGCGCCTCGGCGCCTGCGCGCGCGGTGGCTGGGCCGCGTCGCGTACCGCGACGCGTGGGCACTCCAGCAGTCGCTTGCGGGGGCGCGCGCCGACGGGACGCTCGACGAGGACCAGCTCCTGCTCCTCGAACACGACCCGGTGCTGACGCTCGGCCGCAATGCCAGCGAGGCCCATGTGCTGGCCCTGCCTGCACTCCTCGCCGAGCGCCGGATTGAGGTGCTGCGCGTGGAACGTGGCGGTGAGGTCACCTATCACGGCCCCGGCCAGCTCGTGGCCTATCCGATCGTCGCCCTGGCGACCCCGGGCGGGACGGGGTCGGGGCAGGCCCCAGGCTCGGTAGACGCGGCGCCCTCCCTCGGAGTCCGAGCCTTCGTGGAGGCGCTCGAGGGCGCGATGATCGATACGTGTGCCGCCGCCGGGATCGGCGCAGGGCCGCGGCCCGGCCACCCCGGCTGCTGGGTTGGGACAGAGACGCCGATGCCGCGCAAGATCGGGGCCCTCGGGATCCGCGTCGCCCGCGGGGTGAGCTTCCACGGGATCGCTCTCAACGTGACCACGAACCTTGCCGACTTCGACCTCATCGATCCCTGCGGGATGCCGGGACTCCGCTCCACCTCGATCGCCCGCGAGCGCGCCCGCGCGGGCCTCCCGGGCGCGGACATGGACGCACCGCCGACCACGCAGAGCGTCGCGGAGGCCGCTGCGGCGTTCGCACCGGCCCTGGCCCGGCGCCTCGGCCTCGAGCTCGTCGGCGACATGCTCCCCGGCGGCGGTGCATGGTCGGCCACGGGGACGCCCGCGTCCGACGGTGTGGCCAGGGCCCGCGACCTCGAGGGAGCCGCCCGATGACCGCCGGCCTCTTCGAGCTTCGGCGCGACGCGATCACCGGCTGGTGGGTCGCCACCCTGGTCGATCGCGAGTTCGACCGCAGCCGGTTCATCACGAGCGCCGAGCCCGTCGACGACCATGGAGACTGCTTCAACTGCCGGATCCCACCGGGCGACGGCGTCCGCACCCGGATCCTCAAGGACTTCGCATTCCGCACGGTGGGCACCGAGGCGGAGGCTCGCGAGGCCGAGAAGAGCGTCGCCCAGCTCGCCCTCTCGCAGGCCCGCGCGGCCGGGAGCTGGCGCACGATCGTGGCCCCGCCGGGCGAGCACCGGCCCCTCCATTCCGTCGGCATCGGGCTCATCACCGAGATGCTCGCCGCCGCCCGGGCGGCCGTCGCGGAAGCGGGCCGAACCGGCCAGACAGCCTATCTCCAGGTCCTCCAGAACTGGGGGCGCCAGGCGGGCTCGCGCACCAACCATCTCTGCCTGGACCTCTACGACCTGCCCCAGATCCCGCACGAGGTTGCCGAGGAGATCGGCGGCGCGGCCCGATTCGTCATCCGCGAGAGCGAGTGCCCGTATTGCCGGGCCGTCCGGGTCGAGCGCGAGCGCGGCACGCGGTTTATCTGGGAGGACGCCGCGTCGATTGCGTTCGCCCCATTCGCCTCGCGTTCGCCGTTCGAGGTCTGGATCGTCCCGCGACGCCACGAGGCCGACTTCGGGCGGGCAGGCGATGCGGACCTGGCCTCCACCGCGGAGGGGCTTCGCCAGGTCCTGGGCCGCCTGGACCTCCTCGGCGGGCCGCCGTACAACCTCGTGCTCCACACGGCGCCGGTCACCGGCCAGGTCGACGCGACGTACCACTGGCACTGGGAGATCCACCCGCGGCTCCGGGAGATCGCCGGCCTGGAGCTCGGGACGGGGCTCCCGGTGAACTCCGTGAGCCCCGAGGAGGCGGCCGACCAGCTTGTTCGCGGTCTCGGCCCGAGCGCTGACGACGACCGACCCGATCCGCGGCCCGGGCGACCCGGCGGTCGGCCGTGAGCAGCCCCTCGATCCGACTCGGTCGCGGGCGTCACACGCCCCCGGTGCCCGTCGTCAACTGGCCGAATCGCGGGAACCGCCCGCGCTGCGTTGCCGCTCCGGAGGCTCTGTGCTCGTCGATCTCTCGCTCCGCTGGGGAGTGCGCCCGGTGATCCCGGGTCGCGACATCCCGTCGCCGGAGCAGGACGAGATCCCGGCGCTCATCGAGGCGCCCGCGCTCCCGGTCGATCCCATCGCGGCGCGCGCGTTCATCGAAGGGCTCTTCGCCCAGCACCAGCGAGAGATCTACGCGTACCTGGTCCGGATGCTCCGCGACCCGGAGCTGGCCGCGGACTTGACCCAGGATGCCTTCATCCGGGCGTACCGGGCCCATGCGGACCTCGAGGACATCACCAAGGCACGGGCCTGGCTCTACCAGATCGCCCATCGCGTGGCCCTCGACGAGATCCGCCGGCGCAAGATCATCCGCTTCGTGCCGTGGACCGGCGAATCGCGCGGCGCCTCGCCCTCGGCCGAGCGCCTCGTCCTCGACGCCCGGCTCTCCGGGGACCTCGAGCGGGCGCTCCGGCGCATCCCCGAGCGCCAGCGCTCCGCCCTGCTCCTCGCCGAGGTGCACGAGATGACCGGGCTGGAGCTCGCCGCCGCCCTCGGCACGTCGCACATCGCGGCGCGCGCACTCCTCACGCGAGCCCGCGAGAGCCTCCGCCGGGCGCTCGCCGAGGAGAAGGCCGCAACCGCCGAGCGTGAGGCCGCTGCCGGCCTCTCCTCACGATCCGATCGGCCCCGGGAGGCACGCCGATGAGCGGCCTCCAGCGCGTGACGCGCCATCCCGACCGGATCAACGACCCGCACGTCCGGGCCCACACCCTCGCGTCCGAGGCCCTGCTCGGCCCGCTCGAACCGCTTGACGCCGCCTGGCTCGAGGAGCACCTCGCGGGATGCGACCCGTGCGCGACGACCGCCGGGGCGTTTGCAGAGGACGCCGAGCTCCTGCGAGCGCTGCGCACGGACCTGCCGGCGGCGCCGCGCGACCTTGGGGCGCGGGTCTCACTCGCTCTCGATGAGGAAGTCCGCCGCGCACGGCGGGGCCGGCGATCCACGGACCACGGCAGCCGCAGGACTCCCTGGCCGGCGTTCGGCCGGCCCGGCTTCGCGTTCGCCGGCCTGACCGCGGTCGCGCTCGTCGCGCTCCTCGTGGCTCCGCTGGCCGTCCCGGTCGGCGCTCCCCCTGCCGGCACGCCACCGGCGAGCAGCATGCTGCCGGCAGCGACGCCGATCATCGTCGACTCGCAGCCGGTTGCATGGGTGCGTCGGTCCCCTGACGGGACCTACATGCTGGCCAGCGCCGAGGTGCGCCGAGTCTGCGCCGGCGCGGATGCCACGGCCTGCGGCACCCTGGATGGCGGCGCCCAGACCCTGGCCACCCTCTCCATGAAGCCGTCGTCCGTGCTCCTGTCGAGCAGCGGTGGCCCGGCGGTGATCGTGGGAGAGGACGGCGTCTATGCGGTCGCCGTCGCGTCCGCCGCGCCCGTCACAACACCCGGACCCGAGCCGTCTCCCGTGGGAACCAGCGAGCCTGTTCAATCGCCGGCGGCGTCGGGAGAGCCGACTTCTCCTCCAGTCGGCTCTCCCTCGCCGTCGGATCCACCCGCCTCCTCGGAACCAGCCACCCCCTCGACCGATCCGGGCGCCGCGACGCCGCTGCCCACGATCCTGCCAGCCACCCCGGCACCGTCGGCTGCGCCGGCGGTCGCCATCGTCGAGGGCGTCGTCATCGTGGGCACCCCCCCCGCATACAGCGCCGACGGGCAATGGGTGGCCTTCTCGGCTCGCCCGGCCGACGGCTCGCAGGGCCCCGACATCTACGCCTGGCGCGTTGGCGAGCCCCATGCCCGGGCCCTCACCAGCGACCACGGCTCGGTCTTCTCGGGCTGGGTCGACGGCGCGATCGTCGCCAGCACGGCCCGCGTGACGGAGCTCGTCGTCCCGGAGGCGTCGGGCGGAACCACGGAGGCTCCCTCGGAGGAACCCGCAGAGGTGCCATCGCAGGCGCCGTCACTCGAGCCAACGCCCGTCGTCAGCCTGGCGCCCGATGCCTCGCTCGAGCCGGCGCTGTCGCCGACGCCTGATGCCTCCCCGCGAGCTCGGCTCCATGCCGAGTGCCCTGCCGGGCGCAGTCCCGGGGCCCGACGTCGATCCCGCCGCCGTCGTGGCGCGCTCGTACCTCATCGATCCGAGCAGCGCCGTCGTCACCGAGATCGAGCGCGAGGGAGTCTGGCGGCCGGTCGTGGATCCGACCAGCCGGGTGGCCGTCTTCTGGGAGGGATCGCTCGCCTGGAACGAGATCGAGCGGGCGTGGCTTCCCGAGCACGGCGAGCTCGTCCTGGCCGATTGGCAGGGCGTCCTCAGCGGTCTGCCCGATCCCAGCGCAACGCCCGATCCCAACGCAACGCCCGATCCCAACGCAACGCCCGATCCCAACGCAACACCCGATCCCAACGCAACACCCGATCCCAACCTCACTCCAGACCCGGCCGCGTCGCCCTCGCCCGATGCCAGCTCCTCGCCGGCTGCGACCGCCGCGCCGGTGGTGAGCTCCGATGCGGCGCTCCCCGCCGCGGCCGTCGGCGCCGACATCGCCGACTGGGAGGTTCGCTTCGACCCGGCCGGCCGTTTCCTCGGCGTCTGGGTGGCCGATCCCGCCGCTCCGGGCAGCGGCCGCCTCGCGCTGGTAGCCGTCAACAGCGACGCCTCGCTCGGCGACGTCCTGCTCGCCGACGCGGCCGCGCTGCCGGGCTTCTCGGTGGGCGCCGATCGCCTGGCCTGGTCCACGCCGCCGGGCCGCAACGGGCAGGGGAGCCTCGTCACCGTCTTCGCCTGGAGCGGCGCGGACGCGGGTCAGCTGTACGGGATGCCCGATCCCGGGGAAGAGCCGGTCGTCGTCGTCCGCTGAGCCCCGGGGTCACCGGGCCCCCGCGATGGGCTCACCGAGCGCCTGGCGATGGTTTAGACTGCGCCCGACCCTTTAACGACCGGTCCAGCGAGGCCGGGAAGGAGGATGCACATGCTACGTCGCGGCGGGTGCAGCGGGCTGGCCCCCGATTGGGGCGCCTGATGGACGCACCCCAGATCATGACCGCGGACGAAGTCCGCCGGACGATCGTCCGCATCTCCCACGAGATCGTCGAGCGGCAGGCCGGAACCGACGGCCTCGTCCTCGTCGGGATCCAGCGCCGCGGTGTGCCGCTCGCGCAGCGCATCGCAGCCGCGATCAACGAGCACGAGGGCGTCGCCCTCCCCGTCGGTGCCCTCGACATCACCTTCTACCGGGACGACCTCTCGCTGATCGCCCAGCAGCCGATCGTCAAGGGCACCGAGATCCCGGTCGACCTCACCGATAAGACGGTCGTCCTCGTCGACGATGTCCTCTACACGGGGCGCACGATCCGGGCCGCGATGGACGCCCTCGCCGACTTCGGGCGGCCCCGCGCGATCCGCCTCACCGTCCTGGTCGATCGTGGTCATCGCGAGCTCCCGATCCGCGCCGACCACGTGGGGAAGAACGTCCCGACGTCGCGGGCCGAGCGGGTCAATGTCTACCTGGTCGAGACGGACGGCGAGGACGCCGTCCGCATCATGCGCGGGGAGGGGCAGGCATGAGCGCGCCGCAGGGCGGGACGGGCGCCGCCGCCCCGATTGAGCCCACGACCGAGCATCCCTGGCATCACCGCCACATCCTCGACGTCGACGTCCTCTCGGCGGCCGACATCGGGCTCGTCATGAAGACGACCGACGCGATGAAGGAGATCCTCGCCCGGCCGATCACGAAGGTGCCGGCCCTGCGCGGGCGGAACGTCACGATCATCTTCTACGAGGCCTCCACGCGGACCCGCGTCTCCTTCGAGGTTGCCGCCAAGAACCTTTCCGCCGACGTCGTGAACATCGCCGCCAGCGCCTCGTCGGTCTCGAAGGGCGAGTCGCTGGTCGACACGATCCGCACGATCGAGGCGCTGGGCGCCCACCTGATCGTCATGCGCCACGGGACCTCCGGCGCGCCGTACCTGGCCGCGGAGGTCTTCTCGGGGAGCGTCCTCAACGGCGGCGACGGCTGGCACGCTCACCCGACGCAGGCGCTCCTGGACCTCTACACGATGCGGGCCCACCTGGGCGACCTGCGCGGGAAGAAGGTCGTGGTCCTGGGCGACGTCCTCCACTCGCGCGTGGCGCGGAGCAATGTCTGGACCCTCACGGCGATGGGCGCGGACCTCTGGATCTGCGGCCCGACGACGATCCTGCGCGGATTCGACACGTGGGCCGCGCGCTGGGCGAACGGGCGAGGCCCGGCCGGGCACGGCGGCTTCACCGTCACGTCCGACATGGACGCCGCCCTGCGCGACGCCGACGTGGTCATGGCCCTCCGGCTCCAGCGCGAGCGGATGGACGCCGGCCTGCTGCCGAGCCTGCGCGAGTACGCGGCGCGCTTCGGGCTGACACGGGAGCGGCTCAAGGCCGCGAAGCCCGATGCGCTGGTCATGCACCCGGGCCCGATGAACGAGGGCGTCGAGATCGCGGCGGACGTCGCGGTCCTCGATCGCAGCGTCATCACCGAGCAGGTGTCGAACGGGGTGGCGGTGCGGATGGCGCTCCTCTACCTGGTATCGGGCGTCCACGGCGGCGCCCCGGAGGGTCCGATCGGTGGCTGAGAAGACGCTGGGAGCGGGCGCGGCCAGCGCCCCGAAGCTGACCACGGTGCGGGTCGGGGAGACCGTCGGGAGTCTCGAGATCAGCCGGGCCTGGCTCGTCGATCCGCTCGCCGGACGCGAGGGACCCGGCGAGATCGTCGTGCGTGACGGCACTCTGGCCGCCGTGACGTGGCTCGAAGGCGCCGAAGCGGACGGCATCGGGCCGGGCGGGGTCGTCGTGGCCCCCGGCTTCCTCGACATTCACGTCCATCTCCGCGAGCCGGGCAACGAGGACGCGGAGACGGTGGCGTCGGGGCTGGCGGCCGCCGCCCACGGCGGCTTCACGACCGTCTGTGCCATGGCGAACACCACGCCCGCGGCCGATGAGCCCGGGGTCTTTGCGCGCGTCAGGGGCGCTGCGGTCGCGTCCGGCTCGCCGGTGGAGCTGCTTCTCCACGGTGCGGTCACCGTCGGGCGGGGAGGGGAGCGCCTCGCAGCGCTCGGCGAGATGGCCGACGCCGGCGCCGTCGGCTTCTCCGACGACGGCTCGCCCGTGAAGAGCGCGGTCATCCTGCGCAACGCGCTGCTCTACGCCGGAATGCTGGGGATCCCGTTGTTCGAGCACGCGGAGGACCCGACCCTGACCGCCGGAGCAGAAGCGAACGAGGGGTACGTCGCCGCGATCCTGGGCCTCAAGGGTTGGCCGGTTGCCGGCGAGCTGGCCGCCGTCGAGCGGGCGATCGCCGTGCTCGACGCGGTCCTGCCCGACGCCCCGGGCGCCCGGCTCCACCTTACCCACCTCTCCACGGCCGGCGCGCTCGACGCGGTGCGCCGGGCCAAGGCCGGCGGCCTGCCGGTGACCTGCGACGTGACCCCGCACCACCTCGGTTTCACCGACGAGTGGTTGGCCGGGGCGCGGCGCTGGGCGTGGGAGGCGATCACGGAGGACGGATCCGCGCGCGACCCATGGGCGGATCGCGCCCTCGTTGCGCACCCGTACGACACGTCGTGCAAGGTGAACCCGCCGCTGCGGTCCGCTGAGGACGCGGCCGCGGTGCTCGCGGCGCTGGCGGACGGCACGGCTGATGCCGTGGCGACCGACCACGCGCCGCACACCCAGGTCGACAAGGAGGCTGAGTTCGGGCTGGCCGCGAACGGCATCAGCGGCCTCGAGACGGCGCTGAGCGTGCTCCTGGCCGCGGTCGGTGCGCAGCGGCTGACGCTCGGGCGGGCCGTGGAGGCGCTGACTTCGGGGCCGGCCAGGGTGCTCGGCGCCCGATCTGGCCGTGGCGGTGCGCGTGGGCTGACCGAGGGCGCGCCGGCGGACCTCGTGGTCTTCGATGCGGGCGCCGGCTGGACGGTCAGTACCGCGACACTCGCTTCGCGCGGGACCAACACGCCACTCCTTGGCCGCGAGCTGCCGGGACGCGTGCTCCTGACGGTCGCGGACGGCCGGCTGGCCTACCGGGACGCCGAGGCCTAGGCCGGCGCCGAGCAGGGGCTGCCGCCACGGGCGATCATGTCCGGCAGCAGGCGGGAGGCCGCGGGTGCGGGGCGAATGCGACGATCCGCACCGGATCCGGCGACGAGAGCGAGGAGGAGCCACATGAACGCCCGGACAGGGCCGTCTCGGCGCTGGCCGGTCGGCGGTCGGCGGTCGGCGGCCGCCGGGGGAGCCCGATGAGCGTGCCGTCGAGGGCGCAGGCGCGCCACCCGGACCTTGCTGGTCGGCGGGTGGTCGTCACCGGAGGGGCGAGCGGCATCGGGCTGGCCACCGCGGCGCGGTTCGTGGCCGAGGGGAGCCACGTGGTGATCCTCGACCGCGACGAGGAGCGCTTCCCCGATGTGCGCGCTGAGCTGCCCGGACTCGCGGGGATCCTCGCCGCGGACGTTGCGGACCGGCCGTCCGTCGACGCGGCGTTCGCCGAGGTCGACCGGCTCGTCGGCGGGGTGGACGTCGTGATCGCCAACGCCGGCACCAGCATCCGGCACCGCTTCCTGGACATCACGCCGGAGGAGTGGCGGCGCGTCATGGCGGTCAACCTGGACGGGGTCTTCAACACCGCCCAGGCCGGGGCCCGGCGGATGGCCGCCGACCGAGGTGGCGCCATCCTCATGACGGCCTCCACGAACGGCATCGTGGGTCACCCCTTCTACGCCGACTACAACGCGTCGAAGGCCGGCGTGATCGTGCTCGCGCGCTCGATGGCCCTGGAGCTGGCGCCCGCGATCCGGGTCAACGCCATCTGTCCCGGCTACGTCATGACGCCCATGCAGCAGGCGGAGTACACGCCCGAGATGCTGCGCGCAACCGACGCCAAGATCCCGCTCGGGCGCCATGCCCGACCCGAGGAGATCGCCGCGCTGTTCGCGTTTCTCGCTTCCGACGAGGGGGCGTACATCACCGGCGCGGCCCTGCCGATCGACGGCGGCGAGCTCGCCGGCGGGCTGGCGAGCCGCGACTGGATTCGCACCGAGGAGGGCACCACGTGACCGACCAGCAGGCGCGGGTCCACCCGTACATCCCGAATGCGATCCCCGACGTCAAGGCCGCGATGCTCGCGGCGGTCGGCGCGTCGAGCATCGAGGAGTTCTACGCCGACGTCCCCCCGTCACTCCGCCTGGCCGCCCCGCTCGACCTGCCGGAGCCGTTCCGCTCCGAGGCGGAGCTTGTCCGCCACGTGGAGGCGCTCCTGGGCCGCAACACCTCGACCCGCGACGTCCTCAGCTTCCTCGGCGCGGGCTGCTACCCGCACCACGTGCCGGCCGTCTGCGACGAGATCGGCGGCCGGAGCGAGTTCCTCACCGCGTACGCGGGCGAGCCCTACGAGGACCACGGGCGCTTCCAGGCCCTCTTCGAGTACGAGTCGATGATGGGCGAGCTGCTCGAGATGGACGTGGTCAACGTCCCGGTCTACGACGGGTTCCAGGCCACCTCGACGGCGCTGCGCATGGCCGGCCGCATCACCGGGCGGCGGCGCGTCCTGATTCCGGCGTCGACAAGCCGCGACAAGCGCTCCCGGATCCTGGACTACGTCCGCCCCGACCTCGACGTGGAAGAGGTGCCGTTCGAGCCGGCGACCGGCCTGGTGGACCTGGAGGCACTGGGCCGTGCGCTGGATGCCGACGTCGCCGGGGTGCTCGTCGAGAACCCCAGCTACCTCGGGGTCGTGGAGGCCCGGGCCGCGGAGATCGCGTCACTGGCCCACGCATCCGGCGCCCTCGCGATCGGCGACGTCGATCCCTCGACACTGGGCGTGCTCGCCCCGCCGGCTGCGTGGGGCGCCGACCTTGCCTGTGGCGACATCCAGCCCCTCGGGATCCACCAGCAGTTCGGGGGCGGCAACGGCGGGTTCATCGCCAGCCACGACGATCCGCGGGTCGTCATGGAGTTCCCGTCGCGCCTGTTCGGGATTGCGCCCACGGCCGTGCCCGGCGAGTACGGGTTCGGCGACGTGGCCTACGAGCGGACCTCCTTCGCGGTTCGCGAGGAGGGCAAGGAGTGGGTGGGGACTGCCGCGGCGTTGTGGGGGATCACGGCCGGCGTCTACCTCGCCCTCATGGGTCCGCAAGGAATGCGGGAGCTGGGGGAGACGATGATGGCCCGCACCCGCTACGCCATCGCCCGCCTGGAGTCGGTGCCCGGTGTCCGCGTTCCGTTCTTGGGACAGCACCACGTGAAGGAGTTCGTCGTCGATCTCAGCGCCACCGGGCAGACGGTGGCCGCCGTCTCGCGGGCGCTCCTCGCCCGCGGCATCTTCTTCGGAAAGGACCTCTCGACCGAGCACCCGGCCCTGGGCCAGGCGGCGCTCGTCTGCGTCACCGAGGTGCACGCGCAGGCCGACATCGACCGACTCGCCGACGATCTGCGGGAGGTGCTCCGATGACCGCCCCGACGTCCCCTGATCGCACCGTCGCCTCCGGGAGCAGCCCGGCGCTGCCGATCGGGCCCAAGCCCATGCCCCGGCGGTTCCACCAGGCTCGCTGGGACGAGCCGATCATCTTCGAGCTGAGCGCGCCCGGGGCGCGCGGCGTCCTGCCCCCCGCGACGGAGCCGGGGATCACTGCGCTGGTCGGGGATCCCGCGGCCGCGCTCCCGCCGGGCGTCCGTCGGGCCGCCCCGCCAGCCCTCCCGGAGCTCGCCCAGCTCCACGTGGTCCGCCACTACATGCGCCTGTCGCAGGAGAACCTCGGGGTCGACCTCAACATCGATGTCGGGCAGGGCACCTGCACGATGAAGTACTCCCCCAAGGTCAACGACCGCTTCGCCCGCGACCCCAGGGTCGCCGATCTCCACCCGCTCCAGGACCCGTCGACCGTCCAGGGCGTGCTCGAGATCGCCTGGCGCCTCGAGCGTCTCCTCGCCGAGATCTCGGGCATGGACCGGGTGACGTTCCAGCCGGGGGCCGGCTCGGCGGCCATCTGGACGAACGTCTCGATGATCCGGGCCTACCACGCCGCCCGCGGGGACACGGCGCGGGACGAGGTCGTCACCACGATCTTCAGCCACCCCTCGAACGCGGCCTGCGCGAAGGTGGCCGGCTACAAAGTCATCACGCTCTACCCGGACGCCGACGGATACCCCGACCTCGACGCGCTGCGGGCGGCCGTCTCGGAGCGGACGGCGGCGCTCCTCATCACCAACCCCGAGGACACCGGCATCTTCAACCCGCGAATCGAGGACTTCGTGCGGGTGGTCCACGAGGCGGGCGGGCTCGCGTGCTACGACCAGGCGAATGCCAACGGCCTCCTCGGGGTGACCCGCGCCCGCGACGCCGGCTTCGATCTCTGCCACTTCAACCTGCACAAGACGTTCTCGACGCCCCACGGAAGCGGCGGCCCGGGCGCCGGCGCCTGCGGCGTGACCGAGGAGCTCGCGCGCTTCCTGCCGCGGCCGACGGTCGAGTTCGACGGGACCGCCTATCGCCTCGACGACGACCGGCCGGATTCGATCGGGAAGGTCCGCCCCTGGTACGGCGTGACGGCCAACCTCGTGCGGGCCTACGCCTGGATCATGAGCCTGGGAGCCGCGGGGCTCCGCGAGGTGGCGGAGATCGCCGTGCTCAACAACAACTACCTCATGGCCCGGGTCCTCGAGATCCGGGGCGTGGCGGCGCCGTTCGCGGCCGGCAGGCGGCGCGTCGAGCAGGTCCGCTACAGCTGGGAGGAGCTCACCAGGGAGACCGGCGTCCACTCGGAGGAGGTCGGGCATCGGGTCGCCGACTTCGGCACCCACTACTGGATGAGCCACCATCCCTTCGTGGTCCCCGAGCCGATGACGCTCGAGCCCACCGAGTCCTACTCGCGGGCGGACCTCGACGAGTATGCCGCGATCCTGCGCACGGTCGCCGACGAGGCGTATGCCGACCCGGCATTCGTCCACGGTGCCCCCTACCAGAGCACGATCCACCAGATCGACCACGACCCGCTGGACGACCCGGAGCGCTGGGCCGTGACCTGGAGGGCGTACCTCCGGAAGCACGCCGCATCGGCCTCCGCGACGTGAGTCGCCGCGGGTCAGGGCAGGTGGGCCCGGTCGTGGGCCTCCTGGTCAACCCGATCGCCGGCATTGGCGGGCGCGTGGGCCTCAAGGGCAGCGACGGGGTCGACACCGTCCGGCGGGCGCTCGCGCTCGGGGCGTCTCCGGAGGCGGGGGCCCGCGCCGCGTCCGCCATCCGCCAGCTGCTCGCCCGATGGCCGGACCCGGGGGCGCCGCCCGTCGTGCTCGCCGGTCCCCTCGAGATGGGCGAAGCATCGGCCGTGGCTGCGGGGACTCATCCCCAGGTGATCGGCTCGATCACCCCTGGGGCGACGACCGCGGCGGACACGATGCGACTTGCCCGCCTCATGGCCGAGCACGGCGTGGACCTCCTCCTCTTCGCCGGCGGCGACGGCACCGCACGCGACCTCATGGTCGCCCTGCGCGACACCCTCGTCCCGGTCCTCGGCATCCCGGCCGGGGTGAAGATTCACTCGGCGGTCTTCGCCACCGGCCCGGCGACCGCCGGCGCGGTGGCAGCCGGCTTCCTCGCGCTCCCGGTCGAGCGCCGGCGGACCGGCGGCCGGGAGGTTCTGGACCTCGACGAAGAGGCGTACCGCCGCGACGAGATCGCCCCGCGCCTGTGGGGCGAGCTGCCGGTGCCGCTCGAGCGCCGGCACATCCAGGCGCGCAAGGCACCCAGCGCGGCGACCGAGGGCGCTGCGGCCGCGGCAATCGCGGACGAGGTTGCCGCCGAATTGCCCATCGGGGCGCGGCTCATCCTCGGGCCGGGGTCCACGGTGCAGGCGATCGCCGACCGGCTGGGCGTGCCGAAGACCCTCGTCGGTGTCGACGTTGTCGAGGTGCGGGCGCCCGGCCGGGCGACGCTCGTGGCCCTGGACGCCGCGGAGGCCCAGCTGCGACCCGTCGCGGCGGCCGGGGACTGCCGGATCGTCGTCACCCCGATCGGCGGCCAGGGCTTCATCTTCGGGCGGGGCAACCAGCAGATCGGCCCGGAGGTGGTTCGCGACGTCCTGCGGCGCGCCGGGAGGCCGGGAATCATCATCGTCGCCACGCCCGCCAAGCTGGCGGCGATCGGAACGCGTCCGCTGCTCGTGGACACCGGGGACCCGGCGCTGGACCGGGAGCTGGCCGGCCACGCCCAGGTGATCACGGGCCGCGGCGAGCGTTCGGTCGCTCGCGTGGCCGCCGCATAGGGGAGAAGGACATGGGCATCCTCGAGGGGAAGCGCGCGATCGTCACCGGCGCGGCATCGGGCATCGGCCGGGCCACGGCGGTGCTGCTTGCACGCGAGGGAGCGGCCGTCGTGGCGGCCGATCTCGACGAGGCCGGGGTGGTGAGCGTCGTTGCCACGATCGAGGCGGAGGGCGGCCGCGCCGCCGGCGTTCCTTGCGACGTGACCGTCGAGACCGATTGCCGCCGGCTGGTCGAGACGGCCACCACCGGATTCGGCGGGCTCGACATCGTCGTCAACTGCGCAGGGATCGTCCGCCGCACCTCGGTCGTCGACACCACCGAGGCAGACTGGGACCGGGTCATGGCAGTGAACGTCAAGGCTGTCTTCCTGCTGGGCAAGCATGCGATCCCCGAGATGGCCCGCGGCGGCGGCGGCGTCGTCGTCAACATCGGCTCGGGGTGGGGGCTCAAGGGTGGGCCCCGCGCGGCCAGCTACTGCGCGTCGAAGGGCGCCGTGGTGAACCTGACCCGGGCCATGGCGATCGACCACGGGCCGCAGGGGATCCGGGTCAACTGCGTGTGCCCGGGTGACACCGACACGCCGCTTCTCCGCGGGGAGGCGGAGCAGCTCGGCGAGGATCTCGCGGCGTTCCTCGTCTCGTCGGCCGAGCGACCGCTCCGACGGCTCGGGACGCCGGAGGACACGGCGCGGGCGGTGCTCTACCTGGCCTCCGACGCGGCGTCGTGGGTCACCGGCGCCGCCCTCGTCGTGGATGGTGGCGGCATCGCCTGACGGGGGAGCTCCCCCGCTCGCGGGGTGCAGCGGCACGCCCCGCGGAGCCGAAGCCTGAGGTTGGCTCGGCCGTCCATCCGCCCCGCCGCGGTTCGTCGTATCGTGGTGCGGCAGCCCAGCGCCCTCCACGGGCATCGCGAGGACCCCAGTGACGGACGAGATCCCGAACCCGACGGCGCCCGATCCGGAGCAGGGCTCGCCAGTGCCCGATCGAGAGACGGGCCAGACCGCGCCCGATCCGGCGACCTCCCGACCCGGGCGCGCGGTGTCGTCGGCGGAGACGCGGCCGCGACGTCCCGACTACCGGGGCGAGGAGCTGGACCCGGAGCGCGGTCCGGGGCTGGGCTGCTTCTGGTTCCAGGTGATCGTCCTGGGCTTCTTCATCGTGCTGATCCCGATCGGCCTTGAGCTGAACTGGCCGTTCGAGCTCCTCGCGTTCCTCCTCTTCGTCGTGATCGGCCTGTTGCTGCTCACCGGGCAGTCGGTGATCTTCCTCCTGCGCCTGGTGGCCGCGGATCGGCGAACGCAGGGTCGCCGGCGACCGCTGGCGAGCTCCACGAAGACGGTCGGCGAGCTCGCGGACGAGCAGCAGGTGGGGCCTGCGGCCGATCTGCCCGACGCTCCGATCGCGCCCGGCACCGCTCCAGCCGGCGCCGCGGAACCGGACGATAGCAGCGGCGCGCATGACTCACCGGCGCTCATTCGTGACCGCGGAGGCGTCGAAGTGCCGCCAGCCGGGGCAGACGTCCCCGAATCGGCAGCATCATCGGACCAGGCTCCTGACGGCGTCCGCTCCGACGCCGTCGATCGAGCTCGCGCGGACACGCAGCCCGGTGAGGCGGGCCCCGCGGGGGGCGCCGCGCGCGCCGACGACACCCAGCCGGCGGAGGCGATGCACGAATCTTCGCCTGACAGGCAGGAAGCGGGCTTGGCCGGACCCGGGGATGCAGACGAGCCGGTCGCGGGCGTCGAGGTCGACGAGGACGCCGACGCGCCGGTGCCCACCGAAGGGGCCGCACCGGGAGCCGACGATGGAGCGCCGCCCGACGATGGAGCGCCGCCCGACGATGGAGCGCCGCCGCCCGCCCTCCCGCCCGCCACGCCGCCCGCCCTCCCGCCCGACGAGGCGACCCCGGAGGAGCCCGGCGCCGGCGTGCGACAATAGGCCGAACCGGGCTGCCGCCCGGGTGGTGACGCCCATGAGGCTGCAGGAGGGACTCAGCCGGTGCCGGTCCTCGCGACCTTCTTCAACGTTCGCCGTGGCCGCGACTCGTTCTTCAAGTTCTTCATGCGCTCGATCTTCCCGCGCCAGGTGGGCGAGTACGAGGAGAAGTTCGGGATCAAGTTCCTCGGCTGGTACAACGTCGCGTACGGCTGGGACTACGACAACGTCATCCTCCTGGAGCTCCCCGACTACGCCACGATCGACAAGCTTGAAGCCGATGCCGGGACGGCCGCCCTCGGGCATCGCGCCGGCGAATGGATCTTCGAGCGCCACCACGCGATGTTCCTGCGCGAGCGCATGGGACCCGACCTCAAGTACTTCGGCATCGAGACCCTCGGCAAGGACGGCAGCTGACCGCGGCGCGCCCGACGCCGGCCCCGGACCAACCTCACGACCCACCCAACCACCGGCCCATCTCAACTCACCCGGACGACGAAGGAGCAGCCCGCCATGGACGTGAACCGCGCCGACCTTCTCGGTGAGCTCGCCCGCGACGCGGCGCTCGAGCGCTCCGACTTCCTCGCCCAGGCCGGCAGGCAGCTCGATCGCTTCCTGGCCGCGAACGGAGCCCGGATCGAGGAGATCGGCGGCCTGACCCTCATCGACGACGATCCCGACTATCTCTCCATCGCTCCCGACCTGACGTTCCGCAGCCGCACGCGCTACCAGGACGAGGAGACGGGCGAGTGGATCAGCGAGACGGAGGTCATCGAATCGGCCGCCGAGCTCGTGGAGCTCTACAACCCCTCGGATGTCTACGCGGCGTTCGCCGAGGCCGCCCGCGAGGCCGCTGGCATGGGGCCTGAGCCCACGGCCGCCGAGGACCTGATGAGCGTGGCCGGGATCTCGCCCGACGAGACCATCCCGCCGCGGGGGGAAGACGCCTACGCGGCGGCTGCCGACGACTGGGCCGCGACGCAGCCCGCCGTGGCCGACGACGCGGAGTCCGCCGCCCATCGTCTCTACGACATCGCCCTGACCTTCCAGGAGCGGAGCCAGATCGCCGAGGCGCGCATCCTCGAGCAGTTCGAGGCGATGGTCGGGGGCCTGGCCGTCCATCTCGGCGACATCATCGTTGTCGACGACGACGATGAGCGGCTCACCTTCACGGGTGCTGGCCGGCTCGTCGCCGAGGTCATCCCCGAAGGCGCCGAGCGCGAGTGGCGGAAGCTCGGCTCGCCGGAGGAGCTCGTCGAGTTCTACGACCCGACCGATGTCTTCGGTGACGTGGCCGACGCGATCGCCGAGGCCTATCCTGCCGTCGCGCCGGAGCCCGACGACGAGGATGACGAGGACGACGAGGACGACGAGGCCGAGGGCGACGACGAGGCCGACAACGAGGGCGACGAGGCCGAGGGCGACAAGGACCGCTGACCCGACGGATCAAGGCACCCCGGACCCGACGTTCGGGAACGACCATGCAGCTGGTCGAGGCCGAGCTCCTCGAGAGCCGCCAGATCCTGCCCGGCCAGTGGCTCCAGCAGTTCCACGCGCCGGCGCTCGCGAGCGCCACCCGGGCGGGCCAGTTCGTCCATGTCCGGACGGGCGACTGGTCGGGCCTCGTCCTGCGTCGTCCGTTCACCGTGAACACCGCGGACCCCGCCACGGGCGCCATCTCGATCCACTTCCGGGAGGTTGGGCGAGGAACCGCCTGGCTGACCCGGATGCGGCCCGGCGACCACCTCGACATGCTCGGGCCGCTGGGCCAGGGGTTCCAGGTGGACTCGCGCAGCCGCCACCTGCTCCTGGTCGCCGGCGGCCTCGGGATCGCCGATGTCCGTCTCCTCGCCGACGAGGCGCTCCGTGACGGGCGCCACGTCGTGCTCCTCTACGGGTGTCGTGACGCATCCGAGGTCTACCCGAGCTCGCTCCTGCCCGACGAGATCGAGTACGTGGTGGCGACCGATGACGGCAGCGTGGGCCACCGCGGGTTCGTGACGGACCTCGTGGTGGAGTACGAGGCGTGGGCCGACCAGGCCTTCGCCTGCGGTCCTCTGCCCATGCTCCGGGCGCTGGTGGCCGTGGCAGCGGGACGGAAGGGGCGCCTCGGGGTCGCCACGCTGGGGCGCAAGCGCGGGGGCGGGAAGCCGATCCGCGTGGGCTCCCCGGAGGCTCGTCGCAAGGCCTTCCTCCAGGTGGCGATGGAGCAGAACATGGGCTGTGCGGTCGGGGCCTGCCTCGGATGCGTCGTGTGGGGCGTCGAGGGACCGCAGCGAGTCTGTCGCGAGGGGCCGGTCTTCGCCAGTGACGAGATCGACTGGGACGCCACCGCCGGTGCCGGGGCCGAGAAGCGATGAAGCCGAAGCGCCGCGTGGTCACGCACGGGAAGGGGCCGGGACCGGCGAGCGGGGGCGGCGCAAGCACCGGAGGGGCCGCGGGCCGGTCAAAGCGAACGCCGACGGTGCGCACGATCAGGAGCGCGATCGTCGAGCCGAAGGGTGGCCGGCCGGGCGGGGCTGGTGCTACGGGCGGCGCCGGTGCCACAGGTGCCGGTGCCGAGGGCGCCCGTACGTCGCCGATCGTGGCCCTCGGCAGCCCCACCATCGCGGCCCCGGCTCCCGGCGGCGGGCGGTCTGGCGCGCCGTCCGGCTTCGACCCGGCGAGCGTCAACCTGGCGGTTGATCTCGCCCGCGGCCTCGTCCTCGCGAACCCGATCCTCGTCGCCTCGGGGACCTTCGGCTACGGGGTCGAGTACGCCGACGTCGTCGACGTCCAGCGCATCGGCGCGATCTGCTGCAAGGGCACCACCCTGCGGCCCCGGGTCGGCAACCGGCCGCCGCGGGTCACCGAGACGCCGGGCGGGATGCTCAACTCGATCGGCCTCCAGAACCCCGGGATCGACGCGATCCTCGAACGGTATGCGCCGCTGTGGGCGACCTGGCAGGTCCCGGTCATCGTCAACGTCGCCGGCGAGTCGATCGAGGACTACGTCGGCGTCGTCCGCAAGCTGGACCTCGTGCCCGGCGTGGCCGGGGTGGAGCTCAACATCAGCTGCCCGAACGTGGGCAAGGGCGGGCTCCAGTTCGCGATCGACCAGGACGCCGCGGCCGCCGTGACCCGGGCAGTGCGCCGGGCGACCGAGCTGCCGCTCATCGTGAAGCTCAGCCCGAACGTGTCCGACATCCGGCCGATCGCCCGGGCAGTTGCCGACGCCGGCGCCGACGCGCTCTCGGCCGTGAACACGCTCTCCGGGATGGCGCTCCGGGCGGACCGCAGGGGCCCCTTCCTGGGGAACACGTACGGCGGCCTGTCGGGCCCGGCGATCAAGCCGGTCGCCCTGCGGATCGTCTACGAGATCGCCCAGGTGGTCGAGATCCCGATCATCGCGATCGGTGGGGTGACCGGGCTCGACGATGTCCTGGACTTCCTGGCGGCCGGGGCGGTCGCCGTCCAGGTCGGAACCGCGATCTTCGCGGACCCGACGCTGCCGGTCCGCCTCGTGGACGAGCTTGCCGCCGAGTGCGGGCGACGCGGCCTCGCGTCGTACGCGCCCCTGGTCGGGACGGCGCTCCCGCGGCGGCCGGGCGCTCCGTCGGCGAAGGGCGTCGAGTACCGGCCGTAGGGGTGGGTCGCGCGTGAACGTGGACGCGCTCGACTTCTACGGAGCGTTGATCGGCGTCCTGTGGATCGCCCTCGCAGTCGCGATCGGGATCTGGGTCTTCGCGGCGATCTGGGTGGTGAGCCGGGCGGTCTCGCGGCGGCTGGAGCGCCGTTACCTGCCGGGCGTGTCGCGCTGGAGCCGGCGCCGGTCGGGGCTGGCCGAGGACGCGGGACCGTGGGCCTGCCCCGCGTGCAGCTCCGTCAACCCGCCGACGACGATCGCCTGCTACCGGTGCGCCGTCGAGCGGCCCGCCGAGGCCCCGGAGCTCCGCGAAGTGGCGACCGACCCGGACATCTACCATCGCCCGGGCCCGCGGAACGAGTTCGACCCGTCGCGCTATCGTGGCCCCGGGGCGCCGCCCCCGGCCGCCGACGCGTCTGCGGCGCCGCCCGCCCCGCCCACCTCGCCGCCCACCTCGTCGCCCGCAGGGCCACTGGGAGATCCGTCGTGACCCCGCTCCAACTCGTCCTCGCCTGGCTCATCGTGATCAACGTCGTCACGGCCGCCGCGTACGCCTACGACAAGCTGGCCGCGCCGCGCGGTGCCCGCCGCGTGCGCGAGCGGACGCTCTGGATCCTCTGCCTGGCCGGCGGGGTCGGCGGGGCGTGGCTCATCTTCTTCGTGATGCGCCACAAGACCCGCCACCGCAGCTTCTGGATCGTCCAGTCCGTGGCGACCGTGATCTGGGTCGGGATCCTGCTCTGGCTTGCGCTGGGGCAACGATGACCCACGCTGCCGTTCCCGGCTTCCTTCCGAGCCTGCACGGCTTCCACTTCGCGAACCGTTGGCCCGCCGGCCCCACGGTCATGTTCGGCCCGTTCGATCCGCGCATCCTCGGGATCGGCGACGCGGCCGCCGGCCTGTGCGGCGGCATGGTCACGACCGCTCGCGACCTCTTCGAGGCCGGGATCGCGATCCCGGCCGACACGGACCCGCCCGCGAACGGCAGCCCTCGCTTCCGGGCGATCGTCCGGCGCCAGGCCGAGTCGCTCGACTGGCTGCGCGTCCCACTCCGCTTCTATGACCTCCAGGCCGCCCGCCCGGACCCGCCGACGTGCACCTCGCGTGGCCCTGCGCCGCCTGCCGCCCCGCGTCGTCGCCGTGCGCGACGCATGGCCGCTGATGCGGGCCGACATCGAGGCTGGGCGCGCTCCAATCGTCGGCCTTGTCCGGGTCGCGGGCTGGTCGCCCCGGCTCCTGACGGCGAACCACCAGGTGCTCGCCTACGCGTACGACGAGGACGCCGCGGGGTTCCGGATCCGGGTCTACGACCCGAACCATCCGGGTGGCGACGACATCGAGCTGGTCGCGCGCCTCGAGGGGAGCGACGCCCGGCACCCGGACGAGCGTGTCCGGCTGGCCCAGTCGACGGGCGAGCCACTGCTCGGCTTCTTCCGCCAGCGCTACTCGCGCCCTCGTTCGCTGGCCGCTTGGAGATGACCGGGCTCAGCCCGTAGAATCCGGGTCATGACCACCATCCGGCCCGCCATCGATGCCGCCGCCCGCGCCGCCGTTGCCGAGCGGACCGAAGCGCTCTTCCGGCGCGCGGGCGCCCTGAAGTACGGGCACTTCCTGCTCAAGTCGGGCCGCCACAGCGAGCGCTACCTGGAGAAGTTCCTGCTCCTCCAGGACCCGGCCGTGACGAGCGAGCTGTGCGCCTTCTGGGCGGCCTCGGCGCGCGGGGCGGACGGGCAGCCGCTCGTCGACGTCGTCGCCGGCCCGACGACCGGCGGGATCGTCCTCGCCTTCGAGACGGCCCGTCAGCTGGGCGTCCGCGGCATCTTCGCCGAGGAGGTCCGCGACGCCGACGGTGCGACGCACCGCGAGTTCCGGCGGGGCTTCCGGATCGAGCCCGGCGAGCGGGTCCTCCTGGTCGACGACATCCTCACGACCGGCGGCTCGCTCCTGGCGATGGTGCCGGCGGTCGAGGCCGCCGGCGGCGAGATCGTCGCCTGCTTCGTCATGGCCGACCGCTCCGGCGGGACGGCAGTGCTGGTCTCGCCGACCACGGGTCGGCGCTACCCGGTGCAGGGGCTCTGGCAGCTGGAGATCCCGACGTTCGAGCCGGGCCCAGTGACGTGCCCGCGCTGCGCCGACGGGACGCGCTGTACGCGCCGGGGAGCACGGGCACCGGCCAGGCCTGACGTCCGCCGAGCCGGGCGGCGCCGCCGTGCGGCGGGTTACGGGGTCTTCGGCGCCTTCGGCTGCTTCGGCTTCGGCGGTCGCTTCGGAGTCTTGTCGCCCATGGGTATACCTCCTGGCCGGGAGTATGCAGCCCGCCGCGGAGGCGTGCCAGCCCCTGGGGCGCGCGGGCGTCAACGGGTGCGACGGATCCTGGTGCGCTCGCCCGGGCTCGCGTCCCGCGGGCGAGGCCCCTACGCGACGAGAAGCCGGTCCCGGCCGGCCGCCTTCGCCTCGTAGAGCGCGGAGTCGGCCTGGGCCACGAGCTGCTCGGGTGAGCTGGTCTCGCTGTCGCGGTAGGTCGTGCCCCCGACGCTCACGGTGACCGCGACCCGCTGCTCGCCTTCCACGAGCGAGGTCTCGCCGACCGCGCGCCGGATTCGCTCGCCGATCTGGCTCACGTCGTCCACGCCCGCCCCCGGCAGCAGGACGAGGAACTCCTCGCCGCCGTAGCGGACCAGGACATCGCCCTCGCGGATGACGCGGCGACAGGCGCGGGCGACCGCCCGCAGCACGCGGTCGCCGACGAGGTGCCCGTAGACGTCGTTGACGGCCTTGAAGTGGTCGAGGTCGAGCATGATGATGCCGAGCGGCGCCTCGGCGCGGACCGCGCGGGAGTACTCCTCGTGGAGCCGGGCCATGCCGAAGCGCCGGTTGTAGGCCTCGGTCAGCGGGTCCACCGCGGCGAGCCGCTCGAGGCGGTCGTGGGCCAGCGCGTTGTTCACCGCGAGCCCGAGGTCGGCGCGGAAGTGCTCGATGAGGGGGACGGCGTCCTTGTCGAGGGCTGAGGCCGACGCCAGGACGATGGCGCCGAGGGCCACGCTCTTGAAGACGATGGGGGCGACGACGACCTCGCGGGCCGGCTGGCCGACGAGCAGGGAATCGATGACGGCCTCGGGCGCCTCCACGGTCATCCGCTCCACGCGCCCTGTGCGCAGGGCGCGCCGGACGTGGTCGTTCGTGCCGATCTCGCCCGTGGTGCGCAGGCCGTGCGTGGCGAGCGGCTCGACCGTGTCCTCCCGGACGACGAGGATCACCCCGGCGTCGGCGCCGGTGTGACGCAGGAGGCCGTCGAGCGCGGCGTCGCCCAGCCCCTCGAGCTCGAACTCGCTGGAGAGGACGCCGCTGAAGTCGCGCATGGCCTGCTCGACCGCGTGGGTCCGGGCAAGGGTGCGAATGAGGCGGTTGAACGATCCGGCCGCGGCACCGACCTCGTCCGCGGAGTCGACCGGCAGGGCGCAGGCCTCGGGATCGCAGGCGCTCCAGTCCTGCGTGTAGACGGCCTGCCCCAGGCGCTCCTCCACGGTGCCCATCCGGTCGGCCAGCAGGCGCAGGCGCCGCCCGACGACGAGGCGCGCAAGCCCGAAGTTGACGGCGCCGACGACGAGGCCCGCGGTGACGGTGCTGGCGAAGAAGAGCGGGGTCAGGATCCGGTCCGCCGGCAGCCCCAGGAGGAGGCAGAAGGGCGGGAAGACGAGCCCGATCATGAGCCCGAACCCGGTCATCCAGATGGCGAGGTCGACGAAGACCTTCGACGTGAGGCGCGGCATGTGGATGGGTGCTCCGAAGGCGGAGTGGGGGGACGCGCACCGGCACCATGCGCCGCGCGCCGTCACGGGCACAGGACGCGATGGTCCGGGTGGGTCCGGTACGGTCGGCGCGCCGGTGGCTCGATGTGCGAGGCTCACTGCAGGCCCGGCGCGCGCCCTACGTCTTGACCGCGCGGATCGCGTCCACGAGCTCCTGGTCGCCGACGACGGCCTCGAACGAGCCGGCGATTCTCCCATCGGCACCCACGACGAAGAGCCACGGCTCGGTCGGGATCCCGTAGGCGGTGGCCGCCTCGACCGGGACGAAGTTGCCGTCCCGGAGGACGGGCTGGAGGCGGCCGTCCTGTAGACGAGCTGGTACGGCTCCACGGCGACCACGCGGATCGGGGCGGCCTCCACGGCCTGCTTGACGACGTCGATCGTCGGGCCGCACTGGGCGCTCTTGCAGAAGGCCGGCGTGATGAAGGCGAGCAGGAACGGCTCCTTCGCGGCGAGGGCGTCGTCGAGCGAGGTCTCGTAGAAGCTCGGCTCGGGCGTCGGGTCCGTGGAGATCCTTCGGACGTCGCCACCGACGTCGGCGAGCGTGAGCGTCTTCAACGGGGGCGCGGCGTCGCCGACGCGCGGCCCGAAGCCGCCCTCGGAGACGGTGAACTGGAGCTTCGCGCCGGTTGCGACGCCGGTGGCGGGGTCGCGAACGGCGACGGCAGCGCCCCACGGTCCAGGCTGCGCCAGCGTGGGGGTCGTGACATAGAAGGCGCGCTGTCCCGCGACGCCCCAGGCGAAGCCCGGCGTGACGATCTCCGTGGGGGTCGCGGGGTCGGCGCACAGGTCGAAGAAGCCGATCTCGACCTCGAGGGTGTCGTCGGCGATCGGGCGGTTCTGGTCGTCGACGAGGGCGAAGAGCAGGCGGCTCTCGCCGACGAGCTTCTCCGAGCTGGCCAGGACTGGGATGATCCCGCTCGTCGTCACCTGGCCGGGCCTTGGCCAGCCGGGGAAGGTGCCGGCGTCGCATGCCGCGGCCGATCCGGGTGGCTGGGCCGGCGCGGCACCGGCGTTCCCAGCTGCCGGCTCCGCGGCCGCGCCGCAGGCCGCAACAAGCAACGACGTCGTGAGCAGGAGGGCAGGCACGAGGGCGGCCGCCGGACGGCGGCGAAGACGGAGCAGCACCGGGGGATCCTAGCCCGAACGTCCCACCCGTGCCGCCGACGCTGCCCCGGGCCACGATGGGCTGTGCGGGGGCGAGCACGGTAGCATGTGACACTCTCGTGGTTCGGCTCCTCACGGAGGTTCGGTGACCCGCTTCCAGAAGCTCGTTGCGGCGACGCTGGCGATGACCCTCGCCCTCGTCATCGTCGGGGTCATCGTCCGGGTGACGGGCTCCGGGCTCGGCTGCCCGGACTGGCCCTTCTGCTACGGCCAGGTGATCCCGCCGCTCGAGTTCAAGGCCTGGGCGGAGTGGATCCATCGCCTGATCGCGGCGGTCATCGGGATCATGGTGCTCGGCATCGTGGTCCTCGCCTTCGTCGACCACCGCGATCGTCGTGGCCTCGTGGCGGCGTCCGTGGGCGTGGTGGCGCTCGTCGGCTTTCAGGCGTGGCTGGGCCGCGAGACGGTGCGTCTCGGCAACTCGGGGGCGTCGGTCACTGCGCACCTTGCTGCGGCGATGGCCGTGGCCGGGCTCCTGGCGTTCCTGCTGGTCCGGGCGGGCTGCCCGGCCCGCCTGCCGGGGCGCAGCGGGAGCCAGGGCCTCACGCTGCTCCTCGCATTCACATCGGTCGGCACCTTCGGCTTGCTGATCTTCGGCGCCAACGTGACCGCCGCCGACGCCGCCCTCATCTTCCCGGACTGGCCGCTCATGGGCGGCGCCCTCGTCCCGCCGTTCGGCGACATGTCGGCGGACGTCGCGACGCTCGCCTTCACGCATGCGCTCCACCGCTACGCCGGGGTCGTGGTCGGGGTGGCGCTCGCGGTGACCTGGCTGGTCGCGTGGCAGGGTCGCCGCGCCGGCCGCGTCGACGCGTCGCTCTTCCGGCTGATCACGATCGCGGCCGTGCTCTATCCACTCCAGGCGGTCGTCGGCGCCCTCCAGGTCTGGACCCAGCTCGCGCCGTGGACGCAGACGCTGCACGTCGCGCTCGCCACCTTTGTCTGGGTTGCCGCGATCGGTGCCACGCTCGTCAGCCACTACGGGGCGCGCGCGGCAGCCGTCCCGGCTGGCCCCATCCCGGCCGGCCCCGCGACGGCCGGCCCCGGGACTGCCCGCCTGTGAGCGCGGTTCCGAGCCCGCCGCTCGACGGCGCCGCGCTCGACGGCGCGGCGCCCGACGGCCAGGCGCCCGACGGCGTGGCGCCCGCTGGTGACGCGCCCGACGATGCTCCGCCCGCCGGCCCGCCCCGCGGCGGCCCGACGCGGTCCGACACGATCCGCGCGTACATCGCGCTCACGAAGCCCCGGATCATCGAGCTGCTGCTCATCACCACGATCCCGGCTATGGTCCTCGCCACGCGCGACCTCCCGGGCACCATCGACTGGATCGCCTGGGCCTGGCTCGTCGCCTGGACGCTGGTGGGCGGCACGCTTGCGGCCGGCAGCGCCAACGCGATCAACCAGTACCTCGACCGCGACATCGACATCCTCATGACCCGGACCCGCCGCCGGCCCCTGCCGGCCCATTCGGTGGAGCCTCGGCAGGCGGTCGTCTTCGGGGTCGTGCTCGGCGTGATCGCGATCGCCCTCCTGGCCTGGTTCGTCAACCTCGTGGCTGCCCTCCTGACCCTCCTCGCGATCGTCTTCTACGTCTTCGTCTACACGATCGTGCTCAAGCGCACGACCACCCAGAACATCGTGATCGGGGGCGCCGCGGGGGCCCTGCCACCGGTGATCGGCTGGGCGGCGGTCACGGGCAGCGTCGAGATACCTGCCCTCTTCCTGTTCGCGCTCGTCTTCTACTGGACGCCGCCGCACTTCTGGGCGCTCAGCCTGCGGATCGCCAAGGACTATGCAGCGGCCGGCGTGCCGATGCTCCCCGTCGTGCGTGGCTCGGCGGAGACGACCCGCCAGATCCTGCTGTACACGATCCTGCTCGTCGCCATCAGCCTCATCTTCTTCGCGGTGGCGAAGATGGGCCTCATCTACCTCGTCGCCGCCGTCGTGATGGGCGGCCTCTTCCTCTGGCAGGCCGGCCGGCTCGCCCGCACCGTCGGCGCCGAGGGGACCACGACCGGCGCGATCCGGCTCTACAAGTTCTCGATCACCTACCTGACCGTCCTCTTCGCGGCCGTGGCGGTGGACGCCCTCGTCCTGATCCGGATCGGCTGATGCCGTGAGCCCGATCCACCGCGACGGAGCCGGCGAGAAGACCGCGGCACGCAGCTGGGAGTCGCTGACCGACCGCCTGATCCGCGAGGCGCAGGAGCGCGGCGAATGGGAGACGGGCACTGGCGCGGTAGCCGCCGACCCTCGCGGCTACTCGCCGACCGTCCCGGGCGACTCGAGCTCGTCGGCGAGCTCCGGGCGCCGACGCCGCGAGACGCGGCCCTCGGGATCGAAGATGCGGAGCATGAACTGTACGACCGGCCCGATCCCGAACGCGAACAGGATCGTCCCGAGGCCGACCGTGCCGCCCATGAGGAAGCCGGCCACGAGAACGATCAGCTCGATCCCCGTCCGGGCGCGCCGGATCGACCACCCGAAGCGGTGGTGGAGTCCGGTCATGAGGCCGTCACGCGGACCGGCGCCGAGGTCGGCCGCGAGGTAGAGACCGCTCCCCAGCCCGATCAGCAGCACTCCGGCAACGCTCATCGCCAGCTGGGCGACCGGCACGTCCGGCCGCGGGAGGAGCGGCAGGGCCAGGTTGGTCGCGGTTCCGATCGTGGCCACGTTGAGGATCGTGCCGATCCCCGGCCGCTCCCCGAGGGGCCACCAGAGGGCCAGCACGGGAATGCCCACGAGGATGCTCACGGTCCCCAGGGCGAGCCCCGTCCGGCTGGCGATCCCCTGGTGGAACACCTCCCACGGACCCAGGCCGAGGCCCGACGCGGCCATGATGGCGATCCCGACGCCGAAGATCACGAGGCCCGCCATCAGGCCCGGGAGGCGGCGAAGGACGGCCCGGCCGACGAAGCGCTCACGCATCGCGCGATCGTAGCCGCGCGCGTGGCATCCTGATGTCGCACGTCGGGCAGTCCTCGACGCAACGCGTGGCTGCGTTGCCACCGCGAACGCGTCGTCGCGTCGTCGACGCGGCACCCGGGAGGATCGACGGTGCTCGAGGCGGCGTTCTGGGGCCTGGTGGGGGCTTCGACGCTCATCGTCGGCGCCGTCCTCGCCCTCGCCCTGCCGTGGACGCGCCGGGCGATCGGCCTGATCGCCGGCTTCGGGGCCGGTGCCCTCATCTCGGCGGTGACCCTGGACCTGACGGCGTCGGCGTTCGCGGAGGCCCACGTCGCGATCGTCGTGGCCGGCCTGGGCGCGGGGGCGATCGCCTTCTCGGCCGGCAACTGGGCGCTCCACCGCGGGGGCGCGGTGCGGCATCGCAAGCGGTCCGCGGGCCAGCAGGCGGGCGCCGATCCGCTCGGGATCGTGCTCGGGACCATCCTCGACGGGATCCCCGAATTGGTGGTCATCGGGATCTCGCTGCTCGCGGGCGGGGGGGTCGGCCTGGCGTTCCTGGCGGCCGTCGCGATCTCCAACCTGCCGGAGGCCATCTCGTCGACGACCGGCCTGCGCCGGGTCGGCTGGTCGACTCGGGGGATCATGGGCCTGTGGGTGATCGTGGTGGGCCTGAGCGCGGTCGCGGCCGGCGCGGGCTACGGGCTCGGTGCCGGGGCGCCGATCGAGGTCGCGGCGGCGATCGAGGCGTTCGCCGCGGGCGCGGTGCTCACGATGCTGGCCGACACGATGATGCCGGAGGCGTTCGACGAGGCGGGTGCGGCCGCGGGGCTGGCCACGGTCCTGGGCTACGCGATCGGGGCGCTGCTGACGCTCGTGTAGTCCGGCGTGGCACCATGCCCCCATGGACCTGACCTTTCTCGGCGCAGCGACCACGGTGACCGGCAGCCAGTTCCTCCTCGAGACCCGGCAAGCCCGGATTCTCGTCGACTGCGGGATGTTCCAGGGCGGCCCGAGCGAGGGGATCCGCAACCGCGTCCCCCGGGGCTACGACCCGGCTACCGTCGACGCCATCCTCCTGACCCACGCCCACCTCGACCACTGCGGCCTGATCCCGGTGGTCGTCCGCGAGGGGTTCCGGGGGCCGATCCGGGCGACGGCCGGGACGATCGAGCTCGCCCGCCTGGTGCTCATGGACTCGGGCCGCCTCCAGGAGGAGTTCGCCAAGCGCGACGCCCGCTTCGAGCGACGGAACCCGGAGAAGGCGGCGAACGACGACGCCCGCGATCATCGCCGCTTCGAGGCCGCGATCCAGGAGGCCGCGGCCGGCGCCGGGGGCGACGCCGAAGCCGAGCTGCGCGCCCAGCCCGCCGTCGCCGAGCCCGACCTCGACGAGCCGCTCTACACGGAGGACGACGCGGTCGCGGCGCTGCGCCACTTCCGGCCGGTCCGCTACGACCTCGAGGAGGAAGTGGCGCCGGGAGTCCATGCCACGTACCTCGACGCCGGCCACATCCTGGGCTCGGCGATCATCAGCCTCCGCGTGGCCGAGGAGCCGGGCGGCCCGGAGCGCGTGATCGTCTTCTCGGGGGACCTCGGCAAGCGCAACACGCCGATCATCCGCGACCCGACGAAGGTGACCAACGCCGACTACGTCCTCTGCGAGTCAACCTACGGCGGTCGCGAGCACGAGCCCGAATCCGAGGCTCGCGGCGTCCTCGCCGAGGTCGTGCGCCTCGTCGCCGAGAGCGACGGCGTCCTGCTGATCCCCTCGTTCGCCATCGGACGGACCCAGGAGCTCACCTGGGCGCTCGACCGGCTGGTCTCCGCGGGCGAGATCCCGGCCCTCCCGCTCTACCTCGACTCGCCGATGGCCCGCGAGGCAACGTCCGTCTACCGCGCGCACGCGGAGTACTACGACGAGCAGACGCGGGTGCTCCTCGAGGCCGGCGACACGCCCCTCGACTACCCGGGCCAGCGGATCATCAAGACGGTCGAGGAGTCGCGGGCGATCGCGAAGGCACCCCGGCCGTACATGATCGTGGCATCGAACGGGATGCTGACCGGCGGCCGGGTCCTGGGCCACCTGCGCGAGCTGATCGACGACCCGCGCGCCGTGATCCTCTTCGTCGGCTACCAGGGCGAGGGCACGATGGGGCGGCACCTGCAGGACGGGGCCACCACGGTGCGTCTCGACGGCGCGATCCGCGAGGTCCGCTGCCAGGTGCGCTCGGTGAGCGGCTTCTCGGCCCACGCCGACGAGCCCGAGCTGCTCGACTGGCTGGCCGGGTTCGCGGCCGGCAAGCGGCCCGGCGCTCCGGGCTTCCCGCGGCGGGTCTTCCTGGTCCACGGCGACCCGGGCCCGCAGGCTGATCTCCTCCCGAAGGTGAGGGCACTCGGATTCGACGCGTACGTGCCGCACTGGCACGAGACGACCACGCTCGCCTGACCCACGGCGGCCCGTCGGCTACGATCTCGCCTGCCCCGTCGCCCCTGCCGGCCGGGTTGAGGCTCGGTGCTGTCGCTCAGCCCTTCTGCGCGGCGCGACGGGCGGCGAAGCGCTCGTCCGAGCCGCTCCAGCCGGCGTCGAATGGCTTCCCGGGCTCGTCCAGGTCGAGGACGAGCGGGGCGTGGTCGGACGGGGTGGGGGTGCCCTTGCGGGCCTCGCGGTCGACCTCCACCGCCACGACCCGCGCAGCCGCCGGCGCGCTCGCGAGGAGGTGGTCGATCCGCATCCCCTCGTTGCGCTGGAAGTTGCCGGCCCGGTAGTCCCACCAGGTGAAGCGGCGCAGGTCCGGGTTCGCGGCCCGCCAGGTGTCCACGAGCCCCCAATCCAGCAGCGCGCGGAACGCGGCCCGCTCCGGCTCCGAGACGTGGGTCCCGCCGTGCGCCGTCGCGGCGTCCCAGACGTCCTGGTCGGCTGGGGCCACGTTGAAGTCGCCGCCGATCACGAGCTCGTCTCCCGGATCCCGGGTCTCGGCGAGCCAGCGCGCAAGGCGCTCGAACCAGCGCAGCTTTCCCGCGTACCACGGCGAATCGACGACCCGCCCGTTCGGTGCGTATACGCTTACCACGCGAACGCCGCCACAGACGGCGCTCACCATCCGGGCCTCCGTGCCGGGATCGAAATCGGCTTCGCCCGGAGCGGTGCCGCCCGGCCCGGAGTTGCGGACGGGCCCGTCGCCGAAGTTGGTCACGGCATCCGCGATCCCCACCCGGCTCGCGATCGCCACGCCGTTCCAGCGCCCCTCGCCGTGGTGGAGGAGCTCGTAGCCGAGCATCCGGAACGGGAGGACCGGGGCGTCGTCGTCGGTGAGCTTCGTCTCCTGCATGAGCAGGACGTCGGGCGCGGCGCGCTCCAGCCACCACTCAACCTTGTCCAGGCGGGCTTTGAGCGAGTTGACGTTCCAGGTCGCGATGCGCATCGGGTGCCTCCGGGACCGGTCGGGCGCCGCGGCTCAGTAGCGCCGGCCGCGCTGCCGGGCAAGGTCGAACACGGCGGTGTCGGCGACGGCCATCACCGCCATCGTGCCGGCCTGCACCGGGTCGCTGACGACGAGGTCGACATGCTTGGTGATCGATCCGACCATGTTGAGGGCGATGATGGGGATGCCGACCGCGCGCAGCTCCTCGGCTGCTTTGCTGATGTCGCCGCCCATGATCGAGCCACCGAGGACGAGGAGGCGCGCCCGGGGCAGGTCGGCGACGGCTCGAACCGCGCCGGCGATGTTCGCCTCGCCGACGAGCGGAATCGTGTCGACCGAGATCCGCTCGCCGCGAATGTTGTGGCGGTCGGCCTCGCTCACTGCGCCGAGGGCGACGTGGGCGATCTGGGCGCCGCCGCCGATCACGATGACCCGCTTCCCGAAGATCTTGCCCAGGGCCCGGGTGGGGTGGCGCTCGCGGACCTCGGGCGCGCCGGCCATCGTCGCGTCGACGCCCTCCTCGTCGAGTCCCTCGATCTCGATCTCGGTCTCGGCCGCCGGCGAGCCGACGGCGTCCGCGGGCAGGCGTCGGACCGTGCTCATCGTGCGGACGGTGCCGCCCGCCGCGGCAACGACGGCGAGGATCGCCGGGAGCGCCTCGGGGCGGTCCTCGTGGATGACCCGGATCGCGACGGTGGGCGGCTGGCTCGAAGCAGCGCGGCGCGGGCTCATCGGCGCTCACTCATCGGCAGGGGCTCGTGGGTCGGTCGGCTCGTCGTCGATCGCGGCCGGGTCAACGGTCGGCAAGGGTGCGGGCCATGTCGGCCAGCGATCCCGGCGACGCGAGGCCGTGCGGGTCGGTTGGATCGTGCTCGTCGAAGGCGACGCCGAGGGCGGTGAGCGCCTCGCGGGTGGCGGCCGCGTCACTGGTCGTGATCATCAGCTCGCCATCGGTGTCCTCGGCCACGCCGACGATCCCGGTGATGTTGACGGCGCGGTCGGCGAGCGCCTGGGCGGCGCGGGCGAGCGACCCGGGGCGGTCGTCGAGGCGGACGGTGAACCACGCGGACATGAGGCCTCCTCTCCTGGCCGGGCCATCGTAGCGTGCCCACGGCCGGGCGGCCGACCGGCACTCGCGCTTTCGCCCTCCGCCGCGTCGCGACCGCGCTACGATCAGACCGTGCCCGCCGCGTCCGCAGCCCAGGTCCAGGTGTTCGGTCTCGTGGATTCGCGGCCGACCCAGGCCGCCCTCCGCTTCTTTCGGGAGCGCCGCGTCGACGTCCACTTCGTCGACCTGCGGAAGAAGCCAATCGCTCCGGGGGAGCTGCGCCGCTTCGTCGAATGCCTCGGCGCACGTGCCTGCGCCGACGATGAGGGGAAGGCCTGGAACGCCGCCGGGCTCGGCTACCTGCGCATGGATGACGTGGAGCTGGCGGAGCGCCTGCTGTCCGATGTCCGCCTGCTCCGTCTCCCGCTCGTTCGCCACGGCACCGCCTGCACCGCGGGTCCCGCGGCCACGACCTGGACGTCGTGGCTGAGCACCAGCTGAGGAGCCCACCATGCCCGACCCGGAACGGCAGCCCGACCCGGCCCGCGGGCCAGGCAGGGAGCCATCTCCCGCCGCGCAGCCGCCGGCCAGCACGCAGCCCCGTGCCGATGCGGGTGAGCCCATCACGCCCGGGAGGGACCGGCTCCGCGCCGGCCGCCTCGTCGTCCGCCGTGAGGCGGTCGAGCGCCAGGCCCCGGCTTCCGCGGGGACGGCCGACGAGCGCTTCCTGCGACGCCTTCGGGCGCCCTTCACCGACACCGACCCCTGGCGGGTCCTGCGCATCACGGCCGAGTTCGTGGAGGGGTTCGATGCGCTCGCCGAGGTGGGTCCTGCCGTCTCGGTCTTCGGCTCGGCCCGCGTCGAGGAGGGGTCGCCCCTCTACGAGACCGCCCGCGCCCTGGGCGGCCACCTGGCGAACGCCGGTTTCGCGGTCATCACGGGCGGCGGCCCCGGCCTGATGGCGGCGGCGAACCGCGGCTGCCACGAGGCCGGCGGCTTCTCGATCGGCTGCAACATCGAGCTGCCCGATGAGCAGTGGCTCAACCCGTGGGTCGACCTCGGCGTCGAGTTCCGCTACTTCTTCGCCCGCAAGACGATGTTCGTGAAGTACGCCGACGGCTTCGTGATCATGCCCGGCGGGTTCGGCACGCTCGACGAGTTCTTCGAGGCGCTCACCCTGATCCAGACCGGCAGGATTCGGCACTTCCCGGTGTTCCTGGTCGGGACGGCCTACTGGGCCGGGCTGCTCGACTGGCTGCGCACGACCGCGCTGGACGCGGGGATGGTCAACGACGAGGACCTTGAGCTGCTGCGCGTCACCGACGACGTGGCCGAGATCGCGCGCGAGATGCGCGCCTTCGTCGACGCCGGAAACGGCGTCAATACGGGACGGCGGCCTCCCAGCGAAGCGCCGTATCAGTGAACCACGGGTCCACGGAGAACGTGAGGCCGTCCGAGAGGAGCCGCGAGACGGCAGTCCCGAGGCTGTTCCCCTCCGCGTCGACACCCAGGTTCACCAGGGCGAAGAGGTCGGCCCGCCCGTCGCCCGATGCGTCCGCGGTGCTGAACCGCGTGCCACTGAACGGCAGGGGCAGGACGCCCGTGTAGTAGCGGCGCGAGAAGGTCGTCCCGGCGCTCGGGCTCCGATGGACGACAACCTGCGTCGCGTCCTCGCCCGTGCGCCGCACGACGATCAGGTCGTCGCGGCCGTCGCGGTTCGGATCTCCCACCAGGACCCGCAGCGCATCCGGGGGCGCCGCCTCCGTTCCCCACGTCCTGGGCGCCGTGAGCAACCCATTCGGCGCGGCCAGGGCAACTTGCAGGGCCGTGCCGCCGGGCACAGCGGGCACAGCCGGGTCGACGGGCACGGCCGGGTCGACGGGCGGAGCGGGCGGCAGCGGTGCCAGGGCGACAAGGTCGCCGAGTCCATCGCCGTTGAGGTCGCCGGCCCGGAACTCGGACGTGGACAGGTCCGCCCCGGTCGTCCAGGTGCGCTTGACCGCGGCGAAGGCCGACCCGGTGGAGGCGGCCACGAAGACGGACGTGCTGGGCGGGTCCGGCGGAAGGGTCGGGTCCGGGGGCGGCGTGGGTGGGTCCGTCGGCGGAAGCGAGGGATCGGTCGGTGGTACGGGGATGCCGCCGGCGCGCATGCGCAGGACGCCCGCGTCGGCAACGCCGTCGCCCGTGAAATCGGTCACGACGAGGCGATAGGTGCCGTCTCCCAGCTGGGCCTGATCTGCGGCGTCGCTCCACCACCGCACGGCGGGCAGGAACCCGGCCGCGCTCGCCCTCATGACCTCGAGCGCCACGCCGTCGTCGGCCCGGATGAGCTGGACCAGGTCGCCCAGACCGTCGCCGTCGACGTCGCCGGCGGCCCGGCCGAGCAGGCGGTCGGGCGGGACGGTCGTGAGGACGGCCCCGGTCAGGGTCCCGGCGGCCGCCGCCGTCCGGTACGGGACGTCCGACGTGCGGACAGTGGCGGTCGTCTCGCCGGTGTCGGGCGCGACGGAGACGACGGCAAGGTCGCCCCGCCCGTCGCCGGTGTAGTCGCCCGTTCCCGGGGTGATCCACGACACTTGGCTGAAGAAACGCCGCGCCAGCCCTTCCGCCAGGTCGCCATGGCGGTGCACGCAGTTGACGGCGTCGCGCTGGTAGAGCCTCCAGCCGTCGAGGTTGGCCCCGCAGATGCCGGTGCCCGGCCGGTAGCCGGTCAGGAAGAAGCGCTCGCCCTTGCGGAGGCTCACCCGCCACGTGGCCGCGATGGCGGCCAGGTGCGAGGAGGCGACGCGGCGCGCGGGATCGTAGACCTGGTCGATCGAGGAGTCGCGGACGTCGTAGCAGCGCCCGGCGGCGTCGCGGCCACCGCGCCAGTAGATGGTGTAGTACCAGGCGAACTGCTTGACCGCCACGGCCCCGACGCGCAGGGCGGCCACGGGGGCGCCCGCGCCCCACTCCGCGGCCATCACTTTCTCGACGTATGTTCGGAAGGGCACCGTCACGGTGCGCTTCGTCGCGGTTCGGTAGACCCTGATCGACGTGGGGGGGACGAGGGTGCTCGTCCATCCCGTGCATCTCGCCGATCCGGCCTGGGCGGGCATCGCGCCGGGCAGCGCGAGCGCCCCGAGGGCGACCGCAGCGGCGACGATCCCCCCGATCAGGCGGATACGCATTGGACGCTGGACGGTAGCGGGGCACCCGCCCGACTGTCAAACGTCAGGGGTCCAGGGGGACCATTGGGTGGTGCCGGCGTGCACCGCTGCGGCGGCCGCGTCGCGCCTGCCGGATCCGGCCACACCCGGTCTCACGGGCGGGGGAGGGCCACCTCGACCATGCCGTCGACGAGGCGGATGGGGTAGAACCGGAGGCGACGGATCCTCGTCAGGCGGCGCGCGTCGGCCTTGCGGCCGGCCGGCTCCGGCTTCGGCTCCGAGCCCGGGAGCGACCACGTCGGATGGGCGACGCCGTCCGCGTCGAGGCCGCCGGTCGTCGGCATCTGGACGGTCTCGCCGCTGGCCAGGTCGAACCGACCGTTGTGGAGCGGGCAGTCGACGATGCAGCCGTCGAGCCGGCCGATCGAGAGCGGGGCGGCCATGTGCGGGCAGCGGTCGTCAGTGGCCACGATCCCGTCCGGAAGATGGGCAAGCAGGATGTCGAGGTCGCCCCGGGTGACTCGGACGAGCGCCCCCTCGGGCAGGTCGGCGACTGCGAGCACCGGCTCGTAGGGCGCACCGGCCGTGCCGGGCGCGGCGAGCTCGGGCCGAGTCGGGGCGACCCGGGTCATCCGGCTGACGAAGTCGCCGGGGCGGACGCCTCCGCCGCGGCTGGGACGGCGGCGTCGCCGGTGACCGGCCGGGCCGGCACGGGGCCGAGCGTCGTTCGCAGGGGCAGCTCGCGGATCGCCAGCACGGCAACGAACGCGATGAGAGCCGCGACCACGCCGAGCCAGAAGACCGAGGCGATCGCGAACGAGATGGCCTCGTAAACCGAGGTGACGATGTTCGGGATCAGCGGCTCCACGACCGGCCTCGCCTGCTCCGGCACCTGGTCGAGGATGGCTGGCCCGAGGTCGGTGCCGACGCCGACCAGGTTGTTGAGGTCGAACGCACCGCCCTGGCCCTGGAGCTGGTCCACGAACTGCTGGGGGATCCCGTTCGCGACGAGCCGCTCCGGCAGGAGGTTCGTCAGCTGGGACCCGAACACCGTGCCCGCGATCGAGAGCCCGATGGTGCCGCCGATCTGGCGGAAGAAGGTCAGGTTCGACGTGGCGACGCCGAGCTTCCTGAACGGCACCGCGTTCTGGACCACGATCGTGAAGACGGCCAGCGTCGGGCCGATCCCGATGCCCAGCGCGAACTGCCAGGCCCAGATGACCTGCATGTTGGTGGTCGCGCCGAGGTGGGTGAACAGGTACGAGCCGACGCCGAGGAGCGTGATCGCGCCGAGAAGCAGCACCTTGTACTTGCCGGTCCGGGCCACGATCTGGCCGCTGATGATGCTCGAGGCGATGACGCCGATGAGGAGCGGCATCAGGGCGTACCCGCTGGCCGTGGCGCTCTCGCCGAGCACCACCTGGTAGTAGCGCGGCAGGAAGATGACAGCGGCGAAGAAGCCGAACGAGGCGAAGAACGTCGCGATCATGGAGCCCGCGTAGGTCCGGTCGCGCCAGAGGTCGAGCGGGACGATCGGCTCCGCCGAACGGCTCTCGACGAAGAGGAAGACCGCCAGCAGCGCGAGGCCGAGGGCGATCAGCCCGCCGACCTGGGGGTCCGTCCACTCGGCGGACTGCTTGTTGGTCAGGCCGATGAGGAGCGGGATCATCCCGGCCACGAAGATCGCGCCGCCGACATAGTCGAGATTCATCTTCCCGTGCGGCCGGCGGATCGTGGGCAGCACGCGGGCGACGACGACAAGCGAGAAGATGCCGATCGGGATGTTGACGAAGAAGATCCAATGCCAGCTGATGTTGTCGGTGATGAAGCCACCGAGGGCCGGCCCGACGAGGGCGGAGAGGCCGAAGACCGCGCCGAAGAGGCCCTGGTACTTGCCGCGCTCGGCGGGCGTGAAGAGATCGCCGATGACGGCCAGCGAGATCGGGAAGAGCGCCCCGGCGCCGATGCCCTGGATCCCCCGGAAGAGGATCAGCTGCTCCATCGTCTGGCTCATGCCCGACAGCGCAGAGCCGACCAGGAACGTCGTGATCCCGAAGAGGAGCAGGGGCTTGCGCCCGTAGATGTCGGACAGCTTGCCGTAGAACGGGACGGCGATCGTCGAGGTCAGCAGGTAGATCGTGACGACCCAGGTGTAGAGGTCGTTGCCTTGCAGGTCGGTGACGATCGTCGGGAGGGCCGTGCCCACGATCGTCTGGTCGAGGGCGCCGAGGAGGAGCGCCAGGAGGATCGCCCCCAGGACCTCGAAACGGGCGCGGCGGGAGAGCTCGATCGCCGGTTGCGCGGCACCGTGAGGAGCGCCGCCGGGCGGGGCCGCGGGCGGAGCTCCGCCGGTCGCCGCCTCGACGGGCGGGCTGCCTTCCTTCATGTCGCGACCTCGTCGCGGATCCGCCGCACGCGGGTGGCGACCGCGAGCAGCTGGTCGGTGGGCAGCGGCTCGAGCAGCTGCTCGACCAGCTCGACGCGCCAGCCGTCGTGCTCGGCGATCGCGGCCCGGCCCTCGTCGGTCATGCGGGCGAGCACCACCCGGCGATCGTCGGCGTCACGTGCACGCTCCACGAGGCCCCGCTGCTCCATCCGGTCGAGGAGCCCGGTGGCGTTCGGGGCTCCGATGCCGAGCCAATCTGCGAGACGGCTCACCGGCAGGGGGCCGTGCTCCTGCAAAATCCAGAGGATCTGGAGGTGGCCCAGGCTGATGCCGCTGTGGTGGACGCGGCGGGCAACGGCACAACGCCGGCGGCTCGACAGGGCGGCGATACCCTCCGCGATCTCGCGAAAGGCATCCTCGCGCGAGAGATCCAAGTTGGCGGTGGTGGAGGCGTCAGCCGCGGAGATGTCGGTCGACGGGGATTCGTTTACGATCACCTGAACAATGTAGATGGCCACAAACAGTTCGTCAAACCCCGGGCTCGAGCCCGCGACAGCGAGGAGCTCCATGCGCTACGCCCTCATGATCGAACCCCAGCAGGGCCTCTCCTACGACGACCAGCTCGCGATCGCCCGGCGAGCGGAGGCGGCGGGTTTCGAGACCCTCTTCCGGTCCGACCACTACGACAGCTTCCCGGGCGAGCTCGGCAACCCCTCGACCGACGCCTGGACCGTGCTTGCCGGCCTCGCCCGGGAGACCGAGCGGATCAAGCTCGGCGTGCTCGTCTCGCCTGTCACGTTCCGCCATCCCGGAACGCTCGCGAAGATCATCGTCACGGTCGACGAGATGTCGGGCGGCCGGGTCGAGGTGGGCCTCGGCGCCGGCTGGAACGAGGGCGAGCACGAGCACCACGGGCTCCCGTTCCCCCCGATCGAGGTCCGGGCCGAGATGCTCGAGGAGCAGCTCGCGATCCTGCGCGGCCTCTGGCAGGAGCCCGATGGCTGGTCGTTCGCCGGCCGCCACTACACGGTCCCGGGCTCGCTCTTCCGGCCCCGCCCGGTGCAGCAGCCCGCGCCCCACGTGATCGTGGGCGGGGAGGGGAGCCCCCGCTCGATGCGGATCGCGGTCCGCTTCGCCGACGAGTACAACGTGATCGGCTCGGCGCCGGAGCGCGTCGCCGACCGCTTCGCGAAGCTCGACGAAACGGCCCGCGCCGCTGGTCGCGACCCGTCGACGCTGGTGCACTCGGCCATGGTCGGGACGCTCGTCGGCCGTGATGCGGCGGAGGTGGATCGACGCTCGGCGGCGCTCCTGGCCCTGTTCGGGCAGGCGGATGCCGGGGCCTCCTGGTTCGACACCCGCCGGCCGCGCTGGATCCTGGGCACGCCCGCCGAGGCCCGCGCGACGATCGAGCGCTTCGCTGCCGTCGGGGTGTCGCGGCTCGTGCTCCAGGACTTCCTGCCCTGGGACCTCGAGATGATCGACCTGCTCGGCGAGGTGCTCGTCCGCGCCTGACGCAGGGCGCCGGCTGGCGGGGCGCCGGCCGACACGGCGCCTGACGCAGGGCGCCGGCCGGGGAGTGCGTTCGCGCCAGATCGCCTACTCGGCCAGGGTCGCCGCCTCGCGGTAGGCGAGCTGATCCCGTCGGATCGGGTCGGGGTTCGTGCCGCGCGCTCGCGCAATGCGCTCCGCGAGCACCTGGAGCGGCGTCGCCGTCCCGAGCAGCGCCGCCACCGGCGCCGGCAGCGCCGGCGATTCGGGGACGAGCAGCCGGCCGGCGGGCAGCAGGAACGCCGGCCACTCCCCGTCGAGCTCCTCGGCGAGGATCCCCGCTGCGCGGATGCCGACGCGTCCCGCGGCAGCCATCGCCTGCTGGGCCCGGGCCGAGCGGGCGGCGCGCCCGTCGCGGTCCGCGAGGATCAGCACCAGGCCGGTCTGCTCGTCCATCGCCGGCAGGTGGCCGTGCAGGAAGGTCTCGAGCTCGCGCAGCGTCGTCGGCAGCCAGGCTGCCTCCTCGATCTTGAGGGCCAGCTCGCGGGCGGCGGTCCGATCGGTCCCGGATGCAACCACGACCAGCTCGCGCATGCCGGCCAGCTCGCTCGCAATCGCCTCGGCCGTGACGTCCTGGGCCACCCCTGCCTCCAGCAGCGCGCGGACGGCGACCGGTTCGGCATCGCCGGGCGCGCCCGAGAGGGCCGCCCCGACCGCGACGGCCGCGAGGATCGGGGAGAGGTAGCCCACCGTGTGGCACCAGCTCAGGTCGATCTCGCCCGTCGCCAGCACGATCCCGAAGCGCCCGATCGGAGAAGCGGGGTGGACGGTCACGGCGGCGGTACGCGCCCCTGCCGCTGCGGCGGCGTCGAGCGCCGCGAGCGTGGCCCCCGTCCCTCCCTCGTGGCTGATCCCGATGATGAGCCCGTCCTGCTGCGGGGCCAGGGCCGCCTCGAAGGCCTGGACCGCCAGCACGCTGCCCGGCTGGCCGGCGCCGCGGATCCCGGCCCGCGTCGCCGCATCGGCGATGATCGTCGCGAACGCCTGGGCGCCGTGCTCGCTCGTGCCGCAGCCGGTCACGACCACGGGCGCGCCCTTCTCCAGCGTTCCCCGGATCGCGGTCGCGAGTCGTCCGGCCGGCGAGTCGCGGCCCGGGGCCTCGAGCCGGGGCGGCACGCCCGGCGCCCCGGAGCTCCGGCGCAGGACGCCGAGTCGGCGCAGGATCCGCCCGGAGAGGGCCGGCTCGGCAGCGATCATCTCGGTCATCCACCAGGGCGGGCCATCTCGCCTGCTGGGTTGCGGCAGGAAGTCCCACGGCTCCGGCGGCCCGGGAAGCGTTGTCTCGGGGTCCGGATGGGCCGTGACGGAGGGGTCGAATGGCGGGGGTGTCTCCATGGCGTCGATGATAGGCTCGGTGGCCGGTTGATCCGCGCGCGATGCACGCTGCGCGTCGCCCCACCGATCGCGAGGCACGAGCAGGCATGGAAGTCGGGGTCATGATTCCCCAGGGCTGGAAGGGCGAGTTCGACGGCTGGCGCGCCGCCGACGCCTGGTCGAAGGCGGTCGCCACGGCCCGGCAGGCGGAAGAGCTGGGGTTCGAATCCCTGTGGGTCTTCGACCACTTCACGACGGTCCCGCAGCCGACCGACGAGATCACCTTCGAGTCGTTCACGATGCTGGGCGCGATCGCTGCGGTGACGGACCGGGCGCGGATCGGGCACATGGTCGTATGCACGGGTTTCCGTAATCCGGCGCTTACGGCCAAGATGTCATCGACGCTCGACGTCATCTCGAACGGCCGCTTCGAGCTGGGGATCGGGGCCGGCTGGAAGGAGGACGAGTGGATCGCGTATGGCTATGGCTTCCCGCCGCTTCGTGAGCGCCTCGCGATCCTGGCCGACCACCTCGAGATCATCCGGCGGATGCTCGAGCCGGGCCGTGCCAGCTTCGACGGTCGCTTCGCGCGCGTGGACGGGGCGATCAACGTGCCCAAGGGGATCCAGCAGCCGCGGCTGCCGATCATCGTCGGAGGGAACGGGCAGAACGTGACGTTCCGGCTGGCTGCCCGCTTCGCCGACGAGCTCAACCTCGTCTTCCTCGATCCCGCCGAGGTGGGCGAGCACATGGCGGTCGCCCGCCAGCGGTGCGAGGAGGAGGGCCGCGACCCGGCCACGCTGCGGCTCTCGCTCTACTGCCGCGACGGCGACGTCCGGTCGGTGGGCCAGGAGCGGGTGGATCGGCTGGGCGCGTTCGCGGCGCTCGGGCTGGACCGGCTCGTCGCATTCCCGACGCGCTGGGACACGTCCGTCGACGGTCTCGCGCGGTTCGCCGAGGACTGCCGGGCCGCCGGGCTTCCCCTCGCCGAGGGAGTGGCGGTCGCCGCGGGCTGATCGCGCTCACTGCTCGCAGCTGCTGAGGCGTCAGCGAATCCGGCCGATCCTCCCCGGGGGTCCGTAGCGGAACCACGCCCGCGCGACCAGCGCATCCGCGTCGAGCGGGCCGTAGGTCCGCGAGTCGATCGAACCCGACGGGGCATCGCCGAGCAGTCGGGCGTCGCGGGGCCCGAGCGAGCGCTCGCGGTCGCCCCCGGGCCCCGGGGCCGAGGTGCGCCCGCGCTCCACGACGCGCTTGATCGCGAGCACGCCGGTCCCCGGCTCCCGGATGACCACGATCGAGCCCGGCCGCGGCCAGCGCGCGCCGGTCGGGTCGAGGAGCAGCCAGTCACCGGGGAGCAGGGCCGGCGCCATGCTCCCCTCGGCCACCTCGGCCCGCCACGGCCCGCGCCGCGCCCTGCGCAGCACGACCGACCCGTCGAAGACCCGGCCCAGGACGACCGCCGCCCCGAGGAAGAGGCGCAGGGTCGAGGGGCCGCGTCGTCGCCTGCGGGGCGCCTCGGCCGGCGCCCCGACAACGTCTGTCGTCGTCGTTACTTCTTCGTCGACCAGAAGAGGTCGCTGAACTCCTGCGTGGCGGCGACCAGCTGGGCTGCCGCGTCGGCGTCGACGTTCTGCTTGTTCTTGCCGGCGAGCTTGAGGAGGTTCCAGACCCTGTTGTGGAGGTCGGGGATCATCTCGAGGTGCTCGGTCTTGAAGTAGTCGGACCAGATGACCTGGACCTCCTTCTTCACCTTCTCGGCGTGCTGCTCCTTGACCGTGACGCAGCGGATGAACTTGTTGCGGGTGGCCGTGTCGTTGCCCTCGAGGCCGTTGATGATCTCGACCATGCGGGCCACGGTCTTCGCGGCGAGGAGCGCCTCGGCCGGGTCGTAGATCCCGCACGGGACGTCGCAGTGGGCCCGGACGACGGTGGTCGGGCGAAGCAGGCTGGTCAGGCGCATCGGGCACTCCTTGGGTGGTGGTGGCGGGCCTGGACGGCGAACCCCCGTGAACAGCTCGCGGCGTTACTCGTCGCGTCCGTTCGGCCCCCGAAGTGTCGGAGCGTCCCGCCGGGGTGTCAAACGGGGGGCGCGGCCGCGAGTGCGCTCGCCGTCAGCCGGGCGCCCGAAACAGGTAGATCGCCCAGCCGAGGGTGTCGCGGCCCCAGCGGAGGTAGGCGTCGTTGCCGCGTCGGGCCCGGGCAAGGAGCTCGCCGGCGTCCGGGTCGTCGGGGTGGGCGAGGGCCCAGCGCTCGGCCGCGCGGAGCAGGAGGAACTCGTAGCGGTCCCAGTCCTCGTCGCGGCTGGGGAGCGCGTACAGGAGGGTCAGGCCCTCTTCCGCGGCGATCTCGACGTTGCCGTGGAGCGTCGAGAAGTCACCCGCCGCCAGCTCGGCGGCGGCCAGGTACGCGGGGTCCGGCTCGCGCCGCCAGTACGGCTCGCCGACGAGCACGTGCCCGCCGGGCTTGACGAAGCCCCGCAGCGCCCGAAGCGTCCCGCGATGGCCGCCCCAGATCCAGCTGGCACCGAGGCAGACGGCGAGATCGACGCTCGCCGGCTCGGGAGGATGGCCGGCCGCATCACCTTCGATGATGGTCAGCTTGGCGGCCGGGGCGCGTGCCGCGGCGCGCTCGCGGGCGACGGCGATCTCGTACGGCGACAAGTCGACACCGGTCCCGCGAATGCGGCGCCGCTCGGCGAGGCGGACCAGGAGCTCGCCCTTGCCGCAGGCCGCCTCCCAGACGGAGGCACCGGGCTCGAGGTCGAGGAGCCCGATCAGCTCGTCGAGGCGCTCCGTGCTGGTCGGGTTGCAGACGATGTGGTCGGCGTGGGTGATCCCGTAGAACTTCCAGGTATCCATGGCGCGATTGTGCGCCCGCGCGGCGGACTGCGAATCGACGGCGCCTGCCGCGGGCTCGCCGGCTCAGGTCGTCGAGATCTCGATCACGAGGCGGCTGGTCCCGTCGAGCGGGAGGATCCGGACGCACGACGGCCCGTCCAGGCCGACGACCCAGCTCGACACGGCTTCGAAGTCGCCGGCGCGCTTCATCTCGACGATCGGGCTCCCGGGGGGCGCGAAGTCGACGGGTCCCTCGTAGGTCGGCTGGTAGCTCTCGTCCAGGGCGGTGCCGCCGCGGAGCACGATCTCGAGGAACGCGGTCCCGGCGACCTCGAGCGGGAGCCCGCTTGGATCCCTCGAGAACGGCGGCGTTGCCGGGCGGATCTCGACCTCGGGAACGGCCGCGACGTTGCCGGCCGGGCGGAACGTGAACGTGATCCGCCCGACACCGGCCTCGTTGACCACCGACAGGCCGCTGATCTGGGCCAGCGGGACGGTGCCGGGGCGGCCGACGGGCTCGCCGCAGGCGAAGGGGGGCGCGGAGACAGCGGGGGTCGGCACGTTCGTCGGGGCCGGCGGCGTCGGCACGGGCGTGACCGTCGACGAGGGCGCGGGCGGCGACGCTGTGGGTCCGGGCGATGCACAGCCGGCAGCCAAGAGCGCGGCAATCGCCAGTGCGGTGGCGGCCCGGAACGAACCCTGGCTCCGCCGCGCCGCCTTCATGGTCATGCGCGCAGGAGACGCCGATGGCCACGGGACGTCAAGAGCCTCGTGTCATCAGTGTCGGACGATGGCCGCTCGACCCGAACCTGGAGATCGCCACGTCGCGACTCCACCCGGTGCGTGCCGGGGTCGAGATCGAGCGGGGCAGCCGCGGGCAGCTGCGCTGCGTCATCGGGAATCCCACTCACATTCCGCGGTGAAGCGGGACACAAGGTACGCCCGCTGCTCGCGGACGTCGGCGCAGGCGCCGGAACCCGGCCCGCCCGTGGCCCTCGGTGGGCCCTCGGCCGTGTCGGCGTGTCCGCTCCCGCACGAGCCCGAGCACCCGTGGGAGCGTCTGCGCCACGCGGGCGACCGGGAGAGGGCTCGGGCGAGACAGCGATGGACCCCGGCGACATCGCTCGCAGGGGAATGTGAATGACGCTCACGCGGCGGCACGCGCGGCGGGTGCGGCGGCAGCAGCGGCGGGTCGCCGCCGGCACGCGCGGCGGAAGGCACGCGGCGGCACGCGCGGCGGGTGCGGCGGCAGCAAGCGGCGGGTCGCCGCCGGGATAGACCCCCGGCCGCAGCGGGTATCATCGCGGCGTGACCGAGCGCATTGCCGATCCGCAGGCCGTCTGCCCGTTCGTTGCCCTCGACGAGGACCGCGATCACCGGGCGCCAGGCCCCGACCACCGCCACCGGTGCTTCGCGGAGAGCCCAGCCGCGCCGCGGGCCCTCGCCCACCAGGCCGCGTACTGCCTGTCCGGCTCGTTCGCCGGCTGCCCGACCTTCGTGGATTGGGCGCGGCGCGAGGCGGCGCCGGTGAAGGTCGACGCGGCGGCGCGCTCCGTGCGCGAGGCGGGCTCGACCCGGACGGCCGTCCCCCCACCTTCGGTCGGTCCGGCGTCCCGGTCGGGCGCGCCCGCCAAGGACTGGACCGCACCTCCGCCGTGGGGCTCGGCGGCCGGGCCCGCGACGATCGGGGCCGCAGCCGCCGGATCGGCCGGTCCTCCGGTGCCCGATGGCCCGACGGCGCATGGCGATGCCGACGAGGCAGCGATCGACGGGAGCGAGCCCGCCGCTGCCGTGTCAGCCAGGGACGCGGACGATGCTCCCGAGCCGCCGGCGGCCGCCCCGGACGAGGCGCCGGCGTTCCTCGCGGGCCGCTCGGCGCGCCAGGCTCCAGCCCCAGCGGGGGTCCCCACCCCGACTCCGAGACCCGCATGGGATGACGGGGAGCCCTGGAACGCAACGGGAGACGATTCGGATCTCCACGACGACCAGCCCACCCGTGTGCCCGTGGCAGCGCCTCGACGCACGCCCGTCGGGTACGCGCCCGTTGCCCCCGGGAAGAGCGATCGCCGCGCGGGCAGCTCACGGCAGGGCCGCGGGGACGCCTCCGCCCCCAGCTGGGAGGAGCCGCGCCACATCGAGGAGTACCCGGAGCTGAAGGGACGGCGCGGCGCGGGCATCCCGCGACTCGCCCTGTACGCGCTGGCCGTTCTGCTCGTCGGTGCCGCGCTCTTCATCGCGCCGTCGCTCCTCAAGGGCATCGGCGGGGGTGGAGACGAGGCGAGCCCAACCCCGGGTGCGTCGGCCTCGACCGTGCCGACGGCGGTGCCCAGCCCCACCCCGATCCCCACGCCCGCGCAGGTCGTCTACACCGTCAAGGCGGGCGACTCCCTGTCGGGGATCGCGGCCGCGTACGGCGTGACGGTCGAGGACATCCTGGCTGCCAATCCATCGATCACGGACCCGAACAAGATCGCGCCCGGCGACAAGATCGTGATCCCGCAGCCGCTCCCGTCCGAGATCGTGGACGGGGAGATCACGCCCGCTCCCTAGGCGGCGCCGGCTCCGAAGGTGGCGCGCGCGGCACAGCGCGAAGGCGAGCGACACGCGGGCAGGCCGGCGCCCCCGGCGGCTGCAGCCCTAGCGGCGCGGCGTCAGGTTGATCGAGGTGATCTTGCCCGCCTCGACCCGGAAGGCCGCGTCGAGGTGCTGCGAGGGCGCGCCCGGGCGCAGGACGAGCACGTCGGCCTGCCAGGTGTTGCCCATGTCCTTGACCTCACCGGGGACCATCTTGAGGCCCGCGTCGGCGCGGAGAAACCAGCCGCTCACCTGGTCGAGGCCCCGCAGGGTCCGGGCGGAATCGCCGACGTGGACGCGCATCTCGACGCGCTCGTCCATCAGCGCCACGGCACGGTCGCGGGCACCCGCGTTCAGCTCCTCGAAGAAGACTTCCATCGTGTCAACGGCACCCATGGCCCGAGTGTAGCCGAGGCGGGCCTGGGCACGGCCGACGGCAGAGCGCGGCCGACGGCGCGGCGGCGTCAGAACCCGCGGCCGCTGCCAGGGGCGCCCGCACGGGGCTGGGTCCAGCAGCTCGCCTGCTGAAGATGAGACGCTCGACGCTCGCGGATCCCATCGAACGGCGGGTTCAGGGGGAAGCGCGAACGGAGACGCCCCGGATCTGAGCAGGGAGCTGCTCGGACGGGCGTGTGGCCCGAAGGCCCGGCCACCGCCTGTCATCCAAGCCTCAGAACCCGCCGCCGGCGCCCCCGCCCCCCCGCCACCGCCACCCGAGAAGCCGCCGCCGCTCCCCGAGGACGAGGGCGTGTTGCCGATCGTCCCGAGCGCCGCGAACATCCCCCCGAGGTTCGGGATCGGCGAGCCCGACATGAGGCCCGGCGCGGCGCCTCCCCAGCCCCCGCCGCCCCCGCTCGACGACCCGTACCACGCGGGCACGTAGACGGCGCTCGCCCGACCCGCGCGCAGGTCCTCCATGCTTCGCTCGAGGACCTCCTCCGCCTCGTCCTGCAGGCCCAGGGCCACGGCCCACACGACGGCCCGGTCCGGCGTCTCGAGCCAGGCGAGGCGCGGCTCGGCCACGACCTGGTCCATGGAGCGCGCCTCGACGAGGGTGGCCTGGAGCGTGCGCCGGTAGGCGGCGAGCATCACCCGCAGGGTTGCGCCGGTCATGGTCCGGGCCGGCATGGCTCCCGCGAGCAGGAACGTGAAGATGCCCGCCGCGCCGACGCCGATGGCGAACAGGGTGAACCCGCCCGACGGCAGCATCTGCCCGGCCCAGAACGCGGCTATCGCAGCGACGATCTCCGCGACGCCGATGATGCGCCAGCGGTTCGTCACCTTCCCGGGCGCCTCCGTGAACCAGCCGCGCCGGACGAGCTCCGCCTCGAGACGCTCGTCGAATTCGCCGACGGACCTTCCGAACTCGAGAAGCGTCTCCCGGTCGATCTCCCCGGCGCGGCCGGACCCATCGTGGGCAAGCGTCGCGAGCCGCTCCAGCGCATACGCCTCGGCGGGCGACAGCGGGTTGCGCCGATTGAGCCGCACGCGCGGGTCGTCGACCTCTGGACTCCGGATCTCGACGGTCACCTCGTCCGGGCCGATGAGCTGGTCCTCGGCCGTGAACGCGAGCTCGTCGCGCGAGGCGAGGTCGAGGAGCGCCGTCGTCAGTGTTCGCCGCGACGAGCTGCCGTCGTACAGGAGCGCCCCGCCGGCAGCAGTCAGCTCAGCGGGTGGGGCGGGCAGGTAGATCGAGCGGCTCTCGACGACGTACGGGTCGCGCCCGTAGCGCCGCCAGTGAAAGAGCGCGTACGCGGAGAGGAGGAGGAACCCGCCGAGCCCGCCGACGATCCCCACGACGGCGTCGACCTGGCGGGCGAGCTGGAGCTGGCTGGCTCGCTCCCCGGTCGCGGCGGCGTCGACCCGGGCAAGGGCCACCAGCAGGGCCTCGTCGAAGCGCTGATCGCGCAGAAGAGGCAGCATCTCCCGCTCGAAGATCGCCTGGCGCTCCTCGTTGGTCAGGTAGAGAGCGCGGAATCCGGGAGCCGCGTAGAGCTGCACCTGGCCGCGGACGCGCCCGCCGGCCTCGGTGTAGACGTTCATGAGGATCGCGAGGCCGTCGTCGAAGCCCTGGCGCCCCACGCCCCACTGGTTGATCAGCTCGATCGCATCCGCCTCCGTCGACTCGGTGGTGGCGCCCGGCTTCACCTGCGTGTAGACGACGACCTCGGCCCCGGTCCGCTCCTCGACTCGGTCGATGATCGCCTCGGCTTCGGCGATCGTCTGCGCGTCGAAGAGGCCGGCGGTGTCGTAGACCGCCCGGGTCACGACCGGGTCGGGGTAGGGCGGACCGGCCGGCGTGTCGGCCCGGGCCGGCGGGGCTGGGGCGAGCCAGGTCGCGACGGCCAAGAGGACCGCGAGGACCGGGATGAGGCGTCTCACGCGAGCGACCCAAGGGTGCCGCGCCGGCGGGCCAGCGTCAGCGTGCCGTCGGTCTCCACGATGACCTCGGCCGGTCGCGGCCGGCCGTTGTAGGTTGATCGCATGGACGCAGCGTAGGCGCCGGCGTCGGCGATCGCCACGAGGTCTCCGCGGCGGAGCGGCGGGAGGAGGTGGTCGCCGAGCGTGTCGGTCGACTCGCAGATCGGGCCGTCGACGCGCGTCGGGCGGGCGACGACGCGTGGGCGCGGCACCCGACCCAGCGAGGTGAGGGCAACGACGGCGTGGTCGGCGCCGTAGAGCGCGGGTCGGATCAGCTCGGTCATCCCCGCGTCGATCACGACGAGGCGACGCGTCCGGTCGTCGGTCGCGGATCCCGGCGGGAGGACGGCGAGGGCGTGGGCGCCTGACCACTCCGTCGGCGCGGGGGCCGGAGGAAGCGTCCGCTCGCGTACATGGAGGACCCTCGCGACGAGCCAGCCTGCCGACGCAACCATCACGCGTCCCGGCTCCACGGCAAGGCGGCCCGGCCGACGGTCGGGCGGGAGGGCCGCGAGGAGGTGGGGGATCTCGGCGGCGAACCGTTCCGCGTCGGGCACGTCGCTCGCGTCGGATGCCCAGGGCTTCACGGGCATCCCGCCCCCGATGTCGAGCGTGTCGAAGTCGGGCATCCCGCCCTGGAGCAGCGCGAGCAGGGCCAGCCCGCGCCGCACGGCATCGCGCCAGGCGTCGACCGCCCCGAGTTGCGATCCAACGTGGAGGTGGATCCCGCGCCAGCGAACCGGTCCGTCGGCGCCGCCGCCGGCCTCGATGACGGCGCCGACCTCGTCCGGGTGCACGCCGAACTTCGAGCCCCGCGAGCCGGTCGCGAGGCCGGCCTGCGTCTCGGGCTCGACCGATGGGTTCAGCCGCACGAGCGCGTCGACGCGCAGCGGCGGGAGGTCCGCGGACCCGCGCTCGAGGACGCCACCCGGCGCGCTGCGCGCGCGCCACCGCGCCGTCTCGATCGCCCGCGCCAGCGCCGCCGCCTCGTCGGCCGACTCGACCGCGATCCAGCGGAGCGGCTCTCCGGCTGCCGCGGCACGCACGGCCGCGCGCAGGTCGGCGTCGGTCTTGCCGATCCCCTCGAGCGTGATCGCCGCGTTCGGGATGCCGGCCCGGCGCGCCAGCCCCCACTCGCCGCGTGACACCACGTTGGCACCGAAGCCGCGGGTGGCCAGCCGCGCGACGAGCGCCGGGAGGTCGTTCGCCTTCAGCGAGTACGAGCGCAGCCACGGGTCGGGGAACGCGGCCCGGACGTCGTCGGCAGCCGCATCGAGGGCCGCGCCGTCGGTAACGTAGAGGGGCGTCCCGTGGCGGCGGGCCGCCGCTCGGAGCGCAGGGGCCAGCGCCGCAAGCCGGTCGCGGGCACCTCGGGCGCCCCGGAGCGCGCCGCCGACCGCGGGCTCGTCGGCGCCCGGCCTCGCGGAAGGTCCGCCCAGGTCGTCCACGGTCAGTCGGGAACGACGAGCCGGACGACGGCCGAGACGAGGCCCACCACGAGCGATCCGAGCGCCGCGGCGACGATCGTCGCCTGGGTCAGGATCTCGGGCGGGAAGTCGCCCACCCTGATCGAGCCACCGATCTCGTTCGAGACGTAGGCAGCGATGATGAAGAGGGCGACGTTCACGACAAAGCCGGCCAGCCCCATCGTCACGAGGTTGAAGGGCAGGGCCAGCGTCTTCACGACCGAGCCGATGAGCCCGTTGGCGACGCCGAAGACGACGGCGACGGTGCCGAAGGCGACGAGGTCGTCGGGGATGGTCTCGAAGGCCGCCGACGGGATCTCGATCCCCGGGACGAAACGCGCCGCCACCCAGAGTGCCACCCCCGCGGCGACGAACGTCGCGATGAAGCCCTTCATGCAGCGCCCTCCCCGTGGACGATCCGGCCGTCGACGACCGTCGCGACGACGCGGCTTCCCACGATCGCCGACGGGTCCTCGGCGAGGAGATCCCGGTCGAGGACGACGAGGTCGGCGTCGCGGCCGACCGCGATCATCCCACGCCGCGTCTCGGCGTGGGCGGCGAACGCCGAGCCGAGGGTGAAGGCGCCCAGCGCCTCGGCGATGGTCAGCCGCTCGGCAGGGAGCCAGCCACCGGGCGGCTCGCCCGCGGGCGTCTGGCGGGTCACCGCGCCGTGGAGGGCGATGAACGGGTCGAACGGCACCACCGGCCAGTCGCTGCCGAAGGCAAGGCGCCCGCCGCCGTCCAGGATGGAGCGCCAGGCCCACGCCCGGCTCGCCCGCCGGGGGCCGATGCTGGCGGCCCAGATGCCGATCTGGCCGGGCGCCGGATCCGCGTGGAACGGCTGCATGCTGGCGACGACGCCGAGGGCGCCGAAGCGGGGGAGGTCGGCCGGGTCGATCGTCTCGATGTGCTCGACGCGGTGGCGCCGCGCCCGCGGGTCGCCTGCGCCGGCGGCGCTCGCCCGCTCGTACGCGTCGAGCGCCATGCGCACACCCGCGTCGCCGATGGCGTGGATCTCGAGCTGCCAGCCCCGGCGCGAGGCGGCCTCCACCGCGGCCGCGAGCGCGTCGGGGTCCCACTCGGGCGCGCCCGTGGCGTCCGTCCCCTCGTACGGGGCGAGCATCGCGGCCGTGCGCGACTCGATCACGCCGTCGGCGAAGCCCTTGAGGATCCCGGACGTGAGCCACCGGTCCGAGGCAAGGTCGCCGACGAGCGCCTGGTAACGGTCGAGGAGGGCGGCCCACGCCGTCGGCTCGATCCCGGAGGGCATCCCCATCCCCAGGCGTACCCGGAGCGGGAGCGAGCCGGCACCGCGGAGGCGCCGGAAGAGCGCGACGTCGTCGGTCTCCACCCAGGCGTCCTGGACGGCCGTGATCCCGGCCGCCGCGAGGGAGATGAAGGCGCGGCCGAGGCTCGCCGCGTCCTCGGCCGTGGTGGGGACCGGGAGGACCCGCTCCAGCAGCTCCTGCGCGGCCTCGAGGACGGCCCCGGTGGGCTCGCCGGTCGCCGCATCGCGGACGATCCGGCCGTTGGGCGGGTCGGGGGTGGAGGCGTCGACGCCGGCGAGCGCGAGTGCCCGCGCGTTCGCCCAGCCGGAGTGGCCGTCGTAGCAGCGCAGATAGGCGGGCCGATCCGGGACGAGCGCGTCGAGCTGGGCGGCGGTCGGCAGGCCGCCGGCGAAGGGGACGTAGAGCCAGCCCCGCCCGAGGACCCACCGCGCCGCCGGGTGGGCGTCGGCCCAGGCCGTGACCCGCCGCCCGATCTCGTCGAGAGTGTCCGCCCCGAAGAGGTCGATCCGACCCAGGCTGCGCGCGCCCGACAGCAGGTGGAGGTGGGCGTCCTCGAAGCCGGCGGAGACCAGGCCGCCCCGCGCGTCGAGTGTCCGGGTTGCCGGGCCCTGGTGCTCGCGGCGGGCCGTCGTGTCGTCGCCGACGAAGCTGATCCGGCCGCCGGTGACCGCGACCGCGGTCGGCGCTCCGTCCAGCGGCGGCCCGGGCGCCGACCCGGGCGGCGGCGCCTTTCCGGGCCCGAAGCCCCGGAAGACGCGCCCGTTGACGATCAACAGGTCGGCGGGCATCGGAGGCAACGGCAGCGGCGTTCCACGCCCGTGATCATGGCCCGTCGCCAAGGGTCACGTCGAGCGAACGACCTGCGAGGCCGCCGTCGACCACCTCGCACGCTGGAGACGCCGCGGGGCGGCCGACAGCCACCTCCTGGTGCGGTGTCGTGTCGGCCATTCGCCGGCTGGCCTGCCGGGACCTCCTGTCAGCGCAGCAGGAAGCCCGTGCCCAGCGGGTCAGCCGGGTCCAGCACGAAGTGGCCGCGGCCGGTCAGGTGGGCCATCCCCTCGACCTCCGTGATCACCGCCGGGTGACCGGCGACCGCCGTCTCCCCGGTGACGCGGCCCGCGAACACGGAGTCGACGATGCTCCGGTGGCGCAGCGTCTCCCCGGTCCTGATGCGGCCGGCGCCGTGGAGGAGGGCCAGCCGGGCGGAGGTGCCGCTGCCACACGGCGAACGGTCCACCTCGCCGTCGGCGAAGACGGTCACGTTGCGCTGGGTGAGCGCGGCGTCGTCGCCCGGGGCCGGCGGCTCGTCCTGCCACCAGATGATCCCGTAGATGCCGCGCAGCTCAGGCTCGTCCGGGTGGACGACGTCGAGGGCGGCGTCGAGGGCCGGGCGCAGCTCGCGCTGGAGCCCGATGAGCGCCGGAAGGCCGGCCCGGTCGACGGCAAGCCCGAGCGCGCGCACGTCGGCCGAGCCGTAGAAGGCGCCGCCATAGGCCACGTCGACGGTCACCGGCCCGAACGAGGTCGGGAGCGTCACGCCGCTCGCCAGCACGAACGACGGCACGTTCGTGAAGCGGACGCTGGTCACGTGCCGCGCAGCCAGGTCGCAGCGGGCCATGCAGGCCAGGCGACCCGACGGAACGTCGACGGTCACCGCCGTCTCCGTGCCGGTCATCGGCAGGACGCCGCTCTCGAGGGCCCAGGTCACGAGCGCCATCGTCCCGTGCCCGCAGGCCGTCGAGTAGCCCTCGTTGTGGAAGAAGACCACGCCGAGGTCGGCCCCGGCATCGTTGGGCGGCACCACGTGACAGCCGTACATGTCGGCGTGGCCGCGCGGCTCGTGCACCAGGAAGCGGCGGACGTGGTCGAGGTGCTCGAGGGCGAAGCGCCGGCGTTCCAGGATCGTGGCGCCTTCGAGGAGCGGGACGCCGCCGGTGATGATCCGGAACGGCTCGCCGCCGGTGTGGTAGTCGACGGTGTCGACCGCGAGCGGGGCGTTGGTGAGCGCGCCACCTCCACTCGTGTCGCGGGCGCTGCCCATTGGCCGGGCCTACGTCCCGTCGGGACGCGCGGCGCGCACCCGCTCGATCGCCAGGCGCAGGAGCTCCATGCCGGCCGGGTCCAGGTCGTAGGTCCACTCACGGATCCGCTCGGGCGCGTGGAAGCGGGGGGCCAGGCCAATCTCGAGCGCCTCGCGGGTCAGGAGGAGCAGGTCCGCGTCCCGGTCGACGCGATCAAGGGCAGCCTCATCGCCCGCCACGGCCTCGATCAGGCGCGTGCGACCCCCGCTGCGGGCCAGCCAGTCCTCCATGTTGGCCGTGCTTCGGGCGGAGGAGCAGACCATGCCCACTGTGCTGCCGGGCGGCAGCGCTCCGATCTCGTCGAGCAGCTCGCCGTAGGACGGCGCTGCCATGAGGGCGATGACGGGCGCACGTCCGGCGACGACGGCCACGGTCTCGTCGGCGTGGAACGTCGAAGTGGCAACGAGGTCGTAGTGGTGCCGCTCCAGGCGATCGACGACGTTGTCGATCAGGGCACCGTCGGCTTCCGCGATGCCTTCGAAGGTCGTGCCGATCGTCTCTGCCGCGCGACGCGCGTCGGCGGCCGTGCATTCGACGAACAGGACGTTCACGCGCGGCCCGGGACGACGGCGCTCCGTGGCCACCGCATAGACCGCGGCAGCCACCTCGTCCGCGGAGTAGCCGGCCCGGGCGGCGGTCCGCAGGAGCTCGGCGACCAGGCCGTCGAGCGCCCCGGTCGTTCGGCGGACCGGCGGACGAGCGGCCACCCGGGTGCCCGCGCCGTGGCGGCTGACGACGTAGCCCGCCTCGGCCAGGCGTCGATAGACCGCCCGGACCGTGTTCGGGTTGACCCGGAGCATCGCGCCGAGCTCGCGCACCGTGGGCAGGCGGGCACCGGGATGGAGGCGGCCCGTGTCCACCTGGTAGGCGAGCTGCCAGTAGAGCTGGGTGGAGATCGGGACGTCCGAGTCGCGGGCCACGTCGAGGCTGCGCGCGTCGCGCCCGGCCGAAGTGACGGGCGCAGCCACTGTCGCCGATGCGACGGACCCCGCGGCCCCCGTCAACCCCTGCGACGTGGCTCCCGGTTGTCGGGACTTTTCGCCCATTGACACAGTTCGATAGTCCAACTACTATTCGCTTGTACTACTCGACTATACCAACCACAACACACGACCGACGTAGCGAACGAAGAGGCCCGGATCAATGGAATTCCTGCTCATCGCCCTTATTGCCCTGATCGGCCTGGCGACTTTCGACTTCCTGGCCGTTGAGTTCGGCGTCGACTCCCGCTCCGGTTCCGACGACCCGCACGCGCCGCTCTTCGGCGCCCACTGACATCCGGCCCGCTCGCGGGCCCACCATACACGCTCGGCTAGGCATCCTCTCCCTCCTTCCTCCCTCCCTCCTGCCTACCCGAGCAACGGACGAACCGCCGGCCGCGCCGGCGGTTCGTCTTGTGGCTGGCCATGGAGATCAGGCCGGGGACTGGCCCACGTCTTCGAGCGCTTCCCGGTAGATCGCCGCGCCGTCGATCCCCCGGGTCGGCGACACGACCAGGAAGAGATCCTCGAGCAGTCGTCGCTCCAGGTGCGCTCCGGTGAGCCCATCCACGAGCTGCGCCGCGCGCGCAGCACAGCGGAGGACCTGCTTCGTCTCCGGGCGGGTTGGCTCCTCCCAGTACCAGCCGTCGCTGGCGAACATCGCCAGCCGCCAGCGCTGGGCCTCCATGAGCGTCTCCAGGTCGCGCCGGGCGGCAGCCGGCGCAGTGGCGCCCAGGAGATGAGCGGAGAACGCATCTGGTGTCTCGAGGCCGAGCACAACGTCGACGTAGGCGTCGCGGGCGACCCACGCGTCGACGCCGGCCGACCGACCGGCCGCCCCGGGCACCCCCGAACCGCCCGAACCGCCCGAACCGCCCGCCACCCGGGCCAGTGCCGCCACCCGCGACTCGGTCAGCGCGTCGATCGCGCCGGCAAGCCGCTCCAGCGCGGCGCGGAGCGGCTGCTTCCAGCGCCCGTCCGGCGCGCACGGACACTCGCCCGACCAACGCAGGACGCCGTGGTGGCAGCTCCACGACGTGCGATCGGCGATGTGGGCATCCGGCAGTGAATCCCGATCCTCGGCGACGAGCGCCTGCCCGAGAGCCACCACGTCGAAGCCACGGTCGACAGCCGAGTCCACGAGCCGCTCCAGGAACAGGTCCCGGAACGGCTGGTGGTGGCCGTACAGCTCGCCATCGGTCGCCACGACCACGAGGGGCGAGCCCGCCTGCCAGCTCGACGAGCTGTCCCGGTGGAGCGGGCTCGAGGTGCGCGGCAGGATCCAGTCGCGGGCGAAGCGGTCGGCATCGGCCGTCTCCGACGGCTGGAAGGAGACGGCCCCGGACAGCGCCGCATCGTAGAAGGCCACGACGAGCGACCGTCCGCCGCCGAGGTCGACGCGGTGGGGGCGACGTGATTCGAGGGCCGCCGTGACTGCCTGCCAGGGCGCCAGCACGGTCCAGCGGATCCCCTCCTCGGCAAGGGTCCGCAGGGCCGCCTCGTCCACGGCTGTCTCGGGGAGCCAGAAGCCGGTTGGCGTATGGCCGAACCGGTATCGGTAGTCGCGGATGCCCCAGCGGATCTCGGTCCGCCGGTCGCGCTGAGAGGCGAGGGGCAGGATGACGTGGTGGAAGGCCTGGGCCAGGGCGTTCTCGGGGTGGGCCGCGAGGGCGATTCGCGCGAGGACCTCCGGAGCGTTGGTTGCCAGGACGCTCGTGAGGGTGGGGCCGATGTTGAAGGAGATGCGGTCGAGGTTGCCGCGCTCGGCGTTCGGCCGGTAGCACTCCGCCGTGATCCGGTCGCTCCAGGTCGCATAGGGCGCCGCGCTCGGGTCCGGGCGCATCCGCCCGCCGAACGGGTCGCGCCGCTCGGGCTGGTAGAAGTGGGCGTGGATCGCGAGGCGGCCGCGGGTCATCGCGGTCCCAGCTGGACCTCCTCGGCGGCCCGATCGCGAGTGGTGCTGACCGTGTGCCCCACGCGGACCGTGGCCGCTGCGCCCGCTGGCAGGACGAGGGGCCACGCAAAGACGAGCGCTGAGCCCTGGTAGACGCGCTCGAAGCCCGCCTCGGAGTTCGAGACCGTGTCGATCGGCGAGATCCACGTCTCTGCCGCCGGCTCCACCCGCGTCGCGATCTCGAGGCCCACGTAGTCGTTGCCGGAGCGCACCTCGCTCAGCGAGTCGCGGCTGCCGGCAGCGTCGTGGGCGAGGCGCTCACCGCCGAGGAGGTACCAGGCGGCCGGGTTGCCGCCCCCGCCCAGCATCGTCGTGGCCCACTCCACGGCGAGCGTCGCCTCGAGTGGCCCCGCGCCGCGGTTCTCCACCCGGACCTCGAGCGAGAGAGTCGGCGTCCGGCGGTCGCCGCCGGCCGCGATCGTCTTCACGACCCGGACCGGCAGGGCACCGGCCGGCGTGCAGGCTACCCCGTCGCGGACCAGGCGGACCCAGGGGGCAGCGGCTTCGCCACCCGTCGCCTCGATCCGGAAGGGGCTCGCCACGAAGTCGCCGTACTCCTCGGCGTCGGCCCTCGCGAAGGCGCCGGGCGTGGTGGCCCGTGCCAGCAGGTGGACGAGGCCGGAGCGGCGCTCGTGGGCGTCGTAGTGGAGCCGCGCGGCGAGCCCCGTCTCCTTCGTGCTCACCCGGTCATGGATGGAGCCCACTCCCGGGGCGGGCGCCGCCGACCCGCCCTGTGCAGCTTGCCTCTGCTCGTGCGCGACGAGGGTCTCGTGCGACGCCTCGGGCCGCCGGCGCAGCACCGCCGCGAGCGCGTGACGCACCGCCCGGACGTCCCAGCTTCCGATCCCCGCGCCCTCGGAGGGCTTGACCGCGACGACCTGGCCCGCGGTCGCGAGGACCACCTCCGCCACGCCGTCGAGATCGACATCCTCCACGCGGACGCCGTCGACAGCCGCGCCGGCCGCACGGCCGGCCTGGTCAGCAGCATCCTCCGCGGCGATCAGGTGCTCGTAGGTGGCCAGGCGCATGTGGCTGATGTAGATGCCCCCGAAGAGGCCGTGCCAGTAGCAGTCGTTCGACTGGCCCTGGTAGAGGTGGTCCAGGGCGGCCGTCTTCGCGGGCCCCTCGGGCATCGCCCCGACCTTGGCCGACGTCCGGAGCATCTGCTTGTGGAGGTCGTTGATCTCGCGGTACTTCACCTGGAAGTTGCGCCAGAACCCGCCGCGCAGGTAGCGATACTCGGGAGCGCCGGCCGCCTCGGCCCGGTGGAGCAGATCGGCGAAGCGCCGGCTCTCGTCGGGCGGCAGGGACCACTCGCCCATCTCGGCGTACGACGCGGTCGGCAGGTAGACCCGGCCGATCGGCGCGTTGCCGCCGAGCCAGTCCGACGGGGTGACCGTCGTGAGCCAGCCTGCGTTCGCCTCGAGCGCGTCGAAGAAGCGGTCGACCCAGCGGTTCGCGCCCCAGCAGTGCTCCCAGGTGGTGGGCCAGGAGCCGAACTTCTCGCCGTCGTCACCCATCGTGCCGACGCGGTCGCCCTCTTCGGTGGCGTGGTCGCGGAGGTAGGCGATGAGGTCGTCCACATCGCCGAACGGGATCCGGTAGCGGAGGCCCTTCTCCGTGCCGAAGACGGTCAGGAGGTGGCCCTGGTCGTCGGTGGTGTAGGGCCCCCAGAGGCGCTCCTCGGGGATGGAGGCCGCCCGGAAGTGGTTGTCGTCGAGGATCGTCCAGCCGTAGCCGGCCATGACGAGGGAGGTGGGCAGGTCCGGCTCCCAGACCCGCTCCGCCAGCCAGGCGCCCCGCGGACGCCGTCCCGTGAGTCGCTCCAGCTCGTCGGCCATCCTGGTCAGCTGGCCCAGGCGGTCGCGCTCCGGGAGCGAGGCGAGCACCGGCTCGTAGTAGCCCCCACCGAGCAGCTCGATCTGGCCGCGGTCGACGAGGGCGCGGAGCCGTTCGAGGAACTCCGGCCGTTCGGCACCCAACCAGTCCAGGAGCGGCCCCGTGTAATGGAGGGCGAGGCGCACCCGCGGGTGGCGGTCCAGCGCGTCGAGCATCGGCCGGTAGGCCTGGTCGTAGACGTCGCCGAAGACCCAGCCGAAGTTGCCCACGGGCTGGTGGTTGTGGAGCGCCAGGGCGAGGGAGATGCGCGGTGCCACGGGTCCTCCCAGGGACGGATGTCAGGGTTGGTCAGCCCGCTTCGGTGACGACGCGGCGCTTGGCCGTCGCGACTGCAGGATCGACTCCGGCGGCCGGCAGGTAGAGCAGCTCGGCGTACTCGTGGAGCATCCGGGTGGTCGAGAAGCGCCAGATCGTCGTGGAGATCGCCCGCCGCATGAGCTCGAGCCATGCTCGCGGCAGGCCGTCGGGGTCGCGCTGGTAGTAGCGGGGCACGACCTCCTCCTCGAGGATCCGATAGAGGTCGAGAACGTCGGCCCAGTCCTGGGCGCCCTCGTCTGGGTTGTTGACCCGGCCGCCGATCGCCCAGCCGTTGTCGCCGGTCCAGCCCTCGTCCCACCAGCCGTCCAGGACGGAGAGGTTGACGATGCCGTTCGCCGAGGCCTTCATGCCCGACGTTCCCGACGCCTCCAGGGGTCGCCGCGGGTTGTTCAACCACACGTCGACGCCACGGACCAGGAGCTTGGCGACCCGGATGTCGTAGTCCTCGAGGACGAAGACCCGGCCGCGCAGCTCGGGCGAGCGGCTGCGCTCGAAGATGGACTGGATCACCTGCTGGGCGGGCCGATCCGCCGGGTGGGCCTTGCCGGCGAAGATCAGCTGGACCGGGCGGTCGGCGTCGTGCAGGAGGCGGGCGAGCCGGGCGACGTCGGTAAAGATGAGCGACGCGCGCTTGTAGGTGGCGAAGCGGCGTGCGAAGCCGATGGTGAGGGCTTCGGGATCGATGGCCAGCCCGACCTCGGTGAGCGTCGCCGGCGACTCGCCGTGGCGGGCCAGCTGGGCGACCAGGCGCCCCCGGGCGAAGATGGCCAGCTCGCGCTTCTGGTGGAGGTGGGCCTCCCACAGCTCTCGATCGGGAATGCGGCCGACGCGCTCCCAGAACCGGCCGGTGTCCGACTGGCCGTCGAGGTCGTCGAGGTCGGCGTCGAGGAAGCGCTGGTAGAGCTCGCGCATCGCCCGGCCAACCCACGTCGGGGGGTGGATCCCGTTCGTGACGCCGTGGATCGTCCGGCCGCCAAGGAGATGCTGCCACGTGTCGTTGGCGGTTTCGCCGTGCAGCTTGGAGACAGCGTTGGCCCCATTGGCGAGGCGGAGGCTGAAGGCTGTCATATCGAACTGGTTCGGGTCGTCATCGAGGCCGCGGCCCAGGGCCAGCACGTCGTCGACCGGGAGGCTCCCTGTCCCGGGCTGCCCCTCACCCGCGAAGAGCGGCCCGGCCACGCGCCGGACGAGGCCCGCGTCGAACCGCTCGTTGCCGGCGGAGACGGGCGTGTGGATCGTGAAGGCGCTCGTGCGCCTGACGGCCGGCCACGCGTCGGCGATCGGCGTGCCCGCGCCGACCATCTCGCGGGCGCGCTCCACGAGCAGGAACGCGGAGTGGCCCTCGTTGAGGTGCCAGATCGCCGGGGCAACGTCGAGGGCCCGGAGGGCCCGCACGCCACCGACGCCCAGGACCAGCTCCTGGTGGAGCCGCATCTCGCGGCCGCGGACGTACAGGATGTGGGTGATCGGCCGATCGGGATCTTCGTTGCGCGCGTGGTCGGTGTCGAGCAGGAGAACCGGCACGCGGCCCACCTGGAGCATCCAGACGGCGACGTGGACGGTGCGGCCGGGCAGGCCCACGGGGACGTAGAGGGGGTCGCCCATCCGGTCGAGGACCCGGAGCACTGGGAGGCGGGCGAGGTCAAAGTCGGGGTAGGCGTGCTCCTGGTGCCCGTCCGCGTCGATCGACTGCCGGAAGTAGCCCTTGCGGTAGAGCAGCCCCACGCCCACGAATGGGAGGGCCATGTCGCTGGCGCTCTTCATGTGGTCGCCGGCGAGGACGCCCAGGCCGCCCGAGTAGATCCCGAGCGATTCGTGGAGGCCGTACTCCGCGCAGAAGTACGCGATCGGGCCGTGCAGCTGACCGGGGTGGGTGCGCCCGAACCAATGGTCGGAGCCGTTGGCCATGTACTGGTCAAGGTCGGCCAGCACGTCCTCGTACTCAGCAATGAACGCCGGGTCGTCCAGCAGCGGCTGCCAGTTGATGGGACTCTCGAAGAGGGCGATCGGGTTGCGGTAGCGGGACCAGGTCGTGGCGTCGATGCGCTGGAACAGGAGCGCGGCGCGCGGGTGCCACGTCCACCACAGGTTGTGGGCGAGGCGGCGCAGGCCCTCGAATCGGGGTGGCAGCCGGAACGGCGCGCCGGGCATGGTGGGGATGCGGACAAGAGGTTCCATACGGGGCGCGATGATACCGCGCGCCGGGCCGCACGCACCCGGCGGATGGCGGCCCCGCCCGCCGCGGGGAGATGCCCCTGGATTCGATGCCCCTGTCCGCATCGCCCGTGCATCGCGCACGCATCACGCGCTCGTCGCGTCTGCGGAGCACGCGCTGGCGGCACCGGCGGCACTGGCGGCGGTGGCGGCGCTGGCAGTTCGTGGTCTCCGGCGATGCGCGCTCGATGCGGCCACGGGCATCGAATCTGCGGGAACCGCGCGCGGCTGTGGTCGGCTACGGCCGGCCGGGGCGCCGATGGTCGGCGAGGGCTGACCCGAGGGGGCTACCATCCGCGCCATGCGGGTCATCTTCATCGCTGCCGAGTGCGAGCCGTGGGCCAAGACCGGCGGCCTGGGCGACGTCGTCGACGCCCTCGCGCGTGCTCTCGGTCGCGTTCCCGGCGTCCTCGACGAGCCGGTCGAGGTGTTCCTGCCGCGCTACCGCTCGGTGCACGTGCCGGCCGATGCCACACCCGAGACCCTGGCCCTGCGGGTGCCCGACCCGCGCGCCGCCACCGGCGTGACGGAGATCGCCATCCGCTCCTTTGAGGCCGCCGGGTATCGCCTCCGCCTGGTCGATCATCCGCCGGCGTACGACCGTGACGGCTTCTACCACGACGCCGCCGGCGAGTTCCCCGACAACGCCTGGCGCTTCGGCCTGCTGGCGCGCGCCGCGCTCGAGACGCGCCGCGCGGAGGGCCGGCCGGTCGACGTCGTCGCCCTCCACGACTGGCACGCCTGCCCCGCAGCGCTCCAGCGGGACCTCGCCTATGCCGCCGATCCGGTGATCGGGCCGGCCGCGATGACCGTGACGCTCCACAACCTGGCGTATCACGGGTGGACGCCGCGGGACCGGGTCGCCGACCTCGGGCTGGGCGTGGACCCACCGGCCGGCGATGCGTGGGGCATCGACCTGCTCCGCGAGGGGATCGTCCGCGCCGAGATGGTCAACACCGTGAGCCCCACGTACGCCCGCGAGGTCCTCGGCCCGGAGATGGGGATGGGCCTCGAGAGCCAGCTCCGGGCGCGCGGCGCCCGCTTCACCGGCATCCTCAACGGCCTCGACCAGGCGCTCTGGAACCCGGCGACCGACGGCACGCTCGCGGCGCCATACGACGCCGACGATCGCCGCGGCAAGGCGGCCTGCCGGGCCGACCTCTGCGCGCGGGTAGGCCTGGACCCGGATGATCCCGCGCCGATCCTGGGCGTGATCGGCCGGCTCGACCCCCAGAAGGGCTTCGACCTCGTGGCGGGCGCTGCGCCCGCCCTCGTTGCGGCCGGCGCCCGGATCGTTGCCCTGGGCAGCGGCGACGCGGGCCTCGTGGCGGGGATGCGGGCGATCGCCGCCGCCCGCCGGGGAAGCGTCGCGATGGTCGAGCGCTTCGACCGTGATCTCGCGCGCCGGATCTACGCCGGCGCCGACCTCTTCCTGATGCCGTCACGCTTCGAGCCGTGCGGCCAGGGCCAGATGATCGCGATGCGCTACGGGACGCCGCCCGTCGCCCGTCGGACCGGCGGCCTGGCCGACACGATCGTGGACCTGCACGAGGAGCCGGGCACCGGCACCGGCTTCCTGTTCGACGACGCGACGCCCGACGCCCTCCGTTTCGCCTGCGAGCGGGCCATCGCGGTCCTGCGCGACCCAGACCGGACCCGCTGGGAAGGCCTGGTTCGTCGCGGTATGGCGGTCGACTGGGACTGGGAGCGCTCGTCGGCGCCCGCCTACGCCGCGATGTTCCGGCGCGCGGTGGCCGCGCGGGAGGCCGTCCGGGCCGGCTCGGGAGCGTCGCGACAGCCGACGAGGGTCAGCCCGGCGGCACCCCGACCCGCGCCGACGGTCAGCCCGGCGCCGACGGTCCGCCCGGCGCCGACGGTCAGCCCGGCGCCGACGGTCAGCCCGGCAGCACCGCCGCCACGACGACCGCCCCGACGGTGAACGCCGACCCATCGTCGGCGATCTCGAACGCGGCCCGGGCCGTCCCCGGGGCCTCGCGCAGCAGCCGACGGACGGCGTCGGCGCGCCACGCGAGCGGCGCCGTGCGGGAGAGCCAGTCCTCGGTGTCGTGACGGAACCGCCACTCCCGCGCGATGTCGCCGTGGAAGCCGGCCCCGGCGATCGCGGCGCGCCAGTCCGAGGGGCGGAGTGACCGGCCGTGGGTTGGGTCGCGCAGCAGCTCCACCGTGTTGAGGAACGTGTCCAGCCCGGCTTCCTCCGGTGACACCAGGTCGATCAACACGACGCGCCCGCCCGGGCGCAGCACCCGGGCAACCTCGCGGAGTGCGCCCGCGGGATCCGGCCAGTGGTGGATCGAGAAGCGGCTGATCGCGATGTCAAAGGTCGCGGCGGGGTAGGGGAGGGCGTCGGCCCGCGCCTCGACCCATTCCACGTTGGAGATGCCGCGCTCGGCGGCCAGGCGGGCGGCCACGGCGAGCATCTCGGGCGTCGGGTCGATTGCGTCCACGCGCTCGACGTGGGGCGCCAGGGCCAGCGCCGCGTGGCCGGCCCCGGCGCCCAGGTCGATGGCCCGGTCCGTGGGCCGGGGAGAGGCCGCCTCCACGAGCCAGCGAAGGTCGGGGCCGTCCGCGTGCGACCAGCCGGTCCCGTAGCGCTCCGCCACCGCGGCCCACTGGGCGCGGAGGGGGTCGCCGCGGAGGGGGTCGGCGGTCATGCCGGGTCTCCGTTCCGGCCCGGGCGCGCCGCGGGCGCGAAGCCGGCCGCCGCGCGGGAGGGCACCCGGCGCTGCGGCCGAGGTGGCCAGGCGGACGGCGGCGTCGGCGGCCCGGCGACGATGGGCGCGCCCATCGCGGCCAGGAGGCGGGCGGTCGCGGCGGCGATCTCTGCCACGGCGGCGTCGAAGGCGGCCGCGTCCCGGGCGGCGGGCGCGCGGGTCGCCGCGATCTTGCGGACGTACTGGCGGGCGGCGTCGTGGACGTCACCGTCCGTGGCCGGGGGCGCGGCACGGCCGCGCAGCGGGCGGATGTTGCGGCACATGGCCGAAGGGTAGCGCGCGGGGTCCAGGAGCCGGAAACGGAATGCCTTCCGGCACTCCCAGGGAGGGCGGCACAAGGCCCACGATGCGTGGTCGGAGGTGAACCACATGCGTGCACGAGTCCTGTTCATCGGCGCCGTGGCTGCCGCTGCTGCCGGCGCGGCCGCCACCTACGCCCTCGCCGTTCGGCCGTGGTGGCGCTCCTGGGGCGTCGATCCAACCGACGCGACGCTCGACTTCGCCGGCGACGACCTCGTCCCCGACGCGACCGTCGTCGAGACCCGGGGCGTGGAGATCGACGCCCCGCCCGACGCCGTCTGGCCCTGGCTCGTCCAGATGGGCTACAACCGCGCCGGCTGGTACAGCTACGACGCGGTCGACATGAAGGGCGCCAGCGTCAGCGAGATCGTCCCGGAGCTCCAGCATCTCGCCGTGGGCGACCTCGTCCCGAACTCGCCGGACACCGGCTTCGTCGTCCGCTCGCTCGAGGCCGGTCAATCGCTCGTCCTCTACGCCGACGAGAAGACGGTCGAGGAGCAGGTGGCCGCCTCCCGGGCCCGAAAGGAGGCGGGAGAGGCGGTCGAGGAGACGCCGGTCAACCTCAAGGCCGCAACGAAGATGATGCCCTCGATGCCGGGGTTCGCGGCGAGCTGGGCGTTCGTCCTGCGGCCGCTCGACGACGGCCGGCGGACGCGGCTCACCGAGCGCTTCCGGGTCCGGATGCCCTCGCCGGATGGTCCGGCCGCGACGGTCCTGGGAGGCGCCTTCGGCTTCGGGGTCTTCGCCATGACCCGCAAGCAGATGCTCGGGATCCGCGATCGGGCCGAAGCGGCCCACATCGCGGCCGGGATCACGGCGGAGTTCAGTGGGCGCTGGGACGAGAAGGTCGCCGAAGTCGCGGACGCGACCGTCGATGCGGTCACCGAGGTCACCGCCGAGGCAGCCGAGAAGGTCGCCGAGGCCGCCGCCACGGCCGCCGAGACTGCCCGCGCCGCGAAGCCGGCGGCCAAGAAGGCGGCCAGGAAGGCCGCTCGCCCCGCGGACGAGGTCGAGCCGACCGTTTGACGCATCGTGCGCGGGGCTGTCATGGTGTGCCGGCCATGACGGTCCCCCGCCGGACGCTCGCCGCGCTGCTCCTGCTCATGGTGCTGGCGATTGGCGTTGCCCCGGCCCTCGCGCCGGGCGTCCGAGCCGAGGATCCCACGCCGACGCCGGTCGTCGAGACCCCCAGCCCGTCGCCGGTAGACACCCCCACCCCGTCGCCGTCGCCCACGCCGACGCCTTCGCCCACCGCGCCGGCCATCGGCAGCCCCGAATCTCCGATGAGCGACCATCTCTCCAGCGACGTCTACGGGTATCTCCCGTACTGGGAGATGACCAGCGCGATCGTCGACTACCTCGACTGGAATGCCCTCTCCGTTCTGAGCCTGTTCTCGGTGACGCAGACCGCGACCGGGACGATCAACCGGACACTGGCCGGGTACAAGGCGATCACCGGTTCGCTGGGCCGCACCCTCGTGGCAACCGCGAAGTCGCGCGGCGTGCGCGTCGAGCTCACGTTCACCTCGTTCGGCTACGACAAGAACGCGGCCTTCTTCGCCGATCCCGCTCGCCAGGCGGCGCTCATCGCCGAGCTGCGAGCGCTCGTCCTCGACGTCGGCGCGGACGGCGTCAACGTCGACGTCGAGCTCATCAAGGGCACCTGGTTCGCCGCCTACGGCGCCTTCGTCGCCAACCTGCGGGCCGCCCTCCAGGCCGACAACCCGGCCGCCTCGGTCTCGGTCGCCACGAACGCGAACACGTCGGGCGCCCAGATGGCAAAGCGGGCCGCCGATGCCGGCGCCGACCGGATCTTCATCATGGGCTATGCGTATCGGACCACCTCGTCGAACCCCGGGGCCATCGCGCCGCTGGTCGGCCGGTCATCGCCGAGCGGGCTCGACCTCCGCTGGACCGTGGACCGGTACGCGGCGGAAGGTGTGCCGCTGGGCCGCACGATCCTCGGCCTCCCGTACTACGGCGTCTCGTGGCCGACGACGTCCGGCATCCCTGGGTGCGCTTCGAACCACCACGGGTTCCACCTGGGTGCCCCGCCGCCACATCGGCGAGCCCGCGTCACTGGGGGCGTCGCTCCGCTATGAGCCCGGCGAGTCCGTAAGCTGGTTCACGTACTACGACGGGGCGGCCTCCACCTGGCGCCAGGTTTTCTACGACACGCCGACCTCGCTCGCGCCGAAGTACGCGTACGCCATCTCGCGCGGCCTGGCCGGCATCGGGATCTGGGCCCTCGGCTACGACCGGGGCGTGCCCGGGTACTGGGAGCTCATCAAGTCGATGTTCGGGCCGCCGCTCCTCGCCACCCTGAGCGTGGCGCCGAGCCTCACGCGCTCGTTGACCGTGGCCGCGACGGTCGGCACGACGCCGGGGAGCCGCCCCGTGTCCGAGGTCCGGTTCCACGCCGAGGGACAGGCGTGGGGTCCATGGCTGCCGATGGTCCCCGCCACGGTCGACGTCACCACCGGTCTGCCCGTCCCGGCGCCGCCGTACCCCGTGACCCTGAAGGCCTCGGCCGCCGACGGGCGGCGCCTCGTCTGGGCCCAGGTGCGCGACCAGGGCGGCACGATGTCGAGCGCCGTGTCGGCCGCCGTCACGCTCGATCGGACTGCGCCGGTCCTGGCCGAGGCGCCCGTGCTCTGGTACTCGACGACCTCCGGCTCATGGCGGGCCCGGTGGAAGGCAGCCAGGGACCCGCACGGCCCGGTCGCCTACCGCGTCCAGTACTCCGTGAACAATGGGCCGTGGAAGATCGCGACGGCCAGCACGCCGAAGGCCGGGATCGTCCTGCCCGTACGCAGCCGCACGGCAAAGGTGGCGGTGCGGGTGCGCGCGGTCGACGTGCTCGGCAACTGGGGCCCCGCAAAGGTCACTCGCCGCTGACGGAAGCAGCCGGGCGCGGGCATGGGCGACTCTGAGCGCGGCGCGGCGGGCGGGCACGTGGCGGGCGGGCTGCGCAACGGTGGGCGGAGCGTCCGCGGTGGGCGGCGCGCCAGCGGTCTCGCTGAAAGGACGCCAGCCGCGAGGTTCGGCCGGCCAATGCGTCGCTCCATCACCCCCATCATTAGGCGGCGGGGTTCTGCCCGGGTTGGGCCGCGGATCGCTCCTCTCGACCCTCTCCCAGGCCGCTGAGACGCGCGAGCCCGCGGAATCTGAGCACGTTCCGAACGCCGGCGATCGCCCTCCGGCGGCGAGAAGCCGTCGGTGCCGGGTTTGACAGGCGGGAGGACCGGCCATCCCGGCCTGCTAATGCTGGGGGTGATTGCGCGGCACCAACCGCCGGGATGGCCCCGGCGGTGCCGGTGGCCACGACCGCCTCCACTGGCATCGTCGTCGCGGGCCCGGCCGTTCGCGCCTTCGTGGCCGACGTCACCGGCGACAGGAGCAGCGTCCCTCGGCTGGGTGACGGTTCGATGCGTCGCCGATGGAGGTTGCGTGGAGGCCGTCGCTTGCCGCGGCGCTGCGGGCCATCGGTCCCGGGCGTAGGCTTGCCGGGATGACGGGCCGCCGCGACAGGTCACCCAGTCACGGAGGTACCCGGTTGCTCAACCCCATTCCCGGATCGACCGACGCTCACCGCGGCCGCCCTCCGCCGCTGGCTGCCGGCGCTCGCGCGGCGAGCGCCGGACCTGGTGTCCGCGTATCTCGTCCCGGGTCGCGTCTCGCCACGATTGCGGGAGGCGACCATGCTCGGGGTCACGTCGATCAACCGCTGCGAGGCGTGCAATCGGGTTCACCAGCGCCTGGCGCGGGCGACCGGCCTCGTGATCGACGATCTGGGGGCCCTTGCACCCGAGGAAGCCGCCGCTCACGCGTACGGGCAGGCACTCGCGGTGGCCGGGCCGCGGGGTGTCTCGGCGCCGCCCACGCTCAGCGCACGGCATCGCCGCGAGCTCGAGGCGTCCGGCCTCGCGATGGAGCTGGCCAACCTCGCGGGCAACCGGTTCCTGCCCGAGCGAGCGTCGACGCAACGGCCCCAGATCGGCGGGGCACGGGTGGCCCGCGCCTACGACGCGGCGATGCGCGTCGCCGATGGAGCCGGCCTCCGCGTGGCGCGGCGCCGGATCGCCGGTGGCGCTTCCGGGGACGTGCTCGAGATCGGGGTCGGGACCGGCCTCAACCTCGGCGCCTACCCGCCGGACGCGTCGCTTCACGCGATCGACCCGAGCGATCACGCGCTGGCGATCGCCGCACGGCGCGCAGATCGCCTCGCGCTTCGGGCCGCCCTGCAGACGGGTGATGCTGCCGCGATTCCCTATCCCGACCGGTCCTTCGACGTGGTCGTCGGGACGTTCGTCCTCTGCTCGGTGGGGGACGTGGCGGCAACGCTCCAGGAGAGCCGGCGCGTGCTTCGGCCGGGCGGCAGCGTGCGGTTCCTCGAGCACGCGCGATCCGACCATCGATCGATCGCCCGCCTCCAGGGCCGGCTCGCTCCGGGCTGGGCCCGTGCGTCCGGCGGCTGCCGGCTCGATCACGATGTCCGAGCCTCGATCGAGGGAGCGGGCCTGCGCATCACCGAGGAGCGATCCCATGCCGGCGGGCTGCTCGTCGAGATCGTGGCCGCCGCCTGATCGCGACAGCGCCCGGTTGCGGGCCGTCGCCGACGCCGGGTCGACCGCGCCGTGCATCTCGGCATCTCCATGCTATGATGCTGAGATGACGAAGGTCCGAACCACCTTGACCATCGACGAGGCCGTGCTCAGGGCGGTCAAGATTCGCGCGGCACGAACCGGACAGGGCGACAGCGAGGTCATCGAAGGAGCGCTGCGTAGCGAGCTCGGGCTTGACCTGCTCGAGCGGCTGTGGGCGCGGGATCCGCTCCCCGACGCGGAGGCCACGGCGCTGGCCGTCGAGGCCCAGCACGCGACTCGCCCGCGCGCATCGCGTTGACCCGTGCGCGCGGTCCTCGATGCCAACGTCATCATCTCGGCGCTGCTCTCGCGGAGCGGTTCACCGGCGGTGGTTCTCCGGGCCTGGCAGGACGGCCAGTTCGAGTTGATCGTCTCACCGCTGCTGCTGGCCGAGCTCGATCGCGCGCTCGCCTATCCGAAGCTCCGTCGCCGGATCTCGGCCGAGGAGGCGGACGCGGTCGTCGGGTGGCTCCGGCGTGCTGCGACGATCGCGCCCGATCCCGACAAACCGCCGCCGGTCAGCTCCCGCGACCCGGGCGACGACTATCTGCTGGCGCTCGCAGAGGCCGAGAACGCCCTCCTGGTATCGGGCGACGAGCATCTCCTGACGCTCGAGGGCTCCTTGGCCGGCCGGTTGCCGATCCATTCACCGGCGGCCTTCCTCGGACTTCTCGAGGGCCGGCGGTAGGCGTCGTACCTCGCTCCGCTATAGTTGGCGCGGACTTGGTCGGCGTCCGGGCGGGAGTAGCTCAGCTGGCAGAGCGGCAGCCTTCCAAGCTGCATGTCGCGGGTTCGATCCCCGTCTCCCGCTCCATTTCCCCTTTCGTGCTCGGGTCGAGACGACACCTGGGCCACCGGCTCTCGTGCTCTCGAGAACCCTACTGTGCGTCCGTCAGCCGGATCGCAACCAGAGCGGCCCCCTCGGTCCGATACTCGACGCTGACCGGCTCGGCGATCGCCATGTGTTCGCGCAGGTGGTTGGCCGGGAAGGCTTCGCCGCTGAGGTCGAGCGTGCCGACCGAGAACACGATCTCCTGTCCGTCGTTCGTGCGGAGGGTGAACGAGCGGACCGTGGTCACCGATGCCTGGTCGACGGTGATCACGATGCCTGTCGCGGTCCCCGTCAGGGGCGACGGTGACGCACCCGGCGATGAGTCGGGCGCCGGCGGGAGCGCATCGAGGGCCGCCCGCAGCTCGTCGGCACCGAGCGTGCCCTCGAACTTGGAGGCCATCGTCCCGTCCGCGCCGACGACGAACACCCACGGCTCCGAGCGGAGGCCCCAGGCATCCGTCCAGCTGGCGGCCTGGAGCTGTCCCGTCGCATCGAGCTCGGGCTGGAGCCGGCCGTCCGTCATGACCATCTTGTAGGGCTCGACATTGATGAACGTGAGATCGGGGTAGTCCCTGGCGACCGCCTTCACGGTGTCGAGCGTCGGACCGCAGACAGCCGTCTGGCAGAAGGCGGGCGTGGCGAAGACGAGAACGAACGGGTTGCCAGCCGCGAGAGCCTCGGCGACCGACGTCTCGTAGAAGCGGGCATCGGGTTTGCTGTCGGTCGTGACCGTGGCGAGGTCTGCGTTGGCTCCCGTGATCGTGGGCGTATCGAGGGGGACGACGGGTGCTCCGATCGCTGGTGTCGAGCCCGTCTCGGCCACGTCGAAGTCGGCCCGCACCTGCTCGTCTGTGCCGTTGGGGAAGCGGGCGGTGAACCGAACCCCCCAGCGGCCCGCGGCAGGGAAGCTGAAGTCCGCGACGTAGAGGCCGTCCTGGCCCTCGATGGCCCAGAGGAACCGGGCATCGGCCTCAAACGCGACCGTGTCGGGTGCGGCCGCCACGTCGTACAGCTCCAGGTGGACCGGCACATCCGGGGCCGCAACGAGCTGGTTCGCCCGGTCGGTGAGCGTGAAGACAAAGCGGGTCTGGCCCTTCGTGATCTCCGACGAGATAAGAAGCGGAAGGATCTGCGGGCTCTTGTCTGCCGACGTGTCGCCCGGAGACTCCGACGCGGGGACAGCCGAGGCAGGTGCCGAAGGCGTGCCGACGGCGCCGCCACCACAGGCGGCCAGGGCGAGTCCCACGACGATGAGAGCGACCTGCGAGAGCATCCCGAAGCGCAAGCTGGCTCTCACGGGACGACCTCGAGCTGGGCCATCATCGCCGCATCCTCGTGTTCAAGGATGTGGCAGTGGAAGACCAGCTTCCCGAGGTTGTCGGTGAACTTCAGCTTCAGGACGATGGTCTCGCCGATGCCAAGGCTCCACGACTCCTTCATCCGCTCGTAGGGCTTGGCCGCCACCCCGTTCCGGCTGACGAGCTGCTGGTCGACGTCGTGGAGGTGCACGATGTGATTCGAGCCACGTCGAAGCAACGAACCCCCCCTTCAGCCATCAGGCTGTCCACTGGTGACGGGTCGGCGTTCGCCCCCCTGGCTCCCGCCGTTCTGGCGACCCCACATCGTCCGACCGCGCCGTTCCGCCCGTCGAGAGTTCGCACTATGGATCAGCACGTCCCCGAGCGCAAGAGGTCCCTTGCTTGAGATCTCGATACTTCAGGCGATGGTGCTCAAGCCCCAAAGTGACACTCCCGACTCCCCGTGGACGCGCCTGCGCTGTCGCCGCCTCCCGCTCCAGCAACGGCTCCGTGCTCACGGCGGCCCGATCTCGCCGTCGACACGACCTGTCAATAGAGCCACGGGATCAGTCGACGGGTGCGCCGCCGGTAGGCCCCGTAGCCGGCGAACTGCTCAGCCAGCCACGCCTCCTCGCGGCGTGACTTGAGGTCGAAGAAGACGCGCGAGGACGAAGGCGCCCGCCAGCGCCATCGGCGAGGCCATGGCGAGGCCCCAGCCAAGGGCGGCGATCACGCCGCCGCCATACATCGGGTGGCGGACGAGCCCGAAGATGCCGTCCTCGATGAGCCGGCCACCCGGCACCGGCCGCGGATACGCGGTCAGCTGCCGTCGGAGTCCGAGGATGCCGGCGGTCACGAGGCCGACGCCGAAGGGCATCAGCGCCAGTCCGGCGATCGCCCCGACCGACCGAGCCGGGCCGCTCCAGAACGGTCCCAGGAGCCCCGCGCCGATGATGGCAACGAACAGGAGGAACTGGAGGACGACCCAGCCTTCGCCGCGCTGCCCGAGGTCCGGAAGGTGAACACGGTTCGTGATGATGGAGCGCCCCTTCGTCGAGATCATCGTTCTACCTTCCCCGTCCCAGCTGGCCGGCGATGATCGCGAGCCCGCAGGCGATCAGCCCGAGCTCGAAGACGGGGATCTCCATTCCGGCCAGGGCGCCGAGCCCTGCCAGGAGCGCACCCGCTCCGATGATCGACCCGAACCGGTCGAGCGGCAGGCCGATGTACAGCCGGGTGGCGTTGGCGCCGAGCATCAGGAGGCCCAGGCCCACCAGCCAGGTGCCGTCGGGCACGCCGGGGACCAGGAAGAGAACCCCCGTCATCAGGAACAGGAGCCCCCAGCCAATCGCGTCGATCCGGCTGGAGATGTCGTGCCGTGCCATGTTCATTGCCGTTCCCCTTGCTGTGTCTCCCGGGGGCGGAGCCCCCGCTTGGTGGCGCGTCGGGCCTTCACAGGCTTGGCCCTGATCGCGACATACAGAGACTAGCAGAACGAGCGCTCGCTTTTCATGTGCCATTCGGCCCTATTCTGACTGTGCTAGAGTGACCAGACAGGAAATGAGCGTTCGTTCTAGTTGAGCGCCCAAGGGAGACCGTATATGCCACGGATCACGGCTGAGCACGAGGCAGAGAAGCGCCAGCACATCCTTGATGCCGCACGCCGGGTGTTTGTCGCGAAGGGCTTCCACGAGGCGAGCATCGACGACGTCGTCGCCGAGAGCGGCGTCTCCGTGGGCGCGATCTACAACTACTACGGGGGCAAGGACGAGCTGATCCACGAGAGCATCCTCGCCGCGATCAACGTCGAGGCGGATGCCGCCCTCGCGGACGGCCGGTTCGTCGGCAGCGCGCGCGACAAGATGGAGCGGGCGATCCGCGGGTATGTCGACGTCACGATCGACGCGCCCGGCGCCGCCGCCTTCATGGTCCAGTGCTGGGCGCGGGCGTCGCAGAAACCGCTCGTCCGCGACCTGCTGGTCCGGCGGCGTGAGCGGACGGTGACGGTCGCAGCGCTCATCGGCTGGGAGGCCGTCGAGGCCGGCGAGCTGCCCCCCGACTTCGACGTCGAGGCGATGGCCCGGGGCTTCACCGCCCTGCTCGACGGCCTCGTCCTGCAGCGCGTGGAGGAGGGAGACTCCTATCGTCGAGTCGACATGGAGCGACGGGTGCTGGCCTTCCTTGATCTCGTCGCACCGCGCTCACCAGGTGGCGACGGGACCTAGAGACGGCGCGGAAGGTTCGCGGACATCACGAACGCCGCCGGCGCCCCGCGAAGCGCGGCGCCCACAGCCCGATCCCGACGCCGAACGCGGTGTGGCCAAGGAGCATGATCCGGTTGATCCGCGCCGCCTCGCCGGACTGTAGACCGAACCAGCCGTAGCCCATCGACGGGAACATGAGGAGGAGCGGCAGCACGGCCGTCGCAATGCCGTACGCGGTCCCCACCGCAAGGCTCGTTCGCGCGCCCCGGCGCCGCGGCAGGAGCATGAACGCCTGCGTCAGGATGATGCCCGTGGAGTAGTGCGTGAGAAGGCCCAGCCCCACCTCGCCGCGCCGCGCCGGTTCGGTCGTGATGTCACCGTGGCGCGAACGGCCGCGCAGCAGGCCGGCCACCCAGCGACCGATCACGTCGACGTCGGTGCGCTTCGAGGTGAAGGCCCTCCCGCCGAGGCTGCTGGCGGCCACCATGGTGACGTCCATCGTGATGGTCGCCAGCACGCCTGCCGGGACCCCGGCCGGCACACCTGTGATGCGAGGGACACGGACGCGCCCGGGCCGGCGGCCATCCTGCGCCGGTGACTGGGCCCGGCGGTGGTCGTCGACGACGCTCACGGCGCGGCTGTCACGGGGGATCCTGTTTCGTCGAGCAACAGCTGAACCTGCTCGGCAACCTGGCACCCGATCGCCCTGCACTTCGTGATCCGCATCACCCTCGACGTAGTCGGACACGCCCGTCGAGGTCGGAGAAGTCGCATCCAGTGATCTTCTGGCACTGGGTGCTGCCGAACTCGCTCGCGAACCACTTCGCCAGGCGGTTCCCGCGGTTCATGCTGGCGTTGAACTTGTTGAGATGATCACCGAAGGCGTCCCCGCCGACCGTCATGATGGCGAGCAGGCGGGCGACCCGCAGGCGGCTGTTCTCGATCTCGCCGGCCTTCAGGCCGATCGCCATCACACCCGCCGTGAGCGCGCTGCACGTCTTGCCCATGAAGAGCATCCCGCCCATGAACGCCGAGGTGGCATCGAACAGCTCGCGGTGCTCGGCGGGTGAGTAGCCCAGGTGGCCGAGCACAGCCTGAGCGCAGTGGAACTCGTTCTGCACGAAGTGCGAGTACAGCCTCGAGTAGCCTGCCCTGGTGCCCTCCGGGATGGCGTCCGACCGGTCGCCGTCGAGCGCGCCTCGCCAGTGCTCCGCCGAGTGCAGGACCGGACTGATGCACTGCCGCGGAAAGCCGTCCTTCGTTCGGATCTCCCGGCACTGGAGCGTCCCATGGCATGCGAGGAAGTCGCGGCACAGCGCCTGCCCTCGGTCGAAGATCACCGGGAGGCCACGGTCGATCTCGCGCAGGCCGAGCTGTGTGCCCATCACCGCGAGGGGCGAGGTGACGGCCCCGCACTCGTGTCCCGTGCTGCCGATGCCCCCGGGCATGCCGGCGCTGAGCCTGACGAGCCACTCCTTGTCCGTCGATGAGACATCGAGGATCGTCTGCATCGCCGTCGGCGCGCAGTGGCCCATCCTCAGGAGATTGGAGAAGCCCTGCCTCCGGTAGCCCCAGTTGGGCACCGGGCCTGGTCGAGGTGGCGTCTGCGTCTCCATCAGCTGTGCCTCGCCAATCTCGCCAGGATCGAGGATGGCGCCATGTTCATGGTCACTGTGGCCCTCTCGGGACGCATCCTGCGGGTCGGTCTCGCCAGTGGCTCGGCGCGGTCCAGGCGGCCGGGGTTTGGACCGTGCGTCAGAGCTTCCCGCATCGGGGACGCTGACGGATGTGAGCCGGGTTGGCGAGTGACAAACGGCCCGACCTCGGCTGACATGGCGTCTGGCCGCCGGTCGGCCCGGCGGCCAGATGGCCGCTTCGGACTACCTCTTGCCCGGCCAGGAGCCGGTGAAGTCGCTGGCCTTGTAGTAGCCCGTGTCGATCAGGGCCGCCTGGATGTTGGCCCTCGTGACGGTGACGCTCGGCAGGAGCGATGCCGGGACCGAGACGACGCCGTTGTCGGAGGTTGCGTTCGTGGCCGGGGTGCCGCCCGCCATGAGGGTCGCGGCCGCCGCGAGACCGGTCCGCACGCGGGCGCGGGGATCCTTGAAGACCGTCATCCCCTGGGTGCCGTTGATGAGGTACTGGACCCACGCCCTGTCCGCGTCCTGCCCAGTCACGAAGAAGGTCGTGACGTCCGGGTCGGCCGCGAAGACGTCCGTGATCGCGCGGGCGGTAGTGTCGTTGGGAGCCAGGACAAAGGCCGTGCTCTTGGCGGCCGCCGGGACGGCCGCGAGGTTGCCCGCCGCCAGGGTCCGCGCGGTGCCGAAGTCCCAGTTGGTGGTGATCTGGGTGATGACCGACCCCAGCTGGTCGCGGCTGAGGGTTGGGCTCCCCGCCAGCGAGGCCGCCACGCTCGAGTTGCGGATCACGAAGGTGCCGTCGGCGATCCTGGGCTGGAGCTTGCCCCAGGCGCCATCGAGGAACACGAAGGAGTTGTCGTCGGCGGGGTTGCCCGCGTACAGGTACAGGTTGTTGCCGGTGGTCGCACCGGCTCGGTCGATCAGGTACTGAGCCTGCGCCGCGCCAACAGCCAGGCGGTCGAAGTCGAGGTGGTAGTCGACCGCCGCCGTCCCGCGGATCAGCCGGCCGTACGCGATGACCTTGACGCCCGCTGCCCGTGCCTCGTCGGCCGCGACGGCCGCCGCCGCGGCGTCCTGGGGGCAGAGGAGAAGGATGCGAGTGCCCTGCCGGATGAGCGCCCGAACCTGCGCCAGCTCCGTCACCGCGTCCTGGCTCACGAGGACCCGTGCGCCGTACGCCGTGGCGGGGAGAGTCTTCCAGAATGCCGCCAGGTCCGGCCAGGTCGACGGCACCACGACGCCGATCGGCGCATAGAGGACCGTGACGACGCCGCACTTGACCCCGCCGGTCGTGCTGCTGCCGACCCGGATGGCGATCTTCCCGGTGCTCGTGGTCGCGGCCTTGATCAGCTTGACCTGGGCGGCCGTGAGGCTCGACGTCCGGGTCGCGGTGCCGGAGCTCGTCGTCCTGATCGCCGGGAACCTGATGAGCGCCGCTCCGGCGGACCCACATGTTCCCTTCGAGAGCGTGACCGGCAGGTAGGTGGCTGCCCGCAGCTTCGCCAGCTTGAGGGCGAGCGACCCCGACCCACTCGTGTACGCGGAGATCGTCGCCGTGCCGTTGGCCCCGGAGGGGCCGACCTTCGCCCGCCACGAGGCGCCCACCGTGGCGGCGCTGGCGGGCGCGACCACCGTCATCACCAGGATGGCGGCCATGGAGAGCGACAGGCCGACGCCCAACGGGCGCCGACCCAGATACGTGGCTCGCATCGCACCCACCTTCATCACGACCTTCCTGGGACGCGATCTGCGGTCGGTTTCGCCGGTAGATCGGCGCGATCCCGCCGACCGGGCGTGGACCGCGTGTCAGAGCTCACCGTCATCAGTCATAGATGCGGCTCAAGGCTCGAATGTCCCACGCGGTGACGCTGCGCGGTCGCGCCCCGTTGCGCGAGGGCCGAAGGTCACGGTCGCCGCGCGCCGGCCCCCGCCCGCTCGTCGAGGCCCCCGGATGCCGGCGGATCAGGATCATCTCGCGCCGGGGCATCCGGCACTGGCCGTCACATCGGGCAGGGCGTAGCGTCTCAAGGGCACGCGGGAGACGATGACACGCGATCACCGCTGCGGGCGCTCAGGTCGCGTCGAGCCAATGGCGGCTCCGGCCCGCGGCTGCACGAGGCGTCAAGATGCGCGGAGCCACGGTGAGATCGTTGGTGTTTCTCACGGCCATCCTCCTGTCTGCCGTCACGGTTCTCGCGGCGCCGGCACCGGCCGCCGCGGGACCCGTGACCGCGCCCGCGCCCGTGCTCACGATCGCGGCGATCGCCGCCGGTGCGGACCACACATGCGCCCTCACAAAGGGGGGCGGCGTCGTCTGCTGGGGCAACAGCACCTTCCGTCAGCTCGGCAACGGGACGACGACCCCGAGCAGCGTCCCGGTCGCCGTGTCGGGCCTCATGGCCGGCGTCACCGCCATCGCCGCCGGCGGCAACCACACCTGCGCCCTGTCGAATCGGGGCGGCGTCACGTGCTGGGGCCAGAACACCGACGGCCAGCTCGGCAACGGCACGACGACCCAGAGCAACGTGCCCGTCGCGGTGTCGGGCCTCTCGGCGGGCGTCACCGCCATCGCCGCGAGCGGCCGCTTCGCGTGCGCAATGACGGGCGAACGGGTCGTCAAGTGCTGGGGCGACAACTACGTCGGCCAGACGGGCAACGGCGTGGCGAGCAGGAGCCTCGTCCCGGTCGACGTCACGGGCCGCATCGGCGGCATGACCGCCCACTCGGGCAATAACCACACATGCGCGGTGACGGATGTTGATGGCGTCGAGTGCTGGGGCTACAACTATGTCGGCCAGCTCGGCAACGGCACCACGAGCAAGGACGCGACGTTCGTCCCGGTCGACGTGTCCGGCCTCCAGGGCCGTGTCTCCGCGATCTCGACCGGAACCACGCACACCTGCGCGCTCACGGCGGGCCGTGTCGCGTGCTGGGGCTACAACCTCCACGGCGAGCTCGGGAACCGGACGCGCGTGAACAGTGATGTCCCGGTCGCCGTCGCGGGCCTCTCGGGCGGGGTCGCGGCGATCGCGGCCGGCAGTGGTCACACGTGCACGTTGGCGAGCAGCGGCGGCGTCAGATGCTGGGGTGCGAACTACAGCGACCAGCTCGGGAACGGCACCAGGGCAAACAGCACCTCGGCGGTGCCGGTCTCCGGGCTCGCGAGCGGGGTCGCTGCAATCGCCGCGGGCCGCGATCACACCTGTGCCGTGACCAGTTTCGGTGGCGTGAAGTGCTGGGGTGCCAACCACGCGGGCCAGCTCGGCAACGGCACGACGACGAGCAGCCGAGTCCCCGTCGACGTCGACTTCACCAGGGCCGGGCAGACGATCGTCGCGATCAGCGCCGGTTCATGGCACACATGCGCGCTCACGATGGCCGGCGGCGTCAGATGCTGGGGTCTCAACCGCTCTGGGCAGCTCGGCAACGGCACGACCGCTGGCAGCCTGACCCCGGTCGACGTCGTGGGGCTGGCGAGCCGGGTCGTCGCGATCGCGGCCGGAGGCATGAGCACCTGCGCGCTGACGAGCGCCGGCGGCGTCAAGTGCTGGGGTGCCAACGACGGCGGCCAGCTCGGCAACGGCACCGCCGTCGACAGCGCCACTCCTATCGACGTCGTGGGCCTGTCAAGCAGCGTCAGGGCGATCTCCATCGGCGACACGCACGCGTGTGCGCTCACTGCCACTGGCACCGCTATGTGCTGGGGGAGGAACCAGTACGGAGAGCTGGGCACCAGGGTCCCCCTGCGTGCCCAGGCCAACGTGCCGGTGCGCTCGGGACCGGCGAGCGGGGTCGCCGCCATCAGCGCCGGCGCTGCGAAAACGTGCGCAATCTCGACGACAGGGGCGGTCTCGTGCTGGGGCAGCACCGGCACTGTCGGCTATGCCACGACCCAGCAGAGCAGCACGCCGGTCGCGGTCACGGGCCTTGGGAGCGGCGTCCGCGCCGTCAACTCCGGGTTCGGCCAGACGTGCGCGCTGACCGCCGCGTCCTCGGTCATGTGCTGGGGCGCGAACGCGCACGGCGAGCTGGGAAACGGGAGCACGGCCTCGACCTCGACGTCGGTTCCGGCCCAGGTCTCGGGTCTCGCGTCCGAGGTGCGGCAGATCGCGACGGGCTCCACGCACACCTGCGCCGTGACGAGCACCGGCGGTGCGACGTGCTGGGGCGACGGCCACTACGGGATGCTCGGCGACGGCACCACGATCCAGCGCACCGTCCCGGTCGCCGTCCAGGGCCTCGCGGGCAGCGTGGTCGCGATCAGTGCGGGCTTCGGGCACACCTGCGCGCTCCTGGGCGACGGCCGGGTGATGTGCTGGGGTCACGGCAACCTCGGGGAGCTCGGGTACGGCAGGACGTCCAACAGCGCAGTCCCCGTCGCCGTCGACTTCGCCATCCATCCGACGATCGTGCTGCGCTCGTCGACGCCGTCCGGGGCGCTCGCCCAGGGGACGACGGTGACCTTCACCGCGACGGTGAGCCCGCACGAGGCGGCAGGCGTCCGTCCCCGCGTCCGCTTCGTCATCTCGCGCCTCGAGGATGGCGTCTGGCGAACTGCCGCCTCGCGCGACGTGACGGCCGATGCGTCGGGCCGCGCGACCCTCCGTTGGGGGTTCCTGACGGTCGGTGAGCGACTCGTCCGGGCGCGAGTGGTCAAGGACGGGATCTATGCGTGGGGCGCCTGGAGCCGGCCGCTGCAGTACACGGTGCGCTGAGGGACCGACACGCCGAGACGCGATCGCAGCCGGCCGCGAAGGGGCGCCCGCCGGCGGGCCACGCCGCCGATCCCGCACAATCGGGGCATGATCAAGCAGCGCGCCTTCGGGCGAACCGGCCGCGCCGTGGGCGACCTCGGCGTCGGCATGTGGGGGATGGGTGGCGGAGTCGGCGGCTGGACGGGCGCCGACGATCGCCAGTCGATGGCCGTTCTCCAGGCCGCCGTGGAAGCCGGCGTGACCTTCTTCGATTCCGCCCTCGTCTACGGCTACGGCCACACGGACCGGCTCCTCGGCGAGCTCGTGCGGGCGAACCCGGGGCGCGAGCTCTTCGTCGCCTCCAAGGTGCCGCCCAAGAACCGCGAGTGGCCGTCGAACCCAGGCGACAGGATCCGCGACGTCTTCCCGCCGGACTACGTGCTCGCCTCCGTGCAGGGGATCCTCCGCCAGCTGAGGAAGGAGTCGCTGGACCTCGTGCAGTTCCACGTCTGGCAGGACGCGTGGGCCGACGACGAGGGCTGGCAGCGCGCGGCCCAGGACATTCGCAGCCAGGGGCTGGCGCGCCATGTCGGGATCAGCGTCAACCGGCGCGAGCCGGCCAACGTGCTCCGGACCCTTCGCACCGGCCTGATCGACTCCATCCAGGTCGTCTACAACGTCTTCGACCAGTCACCCGAGGACGAGCTCTTCCCGCTCTGCCGGGAGCTGGGCGTCGCCGTGATCGCCCGGGTGCCGCTCGACGAGGGGAGCCTGGCGGGCACGCTGACGCTCGACAGCCGCTGGCCGGACGGTGACTGGCGCAACGCCTACTTCGGGCCGGCCGCGCTGGCTGCCACGATTCCGCGGGTGGAGGCGCTCCGCCCGCTCGTGCCCGAAGGCGAGACGATGGCCCAGCTGGCCCTCCGCTTCATCCTGTCGAACCCGGACGTGACCACGGTCATCCCCGGGACGCGCCGGCTCGACCACCTCGCCGCGAACGTCGCCGCGGCCGTGGCCGGGCCGCTCCCCGCGGACCTGCTCGCCGTCCTCCGGCGGCACCGCTGGGATCGGCCAACGTCCCGGGCCTCGCTGTCGTAGCGGCGCTGCCGGACGCGGCTTCGCGCGGCGCGTCGGCGCCCGTCCCGCGCGGCGCGGCTACCCCCAGAGCGCGTCGATCGAGAGGTAGCGCTCGCCCGTGTCGTACGTGAAGGTCAGGATCCGGGCGCCGTCCGCGACAGTCGGCAGGAGCTGGGCCACCGCCGCGAGCGACGCACCCGACGAGACCCCCACCAGCACGCCCTCCTCGCGCGCCGAACGCCGCGCGTAGGCCATCGCGTCCTCGGGCGCGACCTGGAGGATCCCGTCGAGGAGCTCCGTCCGCATGACGCCCGGGATGAATCCGGCGCCGATCCCCTGGATGGGGTGCGGGGAATGGGTGCCGCCGGAGAGGACCGGAGAGAGCGTCGGCTCCACGGCGTAGACCTTCATGCCCGGCCAGTGCTCCTTGAGGACCTCGGCAACCCCGGTGATGTGGCCGCCGGTCCCGACGCCGGTCACGATGTAGTCGAGCCCGTCGGGGAAGTCGGCGAGGATCTCCTGGGCCGTCGTCCGGCGGTGGACCGCCGGGTTCGACGGGTTGTCGAACTGCATCGGGATCCAGGCGCCCGGGGTCTCCGCGGCGAGCTCGTTGGCCCGGGCGATGGCCCCCTTCATCCCGAGCTCGCGAGGCGTCAGCTCCAGCTCGGCGCCGTAGCCGGTCATCAGCTTCCGGCGCTCGATCGACATCGACTCGGGCATCGTCAGGATCAGGCGATAACCCTTCACGGCGCAGACGAGGGCGAGGCCGATCCCGGTGTTGCCCGAGGTCGGCTCGATGACGACGGAGCCCGGGCCGATGATCCCGGCGGCCTCGGCGTCCTCGACCATCGCGAGCGCGATGCGGTCCTTGATGCTGCCGCCCGGGTTGGCGCGCTCCATCTTGAACCAGACCTCGACCCGGGGGTCGAAGAGGCGGTTCACCCGGATGTGGGGCGTGTTGCCGATGGTGGCGAGGATGGTCTGGGCCTTCATGGGGGCGCTCCTTCTGATGGATTGGCGGGGCCGGCAGGTAGGCCGGCGGTAGGACGAGGCGGCTGCCGGTGGCTCCGCGGTCAGATGACGAAGTCGGCGTCCTCGAAGCCGTCGCGAACACGGCGGATCCGGAGCTGGCTGGACTGGTAAACGATCGAGTCGGACGGCACGCTGTTGGTGAGGAAGACGTTGCCCCCGACGACGCTGTCGTCACCGACGATGGTCTCGCCGCCCAGGACGGTCGCGTTGGCGTAGATCACGACGCGGTTCCCGATGGTGGGGTGGCGCTTCGTGCCGGCAGCGCTCTTGGCCACCGAGAGGGCACCGAGCGTCACGCCCTGGTAGAGCTTGACCTCGTCGCCGATGACGGCGGTCTCGCCGACCACGACCCCGGTGCCGTGGTCGATGCAGAACGAGCGCCCGATGGAGGCGCCCGGGTGGATGTCGACGCCGGTCCGCGTGTGGGCGACCTCCGCGAGGAGCCGGGGCAGGATGGGCACGCCGAGGTGGTGGATCGCGTGGGCAATCCGGTGGATTGCGATGGCGAGGAAGCCCGGGTACGCGGCGATGACCTCGTCGACGGATTCGGCGGCCGGGTCACCGGCACAGATCGCCTCCGCGTCGAGGACGAGGCTGGCGTGGATTCCGGGCAGCGCCTCCGCGAAGGCGTCCACGATCCGCGCCGCGTCGGCCTCCCCGGCGAGGGGTGCGACGAGACCGCGCAGGTCGCGGCGGGCAAGGACCACGTGGGCGGCCAGCTCGTCCGGGCTGGCGGTGGCGTCGTCGGAGAGCTGCGGGAAGAGGACGCCGAGCAGGTCGTCCGCGAACGCGGCGACGTCCCGCTTGAGCGGATAGAGGCGGCCGTGCTCGGAGCGCCCGGCGGCGAGGAGCTCCGCGAACGCGTGCTCGCGGTCGTGGTCGGTGGGCGTGGTCATGGTCTCCTCCGCATCAGCGGTCGGTGTAGCGGATGGGCGTCGGAACGGCGAGGCCGGCAACCTGGTCAGTGCGCCGGAAGAGCCGGGCGACGACCGACGGGACCCACCAGCGCAGGACGTAGAGGCGGCAGCCGACGCAGATGCCGGTCGTCGCGAGCAGGACCTGGAGCGCCGCCACCGCGCCCACGAGGAGCCAGCCCAGCGGCGCGGCGCCGAGGCCGAAGGCGACAGCGGCACATGCAATGGCGATGGCCCCGAGCGCCTGCGCGAACCGCGGCGGGTATTCGTGCTCGAGCTCGGCCGGCGGGCCGAGCCGTAGGGCGCGCCGGACCGCGGGCCAGGCGCGGCCCGGGAGGAAGAGGCGGGTCCCGAACGCGGCCGCGATGGCCAGGTTCAGCCCGACGAGGAGGGCCAGGGCGGGGGCGGCCACCATGAAAGCGGCGGCCAGGATGGCCGCGGAGACGCCGGCGCCGAGGCGCTGGGCTCGTGGGTCGATGCGACGCGCGGGTGGGGTGAGAATGGACACGGAGAACCTCCGGGGACGCGAGGTGGCGGGAACACGTGTCGCGGCGCGCGGGAAGGCGCTGCCGGCGACGGGTGGGAGACGCGAGGCCCGCGCGGGGGGCCGGAGGTCAGCGAGCGATCGCGACCGTGCCCTGCGCCGGCTCTCGCCGCGGACAGGAGCAACAGGTGCCGCTGGAGAAGCGGGGGTCGCGAGGTGCCATGGCCAAATCATAGTCGGGAACTCGGAATTGCGCGAGCGTGAGCTTCGCGTCCCCGGTGCGCCGACGCCATCACGCGGGCCGGCCGTGGCCCGTCCCGCGCTCGTCAGCCGGCGGGCGTTGCCTCGACCGACGTGCGGAGCCGCTCCAGTGTGTCGGGGATTGCGGCCCTGAGCTCCTTCTCGATCGAGCCCGCTGCCAGCGTGGCCAGGCCGCGCGGCTCCACGTCGGCTTCGACCCCGATCCGCGCGCGTGCCACGCCCAGCGGCTCCACGGTGCAGGTCGCCGCGATCCGGAAGAGGCTTGAGGTCGCCTCGATCGAGATCGAGCGCGGCGGGTCGGATGCCGTGACCCGCCCCAGCGCGTCGACGCCGATCCCGCCCGGGCCCACGAGCGAGAGCCGAATCCCTCCGTCGGCCGTGAGCTCCGCGCGGTCGACGCCGGGGAGCCAGGCCGGGTAGTCCTCGACGCGCGCGACGAACGCGAATGCCGCCTCTGGCGTGGCATCGACCTCGACGTGCTCGCGGAGCCTGATCATGCCGAGAGCCTAGCAGGAGGCAGGCACACGGCCGCGGCTCCGGCTGGTCCTGCCGCGGGTGGCCCGGGCAGATGGCCCGGGTAGCGGGGGCCGTCCGTCCGGCGACGCGGGCCGCCGGGCACTTGGCGGGCTGCCTCCCGGCGGCGACGCTCGCCGGGCGAGGCAGGGCGGGCGGCGCCCCGTGGGCGGCCCCCCCGTTGGGCGGCCCCCCGTTGGGCGGCCCAACGCAGCCTCCTCTTGAGACTTGCCCCGACACACCTGGAGCTTCCATGACCCCGTCCCGACTCGTCCGCGCCGCCGGCGCGATGCTCTTCATCGCCGGAGCCGTGATCCTGATGGGGATCATCTCGGCCGAGGCGCTCTACCCTGCGCCCTACACGACCGGCGGCAACGAGATCAGCGACCTGGGCGGCACCGAGCCGCCGGCGGCGATCGTCCTCCAGCCCTCGGCCACGATCTTCAACCTGACGATGGTGGCAGCGGGCGTGCTGGTGCTCGCCGGGGCGGCCTGCCTCCAGCTCGGGCTGCGGCGCTGGTCCATCTCCCTCGTGCGTGGCCGCCATGGGTGCCGGGGCGCTCGGCGTCGGCGTCTTCCCGGGCAACACGGGCGGCATCCACGCCCTCTTCGCCATGTTGACGTTCGTCGGCGGTGGCCTCGCCGCGATCGTCACTGCGCGGGCAACCCGGCCGCCGTTCCGTTACCTGTCCATCACCCTGGGCGTGATCTCGCTCGGCTCGCTGCTCTCGTACGTCCTGATGGGCGAGGGGACGCCGCTCATGCCGCTGGGGATCGGAGGCGTGGAACGCTGGGTCGCCTATCCCATCGTGATCTGGGTGACCGGGTTCGGCGGCTACCTCTCCGCGCGGACCTGACGGGTCGCCGGGCACACTCGCGGCCACCCGTCGGACGCCCGAGGCTCTCAGGGTTCGCTCGTGACGGCGCGTCAACACCCCCTCGAATTTGATGCCCCTCGCCGCATCAAGCGCGCATCAGAGGCTTCGTGCGGTCGTCTTGCGCCTGCGTCGCAATCGTCACGTGCCCCATGTCGTCAAGGTCGGCCAACCGGGTCGCGCCAAGTGGCGGTTGAGTCGCAGTGAAGCCTCGCCTGCTTCAATGCCGGCATGTGGGACACGCCGGTCGACGACGAGACGGCCGCCGCTCTCGAGAGGCTTGGGCGCCACGTGCGCGCAGCTCGGCGGCAGGCGGCGCTGTCGCAGCGCCAGGTCGAGGCGATGACGGGTATCGACCAGACCACGATCGTGCGGATCGAGCACGGGAAGGCGACTGGCCTACCCCTGCGCAGGTTCGCCGTCCTGATGGTGGCGCTCGACGCCGGAGTGGCCACCCGGCGGCCTGCACTCGCCTTTGGTCTGCCGGCGCCCGGGTCGCGCGAATGGATCAACGACGGACCCGCGTGGGACGCGGCGATCGGTGAAGACCACCTCCTGGATGACGACGAGCTCTGACACGAGCGGGTGACCGAACGCGCGCCACCCGCCCGGTGATGCCGTGGTGATGCCCCCGCGATGCGGCCAGGGGCATCACCATCGGGACTCGCTCCAGCGTTCGTGCTTGGCGGAGGGGAATCGCCCGCGCGGCCCGCACCGCCCAGGCAGCACCGCCCGAGTGCCACCCAACCCGGCACGCCCCGCCCGTAGGATGTGAGGCGATGCAGCTCCTCGACGGCAAGCCCGTCTACTCCGCCACGGACCTCGTCGGCTTCCTCGCCTGCGGCCACCGCTTCGAGCTCGAGCGGGCGGCGCTGGCGGGACTCGTGAAGAAACCCATCCGCAGCGACCCGACGATCGAGCTGATCCAGGAGCGCGGGTACGAGCACGAGCGTCGCTACCTCGACGACCTGCGGGCAGCCGGCCGCACGATTGTCGAGATTCCCCGCGATGGCTCCACGGCGAACACGCGTGAGGGCCTGCGGGAGGCGACGACCCGGACCGAGGCGGCAATGCGCGCCGGCGCGGACGTCGTCTACCAGGCGACCTTCTTCGACGAAGCCTGGCGCGGTCACGCCGACTTCCTGCTGCGGGTCGACCACGCGGCGGGCGAGCCATCGAGCGCCTTCGGTGCCTGGCACTACGAGGTCGCCGACACGAAGCTGGCCCGGCACGTGAAGGCCGGCGCCGTCCTCCAGATCTGCTCGTACGTCGACCAGCTGGAGCGGATCCAGGGGCGTCGGCCGGTGGAGCTCCACGTCGCGCTCGGGGGCAGCGCCCGGGAGACGGTCAGCCTCCGCGTCGACGACTACATGGCCTACTACCGGCGCGTCAAGGCCGACTTCCTGGCGGCCGCCGACGAGGTGGCCGTTGGCCCACCTGTCTACCCGCCGGCCGCCACGTACCCCGAACCCGTCGAGCACTGCGACGTCTGTCGCTGGTGGGCGGACTGCTCCGACCGTCGACGATCGGATGACGACCTGAGCCTCGTCGCCGGCATCAGCTCGCGCCAGCGCCGCGGCCTCAAGGACGGCGAGGTGGGGTCGAAGCCGGGGCGGATCGCTACCCGGCGCGGGCTCGCGGCACTGGATGTCGCCAGCCTGCCGAGGCTCGACTGGAGCAGCCGCCCCGCCCTCGAGCGCGTCCGCGAGCAGGCCAGGATCCAGGTGGAGGGCGAGGATCGCGGAGAGATCCTCTGGGAGCTGCTCGAGCCGGAATGGGCGACGCCGGTGCCAGGCGTCGACGCCGTCGCAGCGCCCCGCGAGCGAACCCTCGTGCCCGACCGAGGCTTCCTCATCCTGCCCGAGCCGTCGCCCCACGACCTCTTCCTCGACCTCGAGGGCGACCCGTTCGCCTTCGACGACGGCATCGACTACCTGTTCGGCGTCCTCGACCCCTCCAACGTCGAGGACGACCCCCGGTGGGCGGCCGCGGGCGCTGCGGCGCCCGTCCCGCGGTTCGTCGCCTTCTGGAGCCGCGACGCCGAGGGGCTGGTCACGCTCGCCGCCGAGAAGGTCGCCTTCGAGCGTCTCGTGGACTTCCTCATCGCCCGGCTCGACGCGGATCCCACGCTCCACGTCTACCACTACGCCGCGTACGAGAAGACCGCCCTCGCGCGCCTCGCCCAGCGCCACGCGACCCGCGAGGAGGAAGTTGACCGGCTGCTCCGCGGCCGCGTCCTCGTCGACCTCTTCCGGGTCGTCCGGCAGGGGATCCGCGCCAGCGTCGAGAGCTACTCGATCAAGCGCCTCGAGCCCCTCTACGGCTTCGTCCGCGAAGTCGGCCTCAAGGATGCGGGGAGCAGCATCGTCCAGTTCGAGACTTGGCTCGGCCGCGGCGCCACCGCGGAGGGCCTCGTCGGCGACGCGATCCTGCGCGAGATCGAGGGCTACAACCGCGACGACGTCGTGAGCACGTTGCACCTGCGCGGCTGGCTCGAGGTCCGCCGGCTCGACCTCGAGGAGCGGCTCGGTCTCGAGATTCCGCGCCCGCCCCTGCAGCCCGAAGCCGTCGAGCCGGCCGAGCCCGAGGGGCGCGCCGCCGAGGTCGCCGAGGTGGTGGCCGCGCTGACCCGCGACCTCGAGGGCATCGATCTCGCCGCCTCGACGGCGACCGACGAACAGCGGGCGACCTGGCTGCTGGCCCAGCTCCTGGGCTGGCATCGGCGCGAGAACAAGGCGTTCTGGTGGCGCTACTACGAGCTCTGCGGGATGACCGACGCCGACCTCGTTGACGAGCGGGAGCCGATCGGCATGGTCGAGCTGGACGCCGATCTCGGCCCGGCGAGCAAGAGCGGCGCCCGCCTCCAGCGCTTCCGATTCCCGCCCCAGGACCACGGCGCCAAGGTGGGACGCGCGGTCGACGACCCGCACACCCAGGCGTCCGTCGGTGACGTCACCCATGTGGACGACCTGGCCGGCACCATCACGATCTACCGCACGACGAAGCAGCTGGCCCGCGGGATCCCGGCGTCGCTCATCCCGAACGACTTCGTGCGGACGACCGTCATCGAGGATTCCCTGCTGCGGATCGGCCGGTGGGTGGCGGAGCAGGGGATCGCCGGCAGCGGCGGGATCGCCGGCAGCGGCGGGATCGCCGGCAGCGGCGGGATCGCCGACGACGCGTACCGAGCCGGGCGCGAGCTCCTCCTTCGGAGGCCGCCGCGGATCGCCGGCGGCCCGACCGGCGGCCCGACCGGCGGCCCGCTCCGTGGCCCCGACGAGAGCTCCCTAGACGCCGCCGTGCGCATCGCCCTCACGCTCGACGCCGGCACGCTGGCGATCCAAGGTCCGCCCGGCACCGGCAAGACCTACACCGGGGCGCGGATGATCCTCGCCCTCGTCGCCGCGGGCAAGACCGTGGGCGTGACCGCCACCAGCCACAAGGTGATCGGCAACGTGCTCGACGCCCTGGTGGCCGCGGCACAGGAGACCGGCGCGCGGACCGCGACCGGGGCGCGCATCGCCATCGGCCAGAAGCCGGCCGGCGAGGAGCCGCCCGCGTGCGCCGACGCCGAGCCGCTCGGCGCCGCACGCGAGATCGCGGCCGCCCTGGCTGCCGGCACCCTCCACGTCGTGGGGGGCACGGCCTGGCTCTGGTCAACGGCCGCGATGGCGGGCAGCGTCGACGTCCTCCTGGTCGACGAGGCGGGCCAGTTCAGCCTCGCCAACACCGTGGCCGTCTCGCCCGCCGGTCGTTCGCTCGTGCTCCTGGGTGACCCGCAGCAGCTCGACCAGCCGCTCAAGGGGAGCCACCCGCCCGGCGCCGAGCGGAGTGCCCTCGCCCATCTCCTCTCCGGCGCCCCGGGCGAGCCGCCGCGCGCCACCATGCCGTCCGAGCGCGGCCTCTTCATCGAGAAGACCTGGCGCCTTCACCCCGCCATCTGCTCCTACACGAGCGAGCTCTTCTACGCGTCGCAGCTGTACCCGATCGAGGGGCTCGAGCGCCAGGCGATCGCCCCACTCGGCAACGGCGTCCGCTGGCTGCCCGTCGCGCACGCTGGCAACGACACGCGATCGATCGAGGAGGCCGAGGCGATCGTCGAGGTTCTCCGCGACCTGCTCGAAGGCGGCGCCCGCTGGACGAACCGGCATGGGGTCGAGGCGCCGCTGCGGCTCGAGGACGTAGTGATCGTGGCGCCGTACAACGCCCACGTCGACCAGGTTGCTGCCACGCTCGCGTCGGCGGGTTTCGCCGGCGCGCGCGTGGGCACCGTCGACAAGTTCCAGGGCCAGGAGGCGCCGCTCTCGATCTACGCGATGGGATCGTCCTCGCCGGAGGACGCTCCGCGCGGCATGGAGTTCCTGTACTCGCTCAACCGGCTGAACGTGGCCACGTCGCGTGCCCGGTGCGTCGCCATCGTGGTGGCGTCGCCCGCCCTCGTCCGCGTCTCGTGCGCCACGCCCCGCCAGATGCAGCTCGCCAACGCGCTCTGCCGCCTGGTTGAGGTGGCGGAAGTCCCGTAGGGTCGCCGCCGCGAGAGCGCCTGCGCAGATCGATGCCCGTGTACGCATCACGCGGGCATCAAGCCCATGGGCATCCGAACCGGGCGAGCAAATTGGACGCCCATCACGCGTGGTGATGCGCGCTCGATGCGGCCAGGGGCATCAACTCCAGGAGGCCCTGTTCGGAGCGCGGCTCGTGACCCATCGGTTGGCCGCGCCACGTGGTTGGCTGCGCCGCACAGCTGATGTGCTACCTTGTGCTACATGGCTGGATCGAACGAGCCGAAGAAGCCTACGCAGGCGGCCGCGTATTCGCCCCGAGGCGAGCACGGCCTGAGCGCCGAGGCGACGCCCGCCCGCGTGGGCGTCCGTGAGCTGCGCCAGAACCTGTCCATCTACCTGCGACGGGTCGAGGCGGGCGAGACGCTCGAGGTGACCGAGCACGGCCACCCCGTGGCGCGCCTCACGCCGCTGCCGCCGCAGCGGATGAGCGTCCTCGACCGGATGATCGCCGAGGGCAGGGCCTATCCGGGCAAGGGCGGCAACCTGGCCGACCTGGGTCCACCCCTCGACATCGGCCCCGGCCAGACGCTCTCCGAGGTGCTCCAGCAAATGCGCGACGAGGATGATCGGTGACGATCTACCTCGACGCGTCGGCGCTCGTGAAGCTCGTGGCGCCCGAAGCTGAGTCGGACGCCATGGCGTCATTCGTAGCTGATCACCGCTCGCAGTCGACGAGCGTCGTTGGCCTCGTTGAGGTCCGCCGAGCCGCCGCTCGCCGCCCGGGAGTCACCGCCGCCCGCCTCGAGGACGTCCTCATGCGTGTCATCGGGATCGCGTTCGATCCCGAGATTGCGGCGGCCGCGTCGACGATCGGGCCGCCCGCACTCCGGACGCTCGACGCGATCCATCTCGCGTCCGCCGCCGCGCTCGGCGCCGATCTCGAGGCGTTCGTGACGTACGACAGACGCCTCGCGGATGCGGCCCGTGCGCTCAGCATGCCGGTGGCATCGCCGGGCACCTGAGGGCGGGCAGCGCCCGACTGCGTGAGGCGCCGGACCGCGCGCGTGCTATCCGACGTCGCGCCAGTCATCAGGGGGCGGCAGCGCCTCGCTGTCGCCGCGGTGCCACTCCCGGCTGCGAGCGGCCTCCTCGACGCGCCGCGCCGACTCGATCATCGACGCCCGGGTCGATTCGCCGCGCAGCGCGTTGTCGCGGAGACGGACAAGCGCACCGAGTTGCCTCTGGGCCTGGTCCAGCGCCTCGGCGGCCGGGACGAGGCCAGCCTCGTGCTCGTCTCGGCCGGACAGGGTCGCGAACGCGTCACGCCGCTCGTCGTAGGCCTGCGTCGCCTCGGCGATCCGATCTGCGAGACGAGGGAACCACCGGGCGCGCGCCGCGGACGCCTCCTCGTGGGCCTGGACCGCCTCGTCGCAAGAGGGGCTGGCGTGCTCGATCGCCCGCCGGAAGCGCTCGATGGCGTGGCGCATCGTCTCCTCGTCCGGATCGTCGAGCAGGGCGGGTTCCTGGCCGAGCGGGTCACGATGCGCGAGATCGCGGGCGGGGTCGCGGCTCTCTGTCACCACGCCATTCTCGCGCACGAGGACGGCCGAATCCCGGTCGATCTGCGATGCGCGGCTGGTGAGTGGCCCACCGTAGGCTTCGCCAGATGCGCTGGCCGGGCGGCGTGGACCTCCCCGGTCGCAGGGCGTCGGTCGCGGGCCGGGCGCCACCGAGGCGCCTTTGACATCTTGATGCACATATCAGATGCTTTGATGCGTGAGGACCACCATCAAGATCGACGACACGCTGCTCGCCGAGGCGAAGACGCGAGCTGCGGACTCCGGGCGAACGCTCAACACGGTGGTCGAGGACGCCCTCCGGGAGTCATTCGCCCGCCGTGCGGTCGCCGACCCCACGGCTCGGCCGGAGCTGCCCGTCTTCCGGGGTGCGCGGCTCGTACCCGGCGTCGACCTCGACGACGGCGCCGCGCTGCTCGAGCAGATGGAGAGGGCCGAACCCTGATCCTGCTCGACGTCAACGTCCTCGTCCAGTCGTTCCACGAGGGTGCTCCGCGACACGGGGAGTACCGCGCCTGGTTGGAGTCGGCGGTCGCCTCGGATGAGCCGTTCGGCCTCTCCGAGCTCGTCCTCAGCGGGTTCGTCCGTGTCGCGACGCATCCCCGCGTCTTCGACCCTCCGGCGCCGATCGGGGAGGCTCTCGCCTTTGCCGACGCGCTCCGATCGCAGCCCAACGCCGTTGCCATCTCGCCGGGTCCGCGCCACTGGGACATCTTCGATCGCCTGTGTCGTGCCGCGGACGCTCGCGGCAACCTGGTCCCGGATGCCTACCTGGCCGCGCTCGCGATCGAATCCGGCAGCGAATGGATCACCGCGGACCGGGACTTCAGCCGGTTTCCCGGCCTTCGCTGGCGTCATCCGCTCGCCGAGGGATGACCCGCCCCGATCCGGAGGATCTCCTCGCCGGTCTCGATCCGGCCCAGGTCGAGGCCGTGCGGATCACGCGCGGGCCGCTCGTCGTGCACGCGGGCGCCGGGTCAGGCAAGACCCGCGTCGTGAGCCACCGGGTCGCCTACGCGGTCGCGACCGGCGCCGTTGACCCGCGGCGTGTCCTCGTCGTCACGTTCACGGACAAGGCCGCCGGGGAGATGGTCGCGCGCCTGCGCGGGCTGGGCCTGCCGGGCATCGCCGCCCGGACCTTCCACGCGGCGGCCCTCGCCCAGCTGCGCCACTTCTGGCCGCTCCACCACGACGGCGAGCCCGCTCCCGCTGTGCTCGACTCGAAGATCCCGATCGTCGGCCGCCTCGCCCGGGGGCTGCCCGGCGGCTACCGGTTCACGACCGCGAAGGACCTGGCCGACGAGATCGAATGGGCGAAGAGCCGGCGCCTCCGGCCGGCCACGTATGCGAACGCGGCCGACGACCGGACGCCGCCGATCCCGGTCGAGCTGTTCGTGCGCCTCTGGGCGGACTACGAGCGCGAGAAGGACCGAGCGGGCCGGCTCGATTTCGACGACATGCTCACCCGGACGGTCGAGCTGCTGGAGGCCGACCCCACGGCTGCCGAGACGGTCCGGGCGCGCTACGGCTGGTTCAGCGTCGACGAGTACCAGGACACGAACCCGCTCCAGCAGCGCCTCCTCGAGCTGTGGCTGGGCGACCGCGATGACCTGTGCGTGGTCGGCGACGAGGATCAGACGATCTACACGTTCGCCGGCGCGACGTCGGCGTTCCTGACGGGCTTCGCGGTCCGCTATCCGGCGGCTCGCGAGGTGACCCTGGACCGCAACTACCGGAGCAGCCCGGAGGTCCTTGCCCTCGCGAACCGCCTCCTCGCCGCCGAGGGGCGCCACAAGAGACTCGTGGCGACACAGCCGTCCGGGTCGGCGCCCACGATCCGGCGCTGCCCCGACGGGGAGGCCGAGCTCGCCCTGCTCGTGGCCACGATCCGTCGCCTCGTGAAGGACGGGACGCCACCCTCCGAGATCGCGGTCCTGGTGCGGATGAACGCCCAGGTCCCGCCCCTCGAGGCGGCCCTCACGAAGGCTGGGATCGCCTTCCGCGTCCGCGGGCAGCGCTTCTTCGAGCGGCCCGAGGTGCGCGAGGCGCTTCGACTCCTGCGGCGCCTGCCGGCCGGATCGCGGGGGCCGGCGCTCATCGCCACGCTCGAGGCGCGAGTTCGCGAGGACCTGGGCTTCGATCCCGACGGCGCGTTCGCGGGCGCCGAGGCGCGGGAGCGGACGGCGGCGCTGGCGCTGGTGCTGGAGATCGCCGGCGAGGTCGCGGCAGCGCAGCCCGGAATCGACGCGGCGGCGCTCCTCGCGGAGTTCGCCTCGCGGGCCGCGACCGAGGCAGAGGGCTCGGCCGACGGCGTGAACCTCCTGACGGTCCACCGGGCGAAGGGGCTCGAATGGGACGCCGTGTTCCTCCCCGGCCTCGAGGACGGGACGCTGCCGATCCGGCAGGCGGTCGACGACGAGGAGGCGCTCGCGGAGGAGCGGCGGCTTCTCTATGTCGGCCTGACGCGCGCCCGCCGGCACCTCGCCATCTCCTGGGCCGAGCTGCGGGTCGGATCCGGCGACCGCGAGTCCCGGCGCCGTCCGAGCCGGTTCCTTCGCGCGCTCGAGGCCGGGGGGCGGGGCGCTGTGGCAGGTGCGGGGGGCGGCCCGGGTGCGTCGCCCCGGGCGCGCGCCGGTCGCGGGTCGCGGGTGACCGTCCTGCCCGGTGCGCCCCTCGCGCGGGCTCACGCGGGGCGCCCGACCGACGAGCCGCTCATGGCCGACCTGCGCGCCTGGCGCACTGCGCGCGCCACGGCCGACGCCGTGCCCGCCTACGTCATCGCCGAAGACGCGCTGCTCACCGCCGTCGTGGCAGAGCGGCCCGCATCGCCGGCCGCTCTGCGCCGGGTCAAGGGAATGGGCCCGAAGAGGCTGGAACGCTACGGCGAGGAGATCCTGGCGATCGTGGCTCGCCACTGACCCGGCCCGCCACGCGGCCCGCGATTGACGGCACCCCGCCGGCACCCCGCCGGCGCTCCTCGCGAGCCCGACCTATCCTTCGCCCCATGACAACCACCGTGCTCGTTCTTGGCGCAGGCTTCGGCGGCCTGGAGCTCTCGACCCGGCTTTCGGAGGAGCTCGGCGACCAGGTCGAGGTGACCCTCATCGATCGCGCCGAGGCGTTCGTGTTCGGCTTCTCGAAGCTCGACGTGATGTTCGGCAAGCGGACGCCGGAGGCCGTCCGCCTGCCCTTCCGGGAGATCACGACCCCGCACATCCGGTTCCTGCAGGAGACCGTCATCACGATCGACCCTGGCGCGCGCTGCGTTGCGACCGACCGTGGCGCCCACGAGGCCGACATCCTGGTGGTGGCGCTCGGGGCCGACTACGACCTCGCGGCCACGCCGGGCCTGGCCGAGGCCGGCCACGAGTTCTACTCGGTGGCGGGTGCGGAGGCCGTGCGTGAGCTGCTTCCCTCGTTCCGGTCGGGAACCGCGATCATCGGCGTCTGCGGCGCGCCGTTCAAGTGCCCGCCCGCACCCAGCGAGACGGCACTCCTGCTCGACGAGCTGCTGCGTGCGAACGGTGTCCGCGACGACGTCCGGATCCAGGTCGTGATCCCATTCGGGAAGCCCGTCCCGCCGTCGCCGGCGACGTCCGAGGCAATCCTGGCGCAGTTCGCCGGGCGTGGGATCGAGTTCGTCCCGGACCGCAGGGTCGCCGCGCTGGACCCCTCCACGCGCGAGGCCGTCCTTGACGACGGCACCCGCCTGCCCTTCGACCTGTTCCTGGGCATCCCGGTTCATCGGGCGCCGGCCGTGGTTGTGGCGTCAGGGATGACCGAGGGCGGCTGGATCCCCGTCGACAAGCACACGCTGGCGACGCGCTTCCCGGGCGTCTACGCGGTGGGTGACGTCACGAGCGTGGGGACGCCGAAAGCCGGCGTCTTCGCCGAGAGGGCTGCGCGGGTTGTCGCCGATCAGCTCGTCGCGCGGATCCGCGGCGAGAGCGAGCCGCCGGGCTACGACGGCACCGGCGCGTGCTGGATGGAGTTCGGTGACCAGCAGGTCGCCCGTATCGACGTGGACTTCTTCTCGACCCCGGGCCACCCGACGGGGACGTTCACGCCGCCGTCGCCTCTGATGGCCGCGGAGAAGGTCGAGTTCGGGGAGATTTGCCGCGCCCGCTGGTTCGGCCGAGGCGCCGGCTGATCACGCTCGCCGCCGCCGTGGTTCGGATCGGCGGGTGACAGCCCCATTTCGGACGATGACGGCATCTTCCCGGTGCGGCTACGCTAGACGGCACACGACTGTCGCCCGCCCGCGGCGACCGAATGACCGGAGGTTCCACGGTGGCTGTTGGCCCCTGCGAGTTGCTCATCGTCAAGTTTCCAGGCAACAAGTTCAAGGGCGAGATCGCCCCGGCCCTTGCCGACCTGGCCCGCCGCCGCACGATCACGATCATCGACATCCTCTTCGCCATCAAGGACGAGAAGGGTGAGCTGACGATCGTCGAGATGAAGGACGTCGACGGCGACGGGGTCGCGGACATCGTGGCCGTCGCCGAGATCAAGGGCGCCATCGGTCCCGACGACGTCGACGAGGCGGCGCAGGTCCTCGAGCCGAACTCGAGCGCGCTGCTGATCCTCTTTGAGCACACCTGGGCCGCGGAGCTGACTCAGGCGATGCGCAACGCGGACGGCGAAGTCATCTACATGGAGCGCATCCCGGCCGCCGTCGTCGAGCAGGCGCTCCTCGAAGCCGCCCAGGCCTGAACCCACTCCGCACACAGAACCGAAGGAGAACCGAATCATGATGCGTCGACGAGGCGGGCTCGTGCGGATGGCAGCGACCACGGCGGTGGTTGCCGGCACGGCCGGTGCCGTGAGCCATCACCAGCAGCAGAAGTACGCCAACCAGGCAGCCCAGCAGCAGGCCGCTTCCGATGAGCAGCAGCTCGAGGCCCAGGTTGCCGCGCAGCAGGCCCAGCTCGATGCGATGGCCGCGCAGCAGGCAGCCCCGGCCCCGGTCGCTGCAGCGGCACCGGCGGCCGGTATCGACATGGAGCAGCTCAAGCAGCTCGGCGAGCTGCACACCGCGGGCGTCCTGTCCGACGAGGAGTTCGCCGCTGCCAAGGCCAAGGTGCTGGCCGGCGGCTAGTCTCTCATCCGCACGTCGAACCCCGGGGTGGCGTCGGCCGCCCCGGGGTTCCTGATTCGCGGGCGGGGAAGCGCGTCGGCCCCCGCCACTTCGCCGGTCAGCCGCCGCGTCGCTCGCAGCGGATCGACCACCGCCCGTCGAGATCCTGGCGTGCGCCTTCGATCTTCCCGGCGCGCAGAAGCTGGCCCAGGGCGCTGGCCGGCCGCGATGGGTCCTCGCCCAGCAGCCGTCGGACGGAACCTTCAGCATTGGCCTGGGACGGCGTGATCTGGAGCGCGGGCTCGCCGCACGCGAGGCGCTGCAGGAGATCGTTGAGGCGCGCGAGGTCCGCTTCCGGGATGTCGGTCGGACGGCGGCGAGGCGTCGGACCGGCTCCACCCGCGGCCGAGGCCGGCGCGACGGGCTCGGCCGGCTCGGCCGTTGAGCCCGTGACCCCGTCGACGCGGAGCTTGCCGCCGGGACGGCGGCGGTTCGCGAACGGAAGCACGAGCGAAGCGTCGGGGAGCACGCCGGCCACCTCGCCCGGGACCCCCGCGGCGAACGCTTCCAGGAGCGCGTCCTCGTATTCCTCGGCCGCGTCCGTTGCGGCCCACCAGAATCGCGTTCCTTCGAAGCCGCGGAGCGCCTTGAGCCACTGGCCCGCGGGATTTGGCCGCGCGTCGCCGAGCGGTGTTGCCGCCAGCGCCGCGACCCGGCGCCCGAGCGCCTTCGCCGACCCGACGTAGACGACCGTCTCGCCGGGGAGCCACCACGCCGCGAGCCGCGCGGCAAGGCCCTTCCCGGTCGGCCGCTCGCCGTCGACCCGCAGCGTCTCGACGCGGGCCAGCCAGGTTCCCACGGCCGAGATGTCCACGGGGGCGCGCTCCGCCGGCGCCGGCCATTCGACGACGAAGACGCCGGCACCCGCGACGCGGATCGGCGCTCCCCAGCGGGCGGGTCCGTCGGGCGTGAGGCCGACGGCGCGGAAGAGGGCGCCCGGCTCCATCGGCACGCCGCTAGCCGGCCACGACCGCGGCCAGCGCGTCGGCGAACGGCGCGAAGGTCGCGGACGTGAAGCCGGCGACGTTGATCCGGCCCTTCCCGACGACGTACACGGCGTGCTCGTCGCGGAGCCGCGCCACCTGGTCGAGGGAGAGCCCGAGGAGGGCGAACATCCCCCGCTGCGTCGCGATCGGCGCCCAGTCGCCGGGGATCCCGCGCGAGGTCAGGGCCTCGACGAGGGTCGCCCGATTGTCCTTGATCCGGGAGCGCATCCCGGCGAGCTCCACCTCCCACTGGGCCCGCAGCTCCGGGTCGCCCAGGATCGTGGTCACGATGTCGGCCCCGTGCGCCGGCGGGTTCGAGTAGTTCGAGCGGATCGCGATCTTGACGTTGCTCTGGGCCGCCGCCGCGTCCTTCTCGGAGCGACCGATGACCAGCAGGGCGCCGACCCGCTCGCTGTAGAGGGCGAAGCTCTTGGAGAACGAGGTCGAGATGAGGAGCTCGGCGCCGGGCCGGATGAGCCCCTCCATCCAGTCGGCATCTTCGCGGATCCCGTCGCCGAAGCCCTGGTAGGCGAAGTCGACGAAGGGCAGGAGGCGGCGCTCCTCGACGAGGTCGCCGATCGCGCGCCAGAGGGCGGGGGAGGGGTCGACGCCGGTCGGGTTGTGGCACGAGCCGTGCAGCAGGACGGTGTCGCCGGGCGACGCTTCGCCGAGCGCGGCCAGGAGCGCCTCCTCGTCGATGCGCCGGCCCGACGGATCGGTGTAGGGGTAGGTCCGGATCCGGAAGCCCGCCAGCCCGAAGAGCTGGGGGTGGTTCGGCCAGGTCGGCTCGCTCATCCAGATCGTTGCCGGGGCGCCGGCCTGGCGCAGGAAGTCGGCCGCGACGCGCAGCCCGCCGGTGCCGCCGGGCGTCTGGCTGACCGCGACCCGGCCGCTCGTGGCGAGCTCGTGCCCATCCCCGAACACGTGAGCCTGGACCGCGGCGCGGTAGGCGGCGTCGCCGTCGATGGGCCGGTAGAGCTTGGTGGCGCCCCTGGCGAGGATCCGCCGCTCCGCTTCGGTCACCGTCGGAAGAACCGGGGTCGTGCCGGATTCATCCACGAAGACGCCGGACGAGAGGCTGATCTTGCCGGGCCGTGGGTCGTTCCGGAACGCCTCGGCCAGGCCGAGGATCGGGTCGGGCGGGGCGGGGATCCGGGACAGGGAGGGAAGGGCCACGGCGGTGTCTCCTGGGCATCGCGAGCGAGAGGGGAGGGGCGGGGGCGCGCCGTGGTGCAACTGTAGCGGAACGGGGGGACCCGGCCGGCCGGGCGGGGGCGCTCGCCGGCGTTCCGCGGCCCGGCGTGCGTTCAACGCAACACCGCGCAGCACCGCGGGGCTGGTCGCTATCCGCGTGGGCGCTTTCGTCGGTCAGGCGCAAGAAGGCTGCCATCCCTCCTGCCGGCCCGGGTTTCGGCACCGGCCGGGGCAGGAATGCCGACGTCTGACGCACGGATCCTGCCTTCGGGACGGCTCGCCGATCCTGCCGGGTTCGCGGTGGTGCGTTGAACGCAAGGCGGCCCCTGGGCGGACGGCCGAAGCCGTTCCGCGGCCCGGCGCGCCCGGCGCGCCCCGTCGCGGCGCCCGGTACCCTGCGTCCATGCGCCTGCTTGCCCTGACCTGCGAGGTTCTCGCCCGCTCGGTCTACCTGTGCGCCGCGCGGTCGCCCCACGTCGTGGACGTGCACCTCAACCGCCGGGGCCTCCACGACGACCCGCCGAACCTCCGCACGATCCTGCAGCGCGAGATCGATGCGCTCGACGGCCCGCGCGCCCCTGCCGGCGACGCCATCGGCGCGCCGTACGACGCCATCGTGCTGGCCTACGGCCTCTGTGGCGCCGCGACCGCCGGGCTGCGGGCGGGCTCGATCCCGCTCGTCGTGCCCCGGGCGCACGACTGCATCACGCTCTTCCTCGGCTCGCGCGACCGGTACACGGCCGAGTTCACGGGACACCCCGGCACCTACTGGTACGTGCAGGACTTCGTCGAGCGGTCGGACGACGACGGCCAGTTCGCCGGGATGGGGGCGGTGTCCGACGCCGAGGCGCGCGCCACCTACGAGGCGTACGTCGCGAAGTACGGCGAGGACAACGCCGCCTACCTCATGGAGGCGCTGGGCGGCTGGCGCTCGCACTACGACCGCGCCGCGTACGTGGACATGGCCGTGGCCGACCCGCAGGCGGCAGCCGCCGTCGAGGCGTTCGCGCGCGACGACGCGACCCGCCGCGGCTGGACGTTCGAGAAGCTGGCCGGCGAGCTGATCCTCGTGCGCCGGCTGGTCGACGGCGACTGGGGCCCGGACGACTTCCTCGTCCTGCAGCCCGGCGAACGGCTGGCGATGTCCTACGACGAGGGTGTGATCCGGGCCGAGCCGGCGGGCTGACGCTGCTGGCGGGCCGGCCGGGCCCCTCCGCCGACGGACGGGACGGGCGCCCTCTCGCTACGCCATCCCGACGGCCGTCTTGGCGACCTCGACCGCGCTGGCGGCGTCGGGGGCATACCCGTCGGCGCCGATCGACGCTGCGTATTCGGCGGTGACCGGGGCCCCGCCCACGATGACCTTGACGTCGGGGAGGTCCGCGGCACGCACGGCCGTCACCACGTCCTTCATGCCCACCATCGTGGTGGTCAGGAGGGCGGAGACCCCGACGAGGGAGGCCCCGTGCTCCTTCGCAGCAGCCACGAACTGCTCGGCTGAGACGTTCGTGCCGAGGTCCACGACCTCGATGTTCGCCCCCTTCCACATCATCCCGACGAGGTTCTTGCCGATGTCGTGGAGGTCACCCTTGATCGTCCCGATGACCGCCGTGTGCTCGGGGCGGATTCCGGCGGCCACGAGGACGGGCTCCAGGACCGCGGTGGCCTCCTTCATCGCCCGGGCGCTGATCAGCATCTCAGGAACGTAGATCTCGTTGCAGGCGAACTTGGTGCCGATGACCTCCATGGCCCCGGTCATCGCGTCAAGGACGGACCTGGGGTCCATCCCCTCGTCCACGGCCGCCTGAGTGATCGCCTTCGCCGTCGCCCGGTCGCCGGCCTCGATCGCCGCCGCGAGGGCCGCGAGATCTGCCATCGGATGCTCCTTCGTGATGGTCGTCGGGCGGCGGGCTCAGGCGAGCTCGCCGGCGCGATAGGCGGTGAGGAACTCCATCCCGAACGCGTCGCGTCCGGTCAGGAGGTTCGCCGCCATCGTCTGCGCCCGGGCCCCGCGGTCCTGGGCGAAGATCTGGCGAAGGTCGCTTGCCACGGGGTCGATGATGCCACTGTCGGCGCCCGCCTCGGCGGCGAGGTCGATGAAGACGTCGTTGAGGAGCTTGCGCAGGGGCAGGCCGAAGCTGACGTTGGAGAGCCCGCCCGTCAGGTGGATCTCCGGCCCGAATTGCGCCCGGAGGGTTCGGACTGCCTCGAGGAACCAGGCGCCGACCTCCGGCTCGACGGCGACGGGCAGGACCAGCGGATCGACGTGGAGCGCCGAGAGGGCCATCCCGCGGCGCGTCGCTTCCTCGACGATTCGGGTCGCGTTCGCCACGCGCTCGGCAGCCGACGCAGGCATGCCGTGCTCGCCGCTGGCTCCCAGGACGACGGCGCAGCGCTCGGCAGCGGCGAGGTCCAGGACGTCGAGCCGCTCGAGCGACGCCGAGTTGAGGAGCGGGGCCCCACCAGACCGGGCGGCGGCTGCGAGACCGGCGTGGAGCACCTCGGGCGCGGACGAGTCGAGCGCGAGCGCGGCCGGCGTGGCGTCCTCGACTGCCGCTACGAGCCAGCGGATCGCCGCGATGCGCCCGTCCACGTCGTTGCTGGCCTCGTCGACGTTGAGGTCCAGGTAGTCGGCGCCAGCCTCGGCCTGCCGACGGGCGAGGAACCGGACGTAGCCGCGTCCCAGTGTCGCCTCGGCGCCGCCGGCCAGGCCGGCGAGAACCGCCGCCTTGACGTGCTTGACCTTCTGCTTCGGGCCCTCGCCGTCGAGGGCCGCGTCGGGCACGGGCAGGAGCCGCGCGGTCCCGTCGTCGTCGGTGAAGGGGAGCGCCGCCCGGCCATCGGGCAGCGACGCCACCCGCGCGCCGTTTCGGAGCAGGACCCGGGTCGCGTGGATGTTCTCGCCGATGACGATGAACGGGCCGCGGACGGTGTCGGTCATGCTCGGGTCTCCTTGCCCGCCTCGGGGGTGGCCGGGGCGGGGGTTGTCGCGATGGCGGCGCGGGCAGCCGCCGTGGCCGCGGTGGCTGCGCGCCCGTAATGATCGCGCCCCAGGAACGTGTTCGCCCAGGCGCTCGTGCGCTCGAGGGCATGGTCCACGAGGACCGGCGCCCGGTCGAGCATCGCGAGCTCCTCGCCGTAGGGCTTGAGGCGGTCGTAGGCGCGGACCCAGACGCATGGCCGGGGGAGCACCTCGCAGATCCCGTCGTGGCTCCCGCCGCAAGGCCCGTTCCGCTCGCTCTTGGGGCATTGCGAGACCGGGCACAGATACGCGACGTCGGGCAGCGAACAGTCGCCACAGTCCCGGCAATCGAAGAGCGGGACCTTGATGGCGTGCTCCAGGACATGGGCCGGGCGGGCGAGGTGGTAGCGCTCGATGCCCTGGTAGACGCTGGCCACGGCGCGGTACCCGGGCGTCCCGGGGGTGAAGGCCACGTCGTGGGTGAGCCGGTTCGCCCGGTAGACGAGGGAGCCGCGCCGGCGGGTCCGCGCCCGGGCGGCGGGCGTCAGCGACCGGGCGTAGCGGGGATCGAGCTCGTCGGTGTTGAGGCCCGTGACCGGGTCGCGGCGGTAGACGAAGAAGGTGCCCTTCGGGGAGTGCTGGACCTCGCGGGCAAGGTCGGCCCACGACGGGGCGAACGTCTCGGCAAGGGCCAGGATCCGGTCCACGTCGGCCGCCGGGAGGGTGTGCCCGGCCACGTAGGCGCCCCGGAAGCCCATGCCCCGGGCGATCGCGACCTGCTTCGCGGCGAGCTCGAGGAAGAAGGCCTTGCCCTTGTCTGGCCCGGCGGCCGCCTTGTCGATCGTCGCCAGCAGGTCGTCCGAGACGACGCAGCCCGGGATTGCGTTCGCGTTGAAGAGGCGGGCGACCGTCCGGGTGAGGACGTAGACGTTGGCCAGGACCGGGCGCCAGAGGTCGTGGAGGCGCATCCAGCGCAGGAGCTCGTCCCACTTGCGGCTGTCGTAGCCGAGCTGGGGGATCACGAAGTCGGCCCCCGCCCGCAACTTGAGCTCGAGCTTGAGGTACTGGAGGATCACTTCGGACTCGAGCCGCTTGAAGGGCGATACGGCCGTCCCGATGAAGAGGCCCGGGGCGTGGTCCGCGCCGTCGGGCCCGGGCTCGTTGACCAGGTCGTGGTAGAGCGAGATCAGGCCGACGGAATTGAGGTCGAAGACCGGCTGGGAGAGGCCACCGGTCCCCTCGACCGGGTGATCGCCGGAGACGGCCAGGACGTTGCGGATGCCCCGCGCCTCCAGCTCCCAGGCGAGCGTCCGGAGCGCGTTGCGACTGCGGTCGCGGCAGGCCACGTGGACGATCACGTCCTGGCCTCGGGCGAGCAGCTCCTCGGCCAGTGGCACGGGGCTCGCCATGGCGTGGCCGCCGGCGCTGTCGGTGATCGAGATGGCGGCGATCCGCGGGTCGTCGACGAGGGCGCGGGCGGCGTCGAGGCTGCGCCGGGCCGGGCCGTCGAGGGCGAGGCCCCGGGCGGGCACGATCTCGGTGATCGTGACGAACTCGTCGGTGGTGGTCAGGCGGTCGCGCAGGGTCGGCTTGGCAGCGGTCATGCGGGGGGTGTCTCCACGTTGGACGGCAGGGGGTCGAAGCGAAGGCCGTCGACGAACAGGTCGAAGAAGTCGGGCTCGGCCTCGAGCTCCACGTGCTCGATCCGGCCGACGAACGCGTTGAGGCGAGCGCGGGCCCGCCGGGAGAGGAGAAGGGCGGCCGCGCCCCGCACCGAGGCGTTGCCGTGCTGGACGACGCGGTCCGCCGCGACCGGGGGAAGGAACCCGATCCGCTGGGCGTTGGGGACGTCCAGGTGCGAGGCAAACCCGCCGGCCAGGTGCAGGGCGGAGAGGTCGCCGGGCGCCAGCCCGAGGCGGCGCAGGAGGACGCGCATGCCGACGGCATTGGCCGCCTTCGCCTGGGCCAGCTGGGCGGCGTCGCCGCGCGAGAACGTGATCCCGTGGGCGGGGACGAGGGCCACCTCCGAGCTGCCGCCGAAAAAGGCGCCGGTCGGCGTCATCGCCTCGATCCGTCGGAGCTCCGCGAGCACGTCGACGAGGCCGGAGCCGCAGATGCCCTCGGGCTCCACGTCGCCGATCGTCCGCACCACCCAGGCATCTTCCTCGTGGCGGACGGCCTCGATGGCTCCCTCGGAGCCGGGCATCCCGAACCGGATCAGGCCGCCCTCGAACGCGGGACCCGCCGGGCACGACGCTGCGAGGACGCGCGTCCCGTCCGTGATCACGACCTCCGTGTTCGTGCCCACGTCGACCAGCATCGCCGGCCCGCTCGACCTCGCCGGATCGGCTGCCTCCAGCATCCCGGCCGGCAGCAGGTCGGCCGCCGCGTCGGCGCCGACGTGACAGGCGATGAGCGGCGCCCCCCAGACCCTGGCCCGGGGGTGGACGAGGATGCCGAGCTCATGGGCGAGCCGGACGACGCTCGAATCCGGGGTGGCGCCCGCTCGCCAGGCCGTCTCGGTCACGCTCCGGAACGGCGAGTGCCCGATCGGGGCGACGTCGAGGCCGAAGAACAGGTCGCGCATGGTCGCGTTGCCGACGACCACGATCTCGAGGACGTCGTGGCGCTCGATCCCGCTCTCGGCGTAGAGGCGCGCCAGCTCGTGGTTGAGAGCTCGCCGCATCGCCCGCCGCAGCTCACCCGGCCGCTCCGCCTCGTACGAGATCCGGCCGATGACGTCACTCCCCCCGAACCGCTGGGGATTCTCGAAGGCCCCGACGGCGAGCGCCTCGCCGGTCGCCAGGTCGAGCAGCTGGAGGACGACCGTCGTGGTTCCAACGTCGAGCGCGATCCCGAGGAGCCGCTCGCGCGCGGCGTCGACGTCCTCGTCAAGCCAGCGGACGCGGCCGTCCCGGATCGTGATGGCCGGATCCACCTCGAGGGGCGGGCCGGAGGGTGGCATCAGGATCTTGAGGCGGCGGCGCAGGACGATGAACTCGAGGTCCCCTTCGGCCGGCTCGCCGACCACCGTCGCCCGGCAGGCGAGTCGGTAGCCGGGGCGCAGGAACCGCTCCTGCTCGTCGGTCGGCGACAGCGCCTCGCCGCCCCGGAGGATCTCCACGATGCACTCGTGGCACCGACCGGAGCGCCGGCACGAGGCCGGGACGACCATGTCCAGCTCGTCCGCCGCGTCGAACAGCGTCCCGCCCACGACGAGCGGAACGTGGTGACCGGCGTGGACGAGGTCGGGGGCCACGCGCGCAGCATACGGGCGCGGAGGGCATCCATGGCAGGGTGCGATCGTCCGTCGGGCCAGGCCACATGGACCACGGTCGGGGCACGATGCGAGCTCGGGGCTTGACATCGTGGGCGCTGAGCGGCAGATTACGGTTCGTGAACGCTTACCGAGATCCCACCGACCCCTTTGAAGCCCTGGGCGACGCCACGCGGCGGGCCATCGTCGAGGGCCTCCGCGACGGCGAGCGGACCGTCGGCGACCTGGCCACGGACCTGCCCGTCAGCCGGCCTGCGGTCTCCCAGCACCTCGGCGTGCTGAAGGCGGCCGGGCTCGTCCTGGAACGGCCCCAGGGGACGCGCCGCTACTACCGCCTGGACCCCATTGGGCTGGTCCGGCTCCACGGCCGGCTCGACATGATGTGGGGACTCGAGGACATGGGCTCGGCGGTCGCCGCCTCTCCGGTCGAAGAGCCCGCACCTGCGGCCGCGCCCGCACGGGTCCCGACCTCCTTGCCGACTGCCGACGCGGCTCCCAGCCCAGCCGGCGGCGACGAGAAAGCCGGCAAGGGCAAGGGCAAGAAGCACAAGAAGAAGCACGGCCGCAAGTAGCGGCCGTGCTCACTGCCGCGGCTGCCGGTGCCGCTGTGACGCCAGGACGGGCTCTTACCCGGCCGGGCACGGCACCCGACGTCAGTGCGTGACGACCCTGGGAAGGGCCTTCGCCTGCTCGATCCAGCCCTTCACGACCTCCTCGGTCGGGAGTCGCCGGACCAGCGAGCGGGCAGCATTGGCCTCGGCCATCGTCGTCGCGAGGTTCGCCGCGTTCCGCTGCGCCAGCTCCGGGCACGAGTCGACCCCGCTCGCCTCGAGCAGGTCGGCGTACTCGGAGCCGATCCCCGAGATCCGGTACAGGTCGGCGTGGTTGGTCCAGCGCAGGAGAAGGTCGGGACCGATCCCGGTGCTCGTCGCGAGGGCCTGGCGGCCGGCCGCCGGACCGGCCTGGGCGAGCAGGTCGTCCGTGGTCTGGACCCCCGCGGCGCGGAGCTTGGCGCCGTAGACCGGGCCGACGCCCTCGAGATCCTCGATCTTCATGGTCTTCCTCCAGGCGGTGGGGTGGGCCTTGACATCATGCCACCGGCCGCCCGTGCCCACCGCGCGCCGGTCAGGGCGACGCCAGCTCGCGCACGACCCACGCGGCGAGGACGCGCGCGCAGGCGACCACCTCGTCGAGCGCGACGTGCTCGTCCGCCGCATGGGCGTCGCGCACATCACCCGGCCCGAACATGACCGTCGGCGTCGCGCCCTGCCGGATCAGGAGCCGCATATCGGACCCATACGGCACGCCGACGAGCGGGGGACGCCGGCCGAGGACGCTCTCCGCGGCCGCCGCCAGTCCCAGCGGCAGGGGGTGATCGGCCGGGACCTCGGCCGAGGAGAAGCGGCCGCCGTCGATCGTGACCGTCGCCGGGTGCTCGCGCAGCCACGGGTCCGCCGCACAGGCAGCCGCGATGACTGTGCGCAGCTCGTCGGCCGCCTCCTCGGCAACCTGGCCGACCCGCACCCCGTAGCGCCCTTCGGCGACCACGAAGTCGGGCACGGTGCTCGCCCAGTCGCCGCCGTGGACCGTTCCGATGATGGTGGGGTAGGGGAGGCCCAGCGCCCGCATCTCGGGGCGCGTCTCGGCAGCGTTGCGAGCGGCCTCGTCGGCCCGAAGCGCGCTGTGGAGCCCCTCGAGCTTCTCGAGCGCCGAGACGCCCTCGCGCCGGACCGACGCGTGGGCAGCGCGGCCCGGGACGGCGAGGCGGAACGTGATCGCGCCGGCCTGCACCGTCACGATCTCCAGGCGGGTCGGCTCGGTGATGATCGCGGCGTCGGCGACGAAGCCGGCGCGGATCGCGGCGAGCATCCCGACCCCGCCGTCTTCCTCGGCCGGAACGGCCAGCACGACCACCTCCCCTGCGAGGTCGGCGGGGTCGACGGTTGCGCGGACCGCGGCCAGGGCCGTGAGCACGGCGACGAGGCCACCCTTCATGTCGCAGGCACCGCGTCCGTATACGTGGCCGTCGCGCAGCTCCGGGCGGAAGGGGTCCAGCGACCAGCTGCCGCGATCACCGGGCGGGACCACGTCCGTGTGGCCGGCCAGGAGCAGGCGGGGGCCTGGTCGCATGCCGGCCAGCGTGCCCGCGACAAGCGGCAGGCTTCGGCGCGGCATCTCCGAGCCGGGGTGGTCGGGGTCGGCCGCGAAGGCGACAGGATCGACGTCCCACGAGCGGACCGCCAGGCCGACGTCGGCCATCTGCCTCGCCACGTCGTCCCGTGCGGCGCTCTCGTCGCCGGTGATGGACGGGATTGCCACGAGCGCGAGGAGGTCGGCCTGGATCGCCGCCGGGTCCACTGCCGCCGCGGCACGGGCGGCGCGCGCCGCCGTCGCGGCCGGGATGGCGCGAGCCGACGTGCTCATGCCTGCCGCAGCAGCGGGCGGGTGAGGCAGGTGGGGCCGCCGGAGCCGTTGACCCCGATCTCGAACGCCGGGTACGGGTGGACCTCGCACCCGGCCGCCTCGAGGGCGCGGCGCGTGGCCGGGTTCCCGTCGGCGACGACGCACACCCCTGGTCGCACCGCGAGGACGTTGCAGCCCAGGGTCGCGAACTCCTCCTCGGGCACGGAGAGCATCCGGATCCCGAGGTCGCCGACCAGCTCCCAGAGCCCGACCGGCAGCAGGGGCAGGAATACGACGGCCAGGTCGTCCGCCACCGGCGAGATCACGGAGAGGAGATGGATCAGCTCCGCCTCGCCCCGCCAGTACGGGACGTCGAAGACGCGCACGTCGCCGCCCGCGAGGCTGGCCAGCTGGCGGGTGCCGTCGGCGTTGGTGCGGAGCGTTCGCCCGATGCAGAGCAGGTCCGGCCGGAGCCAGAACGTGTCGCCGCCGTCGACGCTGCCGGGCGACGTGATCCGTCCCCGTGTCGGGACGCCGCGCGCGGTCAGCCAGGCCTCCATCTCCGTCTCCTCGCCGCGGCGCGTCGGTTTGCCGGAGCGGAGGGCGATCGACCCGCTCTCCGTCACGAGGAGCGGGTCGTACGTGTAGACGAGGTCCGGGTGGGGCGTATCGACCGCCCCGAGCTCATGGACCCGGACCTCGAGGCGAGCGAGGAGGTCCGTGAAGGCATCGTGCTCGCGACGGGCCAGCTCCAGGTCGACCGGGTGGAGGAAGCCGTGGGCCGGCTCGTCGAAGGCGGCTCCGAACGCGGCGCCGGGCCGCTGGACGAGAACGTCGCGGAGGGGCGCCGTCATTGACTGCGCCCCGAAGGCCGGGAGCGACGACGCGAGGGCGGTCGGCGAGGGCTCGGGGGTCATGGCCGGCAGGATAGCGGCACCGGGACCTCCGGGGGATGGCTCCTTTCTGCCGCGGGCCGGGAAACTCTGCGGACAGCCCGACCATGACAGCACCGCCCTTCGCCCTCCCTGTCCCGGAACCGCGCGACGCACCGGCCGGCGCACCGCCGGTCGTCGCCGGCGCGTGGGAGCGCGCCCGCCGATGTGCTGCGCTGGCGGCCCTGGGTGCCGCGGCAGCGGCGGCCGCGCTGGCGGTCGGCGCGGCGGTCGCAGTCTTCGAGGCCGACGTCATCGAGGTCCTGGCGCGCCCGGCAACGATCGCGGAGGGTCTCTCGCCCGAGGGCCTGCGGGAGCTCTCCGGTCTCCCGGGGCCGTCGCCCGTGCTGGTCGCTGCGCTTCTGCCTGCCGTGGCCCTCCTGCTGACTGCCGGCGTCCTCCGCCGGCTGGGACGCGGCGCGCCGCCCATGCCGGGCGCCTCCCCGGAGGCCCTGGCGGCGGCCGAACGAACGATGGCCTGGGCGGTTCGCGTCATCGCGGCCGGGGCGTTCGTGGTGTTCGTGGTGCCGGCGCTCCTCGAGCTCGGAGGATTGCGGACCATCTCGCTCACGACGGGGTCGATGGCTCCCTCCCACCCGGCCGGATCCCTGCTCCTCGTCACCCGGCCGGCCGATCCCGCCGCGATTCCCGTCGGCGCCGTCGCGGTGATCGGAGGTCCGGGAGGGGCGCTCGTCACGCACAGGGTCGCAGCCGTCGCTCGCGACGAATCCGGTGCGGTGGTCGGCTACTGGACCCGTGGCGACGCCGTGGCGGTCGTGGATCCTGGATTGGCCACCCCGGGCGAGATCATCGGGGTGGTTGCCGGCGGCGTCCCGGTCTTCGGGGCGTTGCGCGCCTGGATGGCAAGCACCCTCGGCATCGCGATCGCCCTCGTCATGGCCTGGGCGTTCGCCGCCCTCGGCGCGCTTCTCGGAGACGACGCGCGGCGGGCATCCGCGGCGCGCGCAACGAGCGCGACGGGCACCCGGACGGAGCCGCGGGAGAACCCCCGGGCGGCCCCGCCGCCAGGACGTCAGGCGGTGGCCAGCTCCACGAGCCGCCCCACCTCGTAGCCGGCGGCCTCGGCGTCCGCAGCAAGTCGCAGCGCGAGCGCGTGAGCGCCGGCCAGGCGAGCCTGGGCCCCGACGCCTTCCAGTTCCACGACCGGGCCGTCAACGGCGACGAGCACCACCATCCAGCGCAGGGCAGCCTCGAACGACTCGCGGTTGAGGTAGGCGATCCCCTCGTGGCGGTTGACGCCCAGCCATCGGCCGAGGTCGTCGTCGGCGAACCACGCCCGGACGAGGCGGCCGGCCCGCTCGCCGGGGGGTGCGACGAGGGCCGCGGCACCGGGTCGCGCGACGAGGTGGCGCACGGTCTCGACGGTCCACCAGGCCGCGCGCTCGTCGAGGCCGCGCCAGCGGTACGCGTCGGCAAAGACGCGGCCAAGGCGAGCGCGATCGAACCAGCCGCGCGCCACGCGAGCGTCCGGGTCCGGCTCGACGACGGTGGCGATCGCGTCGGCCGCGAGCCAGCCGAGAAGCGCGCCCCAGGTCGCCGTGTCCGGCGGCAGCGCCGCCGCCACGAAGGCGCGCGGAGCGTCCGGGGCGGCGCGTCGTGCCGGCAGGACGAGGGCGGCGTCGAGGGCCGCGCGAAGGCGCGTCCCGAACCGGGCTGCCTGCTCCTCGAGGGCGCCGTCCGGGACCGTGGGCCGGGCAACGGCGCGGACCGCCCGCAGGGCGTCGAGCGCGCGCGCCTGCCAGGCGTCAACGAGGGCGTCGAGGTCCGGCGCGAGGGCCGGCGCAGTCGGGGTCGGGGGCGGGGCTGCCGGGCCGGCCGGAGTGACCGGAGTGGCCACGGCGGCTGCGTCGCCCGGGGCAGCAGGCAGGGCAGCAGGCGGGGCCGCCGCGCGGACCGCTGCCGCCAGGTGCGCCGCGAGCGCCTCGGTCACATCCCGCACGAGGGCATCGTTCACGAGGATGGCCACGGCATCGTGGAGCGGGCGCAGCCGGCGTTCGGCCAGGGCTGCCTCGACGCTCGGGACGCCGGCCCCGCCCAGGTCCGCTGCCAGGGCACGGTACTCTGCCGCCGACTCACCGCCGATCTCGCGCCAGTCGAGCAGGACGCGCGCTCCGTAGGCCTCCAGCTCGACGCGGAGCCCGCGGTCACGCAGGTCGCCGGTCTCCCGGATGTACTCCATCCCGTCGAGCGTGTCCCGGAAGATGGCCACCGCCCCCGGGTCTCCCGAGAGGCCCAGGCCGTCGGCCAACGAGGCCCGTACGAGGTGCTTCGCCCCCGCGTCGTCCTTCACGGCGAAGGCGACCGAATCGCGGATCCGTCCGCGCATCGACCCGAAGCGGTTGTGATAGACGACGAGGGTCCGCTCGCCGCCGCTCCGGTTCGAATAGGCGAGGACATCCTCGTTGACGTGGCCCGCGTCGTCGACGACGTCGTAGAAGCGGAAGTCGCGGACCTCGGCGAAGAGGCGCCGGCGATGCAGGAGCGGGAAGAGCTGCCACTCGTGGCGGGCGACCAACCCCTCGTTCGGGCGCTCGTCCCAGTAGGCGCGCCGGAACTCCATGCCGTACTTCTCGGCAAACCCCTCCACCTGGCCGTGCCCGAACATCGGCAGGCCGGGCATCGTCGCGAGGACGGTCGCGATCCCGAAGTACTTGTCGCCGGTTCCGAACTGCTCGATCGCCGTCTTCTCGTCGGGGTTGTTCATGAAGTTGACGTAGCGCTTGAGGATCTCGGGGTCGAACTCCAGGGTGTTCTTCACCAGCAGCCGGTAGTCCGCGTTCTTCTCGTCGCGGAGCATGTGCATGAAGGCGCTGTTGTAGACGCGGTGCATGCCCAGGGTGCGGACGAAGTAGCCCTCCATCAGCCAGAAAGCCTCGGCCAGGAGGAGCGTGTCGGGCACCTCGGCGGCAACCCGGTCCACGACCTCGCGCCAGAACTCCTCGGGGAACGCAGCTTCGAAAGCCTCCCGGGTCATGGCCGACTCGGCGCGCGAGGGGATCGCTCCGCCCTGCCCGGGCTCCGGGTACCAGAGCCGGGCGACGTGCTTCTTGGCCAGGGTCATCGCGGCGTCGAAGCGGATGATCGGGAAGCGCCGGGCGACGGCGAGGATCGTCTGGATGACGGCCTCGCGGACTTCGGCCTGGAGGTAGTCGAGCTGAGCCGTGTCGTTCCAGGGCATGCTGGTGCCGTCGTTGCCGTGGTAGATGTACCGGACGTCACCGGTAGCGCGGTCCTCGCGCCGGAAGACGACCGCGGCGTCCGTCGAATCCCAGTAGTGGTCCTCGATCTGGATCACGACCCGGGGGTCGTCCGAGAGGTCGGCTCCGCCGAACGTGTAGCCGGGGTAGGGGCTGTCGGGGCGCGTCAGGAACCAGTCGGGGTGCTCGACGACCCAGCGCGAGTCGATCCCCATGTGGTTGGGCACCATGTCCGAGGCCAGGCGGATGCCCCGGGCCCAGGCCTGGTCGCGCAGGACGCCCCAGGCGGCCTCGCCGCCGAGGTCCTCGGCGATGACGTAGTCGCGCAGCGAGTAGGCGGATGCGACCGCGTCCGGGTTGCCGCGCCACTGCTTGATGCGGCGGCTGGCGCTGCTCCGCTCCCAGAGGCCGATCAGCCAGAGGCCCGTGAACCCCCAGCGCGCCAGGCGGTCGAGCTCCTCGTCGGGCACCTGGTCCAGGCGGCGGATCTCGCGCCCGTAGGCACGGCTCAGCTGGTCGAGCCAGACGTACGAGCTCTTGGCCATGAGCACGACCCGCGGCATCCAGTCGCGATCCTCCGAGAATCGCTCCGGCTCGGCATCCAGCCCGCCGAACGAGGGGCCTGGACTCCCGCCGCCGTCGCCGTGGCCCGGGTGGTAGCGCATCCAGACGGCGCGCTCCTCCTCTGCCGCCACGTCGAGCCCCGTCACGAGCCGATCCATCAGCGCGCCGAACCGCTCGCCCAGGTAGGTCGCCAGGAAGCTGCCCCAGCGCGCCCGGATCCAGCGGAGCTGCCCTACAAGCGAGCCGGGCTCGGCCAGGGCCGGGGCGCGCAGCATCGTGACGAGGTCCTGCTGGTCCGGCCCGAACGGCGTTCGGCCGGCGAAGAAGCGCCCCAGCTCGTCGATCACGGGGGCGTAGGCGGTCGCGGCCGCCAGGTCGCGATCGTCGAACAGCTCGCGATACGGGGCGAACGCCGGGTTGGCGTTCTCGAGCCAGCAGGCGGTCAGCTCCTCGAGCGCCACCTCGCGATTCGGGATCCCCTCGGTCTCCCCGGCGAGATAGGTCTCGGCCGTCAGCTCGCCGAGGTGGACGGCGAGGGGCGGGAAGTCGGTCGTGAAGCGCAGGAGCACCTCGTCGGTGGCCGCCGTCCCGAGGACCTCGTCGAGATGATCGAGGGCGTCGTCGACCGCCTCGGGATCCTCGTGCTCGCGGTAGACGGCCACCACGGCGTGGAGGATCTCGTCGATGAGGCCCATCGCGTTGAGCGAGCCGGCGGTGACCGTGGGATCCGGAGCCCCCGCCGCGCGACGCTCCGCGGTCATGGAGGCGGCAAGGGCGCGGACGGCCCGCAGGTCCGGGAGGATGGCATTGCCCGACAACGTGAAGAGGGCGCTGTTCACGCGGTAGCGCGTCCGCGCCTCCCGCCGGATGTGCAGCTCGCGGACCTGGTGGATCACGCTCTCTCCTCGCTTCGCCCGCCAGGCGTCTCCGTCCTCCCGCCGGACGTGCGGCAGTCCGGCGTCGCCTGGGACGCACCCCGTTCGGCACCTCTCGGGTGGTCTTGTCGTGCCGATCGTAGCCCACGCGGACCCAGCCGGGAGCAGATCGACGGTGCAGGACGGCGACCGCGGCCATGGTGGGGGCACGGCCCGAGGCACTCGACGGCCGTTCGGATAGGTTCACCCCGCCGATCGTCACCGGAACCGGTGCAGACGCGCTACCGTCAGGAGGCCATGAACGACCGTCGTCGCCAGCCGCGGCTCCGCGGCCCGCTTGCCGCGTTGCCCATGATCGCGTTTCTGGCCGCGCTCAGCGTCGCCGGATGTGGCGGCGCGGCGGGCCCCACGTCCACGCCCCCGGTCGCGTCCACGCCCCCGGCCACGACGCCGGGCGCGTCGGCGACGCCGGGCGCGTCGGCGACGCCGGGCGGGGCGGTGCTCACCGAGGCTGAGGCCGTGGCGCGCGTCCTTGCCCAGGACCCCCGCTTCTCCGGGATTCGCCCAACGGACCCGAACCTCATCGGCCAGTCCGCCTGGTACGAGGTATCGCCCGCTCTGGTCGGCTGGCGGGTCGCGGTGACGATCGGCTGGGGCGACTGCCAGGCCGGCTGTATCAGCCGGCACGTCTGGGTCTACGACGTTGATCCCACGGGGGCCGTGTCCATGGTCGAGGAGCGGGGCGATCCCGTCGGGGACGGGTCGGGCGACGGCTCGGCGGGCGGCTCGGCTGGCGAGAGCACCGGAGACCCGCCGGTGGCCATTCCCGCGGAGGGCGGCCCGTGGATCACGGGTCGGGCCGTCGCGGGTCCCGTCTGCCCCGTGGAGCGCATCCCTCCCGACCCTGCCTGCGCACACCGTCCCGTCAGCGGTGCCGTGATCGTGATCCGTGACGCAGGCGGTGTCGAGGTCGCGCGGGCCACGACCGCCGGCGACGGCACGTTCCTCGTCGGTGTTCCCGGCGGCGGCTCATGGACCGTTGAGCCGCAGCCCGCCGAGGGCCTGCTCGGCACCGCCCCGGCCATCGTGGTCGAAGTCGCGGATGCGCCGGCGGCCTGGGCCGTGGTGAACGTCGCGTACGACACGGGAATTCGGTAGGCCGGCGCGGTGGCTCGCTCGATCCTCGCGCTCCTGGTCGGCCTCGCCCTGGTCGCGGGCGGGTGCGGCGATCCGGGGAAGGCAGCCGCCGGGATCGTCATCGCGGTGGACGCGCCGGCGGGCGAGGTGACCGGCTTCACGCTGCGCACCCAGCAGGGCGTGATGATTCGCTTCGACATCGGCGAGCTCGAGGCCGACGGCGCGGCGTTCGCCGCGGCGCATCTCGTCGAGCACGCAATCACGCTCCAGCCGATCGCCGTCGGGTACCGTACCCAGGATGGCCGGAACATCGCACACCGCCTGGTCGACGCGGCGTGGGCTGCGCCAACCCCATGACGGCGCTGCTTTCGTGACTCCACGATCCCCGTGACGGCGCCGACGGTCTAGACTCGACCGCAATGGCCCTCGTCACGACGCAGGCACTCTCCTTCCGATACCCGGGTTCCGGCGGGGGAGTCCTTGCCCTCGACGATCTCACCGTGGCGATCGAGCCGGGAATCGTCGGGCTCGTCGGCGCCAACGGCGCCGGCAAGAGCACGCTCCTGAGGATCCTCCTGGGGCTCCTCGCCCCGACCACCGGCTCGGCCGCCGTGCTGGACCTCGACGTTCGTCGCGACGGTTCGCGGATTCGTGAGCAGGTCGGCTACATGCCCGAGCACGACGTGCTGCCGCCGGATGTCTCCGCGACGGACCTCGTGACGCATCTCGCCGAGATGTCCGGCTTGCCGCGGGCCGCGGCTCGCGAGCGGGCGGCAGAGGTCCTGCGCCACGTCGGGCTCTTCGAGGAGCGCTACCGCGCCATCGGCGGCTACTCCACGGGGATGCGGCAGCGGGTCAAGCTTGCCCAGGCCCTGGTGCACGACCCGCAGCTCCTGCTGCTCGACGAGCCCACGAACGGCCTGGACCCGGCAGGGCGCGACGAGATGCTCGACCTCGTCCGTCGCACCGGCACCGAGTTCGGGATGGCGGTCATCGTCAGCTCGCACCTGCTGGGCGAGATCGAGCAGGTCTGCGACCACGTCATCGCGATCGACGCGGGCCGGCTCCTGCGCGACGCCCCGCTCGCCAGCTTCACCACGCGGACTGGGACGCTCGTCGTCGAGCTCGACGAGGGGGCGGCGGAGATCGCCGCCGATCTGGTGGCCGCGGGCGTCGCGGCCCGCGCCGACGGGCCGCGACGGCTCCTGGTGACGGTGGCTGATGCTCGGCCCTTCGACCTCGTGCGCGACGCGGTCGCCGAACGCGGGCTCGCCCTGACGCGCATCGAGCCCGCTCGACACCGAGTCGAGGACATGTTTCGCGACGTGACCGAGGGAGACGCCGATGGCGACGCCGCCTGACGTCCTGGCCGGCTCCGCGACGGGGAGCATCTACGACCTCGGCTACCGCCGGTACGATGGCCCGCGGCTGGGCCGGCGCCACGCCGTCGCGGCGCTCTTCGTCTACAGCCTTCGTGCCGTCTTCGGGCTGGGCCGGAGCGGCCGGGCCAAGATCGCGCCGATCGTCCTCGGCGGGCTGATCGCGCTCCCCGCGGTCTTCAGCGTGGGGATCGGGGCGCTCGCCGGCGGCGAGGCCAGCCGGTTCAACCCGATCACCCTCGAGGGCTACCTCCAGTTCGTCGGGACGCTGCTCGTCTTCTTCGTGGCCGCCCAGGCGCCGGAGCTCCTGGTGCGCGACCAGCGCCACCGCGTCCTGACGCTCTACTTCAGCCGCGCCCTCGAGCGGATCGACTATGTCGCCGCGAAGTACCTCGCCCTGCTCACGGCGGTGGCGCTCGTGCTTGCGCTGCCCCAGGTCATCCTGCTGCTTGGGCAGCTCTTCGCGACGCCGAGCCTCTCCGACGGTCTCGCCTCGGTTGTTCCCCTCCTCTGGCCCACCGTGGGCAGGACCATCGTCGTGTCCGCGCTCTTCGCCGGAGTCGGGCTGGTTGCCAGCGCGTTCACGGTCCGGCGGGCCTTCGCGGCCGGCGCGATCATCGCGGCCTTCCTTGTTCTGAGCGGCGTCGTGACGGTCCTGGTCAACCGGGTGGGACTGGATGGCCCTCTGGCCCTCGTCGCGCTGGCCGACCCCTTCGCCCTCATGGACGGCGTCTCCGCCCTGCTGTTCGGCGTGGAGCCGACCATGCCCGCCATCCTCCGCTCGGACCTGCCGGTCTGGGCCTTCGCGGGCACCGCCGTCGTCGTGGCGCTGGCGTGTCCGCTGATCCTGCTCCTGCGCTACCGGCGGATCGCGGCATGACCGTCGACGTCGTCGAGCTGCGGGACGTCTCGCGCTGGTATGGCAACGTCGTTGCCGTGAACGGCGTGTCGTTCTCGCTTGGAGCCGGCGTCACCGGGCTGCTGGGCCCCAACGGCGCGGGCAAGTCGACGCTTCTCCACATGATCGCGGGCCTGCTGCATCCGTCCGCGGGGTCGGTGACCGTGGACGGGCGGGCGACGTACGGCGACCCGGAGGTGTTTCGGCGGGTCGGGCTCGTGCCCGAGCGCGAGGCCGTCTTCGGCTTCCTGACGGGCCGGGCCTTCGTGCGCCTCAACGCCGATCTCCAGGGCGTCGCCGCCCCGGCCGACGCGGTCGAGCGCGCGCTCGCGACGGTTGAGCTCACGGATGCGGCCGACCGGGCGCTCGCCACGTACTCGAAAGGGATGCGCCAGCGGGCCAAGGTGGCGGCGGCGCTCGTCCACGACCCGGGGGTGCTGGTCCTCGACGAGCCGTTCAACGGCATGGATCCCCGGCAGCGGCTCCACATGATGGACCTGCTCCGGTCGCTGGCCGCCGGCGGGGCCACGATCCTGGTCTCGTCGCACATCCTCGAGGAGGTGGAGCGCGTCGCCGACCGCGTCCTCGTCGTCGTGGCCGGGCGCCTGGCCGCCTCCGGCGAGTTTCGCGAGATCCGCCGCCTCATGACCGACCGACCCCATGCCTTCGAGCTGCGGACGTCCGACGATCGGGCCCTGGCTGCCGCGATCGTCGCCCGCCCGACGGTGGCGGGGGTGGCCCTGGAGAACGACCGCCTGGTCGTCCACGCGGCGGACTACGCGGCCTTCACCGGTGAGCTGGCCGGGATCGCCCGGGCCGCGGGCATCTCGATCTTCGAGCTGATCCCGGCCGACGAATCCCTCGAGTCGGTCTTCTCCTACCTGGTCCGCGGATGAGCACGGCGCCGGGTCCCGGGCCCGCTCCCGCAAGCGCGCTGCGCAGGTCGTCCGGCGGACGTCCCGCTGCGCTTGGACCGCTCTGGCGGCTGATGACCCGGGCCCTGCTCGGTCGGCGACGCTCGCTGGGCGTCGTGCTTCTTGCGGCCGTGCCCGTCCTCGTGGCGCTGATCCTGGCCGTGGCCGGCGGCCTGGGCTCGCCCGCCTCGATGGCGGTCGACGTGTTCGAGGGGCTCAACCTCGCGCTGACGATCCCGCTGATCGCGCTGATCCTCGGCACCGGCGCCCTCGGGACCCAGATCGACGACGGCACGATCGTGTACCTGCTCGTGAAGCCCGTGCCGCGCCGGACGGTGGTCCTTGGGGCGATGCTCGTCGCCGCGCCTGCGACCGCTGCGCTTGCGGTCACTTCGACGCTCGTCTCGGCGTTCCTCGTGCTGGGCCCGACCGAGCTCGACCTCCAGGCCGGGATGGCGCTCGGGGCGCTCCTGGCGTCCGTCCTGTACGGCACCGTCTTCGTCACCCTCTCGATCATGACCGGGCGGGCCCTGGTCATCGGGCTCGGCTACGTGCTTGTCTGGGAGGGACTGCTCACGTCGCTCCTGCCGGGAACGCAGATCCTCTCGATCCGCGAGTACGCGATGGCGGTCGTGAGCGCGGTTGCTGGGATCGGCGAGGCCCGGCCGGGAACCGGTGTCGATCCGCTCGTCGCGCTGGTCGCCGCGGCCGCCGTGCTGGCGGTCGCCGTGCTCCTCGGCGTCTGGCGCCTGGGCCGCTTCGAGGTGTCCGAGGCGGGCTGAGCTCGCGGGGGCTCCGGCGTGCGTCACACAGGCCGTCGCCTTGCCGGCCGCGGCCCGTTCGCGCGCGGCGCGTGCACGCCGGGGAGCGCTCGGTACAATCCCGCCAATGCCAGAGCCGCGCATCCGACGATCCAAGCCTCGCGTTCCTCGCGCTGGCCAGCCGCGCGCGGCGGCGCCTGACGTCGCCACGCCTGACGTCGCCACGCCCGCCGTCGAGGCACCCGCCGTCGAGGCACCCGACGTCGCCACGCCCGCCGTCGAGGCCCAGGATGCCGTCACCGCGCCCGCGTCCCTCGCCCCGGCCGATGCCGCGTCGGCCGAGGCGGAGGCGGAGCTCGAGGCAGCCGCCAGCGTCGCGGGCCCCGGTCCCGGCGCGGAGGCGGCCCCGGATGATCTCCCCGCCCCGGGACCTGAACCGGAAGCCGCCGCGGACGGTGACGTCGATGCCGAGTCCGCAGGCTGGTTCCGGGATGAGCCGCTCGGCGAGGACGGGTCTGCTTCGGGAGATGTCACCGAGGTGGAGCCGGAGGGGGACGGTGAGCTTGACCTCGAGCCCGGCCCTGAGCCTGAGCCGGAGCCCGAGTCGGACCTCGAGCCCGTCGTCCGCGAGCGCGACCGGCCCGTCGTGACGGCTGTCCCGATCGCAGAGGGGCCGCCGCGCAAGGGCCGACTCCGCGGGTTCCTGATCGCAGTCGCGACGATCGCGATCGTGGCGGTCGCGGGGTTCGTGGCGGGGCTCATGCTGCCCATCGTGCTGCCCGGTCCCGGCATCTCGACCGGGTCGCCGTCGCCGAGCGCGGCCGCGACCCCCGCCGCGACGACGACCGAGCGGCCGACCACGGCGCCCAGCATCGCGCCCAGCGCGTCGCCGTCACCGCAGCCGACGCCGGAGCCGACCCCGGCGCCCACCCAGGTGGTCTACGTGGTGAAGAGCGGCGATCAGCTGAGTCGGATCGCCAAGAAGTACGGCGTGACGGTGGCCGCGATCCAGGCGGCGAACAACATCAAGGACCCGAACCTCATCCGGGTCGGCCAGAAGCTGATCATCCCCCTCCCGGTCGCGTCGCCGGCGCCGTAGCGCGAAGGTCGACCGGGACCCGGCCGACCCCTCAGGGTCGCTCGAGGCCGTGCGCCTGCAGGAAGGCGTCGTCGGCCAGCAGCCGGGCGGTCGGCCCATCGCCGACGATCTCCCCGCCGTCCATCACGATCGTCCGCGGAAAGACCTCGGCGACAAGCCGCATGTCGTGGGTCGACACGAGGAGCGTCTGGTCGAGGGTGTGCAGGAGCTGAATCAGCTCACGACGGCCGCGCGGGTCAAGGCCCGCCGACGGCTCGTCGAAGACCAGGATGCTCGGATCCATCGAGAGGACGGTCGCGAGGGCCACGCGCTTGCGCTGCCCGAGCGAAAGGCGATGGGGGAGTCGACGCTCGAACCCGGTCATGCCCACGGCCGCCAGGGCACGCTCGACCCGCTCGTGGATCTCGACCTCGGGCACGCCCATGTGGAGCGGCCCGAAGGCGACGTCCTCGAAGACGGTCGGGCTGAAGAGCTGGTCGTCGGGATCCTGGAAGACGAGGCCAACCTCGGCCCGGATCCGCTTGACGCTCTTCCGGTCGATCAGCGTGCCGCCGATGCGCACCGCCCCGTGCGTCGGGAGGTTGATGCCGTTGAGGTGGAGCATGAGCGTGCTCTTGCCGGCGCCGTTCGGTCCCACCAGCGCCACCTTCTCGCCCCGGGCCATCCGCAGGTGGACGCCCTTGAGGGCCTCGAAGCCGTCGGGGTAGACGAAGTGGAGGTGCTCGACGTCGACCCAGCGGGCGACGATGTCGTCGGGCGCTTCTGGCGCCACGACGGGTCGGCCGTGCAGCGCCCCGGGAGGATGGGCGTGCTCGTGGGTGACGGCGTCCGGCGATCCGATGCCGTGCTCGTGCGGGTGCGCGTGGGTATCGGGCGAGTGCGTCTCGCTGGGGGAGGGGCTCACGTCGCGGGGGACTCCATTCACGGGCGCGGGAGGATCAGCTGGCCGGCGAGCACGAAGGCGACGATCGCCGCGGTGACGACCGCGAAGGCCGTCCAGTCGGTGGCGGTCAAGGCCCGGCCGCCCATCGACCGGAACTCACCGTCGAAGCCCCGGGCCTGCATCGCCGCGTAGACGCGCTCGCTGCGCTCGTAGGAACGCAGGAAGAGCGAGCCCACCATCCCGCCCACGACGCCCGCCCGCCAGCGGAGGCTGCCGCCGCCGCGTCCCTCGACCACCGCCGATCGGCTCAGGCGTGCGCGGTTGAGGCGACCGGCCTCCTCCGCCAGCACCGCCAGGTAGCGATACATGAAGCCGATGATCGCCACGAGGAGGCGGGGCACGTGGAGCTGGCGCAGGGCCTCCACGAGGTCAGGGAACGGGGTCGTGAAGGACAGCAGGAGGGCTGCCTGAACGCTCACCCAGCTCTTGAGGGCGATGGTCGCGAACTCGCGCAGGCCCTGCCCGCTGATGGTCAGGACGATCGGGCCGATCTCGATCGTCGCGAGGGGATCACCTGGGCGGGTGAAGACGAGCGGCAGGGCGGCGAGAACGAACGGCAGCGCGAAGAACGCGGACTTGGCCAGGCGCAGCGGACCCAGGCGAGCCAGGGTCGACAGGGCAGCGAGCCCCAGCCATGCGATCCCGAGGGCCATGAACGACCCGACCGGAAGCAGGCTGATCGAGACGATGAACCCGACGGTCAGGATGAACTTGAGCCGCGGATCGACGCGGTGGACGATGCTGTCGCGGGCGAGGTAGCGGTCGAGGTTCAGGTCAGGCCGCCGCGCCCTTCCGCCGCCGCGCCAGAAGCCGCCCGAGCAGGAAGACAAGCAGGAAGACGACCGCGATCCCGACGATCCCGGCGATGATCGTGGAGACGGTGCCGTCGATGCCCGGGATCGTGTAGTCGGGCAGGATCTCGAAGCCTGGGTCCTTCCCGACCTCCTCGAATCCCTGGTCGATCGCGACCGAGTCCAGGCCGTCCGGGTCGCCCGAGGCGAACGCGGCTGCAAGCGCGGCGATCACGCCGGCGATCGCCAGACCGACCACCCACCAGTAGCGGGCGAGGATGCCCTTCGAGGCTCCATCGGGCGTGGCGTCCGGGGTGGGGGAGACGTCGCTCATCTCGTCGCTCCTCAGGCGCCCGCGGCGACGCGTGCGTCGCGCAGGCCGAACAGGTCGGGCCGGGTCACCTGGATGAAGGCGAGGGCCGCCATCGTGATCAGCGCCTCGCCGATGCCGATCAGCGCGTGGATCGAGAGCATCGCGGTGAGGGCCACCACCAGGTCGGTGGTCCCCGAGAGGCCGAGCTCCAGTGCCATCGCCCCCGCCGCCAGGAAGACCGAGAGCCAGGCCGCGACGCCCGCCGCCGGGATCCGCGCCCGCTGCTCACCGCCGAGGATTCCGCACAGCGCCCGGTAGATCGCGTACCCGCCGAGCGTCCCGATGATCCCCATGTTGAAGATGTTCGCGCCCATCACAACGAGCCCACCGTCCTGGAAGACGAGGCCCTGGACGGCCACGACGGCCACCATCACGAGCGTGCCGGCCCACGGGCCCAGGAGGATCGCCGCGAGAACGCCGCCCAGCAGGTGACCGGACGTTCCGCCGATGACCTGGAAGTTGAACATCTGGGCCGCGAAGATGAAGGCGGCGGTGACGCCCATCAGGGGGATGGCCCGCTCATCGAAGGTCTCGTTGGTCTTCTTCACGGCGATCGCGGTCACGGCGATCGTGACGACCCACATGAGCGCCGCGATCGGCAGGCTCAGGAAGCCGTCCGGTGCGTGGAGCGCCACGGGTCCCGGCCCCCCGACCTGGGCGGCGGCGCCGGCCAGAGATGCGAACACGACGATCCCTCTCATCAGATGCGGCCGCGGGTACGCACCCGCCTTGGGCGATTGTAGGCGCGAGCCGTCTCTCCTGCAACACGTTGCAACAAGTGGCGGAGCGGGAGTTGCTGCCTATACTTCGGGCCATGAGCCCTGCCGGATTGCCCCCGCCCGTGCGTGGCGACGATTCCCGCATCCGGGAGACGGTCCGCGACCGTCTGCACGACCGCGGGCTGCGCTGGACGCCCCAGCGGCGGACCCTGGTCACGGTCCTCTCCGAGACCCGCGGGCACGTCACCGGCGCCGAGCTGGTCGAGCGTTGCCGGGAGCGGGACCCCTCAACGATCCCGTCGACGGTCTACCGGACGCTCGACGTCCTCGAGGAGCTCGGGATCGTCCGGCACGGTCACGGGCCGGACGGCCGGGAGGAGTACCACGTCCTCCCGGACGCGGTCCACGGCCACCTGCACTGCAAGGTGTGCGGTGCCAGCTGGGAGATCCGCGCGGACGAGGCGTCGTCGATCGTTCGATCCCTCGATGCCCAGCGTGGGTTCGAGGTCGACCTGTCGCACGTCACGATCGTCGGCCGCTGCCGCTCCTGCCGCTGACGCCCCCGTTCGGCGGCGCCTCCCGTCGCAGATCCGCCGCCTACCAGCCCCCGCCCCGCCGCCTACCAGCCCCCGGTGCCCGGCCCTCCCTTGAAGGGGCCAACGACACGGCTCGTGATCCAGCCACCGTAGAAGTCGCCCTCCTGGGCGGTGGCCCGCTCATCGCCGACCCAGGCCTCGTCCACCCGGCTGGGGTAGAAGGCGAGGTGGCCACGGATAGCCTCGTATCCGGGGGCGGGGTTCTCATAGGTCCATGCGACGCTGGCAATGGTCCGCTGCCGTCCCGAAGCCAGGAGCCCGCCCGGGAGGTTCAGGTCGACATACGAGGCTCGTCCCTTGAACTCGCAGAAGGAGGTCCGCGGGTTCGCCGACAGCAGGTCCCCGCGAACGTCCTCGCGGGGCACGTAGTACGACGGCGGGTGGCTAGTCTCGAGCACGCGGAGGGCGCGCGTCGTCTCGGCGATCGTCAGGCCGTCCACGACCACGCGGATCCGCTGGGGCACGGGCTCGATGCGCGGAGGGCGCGGATACTGCCACGCAGACTCCCTGCCGTCGTCGGGCTGCGGGGTGGACGAGGGGTCGGTGGGGATGGTCATGTCACTGTTCAGATCGGCTCGCCCCGGTCGCTGGATGGGACGATCGCGGGCGCGGGCCCGCCGGCGACTCCCGGCCGCCTCGGCGAAGCGACGGGATCGCGCCGTTGCGGGATCATGGCCCAATGAACGACGGTCCGCAGCTCGCCCACCTGCCCACTCCGCTCGAACCCGCCGACCGGCTCGGTGCGAGACTCGGGCTGGCCGCGGGGCGCCTGTGGGTCAAGCGCGACGACTGCACCGGCCTGGCGATGGGCGGCAACAAGGCCCGGAAGCTGGAGCTGCTTGTTGCCGATGCCCTCGCGATGGGCGCCGATACGCTGGTCTCGGCAGGCGGCCTCCAGAGCAACCACGCCCGGATGACGGCGGCGGCCGCGTCTCGGGCCGGGCTCCGGTCTGTCCTTGCCTTCAACGCCCCACCTCCCGACCGGCTGGAGGCGAACCAGGTGCTCGACGTCCTGCTGGGGTCTGAGCGGCGCTTCCTCGGCCCGATCGCGATGGACGAGCTCAATGCGACCCTCGAGCGGATCGCGGACGAGCTGCGCAGGGACGGCCGCCGGCCGTACGTGATCCCTATCGGCGGCTCGTCGCCCCTCGGCGCGAGCGCCTACGTCGCAGCGGCCGACGAGATCCTCGTGGACCTTGGCCACGAGGATCTCCTGGTCGTCACCGCCACCGGCTCGGGCGGGACGCACGCCGGGCTCGCGGCGCGCCTGGGCCACGAACGGGTCATGGGAGTCGACGTCGGGGCGATCGTCGATCCGGCGTCGACCGTGCGCATGCTGGCCGTCGAGGTCGCTGCGCTGGTCGGCCTGCCGCGGCCTACGGGCGAACCGTGGCTGGTGCGCGACCAGGTCGGCGAGCGGTATGGCGCGCCGACCGGCGCCTGCCGCGACGCGCTGCTCCTGGCGGCGCGCCTCGAGGGTCTTCTGCTCGATCCGGTCTACTCCGGGAAGGCTCTGGCCGGCCTCGTGGCGCTGCCGCCCGGCTCGGTGCCGCACCGAGCGATCGTCTTCCTCGCGACGGGCGGCGCCCCGGCCCTCTTCGCCTCGCGCTACGAGACGTGGCTGGCGGGAGATGCGGACGCGCGACCGGCCTGACGCCCGCGGGCAGGACTCGTCCGGAATGCGACTCCAGCACGATCAATGGTGACCGGCGATCACGCCTCCGGCGTTGGCACCCCCAGGATGCTGAAGCCGCCGTCCACGTAGATGGTCTCGCCCGTGACCTGGCGGGCGAGGTCGCTGGCCAGCCAGACCGCGGTCCCCGCAACGTCCTCGATCGTGATGCTCGAGCGCATCGGCGCCACGTCGCGGAACGCGTCGTGCATCGTCCGGAAGCCGCGGATCCCATGGGCGGCGAGGGTCCGCACCGGCCCTGCCGAGATGGCGTTGACCCGCACGCCCTCGGGCCCGAGGTCCGCCGCGAGGTAGCGGACGCACGCTTCGAGGGCGGCCTTCGCCACGCCCATCACGTTGTAGTGGGCGACGACCTTCTCGGCCCCGTAGTAGGTCAGGGTCAGGATGCTCGCGCCCGGGCGCAGGTACGGGCGCGCCTCGCGGGCGAGCGCGACCAGCGAGTACGCCGACACGTCCATCGCCAGCGCGAAGCCGTCCCGGGACGTGTTCACGAACGCACCCTCGAGGTCCTCCCGGTTCGCGAACGCGAGGGCGTGGACCAGGATGTCGAGGTCCCCCACCTCCGCGCCCCAGCGATCGAAGACCGCCTTCACCGCCGCGTCGTCGCGGACGTCGCAGGGCTCCACGAACGTGCTGCCGAGGCTCGCCGCCAGGCGGGCAACCCGCCTCTCGATGAGGCTCTCGAGCGAGCTGAACCCGACCGTCGCCCCGTGCTCGTGGAGCGCCCTCGCGATCCCCCAGGCAATCGAGTGATCGTTGGCAACGCCGAAGATGAGCGCGTTCTTGCCGTCCAGCAGCCCCATCTGATCCTCCCTCGGCAGCGTGGGTCCCGCGTGGTATCCGAGCGCGAATCCTAGCGGTTCGCGGTCCCGGGCCCTGCGGGGCGGGGATACCCGCGATCGCCGGCTGCATGGCGCCCCCCTGCGACTAGGATTGGGCGCGTGAGCCCCACCCCTGGCCGACCGGCTTCCCGGCTCCCGTTCGCGGGTGCACGTCCGGTCCGCGCCGCCTTCCTCGTGCTCGGGACGGTCTTCCTGTGCCTCGCGGCGCTGGGCATCGTCGTCCCGGTCCTGCCGACGACGCCGTTCGTGCTCCTCGCCGCGGCTTGCTACCTGCGGGCCTCGACCAGAGCCCACGACCGGCTGGTCCGGAGCCGCACCTTCGGACCCACGATCGTGGCGTGGCAGGAGCACCGCGCGATCCCCCCGCGGGCGAAGGCCCTGGCCATCGTGATGGTGACGGCGACCTTCGTCGTCTCGGTCGTCTACGTCGTCGATTCCCTCGCGGCGCGGGCCGGGCTCGCGGCGCTCGGGGTGATCCTCGTCATCTGGCTCGCCCGGCGGCCGTCGTGGACGCCACCACCTGCGGCCGGCGAGCCCGGCGGGGAGTGACGGCCAACCCGGGAGGCGACGGCGCCCCGGCCGCTCACAGGAGCGCGACCCTCGATACACTCGCTCGATGAGCCAATCGACACCGGCCGGGCTGCGGGACGCGCTTCGCGGCGTCCGGGCCGTGATCTTCGACGCCGACGGCGTCCTCGTAGCGCCCGGCACTGCTTTGCCCGGCGTCGCTGAGGCGCTTGGTCGCCTGGACGCGCGCGGCATCCCCTACCGGGTGGCGACGAACGTCTCCGCGTCCCACCGCGAGACCGTGGCGGCGCGATTCGCGGGGCTGGGGCTCACGATCCCGGCCGAGCGGATCGTGACCTCCCTCTCGGCCACCGTCGACGACGTGCGGCGCACGTATCCGGGGCAGCCGGTCTTCGTGCTGACCCATCGAGACGGGCTGCGGGAGTTCGCCGGCGATCCGCTCATGGCCCCGGAGGCCGCCGACGCCGACGATGCCCGCGCGGCCGCCGTGGTCATCGGCGATGCCGGCCACGACCTGAGCTACCAGAACCTGGACCGGGCGTTCCGCCTGGTCCGCCGCGGGGCCGAGCTGATCGCGATGCACCGCAACGGCTGGTGGCTCACGGCACGGGGCGAGACGATCGACTCGGGCGCCTTCGTTGCGGCCCTCGAATACGCGACGGGGAGGCGCGCCCGTCTCACGGGCAAGCCCGGCCCCCTGATGTTCCGGACCGCGTTCCGCGGTCTCGCGGCCGATGTCGCCGCCGCCGGCGGCAGGGCCCTCCGGTATGGCGACGTGGCGATGGTGGGCGATCACAGCGTCCAGGACATCACCGGGGCCCGGCGGGTCGGCCTGCGCGCGATCCTGGTCCTCACGGGGCGGACGGCTGCTGAGGATGTCCCGGGGCTGCGCGGGCGGGCCGTCCCGGACGCGGTCGCGGGGGCCATGGGCGACGTCGTCGCGGCGCTAGACTGATCCGCGGAGGGAGGGCCATTCCTCCCGGGAAGAGAGCCTCGATTCCCTCTTGCCCGGAGCGCCACCCCCACCTACGGTCGACCCCACAACCACTGCGAGGATGAGCTGACGATGGATGGCTGGACCGGACAGATCCTCAGGGTGGACCTGACCAACAGGACGCACCGCGTGGAGACGTTCTCCCAGGAGTTCGCGGACACCTGGATCGGCGGGCGCGGCTTCGCCGTCAAGATCCTCTACGACGAGCTCGCCCCGGGCATCGATCCCCTCGGGCCCGAGAACAAGCTGGTCGTGGCGGTCGGTCCCATCTCCGGCGTCCCGGCCCCCAACACCGGCAAGACGATCGTCGCCGCAAAGTCGCCCGCGACCGGCGGCTACGGCGACGGAAACCTCGGCACGCGCATGACCGACCAGCTCCGCAAGGCCGGCTACGACGCCCTGATCATCGAGGGCCGCGCGGCCAGCCCGACGATGCTCGCCATCGACGACGACCGGGTCGAGTTCCTGCCGGCCGACGAGGTCTGGGGCAAGGGCACGATCGAGACCAACGAGTGGATCTACGCTCGCTACAGCAAGGGTGCCGGGGTCCTCAACATCGGCCCGGGCGGCGAGAACATGGTCCACTTCGCCGTCGTTCGCAGCCTGGAGGGGCGCTCGGGCGGCCGGCCGGGCATGGGCGCGGTCATGGGCTCCAAGCTCCTCAAGGCGATCGTGGTGACGGGCTCCAAGCCCATCCCGCAGGCGTTCCCCGCGAAGATGAAGGAGCTCGGCCGGGACGACCTGCGCGAGGTTCACCGCATCGACAAGGAGGCCGGCTGGTCCCTCCAGGGCACGACCGGCGTGCTGCCCTGGTGCAACGAGGTCGCGGCGCTCCCGGTCCACAACTTCCGGGGGACGCACCACCCGGACGCCTGGATGGTGGACGGCGAGCGGGTCCATGCGGCGCGCGTCGCCACGTACGGCTGCCCGAACTGCACGATGCGCTGCGGGATCGCCGTCCTCGACGACGAGGGCCGCGAGGCCGAGGTCGACTACGAGAACATCGGCCTCCTGGGGCCGAACCTCGACCTCTACAACCTGGCCGAGGTCGGCGCGCTCAACTACCTGTGCGATGACTACGGCCTCGACACGATCTCGGCCGGCGGCGTGCTCGGCTTCTACGCCGACGCCGTCGAGCGCGGGGCTGCCCCCGGCGGGCCCCTGTTCGGCGACATCACGGCCTTCAAGAAGGTCCTGGGCCAGATCGCCCATCGCGAGGGCGAGATCGGCAACATCCTCGCCGACGGGACGCTCCCGGCCGCCCGCGCCTTCGGCCACGGGTCCGAGGCCTATGCCATGCAGGTGAAGGGCCTCGAGATCTCGGCCTACAACTGCAAGTTCATCCCGGGCATGGCCCTCGCCTTCGGCGTCAGCCCGATCGGCGCGCACCACAAGGAGTCCTGGATCATCACCTACGAGGTGAACCAGACGCCCCGCGAGTCGTACGGCCGGGACAAGGCCCAGAAGGTCGTCGACCTGCAGCGCATCCGGGGCGGCCTCTTCGAGTCGATCATCACCTGCCGCTTCCCGTGGGTGGAGGTCGGCTGGGGCGTGGAGCACTACCCGATCTACTTCAACACGATCACGGGCAAGGACTGGAAGCTGGAGGACTTCTGGCCGATCTCGGACCGGATCTACGCGCTCATCAAGCTCTTCTGGCTGCGCGAGTTCCCCGAGACGGATCGCTCCGCCGACTTCCCGCCGGCCGCCTGGTTCGATCCATCCAACGCCGACACGGACGGCCCCATCGCCGGCCGCATCCTGGAGCGCGACAAGTACGACAGCCTCCTCCAGCACTACTACGACATCCGTGGCTACGACACCCGCGGCGTGCCCACCCGGGCCACCCTGGAGTCCCTGGGGCTCGGCGCCGAGGCGGCAGCCGCGGAGGCGTACGCGACGCTTCGCTGAGATGAAGGTCACCCTCAAGCTGGCGGGCGCGTTCGTCCACGCGGTCGGGTTCAGCCATAAGGAGCTGGATGTCGAGCCGGGGACGACGGTCGCCGATCTCCTCGACGCCATCGCCATCGATCGCGATCGGCCCATGATCATCGCCAGGAACGGGCACGGTGCCACCGTTGACGAGGAGGTGCGCGAGGGCGACAGGATCCTCGTCTCGCCCATCTTCTCGGGGGGCTGAGCGGCCCGCTTATCGCGCGCTGGACCGAATTGCGCCTGACCGGTACGCTCCCGGTCCCGTTCGCCTGCGCCCGCGTTCCCGTGCACGGAGGATCCCGATGAGCAGCCTGGCCAAGATCACCTACGCGACCCTGCGCAACGACAACGAAGGGCTCCACGCGCTCTACGACGCCGGGATCGAGAAGGCCCGCGCCCGCCTGGGCGCCCACCACCAGAACTGGATCGCCGGCGCGGGTCGTGACGGCGAGGGCTCGTTCGACCTCCGCTCGCCGATCGATCACGAGATCCTCGTGGGGACGTTCGCCCGGGGAACGCGCCAGGACGCGAGGGACGCGGTGGCGGCGGCTCGGGCCGCGCAGCCGGCATGGCGCGCGGTGCCATGGCAGCAGCGCCTTGCGATCCTCCGCCGGGCCGCAGACCTCATCTCCGAGCGCCAGATGGAGTATGCAGCCCTGATGGCCATCGAGGTCGGGAAGAGCCGGCTCGAGGCCCTGGGCGAGGTGGAGGAGTCCGCCGATCTGATCCGCTACTACGCGGACGTCTACGAACGCAACGACGGGTACGTCCACGCGATGGACAATCTCGGTGATCCGACGGTCCGCACGCGCTCCGTCCTGCGCCCCTTCGGCGTCTTCGCGGTCATCAGCCCCTTCAACTTCCCGATGGCTCTCGCGGCCGGCCCCAGCTCGGGCGCCCTGATGGCAGGCAACGCCGTCGTCTTCAAGCCCGCGTCGGCGGGCGCGATGAGCGGCGCTCTGCTGGCCGAGGCCTATCGCCACGCCGGCCTGCCCGACGGCGTCTTCAACCTCGTGATGGGACCCGGCGAGAGCGTCGGGCAGGAGCTCCAGGAGAGCCCGGGCGTCGACGGAATCGTCTTCACCGGCTCGTACGAGGTCGGGATGGCCCTGTTCCGGACCTTCTCGAAGCGGTGGCCCAAGCCCTGCATCGTGGAGATGGGGGGCAAGAACCCGGCGATCGTCACGGCGAAGGCGGACCTCGAGGAGGCGGCCGACGGGATCGTCCGCAGCGCCTTCGGCTTCGGCGGCCAGAAGTGCTCCGCGAACAGTCGCGTGTACGTCGAGCGCCGCGTCCACGACGAGCTGGTCCGCCTGCTGGTCCAGAAGACCGAGAGGATCACGATCGGCGATCCGCTGGCCCGCGAGAACTGGCTCGGCCCGATCATCGACCAGCGTGCCGTCGAGCGCTACCTCGCGGCCGTGGCCGACGCACGGCGTGACGGCCGCGTCCTCATCGGCGGCGAACGCCGCTCGGACGGTGATCTCGCCCGCGGCACGTTCGTGGAGCCCACCGTCGTCGGGCACCTCTCCGCCGACCACCGTCTCCTTCAGGACGAGCTCTTCGTGCCCTTCACCGCCGTCCACGCCGTGGACTCGCTCGAGGAGGCGGTGCGTCTTGCGAACGACAGCACGTACGGCCTCACGGCCGGTGTCTACAGCGAGGACCCGACCGAGATCGACCGCTTCCTCGACACGATCGAGGCGGGGGTCCTCTACGTGAACCGCGCGGCCGGGGCCACGACCGGAGCCTGGCCCGGCGTCCAGGCGTTCGGTGGCTGGAAGGGCTCGGGCTCGACCGGCAAGGCGGGGCTGAGCATCTACTACCCCGCCCATTTCATGCGCGAGCAGAGCCACACGATCGTCGACTGAGCCTTCGGTCACCCGGGGGTGGCCTCCGACCGGCGCCAGCCTGCCGTACCCGGGGTCCGGGGGCCCTGCCAATGGGCCCCGGGCGCCCCGGCCGTTCGGCTATAGTGGACGATATCCACAGTGCATAAACTGTATGCGCCCACGCCGCCTTCCCCGAGCGGCGTCCAGGATCACCAGGAGGTCCCGCGTGAGCACGATCGTCCAGGCGCGCTCCGTGCCGAGCATCGTGACGGAGCTGCCGGGCCCGCGCGCCCGCGCCCACATCGAGTTCGACCACGCTTGGACGAGCCCGAGCCTGCCGAGGGCCTACCCGATCGTCCCCGTGCGCGGCGAGGGCTGCGCCATCGAGGACATCGACGGCAACGTCTTCCTGGACTTCAACGCCGGGATCGCGGTGAACTCGACCGGCCACGCCCACCCGCGCGTGGTCGAGGCGATCGCCGCGCAGGCGGCGGAGCTCATCCACTTCAGCGCGTCCGACTTCTACCTGCCTATCTACGCCTACGCCGCCGAGCGGCTCGCCCGGATCGCCCCGATGCGCGGGCCCAACCGTGTCTTCATCGGCAACTCCGGCGCCGAGGCCGTGGAGGCGGGGCTCAAGCTGGCCCGCTACCACACCCGCCGGCCCAACGTGGTCGCCTTCCTGGGCGCCTTCCACGGGCGGACCATGGGCGCCGTCAGCCTCACCGCGTCGAAGGCGAAGTACCACGCCCACTTCGGGCCGCTCCTGCCCGGCGTCTACCATGTGCCCTTCGGCAGCGCCGGGCTTGACGAGCTCGAGCAGCGGGTCTTCCGGCGCCTGATGCCGGCCGACGAGTTCGCGGCCGTCATCGTCGAGCCGATCCAGGGCGAGGGCGGCTACGTCGTTCCCGACGCGGCCTTCTTGCCCCGGCTTCGCGAGATCTGCGACCGGCACGGGATCCTGCTCATCGCTGACGAGGTCCAGTCCGGCGCCGGCCGGACAGGGAAGATGTGGGCGATCGAGCACTTCGGCGTCGAGCCCGACATCCTCCTGACGGCCAAGGGGATCGCGTCCGGGATGCCGATCGGGGCGATGATCGCGCGGGCCGAGGTGATGGACTGGACCACCGGCGCGCATGGTTCCACGTATGGCGGCAACCCCGTCGCGCTGGCCGCCATGATGGCGACGATCGACCTCCTCGAGGAGGGCCTCATGGCGAACGCGACGGAACGCGGCGAGCAGGGGCTGCGCGGCCTGCGGCCGCTGCTCGAGCACTTCCCGGACCTCGTCTGCGACGTGCGGGGCAAGGGCCTCATGATCGGGATCCAGTTCGACTCGGGCGACACCGCGGAGGCCGTCCAGATGCAGGCCTTCGGGCGGGGGCTGCTCGTGCTCGAGGCCGGCGACGACTGCGTGCGGATGTCGCCGCCGCTGGTCGTGACCGCCGACGAGATGGCCACCGCGATCCGGATCTTCACGGAGTCGGTCGCCCACGTTGCCGCGTACCGCATGTCGGACGTGGAGGAGGTCCAGGCCGCGCGTCGGTCCGGCCTCATTCGCGAGGACTTCGGCTCGTCGATGTAGGGTGACGGGCGCGGCGACGCGAGCACCTCGTCACCGGGGCTGGGCGAGGCTGGCAAGACGGAGGGCGCGCGGTTGAGCTCCAAGGTCGCCACGATGCACGACGCCGTCGCCGAGCTCGTCCGGGACGGCGATACGGTCGCGATCGAGGGCTTCACCCACCTCATCTCCTTCGCCGCCGGTCACGAGATCATCCGCCAGCGCCGTCGCGACCTGGTCCTCGCCCGGATGACGCCGGATGTCATCTACGACCAGATGGTGGCGGCGGGAGTGGCCCGGAAGCTGGTCTTCAGCTGGCTCGGCAACCCGGGCGTGGGCGGCCTCAATGCCATCCGCCGCGTCACCGAGGGCCCGGACGCCAGCCTCGAGCTGGAGGAGTACAGCCACTTCGGGATGGTCGCCCGTTACGCGGCCGGGGCGGCAAAGCTCCCCTTCATGCCCCTCCGCTCCTACTTCGAGACCGACCTCCCGGTGGTGAATCCGCTGATCCGGCCCGTCGAGAGCCCGTACGGTGACGGGATCGTCTACGCGGTGCCGCCGCTCCGCCCGGACGTGACCGTGATCCATGCCCAGCGCGCCGACGTCGCCGGAAACACCCAGGTCTGGGGCCTGCTGGGCTGCCAGAAGGAAGCCGCGTTCGCGGCGGAGCGGGTCATCGTCGTCGTGGAGGAGCTCGTCGACGAGGCGGTCATCCGCGCCGACCCGAACCGGACGATCGTGCCGGGCATCGTCGTCGACGCCGTCGTCGTCGAGCCGTGGGGCGCCCACCCCTCGTACGTCCAGGGCTGCTACGACCGCGACAACCGCTTCTACCGCGACTGGGACCCGATCAGCCGCGACGCCGGGGCCACGGACGCGTGGCTCCGGGCGTGGGTCCACGACCTCGACGGTCGGGCCGCCTACCTCGAGAAGCTCGGGACGGAGCGGCTCGCATCCCTGCGCCCGTCCGGCACCGCCCCCTCCGGCGTCGTCGACTACGGGGAGTACCGCTGATGACCGAGCCGGCGCCCGCCCCCGGGTCCGCGACGCCCGCCCCCGGGCCCGCCCCGGAGCCCGCCTTCTCCAAGTCCGAGATGATGATCGTGGCCGCCGCGCGCGAGCTGGCCGGCCAGCGCGTCTGCTTCGTGGGCGTGGGACTGCCTAACATCGCGGTGAACCTGGCGAAGCGAACGGTCGCCCCGGAGATGGAGCTGGTCTACGAGGCCGGCGTCTTCGGCGCCCAGCCGGCCCGCCTGCCTCTGTCGATCGGCGACCCCACCATCGTCACCGGCGCCACCGCCGTCGTGAGCATGTGGGAGCTGTTCGCCTTCTACCTCCAGGGCGGGCTCGTCGACGTCGGCTTCCTCGGGGCGGCCCAGATCGACCGCTTCGGGAACATCAACACCACCGTCATCGGCGACTACGCGACGCCGAAGACGCGCCTGCCCGGCTCCGGCGGGGCCTGCGAGATCGCGATCAACGCCCGCCAGATCTTCGTGATCATGCGCCAGTCGGCGCGCTCGTTCGTCGAGAAGATCGACTTCCGGACCTCGCCCGGCAACCTCGGCGGGGCCGAGAAGGCCGAGCGGATCCGGCGCGAGCAGGGCTGGCTCGGGCGCGGCCCGTCCGTCGTCGTCACCGACCTCGGCATCTGGCACTTCGACGAGGAGGGCGAGATGCGCCTCGACTTCCTCCACCCGGGCGCGACGCTCGAGGAGGTCCGGGCGACGATCGGCTGGGACCCGAAGATCGCCGAGCCGCTCCCCACCACGCCGGCCCCCACCGCCGACGAGATCCGCCTCATCCGCGAGGAGCTCGACCCCGAGGGCATGTACACGAAGTAGGCGGCGCTCAGGCCGACGCGGTCGTCCGCGTGGGCCGCACCACCATGACCGGACATCGCGCGTGGCGCACCACGTGGTCCGAGACGCTGCCCAGGAAGAGTCGCCCGACGGCGCCCCGCTCGTGGGTGCCGACCACGATCAGGTCTGCCGTCTCCGCCTCGGAGGCCTCGACGATCGACTCGCCTGCGTCGCCCTCCCAGGTGAGGCCGGTGGCCGTCGCGCCACTGGCGCGGGCCCGTTGCACGAGCGCCTCCACCGCGAGCTGGCGCGCCGACCGCGTGGACGGGGTGCCCGAGACAACCGAGAGCACGACCAGCCGGGCGCCGAGACTCGCGGCGAGGTCGACTGCCTCGTCCTCTGCGGCCCGGGACGCCGTCGACATGTCGGTGGCGAGCAGGATGGTCTCGATATGCGCCATGCCTGAGATCCCGGGTGGGACGCCCCGGACCTTCCTTCCTGTGTGACTATCCGATTCCGAGGGCCTTGTAGATCGCGTCGATGTCCGACTTCTCAGGCACGACGATGAGCGTCGTGACCATCCCGAACATGCCGTTGAGGCCCTCGACGTGGGGCAGGATGTGGCAGTGGTAGGCCCAGATACCCAGCCGCTCGGCCGTGATCGTCACGTCGTAGCGCTCGCCCGGGTTGACCCCGAGGGTGTCGCAGCCGAACTCGGCGGTCCCGAGCGGACGCCCGTCACGGGCAACGACCTGCTGCGTGTACCCGTGGCTGTGCCACGGGTGCATCATGATGCCCTCGTTCATGTAGCGAATCAGGACCGTCTCACCGACGGCAGCCAGGACCGGCACGACGGCCGGGAACCCGTGGCCGTTGATCGTGAAGCCGCCGAGGGTGTCGTTCGAGATCCAGATGTACTCGCGGTCGTACTTCACCGTCGGCTCTTTGGGGTCGATGATGAAGGCGCCCAGCAGGCCGCGACCGACCTGGTCGCTGGCGTTGTGATGCGAGTGGTACATCATCGAGCCCGCCGGGTTGGCCACGAACTCGTAGGTGAACGACTCGCCGGGCGGGATCGGCAGCTGCGTCACGAACGGAACCCCGTCCATGAAGAAGTTGCCGAAGTCGATGCCGTGGAAGTGGACGCCGGTGGTCTCCTTCAGGTTGTTCTTGAAGATCGCCCGGACCTTGTCACCCTCGGTGACCCGGATCGTCGGCCCCGGCCACTGGCCGTTGTAGCCCAGGGCGGCCACCGGCGCCATCTTCTCGTCGATCCTCTGCTCGATCTCATCGATCGTCAGCTCGAACACCTTGACGTCGCCGTCGAGGGTCGGCGTGAGCGGCGTCAGCACGTCGCTGAGCAGGAGCTGGGGCACCTGCGCGAACGCAGGCGGCAGGGACAGCTCGGGGTAGTTGTCGGCGGCGCCGAGGATCTCGGCGAGCTGGGCGAAAACCTCGTCGCCGTAGATGCCCTGGAGGGCGGGCGCCAGGTTGCCGACATAGCGCCGCACGACGTCGCGGGCGGCCACGTCGTGCTCGCTCCAGCCGGCCGGGATGTTGCCGACGGGCGCCGACGCGGCGGGCGTCGCGCTCGGGGCGGCCGACATCCCGGGCATCCCGGTTGGCACGGGGGTTGCGGGCGGCGTGGATGGGAGCGGCGCGGGCTTCGAGGTGGCGTAGCTCCAGCTGGGCGCGGCGGCGGGCGCGCAGGCAGCCACGGTCGCGGCCACCAGGCCCGTGCCCGCGAGCGCGGCGCCGCGCAGGAAGCCGCGGCGCGTGAGGGAGGCGTCGAGCACCGTCGGCTCAGTCGCCTCGGGGCCTTGCGAAGTCGGCGGAGTAGTGCCCGAAGGCGTCGTGGATTCCATGATCGGGGATGGTACGGCGTCGCCGACAGCCCTCACATGACATTCGGCCCGTTGCGGGGGTGCCGAGGGGCCGATTGTGCGCGCGTGCGCATGGAGCCACGCGTGCGCGCCCGATGCTGCGTGTGCGTGGCGCCCCTGCTACGCTCGAGCCGATGACCGGTGCGTCCCGTCCGTCGACCGATCCCTCGGAGCTGATCGCCGTCCTGGTGGCCCTGCAGGAGTGGGCCGCGGAGCCGGCGCTGCCCGAGCGCCTGCTCGTGCGCGGCCTCGAGGCGGTGGCGCGCGCCTGCGGCGCATCCGGCGCTCATCTCGAGGCCGCGATCGAGCCATCGGCGACGGTTACGGCGGGGTGGGGGACCCTGGCCCGCCGGCCCGGCCGCACCGGGCGCGGCTCGGTGGTGGCCCTGCCGATCCACGGGGGGGCCGAGGAAGCCGGCAGCAGCGCCGGCAGCAGCGCCGGCTCCGACGCGGCCCGGCCAGCCCCGGGGACGCTCTGGCTCGACGACCCCCAGCGTCACGGTGAAGACGCCGCGCGCCTCGTCCAGCTCGCCGTTGCGCGCGCCCGCGACCGTGCCGAGGCTGCTCACGCACTGCGCCGGCTCGCGGCGGTCGACGAGGCGATCCGCGCCATGGCCGGCGTGCTGGCCGTGGACCGTGTCCTCCAGGTGATCGTGGACCGGGTCAGGATCCTGACCGGCGCCCGGTATGCCGCGCTCGGCGTCCACGACCAGTCCGGCGCCATCGAGCAGTTCATCACGAGTGGGATCGGCCGGACGGACCGCGCCCGGATCGGCGCTCCCCCGCGCGGCCACGGGATCCTCGGCGTGATCATCCGGGAGAACCGGACGGTTCGACTCGATGACCTGATGGCGGATCCGCGCCGCGTCGGCTTCCCGCCGAACCATCCCGACATGCACTCGTTCCTCGGGGTTCCGGTCGTCGTTCGCGGCCGGACGATCGGGAACCTCTACCTGACAGAGAAGGACGGCGGGTTCACCAACGAGGACCAGCGCGAGATCGAGACGTTCGCCCGCCACGCGGCGATTGCGATGGACAACGCCCGGCTCCACGACCAGGTGCAGCGCCTGGCCATCGTCGAGGAGCGCGAGCGCATCGGCAAGGACCTCCACGACGGCGTGATCCAGGCGATCTACGCGGTGGGCCTCTCACTTGACGATGTGCCCGACATGATGGACGGCGAGCCCGACGAGGCCCGGCGCAGGGTCGAGCGGGCCATCGACGGCCTCGACCAGACCATCCGCGACATCCGCAACTTCATCTTCGGGCTCCGGCCGGCGCTCGTCGACGGCGTCGACGTGGTCGAGGGCCTCGCCGCCCTGGCCGACGAGTTCCGGGTCAACACGATGATCGACGTGGAGCTGCGCGCCGGGCCCACGGCCACGACCCCGGTCATCGGGCCGGACCGGACCGTGGAGCTGCTCGCGATCGCACGAGAGGCCCTCAGCAACATCGCCCGCCACGCCCGGGCCACCCGCGCCGAGATCAGCGTGGAGCCCGATCCGGAGATCGCCGGCCTCGAGATCGTGGTCGCCGACAACGGCTCCGGGTTCGACCCGGGCGCGCCGCGCGGCATCGGGCACCAGGGGCTTCGCAACATCCGCACCCGCGCAATCTCGATCGGCGCCACGCTCCTGGTCGACAGTCATCCGGGCAGCGGGACGCGTATCATCGTCCGGGTGCCCGGCGCCCGGACGGCGGACGAGAACGATCTCGCCGGCGGCCCGCCGGAGGCCTGAACAGCGCGTCGCACGACGGCCGCGGCTGGTGCGGCCAGGGAGGTAGCAAGCACGACATGTCGGAGCAGTCCGAGCCGCGTCCCCTCCGCCTGCTCATCGTCGACGACCACGAGGTCGTTCGCCAGGGCCTGGTCTCGCTCCTCGAGCGGCGGGAGAAGTTCCAGGTCGTCGCCGAAGCTGCCAACGTCGAGGAAGCGATCGACGGGGCCCGCCGCCACCAGCCGGATATCGTCGTCATGGACGTCCGGCTGCCCGATGGATCGGGCATCGAGGCGTGCCGGGAGATTCGCTCGGAGCTCCCGGGAACCCGGGTCATCATGCTCACGAGCTACCCCGACGAAGAGGCGGTCCTCTCCGCGATCATCGCCGGCGCGTCGGGCTACCTCCTCAAGCAGATCCGTTCGCGGGATCTCATCGCGGCCCTCGAGGCCGTCGGGCGGGGCGAGTCCCTGCTGGATCCGGCGGTCACCGAGAAGGTGCTCGAGCGGGTGCGGCGGATCGCGTCCGGGACCTACACGGATGAGCTCGCCCAGCTGACCGCCCAGGAGCAGAAGATCCTCCAGCTCGTCGCCGAGGGGAAGACGAACAAGGAGATCGCATCGGAGGTCTTCCTCTCCGACAAGACGGTCAAGAACTACGTCAGCTCCATCCTCTCGAAGCTGAATCTCCAGCGCCGCGCCCAGGCCGCGGCCTTTGTCGCCAAGCACCGTCTGCCCGGCTCCGGTACGTAGTCGCGGCAAGGAGGGGGGCGGAGCGACCGCGCGGCGCGGCCGCGACCCGGGGCACTGGCTCTGCCCGCCCCGCCGGCGTGACTCGCATCATCTTCCGGGGCCACGCGCGGCCCGAGGGAGCCAATCGCCTCCCGCCGTCCCATTTCAGCGTCTGGAGGGTGGCCCGGCGGGTCGGTTCGGTGCCGAACGGCGACCGGGAGTGGTCCGGACGGCCGGTCCGGACGGCCGTCGGTCGTTCCTACACTGCGGGCATGAAGATCGTCAGCGCCGAAGAGGCCGTGGCCGACATCCGGTCAGGCGACCAGGTCTACCTCCAGTGCGCAGCGGCCACGCCGTCGGCCCTCCTCGATGCCCTCGTGGCACGAGCCCCCGAGCTCCACAACGTGAGCATGGTGCACCTCCACACGGAAGGCCCGGGTCCCCACCTCGCGCCGGAGATGGCGCCTCACTTCCGCCATCGCGCGCTCTTCATCGGGCCGAACGCCCGGGCGGCGGTGAACGAGGGCCGGGCTGAGTTCATCCCCGTCTTCCTGTCGGACGTGCCGAGCCTCTTCTCCGGGGGGCTGATCCCACTCGACGCGGTCCTGTGCAACGTCTCGCCGCCGGATGCGCACGGGTTCTGCTCCCTCGGCACGTCCGTGGAGGGGATGCAGGCGGCCATCCAGGCTGCCGGTCTCGTGATCGCCCAGATCAACGCGGCGATGCCGCGCACCCTCGGCGAGAGCTCCGTCCACGTCGACGACATCGACTACGGCGTCGAGGTCGAGATCCCTCCCTACGACTACCACGCTGGTGAGATCGGCGAGGTCGAGCGCCGGATCGGCGAGTTCGTGGCGGACCTGATCCCGAACGGCGCGACGCTCCAGATGGGCATCGGGGCAATCCCGACCGCTGTGGCCTCCTTCCTGCGCGACAAGAAGGACCTGGGGCTCCACACCGAGATGCTCACCGACAGCGCGATCGAGCTGGTGGAAGCGGGCGTCGTCACGGGGATGGCCAAGGAGCGCAACCGCGGCAAGGTCGTCTGCACGTTCATGATGGGCACGCAGCACCTCTATCGCTTCGCCCACGACAACCCGATGGTCGAGATGCGGGCCTGCGACTTCACGAACGACACGCACGTCATCCGGAGCTTCCGCCGCATGACCGCGATCAACTCGGCGATCGCCATCGACCTTACGGGCCAGGTCTGCGCGGACTCCATCGGCTGGCACCTCTACAGCGGTGTCGGCGGGCAGATGGACTTCATCCGGGGTGCCGCGCTGGCGCCCGAGGGCCGGGCGATCATCGCCCTCCCATCAACCGCCGCCGACGGCCGCGTCTCGCGTATCACGCCGTTCCTGGCCGAGGGTTCGGGCGTCGTCACGACACGCGCCCACGTCCGGACGGTGGTCACGGAGTGGGGGATCGCCGAGCTCCACGGGAAGTCGATCCGCGAGCGGGCGCAGGAGCTCATCGCGATCGCTCACCCGGACTTCCGCGACGAGCTGACGGCGCAGGCTCGCCGGACGCACTACCTGTAGATCTTGTCTGCGCGGGTTCCCGGGCTCGCCCGCGCACTGGTCGATCCGGGGGCCGTCGAGCAGGCTGCCGGGGCCGCCGGCAGAGGCTGCCGGCCGCCTTCGCCCATCGCGCTCCGGGACAGGGGCCGAAGCGCCCGATTCGGCAGTCGGAGGACGCGTTGTGGTGGACGTCGCGCGTCCCCTGCGACGCCCACCACGCGCCGAAGTGTCGCCCGCGTTCACGACCGGTGGCAGGGCCGAATGGCCCTAGGTTTCGGGACGGAGCGGGGGTCCGATCAAAGGACGCGCGGGGGACTCTTGCAGCATGTTCCGTCCGCGTCCCGAGCTGGTTCGGCGCCTGCTCATCGTCAGCGACCACCTGGCCGCCAGCGATGCTCTCGCCGCGCACCTCGGACGCCACGGCTTCGTCGTCGTCGGCGAGGTCCGCTCCGCCCGCTCAGCCGCCCTGGCAGCACGCACCTGCGATCCCGACCTCGTCCTCGTGGACGGAGCGCTTCGGGGGGGCTGGCGCGCGGTCGCGGAGGCCCTCGACGGCGTCGTGCCGCGGAGCCGGATCGTCGTCCTGGAAGCGTATCTCGGTGCCGACGAGGCGCGGCGCGCCCGCGACGCCGGCATTGGCGCCACGATTCTCAAGCACGTCGAGGGCGGCACGCTCGCGAGCCGTCTCCTTGCACTCGGAGGCCCCGCATGACCCTGCTCACGCCGCCGGAGCGGCCCGCTGCATCTTCGGACACCACCCCGCGCCCCGGCGGGACCGCCGACAGGCCACCGGGAGTTGCGTGCATGGACGGCAACGAAGCCGCTTCACGCATTGCCTACGCCGTCAGCGAGGTCATCTCGATCTTCCCGATCACGCCCGCTTCGCCCATGGCGGAGCACGCCGACGACTGGGCGGCTGCCGGGAAGCCGAACCTGTGGGGCAAGGTCCCCGACGTCATCGAGATGCAGTCCGAGGGCGGCGCTGCCGGCGCCATGCACGGCGCGCTCCAGAAGGGCGCCCTCGCGACGACGTTCACGGCGTCGCAGGGCCTCCTCCTGATGATCCCCAACATGTTCAAGATCGCCGGCGAGCTCACGCCCGCCGTGATCCACGTCGCGGCCCGCACCATCGCCACCCACGCCCTCTCGATCTACGGCGACCACAGCGACGTCATGCACGCGCGCGCCACGGGCTGGGCGATGCTCGCCGCGGGCTCCGTCCAGGAAGCGCAGGACTTCGCGCTCGTCGCGCACGCGGCCACGCTTCGCAGCCGCGTGCCGTTCCTGCACTTCTTCGACGGGTTCCGCACGTCCCACGAGATCAACAAGATCACCCTCATTGACAACGAGGTGATCCGCTCCCTCGTCCGCGATGAGGACGTCCTCGCGTTCCGTGCCCGCGGCATGAGCCCGGACGCGCCTGTTGTGCGCGGTACGGCTCAGAACCCCGACGCGTTCTTCCAGGCCCGCGAGGCCGCGAACAGCTACTACGATGCCACGCCGCGCATCGTGGGCGAGGTCATGGATGAGCTGGCCGCGAAGACCGGCCGCCGCTACGGCCTGGTCGACTACCACGGCGCCCCGGATGCCGATCGCGTCATCGTGATCATGGGCTCCGCGGCCGGCGCCGCCCAGGAGACCGTGGACGCCCTCAACGCCACCGGCCAGAAGGTCGGCGTGCTCGTGGTCCGGCTCTTCCAGCCGTTCCCGGTCGACGCCCTCTTCGCCGCCCTCCCGGCAACCGTCCAGTCGATCGCGGTCCTCGACCGGACCAAGGAGCCCGGCGCCGTCGGAGAGCCGCTCTACCAGGGCATCGTTGCCGCCGTCACGGAGCGGATGGACTCCGACGCGCCGCCGTTCGCAGCGATGCCCCGGATCATCGGCGGCATCTACGGGCTCTCGTCCAAGGAAGTGACGCCGGGCATGCTCCGCCCGGTCTTCGATGAGCTGTCGGCTGCCCGGCCCAGGCGCCACTTCACGGTGGGCATCTACGACGACGTCACCCACCGCAGCCTGCCCATCGACGTCGACTACCGGACGCCGCGGCCCAAGGGCGAGGTGCAGGCCCTCTTCTTCGGCCTGGGCTCCGACGGCACGGTCGGGGCGAACCACGCCTCCGTCAAGATCATCGGTGAAGGCACCGATCTCTTCGCCCAGGGCTTCTTCGTCTACGACTCCAAGAAGTCGGGCGGCACGACCGTCTCGCACCTGCGCTTCGGCCCGGTGCCGACCAGGTCGGCGTACCTCATCGACGCGGCCGACTTCATCGCCTGTCACCAGTTCGGGCTCCTCGGCAAGATCAAGATCCTCGACTTCGCGAAGCCCGGCGCGACCTTCCTCCTCAACTCGCCGTACGGCCCGGACGAGATCTGGGATCACCTGCCCACGGACGTCCAGCGGCACCTGGTCGACAAGCAGATCGACTTCTGGGTCATCGATGCGCTTGCCGTCGCGGCCGAGACCGGGATGGGCAGCCGCATCAACACGATCATGCAGCCGTGCTTCTTCCACCTCTCCGGCGTGCTGCCCGCCGACGAGGCCATCGAGCGGATCAAGGACTTCGTCAACAAGACCTACCTGAAGCGGGGCCAGGCCGTCGTCGACCAGAACTACGCGGCGATCGACGCTTCGATCGCGCGCCTTGGCCACGTGAAGCTCGGCCCGGTGGGAACGGGCTACGCCCTCCCGCCGATCGTGCCCGACACGGCGCCCGACTTCGTCAGGAACGTCACCGCGGTCATCATGGCCGGCGGCGGCGACCAGCTCCCGGTCAGCGCGTTCCCCATCGACGGGACCTTCCCGTCCGGCACGACGAAGTACGAGAAGCGCGCGATCGCCCTGGAGCTGCCCATCTGGGATGCGTCGATCTGCATCGATTGCGGCAAGTGCGCCATGGTCTGTCCGCATGCCGCGATCCGGATGAAGGTCTTCCCTGCGACGGCCCTCGAGGGCGCTCCGGCCGGCTTCCCCTCCAAGGAGTTCAAGTCCCGCGAGGTCGTCGACCATCGGCTCACGATCCAGGTGGCACCGGACGACTGCACGGGCTGCGGCGTCTGCGTGGACGTCTGTCCGGCCAAGAGCAAGACCGAGATCAAGCACAAGTCGATCAACCTCGAGCCCGCCGAGGCGCACCGCGACACCGAGCGACCGCGATGGGAGTTCTTCCAGTCGATCCCGCCGCTCGATCGCAGCCTGATCGCCCACGACACCGTCAAGGGCGCCCAGGTCCTCGAGCCCCTGTTCGAGTTCTCGCTGGCCTGCAATGGCTGCGGCGAGACGCCCTACCTCAAGCTCATCTCCCAGCTCTTCGGCGACCGCATGATCGTGGCCAACGCGACGGGGTGCTCGTCGATCTACGGCGCCAACCTGCCGACCACGCCGTGGACGGTGAACGCCCAGGGCCGCGGCCCTGCCTGGAACAACTCGCTGTTCGAGGACAACGCCGAGTTCGGCCTGGGCATGCGCCTCGGGCTCGACGCCCAGAACGACCAGGCCCGTCGGCTGCTGGCGAAGCTCGCGCCGGCGATCGGGGCGGATCTCGTCCGGGACATCCTCGAGGCCGACCAGGAGACCGAGCCCGGGATCGACGCCCAGCGCGATCGAATCGCGAAGCTCCGCGACCTTCTCGGCGGGGTGGATGGCGAATTCAGCTCCGACGCTCGGCACCTTCTCGCGCTCGCCAATGACCTCGTCCGGAAGGGCGTCTGGATCATCGGCGGCGACGGCTGGGCCTACGACATCGGCTATGGGGGCCTGGACCACGTCCTGGGCTCCGGGCGAAATGTGAACATCCTCGTCCTCGACACCGAGGTCTACTCCAACACCGGCGGCCAGGCGTCGAAGGCCACCCCGCGCGGCGCGGTGGCCAAGTTCGCGGCGGCCGGGAAGTCGCGAGGCAAGAAGGACCTCGGGGCCGTCGCTCGCGCCTACGGCGACGTCTACGTGGCCCAGATCTCCATGGGCGCGAACGACGCCCAGACGGCCAAGGCGCTCCTGGAGGCCGATGCCTGGCCGGGACCGTCGCTCGTCATCGCCTACAGCACCTGCATCGCCCACGGCATCGACATGGCGAAGTCCATGTCGCACCAGAAGGACGCGGTCAAGAGCGGGTACTGGCCGCTGTACCGGTTCCACCCCAGCGACATCGATGGTGGCCAGCCGTTCAAGCTCGACTCGTCCAAGCCGTCGATGCCGGTCAGCGAGTTCGCGGCCGGCGAGACTCGCTTCGCGGTCCTGGCCCGGACGCAGCCCGAGCGCGCGGCCGAGCTCGCCGAGCTCGCCCAGGCCGACGTCAATGAGCGCTGGAGCTACTACGAGCAGCTCGCGGCGATGCACCGCAGCGTGCCCCACGTCCACCACGACCCCGACGCGCTCCCCGAGGCCGCCGACGGTCCTGGCCCGCGCACCGATGACCCGGGAGTCGAGGCATGACGGTCGATCTCCGCACCAGCTACCTGGGCCTCGAGCTGCGCTCGCCGCTCGTCGCCTCGCCCTCTCCACTGACCCGCGAGCTGGACTCCGTGCTCAAGCTCGTGGACGCGGGAGCGGCGGCGGTCGTCCTGCCGTCGCTCTTCGAGGAGGAGATCGTCCACGAAGATCTCGAGCTCAACCGGTCGCTCGAGGTCGGCGCCGACCAGTTCGCCGAGGCGCTCGATTACTTCCCGAACATCGAACCGTTTGCCGGCGTGGGCGACCGCTACCTCACCCGTCTTCGCCAGATCAAGGCCGCGGCGGGCGTCCCGGTCATCGCCAGCCTCAACGCCACCACTGCGGGCGGCTGGGTCCGCTACGCGGGCCTCATGCAGGAGGCCGGCGCGGATGCGCTCGAGCTCAACCTGTACCACCTGGCCGCCGATCCGGCCAGGAGCGGCGCCGCCATGGAGGCCGCGGATCTCGACCTGATCGCAGCTGTCCGCGACGTGATCACGATCCCGCTCGCGGTCAAGCTCAGCCCGTACTACTCCGCCCTCGCCAACTTCGTCGGCCAGGCGGTCGAGCGCGGAGCGGACGGACTGGTGCTCTTCAACCGCTTCTACCAGCCGGACTTCGACCTCGAGACCTTCGAGGTTGTGCCCCGACTCGAGCTCAGCCGCCCGTCCGAGCTGCGCCTGCCGATGCGCTGGACGGCAATCCTTCGACCGCAGCTCGGCCCCGCCGTGTCGCTGGCGGCGAGCTCGGGGATCCACGACGGGCAGGATGTGGTCAAGACGCTCATGGTCGGCGCGGACGTCGCGATGACGACCTCGGCGCTCCTGCACCACGGGCCCGAGCGCCTCCGGGCGATCGAGGCCGAGCTCGTCGCCTGGATGACCGAGCACGAATACGTGTCGGTCGACCAGCTGCGCGGCAGCGCCAGCCAGGCGGCAGTGGAGGACCCGTCCGCGTTCGAGCGCGCGAACTACGCCCGCACGCTCCGCTCCTGGTCGACGTCCCGCTAGGCGGCGGTCAGCCGGCGGCCGGACAGCCGCCCACGCCCATTCCGGGCCTGCTGTGTCGGGCCGGGCGCCCAGCGCCGGGCCCGACATGTGCCCCATACTCGCTTCCGATCAGCCCGCGCCCGAGGAGTCTCCCTGCCCATGCCGCCGATCCCTCCGATGTGCCGCAGCGTCTGGTGGGCGTTCGCCTTCGCCGGCGTCATTGCCCTCGTGGCCGCCGCGGCCACCGCCCTCGAGGTTGCCTCGGCCCCGCTCATCGTCGGTGCCTGGCAGCTCGCCGCGGGGACGGCCCTCGTCATCGCGTTGATCCGCGCACGGATCGGCATCG
>CAVPJI010000008.1:0-57736 GCA_963705215.1 uncultured Chloroflexia bacterium | reverse complement strand
CACGGGATCGCCTCGGGGGCGAACGGCCGGACCTCGAGCGCTTCGGAGGTCACGGTCGGCGCGCCGCCGACGATCCGTGCCTCGAAGGCGATGACCACGATCGCCGCCTCGGGGCGCGTGTAGAGGCCGACGACCGCGCCGGGCTCGACGACGAGCCCGGTCTCCTCGAGGGTCTCCCGGATCGCGCCCTCGTAGACCGTCTCGTCGATCTCCATGAAGCCGCCCGGCTGGGCCCACATCCCCCGGCCCGGCTCGATCCCGCGCCGGAGCAGCACGACCTCGCCGGCCTCGGTCACGGGCAGGGTGGTGACGACGAGGCGCGGGTTGACGTAGGTGATGTAGCCGCACCGATCGCACGCGAGCCGGTCGCGATCCTCGGCCGGCAAGGGGCCCAGCCGAAGAGCCGCCCCGCACCGGGAGCAGAAGTTGAGCGACGCCGCCAGCCAGGTGGGGACGCCGCGGCCGGCGCGCGGGTCGAAGGCGCCCGGCCGGGCGTCCACGTCGCCGGCAGCGCGCAGGTCGGAGAGCCCGTGCGGCGCGGGGCTGCGCTGGCCGTGGCTCATCGGGTCTCCCTCCGGGTCTCCATCGCAGCGCTCATGCTGACAGGACGAGCCAGGCCGCGCCGAGGAGGAGCGCGTACAGGAGCACCGCCACGGCAACCCAGGCGAGCCGGAAGAGCCCCTTCGTGCGGTCGACCGGCATCCAGGCCCAGGCCGAGCGCCAGATGCGGACGATCGCATCCGCGTTGGCCACGGCGAGCAGGGGCGCCGCGACGAGCACGCAGCCCTTCACGAGCGGGTCGCCGATGGCGGCGCCCATCTCCAGGGCCGTGATCGCGACCGCGCCCAGCACGAGGGCGGGCGCCGACAGGAGCACGTAGTGCTTCTGGAGGGGTGTCGGCTTCGTCTCGGGGACGCTGCGCGGCGGCAGGCCGGCGAGGCTGGGCGGCACGACCGGCACGCGCACCACCTGCCGATCGAGCGCCGGCATCCCGGGCTCGTGACGTTCGTCCTCCACGGCCGGGAGTGTACGCTGGCGGCCGCACGGAGCGGAAAGGGGAACCATGGCGAAGATCGGCTACGCGGCAATGCTCGAGCAGTTTCATCCCACGGATCTCCTCGAGTGGTGCGCCCGGGCCGAGGGCGCGGGCTTCTCGGCCGGGTTCATGGTCTCGGAGCACTTCCACCCCTGGACGCCCCAGCAGGGCCAGGCAGCCTTCGCGTGGAGCTTCATGGGCGCCCTCGGAACCCGGACGACCCTCCCCTTCGGCACCGCCGTCACGTGCCCCGGCTTCCGCTACCACCCCGCAGTCATCGCCCACGCCGCGGCCACGCTCGGGGCCATGTTCCCCGGCCGCTTCTGGCTGGGCCTGGGCGCCGGCGAAGCCCTCAACGAGCACATCGTGGGCGGCGCGTGGCCGGAGATCGGCACCCGCTCGGCGATGATGTTCGAGGCCATCGAGGTGATCTCGAAGCTCTTCTCGGGGACGGTCGTGCGCCACAAGGGGGAGCACTTCCGCCTCGAGTCCGCGAAGCTCTACACGCGGCCGGAGCAGCCCGTCCCGATCTACGTGGCCACGGCCGGCCCGGTCAACGCGAAGAAGACCGGCCGGTTCGCCGACGGGATGATCACGGTCGGGGCGGCCGACGAGAAGATCGGGATGCTCTGGGACCGCTTCGCCGAGGGAGCGCGCGAGGCCGGCAAGGAGCCGGCGACGATGCCGAAGCTGCTCCAGGTCCACGTCAGCTGGGCGCCGACAGACGACGAGGCGGCCGACAACGCCGTCCGCGAGTGGCCGAACGGCGGCATGCCCTTCCCGAAGCAGGACATCAGGAACCCGGAGGACTTCGCAGCCATGGCGAAGATGGTGCGGCCGGAGGACTTCCGCAACCGCGTCCTCATCTCCTCCGATCTCGCCGTCCACGCGGCCCACATCCAGCACTACGTCGACATGGGCTTCGACGAGGTCCACGTCCACAACGTCGGGCGCAACCAGGCCGCGTTCATCGACGCCTTCGGCAGCGAGGTCCTGCCGGCGCTGCGCCTGGGCTGAGCGAGCCCGTCGATGGACCACAGCGTGGACCTCGTCGTCGTCGGCGGCGGGATCGTCGGCCTTGCGACCGCCCACCGGCTCCTCGAGGCGCGGCCGGGCCTGCGCCTCGTCGTGGTGGAGAAGGAGGGCGTGCTCGCGGCCCACCAGACCGGGCGCAACAGCGGCGTCATCCACTCGCCCAACACCTACGCGCCGGGATCGCTCAAGGCCCGTCTCTGCGCCGAGGGGATGCGCGCCGCCATCGCCTTCGCCGACGAGCACGGGATCCCGTACGAGATCTGCGGCGAGCTCATCGTGGCGACCGACGGCGCCGAGCTCCCCCGGCTGGCGGCCATCGCCGAGCGAGCGCGGGCCAACGGGGTGACCCTGCGAGAGATGGGGCCGGAGGCGATGCTGGAGGTGGAGCCCGAGGTCCGGGGCCTCCGCGCACTCCACGTTCCCGGCACCGGGATCATCGACTGGGGCCGGTTCGCGCTCGCCCTCGGCGAGGCGGTCATCGCCCGCGGCGGCGAGATCCGCACCCGGACCGAGGTCAACGCGATTCGGCGGACGTCGGACGGGCTGGTCCTCGAGACGACGGCCGGCGCGATCGCGACACGCGACCTCATCACCTGCGCGGGTCTCCACGCCGACCGCCTCGCGGCCATGACCGGCCACGCGGCCGGGATTCGCATCGTCCCATTCCGGGGCGACTATGCGATCGTGCGGCCGGAGGCGAGGGGACTGTGCCGGGCCCTCATCTACCCCGTCCCGGATCCGCGCTTCCCCTTCCTGGGGGTCCATCTCACGCGGAGGATCGACGGCGCCGTCTGGGCGGGCCCGAACGCCGTGCTCGCGTACGCCCGGGAGGGTTACCGCCGCCGCGATGTGGATCTGCGCGAGCTGGCCGCCATCCTCGGCGACCGCGGCTTCCTGCGCCTTGCCGGGCGGTACTGGCGGGCCGGGGGAGCGGAGATGGTCCGCGACCTGTCGCTCCGGCTCTTCCTGCGCGCGCTCCAGCGGTTCACCCCGGGCATCACCCTGGCCGACCTCGCGTGGGGGCCGTCCGGCATCCGGGCCCAGGCCCTGCGTCGCAACGGCGCGCTCGTCGAGGACTTCGCCATCGCCCGGGGACCGCACGTCCTGCACGTGCAGAACGCGCCGTCGCCGGCCGCGACCGCGAGCCTGGCCATCGGGCGCGAGCTGGCCGCGACGGCCGTGGGACAATTCGAGCTCTAGGGAGGGATCGATGGCACACCAGGACGCCGACCGGCTTGCCGCGGGGCTTGATGCCATCCGCGCCGCGCCTGCGTCGGCCGGGACGGTCGAGATGATCGTGCGGCGGCCGGTCGTGGACGGGCGGGAAGTCGTGGAGGAGGGCCTGCTCACGGCCGACGAGGGCCTCGTGGGCGACTACTGGCTGGCCCGGGGCAGCGAGTCCACGCCCGGCGAAGCTGCAGACCCGGATCGCCAGCTGACCGTGATGGGCTCGCGCGTGGTCGACCTCCTGGCGGGGGGCGACCGGACCGCCTGGCCTCTCGCCGGCGACCAGCTCTACGTCGACCTGGACCTCGGCATCGCGAACCTCCCGGCGGGCACGCAGCTCGCCGTCGGCGACGCGGTCATCGAGGTGACCGCGCCGGCCCACACCGGCTGCGTGAAGTTCAGCGCACGGTTCGGCAGCGATGCGCTGCGTTTCGTCAACTCCCCGGAGGGACGGGCCCTGCGGCTGCGCGGCCTCAACGCCCGCGTCGTCCGGCCGGGAACGGTCCGCCGCGGCGATGCGGTCCTGCGGCTGGCGCCGGAGCGGGAGGCTGCGCCGTCGTGAGCGAGCGCCCAAACGACGCCGCCCGCCCCTTCCCGCTGGGCGCGGGGCTCCCGGATGCCGTGCGCAGCGCGCTCCTCGGCGCCGACGGGGCGGTGGCGCGCCGCCAGCTTGCCCAAGACGTGGTCGGCTGGCTCACGACGGTGGCCATCGACGGGCGCCCCCGGACGTCGGTCATCTCGTTCGTGTGGGACGGCGAGGGGATCCTCTTCTACGGCCGACCGGACACCCCCGAAGTCCGCAACATCGCCGCCAGCGGGGCCGTGTCGTTCCACCTCAACTGCGATCCCTCCGGAGACCACATCGTCATCATCGACGGCCGCGCCCAGGTCGTCCCACTCGAGCAGCGCTCCGACATCCACCCGTCGTACGCGGCCAAGTACCGCGAGCCGCTCGTGCACTGGGGCCTGGACGAGCGTGCGACCGCGGACGACTTCTCGCTCCCCATCCGGATCCACCCCGAGCGCGTCCGCCTCTGGTAGCCACGGGAGACGCCTCATGTCCGCCGCCGCCTCGTACCATGCCTCGCTCGTCGACTTCGAGAAGCCGGCCGACCGGGCCGGCGAGCTGGCGGGCAAGCCCGGCGTCGTCCGCTTCCTGGAGGTGGCACCCATTCGCGCGGTCATGGTCGACGGCGACGGCCAGCCAGGCGAGGCCACCTTCGGCACCCGGATGCCCGGCCTGTACACGGCGGCCTACTCGCTGCGCTTCGCCCTCAAGCGGAGGGGCGTGGAGCGGCGGGTCGGGCTGCTCGAGGGTCTCTACTGGACGGTCGACGGGACGACGGACCTCGACGTCATCCTCGGCCCGGACCGCGGGACCTGGCGCTGGACGCTTCTCATCTCGCTGCCCGACAACGCGACCGACGAGGAGCTCGCGGACGCGCTCGCGAAGGGCCGGGCGAAGGTGCCGCCCGACATCGCCGCGGACCTGCGAATCGAGGCGTTCGTCGAGGGCGCGGTGGCCCAGGTGCTCCACCTGGGGCCGTACGCGGAGGAGCGCCCGACGATCGACGCTCTCCACGCGGCGATCGTGGCGGCGGGTCTCCGGCCACGCGGTCGCCACCACGAGCTCTACGTGGGCGATCCGTCTCGGGCCGCCCCCGCGAAGCTTCGAACCCTCGTCCGCCAGCCGGTCGAGCCGGCCTGAGTCGTGTGTCCGACGATCGTCCCAGCTGGTAGAAACCACCCATCGCACGCTCCGAGACGCGCCCAAAGCGCGGGCTCACTGCATATCGGAGCGCGGGGCGCCCGCTTTCGACCAGCTGGCATGGTAAGGGCTGACAGCGACGCGGGGCGGTGATGGCTGAGCTCCGGGCGCCGCCCCCCGGGGGGGCCGTCAGTTGGCGCTCAGTCGCCGGAGACGCAGAACTCGTTGCCCTCCGGGTCGGCCAGCACGGTCCAGGCGAAGTCGCCCAGGGAGCGCGCCGCGATGAGCGTCGCCCCAAGCCCCAGGAGGCGAGCGACCTCGTCCGCCATCACGGGCGCCCGGAAGTCCAGGTGGACCCGGTTCTTCGCAGTCTTCGGCTCGGGAACCTTCTGGAACAGCAGCGGCGGCCGGCCAGGCTCGCGCTCGGGCGCCACGAGGGCCACGTACTGCTCGTTGACGATCCGCCGCTCGTAGCCCAGGGCCGCTTCCCAGAAGTCGACAACCTGCCCGTGGTCGGCGCAGTCGATCACGACCTCGCTCACGCGGAGTCGGGCCCCGGCTGCCTCGCCCGTCTCCGTCTCGCCCTGGCCCGCCGCCGTCCGGCCCATCGAAGCCCCGCCTACCGCCAGGTGCGCGCTTCGTCGGGATAGAGCCGGACGCGCCGGTAGGGCTCCCGACCCCGGGAGCGCGAGACCACGTTGGCCCGCTCGGCCATCTGGTGTTGGAGCCGCCGGACGTAGGCGTTCTGTGGCGCCAGCTCCACCGGCTGGGCCTCCCGCGCCACGAGGCCGATCGCCTCCTCGGTCTCCCGCAGGGCGGCCTCGCGCGGATCCACCTCGAGGGCGAAGATCGAGGTGAGGCTCGCCTCCATCTGGACGATCGTGTTGGCCTTGAGCACGTAGACGGGCAGCGCCAGGTCCTCTGCCTCGCGGATCGTCGGGCCCTTCTGGCGATACTCGCTGCGCAGCGTCATGACGACGTCCGCCTCGTCGACCAGGCGGGCGACGATCACGGGCAGCTGGAGCTCCTTGACGGCCTGCTCGAGGCGTTTGCGGCTGACGCCATACGGGTAGACCCGCAGCGTGGGCAGGATCCCGCTCTCGACGCGGAGCGCGGGGCCGTCGTCGTCCACGGCCGCTGCGATCGCCCGGTCCGCGAGTCGCTCGTCGTCGGCGATGAGGTCGGCGGCGAGGTCGGCCGGGCCCTCGTCGGCGGTCTCCTCGTTGGCAGTCCGCGCGAGGCGCACGACGTTCGCCGGGCCGGTCCCCGCCTCGGCCTTGAACGCCGCGAGGGCGCGCGCTGCCTGGTCGCGCCATTCCGCCTGGCGCTCCCACTCCCGCGCCTCGCGGGCACGCCCGTCGAGCGCGGCCTCGGCCGCTGCCGCGCGCTCCACGGGCCCCCGGTCGGCGATCTCGCCGACGACGAAGGGCGCCTCGACACCGCCGGACCGTGAGCCGGGCTGTCCCCCGAGGTCACCCGGGCCGCCGCCGGAGCGAGAGCCTCCCGAGCTGCCCGCCCGCGATCCGGACGAGCCGCCGGGGCGCGAGCCGCCGCTGGCGCCGTGCCCGCTCGGCCCCCCGCGCTCGTCGTGGCGCGCGATCCGCTCGCCGGGGAGCGTCCGGCCTCCCGGCTCGCCCGGCCGGCCCCGCGATTCGCGCCAGCCGCCGGATGCGCCGGGCCGATACCCCGGCCGGGCCGAGCCCGCCGGATCCCAGGGCGTCGTGCGGAAGTCGCCGGTGCCGCGCCAGGCGGGTTCGGTGCGCCAGCCACCGCCACCCGAGCCGACCAGCCCGGAGAAGCGCTCGCGGCCCACCTGGTCGCGGCCGAGCTGCTCGCGCGGAGAGGGCCGTGGCCGGGACTGCGACTTGTGGACGCCGCCCTCGTCCTTCCAGCGCTGCTCGGCCGATACCGGATCGCCGCGCAGCATCGCGTCCACGGTCTCGGCGACGTCAGCGTGGACCATGACCCGCTCGCGGTCCTGGATCTCCACGATGACATCGAAGGTCGGTGGCGCTTTACGCTCCAGGACGCTCTTCTGCGTTCGCCGCCTGCGCGCCTCGTCGTCCCCGAGGGTCACGCTCTGGATCCCGCCGATCAGGTCCGACAACGTCGGGTTGAGCATCAGGTTGTCGAGGTTGTTGCCGTGCGCGGTCCCGATGAGCTGGACCCCGCGCTCGGCGATCGTGCGGGCAGCCTGGGCCTCCAGCTCGGTCCCGATCTCATCGATGACGATGACCTGGGGCATGTGGTTCTCGACCGCCTCGATCATCACCTCGTGCTGCAGGGCGGGCGTGCGGACCTGCATGCGCCGTGCCTTACCGATTGCCGGGTGCGGGATGTCGCCATCGCCGGCAATCTCGTTCGACGTGTCGACCACCACGACACGCTTGCCCAGGTCGTCGGCGAGGACCCGGGCGGCTTCCCGGAGCATCGTCGTCTTGCCGATTCCCGGGCGACCCATGATGAGGATCGACTTCCCGGTCTCCACGAAGTCGTCGATGATGTCGATCGTGCCGTAGACGGCCCGCCCGATGCGGCACGTGAGGCCGACGATCTTCCCGGTCCGGTTCCGGATCGCACTGATCCGGTGGAGCGTCCGCTCGATGCCGGCCCGGTTGTCATCGCCGAACGAGCCGATCTTGTCGACCACGTGGGCGATGTCCGCCTCGTCGACCTCGCGGTCGAGCAGGGTCACTTCGCTGTCCGGGAAGCGGGCCTCCGGTCGGCGGCCGAGGTCCATCACGACCTCGATGAGGTCGCTCCGCTCCGCCAGGGCATGGATCGCCGCGACGATCTCGGGTGGCAGGGCGGCGAGGAGGACGTCGAGGTCGTCGATCAGTTCGCGGGAGCTCCGGTCGGCCACGGGCGTTCTCCTCAGCGGACCGCCGGCACCATGACCGGCTCGGCTACGCGGACGAGCGTCTCCTTCATCAGGAGCGTGACGGTCGCGATCGTGCTGAACCCCTCCTCTTCGAGCCGGTGCTCGAGCGGTGACTCGTAGGTGCGGACCGGCGCGATGATGCCGTGGTCGCGGCGGCCGTCGCCGCGCTCGGTGCGGGCACCGATGATGCCGAGCCCGAACCTCACGAGCGGGGCCGCGTCGGCTCCGGGCCGGACCAGGACCCGCAGGTAGTGGGGCTGGTCCTCCTTGGCCACGCCGACCTGGACGAAGCCGAGCGCGGCCGTCGGATCGGCGGCCCCCTCTGGAGCCTCCTGGAGGAACGACTCGACGTCGGCGAAGCGCAGGATCGGCGTCAAGCTCGAGCGCGGCATCAGCGAACCACTCCCGTGGAGCTCCCAATCGGGGATCCGGCTCATCTCCAGGCGCTGCACGGGCGCGGGCGTGACCAGGCTGTAGAGACGGAACAGGGCGACCGCGTCCGCGGGCCCAACCGGGCGGATGCCGAGCCGATCGGCCTCCTCCTCGGAGAGCGGCGGGGGAAGCGGCCGCTCGATGCCGCGGAAGCAGATCATCTCGTCGCCGTAGCGGGCGAAGCCTGCCTGCATGAAGAGCTCGACGTTGCCGTCGGCGTCGGCGCAGGCCACGTGGAAGCGGGTCGCCCCGCGTCGTGCCACATCGCGCAGGCATGCCTGCACGAGGCGGTAGCGGATGTCGCCCGCGTCGCCGAACCCGATGGCGTCGAGCTCGACGATCGTCCACTCGTCGCGGTGGCCATCGCGCTCGATGCGGAGAAGCCCACCGAGGTGGCCGTCGCTCTCGTGTACGTAGAGGAGGTCGTGCGGGCGGAACGCCCCGAGCGGCAGGCGGAAGAGGGTGAAGACCCCGATGGGCGGGCCTGCGACCGGGAGGCCGAGCGAGCGAGCGCCCGAGTCCTCGGCCTGGGCGAGGCGCGACAGCTCGCCGAGGGCGGCCAGGTCCGTCAGGCGGGCGGCTCTGACCTTGCCGCCGCGAATCGGAGGCTGGACGGGTCCGCCGGTCACGCGCCGAGCCTCGTTCGGTGCCGGGCGCCCGAACCGCCCGCGCCGGACCCGTTCATGCGTCCGCTCTCGCCCGCCGGAGCGGGTGCGGGCGGCGGCCGGCGCCTTCTCCGGGGTTCGCGTGCGCGGCGGCCATGGTGGCCACGAGATGATGGAACCGCGTTTCGCCGGCAAGCTCGGGATGGAACGCGGTCGCGATCACGTTCTCCTCGCGCACGGCGACGATCCGGCCGTCGTCAAGGCGCGCCAGGACGTCCACGCTCCGGCCGGCCGCCTCGATGATGGGAGCCCGGATGAAGACGGCGTGGACCGGCCGCGCGCCGAGGATCGGCACCTCGAGATCGGCCTCGAACGAGTCGAGCTGGCGGCCGAACGCGTTCCGCTCCACGACCACGTCGAGCAGCGGCAGGACCGGCTCCTCGCCGCCCGCGATCGCGCGCGCGAGCAAGATCATCCCCGCGCACGTGCCGAAGATCGGCGCGCCCGAGCGGGCGAGGTCCAGGATCGGCCCGGCGAGGCCCCACCGGCGGATGAGGCGGCGCATCGTCGTGCTCTCGCCGCCGGGCAGGATCAGCCCGTGGACGTCGACGAGATCCTCGGGCAGGCGCACCTCGACGCCCTCGACGCCGATCGCGCCGAGCGTGGCCATGTGCTCGCCGAAGGCGCCCTGCAGCGCCAGCACGCCGATCCTCACCGGCAGCTCCCGCGCCCCGCGCGCCCGGTCGTCGCTACCAGCCCCGCACCGCGAGGCGTTCGCCCTCGGGGATCGCCTCCATCGCGATGCCCCGCATCGGGGCGCCGAGGCCCTTGCTGACCTCGGCCAGGATCTTCGGATTGTCGAAGTGGGTCGTCGCCTGGACGATCGCGTTCGCCGTGCGGGCCGGGTCCTCGCTCTTGAAGATGCCCGAGCCGACGAAGACGCCGTCCGCGCCCAGCTGCATCGCCAGCGCGGCGTCCGCGGGGGTCGCGATCCCGCCGGCCACGAAGTTGACCACGGGCAGCGCGCCGGCGGCGGCGACATCGCGAACCAGCTCGAGCGGGGCGCGCAGCTCCTTCGCGGCGACGAAGAGCTCGTCTTCGCGCATGGAGGAGAGGCGGCGCAGCTCGGCGTTGACGGTCCGGATGTGGCGGACGGCCTCGACGATGTTGCCGGTGCCGGCCTCGCCCTTGGTGCGGATCATCGCGGCGCCCTCGGAGATCCGCCGCAGCGCCTCGCCGAGATCGCGGCAGCCGCACACGAAGGGCACCTTGAAGGCGTGCTTGTCGATGTGGTTCTCTTCGTCGGCCGGCGTGAGGACCTCGGACTCGTCGATGTAGTCGACCCCGAGGGCTTCGAGGATCTGGGCCTCCACGAAATGGCCGATGCGGGCCTTGGCCATGACCGGGATGCTGACCGCCGCCATGATCCCCTCGATCATGGACGGGTCACTCATCCGGGCCACCCCGCCGGTCGCGCGGATGTCGGCCGGGACGCGCTCGAGGGCCATCACGGCCACGGCGCCGGCGTCCTCGGCGATCTTCGCGTGCTCGGGGGTGACGACGTCCATGATGACGCCGCCCTTGAGCATCTGGGCGAGGCCCTTCTTGGTTGCCCAGGTGGAGGTTTCGACGGTCATGTGCCTTCGGGTTCCCTGGTGTTCGGCGGGGTTGCTCGGTGCGACCGGCCGCGGGGTCATGCCCGCACGGGTCGCGCCGTCGCCCGCGTGCGTGGCCTGAGTATAGCGGAGGGGTCTCGCGAGGCCGGGAGGAGGTGCGGTGGGGCAGGGATCGGGCAGGGCTGCGGGCCGACGCGGGGCGGCGCGCACGGGCGGGGCGGCGCGCACGGGCGGGGCGGCGCGCACGGGCGGGGGCGCCTCCTTCACGTCGGCGTACTGCCCCCGGCATTAGGGGCGCTGTTCGGGGCGGCCAACGGCGCCGTGGTACAGCTCGGCGTGATCCAGCGGCGGGCCGGGGCGGGGATTCGCGTTCGAGGCCGACGCAGTCCGGCCCCGCCGTGCGTACCCTGGCAGGCCACTCCGCCCGGGAGGTACATCGCTGCGCACCCTGACCTGCCGACTAATGATCGGGGCAGTACGACGACGGCTACCCTTCGTGGATGCGCAGCCCAGCCGCCGTCCGTGAACCCGCCGCGCTCCGACCTGCCGCCGAGGCCGCCCGCCCGCCGGACGCCCTCGCCGCGCTCTCCGCCGAGATCCTCGCGTGCCGTACCTGCCCGCGCCTCGTCGCCTGGCGCGAGGACGCTGCCGCGAACCCGCCGGCCCGCTTTCGCGGCGAGACCTATCACGCCCGTCCGATCCCCGGCTTCGGCGACGCGAGCGCCCGCATCCTGCTCCTTGGCCTGGCCCCCGCGAAGGACGGTGGCAACCGGACGGGGCGCGTCTTCACCGGCGACCGGAGCGGCGACTTCCTCTTCGCCGCCCTCCACCGCGCCGGGCTTGCGAACCAGCCGACGTCGACCGGCCGCGACGACGGCCTCGAGCTTCACGGCGCCTACGTGGCGGCTGCCGTCCGCTGCGCGCCGCCCGACAACAAGCCGCTCCCCGGGGAGCGGGATCACTGCGCGCCGTACCTCCACCGCGAGCTGGCGCTCCTCGTGGAGCTCCGCGTCATCGTGGCCCTCGGCGCCTTCGCCTGGCAGGCGGCGCTGCGGGCGGTCGAAGCGACGAGCGGCGCTCTGCCCCGCCCGCTCCCGCACTTCTGCCACGGCACCGAGGCGCCGGTCGGCCCGCACATCCTCCTCGGCGCCTATCACCCGAGCCAGCAGAACACGTTCACCGGCCGCCTGACGCCGGAGATGTTCGACGCGGTTCTCGCGCGGGCCGTGTGCCTCGCGCGCTGACTACATCGCTTCGGGCAAGGGCCCGCGAGCTGGCGGAGACCACGCGCACCTGACGGGCGGGCTGCTGCCGCCCCCGACTGTCAGGCGCCCCTTCGAGTCGCATCGGCGCCTTCAGGCTCGCGCCGCGCGCTCCACCGCCGCCCGCGCCGCGCCTTTGCCACCGCCGCCGGCGCCTCCCGCCCGCGCCGCCCGCTCCGCCGCCGCGGCGGGCCATCCGGCCCGTCAAGCCATGACCGTCGGCACCTGTTGTTATAGATGCTTCTTACATATATACTGTCGCTGAATATACGACATCGATGCATATGACTGACGATCCCGCAGGGGGCGGGAAGAGAGGAGGCACGCGGACAGTGTTCAACCACGCAGACGACATCGACGCGATCCAGGCCTCGCTTCTCCGGACGATGGCGAGCGCGCACCGACTGCGGATCATCCACGTGCTCGGCGTGGGACCCTGCGAGGTCAACGAGATCTCGCGTGACCTCGGCCTGAGCCAGGCGGCAACCTCCCAGCACCTCGCCGCGATGCGCTCGGTCGGCCTCGTGGAGGCGGTCCGCGACGGCCGAACGATGCGCTACGAGCTGTGCGACCCGGAGATCCTGGCTGCCTGCACCCTGATGCGCAGCGCCCTGGTTCGGCGGCTCTCGCGGCTCGGCGACCTCGCCGCGGCGGCCGGCCAGCCGCCGCTCCCAACCAGCCCTCCAGCAAGGTAGGCGCACGTGAACGACACCCTGTCGATCGTCCTCTTCTCGGGGACCGCGGACAAGCTGCACGCGGCGGCCACGCTCACGGCCGGCGCCGCCGCGATGGACCGCCCCGTCCACATCCTTCTCCAGTACTGGGCGCTGGACGCATTCCGGGCCAACCGCATCGGGAACGATCACGGCCTCGCCTACGACGCCGCACGTCCGCGCTTCAACGAGCCGGTGGAACGGGTCGGCGAGATCCCGTGGCTCGAGACCTTCCGCATGGCCAAGGAGCTCGGCGAGGTCACCATCCATGCCTGCGCAGGCTCGCTCGAGGTCCTGGGCATCGACGTCACCACGCTCGATCCGCTGGTGGACTCGTCCGGGGGGATCGCCACATTCCTCGTGGCCGCGGAGGGCGGCCAGATCCTCTTCATCTAGAGGCGCCCGACGCGTCACGTATCGGCAGAAGGAGAACGAACCATGACCGCAACCATGACCGAGCTCGAGGGCACCACCGCCGCGAAGGTCATCGACGCCCGAGGCGCCGCCTGCCCCGGCCCGCTGCTGGACGCGAAGAAGGCGATGCCCGGTGTGCCGGTCGGCTCCGTCGTCGAGATCTGGTCGAGCGACCCGGTGACGAAATCGGACATCAGCGCCTGGTCCAACAAGGTTGGCCACGAGTTCCTCGGCGTGCTGGAGGCCGACGGCTACGACCGGGTCTTCGTCCGCCGCGGCAAGTAGCCCAGCCGCGCAACAAGGCAATCCAGCCCCGCCCCGCCCGGCGCGGCCCGCAACCGCGGGCCTCGCCAAGGGCGGCGAGCCCCACGGAGCCCGTGTCCCATGACCGCTCCCGTCGCCACCGAGCCCACCGCGCCGGCCACGGCGTTCGAGCCGCGGATCCTCGTCTTCTCGACGAACAACATCTCGGATCCCGGCATCGACCTGGCCGGCAGCGCGCACATGCACTACTCGCCGGGCGTGATGGTGATGGGCATGCCCTGCACCAGCGGGATCAAGCCGGCCTGGATCGCCTACGCGATCGAGCAGGGATTCGACGGCGTGTTCGTCGCATCGGACGGCGACGAGTGCGCCTACCTGCCCGATTGCGCCGAGCGCGCCTCGCACATCATGGCCCAAGCCCAGGAGCTCCTGAAGGCGGCCGGCAACTCGCCCCAGCGACTGAAGATGGCGGCCATCTGCTCGGTCTGCGCGGAGCCATTCACGAAGCACATGCAGCAGTTCGCTGCTGCCCTGGTCGCCCTCGGGCCATCGAAGGCGGGCTGAGCCATGAACTATGACGTGCTCGTCGTCGGCAGCGGCATCGGGGGGATGGAGTCCGCCCTGAAGCTCGGGGACATGGGCTACAAGGTCGTCGTCGTGGAGAAGGACGCCAGCGTCGGCGGGAAGATGATCCTGCTGAGCAAGGTCTTCCCCACCCTCGACTGTGCCAGCTGCATCTCCACCCCGAAGATGGCGGCCACGATCCACCACGACAACATCACGGCCCTCACCTACAGCGAGGTCGAGGGCATCGCCAGGAACGGTGACGGGAAGTTCCACGCCCGGATCCGGCGCAAGGCCCGCTACGTCGACGAGGTCGCCTGCACCGGCTGCCAGAAGTGCGAAACCGCCTGCACCGTCGCGGTCCCGGACCAGTTCAACGCCGACATGATCCCCCGTCGGGCCGCCTACATCGCCTTCCCCCAGGCCGTGCCGAAGAAGGCCGTCATCGACCGCGCGGGCAGCTCGCCCTGCTCGTACGCGTGCCCGGCCGGCATCCAGGCCCACGGGTACGTGTCCCTGGTTCGCAGCGGCGAGTACGAGAAGGCGTTCCAGCTCGTCCTCGAGGCGACGCCCCTCGCGGGCACCCTGGGGCGGGCCTGCTACGCCCCCTGCGAGACCGACTGCACCCGCGGCGAGCTGGAGGGCACCCTCCCGATCCGGCGGCTCAAGCGCTTCGCCGACGACTGGCACCACGAGCACTTCGACGGCCCCGGCGTGACCGTGGCGCCTCCGAATGGGAAGCGCGTCGCGATCGTCGGCTCCGGCCCGGCCGGCCTGACGGCCGCCTGGCAGCTGGCTCGCGGCGGTTACTCCGTCAAGATCCTCGAGTCGGCACCCGAGCCCGGCGGCTTCCTTCGGCTGGCCATACCCGCCTACCGGCTGCCGGCCGAGGTGGTCGCGCAGGACATCAAGAACGTCACCGACATCGGCGTCGAGATCGCCACGAACAGCCCCGTACGGGACCTCGGGGCGCTGCGGAGCGACGGGTTCGACGCGGTCCTGGTGGCAACCGGCACGCCGCGCTCCACGAGCCTGGGGGTCCCGGGCGAGGAGCACCCCGGCGTGCTCGGCGGCGTCGAGTTCCTGCGCGACGTCCGGCTCGACCAGGCAGCGGACCTCCAGGGCAGGCGGGTCGTCGTCGTCGGCGGCGGCAACGTGGCGATGGATGCGGCGCGGACCGCCCGGCGCCTGGGCGCCGCCAGCGTCACGGTCGCCTACCGGCGCGGCCGCGAGGAGATGCCGGCCCACGGGCCCGAGATCGACGACGCGGAGCGCGAAGGCGTGCAGTTCGCATTCCTCGCCGCGCCGAGCGAGGTGATCGCAGATGACGCCGGGTCCGTGCACGGCCTGCGCTGCACGAAGATGGCCCTCGGCGCACCGGACCAGTCCGGACGCCGGCGCCCGGAGCCGATCGCCGGCAGCGAGTTCACCATCGACTGCGAGGTCGTGATCGCCGCGATCGGCATGGCGCCCGACACGCGCGCGTTCGCCGAGGTTGCCGCCGCCAACGACAACGGCACCCTGCGCGCGGACCCGACCACGCTCCTGACCGGTGCCGCCGGCATCTTTGCCGCGGGCGACGTCGTCACCGGCCCCTCGGACATCACGCGCGCCGTCGGGGAGGGCCGGCGGGCCGCGTTCATGATCGATCGCTGGCTCACCGGGGGAACGATGGCCGGTTTCGACGACCGCCTGCCCGTCGTCGACAAGCAGCAGGTCGTGGCTCGCCAGCGTGCCTACGCGCTTCGTGTCGCACCGCCGACCCACGGCGCCTCCGACCCCGCGCCGCACGACTTCGACGAGATCGAGCCTCCGATGACGGAGGCAGAGGCCCACGAGGGTGCCGCGCGGTGCATGGACTGCGCCGTCTGCTCCGAGTGCGAGGAGTGCGTGAAGGCCTGCCCGGTCCCCGGCTGCATCGACCTGCATGCGCGGGACGAGGAGCTCGAGGTCGACGTCACCGCCGTCGTCCTCGCGACCGGCTTCAACCTCTTCGCGGCGGACCTCAAGCCGGAGTACGGGTACGGCGTCTTCAAGAACGTCATCACGGGGATGCAGATGGATCGCCTGCTGGCGCCCACCCGCCCGTACAACACGATCCTGCGCCCGGGCGACGGCAAGGTCCCGGAGCGGATCGCGTACGTCATGTGCACCGGCTCGCGCGACGAGCAGGTCGGCAACCCGCTCTGCTCCCGGTTCTGCTGCATGTATTCCGTCAAGCAGAACCAGCTGATCATGGGCGCCCTCCCGCTGGCCGACGTGACGGTCCACTACATGGACATCCGCGCCGCCGGCAAGAAGTACGACGAGTTCTACGAGCAGGCTCGGGCCATGGGCGCGAACTACGTCAAGGGGCGCGTGGCGAAGATCACCGAGACGCCCGAGGGCAACCTCGTCCTGCACTACGAGGACATCGAGAACGGCGGGACGCTCGTCGAGGCCGAGTACGACCTGGTCGTCCTCGCCGTGGGCGTGCAACCGAACAGCACGGCGACGGCGCTCTTCCCCGAGGGTGCGCTCTCGCTCGACGAGTCCCGCTACATCGCGGAGATGGACGAGGACATCAACCCCGGCCTCACGAGCATCCCAGGCGTCTACGTCGCAGGGGCCGCCTCGGGGGCCAAGGACATCGCGGAATCCATCGTGCACGCGGGCGCCACCGTGGCCCAGGTTTCGGCCCACCTCGAACGCTCCCGCCTCGAGATGGTGGAGGTGCCGGCATGAGCGATGCGCCGCGCCAGGACGACACCCAGGACCCGCCCCAGCGGAAGGTCGGCGTCTATGTCTGCCATTGCGGGGGCAACATCTCCGACTACGTCGACGTGGAGCGGGTCGCCTCGGAGGCGCTCGGCGAGCAGGCCGTCGTGGTCGCCCGGTCGCCCATGTTCGCCTGCTCGGAGGCGGGCCAGCAGGAGATCGCCGAGGACATCGCGACGTTCGGCCTCGACGGCCTGGTCGTGGCCTCCTGCTCACCGAAGCTTCACACCTACACGTTCCGGGGCGTGGCGGCCCGGTCCGGCGTGAACCCGTACGAGTACACCCAGGTCAACGTTCGCGAGCAGTGCTCGTGGGTCCACCGCGAAGACGAGGACGCGGCCACCGACAAGGCTCTCGGCCTCGTCCGCGCCGGGATCGCCCGGACCCGGCTCTCGACGCCGCTGGAGCCCATCGTGGTCGAGACGACGCCCAAGACCCTCGTCATCGGCGGCGGGATCGCCGGCCTGCGCGCTGCGATCGGCCTCGCCGACATCGGGCTCCAGGTCGTCGTCGTGGAGCGTGAGCAGACGCTGGGCGGCTGGGTCGGCCGCTTCGGGGAGATGTACCCGCATGGCAAGAACGGCCACGAGCTGGTCGCCATGCTCGTCCGCGAGGTCAAGCGCCGACCGGCGATCACGGTCCTGACCGGCGCCGACGTGGTCGCCAAGTCCGGCAGCTTCGGGAATTACGTCGTGGACGTGCGCGTCGGCGGGCCGGGCGCAGGGGCCATCCAGGTCCTCGTCGGCTCGATCGTCGTCGCCACCGGCTTCGACACCTATCGGCCGGAGGTCGGCGAGCTCGGCTACGGCATCGACGGAGTGCTGACCCTGCCGGAGTTCAAGGAGCTGCTCGATGGCGCGTCGGGGCCCCTTGCCTTCCACGGGCGACCGGTCCGCAGCATCGCCTACGTCTACTGCGTCGGCAGCCGGCAGCCAGCCGACGGGAACGGGGCCAACGAGTACTGCTCCCGCTATTGCTGCACGGCCGCCGTCCACGCCTCGATCCAGGCGTCGCGCCTCGACGCGACGGTCCGCCAGTTCCACCTGTACCGGGACATGCGCACGTACGGCAAGTACGAGACCCTCTACACCGAATCGCGCAAGGCGGGCTCCGTCTACCTCCGGTTCCCGGACGACGAGCCGCCCGCGGTGGCGGCGGGCGCGGACGGCCGGCTGGTCGTGACGGCCCGCGACCTCCTGACGGGCGGCGAGGAGCTGGTCATCCCGGCCGACCTCGTCGTCCTCGTCACGGGCATGGTCCCCCGGGAGAACGCGGAGCTGGTCGGGACGCTCAAGCTTCCCCTGGGCAGCGATGGCTTCTTCAACGAGATCCACCCCAAGCTGCGCCCAGTCGAGACGGTCGTCGACGGCGTCCTGATCGCGGGAGCCTGCCAGGGACCGAAGAGCTCCGCCGAGAGCGTGGCGTCGGGCCTGGCCGCCGTGACCCAGAGCGCGGCGGTCCTGCGCAAGGGCTACGCGGAGCTGGACCCGCTCGTCGCCGTCGTGGACGCCGAGGCCTGCACGGACTGCGGGAAGTGCCTGACAGCCTGTCCGTACGACGCCATCTCGATGGCTTCAGCGGACGGGCGCGCGTTCGCGGTCATCAGCGAGACGGGCTGCAAGGGCTGCGGCGGCTGCGTCCCGGTCTGCCCGGACGATGCGATCGACCTCCTCGGCTACACGGACGCCCAGGTCCGAGCCCAGATCGACAGCCTGCTGCAGGGCATGAGCCCAGTGGAGGTGGCGGTCGCATGAGCACCACGAGTCGCGAGGTCCGTGAGGTGGTCCGCGAGGAGATGGTCATGCATGGCCGCATCCTCGAGGCGCTTCGGGAGGAGCCGCGGACGATCCCCGAGATCGCCGAGGCCATCGGCTGCCCCACGCATGAGGTCGTCTTCTGGGTGATGGGCATGCGCCGCTACGGCTGGCTGAGCGAGGTCAAGGGATCGGCCGGTGACGGGTACTTCCGGTACCAGGCGGAGGAGCGAGCATGACGGCCGTGGTCGACGTCGGCCTCTACCCCGAGCTCCAGCGATACGGCGCGACGGATATGAGCGCCTGCTTCAGCTGCGGCAACTGCACCGCGATCTGCCCGCTCTCGGAGAACGACGCGACGTTCCCGCGCCGGATGATCCGCTACGCCCAGGTCGGGATGAAGGACGCGCTCCTCTCCAGCAAGGAGCTCTGGAGCTGCTACCACTGCGGCGAGTGCTCGGACAGCTGCCCCACCGAGGCCGATCCCGGCGAGTTCATGGCGGCGGCCCGTCGCTACGCGATCGCCAGCTACGACGCGACCGGGCTTGCCCGCCTCATGTACCTGTGGCCGGCATTGGGGACGGCGTTCGCGCTCGCCCTCGCCGCCTTCTTCGCGCTCTTCATGTACACCGCCGCGGGCCCGCAGAGCAGTGAGACGCTGGCGATCTTCGAGTTCATCCCCGCCGAGCTCATCCACAACCTGGGGATCGTCGTGATGATCCTCGTCGTCGCGGCGGGTCTCCTCGGCATTGCCCGGATGGCGCGTCGGGTCGGCCGCCGCGAAGGTGTCGGCTGGCGCACCGTCTTCGGCGGCCGCGCCGCCCTCGCCCGGTCCGGCCGGGCGCTCTGGAGCTCGATCGGTCGCGAGTCGCTGGGCCAGGCCCGCTACCGCGCCGACTGCGAGACCGAGACCGAGACCGTGGCCTGGTTCCGGCGCCGCTGGTTCATCCATGCGATGGTCGTCTGGGGCTTCCTGGGCCTCCTCGCGGCGACCGCCCTCGACTGGGGCCTGGACATCCTCGGCATCAAGGCAACGGGGACGCCCGTGCCGATCTGGTATCCGGTCCGCCTCCTCGGGACCGTGGCCGGCTTCATGCTGGTCTACGGCACCTCCGTGATGATCCTTGACCGGCTGCGCGCTTCGAGCTCGTCGGTGGCTCGGTCGGCGACCGCCGATTGGACCCTCCTCGCGCTGCTCTGGATCACGGGCGTCACAGGCTTCGTCCTTGAGCTCGCGCTCTACCTGCCCGAGCCACCTTCCTGGGGCTACTGGTTCTTCCTCTTCCACGTCGCCGTGGCCATGGAGCTGGTCCTCCTGGCCCCCTTCATGAAGCTCGCCCATGCGGTCTATCGTCCCGTTGGGCTTTTCTACGTGGCACTCGCCCGTGAACCCCGCGAGGGGCCCGGCGGATCGAATGGTTGACCACATCTCCAAGGAGGCTCCGATGACGCCCACCCTGCCGCGCGTGGCCCACGAGCACCACGAGCGACTCATGCAGCATGTCGACGAGATGCCGGCGACCGGGAAGATGCTCCTGGCCGCCCCGATTGCGGAGCTGAAGCCGCGCCTGCTCGAGCTGGACGGCTGGCTCACCGGGCTCCTCATCCCGCACCTCGAGGCGGCCGAGGCCACGCTCTACCCCGAGCTGGAACGTTTGCTCCAGAACCGGCACTCGATGGCGCCGATGCGACGCGAGCACGAGGAGATCCGGCGCCTGGTCGCCGAGTACTCGCGCCTCCTCAAGGCCGTCGGCGACGAGCGACCCCATGTGGGCAAGATGGTCGCCCTCCGACGCGTCCTGTACCGGCTCTACGCCCTCCTGGAGATCCACCTCGTCGAGGAGGAGGTCTTCATCCCGATCATCAGCCACGGCGTGTCCGACGAGGCCGCCGAGGTGATGGCGGCGGCGCTGAAGCACTCGGGCATCCCGGAGGCCTGACGCCGACCCGACCGGGCGAGATCCCGGCCGGGCGAGCGCGCCATTCGACCGCTATTCTCCGGAGGCAGATGAATGCCTCGCGCAAACAGGTGACGATCGACACCGAGGAGACCGCGGGCGCGGCGACCGACGCGCTCGCCTCGGATCACGACGCGGCCGGCGTCCCGGTCCACCGTGGCTGGGCGCCGATGGGCGGACGGCACCGCTGGATGGAGCCGTTCGTGCTGGTCGTCCTCGCGACGACCGGCGCCCACGGCTACGCGATCACCGGCGAGCTCGAGGACATGGGGATCACGAACGGCACGGTGGATGTGGGCCAGGTCTACCGGATCCTCCGAGACCTCGAAGGGTCGGGGCTGGTCACGTCGGCGTGGTCGAACGAGCCCGTGGGACCGCAGCGCCGCGAGTACGAGCTGACGGCCGCCGGGTACGCGGCCCTCGACGAGTGGGCGGCCGTGATGAAGGAGCGGACGCGCCTCATCTTCGAGTTCGACGGGCGCTACCTCGACGCGGTCGCTCGCCAGCGCAACCCACGGGCCTGAGCCCGACGTCCGGGCCGCGGGCTGGTCGGCCCGGCTAGAGCGGCTCCGCCATCGCGTGCTCGATGCCGCGGGCCAGCTCGTCCTTCTCCCCCTCGCTGAGGTTGTGGTCCAGGACCCGCAGGTAGAGCTCCTCCTCGGCCAGGTGGACACGCAGCATGGCGTGGAGCCGGTAGAGGGCGCGACGCAGCCCGATAGCCTCCGCGGACCCCAGGCGCCCCGACGTGACCGCGTCGTGGTACTCCCCGGTCGACGCGATGAGCCGCCGGAGCTCGGCGTGCTCCCGGCGCATCGGTGCCATCGAGTGGCGCCCCTCCATGAGCCGGTCCAGCTCGCCGTAGAGGGTGGTCTCGATCGCCTCCATGTGCGGGAGGAGCTGGCCCACGATGAACCGGTGCTCGGCCTCGCACTGGGCCAGGAACTCGGGCGAGACGCCCTGGTCGATCATCCCGGCCAGCCGGGCCAGCTGCTCGACATGCGGGATGAGCCGATCGTGGTGCTCGTGGGCGGCCTTGGCGAGGGGATCCATCGCCGCGATGGTACCCCGGGGCGGGCTCTGCCCGGCGTCCGCCCTCAGAGCCGGGCGAAGCGAACCCCTAGGAGGTCGCGGAGCATCCGCTCGCCGGCGCTGCCGGCGATCGCGACGCGCGCGGCCGGCTCGGATGCGGCGATGCCGTCGCCCGGGGGTGGTACGAGACGAATCCCGTGGTCGCCGATCCGGACCTCGCGCTCGCCGGGGACCGGCCCCGGGCCGGGCGGGACCACGACGCCGAGGACTGAGGCGTACGCAGCCGCCGTCGCCGCCGGGTCGGGCACGACGATCTCGATGCCCACCAGGCGCGCGGTGCCTCCGAAGGGGTGGATGAACGCGGCGCGGGCACGTCGGGCTTCCTCGCCCCACTCGGGCCCGGTCAGCTCGTGCTCGATGAGGAACGGGGGCTCTGCCCGCCCGGGGAGCGGCGGGAACGCGCACTGCCACGCCACTGACGCGCCGTCGGGCCGCACGCGTGAGCCGGGGATCGCATCCGAGATCGGGGAGCCGGCCGCGCGCAGCGCCATCGCCTCGCGCCGGGCACCGTCGGTCGCCAGGGCGTACGTGACAAGGCCGGGCGCGTTCGCGTCGAGGGCGCGCACCACCGCGGCACCGATCGGGTGCGCCCGGGCCAGGTCACGGTTCCAGGCGCCGATGAGCTCGAGATAGGCATCGCCCAGGAAGACCAGCCGGTTGTGGGTGCCCATGTCGTGGCGGCCGCCGCCGGTCGCGACGAGCCCGAGAGTGGCTTCGAGCTCGTCGGCGGCCACATCCGGATCGTCGACGGCGATCACGAGGTGGTCGATCCCGAGAAGCATGGAACAGATGGTAGCGGCGCCCGCTGGGCCGGGCGGGACGGGGCGCGCGCGGGCCATGCCGTCGCTGGGCCCTGCCCTCCGCCACCCGAATCGCACGATTTCGCTACCCTGCACGGCATGCTCGCTTGGCTTGTCTTCTGGTTCGCCGTCGCCGCGGTCGTCTTCGCCGTCGCGATGTTCGCCATCCGCAACCGCGCGGTTCACCCCGGCCTGATCCTCGCCGCGCTCGACACGTTCGGGCTCGTCGTGGCCACCTACCTCGCCACGGTCGAGCTCTCCGGGAACGTCCCCGTGTGCGGCCCCGTCTCAGGCTGCGAGGAGGTCGCCAAGAGCGAGTACGCGTGGATCGGTCCGATTCCCGTCGCGGTCTTCGGCGTCGTCCTCTCGCTCATCCTCCTCGTGGCCGCCCTCGGCTGGTGGCGGACCGGCGACCGGCGCCTCCTCGCGGTGCACTACGGGCTGAGCCTCGTCGGCGTGACCTTCGAGGCCTACTTCATGTTCCTCCAGGTCTTCGTGATCGAGGCCGTCTGCATCTGGTGCGCGATGTACGGGGTGAGCCTGATCCTGCGCTTCGTCATCGCGCTCATCGTCTGGCTGCGCCGGGACCAGGTTCCCGAAGGCGCCGAGTGGTGACCCCGGGCCGCTGACGGCCGACGAGCGCGTCGCCGGGTCCGGGCGGCCAGGCTGGCATGACCCGGACCGGCATCACGGGGCACGGGTATCGACGGCCTCCTGCTACGATCCGGCCACCATGGACGGTGTCGTGCTCGTGCTGAACCAGAACTACGAGCCACTGAACGTCTGCAACCTGCCGCGCGCCTTCCGGCTTGTCTTCGGCGCAAAGGCGGAGGTCGTCGAGTACGACCACCAGACGATCAGGACGCCGCGTGCCTCGTACCGGGCCCCCTCGATCATCCGGCTCCAGCACCACGTCCGGCGCCCGCGCCCCCGTGTCCGCCTGAGCCGCCGCGAGGTCTTTGCCCGCGACGCCCACACATGCCAGTACTGCGGCCGGCAGGGCCACGACATGACCCTCGACCACGTGGTCCCGCGTCACCGCGGCGGGAGCCACACCTGGGAGAACCTGGTCACCGCGTGCAAGGTCTGCAACCACCGGAAGGGCGGCCGAACTCCGGACGAGGCGCGCGTCCGCCTCCTGCGCCCGCCGTTCGAGCCACGGAGCGACCTCTACTCCCTCTTTACGCCGTACCTCACCGATGAGCGCAACGGGGCATGGCGGGGCTACCTCTTCCTGGGCCCGAACTGACGGCCGGCGAGCTGGCAGCGATCGACCCGGGCGCCGTGACGCCGGCGACCCCGGGCGCCGCGACGGCGATCCCGGATGGCGTCCGCTCGATCGCGCGCACGCTGCGCGCCGGCGGCCACGAGGCCCACCTGGTCGGCGGTTGCGTCCGCGACCTGCTGCGCGGCACGACGCCTCTCGACTGGGACGTCGCGACCGACGCCCGGCCCGATCGCCTCCTCGCCCTCTTCGAGGGTTCCCGCTACGAGAATCGCTTCGGGACGGTCGCGGTGCCGCTCGACGACGGCGTCCACGAGGTCACTACGTTCCGGCACGACGGCACGTATTCGGACCACCGCCGGCCGGACGACGTCACCTTCGGCGACACGCTCGACGAGGATCTCGCGCGGCGCGACTTCACGGTGAACGCGATGGCCATCCCGCTCGATGCGGACGGGCTGCCGGGCGCCGTCGTCGACCGGTGTGGCGGCCGGGCCGACCTCGCCGCGGGGATCCTCCGGGCCGTCGGGGATCCGGGCGCCCGCTTCCGGGAGGATGCGCTGCGGATGCTCCGCGCCGTCCGCTTCGCGGCCACGCTCGGCTTCACGGTAGAGCCGGCCACGCGCGCCGCGATCGCCGCCGAGGCGCCGCTCGCCGTCCACGTCTCGGGCGAACGGACGTTCGTCGAGCTGATGCGGCTGCTTGCCGCAGAGCGGCCGTCCGTCGGCCTGCGGCTCGCCGAGGAGACGGGCCTGCTCGCCGTCGTCGCCCCGGAGCTGGCATTGCAGCGTGGGATCCCCCAGGCGAAGATCCCCGGTGACGACCTCTGGGATCACACGTGGCGAACCGTGGACGCGGCCGCGCCGCGCCTGGTCGACGGCCTCCCGCTCGTGCGCACCGCCGCGCTGCTCCACGACCTGGGCAAGCCGGCCACCCTCGCCGATGGCCACTTCGTCGGCCACGACACGGTCGGGGCAGAGCTGGCGGCAGCGTGGCTCGACGACCTGCGGGCGCCGCGGGTGTTCACCGTGCGCGTCGCTGACCTCATCCGGCACCATATGTTCGCCTACTCCGCGGAGTGGTCGGATGCGGCGGTCCGGCGCTTCATCAGACGGGTCGGCCAGACCGCATTCGAGGATCTGCTGGACTTGCGCGCGGCCGACAACATCGGGAGTGGGCTGGCGGCGAACGTGGACGGACTCGACGACCTGCGCACACGCTGTCGGGCCCAGCTCGCGGCCCATGTCGCGCTGTCGCGCGGCGACCTCGCCGTCGACGGCGACGACCTCATGCGGGCGCTCTCGCTGGCGCCGGGCCCGACCGTGGGCCGGCTGCTTGATGAGCTCCTGGAGCGCGTCCTCGCCGACCCGATGCTCAACGAGCGCGGCCGGCTCGTGGCAATCGCGCGGGAGGTCTGGGCCGCGTCGCCCTCGATGGCCGGTCGCCGGAGAGCGGCTCGCCCGCGGATGGCGGGTCGCCGGACGCCCGGCCGGACGCCCGGCCGTGATCGAGCTCCTCCTCGACGCCGAGAACGCGCTGGCGCTCGGGCTGCTCGACTCGGCCGAGCGCACCTACCGCACGGTGCTCGACGCGGATCCCCGGAACGGGATCGCGGCCGTCGGCCTGTCGCGTGTTGCGCTCGAGCGCGGCGACGATGCCGGTGCCCTGGCCCTGGCCCAGGCAGCGCTCGAGATCGACCCCGACAACGCGACGGCACGTCGCATGATCGACCGCCTCGAAGAGGTGGCCCGCTTCCGTGACGACGGCCGCCGAGGCCGAGGCGGCGGTGGCCGAGGCGGCGGTGACCACCGCGAACGCCGTTGCCTCTGAGTCGACGATTCGTGCTTCCGTAGTCGTCAAGGTCGTCCAGGCTGGCCCTTCGGGAGCGCCGACGACGACCGACGTGCCCGATCCTGCGGTGCCGGAGCACGCGGAGGACGAAGCCGACCACGCGGATGGCATCCAGGCCACTGCCGCTGCGCCGACTCGAGCGCTCGCGGCAGCCTCGGCGCACGAATCATCGACCGACAGTCAACGACCCGACCCGGACGACCAGCCAGACCCGGCGGCCGGCGCGCCACCCCCCGACGTGCCCGCGCCGTCGAACGAGGCGGGGACCAGGCCCCCGAACGCCCGCACTCCACCCACTCCACCCACTCCTCCCGCGCGCCCCGGGCTCCTGCGGCGCATCTTTCGGAGGTCCTGATGCGCGTGCTCGTCACCGGCGGCGCCGGCTACGTTGGGTCGGTCTCGGTCGAGGCGTTCGTCGCCGCCGGCCACGACGTCATCGTCCTCGACGACCTCTCGAAGGGCCATCGCGCGGCCGTCGACCCGGCCGCCCGCCTGGTGGAAGGGAGCTACGGGGATCCGGGGTTCCTGCGGGCGCTCCTGCGCGATACGCCCGTCGACGCCGTCCTGCACTGCGCCGCGCGCTCGCTCGTCGGGGAGTCCATCGCGAACCCCGCCCTCTACTACCGCGAGAACGTGGCTGGCGGCGTGGTCCTCCTCGAGGCCCTGCGCGAGGCCGGCGTGAAGCGCCTCGTCTTCAGCTCGACCGCGGCCATCTACGGGACGCCCGCGTCGGTCCCCATCCGCGAGGACGCCGTCCACGCCCCCATCAACCCGTACGGCGAGACGAAGCGGGCCTTCGAGGGCGGGCTGCGCTGGTACGCCGGCGCCTACGGCCTGCGCAGCGTCAGCCTCCGCTACTTCAACGTCGCGGGGGCGTCGGCCGCGAACGGCGAGGCCCATGACCCGGAGACCCACCTCATCCCCAATGTGCTGGCCGCAGTCGAGGGGCGCGGCGAGGTGACCGTCTTCGGGACGGACTATCCGACGGCCGACGGGACCTGCATCCGCGACTACATCCACGTTGAGGACCTGGCCCGGGCGCACCTCCTGGCGCTCGAGGCAACGGCACCCGACGACCCCCGGACGGCCGGCGCGACGCCGACGCCGGAGGCCGGCACCGGGGACGGCGCGGCGGCCATCGCCCTGAACCTCGGCAACGGGGGCGGCTTCAGCGTGCGCGAGGTGCTCGCCGCGGTCGAGGCAACCACCGGTCGGGCCGTGCCCCACCGGATCGGCCCACGCCGGGCCGGCGATCCGCCGGTGCTGGTGGCGGACGCAAGCCGCGCCCGTACCGTGCTCGGCTGGGAGCCGGCGCATCCCGATCTCGAGGAGATCGTGGCTTCGGCCTGGACCTGGCGGCGCGCCCACCCAGGCGGCTACGGGGCCTGACGGGCGCCGGAGCTCGCGCCACAGCCTGCGCTTCTCCCGCCGCCTGCGCTTCTCCCGCGGGCTCGCGCTCCACGGGGGCAACCGCCGCGGGCAACTGCGCTCCACGCGGGAACCCCCCGCGGGCAACCGAATCGCTACACAAGCGGCCCCGCCTCGGTACTGACCGCCGGCGTCGACCCTCGTAGCGTAGGGGCCCCCGGAGCAGAATCTCCGCGGGTCACTCCCGCGCCGCACCCTCCCGGGCAACCGACGAGCGAGGACGCCGACATGACCGCCATCGACCTGATCCCGACCACCTACAGCCGCGGCCTGGGCTCGACCGCCGCGACCGCCACCCGCGTCACCGCCGAGACGGTGATCTGCGACGCCTGCGGCTGCCGCCTCACCACCCGCGAATCCGCGGATGACGCCGGCTACACCGGCGCCCGCTCGTGGTTCCACTTCGAAGGACCCACCGGCCGCGACGCCCGCGGCTGTGCCGTCGTCTGCGTCGACGCCGCCCACACGATCGCCTGACCGGGCGGCCCGCCAGGGCCGCCACGTCGCATCCTCGCAACGCCTCGGCAGCCGGCCGGGGCGTTGTTCGTTTCCCGGCGCGTGCCCACCGGCATGCGGGGCGCCGCCCGACGCCCGGCGCGGACTATCCGCCGCCGGCGGTCGCCTGGGCCGCGACGCCTTCAGCGTCGGGCGCCTGCGCGTCGATCGAGCCAGCCCAGCGATCGCTGACCGGCCGGATCAGCGCGTAGCCGACCAGCATGGTGGCGAGCAGCGTCAGGATCGCGACCTGGTAGGCGCCATCGCCCAGCGTGTCGAAGAGCAGGAAGATCGTCAGGCCGTACAGGATCTGGCCGACGACCTGCGAGCCCTTGCCGACGAGGCCGTACAGGCCGAAGAACTCGCCGACCCGGGCCGGCGGCGAGAGGCGCAGCATGAAGACACGGTCCGCGACCTGGACCCCGCCGAGACCGCTGCCGACGATTGCCCCCGCGATGACGAACAGCCCGATCCCAACGGGCGTCCCGGGCAGACCGAGCGACACGATGCCGATCAGGAGCCCCACGGCCCAGCTCGTGAGCACCCAGAGCAAGGTTCGCTTCGGGCCGAAGCGGTCCACGAGGCGGCCCCAGCCGAAGCTCGCGGTGATCGCGACCACGGTCAGCAGCACCGTGACCATGAGGTACTGCTGCTCGCTGAGGCCGACGACGCGCACGGCCACGACGCTCATGACCACGATGATCGTGTTGACGGCGTCGGAGTAGAAGAAGCGGCCGAGGAGGAAGCGACCCAGGCCCGGCACGACGCGGGCGTGCGCGATCGAGTCCCGCACCTGGCCGAACGAGCGCCGGACGTCGGCGCGCGTGAACGCGGGTGCGCCCGTGCCGCGTTCGCGGACGAACACGAAGATCGGGATCGCCATGACCGCGAAGAGCGCCATCGAGATCGGGAAGTACGCCTCGATCGGCGGATCCAGGACGATCAGCAGGAGGGCGATCGCGATCGTGCCCACGTACCCGACGCCGACGCCGATCCCGGAGAGCTTGCCGCGCGTGACGGGGTACGAGACGGTCGAGAGGGTGGCGTCGTAGTAGATGAGCGCGGCCTGGTAGCTGAAGTTGGCGAAGGTGAACAGGATCGCCCCCATGAGCGGGGCGCTCAGGCCGATGAACGCGGTCGGCACGATGGTCAGGATGGTGAAGACGAGGAGGAACGGCAGGCGCTTCCCGCCGCGATCGCTCAGGGCGCCCAGCGGGGGCGAGACGAGGGCATTGATCCCGACCGAGACCACGATGCAGACCGTCATGACCAGCTGGCCCACGTCCTGCCCGAAGCGCTCCGGGTCCGTGAGCCAGAGGCCCATCGCGGTCGAGACCACGGCGTAGCTGAAGACCGTGTTGGCGAAGTCGTACAGCGCCCACGACACCGGGACCCGGGCGCGGCCCGACGGCGTGAGGCCGGCCAGGCGGCCGCCGAGCCCGCCGCGCGGCGGACCCGCCGCCGAGGGCGGAGCCGGCCCGTCCGGAGCCGGCGCGTCGCGGGCCGGCGCTTCTGGAGCGGGCGCGGCGAGGTCGGCCATCCGCGCGATCGTAGCGGGCGCAGGCCGCGATCGGAAGCCCCACCGTTCCCGGCGCTTGGGGAGGCTTCACGGCGCTGCTACGATCCTCGCATGCAAGCCGATCAGCGAGCGTGGCGGCCCCAGGCGTTCGGGCCCCGCAAGGCGAAGGACCTGCGCGACCCGATCGTTGAGCCCGCCTGGGACGGCATCCGCGTCCTCGCCCACGTGTCATCGGCAGGCGTCGCCATCGTCGACGCGGACGGGGCGGACCTCGCTCCCGTTCATCCGGAGATCGCCGCCGAGCTCCTCGCTGCGATCGGGGCCGACACGGCGGTGATCGACGGCTATCTCACCGACCAGGCACTGCGCTCGGGCGTGGGGGTCACCCTCGACATCGACGGAAGCCCCGGCATGAGCGAGCACGTCACCCAGTTCTTCCTGGGCAGCAAGGCAGCGGACGCCATGAGTGGTCGAAGCCAGGTGCCGGGCCGGGCGACCGCCCGGACCGTCGGGCAAGTGGAGGCCGCCGCGGCCGCGGCGCCCGTTCCGATCGCATTCGTCGCGATCGATCTCCTGGCCCTCGACGACCAGCCACTCCTGGACCTGCCGCTCCTCGAGCGGAAGCGCCTGCTCGAGAGCGTGGTTCCGGAGGGCGAGCGGGTCCGCCGCACCTTGTTCGTTCGCGAGCCGGCGGGCAGCTTCATCATCACCTGGCGCTCGCTCGGCTTCGGCGGCCTCGTCCACAAGGAGGCCAACAGCCGCTACCACCCGGGCGTCCCGAACCCCGACTGGACGCTCATGTCGATGCCGCGTCGCTGACGCTGCCTAGGGCCCCTCCGCGCCGGTGGACGTGCTCCGCACTCGGCTTCAGGCATGGGGCGTCGGGCGCGGTCCACCCAACCCGGCGTCCCCGCGGCCGCCCGTGGTACGGTGAGCCCGTGGCCTCCACCGTGCTGACGCCCGCGATCACCGCGGAGATCGAACGCCTCGGCCGGGTCGACCTCGTGGTCGGCATCCCGAGCTTCAAGAACGCGACGACGATCGGGCACGTGACTCGCGCCGCTCAGGCCGGCCTCGTCCAGTACTTCGCGGACCTGCGGCCCCTCCTCGTCAACTCCGACGCCGGCTCGCCCGACGGGACCCAGCGCGTGGTCGCCGAGACCGAGCCGCCGGATTATGTCGAGCGGATCCTGCTCGTTCGGCCCACGAACCGCCTGGAGCGCCTGACCCTCACGTATCCGGAGGTCGACGGGGTGGGCGGCAAGGGCGCCGCCCTGCGCACGATCTTCGAGATCGCCGCCGCGCTCGAAGCCCAGGCCCTGGTCGTCGTCGATTCCGATCTCCGCTCCATCACCCCCGAATGGATCGAGCTCCTCGCCGGGCCCATCCTCAAGGGCGGCTTCGACTACGTGACACCGCTCTACGCCCGCCACAAGTACGACGGCACGATCACGAACACCGTCACCTACCCGCTGACGCGGGCCCTCTACGGGCGCCGGATCCGCCAGCCGATCGGCGGCGACTTCGGGGTCTCCGGCGACCTCGTCCGCCACTACCTGGCCCAGGATGACTGGACGCCCGAGGTCAGCAAGTTCGGGATCGACATCTGGATGACCACGCACGCCCTCGTGGGCGGGTTCGCCGTCTGCGAGACGCGCCTGGGCGCCAAGGTCCACGATCCGAAGGACCCCTCGGCCGACCTCGGCCCGATGTTCCGCCAGGTCGTCGGGACGATCCTCGGGTTGGCCGGCCGCCATCCCGACGCGTGGCTCGAGATCAAGGGCAGCCACGAGGTCCCGGCCTACGGCTTCGAGCGCTGGGTGGAGCCGAGCGCGCTCCAGGTGAACACGCTGCGCCTCCTCTCCGAGTTCGGTGCCGGGCAGGTGACCCTCGCCGACACGTGGCGGGCGATGCTCGCCCCGAACCACGCGGTGGCCGCCGATGAGCTCGCGATCGAAGCCGGCAAGCTCGCGGAGCGGGCGTCGCGGCGCCTCGGGCTGGGCGGGACCGAGAGCGGCTCGGACGGCGTCAGCACCGACGAGATGAGCGAGGCCGTCGCCGGCTTCCACTTCCCCGACGAGCTGTGGGCGGGGATCGTCTATGACCTTGTCGTCGCGGCCCGCTTCGGCGCCGTCCCCCTGGAGCGCCTTGTCGCCGCCCTCGTGCCGCTCTACTTCGGACGGGTTGGCAGCCTCGTCGTCGAGAGCCGGAATCTCGCCCAGGCGGACGCCGAGGAGCGGGTCGAGCGCCAGGCCCGGGCCTTCGAGCTGCGCAAGCCCTACCTGATCGAACGCTGGCTGGCCGCGGACGGAGCGAGGGCGTGAACCGGCGGACACCGCTCCCCGCGCGCATCCTCATTCCCGTCGCGAACCCGGCGACCGCCGAGGATCTCGTGCGGATCGGCGCCGAGATCATGGACCCGCGGACCGGCGAGCTGACCGTCCTCGGGATCGTGGAGGTCCCCGAGGACGTCGCCCTCTCCGACGGCGCGACGCTGGCGCGGCAGGCGCGGCGCCTCCTCCAGAAGGTCCTCGACTACGCCCCGCAGGGGACGCGGATCCGGCCGCTCGTGCGTATCGGACGCCGCGCCGCGGAGGGGATCGTCGAGGCGGCGCACGAGGTCGACGCCGACCTGCTCATCTTCGGCTGGGGCGGGCGTCCGGGCGGTCGCGGCGCCGCCGCCGGCCCCGTCTTCTCGGCCACGATCGATGCCGTCGTCCGCAACCCGCCGTGCGACATCGCGGTCGTCAAGCAACGCCCCTTCGGCGATGTCAAGCGGATCCTCGTGCCCGTCCGCGGCGGACCCCACGCCGAGCTCGCCCTCGAGTTCGCCGATGCGCTCGCCCGGCACCACGACGCCCGGATCATCGTCCTCCACGTGATCCCGCCCGGCGTCACGGCCAGCGTCCGGGCCCAGGCAGAGCACGCCCTCGCCACGTTCCTCAAGCAGCACGCCCGCGGGCATGCCGACGGTCTCCTGCGGGAAGCGCCCAACGTCCGGAACGCCATCCTGCGCGAGGCCGAGAAGGCCGACGTCGTGATCATGGGCGCCTCCGCGGCACCCGAGGGAACCGCCGCCGATGCCTTCCTCTTCGGCGCCCTGCCGGAGGTGATCGCCACCCGGGCCACGCCGCCCGTCATCGTCGTCAAGACGCGGGAGCGGATCGGGCGGGAGACGTTCGACGAGCTGGCAGCCCGCGCCGAGTCGCTGGCGGCCGCCGACCGGGCCGTCGAGGAATTGCGGGCCGTTCCCGCGCGGGTGGAGCGCTGGTTCGCCGAGTCCAACTTCCATCACGGTGAGTACCGCAACCTGCGCCGCCTCGTCGAGCTCAAACAACAGCAGAAACTTACCGTCAGTCTCATCCTACCGACGCTCAACGAGGAGGCAACGATCGGCGAGATCGTGGCCCGTGCCCGGCGGGTCCTCGTCGACGGCGTGCCGCTCGTGGACGAGCTGCTGGTCATCGACTCGGCGTCGACCGACCGCACCCGCGAGATCGCCGAGGCCGAAGGCGCGCGCGTCGTCCAGCACCCGGACGTGCTGCCCCGCTACGGCTCCTACCGCGGCAAGGGCGAGGCCCTCTGGAAGAGCCTGTACGAGACGAGCGGCGACCTCATCGCCTGGTGCGACACCGACGTCCGCAACTGGCACCCGCGGATGGCCTACGGGACGCTCGGCCCGCTGCTGGCGGAGCCGCGGATCCAGTACGTCAAGGGCTACTACCAACGGCCGATCGTGGAGGACGGGATCCTCAAGGAGGGCGGCGGCGGCCGGGTCACGGAGCTGGTCGCGCGGCCGCTCATCAACCTCTTCTTCCCGGACCTCTCGGGCTTCATCCAGCCGCTCTCGGGCGAGTACGCCGGGCGGCGGAGCCTCCTCGAATCGATCCCCTTCTTCACGGGCTACGCGGTCGAGATCGGGCACCTGGTCGACATCGCCGAGCGGGTCGGCCTGACGGGCCTCGGGCAGGTCGACCTCGAGCGCCGGGTCCACCGCAACCAGGAGCTGGAGGGGCTCTCGCGGATGAGCTTCGTGATCCTCCAGGCGGTCATGAAGCGCCTCGAGGAGCGCCGCCGGGCCCGCCTCTTCGCGGAGCTCGGCTCGACGATGAAGCTGCCCCGCTTCGGGGACGATCACCTGGGCCTCGAGGTGATCGAGCTGGCCGACCGCGAGCGCCCGCCGATGATCCGGATCCCCGAGTACCTGGAGAAGCGTGCGCGCAGCGCCGACGACCCGGGTGACGCGGGCGGATAGCGGCGTGGCCGACCGCGCGCTGGTCGTTCTCGTCGCGCCCGACTCGTTCAAGGGCTCGCTCACGTCCGTCGAGGTCGCCCGCGCCCTGGCCGACGGCTGGCTCCGAGCCCGTCCCGGCGACGAGATCCGCCTCGCGCCGCTCGCCGACGGCGGCGAGGGGACGCTCGTCGCGATCGAGGCTGCCGGCGGCTGGGAATGGCGGAGCGCCTCGGCGCATGACCCGCTCGGACGCGAGATCGAGGCGCGCTGGCTGGTCTCGGCCGACGGCGACCGTGCCGTGGTGGAGCTCGCGGCGGCGTCCGGGCTGTCGCGCCTGGCGGCGGAGGAACGCGACGCGGTCGCCGCTTCGACCTTCGGCACGGGCGAGGTTCTCCGCGAGGTCCTCGGCGCGGGCATCCGGCGCATCGACCTGGGCGTCGGGGGCAGCGCCACCACCGACGGGGGGCTCGGCATCCTGGCCGCCCTGGGGCTCGGCATGACGGTGGAGCCGGAGCTCGCCGTTCACCTCGAGGAGCTGGACCCGCGGCTCGCTGAGACGGATCTGCGCATAGCCTCCGACGTCACCAACCCGCTCCTCGGCCCGACCGGCGCCGCGGCCGTCTACGGCCCGCAGAAGGGGGCGTCGCCGGTCGACGTGCGGAACCTCGACGATGCGCTGGGTCGCTGGGCGGACGCGCTGGAGGCGGCGACCGGCAGCAGCGAGCGCGAGACGCCGGGCGCCGGTGCGGCGGGCGGCACGGTCTTCGGGCTCGCGTGCCTGCGCGAGCGCTTTCGCTCGTTCGCGATCGTGCCGGGGGTTGATCACGTCATGGAGGCCGCGGCCTTCGCCGAGAAGCTCGCCGGCGCCGATCTCGTGATCACCGGCGAGGGCCGCATAGACAGCCAGACCGCCTTCGGGAAGACCGCCCTGGGCGTGGCCCGCCGCGCCGCGGCTGCCGGAGTCCCGTGCATCGCGGTCGGCGGCGGCGTGGAGCCGGAGGGCATCGCGGCCCTGGCGGCGGTCGGGGCGGTCGCCGTACCGGTGGTGGAGCGGCCGCAGTCCGTGGAGGAGGCGATGGCAGCCGGTCCCGCGCCACTGGAGCGCTGCGGGGAGCGCCTGGCGCGGCTGGTCGGGCTGGGGTTGGGGCTGCGACCGTGAGCCCGCGACGCGCAGGCGCCCTCGCCGACCCGGCATGGATCGCGACCGCATCGTCATCCACGACAACTTCGACGACCCGCTCCCTGAATTCGAGGAGTACACGTGAGCCCGGGGGGCCGCATGGCCGCCCGGGAGGCCGCCTTGCGTTGAACGCATCACTGCGCCGCCGGCGGCGCCCGGCCCGCACGGTTCTTGCGTCGGACGGTGCTTCTCGTGCGCCGCGGCCGTCCGCGTGGAAGCCCCTTGCACTCGACGCAAGGAACGGGCCGGATCTTGGGCGTGGCGAGCCGGGTGTTGCGTTGAACGCAAGCGGGGCCCGGCGCGCCGTCCACGCGCTGGAGGGGCAAGCGTGAAGGGGGGCGCCGAGGTGGCGATCCGCCGGACTTCGGCCTCGGATGGTCCCGGCCGCGCGCGCAACCCCAAGGCGAAGCGCAGGCCCAGGTCCGCCGACCCCGCCCGGACCTGGGCGCGCGGCCTCGAGCGCCGCCGCCCCGGCCTCGTCCCGTTCGTGCTGACCGAGCTGGCTGCGCTCTACGGAACTCCCCGCCGCGACACGCGCCTGGACCCGGTCTCGGAGCTCGTCCTCACGATCCTCTCCCAGAACACCGCCGACGTGAACTCCGAGCGCGCCTTCGAGGCGCTCCGCGCCGCCTACCCGACAGACGGGCCGGTGACAGTCCACAGAGTGACCGCGCCCGACGGCACGGAGGCGCCACCCGAGGGCTGGGGCGGCCGCGGCCTCGACGCCGGATCCGCGCCGGACTGGGACGCGCTGGAGCACGCCCCGCTCGACGAGCTGATGGACGTCATCCGGCCGGGCGGCCTCGCCCCGCAGAAGGCGCCCCGCATCCAGAACGCGCTGCGCCACGTCCGCGAGGCCACCGGCGGCTACGACCTCGGCTTCCTCGCGACGATGGAGCCGCGTGCGGCCCGCGATTGGCTGACCCAGGTTCCCGGGATCGGCAAGAAGACCGCCTCGATCGTCCTCCTCTTCTGCTTCGGGCTCCCGCTCATGCCGGTCGACACGCACGTCGAGCGGGTGAGCCGACGGATTGGCCTCGTGCCGCCGAAGGCCGGACCGGACGAGCAGCACGAGGTCTACTGGCACCTGCTCGCGCCCGAGGACGTCCACCCGGCTCACGTGCTCCTGATCCAGCACGGCCGGAAGACGTGCGACGCGCGGAGGCCCGCCTGCGAGCGCTGCCCGCTCGCGCCCCGCTGCCGCTACCTCGACGCGAAGGCGCCGTAGACGCGGACGCGGCCGAAGCGGGCGCGCCGCGCGGTATGCTCGCCCCATGATGATTGGCGGCGGGCCGGCAGGGCAGGAGCGGCCGGCCCGGCTCCTCCTCGTCGACGACGATCCGAACCTGCTCGTCGTTTTGGCCGAGCAGCTGCGCGACGACGGCTACGACGTCGCGACCGCGCGCGACGGCGTGGAGGCCCTGCGGCGGCTGGAGGGCGGCTGGCCAGACCTCGCGATCATCGACATGATGATGCCGCGCCTCGACGGGCTCTCCCTGGCCCGCGAGATCAAGGCCCGGGCGGACCTCCCGATCATCGTCCTGTCCGCGATCGACGCCGCCGACTCGAAGGCCGAGCTCCTCGACGAGGTGGCCGAGGACTACGTCACCAAGCCCTACCACTACCCCGAGCTGCGGGCGAGGATCAACCGCGTCCTCCGCCGCCTCGGCGACCGCCTGCCGGGACAGCGCGTGGTCGTGGGTCCCGCTCTCGTCCTCGAGCTGCACCGCCGCTCGGCGACCGTGAACGGCGTGGAAGTGGTCCTCACGCCGATCGAGTCGCGGCTCCTCTATGCGCTCGCCGCCAACCTGGGCCAGACCGTCTCGACCGAGACGCTCCTCCTCCGCGGCTGGGCCGACACCGAGGACGCCGACCCGTCCTACGTCTGGGTCTCGATGCGCCGGTTGCGGACGAAGCTCGAGGTCGACCCGAACCGCCCCCGCTACCTCGTCACCGTCCGCGGCATCGGCTACCGCCTGGAGGTGGGCCCGACGTGAGCGGCAGCGGCCTCCGCGTCCGGATCACGATCGCGGTCATGGTCGCCGCGCTGCTGCCCGTCAGCCTCTTCGGCCTCCTGCTGGTCGCCAGTGGGAGCACCGGTGCCACCACCCTCGTCCTGATCGCCCTGGTCGTCGCGGCCCTCGTTGGGCTCGCCGTGGGCGGCCTGCTCGTCGGCATGGTCGTGGGACCCCTCCGGGCGCTCGAGACCAGGCTCGACCGGATCACGGCCGGCGAGCGGGTGGAGCCGTTAGGCCAGCTTCCCGACGACGAGCTGGGACGGCTCGCGGAGCGCCAGGAGGATCTCGCAGCGGACCTCGGGCGGCGTAACCGCCAGGTGGCTCGGGCGGTCGACGCGATCACGGCCTGGGCGCCCGCCGACGGCGCCATGGTGCTGCTCGAGCGCGCGGCCACCGACGCTCGCGATGCCCTGGGCCTGATCGATGCCCGGATCGTCCTCGGCGACCCCGACGCGATCGAGATCGAGGAGCGCGTCCCGGGCGAGCCGCGTCCCGTCAGCGCCGACCTGCTCAGCGGCCGCGACATGGCCGGCGTCCTCCTCGGCCACGCCCCCGCGACCATGCGCTGGGAGCCGGCCGACCAGGACCTTCTCGAGCTCTTCGCCGCCAGCGTCGCCGTCGCCCTCCGCGACGCCGAGCTCCTCGCGCGCGTGGAGCAGCAGAACGCGCGCCTGCTGGCCCTCGACGCCGAGAAGGACGACTTCCTGCGCGGCATCTCCCACAACCTCCAGACGCCATTGGCGCGGATCCGCGCCTACGCGGACCAGCTCGCGGGCGAGGCGGAGGCGGCGGCGGCTGTCGCGGCGTCAGCGATCGAAGCGAGCACCGACTTGGGCGCAACGGTCGAAGCGGGCGCCGACGCGGGCGCGGTCGCGCGGGCGGCCGGAGCGTCCGGCGAGCCCGACCGACGGCCGCCCACTGAGCCCGACCGGCGGCCGGCGATCATCGCCGAGCAGAGCGAGCGGCTCTCGCGGATGGTCCGCCAGCTCCTCACCGTCAGTCGGCTCGATTCGGGCGTGCTGCGGCCGGTCGCGGAGGTGTTCGCCCTCGGCCCGCGTGTGCGCCGCGCGTGGGAAGCCCTGGGCGCGGGGGACGTGCCCTTCGAGTTGGTCGACGACGCCGGCGGCTGGCTCGCCCTCGCGGACCCCGACCAGGTGGACCAGATCCTGTGGGCGCTGCTCGACAACGCGGTGAAGTACGGCGCCGGCGCGGCCGTGAGCGTGCACGTGGCCGTTGACGCCGCGGCCGGGCGCGTCGCGGTCACGGTGGCCGACGGCGGCCCGGGAGTCGCCGAAGCCGACCGCGATCGCCTCTTCGAGCGCTATGGCCGGGGCGGCCGCTCCGAGGATCGCAACGGCACGGGCCTGGGTCTCTACGTGGGACGGGCGTTGGCCCGGGCGAACGGGGGAGACTTGGTGCTGGAGGGGGCCACGACCGGTTCGGACACCGGCGCGGAAGCGGGTGCCACGACCGGTGCGGCCTTCACGCTCCTCCTGCCGGCGGAAGCGCCGACCGAGGGCTGACCAGGGGCGCGGCGACGCGGCAACCTCCTCTACTGACAGGCGCCCGTGCCGGCGTCCGTGAACGTCTCGCCGGCCACCGGGAGGAATCGCCAATCGTAGGAGGTTGCGCGAAGCGTCAGCCGCAGGGCGCGATGCCGGGGCCATTGCTCGACCGGCCCAACCCCGGGCTCAATGGATCAGCTTGACGCCGCCGCTGTAGAGCTCAAGCAGTTTGGGATCCGGCGCGTCGAGCACCTGTGCACCAGTCGAACCTTTGACCCGGATCACTCCCTCGATGTCCTTGCCGCCCTTGATGTGCACGATCTCGAAGCCGACGTAGCCAATGATGTGGTAGTAGCCGTTCTGACCGTTGCCGTTCGCCCTATCCCAGATCGGAACCCAGCCGACGAGCTGATTCGTCTCCATGTAGTTGACGGTGGCTTGGCTATCGGTGATCGAGGCCTTGTTCCCCGGCAGGCTGCCGATGTTGTTGCCGTACCCGGCCTGCGTGGAGGCAGCGATGCTGGTGCAGCAGCCGAAGGTGTTGCCTGGCGTCGTTGGCAGCGCCCCCCATTCCTTGTCGAGGAAGGGCTTGCTGTTCTTGCACCCGCCGGCGTTCGCCGTGGGCACCAGCCTGAGGCCGAATGCCTTCCCGTCGGCATCCGGGCCTTCGCACCCGAACTTCAGCCACCCGAAGACGCCCGGGAGGTTGAGCGAGCCCGGGGTGAGGTGGAAGGTTGGGCAGTCCGAGGCTGTTGTGCCGAGTGGACAGGCGTCGTGCGCGAGGACCGTCGCAGCGCTCACCGCAAAGGGCAGGATTCCCGTGCCAACGTTCCTCCCCGGCGACATGGCGACGGCGTTCGCTCGGGCAGACCAGTTCGCGACGCCGATGATGCCGAGGAAGAAGGGGGTCCAGCTCGTCGAGGCGTTGACGACGACCCCTTGTGCGCCGGCCGGAATCACCGAGCGACTTGCCCGACGACGCCACCCGCCGTCGGGACGCCGCGGATCGTCCGCGATGGTCGCCGTTCGATGTCAAGGCCGCCTCAACGGCCTGCTGGACGGTCGTGTCGGTCACGGCGTGACCGGTTAGGTGCGCACCCACAACTCGAGTCCCGGCGATCGCGGCGAAGTCGGCGGCATTCTGCGCGGTTCGACGCTGAGCGAGCGCGTAGCCCCCATCGACGACGAGTCCCGCGACAAGCAGAAGGCCCACCAGCGAGAGCGTGAAGAGCACGAGCATCTGACCTTGGCTTGATTGGCGACGATAGCGCGACATCAGTGAGCCCCTCAGTTGATGGCCATCGTGGCCGAGCCCGACAGGTTGAGCGGCCCGATGAGCGACCCCAGGAACGAGCCGACGATCGGCGTGATCGGCTGGTAGGTCACGACGACCCGCACCGAAACCTGGTCTTCGTATTGCCGGTTGGTGCACGTGACCCCGGTCCAGGCTCCGGTTGGCGTTGACCCAGTGGACGGGTCACAACGCAAGTAGACGTTCGCGAGGGGGATCGATGCCACACCGACGAGCTCCCCGTTCGCCGCTAACCGCACGTTTTCGTGGAGGGTCGGCACGTCCGCCGCACACACGTGCGCACCGGGATTCCCGCTGGTGATGCTCCAAGGCGGAGGCAACGCACCCCGGATCGTCCGAGATCCCTGCCCCATCCGGCGCCCCTGCACGGCCGCGACGCGGGCTCCCTCGCGAGCCGCCTGCGAGACCATGCTGTTGGTGAAGGCCAGGCGCCCAAGATCGATAAGACCGAACAGGATCAGCAGGAAGACCGGCAATACCAGGGCGGTTTCGACCAGGGCCTGCCCGCGCGCCCAAGGGCGCGCGGGATCTCCTGCGGTCCCCATTGAGCGTCTCAGGAGCATGCGCGTCGTTCCCACTACTTGGACCTCGTCAGCACGGGCTGCGAGAACGTGTCCGACTTCCCGAGAACCGTGGTCACCTTCAGGGTCACCGTGTACTCCCCACCCGTCTTGCCGTACTTGTGCGACGGCCACTTGTTCGGGAGATAAGGTGACTTCTTAGGAGCTGTCTGGGTTTCGAGGTTGCCATCGCCGAAGTCCCACTCCCACCTGGCGATATGGTCGGTCGTGCAGGACGGAACTGTCGGTGCCGCATCACCGGCGTCGAAGTCCACCCCTTTGTTCCAATCCAGTTCGCTGAAGGTGAAGTCCGCATTAGCTGCGCACGCGTCGGCGGGTGGCGGATTGCCCCCGCCTCCGCCGCCTCCAGCGCCGCCCCCGCCTCCCCCATCAGCTGTCGCTGCTAACACGACGGGGGCCGTCGCGGATACACTCACGGCGAACGCTCCAACATATTGCCGATGATCGGCGTCAGAAACGTGAACGGCCTGCTCGCCCCGACCGTCACCTGGTGGCCGGCTCCAGAGACGAAGGCCTCGTCGGCCTGTTTCGGGCAGGTAGTCGCAACGGGTGGACTCGCGGCGGTTGCGCAACTGGGCAGGCTCACCTCGAGGGCCCCTTCACCGCCCTGGCCCTGGACGTTGGCCTCCGCTTCCGCCCGTGCCCTAATGGCGACTTGGTCGCCGAGGTCAGAACCGGCGGAATAGGCGGCTTCGCGGGCCGCGTTGTTCACCTGAATGTAAGTGAACAAGAGCCGGCCAAAATCGACGGCGATGAGGAGGATCAACACCATCACGGGCACGACCAACGCGAACTCGACAAGCGCCTGACCGGTCGTCTTCGGACGCGAACCTTGGAGCCGACGCACGGCTCGTTCAGGCGACTTTGGCTTCATCGCAACCCCGCTGGGCAACATGGGTACAAGCGGTTTCCTCGCGGCTGGGGCAGAGTAGCGTTCGTACCTTTCAGGCTAGTTCACAGAAGTCCTCTTGGGGGTATGGGCCGAAAGTCCCGGTGCGAGGCTACACCGCCATTCTGTGGAAACCACCTGTGCGAGCAGCGGGCACCTGGGGGTCCCCTTGCTGGGATGGGCAAGACAAGGCCGCGGGGTGCTCCTGGTCAAGCGTGGGGAGCCTATCCCGCAACTGGCTTGGGCACCGACCGGGGGCAAGCCGTACCGGTACCAATAGGGGATCGACCCGCGCGGGGGATCGGGGCATGGTGCGCGGCATGAAGCCGTTCATCATCTTCGCCCTTTGGGCACTTGCTGGGTGGTATGTCGGAGCGTGGGCGGAAGCCTTCGTGGGCATCCCGAGTGTGGTCGGGATCCTCGCCGGGGTCGCGATCGGAGCGGCCCTCGCAGTCCAGGCGCAGCGACGGCTGGCGGTCACCGCCGGCGGGGTGCCGCAGGCAGCTGAGCTCGCGTCCTTCGACGCCGCGCCCGCGCTCGATCGCGCCGCCTGACTCTCGCCCCGCCTGACGCGCCGGCAGCCCGCCTGCCAACACCGCCGCGCCCCGACGCCGCAGCCATGCGCTGCGGCGTCCGTTCGTGATCGGGAGGTGCGGACCTGCTGGTACCTCCCGTCCCTCGTCCTGCCCCTTTCGGGCTATGCACGCACGCAACGTTTCAATGCATCGTGAAAGGGGCGACCGCGAGCATCGGCCGCACGAGAACCCGATGTAGATCGAGAACATGCACGACAGGCTCCCTCTCCGGCGATGGGCCACCCGACGGGACGCGAACCCGCCCCCGCGGCCAGGCGCTGGTTGAGCTCGCCCTCATCCTTCCGATCCTGTTCTTGCTGCTCGCCGCCGCCCTCGACCTGGGACGGATCTTCTACTCCCAGATCACGATCCGGAACGCGGCCCGCGAAGGCGCCGTCGAGGCCTCCCTCAACCCGACGTCGTTCAGCGCCGGCCAACCCTGCAACGCCACGACCAACCGCGTGATGTGCCGGGTGGTCACCGAGTCGCAGGGATCCTTCGTGACGGTCGCGCCCGCCGGAGTCAGCCTCACCTGCAGCCCGAGCTGCGCAGTTGGACTCGGCAACACGGTCGCCGTCCGCGTCACGGGGACCTTCCAGCTCGTCACGCCGCTGCTCAGCGCCTTCACCGGCGGTCAGACATTCCCGATCACATCGACGGCTACCGCGCAGATCGCCACGGCGCCGTCCCTTGCCGCGGCGCCGACGCCTTCGCCTTCTCCGTCGCCCACGCCCTCGCCAACGCCCGCGCCGACGCCGACGCCCACGCCGACGCCGACACCGCCGCCGGGCCCCACGCCAACGCCCACGCCGGTCCCCACGCCCACTCCGACCCCCTCCCCGCCGCCCTGCGTCGCTCCCGTGGCCAACTTCAGCGCAGCGTCCGTCGGCGGCAAGAAGGTCAACTTCACGGACAGCTCCACGAACATGTCGATCCCTGCCTGCAATCCGATCTGGTCGTGGAGCTTCGGTGATGGCTCGGGGACGTCCTCCCTCCAGAACCCCTCGTACACCTACGGGAACTCGAGCAAGAAGACCGTGACGCTGGTGGCGAGCAATGCCGCCGGTTCCAGCACCGTAAGCAAAGCAGGTGAACCCGTGAACGGGCGGCGCATCCCGTCGCTCGCTCGCTCGAGCCCGTGCGCCGCAGGCTGGCCAGGCGCTCGTCGAGTTCTCGCTCGCGATCATCCTCTTCCTGCTCCTGCTGATGGCGATCGTCGACATGGGGCGCGGCATCTACGCCTACAACGGGGTCTCGCAGGCTGCCCGCGAGATCGCGCGCGTGGCCAGCGTCCATCCGGGCAGCACGCTCGGCTCGAGTTCACAGATCACTGGACGTCGTCGCCACGCAGCAGCGCCTCGTGCCCGGGCTGGGAACGCCGGCGTTCGCCTGCGTCGACATCACCGGCGCCGCGGTCAGCGGGACCTGTCGGCGGGGCGACTGGGTCCGCGTCCAGATCAGCTGCGCCGTGGGCGCCGGTCACCCCGCTGCTCGGCCTGACGGGGACGTGGAGCTTCGCCTCGACGACCACGATGAAGATCGAGGTGGTCCTCCAATGAGGAAGGTGAAACCGGCGATGCGTATGCTTGATTGGGAGAGTCGGGCCCACGAACGGGGCCAGATCGTGGTCATCTTCGCGATCGCGCTCGTCGCGCTCCTGGCGATGGTCGGCCTCGTCCTCGACGGTGGCTCGGCGTACGCCCAGCGGCGCGACCAGCAGAACGCCGCGGACCTTGCCGCACTCGCCGGCGCCAACGACTACCTGCTCAACAGCAGCTCAAGCGCCGCCTTCGCCCGGGCGCGTGCAGTGGCCGGCCAGAACGGCTACACCGACGGGACGGGTGGTGTCACGGTCAACGTGAGCCTCACGACAAGCAACGGCGCCCGGGTGCAGGTCGACGTCACGGCTCCGCACGCCAACACCTTCGCCCGGGTGATCCCCGGCCAGGAATCCTGGCAGGTCTCGACCACCGCGACCGCGAAGACGGGCATCCCCGACTCGGTCCAGGGAGCAGGACCCTTCATCTTCAGCATCGACGCCTTCGGGACGGACGGTGAGCCGCTCCCGCAGTTCAAGAACCCGGCCAGTCCGTTCGACTTCGGTGAGACGAACGGTGACGTGCCCACCTCGAACCAGGACATCGCCTGGACCAACTACGGCACCGGCAACCTGAACTCGTCGGAGGTCCGGAACATCATCGAGGGCGACCTCGTGATCAACAAGACGATCCAGTTCGGCGAGTACATCGGCCAGCACAACAACGGCAACCACACGACGCTGTACTCGTCGGTCGACTCGTACCTGAGTGGCACAAACGTGCCGGTCCCGGTGGTCGACCACAACGGCAACTTCCAGGGCTGGGCGACCTTCCACGTGGTGAGCGCCGCCGGCGGCTCCGACAAGCACATCCGCGGCTACTTCGTCAGCCCATTCCTCAGCGATCGGCTCACGGTTGGCACATGCGCCGCGGGGAGCTGCCCGCGATACCTGGGTTCGTGGTCCCTCGGGCTCGTGAACTGATCCTCGGGCGGCCGGGCCCGCCGCGACCCTGCCACCTGGAGGCCTCACCGGCAGCAGGCGCCGCGCGGAGCGATCCGCCGGCGCAGCGTTCGCAGTCACTTCCTCGCGAGCCCACGCAGGGGCGCTCGGTCTCCCCGTCGCCCCTGCCGGACTCTCCCGGCGGATAGCTGGACTTCAGCTGCCGCCGGGTAGCGATGAGGCGGGCACTTCGCCGGGACCCGGTCTCGGGGACCGATCCAGGCGGAGGGCCCGCCTCTCGCGTTCCCGCGGGACGGCGGGGTGGCGCGCACGCGGCGGCGCGGCCGCGGGACGCTGATGCCGCCTCTCGCGTTCCGGGAGTACGCTTGGGGTCGGCGCGGCTCCACCGCCTGCCGCAGCCAGCCGGAGGCCCCTCCCGTGAGCACCGACGACGCCCGCACCGACGACGCCCGCACCCAGATCGACCCGCTCGGCACGCCGCGGATCGTCCGGATGGTCCGCCGCTTCGATGCCCCTCCGGCCCGCCTCTACCGGTGCTGGACGGACCCCGAGGAGATCGTCCGCTGGTTCCCGGAGCAGATCGACGGCTCGCTGGCCCTGAATACGCGGAGCATCCTCGTCTTCCCCGACAACCGCCTCTGGTGGGACGTCACGGCCCTCGAGAGCGACCGGCTGTTCCAGTTCCGCTGGCCGTGGCTCCGGGGCAATACCTGGGAGACCGCCGTGTCGGTCACGCTGGAGCCGGCCGGCTACGGGACGCTGATGACGCTGACGGACGGCCCCTTCGACCTCCGCGTGCCGGGTGTGCTCGACGCGTACGCCGAGGCGTGCGAGGGCTGGGGCGAGACCCTCGCCTGGCTCCGCGGCTGGGTCGACTTCTCGGTGGAGCTCCGCGCGCGCCGGTACTGAGCCGGCGAGGGGCGCAGCGGCGGGCCCGGGCGGGCGGGCGGGGGGCTGGGGAGCGGGCGTAGACCCGCCCGCACCCTGAACCTGTCGAGCTATCACTGGCAGCATTAGCCGGCAGGCTTCCTGTGGTGGTCGAGCCCGGACATGACGCCGGCGAGCATCGGGAGCGCGCGCCTCAGCCTCACGGCGGACGGTTTCGTGCTCAGCGGCGGCGGGCTGCGGGCTTCGCGGGACCCCGCGCAGGCCGTCCTGCCGTCGGGACCGGGGGACGGGTGCCGTCGTCCGGACCGAATCCCCGTCTACTAATGATGGGGGTGATACGGCGTCGGGGAGCGCGCGGGGAACGCGGGTGAAGCGGCCCGTCGGGACCGCCGCATGGCCCGCCCCCGCCGCTCGCCCCCGCCCCCCGCCCCGCCCTACCGGCGCGGGCCGAACGCCGTGGAGACCAGGCGCCGGAAGCTGGGCGACTGCCCGTACATGAGCACGCCCGCGCTGTAGACCCGGGCCGCCAGCCACAGCATCACGATGATCGAGACCACGAGGATCGCCGCGGCCAGCGCCACCTCGGGCACGCCGGCGTCACCCGTGATGACCCGCGACAGCATCAGGTACGGGCTGATGAACGGCACGTACGACAGCAGGGCAACCCACGTCGCGTCGGCGTCGATCACCCCGATCGAGATGTAGATCGCGACCAGGTAGCCCAGGACGCCGATCATCGACATCGGGGCGACGACGTTGTTCACGTCCTCCATCCGCGAGACCAGCGAGCCGGCAGCCGCGTAGAGCATCGCGTAGAGCAGGTAGCCCAGGACGAAGAAGATGAGGAAGGATCCGAAGACCAGCGGGGTCAGGACCTGGGGCAGCTCGAGATCCGATGGTGGCGCACCGAGCACGAGCTCGGCGATCCGGCCCTGGAAGATGAAGACCAGCATGCCGGGGATGATCGCGGCGAGGAGCTGCACGATGCCCAGGCTGCCGACGCCGATCACCTTCCCGCCGAGGAGCTGGAACGGCGTGGCCGCGCTGATGACGATCTCCATCACGCGGCTGCTCTTCTCCTCGGCCACGCTCATCGCCACCCACTGGCCGTAGAGAACCACGGCCAGGAGCAGGAAGACGATCAGGATCTGGCCGACGAGCGCGGTGGCCAGCCATCTCGGCGCCGGTGGAGGGCTCGCCGGGGCCGGCGGGCTTCGGGGTCTCGACGGCGACCTCCGGAGGGGCGAAGAGGGCGGCCTGCTCGCTGGTGGCGACGCCCAGGCGGTCCAGGCGGTCCGCGACGGCGAGCGAGTACGAAGCCTGGCGCAGGAGCTCCGGGGTTCGCCGCCCGGCCGGCTCCTTGGAGATGATGGTGAACGCGAGGTCCGGGCCGGGGTCCCGGACCATGACGAGGGCAGCCGAGAGGTCACCCAATTCGACGGCGGCGCGCGCCGCGGCCTCGCTGGGCGACGAGGTGACCTCGAAGCCGCTCTCTCCCTCCGGCGTCGCGGCGCTCGCATTGAGGGTGACCGAGAGGCGCGTGACCGGGTCGAAGCTCGTGGGCGGGTCGGCGAGGTCGACGACACCGACGGTGGTGCTCGTCTCGCCTTCGAACCAGCGGATCCCGATCGGCACCAGCACCAGGGCGGCCCCGGCGATGGCGAGGAACGCGGTGCCGATGACGAAGGAGCGGGTATGCGCCCGGACGGAGAACTCCCTGCGGGCGACCGAGATGATGTTGCGCGGCGTGGCGTTCATGCGGCCGGTCCTTCGATGCCGGCCAGCGAGACATCCTCCCGGGCCGATCGACCGACGCGCTCGACGAAGATCTGCTCGATCGAGGGGTCGGCGATCTCGAAGAGCGTGACGCGCTCACCGCGGGCGAGGGCGGCCTGCAGGATCACCTCCGGGTCAGTGGACCCGAGGACCTCGAGCTCGCGTGTAGTCACGTCCCGGCCGGACCACGGCGACGCCCTCCATCGCCTCGAGCCACGGGAGGTCCGGGTCGCCGTCCGTCGCGAGGCGGACCACCTGCTTGCCGGTGGAGCGCTTCACGTCGCGCGTCGCGCCCGAGGCCACCAGCCGGCCGGCGTCGATGATTGCGAGCGCATCGCAGAGCTCCTCGGCCATGTCCATCTGGTGGGTGCTGAAGATGAGGGTCTTGCCCCGGTCGCGCATCTCCAGGAAGGCCGCCTTGAGGAGGGCCACGTTCACCGGGTCGAGCCCCGTGAAGGGCTCGTCCATGATCAGGACCTCGGGGTCGTGGAGGATCGCGGCGATGAACTGGATCTTCTGCTGGTTGCCCTTGGAGAGCTGCTCGGCGCGCCGGTCGGCGTACTCGGGGACGCGGAAGCGCGCGAGCCAGGCCCGGACCTCCTTCTCGGCTTCCTTGCGGGGCACGCCATAGAGGCCGGCGAAGAAGACGAGCTGGTCCAGCACCTTCATCCGGGGGTAGAGGCCGCGCTCCTCGGGCAGGTAGCCGAAGGTGCGCCGCGGCAGCTCCGTCGAGGGCCGGCCCTTCCAGGTCACCGTCCCGGCGTCAGCGCGGAGGATGTCGAGCACGATCCGCATCGCGGTCGTCTTGCCCGCCCCGTTGGCGCCGAGGAAGCCGAAGACCTGGCCCGGGTCGACGGAGAAGCTGATCCCGTCGAGGGCCTTGACCTCCCCGAACGACTTCTGCAGATCGGTGATGACGAGGCTCATGCGGGGGGCTCCCTCGTGCGGGCGTGGCAACCGACGACCCCGCCGGCTCGGCGCCGGTGGGTGCAACCGCGCCAGCGTAGCGTCGACGGCGTGGCGGTGTCAGGGCGGGGCGGCCCCGTACGTCGGGACCGATGGCCCGGACGGATGGCCCCGACGAGTCAGCCGAGGGTCGCCTCGTCCAGGGCCCGCGAGATCCGGACCAGCCCCTCCGCCAGCTCCGCCGGCGGCGGCCAGCCGAAGCCGAGACGGAAGAAGGAGCGCGGCCGCTCGAACCAGTGCCCGGGCCCCACGGCGGTCGCGTGGCGGCCGGCGAGGGCGGCGTGGAAGGCGTCCGGGTCGATGCCGGCCTCGTCGCGGATCCACGGGAAGCCCACCACGCCACCGCGCGGCTCGACCCAGGCGAGTCGCGGCTCGGTCGCCAGCCAGGCGCGGGTCGTCTCGAGCGCCGTCGCGATCCCGGCCCGGATCCCCGACAGCAGCTCGGCCCGCCGCTCCAGCGCCCGGGCGGCAATCGCCTCGTCCACCAGCGAGCCCGTGATCTGGATCTGCTCCTTCGCCGCGAGGAAGGTCGTCAGGAGGTCGGCGTCGCGCGTCGCCAGCCAGCCCGTCCGGATCCCCGGCAGCCCGTACGTCTTCGACATCCCGGACACGCCGATCGCCCTCGGCGAGAGCGTGGCCGCCGGCGGCAGCAGGTCGCCGTAGGTCATCTCTCGGTAGGTCTCGTCGACCAGAAGGCGCGCGGCCGGGTGCGCCTCCACGAGCTCGACGATCCGGCGCAGGGCGGCCTCCGGGATGAGCGCGCCCGTCGGGTTGTGCGGGTTCGTGATCGAGACCAGGCGAGTCCGCGGCGTCATCAGCGCCGCGAGGGCGTCCGGGTCGGTGGCCCAGCCCTCCTCCGGCTGCAGGTCGAGGATCCGGAGCTCCGCCCCGATCGCCCGCGGCGTCTCGAGGTTCGTGGCGTAGTTGGGGCGCACCACGACGAGCTCGTCACCCGCCTCCAGGAGCGCGGAGGCAACGATGAAGAGGGCGCCCGCCGCGCCGGTGGTCACGAGGACGTCGGCCGGGGTCAGCGGTGTCGCGCCGGGCGCGAGTGAGCGGCCGCCATCCGCGGCGATCAGCTCGCGCAGCTCCGGCAGGCCGCGGTGGTCGCCGTAGCGGAGGAGGAGCCCGCCGAGGTCGACCTCGAGGTCGTCGAGGCTGGCGTCGGCGACCGAGCTCTCGGCAAGGTTGCAGGCGATCGCGTCGTACCCGAGCTCCTCGGGCGACTCGACCTCGATGGGCATCCGGCGGTAGCGCATCCCGGAATGCTACGCGGCGGGCATCGGCGGCGGAGGGGCGGCCGACGGAGGGGCGGCGGGGCGGAGGGGCGGGCAGGCGGAGGGGGCCCGGCAGGGGCCCAGCATCGCGCCCGTCGATTCCATCGTCAATGACGCTGGGGGCAGCACTAACCGAAAGCTGCGGCGGCGCGGCGGCCGCGTCCAGCCCGGACGGACGCCCCTGATCCCTTGGTTCTCTCGCTTGTGCATCGTCTGGGCGTCATTGACGAGACAACCCGGCCCGTTCCGGCCACCGCGAGCCTCGTCGGCCCCTCCATCTCCGGCGGAGATGTCCGTTAGTGCTGCCCGGGGCGTCATTGACGAGACAGTCGCCGGGAACGCGGGGCGGCCGAGCGGCGGGGCCGGGGACGTCCGGACAGTCGGAACGCGGGAGCGGCCGACCGTGTCCAGTGGACGGTTGTGTAGAAGGTTGGTCGGGTGCTATGGTTTGACACACTATGTACACGATCAAGGAGGCCTCGGCCCGCTCCGGCGTCGGCGCTCCCCTCATCCGGGCCTGGGAGCGGCGCTACGGCGTGGTCCGGCCGGCTCGGACGACCTCCGGCTACCGGCTTTACGACGACGCCACGATCGACGTGCTGGTCACGATGCGGGCGCTGACCGAGTCAGGCTGGACGGCGTCCCAGGCAGCCCGCGCGATCTCGGCGGGTGAGGTCCCCGTCGAGGCGCGGGCCGCCGAAGGCCGCTCGAGGGCGGCGGAGAGCCTACCGGAGGCTGCTCCGACGGCGGCGGCCGAGCATCGTGCCCGCACCATCGCCAGGTTCGTCGCCGCGGCCCAGTCGACCTCCCCCGCCGACACCGAAGCGGCCCTCGATGCGATCTTCGCCGCCGGATCGTTCGAGGCGATCGTCGACGATCTGCTCCTGCCCGCGACCGCGGCCCTGGGGACGCCTGGGCGGCAGGCACGTTGAGCGTGGCGGCCGAGCACGCGGCCAGCGCTGCCGTGGGCCGGCGCCTCGCCGCCGTCTACCAGGCCGCGGGAGTGCCCGCGCGGCCATCGGTCCTCGTCGGGCTGCCGCCCGGCGGGCGTCACGAGCTCGGCACGCTTGGCCTTCGCCGCAGCGCTCCGTCGCCGCGGCGTCGGGGTCCTCTACCTCGGTCCCGACGTCACCGTGGAGGGCTGGATCGACGTTGCCGCGCGCACGCGCGCACGCGCGGCGGTGATCGCGGTCGTCGTCCCGGCCGATCGCGAGGGCGCGGCCGCGGTGATCGCGGCGCTGCAGGCGCAGGCCGTGCCGATCGTCGCGGTCGGGGGCGCCGCGGCCGGGCCGCAGCTCGCGCCGACCAACGGGCTCCTGGTGCTCCCGGGGAACGTGGTCGAAGCCGCGGCGACCATCGCGAGGGCCGTCGGCCAGCGCGGCTGAGCGGCACGCCAACCCCGGGCCGGCCGGCACGGGTCGGGCCGGCCGGCAGACGGGTCGTGCTGAGAGGCCGGGTCAGGCGCGACCGGGCGGCGGGGCCAGCCGGCGGCGGCGTGCCCGCTCGCGGAGACGCGCCCCGGTCAGCCCGCAGCCGCCGGGTCGGGCTCCCCGCTCAACGCCACGATCTCGTCCCACAGGCGCCGACGGTCGGCCGCCGTGAGCCGGGTCGAAGGGAGCCGATCGAACGGCCGCGGCCGGCGATCCAGGTAGAGCCGGCCGCTCGTCGTGGCGGGCTCGGGATGGGTGGCGAGCCAGGTGATCGTGTCGGCGCCCTCCGCGGCCGTCCGGAGCAGGGGGCGCATGCGCCCGTAGAAGCCGGGCAGGGTCTCGGCGAGGCCCGGCGTGTCGGCCCAGCCCGGGTGCATCACGGCGAACGAGACGCCGGACGCCGCGAAGCGGCGTGACCACTCCCGCACGAGCGCGATCTGGGCCCGCTTCGACTTCGCGTACGCGCGCGCACCCGTGAACTCCCCGACCCGCGACTGCAGGTCGTCGAGGTCGAGACGCTGGAAGTACATGCCGCCCGACGTCACGGCGATGACCCGCGCGCCCGGCGTCCGGCGCAGAAGCGGCAGCAGCCCCGCCACCAGCGCGAACGGGCCGACGACGAGGACGGCAAGGGTCGCCTCGATCCCGTCCGGCCCCTCGATCCGCTCCGGGTAGATCGCCCCGGCGTTGTCGATCAGCACGTCAAGACGCGATTCCGTCTCCAGGATCTGGGCGACCGCCGCCCGCACCGAGGCGAGCGAGCCCATGTCGGCGACGACCATGGGGAAGCGATCCTCCCCGTGGATGCCGACCAGCTCGTCGCGCAGGAGCGCCAGCCGCTCCGCGGACCGTCCCACGAGGACGACCCGCGCCCCGAGAGCCGCGAGCTCGTCGGTCGCCGCCCGGCCGAGACCGGACGTCGGCCCGGTCACGAGCACGGTCCGGCCGGCCATTGCGCCCGCGGGCGGCGACGACCAGCCGAAGAGCCGCCGCCGGACCGCGGGCCCGATACGCGTGAAGCTGCCGACGATAGGAGATCTCGAGGCCGGCGTCGAGGAGCGCCCGGGGATCCACGCTACGGCCGGAGGGTGCCGGCGAAGACCTGCCAGGCGAGGAGGGTCTTCGCCACGAGGCTGAAGAGCATGTACGCGCGCTCGCCGTACAGGTAGTCGGACCAGCGGCCCACCTTCCGGTACTGCAGGATCATGTTGATCGCGAAGACGTTGAAGCTGATGAAGAGCGTCACGAAGATCGCGATGACGAAGCCGGGGATGGGGGCGGCGCCGGGCTCGGTGGCGGCCGTCCAGAGCGCGATCGTGATGACGATCCAGGGGACGGCCCCGGCGATGCACCCGAAGACGTAGTGGAGCCACTGGGTGCGGGTCCGGCCCTCGTTCGCGGCCTCCATGCTCCAGCCGAAGAGGTTCATGGCCGCGTTGATGCCGAAGATCGCGACGAGCGTCCCGATCTCCTGGATCCCCGACAGCGTCGCGATGACGACGATCATCACGCTCGACGAGAGGGCGTACTCGATCCAGCGGGCCGGGTTCTGGCCGCGTGCGAGGCTGCGCTCGTACCAGCGGCGGGCGGGGAAGGCGACCGTGAAGTGGGCCACCGCGCTGAGCGCGAAGAAGAGCGCCACGGCCGGTCCGATCGGGAGGTCGAAGAGCGCGCGCTGGGCGGGGACGAGGGTCTGCGTGGCCGTGTCGAAGGTGAGGTAGCTGCTCACGACCGGCGCGGTGACGATCGGGCTCTTCGCGAACGAGAGCGCGAGGATGGCCAGCGCCTGCAGAGCGTGCAGGCCGGCAAGCGACACGTTCCACCGGTGAAGGCTGCGCGCGCGGGCCGGTTCGATCGCCGGCGGTGCGGCGTCGCGGTCTGGTGCGGCCGGCACGGGCCATCGCCGTGCCTGTCGCCTCGCTGTTCTGCATGTCGTCGTGGACCTCCAGCTTGATAACATTGTACGAACACTTGACGTGTCGATGCTTGACACGCCGAGTGTGCAGGGTTACGATGCGGCATACCTTATACGAAACATGGACAGGACGCAAGATGGCCAAGCTGAACGAACGAATTGTGACCGCCCTTCCCCTCGACGAGGCATTCGCCTTCATCGCCGACTTCGCCAACTCGAAGCACTGGGACCCCGGGGTCGCCACCTCCGAGCCTCTCGACCCGGGACCTGTCGCCGTGGGGTCGCGCTACCAGCTCGGCATCCGCAGGGGCGACAGCGTCGCGAGCATGGAGTACGTCGTCACGGCCTTCGAGCCGCTGCGCCGCGTGGTCCTGGAGGGCGAGGGCTCGGGCGTCTCGGCGATCGACGAGATCCGGTTCGAGGCAACCCCGAGGGGCACCCGGATCGACTACATGGCGGACATCCGGCTGCGCGGCGTGAGGCGGCTCGCGGCGCCGTTCGCCGGTGGCGCCATCGCGAAGATCGTGCGCGAGGGGCGTGATGGGATGCAGCGCGCACTCGACGAGCGCGCCGCCGCGCGCTGAGGCACGGACGGATGGAGGTCGCGATCGTCGGGGCGGGCGTCAGCGGGCTGACCGCCGCCTACGCGCTGCGCCTTGACCACCGGGTCACCCTCTTCGAGCAGGATCCCGTCGCCGGCGGGCACGTGGCGACCGTCGCCGTGGAGACGGAGGCCGGGCCCGTCCAGGTCGACACCGGGTTCATCGTCTACAACGAGCGGACCTACCCGCGCTTCGTCGGGCTCCTTGCCGAGCTGGGTGTCGCCACGCAGCCCAGCGACATGTCGCTCGCCTCGGCCTGCGACGCGTGCCGCATCGCTTCAGCTCGCGGGGCGCCCGCGGCTTCTTCCCGAAGGCCTCGCTGCTGGCCCGGCCCACCCACCTTCGGATGCTCGTCGACATCGCCCGGTTCTATCGCGACGCCCGCCGGACCCTGGACGCGCCCGAACGCTCGCGGGCGACCCTCGCTTCGTGGATGGACGAGCACCGCTACGGACACGCGTTCCGCGAGCACTTCCTGGTCCCCATCACCTCCGCCGTCTGGTCCACGGGGGCCGAGCGGGCGCTTGACTTCCCGGTTGACTACCTCCTCCACTTCCTCGACAACCACGGGCTCATCGGCTACGGCAACGCGCCGCAGTGGCGCGTGATCCGCGGCGGATCGCAAGGAGTACGTCGCGCGTGTTGTGGCTGCCCTCCCGCCGGGGTCGGTGCGGACCGGCGATCCCGTGACGAGCGTCCTGCGTGATCCGGGCGGGGTCACCGTCCGGACGGCGAGCGGACGCGCGGATCGCTTCGACGCCGTCGTGATGGCGACGCACGCCGACGACGCCCTGCGCCTGCTGGCGGATGCCGACGACACCGAGCGCGACGTCCTGGGCGGGTTCGAGTACTCGCTGAACCAGGTCGTCCTGCACACCGACGAGAGCATCCTGCCCGCCAGCCCGCACGCCCGGGCCTCGTGGAACGTGCACACGGCGGACTGCCGGCTCCCCGGTGCATCCCTCACCATGACCTACCACATGAACCGGCTCCAGTCGCTCCCCGGCCCGATCCAGTACTGCGTCTCGCTGAACCCCGGCGACCAGGTCCGCGCGGACCACGTGATCCTCGAGCGCGCCTTCAGCCACCCGATGTACACGTTCCGGACGCTCCACGCGCAGAACGGGATCCGCGACCTGCAGGGCCACCAGCGCACGTGGTACGCCGGCGCCCACCTGGGGTATGGCTTCCACGAGGACGGCTGCCGGTCGGGCTTCGAGGTCGCCGCGATGCTGGGCCCGGTCGGCCAGGCCGCCGCCGTGCGCGCGGCATGAAGTCCCACCTCCTCGAAGGGAAGGTCCGGCACCGGCGCGCGGGTCCGCCTGTCTACGAGTTCGAGCACGACGTCTTCTACTTCGCCCTGGACCTCGCGGAGCTCGACGACGTGATCGGCCGGCTGCGCCTGGTCAGCCGCAACCGCAGGAACGTCGTGACGTTCCGCGACGCGGACCACCTGGTCGTGCCGTCGCGCGACATCGACGCCGACATCCGGGCGCACCTCCGGTCCGAGGGCGTGGATCCCGAGGGCTGGCGAATCATGCTCATCTCGAGCCTGCGGGTCCTCGGGTACGTGTTCAATCCGGCCAGCTTCTACCTTTGTCGCGACACGAACGGCATCCTCCAGGTCGTGATCGTTGAGGTCCACAACACCTTCGGCGAGCGGCACCTGTACACGCTGCGCCCCGAGGTGGAGGGCGACCGGTTCGTGGGCTCGATGGAGAAGGCGTTCTTCGTGTCGCCGTTCATCGGGATGGAAGGCCGCTACACCGTCCACGTCCGCGACGATCGGGAGAGCGTTCGCCTCTCGATCAACGAGCGTCGCGGCGAGGAGCAGGTGCTGACCGCGAGCCTGGTCCTGCGTCGCCGGCGCCTGACGGATCGGGTGCTGGCCCGGATGCTGGTGCGCCACCCCGTTCTCTCCCACCGGACGATGGGGCTGATCCTGTGGCACGCCCTGCGCCTCTGGCTGCGGGGCACCCACTTCTACCGGCATGGCGAGGTGGCGCGGCAGGGCGGCGGCGGGCACGCGGCGCGATGAGCGGCGGCAGCTCGCAGAAGGCGAAGACCGCTCGCGCGCGGCCCGATCGGCTTGTCGAGCAGGTCGGCCGGCGGATCATGATCGGCGCCGCCCGGCGAATCCGGCATGGACGCCTGACGATCGTCCTGCCCGACGGCTCCCGGCGTGTCTTCGGCGATCGCGCCTCTGACCGGGCGGCGGAGATGCACATCCACGACACGGCCGTCGTGGCGCGCCTGCTCCTCGGGGGCGACATCGGGGCCGGTGAGGCCTACGTGGATGGCCTGTGGTCGAGCCCCGACCTCCCGGCCCTGTTCCGCCTGGCGGCGCTCAACCGCGACGCGCTGGCCCTCTCGAGCGGTTGGTGGCGCCTGCCCGTGATGCTCCAGCGGACCTTGGCCCACCGCGCGCGTCGGAACACGGCGACCCAGAGCCGGCGCAACATCGCGGCCCACTACGACCTGGGCAACGACTTCTACCGGCTCTTCCTCGACGAGACGATGACCTACTCGAGCGCAGTCTTCGCCACGCCCGACCAGTCGCTTGCCGAAGCCCAGCGCAACAAGTACGCGGTCATGGCCGAGCGGGCCGGCCTGCGCGGCGGCGAGCACGTCCTCGAGATCGGCACCGGCTGGGGCGGCTTCGCCCTGTACGCCGCGGGGGAGCTGGGCTGCCGGGTGACCACGATCACGATCTCGGAGGCCCAGCACCAGCTGGCGACGGAGCGGATCCGGGCCGCCGGGCTCGCGGACCGCGTCAGCGTCGAGCTCCGGGACTACCGCCACATCGAAGGCACCTACGACGCGATCGTTTCCATCGAGATGCTCGAGGCGGTCGGCGCGGAGTTCTACGCCGCCTACTTCGAGGCGTGCGACCGGGCGCTGGTGGCGGGCGGCCGGATGAGCCTCCAGTCGATCACGTTCCCGGACGTGGCCTACGAGCCGCAGCTCCGGCGCGCGAACTGGATCCAGACCTACATCTTCCCGGGCGGCCTGCTGCCGTCCCTCGCGGTCATCGAGCGGTCCCTGCATGGCACGAGCCTGCTCGTCCGACGCGTGGAGGACATCGCCCCGGACTACGTGCGCACCCTGCAGCTCTGGCGCGCGCGCTTCCTGGAGCAGCTCGACGCGGTCCGCGCGATGGGCTTCGACGAGCGGTTCATCCGGATGTGGGACTACTACCTCGCGATCAGCGAGGCCAGCTTCGCGACCGGCGTGACGCAGGACCTCCAGGTCGTCCTGGAGAAGGGCCGCGCCCTCGGCTGACGCGCGGGCGGACCGCGCGGGTGACGCGCGCCCACGAATGGCGTGCCGGCCAGTGTCAACGAGGCGCCACCGGGCGGGCTACGATCCGTCGGTGGATGCGAACGCCCTGATCGAGACCATTCGCCGCTCCGTCGTCGGCGACGACGAGGCCGTGGCGGGGCCGTTCGGCGTGCGCCGGGTGACGTACGCGGACTACACGGCGTCCGGCCGGTCGCTCACCTTCATCGAGGACTACCTTCGCGACGCGGTGCTCCCGCTCTACGCGAACACCCACACCGAGTCATCGGGCACGGGGCTCCAGACGACCCGCTTCCGGGCCGAGGCGCGGCAGATCGTGAAGGACGCCGTCGGCGCGACCGACGAGCACGTCGTCATCTTCGTCGGCTCGGGCTCGACCGCGGCCATCGATCGCCTCGTCCACGTCCTGGGGCTCCGCCTGCCGGCGGAGCTCGACGAGCGCTACGGCCTGGCGGCCCGCATCCCGCCGGCGCAGAGCGACCGGTCGTCTTCATCGGCCCCTACGAGCACCACAGCAACGAGCTGCCCTGGCGCGAGTCGATCGCCGACGTGATCACGATCCCGGAGGACGCCGACGGACGGATCGACCTCGTCCGCCTCGAAGCCGAGCTGATCGCCCACGCCGACCGGCCGCTCAAGATCGGCAGCTTCTCGGCAGCCTCGAACGTCACCGGGCATCCTGTCCGACACCCGGGCCATCTCGGTCCTGCTCCACCGGCACGGGGCGCTCTCGTTCTGGGACTTCGCCGCCTCCGCGCCGTACGTGGAGATCGAGATGGCGCCGCGCCGGCCGGCGCCGCGACGGGCCCGACGGGCGCGGACGAGACGCTCGACGGGCCGCCGGACGAAGCATCTCCCGACGCCGGCGCCGCCCTCGACACGAAGGACGCCATCTTCATCTCGCCCCACAAGCTCATCGGCGGACCGGGCACGCCCGGCATCCTCGTGGCCCGCCGCGACCTGTTCCGTAACCGCGTGCCGACGGTTCCCGGGGGCGGCACCGTCGCCTACGTCAACCCCACCGAGCACGTCTACCTCGACGACGTGGAGCACCGCGAGGAGGGCGGCACGCCGGCGATCATCGAGTCGATCCGGGCCGGCCTCGTCTTCGGGCTCAAGGAGGCCGTCGGCGTGCCCGCGATCCGGGAGCGCGAGGAGGACTTCATCCACCGGGCGATCGAGCGCTGGCGCGCGAACCCGGGCCTGGAGATCCTGGGCAACCCCGCGCTCCCCCGCCTCTCGATCGTCTCGTTCGTCGTCCGCCATCGAGGCCGCTACCTCCACCACAACTACGTGGTGGCCCTCCTCAACGACCTGTTCGGCATCCAGGCCCGCGGCGGCTGCTCGTGCGCCGGGCCGTACGGCCACCGGCTCCTGGGCATCGACCTGGAGCGCTCCCACGAGTTCGAGCGTGAGATCTCGCGCGGCTGCGAGGGGATCAAGCCGGGCTGGGTGCGGGTCAACTTCAACTACTTCATCAGCGAGGCCGTCTTCGACTTCGTGGTCGAGGCGGTCGACCTGGTCGCCCGCGAGGGCTGGCGCCTCCTGCCGCAGTACCGCTTCGACCCGCTGACCGGGCTCTGGCGCCACCACGCCGGCGCGCCCGAGCCGCCGCTCTCGCTCCTGGACATCCGCTACGAGGACGGGGCGATGCGCTACGCCGCCCACCGCCACCGCGAGCCGGAGTCGCGCCTGGGCGCCTACCTGCGAGGAGGCGCGGGCCCTGCTCGCTGCGCCGCCACCGGTGCCGGATGGCGCGGCGCGAACCCCTCGCCGTTGGTGCAGACTTCGAGCATCTGCGCTGGTTCTGGCTGCCGGCTGAGGCCGCCGATGAGCTCGCCGCCGAAGGAGGGATCGCCTGATGTGCTGCCTGGCCGCGCTGCTCGTGGTCGCTGGACCGAGGATCGGCATCCTCATCTGGTGGATTGCCGACCAGGCCCGCTGGAACCTGGCCTTCGACACGTTCATCTGGCCGTTGCTCGGCTTCCTCTTCCTGCCCTGGACGACGCTCATGTACGTGCTCGTCTTCCCGGGCGGCATCGACGGCTTCGACTGGGTCTGGCTCGGGCTGGCTTCCTGACTCGACATCTTCTCGACCGCCGGCGGCGGCTACACGAACCGCGACCGCATGCGGGGCTACGGGCGCTGAGAGCTG
>CAVPJI010000007.1:0-20564 GCA_963705215.1 uncultured Chloroflexia bacterium | reverse complement strand
CCCCCGCATGAGCTCGTAGGCAAGCAGCAGGACGATGAAGGGGATCCAGTCGCGGAAGAACAGGCGGCCGCGACCCAGCAGGACGGCGGCGAGCCCGAAGGCGACCGCGAGCACGTCGGGCGTGAGGGCGACGCCGCCGACCACCATGAGCACGACGACGAGCGCGGCGTAGGCAAGCACGCCGCCAACCAGCAGGCGGTCGTTGCGCCGCAGCAGCGCAGCGTGGGGCTGATCGATCGTGGACGTGACGGTCGCTCCGTGCGCCCCCCTCTTCGCGCGGAGTCTACCGTGACGCTCCTCGCGAGGTCCGATGCAACGCCCGACCTGCCCGCCGCGAAGATGGATTTGCATGGCGCGCAGGTGGACAATGTCGCCCAGAATCCTTGGGGGGCGAGAGCAGGTGGGCGGTCAGGTCGGCGCGGTTGAAGAGACGGATGAGCCCTTCGCCCAGCGGCTGATCGCCGGGGTCATCCGCGGCCTGATGCGGGCGACGATGGGGCCGGCGCTCCGCGTCGGACGTCCCATCGAGCAGCGGCGACGGCGGGAGGCGCGGCTGACGCGGTTGATGCGAACCCCGCCCGGCGTCGAGCTTCGATCGGCCGTGCACGGCACCATCCCGTGCGAGTCGATCGCGGTCCGCGGAGCGGCGCCGGCTGGCCGAGCGGTCCTCTACCTCCACGGCGGTGGGTACTGCCAGGGCTCGCCGGCGACGCACCGGATCATCACGGGGAATCTCGCGCTCCAATCCGCGGCCTGCGTGGTGGCGGCCGACTACCGCCTCGCGCCCGAGGAGCCGTTTCCGGCCGCGGTCGAGGATGCGGTCGCGGCGTACCGCGGGCTGCTCGCCGACGGGTTCGCGCCGGGTGCGACGGTGATCGCCGGCGATTCCGCCGGCGGCGGGCTGGCGGTTGCCGCCGCGCTCACGCTGCGCCGGGATGGCCTCCCGCAGCCTGCGGCGCTCGTCCTCTTCTCACCCTGGGTGGATCTCGACCTGGGTGCGCTCGGGCAACCGCCGCCGGGCGAGTTCATGATCACGAAGCCGTGGCTCGAGGAGTGCGCACGCTTCTACCTCGCAGGGCACCCGGCGTCGGATCCGCTGGCCTCGCCGATCGCGGCGGACCTGCACGGCCTGCCGCCCACGCTCATCCAGGTCGGCACCGACGAGCTTCTGCTCACCAATTCGCGCCGGCTGCACGCGGAGCTCACGGCCGCGGGCGTCGAGGCGACGCTCCAGGAGTTCGCCCACCGCTGGCACGTCTTCCAGCTGAACGCGGGCGTGCTTGCGGATGCGAACCGCGCGCTGGCCGCCGCGGGCGCGTTCGTCCGTTCGCACGCGCGCGACGTGTCAGCCGACCGTCAGTAGCCCACCGACGGCAGGTACGCGCCCCGCGGCTCCTGGTAGATGCCGATGGCCATCATGTTCACGACGAAGAAGACGCGCAGCCCGCCGGCGAGGCACCAGCGGAAGAGGTCGCCGTTGTCGACGGGGACGAGGATCCCCGGCGTCCCGACATCGCCCGCGGCGCCGATGAGCGCCTGGAGATCGTCGTTCGTCTCGGCGACGGAGTGGCCGAAGTAGTGGATGCCCGTCGTGTAGCCGGTGATCCGCCCGAGGCGCTCAACGACCTTCGCCTTGCCGTCGGCGATCGAGCCGCCCACCTCGCCCGCCCGGGTGTGCCCGTGCACCCTCAGGCAGAGGGCGTTGCAGGCCGCTTCGTCGGCCGCCGTTGCGGTGCGCACGGGGTAGCCCGGGAACGAAGCGTGCAGCGCCTCCCCGTGCATCGCGGCATACGTCCCACGCACATCCATCCCGAGCTTCGTGTACAGGCTCAGCGACCGGTTGTGGTAGGAGATTTGGACCAGGCGCACGCCCGGGGTGCCCGTCTCCTTCGCCCGCTCGAGCAGCGCGACCATGAGGGTGCGGCCGACGTGGTGATCCTGGGCCGCCGGGTCGACGCTCACCGGGCCGATCGCGTGGATCGTCGAGCGCTCGTCGAGGAAGGCGCTGCCGGCGACTCGGCCACCGATCACCGCGGCGATGCCGTAGAACCCCGGGTTGGTGATCAGCGCGCGCATGCTCCCCGTCGCGGCCTCGACCGACGGGAAGTCGTGCGGGAAGCCGTGCTGGTCCGCCAGCGTCGCGAATGCCTCGTAGAGGATGCGCCCGCACTCCGAGATGTCGCCCGGCTCGGTGCGACGCAGCGTGATCTCCACGTCACCCTCCGATCGATGCTTCACCGGCCCTCGGTCTCGGCCGGCTCGCGACGATCGTAGCGGGGCACCGGGCAGCGCGGACCGGATAAGTCGCAGATAAGCGGCGCGGAGGACGATCAGCGCGGCATCGCGACATCGGGCTCGTCCGTCGTCCGGCCGATCACTGGGGGCACCAGGGAGGTGTCCCCGTGCGCGCCGAAGACGAACACGAGACACGATACGGCGCCGCAGCCGGAGCGCGAGACGACCTCGCAGTCGGGGCGCGATTCCACGCCGCTGCCGACATGCGGGAAGGAATGGTCGGGGCGAGAGGATTTGAACCTCCGACCTCATCGTCCCGAACGATGCGCGCTACCAAGCTGCGCCACGCCCCGACCGAGGTGCTCGTTGAACAGAGCCGGTGGATTGTAGCGCGGGCGGCCCGGTTCCGCCGCGGACGCCGCTGGGCGCTCGAGGCGCCGAGGAGCCCGGCGCGGCGCCGGCGGCCTGTTCGGTGTCGCGACGCACCACCTGGGCACCCTCCCTAGCCCATTAGTACCAGGAAAGCAGGGTCCTCCCGTACGAAGGTCCCATTTCCCGGCGTCCGCACCGGCCCTAGGTTCGGGGCACGCGCCGAGACCGACGACCCTCGAGTGGCGCGAGAGGGCCGTCACCTCCCCGCCCAACATGTCGCGTAACTCGCGCCTCGGAGGAACCAGAATGAAGCAGGACCTGAAGGCCCGTCTGTTCGGCTTTGCGGTCACCCTCTCCTTCTTCGGCCTCTTCATCGTGCCGCTGTACGGAAAGCGCTGGTAGGCCACCAGCCGGAGCGACTGCGGAACACCCCCGCGGTCCACGCTCAGGCGGCGCCGCCGCGCCGTCGGCTTCGGAAGCCCGGACCTTCTGGTTCGGGCTTCTTCGTGCGTTCGAACCGGTCGTCGACGAGGCCGAGGCGAAGCGCGACCGTCGCCGCCTCGACCCGGCCGCCGACGCCGAGCTTCGCGAGGATGTTCCCGACGTGAACGCCGACGGTCTTCTCGCTGATGAAGAGGCGCCTCCCGATCTCCCGGTTCGTGCGACCCGCCACGATCTCGGCAAGGACGCCCTCCTCCCGGGGGCTGAGCCCGAACGACGCCGGGGCCGCGGCCATCGGTTCGCGCCGGATGGTCCCCCGCCGGACGGGAGCACGAGCCTCCTCCGGGGGCGGCACGAGACGTGACGCCGCCAGCTCGAGAGCGGCGGCCGGGAGCTCGATCCGGGCCCGGTCAGCGAGGTCGACGAGGGCGCGCAGGAGAGGGACCGCGCCCAGCTCGACCGCGATGGCGGTCGACTCGAGCAGGGGCGCCCGGGCGTCGACGCGGCCGTCGCGGCGGGCGGCGCCCGACGGCACGCCCGCAAGGATCGCCTCGGCCTCGTGGAAGCGGGCCCGGGCCACGTCGTACGGCTGCTCGATTGCCCGCCAAAGACCAGCGACAGCCGACCACGCGGAAGGATCGTCGGCGCCGCGCAGCGAGCGCTGGTAGGCTCCGGCCGTCGCGAGATCGGCCGCGGCGCCCCGGCGAACTGGCGCGTCGTCCGGGACGTCCGCACCGGCCACCATGCGCTCAGCGTCGCCGAGCACCGTCGCCGCCCACGAGCGTGCCGCCGAGATCGCCGCGAGATCGTGGCGCTGGCCCGCCGCCCGCACCTGGGCCGCGGCCACCCGCAGGGCGGTGGTAGCGGACCGAGCCGCGAGCGGCCAGTCCTCCGTGTCGCGGATGCGATCCCAGGCGGCACGCGCGGCTCGCTCGGCGTCGGCGAGATCGCCCCGCCAGAGCGCGAGGGACGCCGCGACCTGGTAGGCCGGCGCCGCGTATTGGACGTCGCGGATCGTCTCGAGCTCGAGGAAGAGCCGCCCGAGCAGCCGGGCGGCTTCCTCACCCGCAACAGTCTCGGTCTCGATGAATGCGAGATAGAGGGCCGCGTTGACGAGGGGCACGCCGGAAGGAGCCCAGTCGAGGGCTCGGCGCGCCATGTCGCGCGCTTCGCTCCAGCGTCCGAGGCTCACCAGGAAGTCCGCCGCGTTGCCGCGCAGGAGGTTCCCCTGGGCAACCTCGAGGCCCGCCGCCGTGGCCGCCTCGATCCCCGCCGCAGTGACCTCGACCGCGGCGACGCGCCGACCGTCGAGGTCCAGGATCGTGGCCAGGTTGGCTCGGGCCCGGAACGCGTCGTCGAGGCGGCCGAGCTCGCGGGCGATCGCCAGGGCTTCTTCCAGGCGCGAGACCGCGGACTCCGTTCGGCCGAGCCACCCGTCGACTGCGCCGAGAGTGCAGGTCGCGTGGCCGAGCCACGCCCGCGCATCGGCCCCCGCGCCCGCAGTCGCGGCGATCGCCCCCTCGGCCAGGTGGGTCGCCTCGGAGAACGCCCCCTCCACCAGGCGGACCTGGGCGAACGTCGCCAGGAGGCCGGCGCGGGCCACGCCGGGCTCGGGTGCCAGCAGCTCCAGGGCCCGCTCGAACGCCGTGATCGCCCCGTCGCTGTCGCCCCCGGCGAGGCGGTAGGACCCGAGCCGGGCCGTGAGGTCGGCGCGGACGGCCCGGTCCGACCGGTCGGCGTGCCGGGCAAGTGCAGCCTCGATGAACGCCTCCGCCCGGCCGGCGTCGCCCGCAGCGGCGGCGGCATCCGCAGCGCGGCCGAGCAGGTCGACCTCCTCGGCGGTCGATACGGCCCCGGCCGTCACGGGCGCCCCCGCAAGCTCGATCGCCCGCTCCAGGTGCACCAGCGCATCGGCAGCCGCGCCGATCTCCTCTGCCGCGGAAGCGGCGACGATCGTCCGCTCGAGCTCGTGCGTGGCCTCGTGGGCCCGGTGCCAGTGACGGCTGGCCTCGGCCGGGTGATCCGCCAGGACGGCCGCCAGGACGGCGTGCATGCGGCGGCGCGGGCCCGGCAGCAGGTCCGCGTCGAGCGCGGCGGCGATGATCTCGTGGCGAATGCGCAGAGCGGAACGTGGTTCGCCCGGCCGTCCATCGGCCGACCGGCGCCCCGTCGCGGGGCGCTGGCCGGGGGCGCGGCCGGCATCGCCACGCGGGCCCGGTGCACGTTCCCCGGCAACGGGGCCTCGGCCGGCTCGCGGCGAAGCCGCTTCCACGAAACCGTGCGCCACCGCCTCGGCCACGCCCGCCGCGAGGTCGCCGTCCAGGCCGTCGCCCCCGCGCCTGGGCGCTGTGCTCGAGCGCGGGGCGGGACGCCCCATCTCGGCGTCGTAGGCGGCGGCGACCGCCCTCACCTGGGCGGGCGTCAGTGGTCCGCCCGCGACGGCGAGGATGCGGAGCACGCGGCGGCACTCCGGGGTCCGCCGTGCGGCCCTGCCCACGACCATCTGCTCCAGCGGCACGGTCAGTGAGGCGCCCGAGAGCTCGCGTCGGGCGACGAGAACTTCCTCGGCGATCAATGGGCTGCCGCCCGAGCGCTCCGCGACCAGCAGGAGGACGGGGGCCGAGGGGGGGCGCCCTCGTGGCTGGTGATGAGCTGGCGCAGGGCCGCCCGGTCGAGCGGCGGGACCATGATCCGGCGAGACGGACGGGGCCCCGCATCGACGGCGTCCAGCGTTGCCCGCAGAGGATGGCCTGGCCCGAGGGCATCCGGCTGGTAGGACCCGATGAGCGAGACGGGCCGGTCGCCGAGGGTCCGCGAGAGAAAGGCGAGGAGCGACCGCGACGCCGCGTCGAGAACGTGAAGGTCCTCGACGACGAGCACCACGGGCCCCGCCACGGCAGCCCTGCCTACGACGCCCCGGAACGCCTCGAGGATCCGGTCGGCGAGGCGCTCGCGCGTTGCGGGCCGACGGTCCGCCGCGCCCAGGCGCTCGGCCGTGCGCGGCAGCAATGGCAGGAGGATCTCGGCGCCGGGACCCAGGAGGGCGAGCGCGTCGTCGGCGGCGCGCCCATCGAGGAAAGAGTCGAGGGCGGACCGGAACGGCGCGTACGGGGCGTCGCGCCAGGCGGGCAGGCAATCGGCACGGATGATCGCGGATGGCCGGCCGGGAACGCCGGTGTCGACGAGGCGGCTGAGCGCCTCGTCGATCAGCCGCGAGGCGCCCATCCCAGACGATCCCTCGAGCAGGATCGTGGCCGCGTGCCCGGCCGCGGCGGCGGCGGTCGCGTCGAGGATGGCCTCGAGTTCGCGTCCTCGCCCGACGAACCGCGCTGGTACCCCGTCACCCGCCGCCATGCCGGGCATTCTACGGGCGGCGACTGGCGGGCACCGTCAGTGCACCGGGCCCGTCACGCATACTCCCGCCCATGACGCGTGACCTCCACCCGGCCAACCAGCTGAACGAGCTCACGGGCGAAGAGTGGCTCTACTTCACGAAGTCGCTTCTCGTGACCGCGTATCCCTCCGAGCTCGGGCACGCGACCCGCAGGGTGCATGGCGCCAACAAGCCTCCGCGCCTGATGGCCCGGCTCATCGAGTTCTTCACGAAGACCGGCGAGCTCGTGCTGGATCCCTTTGCCGGCGTGGGCGGCACACTCCTCGGGGCCGCGATCGCCCGCGGCCCGCGGCGCGCCCTCGGCCTGGAGATCAACCCCGCCTGGGCTGCCGTCTACGCCGAGGTGGCCACCTCCCTCGCAGGGGAGCGCGAGGGAGCGGGACCGCTCCTCGCCGACCTCGGGACCGCCGACCCGGGCGGCCCTCGACCCTTCGATCCCGCCGGCTGCGAGATGCGGATCGGGGATGCGCTCGTTCTCCTGCCTGCGCTCGCGGACGCGAGCGTCGACTTCGTGGCGACCGACCCGCCCTACACCGTCCAGTTGCCGCTCACCATGGCCGGGGGCCGTCTGGCCGAGACGCACGCCAACCGCCGCACGGACTACGCGATGGTCTCCGACGACCCGGCCGACCTGGCGAATGCCCCGACGCACGATGCCTATCTCGACGCGATGGAGCGTGTCTTCGGGGAGCTTGCGCGGGTGCTGCGCCCCGGCCGCTATGCCGCAGTGATCGTGCGCGATGCCTACGTCGACGGGGTCTACCGCTTCACCGGCGCCGATCTCGCCGCCCGCGCCTCGGCGGCCGGCCTGGTGCCAAAGGGCGACCTGATCTGGTACCAGGCGGGTACACGGCTTCGCCCGTACGGCTACCCCCGGGCGTTCGTCCCCAACATCACCCACCAGCACGTCGTGATCCTGCGCCGCGAGCCCGAGACAGGACGTCGTGCCGCTCGTCAGCTGGTGACGCGCGCCGCCAGGTAGGCCATCAGGACGTCGGTGTCGATTTCGGGCTCGGGCGCGTCGGGGGCCTCGAGGACATCGCCGAGCGTCATCTTGTGGAGCCATCCCATCCGCCCGTCCGGAGTCTCGACGCGCCGATAGAGCCCGCTCTGCTCCACGACGGCCACCTCGTCGCCCTCGTCGAGGGATCCCACGGTGTTCGCCGTCAGCTCGTCCGGCCGGTCGAGGAGGCGCACGATCCGGTAGCGGACGACGCGCCGTTCCTGGCCCGCCGGGATTGCCCCGCCGGCGAAGGCGAGGTGCGTGGCGGCCATGGCGTCGATGCCCCTCGTCGGGTCGGACTTGCGGGCGGCGAGAAGCGAGGGCCTGCGCCAGCGCGGCAGGTCGACGTCCGTCCCGCCGGTACCCGGGTCAACTCCGAGCGACCCGACGACCGACGGCGCCACCGCCAGCGGGCCTCCGTAGGCTGTCGCCGCGGCCACGGCCAGCTCGCCGTCGTCGGTGTCGCCGTCGCGCCGACGCCGCCCGAACACGAGGAAGGCCAGGGACAGCGTCACCACCGTCGAGACGGTCGCGGTGAGGAGTATCTGGCGTGTTAGCTCGTCATCCCGGAAGGGACCGGCCACGGCCGCGTCGGCGGTCGATTGGCTCGGGCCGTCGCCACCGGGATCACGGGTTCCGCCGCCCGATCCGCCGGGCCCGCTGCCGGGGCCGCCTGGGCCCACGACGGCGACCGGGGCGGTGCCCGGGCCGGGGCTCTCCGCGGGTGCCGCGTCGGGTTCGTAGAGGAAGGGCGCCTCGGGACCCGGGCCGCCGGGGCCGCCCGAGCCCGCGATGGCGTCCGACGTGGTGCCCGGGCCGGGGCTCTCCGCGGGTGCCAGCTCGGGTTCGTAGAGGAAGCGTGCCTCGGGACCCGGGCCGCCGGGGGTGACGAGAACAGCGACAGGCGTCGGGGATCCTTCTCGCGGCGTGGGCGTGGCGCCCGGCGTGGGCGTGGCGCCCGGCGTGGGCGTGGCGCCCGGCGTGGGCGTGGCGCCCGGCGTGGGCGTGGCGCCCGGCGTGGGCGTGGCGCCCGGCGTGGGCGTGGCGCCCGGCGTGGGCGTGGCGCCCGGCGTGGGCGTGGCGCCCGGCGTGGGCGTGGCGCCCGGCGTGGGCGTGGCGCCCGGCGTGGGCGTGGCGCCCGGCGTGGGGGTGGCGGTCGGCGTGGGCGTGGCGCCCGGCGTGGGCGTGGCGCCCGGCGTGGGCGTGGCGCCCGGCGTGGGGGTCGGATCCGGCGTCGGCGTCGGCGCGGGGGTGGGGGTCGGATCCGGCGTCGGCGTCGGCGCGGGGGTGGGGGTCGGATCCGGCGTCGGCGTCGGCGCGGGGGTGGGGGTCGGATCCGGCGTCGGCGTCGGCGCGGGGGTGGGGGTCGGATCCGGCGTCGGCGTCGGCGCGGGGGTGGGGGTCGGATCCGGCGTCGGCGTCGGCGCGGGGGTGGGGGTCGGATCCGGCGTCGGCGTCGGCGCGGGGGTGGGGGTCGGATCCGGCGTCGGCGTCGGCGCGGGGGTGGGGGTCGGATCCGGCGTCGGCGTCGGCGCGGGGGTGGGGGTCGGATCCGGCGTCGGCGTCGGCGCGGGGGTGGGGGTCGGGGTTGGGGTGGGGGTCTCGGCCACGTTGTAGGAGATGCAGACAAGCGGGTCCCGACCATTCCAGCCGTAGATGCCCTCAAGGTTGTCGCCATTGAGGACATCCGTGAAGCAGCGCAGGGCACCGAAGCCGTAACCCTCCTGGACGTCCTGGGCCACGACGACCCCGGTGTTCCACGACGAGGCCTTTGGGAGGGCCGCGTCCTCACCGGCCAGGGTGACGACGACCGAGCCGTCGGCGCCAGTGGTCGGCATCGAGATGACGCTGCCGCCATCGCCGCGCGTCAAGACGAAGCCCCAGCCAGGCTGCGCAACGCACGTCGCGGGCACATCGGTCGCCGGGTTGACCTTGACGGTCTGGTACGAAGTGTCGAGCTCGTCCCAGTGCCCGCCCGTAGCGTCGGAGCTGCCCGGGTTCTGGTTCGCGGGGACGACGTCGTAGCTCGGGCAGGTGAAGTCCCAGAAGGTCATGTCGACGGTCACGACCGAGGGGTTTGGCGCCGGAGTCGGGTCGGCGGGCGCCTGTTGTGCCCGCGGATCGGCCGCGATCGCGATCGCCTGGCCGGTGAGCCGGGTCGGGCTCGCCGCAGCCGGCATGGGGATGAGGACGAGCCACGCCAGCGACGCGGTCAGGAGGACCGAGATCGCGCGTCGAGCGTGGGGAGCGCGAACCTTCACCGGGTGCGTTGCCTCGATCAGCCCCATGGGCACGAACCAGCCCGGGGACCAGGCGAGCATCGCGCCCGCGCGCGCTGTACTCAATGGTACGGGGGTCACCCTCGGGCATGACCTGCGTGCCGCGGACCCGCCGCCCCAGTTTCGGCTGGTGCGCACCGGCACCGGTCCGAACAGCGCAGGCGCCTGCCCCGATCGGGCCATTGGCTACATCCGCGCCCAGCCTGACCATCACCTCATGCAGGTCGCTCCTGGCGTCCCGTCCCGTGCGCGCGCTCCCATGCCACGACGTTCCCTCCTTCCTTCGGTCGGGCTCGCGGTGGCTGGCATCGTCTGGCTCGCGATTGCCGGGGCATCGGCGTGGCTGGTCTTCGGCACGCCGCTGATGGAGCGCCTGGTCGTCCTCGACTCGCGCGACGCTGCCGGCCCGCTGCTCGGCGCGGCGGCCTGGGCTGTGGCCCTTACGGCCCCCGCCTGCTTCGCGATCCTCGGCATCGTTCGCCTCGCCGGGGCGGGGGCGCATGTCCACCAGACCCGCCGTGCGATCCCGCCGGTGGCCCGCCGGGCGGCGATGATCCCACCCGGATGCACTGTGATTCCTCGGGTTCAGCTGCCAGACGGGAGCAGGATCCCGGACGTCGTGGTCGGCCCTCACGGGCTCGCGTTCTTCGAACCCTTGCCACCTTCCGGCGCCGTTCGCCGCGTGGGCGAGCGCTGGGAGGTGCGCTTCTCTGATCGTCGCTGGCATCCGATCGAGAATCCACTCCTGCGCGCGGTCCGCGACGGGGACCGCCTGCGACGCCATCTCGATGCCCAGGAGCGTGACTTCGTCGTCAGAGTCACTGCCGCTGTCATCAGGGACCAGTACGATGTCGGTCCGATCGACGGCTGTGCCGTCGTGGCGCTCGACGACGTCCCGGCATGGCTGGCAGCGCTTCCCGCCCAGCGCAATCTGACGCTCGACCGGCAGGGACACCTGCGCGACCTGCTGCAGGAACTTGCCGTTTCGTAAGTGCACACGAATACAGGTTTCGACTAACGGAGTCGGAGCGTCCGGCATTCCGGAGGAAGCCGGAGGCACCGGGTTCGCGTGATCGGGCCTTTGGGGGAACCCGCCGAGGACGTGCTGCTCGACGTAGCGCGAGCCGCCCCTTGCAATCATCGGGCGGATCCCGCACACTCCGCCGACGATGCAGATCACGACCGTTGCCTGGTTGATGCAGATGCGCCGGCGGTCCCGCCGCGTGGAGGACGGGATCCTGGGCGCCTGATCGACCTGCACGGTTGATCACGGGACCCAGGATCGGGTCCCGGGGCCGCAGTCCAACCAGGGACTGCGGCTCTTTCGTTCTCCGGGAAGCGCGGCGAGGGTCGCCGAACCAGGCCGACGCCGCGACGGTGACGCTGAGCGCCGACGCCGCAGCCGCCGACCACGGGACCGCCCCTCATGCAACGCATGCCCCGGAGGCGACCGATGTCCGACCAGCCGCAGCTTCATCCCGAGACCCTTGCCATCCACGCCGGGCAGAGCCCCGATCCCGCGACCAACGCCCGCGCCGTCCCGATCTACGCCACGACGTCATACGTCTTCGACGACGCGGACCACGCGGCCCGGCTCTTCGCCCTGCAGGAGCCCGGGAACATCTACACCCGGATCATGAACCCGACCACCGGCGTCTTCGAGGCCCGCGTGGCCGCCCTCGAAGGCGGGGTCGGCGCCCTCGCGTTCGCCTCCGGCCAAGCGGCCGAGACGGCGACGATCCTCAACCTGGCGAAGGCCGGCGACAACTTCGTCAGCAGCACGAGCCTCTATGGGGGGACCTACAACCTCTTCCAGTGGACGCTCCCGAAGCTGGGGATCACGACCCGCTTCGTCGATGGCTCGAACCCGGCCAGCTTCGCCCCGGCGATCGACGCGAACACCAAGGCGATCTACCTCGAGACGATCGGAAACCCACGCCTGGACGTTCCGGACATCGCGGCGATCGCCGACGTCGCCCACGCCCACGGCCTGCCCCTCGTCATCGACAACACCTTCGCTCCCCTCCTCTGCCGGCCGATCGAGCATGGCGCCGACATCGTCATCCACTCGGCAACGAAGTGGATCGGCGGGCACGGCACGTCGATCGGCGGCGTCGTCGTGGACGGCGGCACGTTCGACTGGCGGGCCTCGGGCCGCTTCCCGGACCTCGTTGACCCAGATCCGAGCTACCACGGCGTCAGCTACGTCGAGGCGGTCGGCAACCTCGCCTTCATCGTCAAGCTGCGGGTGCAGGGCCTGCGGGACACGGGCGCCGCGCTCAGCCCGTTCAATGCGTTCCTCTTCCTCCAGGGGCTCGAGACGCTCCCGCTGCGGATCGAGCGGCATGCGCAGAACACGCTGGCCGTGGCGCGCTGGCTGGAACAGGACGAGCGAGTCACCTGGGTGAGCTACCCGGGCCTCGAGTCGCACCCGGGGCACGCGAACGCGAAGCGCTACCTCCGGGGCGGCTTCGGCGGCGTCCTCACCTTCGGCATCCGCGGAGGGCGAGTAGCCGGCCGCGCGCTCTGCAGTGGGCTCCGGTTGTTCAGCCTCCTGGCCAACGTCGGCGACGCCAAGTCGCTCGTCATCCACCCGGCCACGACGACGCACCAGCAGATGTCGGCGGCGGAGCAGGCGGCGACGGGCGTGACCGACGACCTCGTCCGGTTGTCGATCGGCCTCGAGCACATCGACGACATCCTTGCCGACCTCGACCAGGGCCTCGCGGCGGCGACATCGGGCGCCGCCGCACCGGGCGGCGTGGTCGTCGGCGCGGGCGCGTGACCATGACCACGCGAGCGGCTGACACCGCCGCTGTGACCGCAGGGACCGGGGTCGGGTCGCCTCCGGGCGCTGCCCGGACGAGGGCGGCGGGGCCTGCCTGGCCATTGACGGCGCCCTCGCCCTTCGACACGGGCGGCGTGGTGGTCCGCGCGGTCGGGCCACTCGCCCTCGGCGACGGCACGATCCTGCCGACGCTCGAGGTCGCCTACCGCCACGACGGCCCGGGGCCGGCCGAGGCGCCCCAGGTGCTGGTGATCCACGCGCTCACCGGCAGCGCCGACGCGGCCGGCGACTGGTGGGCGCCGCTCATCGGGCCGGGCCGCGCCCTGGACACAACCCGGGTCGGAGTCCTCTGCGCCAACCTCCTGGGCGGGTGCTATGGCACGACGGGTCCCACGACCACGCACGCATCCACGGGCCGGCCCTGGGGCGCCGACTTCCCGGCAATCTCCACCCGCGACCAGGCGCGCGCCCAGTGGGCGCTGCTCGATGCACTCGGGATCGAGCGCCTGGCCCTCGTGGCCGGTGGCTCGCTGGGCGGCATGGTCGCCCTCGAGGTTGCCCTCGAGCGCCCGGAGGCGGTGGGCGAGGTGCTCCCGATCGCGGCTCCGGCCGCCACGGGCGCTCTCGCGATCGCCTGGAACGGCATCCAGCTGGAGCTCGTGCGGCGGCTGGGCGAGGACGGCCTGGATCTCGCCCGGCGGTTGGCGATGACGACCTACCGGAGCGAGGCCGACTTCGAGCACCGGTTCGGGCGCGCGGCCGAGCCCGACGGGACGCCCTCGATCACCAGCTACCTCGCCTACCAGGGGCGCAAGCTCGTTGCGCGGTTCGACCCCGAGGCCTACCGCGTCCTCGTGCAGGCGATGGACTGCCACGACGCGGGGGCCGGCCGCGGGGGCCTCCGGCCTGCGCTGGCTCGCCTCGCCGACCACGGCGTCCGCGTGACCGGCGTGGGCATCCCGGGCGACGTCCTCTACGGGCCCGCCCAGGTGCACGGGCTCGTGGATGCGGCCGCCGCCGAGGGTGCCCATGCCCGCTACCTCGAGCTGCACTCGACGAAGGGCCACGACGCCTTCCTGGTCGAGTGGGACCAGCTGGCGGAGATCGTCGGCAACGTGCTGGCGGAGGCGCTGGCGCCGCGGCCGGTCCCCCGGCCCCGCCGCTGAGGCGAAGCGCGGCTCGCGGCGGCCGTCGCCGGCCGTGAGAGGCCGCGCTCGTCCGGGAGGCCCTCCCCTGCCGCCGGGTGCCTGCCGCCGGGCGCCCGCCGCCGGCCTCGGCCACGACGGCGTCACGGCGGGCTGCGGGCAGATGTAGGCTCGCCCTGTGTTGACTCCCTTCCGCGTGACGCCGCTCGCCGACGAGCGTGTCTGGGGCGGCACCCGCCTCGGGCCCCCGCGGTCGCTGCCGATCGGGGAGCGCTGGCTCGTCGGCCCTTCGCTGGTCGTCGCCGACGGTCCCCACACCGGGCGCGACGTGGATGTAGTCGCGGGCGAGTTCGGCGCCGCGCTCGTCGGTTCGGCCGCCCCGGATCGACCCGGCCCCCGCTTCCCGCTCATCGTGAAGCTCCTGGATCCCGCGTCGTGGCTCTCGGTCCAGGTTCACCCGAACGACGCGACGGCCCGCCGGCTGGCCGGGCCCGATGCGGTCGGCAAGACCGAGGCCTGGTACGTGCTCGACGCCGACCCCGGCGCTGAGCTGCTCCTGGGCGCCCGCCCCGGCGTGCGACGGGCCGACCTGGAGACCGCGATGCGCGGCGGCGGCGCCACGACCGCGCTTCTCGCGCGCCATGCCGTGGCCGCCGGCGACGTGCTCCTGGTTGCAGCCGGGACGCTCCATGCCGTCGGACCAGGCGTGTTCTTGTACGAGCTCCAGCAGCCGTCGGACATCACGTACCGCGTCGACGACTGGGGGCGGCCCGCTTCCCGCACGCGACCTCTCCACACCAGGCAGGCGCTCGCGTCGGTCGTTGCCCGGAGCCGGCCGATGCCCCGCGACACGGCCAACGGCGGGCGCGTCCTGGCCTGCCGGCACTTCACGCTCGACGTCTTCGACGCGCCCACGCAGCTCGACCCGGGGGGCCGCACGGTGCAGATCGTGACGGCCGTCGGCGAGGCCGTCGAGCTGGCCGGCGCGGGCTGGGCCGCGCGCCTGGAGCCGCTCGAGACGATCGTCGTTCCGGCCGCGGCCGATCCGTGGGAGCTGCGGCCCGGCCCCGGCGGACGGGCACTGGTGGCCGCGCTGCCGTAAGCGGGGGTCAGGCCCGGCCCCGTGCCACCGCTCGCCGATCAGGCCGATGCGGGCGCGATCGGGCGAACCCGGCTATCCTCGGGCGGACCGAGGGGATCCTCGCGACAGCACGGGACCGAAACCGAAGACTCGCCGCCCCGGCAGGACCGTCCTGCCGTACGCCGTCCGATCCGGTCGGTGCCGCGTTGCTCTCGAGCGGCGCACGTCGCCCCATTGCGACCCCCAACACACGTGGCCGTGCCTCTGCGCGGCCGCCTCCTCCTGTCGGGCCGGCGACCAGCCCACCGCCATCGCGGAATCCCCGCGATGTCCTGGCAGAAGGGAGCACAGTGCCCCAGTTCCCGCGCCCTCGGGCGCTCGTGGCGGCCACGCTCGCCGCCCTCGTCATCGTCACGATCCAGCCGCCCGCCCCCGGCGCCGCGGAGACGCCGACCCCGACTGCGCCGCCCGCTGTCGCGGCCCCCGCTGTCGTGACCCCCACCGCCGCGCCGACGCCCATGCCTGCGGCGTCGCCCACGCCCGCCGCGTCGCCCACGCCCGCCGCGTCGCCCCTCGGCGGCGGATCCGCAGCCGAGGCACCCCCGGCCGCAGCGGCCGCGACGCCCGGCCCGGCGCCCGTCACCACCCCCTCGCGCAAGCGCGCCCGGACCGCGCCCAAGGCCGACCGGGTGATCGCAGTCGCGATGGCCAAGCGGGGCCGGCCCTGGGCCTACGGTGCCACCGGCCCGCGCGCCTTCGACTGCTCCGGCCTCGTGACCTATGCCTTCCGCCGCGCGGGTGTCCTGGCGCAGATCGGAAGCGGCCGCAATCGCGGCGGCAGCTCGATGCTCCGCTGGGCGCGCGCTCGTCACCTCACCCGGTCGGTCGGCCACCGGGGCGACATCGTGGTCTGGGGCAACGGCGCCCACGTCGGGATCTACCTGGGGAAGGGCCGGGCGATCAGCACGCTCACTTCGGGCGTCCGAGTCCACGACCTGCGGGTGCTGAACACGCGCTTCACGACGTTCATCAGCACGGGCCTCTCCGGCCCGGGACCGCGCCGTGAGCGGCGCTGCCGACGCGAAGGCGACGACCGCCAATGCTGAGGCCGCGAATGCCGGGGCCGCCCTCGTCGCGGCCCGCGCGAGAGTGGTCGCCCGCCGAACCGTAACCGTTACCCGGCTCAACCTCCGCGGCGCGCCGCGCCTGACAGCCGCCGCCTCGCGCATCCTCGCGCGCGGTTCCCGCCTTGGCGTGCTCCGCTCCGCGAAGGACGGGGCCGGCCGAACCTGGTACCGGGTGATCGCCGGGGCACGGATCGGCTGGGTCGCCGGCTGGCTGACACGCCCTGCGAGCTGACCGGCGCGCAGGTGGCCCTGGCCGGCCGCCGGCGTGGCCCGCAGCGGGGCCGCCGATGGCCCGGGTGGTAGGGGAGCCAGGACTCGAACCTGGAACCAGCGGGATATAAGCCCGCCGCTCTAACCATTGAGCTACTCCCCCACGGGGCGCCCATGGGCGGCTGACCGTGATCGTACGGCATCGAACCCGGCCGGGCGCGGGCGCGTCGGAGCGCAACCTCACCCCGGGACGAGGCCGTGCAAGGGATCTCGGTCGAGCACGCTCCGTTCGACGCGCCGGCAGGCGTGGCGGCCGCGATTCCCTCATCAAACGGAGCACGGTCGATCCCGAATCCTTGCATGGTGTTGGGACCACGGGCACGGCGCCCAGCCCCGCCGCGTAGGCGGCCTCCCGCTCGCCACCTCGCGCCGGCGCCGCGCCCGCCGAGCCCCCGCCCGCCGCTCAGCCCTCTGTGCGACCATCCCGCGCATGTTCCGCCGCCGTCCCGCAGTCCCGCCGCCGGCCCCGCTCGGCGTCGACGACCTCGAGGAGCAGCCGCGCGCGCCCCTGGTCTCGCGCCACAACGTGCTCTGGGGGCTCGGGATCTTCGCTGCGGGCGTCGCCTGGGGCATGGCCGTCGCCTTCGCCGACAGCCTCCCGATCGACCTCGGCTTCATCGCCTTCGTCCTCAAGGTCGGGGTCGGCTTCGTCTTCGTCATCGGGCTCGTCCTGCGGCTCCTCTTCCGCGGGTTCCAGGTCGATCGCGTCGCGCTCATCGCCGTCCTTGCCCTCGGAGGCGCCACGATCGGGCTCAACTTCGGGCCGACCATCGTCCCCGCCGCAACGGTCACCGGCACGTTCACCTTCGCGCCGTCGGTCCCCGCCGGGACGGTGACCACCGCGGGCGCCCTCGAGTGCGAGTGGGCCAACGGGCATTGGAAGATCGGGGCCCTGCGCACGATCACGCCGATCGAGGGCCTGCCCACGCCGCATCAGCTCACGATCGACTTCCTGCGCAAGACGATGAGCCTGGCCGACGACAAGGGCTCGAACCTCGTGGCCGTGGGGAACGAGGCATTCGTGTCGCCGCCCGATGCCCCGCCACGCGGCGAGGGAGATCGCAGCGGGACGCTGGATCTCTTCCTGCTCCAGGTGGGCATCGAGTCCACCGCGAACGATCCGAACGAGGTCCGGGCCCGCTTCAGCTGGGAGTGTCCCGGTCCCCCAGGCTCCTGAGCCGAACGGCCACCAGGACCCCGAACGCCGCCATGACGAGGATCGCGGCGGCGACCAGCGCTGCATCGAGGCTGCCCTGGAACTCCGAGTAGACGAGCAGCGGGAGGGTCTGCGTTCGCCCCGCGATGTTGCCGGCGAACATGATCGTTGCCCCGAACTCGCCGAGCGCGCGGGCCCACGCCATCACGAGCCCGGCGGAGAGAGCCGAGGCCGCCAGCGGGACCGTCACGTGCCGGGCCACCCCGTTCTCGGTCGCGCCGTCCACCCGCGAGGCGTCCTCGAGGTCGCGGTCGACCGCCCGGATGCCGGCGCGCGCCGACCGGACGAAGAAGGGGGCCGAGACGAATGCCTGGGCGAGGACCACCGCGAGCGTCGTGAACGGGATGGACAGCCCGAAGAAGGCCAGCTCGTCGCCCAGGAGGCCGCGGCGCCCGAAGACCAGCAGGAGGGCGAGACCGGCGACCGAGGGCGGCAGGATCATCGGGAGGTCGACGATCGTCTCGACGAGTGAAGCTCCACGCGGTGGGCGGCGGGCGAGCCGCCAGGCGAGAGGCAGGCCGAAGGCGACCACCAGCACGAGGCTCACCGCCGTGGTCACGAGGCTGAGGACGAGGGCGTCGAGGACGGCGGCGAGGGCGTCCGCGTCGACGGTCGAGGCGGCGGCGAGGGCGCGGAGCGTGAGGACGGCCACGGGCAGGGCCAGGAAGAGGCCAGCGGCGAGCGCTGCGAGCGAGCCGAGGATGCCGCCGGGGACGGCGCGACGTTCCGCCCTCATCGTCGCCCCGGAACCGCAGAGCGGACGGCGTCGGGAGTGCCGCGGTCCGGGTCCAGCGCGGTCATCGTGACGCCGGAGCCGTGAACCCGAAGCGGGCCAGCACGGCCTGGCCCTCCACGCCCGCCAGCCAGGCGAGGAATCGCGCCGCGGCCTGCTGGTGCGGCGCGTCCCGCAGCACGACCGCTGCGTAGGTCACCGGCACGTCCGCCTCATCGGGGAGCGGGATCAGCTCGACAGCGTCACCGGCGGTCGTTGCGTCGGTCGCGTAGACGATGGCGGCGTCGCCCTCGCCGAGCTCGACCTTCGTCAGCACGGCCCGCACGTTGTCCTCGCGACTCACGATGTTCGCTTCGACTGCGGCGGCGAAGTCGCGCGGGGCGCCGGGCAGGCCGGCAAGAGCGCCCAGCATCTGCGCGGCGTACTCCGTGATCGGGACGCTTGCCCCGGCCCCGACCAAGCGTACCCCCGGGCGGGCGAGGTCGAAGGGCGAGGTGATTCCGGCGGGATTGCCGGCAGGCACGACGAGCGCGAGCCGGTTGCCGGCGAAGCGAACCGGCCGACCATCGACGAGGCCGGCGTCGACCAGCATCCGGGGATTGACCTCGTCGGCGGAGGCGAAGAGGTCCGCGCGGGCGCCCTGCTCCAGCTGGGTGCGCAGGGTGCCCGAGCCGTCGAAGGAGAACGTGACAACCACGCCCGGGTGCGACGCCTCGTACGACGACTTCACGGCGCCGAACGCGTCCCGCAGCGAGGCGGCGGCGAAGACGGTGAGCTCGACCGGATCGCCGGCCGTGCCGCCGATCGCGGCCGGCAGCCCGCTGCATCCCGCTGCGACGGCCGCCAGCAGGAGGCCGGCGACGACTCGCCGCACCTCCATCAGCCGGGGATCTCCACGATCACATTCGTCGCCTTCACGACGCAGATTGCCTCGTCACCCACCGCGAGGCCCATCTCCTCGACCGCCTCGGCCGTCATCAGGCTGACCAGCCGGTGAGGACCCGACATCACCTCGACGACGGCCGCGACGCCGTCGCGCTCGATCCGCGTCACGATGCCCGGGAACCGGTTTCGCGCCGACTGGGCCACGATGCGCGGCTCGCGGGTCGCTCGCCGCCGCTCGTCGAGCAGCCGGCTGACCTCGTCGAGCGGCACGAGGCGTTGCCCGCCCGGACTGCGGACCGTGCGCAGCCCGCCCTCCTCCTCCCAGCGGCGCAGCGTCTCGACGCCGACGCCCAAGAGCTCGGCCGCCTGGCCGATGCGCAGGGTGCGATCGCTGCTCATACCTTGATATGGTGCCCCAGATCCTCGATCTGTGTCGAGGTATCAGCATCAGCGGCGGACCGCGGATGGCGGCGCCGTCAGTGTGCCCGACCGGGGACGATCTGCAGCGCCGCCAGCCGCGCCGACCGCGCAGTTGCCGGGGTGGGACCGCGGGACGCCGACGCCGGACAGCGGGATGTCGTCGCGGGACCGCGGAGTGCCGACGCCGGTCGGGGCGCTACTTCGAGCGCGGGCCCAGGCGGCTGGTCAGGGCCCGCAGGCGGCGTCGGGAGCCCTCCGAGCCCGGCGCGCTGGCGGGGGGCGCTGCGCCGATCGCGGGATCGGTCTCCGCCGAGGACGTAGCGACAACGCCAACCGGCGGCGATGCCGGCACAACCGCCGCAAGGAGCAGGTCCGTCCCGACCGACTGATACGCCTCGGCCGTGAAGGGCGCCCCCGTGAGGGTCTGCTCGTCGGAAATCTGTGCCGCGGCGATGGGGAGGTCGTCCGGGTCGAAGGGGCGTTCGGTCTCCTCGACGACCCTGGGCGGGCGCGCGTAGGCCGGCCCACCATAGAGCTTCGGGAGCGCGAAATACGGATCGGGGTCCGCGGCCACGGTCACATCTTCCAACGAGTGAGGGCCGATCCGCAAGTCACGGGCGTCGGCCGGATGAGGACGCGCGGAGCGTACTCCGCGATGTGCCCCCGTTGCCAGACCCCCCGGCACCCCTGATGGTGCGCGGACGCACCGGCCGATCGGGCCAGCGACGGTCGTCGGGTGGGTGGGCGGTGAGACGGGTGCCGACCGCGGCGGTCGCTCAGCCGCCCAGCGCCGCCAGCACCGGTTTCACCACCTGGAACAGCAGCACCAGCGCGAGATAGGCGATGGGCAGTGCGGCGAACAGGCCCAGGGCCGCGCTCCACTTGCTGCGGATGCCCGGCCGGCCCGGCTGCGGGACAACCAGATACGTCAGCCACGAGCCGAGGATGGCGACCGCGGCCACGAAGACGAACCCGGCGAGAACGCGCAGGTCGCCGCCGGGCAGGTCGGCGCCGGCGTCGAGCGCCAGGTCGTAGACGAGGAAGAGGATCCCGAGGATGGCCGCGACGACGACGCTGCTCAGGACCGCCCGCACGACCGGCGTGGGCGCGCGTCGGAACTGGCGCCAGCGGACGTCGAACCACCCGCGGCGGGGCGCGGGGCCGGGGCTCCCCGT
>CAVPJI010000006.1:0-95511 GCA_963705215.1 uncultured Chloroflexia bacterium | reverse complement strand
CGAGGTCCAGTCCGAGGTGGCGCGTGCCGGGTTCGATCGTCATGCGCGCCTCCCCGGCCCCTGCGTCAGGATTCCGAGGTGATGCGCGTGTACGCGGCCGCCACGGCGACGATGATCGAGCCGAAGAGGACCTGGCGCACGGCCTCGGGGAACCCGAGCGCGGAGAGGAGCGACGACAGGACGGTCAGGATCAGCGCCCCGACGATCGTCCCCCCGAAGCCGCCGCGGCCGCCCATGATCGACGTCCCGCCGATGACCGCCGCTGCGACCGAGGGCAGGACGTACGAGTCGGCGAGCGTCACGGCGGCGATGTTGGTCAGGCCCGCGAGCAGGAAGCCTGCGACCGCCGCCAGGAGCGCGGAGATGACGTAGAGCACGACCAGCACCTGCCACCCGCGCGCACCCGACAGGCGCGCCGCGATCGGGTTGTCGCCGATCGCATACAGCAGCCGGCCATACCCGGTGCGCCGCAGGGCGACGAGGATGAGGACTGCCAGCGGGACGAAGACGAGGAGGCTGTTGGGCACGATGCCCAGGGACAGGCCCGACCCGAGCCACCGGAAAAGGTCGGGAACCCCCGCCCCGGTCTGGACCATCTGCAGCTGCCACACGTTCGCGAAGCCAAGGACCACCAGGCCCATGCCCAGGGTCATGATCAGCGGGTGGACCCGGAAGACGCCGACGCCGATGCCGGAGAGCAGCCCGGCGAGAGCCGCCACGGCGAGGGCCACGGCGATCGCAAAGGCCACTCCGCCGGGGCTGTCGACGAGCGTCGCGGTGACGAACCCGGCCATCGAGGCGACCGCGCCGACAGAGAGGTCGATCCCGCCGGTCAGCATCGTCAGCGTCTGGCAGCCGGCGAGGATCGCCAGGATGACCGCAGCGCGCAGGATGACGGCTGCCCACTCGGGGCCGATCATGCCCGGACGGGCCAGCTGGATGACGATGACGAGCAGGCCGAGCAGGCCGACCAGCGGGATGATCGGCCGGTCGCGGAAGAGGCCCCGCCAGGCAGCCCAGCTGAGCCACGGGTTCCGAGCGTTGCCCGGGCGGGCTGTCTCGCTCATGCCCGGGTCCGCCGCAGCTGGACAAGGCTGCCCACCATGACCACTCCGATGAGGATGAGGCCTTGCGCGACGACCGCGAGGTTGGGGTCGAAGTTGAGGAACGTCATGTCGGTCCGGATCAGCTGGAGGATGACGACGCCGACCATCGGCCCGAACACGCCGCCTCGACCACCGGCGAGGCTGACACCGCCCAGGACGACCGCGGCCACGCTCATCAGCGTGTAGGGCCCCGGCACGGGCGTCCCGATCCCCGTGCTTGCCGTGAGGGAGAGACCGCCGAGCGCGGCGAACAGGCCCAGGAACATGTAGGCAGCGATCCTCGTACGCCCGACGGAGACACCGCTCCGGAACGCCGCCAGCCGGTTGCTGCCGATCGAGTAGATCGAGAGCCCAAGCCTGGAGCGTCGAAGGGGAATCCAGATGATGGCCACGACGACGACCAGGACGACAGCCGCCTTGGGGATGAAGTCGACGAACAGCGATCCGAGGATGAGCTGGCGCAGCCAGTCGACCGAATCGCCACCGGGCGTCTTGAGGACGAGGAGCGCGCAGCCTGCCCACACGAACGACATCGCGAGCGTCACGACGATGTCCGGCACGCGGGTGAGGACGACCAAGGTCCCGTTGACCGCTCCGAACGCGAGGCCGAGCAGGAGGACGCCGATGATCACGACGAAGCCGAACTCCTCGCTCTGGCCCTCCATGAGCGAGGCCGCGATGACGCTCGTCAGGGCCATCAGCGAGCCGATCGAGAGGTCGATCCCGCCCGAGATGACCACGATCGCCTGGGCGACCGTGGCGAGCGCAAGCGGCAGGACCGAGATTGCGAGGCCCTGGATCCCGGGCAGCCCGTAGCTCGGCTGGATGATCTTCGTGAAGGCGAGGAGGACGGCCAGGAAGCCGAGGAGCCCTAGCGTCCAGGTGTTGCGCCGCGCCCATGCGGCGAGCGCTCCCGCCGGGCGACCGCGGGCGGTCGTGGTGTCGGTCGCCGCGCTCACGGGTCGCCCTCCGACCCGTCGGGCCCTTCGTTCGCCCCGGGAACGGCCGCGGCGGCGTTGTCAGCGTGGGCCGCCGCGACCCCCGCGGCGAGCTCCTCGGGCATGGCTGCCCCGGACTGGAGGTTGTATGCGGCGCGCAGCAGGGCTGCCTCGTCCGCGTCCACCGCGTTGATCTCGGCCACGACGCAGCCGCCGAAGATGACGATCGCGCGATCGCAGGCGAGCTGGATCTCCTTGAGCTCGGAGGTGTAGAGCAGGACGGCAGCGCCGGCCTCCGCGAGATCGCGGAGCAGAACGTAGATCTGGCTCTTGGTGCGGATGTCAATCCCGCGGGTCGGGTCGAAGCAGAGCATCGTCTGCACGCCCCCGGCCACCCAGCGCGCGATCGTCACCTTCTGCTGGTTGCCGCCCGAGAGCCGCCGCACCTCGCCCCCGGCCCGGGCGTCGATCTGGAGCCTCGCGACGGCCGCATCCACCCTCCGTCGCTCGCCGCCGAGGTCGATCGGGCCCCATCGACGCATCCGCGACGTGGACGGCAGGGCGATGTTCTCGCGCACGGAGCGCTGCATCAGCAGGGCCTCGGCGCGATCTGCCGCCACGTAGACGAGTCCGGCCCGGATGGCGTCGGCGGGATGATGGAACGAGACGGTCGCGCCGTTCACGCGCAGCTCGCCCCCGCTCGGGCGCTCGGAGCCGGCGAGGATGTCGAAGAGCTCGTCCTGGCCCTGGCCCTCGAGCGCCACCACTCCGAGCACCTCGCCCGGGTAGAGGTCGAATGACGCATCGTGGAGCTTGGCGCCGAACGCGAGCCCGCGCGCTGCCAGGCGAGGCTGGGCGCCGGGGGCCCGCGTACCGGTCGCGGCCCTGGCAGCCGCCCGCGCCGGCATGCCCCTGACGATCTCGCCGAGCATCAGCTCGACGATCCGGTCCTCCGAGCCCGCGGTCACATCCACGACGCCGACGGTCTCGCCCTCGCGCAGCACAGTCGCCCGGTCGCAGACGGCGGCGATCTCGATCATCCGGTGGGAGATGAAGATGACGGAGCGCTCTCCGCCGCGCTGGCGGCCGATGACCTCGAGGACGCGCTCGGTGAGGTTCGCAGGCAGGGCCGCGGTCATCTCGTCGAGCATGAGGACGTCCGGCTCGACGGCGAGGGCGCGGGCGAGGTCGATGATCCGGAGCGAGGCGAGCGGCACGCGCCGCGCCAGGCTCGACAGGTCGAGGTCCTCGAGCCCGAGCTCACCGAGCCAGTGGCGGAACGGCTCCACCGGTGTCTCGGTCAGGCGCAGGTTGGCGCGGATGTCGAGGTCCGGGATGAGCGCCGGCTCCTGGTAGACCGAGATGAGCCCGCCCCGGCGGGCTTCGGCCGGGTTATGGACCGTGCGCTCCCGGCCCCGTACGGCGATCGTGCCCGCGTCCGGCCGGACCGCCCCGGTGAGGATCTTGACGAGCGTGCTCTTGCCGGCGCCGTTGGCGCCCATGAGCGCGTGGACCTCGCCCGGGCGCACGGCCAGCGAGGCGGCCTTCAGCGCCACGACGGCGCCGTAGGTCTTCGAGATGCCCGTGGCCTCGAGCAGGAGGTCGGTGGAGGTGACGGTCATCGTTCCCGACTGTGGAGAGATGCAGGCAGGGGATGCCGGCGGACCGGCATCCCCTGTGTGGTTCAGGCGCGAGGGGCGACTACTCCTCGCCGGGGCCCTTGCAGGCGATGGCCTGCTCGGGGGTGTAGGTCGTCCAACCCTCGATCGTGAGGCCCAGCGGCCACGTCGGATCGAGGCCCTCGACGAGCCAACCCTCGAGGGTCTTGCGGCCCGCGTCGTTGTCATCGGAGGCGACCACCGGCACGAGGAGCACGGTGTTGGGCTGCGGCGCCGAGGCATCGGTCTCGACCTTCTCGCCCGCGAGGAGCTTGAGCGCCAGGGAGATGCCCGCGCCGCCGACAGCGGCGGTGTTGGTGACGGCCGCGCCCTCGAGACCCTCGAAGCCGGTCTCGTCAAGGAGCTGGTTCACGAAGCCGCCGCGGTCCGCGCCGACGACCGGCACGAACGTCTTGCCGGCCGCCTTGATGGCGTCGACGATCTCCTGGTCCATGCCGGAGGTCCAGATGCCGTTGGTCTCGTCGTACTTGCCGCTGGCGATCCAGTTGTTCATGAGCTCGGTCGCCTTGGCCGAGTCCCACTGCGTGTGCTCGCCCTCGATGGTCGGCAGGACCACGATGTCCGGGTACTCGGCGAGCGCCTTCTGGAAGCCGGTGTGGCGGTCGGTGTCGGCCGGGTGGCCGGCGAAGCCGCGCATGTAGTAGACGTTGCCCTTGCCGCCAAGCTTCTCGAACAGCCACTTGGCGCCGAGGTACGCGTACTCGACCTGGTTGTTGTACAGGTTGTAGGTGTCCGGGTTGGTCACGAAGGCATCGACCGAGACGGTCGTGATGCCGGCGGCCTTGGCCTCCTCGAGGGCCGGGTTGAGCGCCTCGGGGTCGTTCGGGTTGAAGACGATCGCCTTCACGCCCTTCGCGATCAGGTCACGGATGTCGGCGAGCTGGCCCGCGGCGTCCGTGTTGCGGTGGATCGTCGTGAGCGTCTCCACCTTGCCCGACGAGAGCGCCTCTGCCTTGGCGGTGCAGACCTGCTCCTCGCGGAAGCCGTTGCCGACGCCGCCGCCGTTCGAGTACCCGATCGAGTACTTGTCACTGCCGCCGCCGCCGCAGGCGCCGACGACGATCGCGAGTCCCGCGAGGCCGACAGCCAGTCGTGCCACGCGAGCGTGCTTGTCGAACATTCACTCCTCCTCGTGCGCCGGCGCCCTCAGGTTTGGGCGTCCGGTCAGCATCGGTCCCACGTGCTGGGAACTACCTCCGGGTCAGTGGTCGTTCACACCTCCTGCTGGTTGCCAGCACCGTGCTGCTGGATGATCGCACGCGCGAGACGCTGCGCGTGCTCCCGGTAGGCCGCATCGAAGAGGGCCTGGGATCGCTGGGTGCCGACCACGGTGCTGCGCGTGATCACGGGGGGCATGGCCCCTCGCTCCACCAGCAGCTCGGCGATCCGGACCTTGAGCGAGTTGACGATGGCGACGGCGGTGATGGTGGATCCGGGGCCTACCGGCGTCTCGAGGCCGTCGAGGGTGATGAGGGCGTCCGCCGGCGGCGTGCAGAGGTCGATCACGAGGTCCGCCTCGTCGACGAGCCGGGATCCGACCCGGGGATCGGGCTCGCCGACGAGCGACATCTCGACGGAGGTGACCGCGATGACCCGGAGCCCGCGCCGCCGCGCACCCCGCGCCATCTCCACGGGGACGGCTGCGAGGCCGCTGGCCGAGAAGACGATCATCACGTCGTGGGGGCCGAACGTGAAGTTCCCGAGGATCACCTCGGCGAGCCCGGGCGTCTGCTCGATGAACATCGCCTGGCGCTGCCCGTTCGCGCCCACGACCTCCGTATGGAACGTCATCGAGAGCTCGACGATCGGGTTGAACCCGGGGAAGGAGCCGTAGCGGGGGAACATCTCCTCGACGGGGATGCGCGAATGGCCGGTCCCGAAGAGATGCACGAAGCCGTCGGCAGCGATCGCGTCCGCGCACCACCGGCTCGCCTGCTCGATCGCCGGGCCCTGCGTTTCGCCGACGCGCGCCAGGAGCGCCCGGGCTGCGTCGAGCCACGGCAGCGGGTGAGTCTCGGGGACGCGCGACGTCATTCGGCGGCGACCTCCTCGTCGACGTTCTCCGGCGCCCAGGGGCCGGACCGGACGGAACGATACGCCGAGTCGAGCACACCGGTGCGCAAGGGACACCTGTCCTTGCCCACGGTCAGTAGCCGCCGTCGCCAGTCGCAGCCATGGCCGAGGCCGCCCCGGCCCTGCGAGCCCGGAAGTCGTCGATGATCGTCTTCGTCGCGGTGGCGCCGATCCGGGTGACACCCAGCGCCATCACCGCGAGGAGCGCGTCCAGCGTCCGGACGCCACCGGCCGCCTTCACCTGGATGTGAGGGGATGTGCTCGCCCGCATGAGGGCGAGGTCCTCGTGGGTGGCTCCGCTCGGGGCGAAGCCGGTCGAGGTCTTGACGAACTCGGCCCCGGCCACTTCAGTCAGCCGACACGCACGGACCTTTTCGTCGTCGGTAAGGTACGCGTTCTCGAAGATCACCTTGACAAGCGCGCCGTCCGCGTGGGCCACCTCGACGATCGCGGCGATGTCCGCCAGCACCTCGGCGTCGCGGCCCGACTTCAGGGCCCCGATCTTGATGACCATGTCCAGCTCGGTCGCGCCGTCAGCGAGCGCGCGGCGCGCCTCGAGGACCTTCGTCTCCGTGAGGTGGTTGCCGTGGGGGAAGCCGATCGTGGTCCCCACGGCCACATCCGTGCCGGTGAGGATCGCCCGTGCCCGGGCCACGTCGGCGGGGCGCACGCAGACGGAGGCGACGTCGTACGCCGCCGCCAGCCGGCAGCCGTCCGCGACGAACGCGTCGTCGAGCTCCGGACGGAGCAGCGAGTGGTCGATCGTCTTCGCGATGTCGCGCTCGGTCACCCGGGCGAGCAGGTCGGTGAGGAGCTCCGGCGTCAGGTCCGCAGGCGAGCGGGGGGCCAGGACCTCGGCCCAGGTGGCGGGCGGGACGCTCATCGGCAGTACGGCCGGAGCACGTCACGGGCGATGAGGAAGCCCTGTTTGACCTTCTCGTCGGTGCCCTCGAAGCGCCGGTCCTCGTGCTCGATGATGCAGTCGCCCTGGTATCCGCCCCGGTAGAGCTCGGAGAAGACGACCCGCCAGTCCACTTCGCCGAGGCCCGGGATGCGCGGGATCTGCCAGCCCATGCCCACCGAGAAGATGCCGCGCTCGTAGAGGCCGTCGCGGTCGATCATCAGGTCCTTGGCCTGGTAGTGGAGCACGTGCGGGCCGAACTCCTTGAGGAAGCGGCCCGTGTCGATCATCTGCAGCACGAGGTGTGACGGATCGAAGTTCAGGCCGATCGTGTCGCCCCACTGCTCCAGGATCCGGCGCCACATGCGCGGCGTGGTGGCGATGTTGTGGCCGCCCGGCCACTCGTCGTAGGAGAAGAGCATCGGGCAGTTCTCGAGCGTGACCTTCACGCCCTGGTCCTGCGCGAAGGCCACGATGTCCGGCCAGACGCGGAGGGCCTCCTCCCAGTTCTGGTCCTGGTTCTTCGACCCGTCGCCGCCCATGAACGTGTTCACGAGCGGGATTCCCATCCTGCGGGCCGCGACCATGACCGCCTTGAGGTGGCCGATCACCTGCTCGCGGTGGGCGGGGTCCGGATGGAGCGGGTTCGGGTAGAACCCGAGCCCGGAGATCGAGAGGCCCTTGGCCGCGATCTCGTCGACGATCTCGGTTGCCTGGCCGTCCGAGAGGTTGGCGACGTCGATGTGGCTGGTGCCGGCGTACCGGCGGGTCGGGCCGCTAGAGCGTGGCCAGCAGGCGATCTCCAGGACCTCGAAGCCGGATGCGGCCGCCCAGTCGGCGACCTCCATGAGCGGCGTCTCCGGGAAGGGGGCGGTGAGGAATCCGAGCTTCATCGCGATGCTCCCTGGTGGTGGCTGCGGCTGGATCGACGGCTCAGTGCTGGCTTCACGCGCGGTCCACGGAGACCCAGCGCCCTTCGCGGGCGCTCCGGGCGATCGCGTCGTTGACCAGCATCTCGTCGTGGCCGTCGGCGAAGGTGGGGTAGACGGGGCGCGCGGCCGGGCCGCCAGCGGCGACGTCGGCGTAGACCGCCCGGTACGTGGCCTTGAACGTGTCGCCGAATCCTTCCACGTGACCGCCGGGCAGGCTGGCCGCGGCCGTGCCGGCGGCGTTCATGAGGGCGGGGTTGCGGATCAGCAGCTCGTTCGGGCGCTCCCGGCGGCCGAGCCACAGCTCGTCCGGCCGCTCGGAATCCCACGCCGCCGCCGCCGCCGACCCGTCGATCTCGTACTGGAGCGAGTTCTTGCGGCCCGCGCTCACCTGCGAGATCGCCACCGCGCCGCGGGCGCCGCCCTCGAGGCGGAGCAGGATCGTCGCTGCATCGTCCGTGACCATCTCGCGGGCGATCGTGTTCGCGGCTCGCTCGGTGGAGAAGGTCTCGACGGGGCCGGCGGGCTGGTGGCGGACCTTCACGAACGTCGCGAGGTCGGCCATGACGCTCTCGATCCGGAGGCCGCCGACGAAGGTCATGAGGTCGAGCCAGTGCGAGCCGATGTCGCCCACGGCCCGCAGCATGCCGCCCTCGGCCGGGTCGAGCCGCCAGTTCCAGTCCGTGTCGAGGAGGAGCCAGTCCTGGAAGTAGTGGCCGGTGACCAGGCGGACCTCGCCCAGCGCGCCGTCGGCCACGAGCTGGGCCAGGTGCTGGTTCAGAGGGTAGAAGCGGATGTTGAAGTTGACGGCGTTGACGACCCCGGCTTCGGCCGCCAGGCGCACCAGCTCGGCCGACTCCGCCGACGTCGTGGCCAGCGGCTTCTCGCAGACGACGTTCTTGCCCGCTGCGATGATCCGCACGACCTGCGGGAAGTGGAGCGCGTTGGGCGAGGTGACGTGGACGACCTCGACCCGCTCGTCGGCGAGCATCTCGTCCATGTCGGCATAGGCGCCGGGGAGGCCGAGCTCGGCCGCTCGCTTCGCCCCATGCTCCGGCGAGACTTCGAGCAGCCCGTGGACCCGGACCCCGAGGCGGCGGAGGGCCTCGATGTGGACCGTGCCGATGAAGCCGCTGCCGATGACGGCGGCGCCGATATCGCTGATGCGTCTCATGCGGAGCAGCACCTCGGGCATCCGGATACGACCGTGGAACGGTCTAGACGGCTAGACGCATGGTAGTGGGAGCGCCGCGGCCTTCACAGGGCCAAACCGCACGGACCTGCGTCCGGTGGTGTCGCCAATCCGACATCCCCGGCGGCGCACGCGCGTGGCAGACTGGCGCTCGTCCTTCGCCGCCCGTTCGGCGCTGCTCACCGCCCGCGGGAACGCGAGCCCGACCGTGGAGACCCTCCGATGCACTTCGCCACGACGGCGGACGAGGTCCGAGTCGCCGCAGACGAGGCCCTCGCCGAGGCCGAGGCCCTCGTTGCGGCCGCAGTCGCGACCGGCGGGCGGGGCACCTTCGCAACCGTCCTGCTGCCGCTCGACGAGGCGGATGCGCGCATCACCGCCGGCTACGCGACCGGCGCCTTCATGGCCCGGGTCCACGTCGACCCGGCCGTCCGGGATGCCGGCCAGGAGGCCGAGGAGCGGCTCGACCACTGGCGGGTGGACCTCCCGTTCCGGGAGGACCTCGCGGCGACGATCTTCGCCTTCGCCGCGAGCCCGGAGGCCGCGGGCCTCGAAGGTGAGCCGCGCCGCCTCCTGGACCGCCTCCTGCGTGACCTGCGGCGCGCCGGGCACGGCCTGGACGCGACGACCCGCGAGGAGGTGCGCCGCCTCGAAGGGCGTCTCGTGGAGCTGGCGTCCGCCTTCCAGCGGAACATCGACGAGTTCGAGGACGGCCTCGACCTGACACGTGACGAGCTCGACGGGCTCGATGACGACTTCGTCGCCGGTCTCCGGCCGGGTGCTGCGCCCGGCACGCACCGGGTCACCCTGGATTCGCCCGACGCCTACCCGTTCATGCAGCAGGCGCGGCGGCGCGACCTGCGCCGGGAGCTCGAGCATCGTCAGTTCAACGAGGCGCGCGACGCGAACGAGCCGCTCCTGGCCGAGGCGCTCGAGATCCGGCGTCGGATTGCCGGGCTCCTGGGGTACGCGTCGTGGGCCCACTACGCCATCGAGGTGAAGATGGCGGGCAGCCCGGAGGCGGTGCGCGGCTTCTATGACGGGCTCGTTCCGCCGCTCCGCATCCGCATGGCCGACGAGGTCGCCCGCCTCGAGGAGATCCTGCGCGAGGACGGCGAGGAGCCACCCCTGCGGACCTGGGACTGGCGCTACTGCGACACCCGCCTCCGCCGGCGCGACTTCGCGGTGGATCCCGACGAGCTCAAGCAGTACCTGCCCCTCGAGGCGGTCTTCGACGGCCTCCTCGGCCTGTGTGCCGAGGTGTTCGGGCTCGCGTTCGAGAGGGTTGCGGACGCCGCGGCCTGGCATCCGGACGTCGTCCGGTTCCGCGTGCGGGACGCCGCGTCCGGCGCGGAGATCGGCGACATTCTCATGGATCTGCATCCGCGGGACGGCAAGTACGGCCACGCCGCCGCCTGGGCGCTCGTGCCGGGGAGGCGCCTCCCCGACGGCACCTACCAGAAGCCCCTCACCGCCATCGTGGCCAACCTGCCGCGCCCCGGCGCGGACCGCCCCGCACTCCTGCGCCACGAGGACGTCGTCACCCTCTTCCACGAGTTCGGCCACGTCCTTCACTCGACGCTGACCCGGGCCGAGCTGACCCGTTTCTCGGGCGGCAACACCGAGTGGGACTTCGTCGAGGCGCCCAGCCAGATCCTGGAGAACTGGGCCTGGCAGGCGGATGTGCTCGCCCGGTTTGCCCGTCACCACGCCACCGGCGAGCCCATTCCGCGCGCGCTGGTGGACCGCCTCGTGGCCAGCCGCGACCTGGACGTGGCCCTCACCACGCTGCGCCAGTGCTACCTCGGCCTGATGGATCTCGGGCTCCACGGCCCGGAGGAGTCGCGCGACATCGCGGCGATCGATCGCACCGCCTTCGCCGCCTGGGGCCTGCCCTACCACGAAGGCACGCTCTACCCGTGCCAGTTCGGGCACCTGCTGGGCGGCTACGACGCCGGCTACTACGGCTACCTGTGGGCGAAGGTCTACGGCGACGACATGTTCGGCCGCTTCGAGGCGGAGGGTGTGACCTCGCCGACCGTCGGGGCGGACTACCGGCGCGAGATCCTGGAGCCGAACGGGACGCGCGATCCGCTCGACCTGCTGCGGGCCTTCCTGGGCCGGGATCCGTCGCCGGCGACGTTCCTCCGCCTGCTCGGCATCGAGCGTCGCGGCGCCCGGCCGCGCCGGCTGACGGCGCGCGCGAGGGAGGGCGCGCGCGGCAGCCGTCGGCCCGCGCGCCGGCGTCCAGCCCACCGCCGGGCGCTTGACGGCGGGTCGAGCGGGTATCTCATTCACATTCCCCGGGCTTGCATGTCGACAGGGACCGAGCGAACGCCCCGCCGGCCGGCCGCGGGGGTATGACAGGCTGCGGATCATGGGGACCGAGGTTGGTTCAAGCTCGAGGGCGGCCGCGAGGTCGCCCGAGACGCAGCCGCCGAGGCGATCCCTTGATCTTGACGGGCGGCCACCTGGCGGAATGTGAATGACACTCCTGCGCCCGGTCACACCAGGGGTACGGGAGGGTCACGGCGTCGGCCGGGGCGTTGCCGCACGCCGCCACGCGAACAGACGGGTCGCCGCGAGGTTGCACCAGACAAAGCCGGGCTCGATCGGCGGTGCGGTCGGGCTCGTCAAGGCGCGGACCCACGCTCCCGACGATCCCGGGAAGGCTGCGGCGAAGGTCTCGGGATAGCGCGCAACGAGGGCCCGGTTGCGGGCCGTCGCGCGCACGACCCAGCACGACGCGACCCGATACGGACGGTCGTCCCCGCCCGCGAGGACGGACGCGGCATCGGCCTCTGCAGCCTTGCGGGCGCTCGACCGGAGGCCCGCGCCTATGTCGCCGATCGAGTTCCACGCCTCCTGCAGGATGATCACGCGCGCCCGGTCGTCGCGAGCGACCACGTCGCTGCTTCGGGCCGGGTCGGACGGGCGCGTCGCCAGCTCGACGAACCGCGTCCTACCGGCCGCGCGCGCGAGCCGCAGGAGGAGCTCCTGGATGGCGAGGTGTCCGGCGTCGGCCGGTCCGGCGGCTGGGTCTCGAGCGAACTCGACGCGGAGCGGCAGGTCCAAGGCCTGACCGATGCGGACCCACGCAGAGATCGGGGCTCCTGCCCCGAGCCCGCGCTCAATCTGGGAGATCCGTGAGCGATCGAGGGCAACGAGCTCGCCCAGTCCTTCCTGTGTGAGCCGGCGCCGCCGGCGCGCATCGGCGACCTGGCGGCCGCAGCGCGTGGCGAATTCCGCGGCCTGGCGATCAGCCTCGACAAGTAGGTTGCTGCGACGACTCCCGGGCATAAGAGGAATCATGGCGTGAGCGACTTCACCGCTGCGTATTCGAGGCCGGTCGACCGGGTCCGCCGCGGGCGCCCGACCACGCCCTCGCTTGACGCCCCCCCGGCGCACGCCCCCCGGCGCACGCCCCCCGGCGCACGCCCCCCGGCGCACGCCCCCCGGCGCCCCCCCGGCGCCCCCGGCCCCGCCCGGGAGCCCCATTCACATTCGCTGGGCTTGAACTTCCACAAGCCCACGACGACCTCGCGGACCACCCCGTCGTGCACTATCAGCGGGCTCACGACCCTGTTGCCTGAGCGTGGGTCGGGCTGCGGCCAGCTCAGGGGACGGCGCTTCAGCGGTCCCGAATCAGGCGAACCCGCGAGTCGCGAGTCTTGAGCCGGCACCTGCCTGCGGAGTGTGAATGGCACTCCCGCGACGACGCCCGCGCCAGCTCACGTCCGGATCCGGAGGCCTGGCTGACGCCGGTCCGCCCGCTCGCGAGCTCGGCTCGCGCCCAGCACCGCGCCCCGCGTCCCGCGCCGCGTCGACCAGCGCCGCGCCCCCCTACAGCGCCTTGACCGCGCCCACGAGATCCGCGAGGCCCGCCTTCGCGTCGGCGAAGAGCATCCCCGTCTTGGGGTTCACGTAGAGCTCGTTGTCGATGCCGGCGTAGCCGCGGCCCATCGAGCGTTTGATCACGATGATCGACTTGGCATGGTCAACGTTGAGGATCGGCATGCCCGAGACCGGGTTGCCCGGCCGGCGGGCCGCCGGGTTCGTCACGTCGTTGGCGCCGATGACGAGGGCCACGTCGCACCGGTCGAACTCCGGGTTGATCTCGTCCATCTCCTTGAGCAGCGGGTAGGGCACGTTGGCCTCCGCAAGGAGGACGTTCATGTGCCCGGGCATCCGGCCGGCCACGGGGTGGATGGCGTACGAGACGTGGACGCCCTTCTCCTCGAGGAGCTCGGCCAGCTCGCGGACCGCGTGCTGGGCCTGGGCCACGGCCAGGCCGTAGCCCGGGACCACGATCACGTTGCTGGCGTACGCCAGCTGGATCGCCACGTCGTCCGCGCCGATGGAGCGGACCGAGCCGCCCGGACCGCCGGCACCCGCCCCGCTCGTCCCTTCGCCGCCGCCGAAGCCGCCGATCATGATGTTGAGGATCGAGCGGTTCATCGCGTCGGCCATGAGCTTGGTCAGGATTCCGCCGGACGCGCCCACGAGGGCGCCCGAGATGATGAGGACCGGGCTGTTCAGCACGAAGCCGGCCATGGCGACGGCCGTGCCGGTGAAGGCGTTGAGCAGCGAGATCACGACCGGCATGTCGGCCCCGCCGATGGGCAGCACCATCGTGACGCCGAAGACGAGCGCCGAGGCCAGGATCAGCCCGAGGATGAGCACGGAGACGGTGCCGTCAAGCTCCACTGTCCCTGCGGCACCGAGGACGAGGAGCGCCGTTCCCGCCACCGCGACGACGGCAAGGACCACGGTCAGGATCCGGGTCCCTGGGAAGATGATCGGCTTGCCGCTGATGATCCCCATCAGCTTGCCCGAGGCGACGAGGGAGCCCGTGAACGTCACTGCCCCGATCACCACGTCGAGGACCACGAAGATCGTGGTCGACACGGGCGCCCCTGCCGCGCCGGTCAGCTTGAGGAAGTCCTCGATCGCGACGAGGGCGGCTGCGCCGCCGCCGACCGCGTTGAAGAGCGAGACGAGCTGGGGCATCTCCGTCATCTGGACGGAGCGGGCCGTGTAGAGACCCAGGCCACCGCCGACCGCGAAGCCGACGAGGATGATCACCCAGGCGACGGCGTCGAGCCCACCGTCGCGGGCCACGAGGCTGACGAGCGTGGCGAGCACGGCCACGACCATCCCGCCGGCGGAGAGGAGGTTCCCGTTCCGCGCCGTCGCCGGCGAGTTCATCTGGTGGAGGCCCAGGACGAAGCAGACGGCGCCGCCCAGCTGGGCGAGGTAGACGAGGGTGGAGATGTCCATCGGGCTCGCCGTCAGGATTTCGCCTCGGCCTTGGGGGCCGCAGGCTTCTTCTTGAACATCTGGAGCATCCGGTCGGTGACGACGTAGCCGCCGACGACGTTCATGCCGCCGAACGCGATTGCCACGAAGGAGAGGACGTAGCCGAGGGGATCGGTCGCTTCGGCCGCGATGATCATGCCGCCGACGAGGACGATCCCGTGGATGGAGTTCGCCCCTGACATGAGGGGCGTGTGGAGCGTCGCGGGGACCTTGGCGATCACCTCGAAGCCGACGAGGATGGCCAGGACGAAGATCGTCAGGGGAACGAGCAGGTCGTTCATGCGGGGGTGCCTCCGGCGGCGGGGGCGGGCTCGAGGAGCTTCGCGGTCGCCGGCTGGACGACCTTCCCGCCGTGGGTGATGAGGACGCCCGCGGTGATCTCCTCCTCCTGGTTCAGGGTCAGCTCGCCGTCCTTGACGAGGTGGACGAGGAGCGCCTGGAGGTTGCGGGCGTAGAACTGGCTGGCGCTGATCGGCACGGTCGCCGGGAGGTTCTCCGGCGCGAGGATCCGGACCCCGTTCTCGGAGACGACGGTCTCGCCGGGCTGCGAGAGCTCGCAGTTGCCGCCGAGGTCGCTGGCCGCCATGTCCAGGATCACCGACCCCGGCTTCATGGCGTGGACGGCGTCGGCCGTGACGAGGACGGGCGGCTTGCGCCCGGGCACCTGGGCGGTGGTGATGACCACGTCCATCGCGGCGATGACATCGTTGAGCTCGGCCTGCTGGGCGGCGTGCTCCTCGGCGGTCAGCTCGCGGGCGTACCCGCCGCTTCCGGTCGCGTCGATGGTCGTCTTGAGGACCACGAACTGGGCACCGAGCGACTCGGCCTGCTCCTTCGTCTCGGGCCGCACGTCATACGCTCTCACGACAGCCCCGAGTCGGCGGGCCGTGCCGATCGCCTGGAGGCCCGCCACGCCGATCCCCAGGATCAGCACATTCGCCGGCTTCGCCGTGCCGGCCGCCGTCGTCAGGAGCGGGAAGTAGCGCCCGAACGCCTCGGCGGCCACGAGAACGGCCTTGTAGCCGCCGATGTTCGCCTGCGACGAGAGGACGTCCATCGTCTGCGCGCGCGAGAGCGTGCGCGGGATCGCGTCCAGGCTGATCGCAGTGACGCCGTGCTCGGCGAGCGTCGCCATCAGGCCCGGGTCGATAAGCGGGGAGAGGAGCCCAACCAGGGCCTGGCCGGCCCGAAGGCGGCCGACCTCGGCCACGGTGGGCTTCTGGACCTTCACGACGCAATCGACGAGGCCCCACGCCTCGTCGCCGGAGACGAGCGTGGCGCCAGCCTCCTCGTACATCGCGTCGGGGTACGACGCGGCTGCCCCGGCACCGCGCTCCACGAGGACGTCGATCCCGGCCGCCTTCAGCTTCGGAAGGACGTCCGGGACCAGGGCAACGCGGTGCTCGCCGGGCAGCGTCTCTTTCGGAACGCCGACCTTCATCTGGGCTCCCTGGGGTATCAGAGCAGCGGTAAGGATAGCGAATGATCGGCCGCGGCCCCGTCATGCCCAATCTTCGGTTCGCGCGATCCGATGGATGGCCCGCAACGAACGTGGTAGTGCCGTGATCACCCGCCTGCGGCGACAATAGCCAACACTGCCCTCACACGGAGCGAGCCAACCGCCATGACCGACACATCCGACGCAGCCGGCGTCACCATCACCGTTCGCGACAACGCCTTCCTGCGCGTAGCGGGACCGATCACGCTCCTCGACGGCCAGGGAAACGCCTTCGACGTGGAGGCCGGCAAGATCGTCACTCTCTGCCGCTGCGGCGGCTCGGCGACGAAGCCGTTCTGCGATTCGTCTCACCGGACCAACGGGTTCAGCAGCGTCGTGCGCGCGGATCGGCCGGGCGCCGACGACGAGGGAACCGTCACAGGCTGACGGGCGCCCGCCCCACGCCGGCGCGCGCGTTCCGCGCGTCGTCCGTCACAATCCTGGCGTGAACGCCGAGGACCTCCGCCTCCTCTCCGCCGATCTGCTCATGACGCTCCTCTTCGGGGCGGCGTTCGTGGGCCTCTTCGCCCTGCACCGATGGGACCTGCGGCGGCGGCGCCGGCGGGTCGTGGCCCTGCGCGCCGCCGGTGAGTTCGGGCCGAACAGCGCTGCCGTGGCTTCCGTGGTCGCGGCGGCCGGCAGCCTCGACGCGACCGTCGCCGAGCGGCTCTCGGTCGAACGACGCCGGGCGTTTGAATGGGATCCGCGCCTGGACAAGATCCCGAAGGTCGCCCGCCACGCGCGGGATCGCGCCTTCGCCAGCGAGCGGGACGACGTGGCCATGGCCGCCTCGGACGAGGCGCGCGACGCGGTCCGGGCTGCCTTCGCCGGGATGCCGCCTGCCGAGCTGGAGGCACGGGTTCGGCTCGAGGCGGCCGAATGCGCGGCCGAGACCGCAGGCGCCATCGCCGCCGTCGATCGTCTCGCCGCGACCGAGTTCCGGATGCTGACTCGTGCGTGGCGCACGGTCGTCGGGCCGATCGGGGTGGCGCCGCCGCGGGAGCAGTGAGCAGGCGCGTTCGGCACCCGAACATGGCACCCCGCCCGGCCGCGACGAGGGTAGGATGTCGGCCCCGGCGACAACCGCCCGCCGGTCGACCGGAGGCCACGGCGATGACCAGCGAACCCCACCCGACTCCCGCGCTCGAAGCTGCCGCCCGGCGGCGGCGCGAGCTCCACGAAGCCCTCATCCACTTCGAAGGCGCGCTCGCCTCGCCCATGGGCGACCGCGTGACGTGGCATGCAGAAGCCACGGACGCTCTCGAGTCCCTGGGTCACGCCTTCGAGGACCACGTCGTCGCAACCGAGGCGCCCGGCGGCCTCTACGACGAGATGCGCGAGAAGTCCCCCCACCTGCGTGCCAAGACCAACCGGCTGCGCGAGGAGCATCCGGTGATCACGGCCGCTCTCGTCGAAGCGACAACGCGCCTCGCCGCGCCGCCGGCGGACGAGGCCGACGCGGAGGCCATCCGCGACGAGCTGCAGCGCCTCATGGGCCGGATCGTGAAGCATCGCCAGCACGGTGCCGACCTGGTCTGGGACGCCTACGCCATCGACATCGGCGACCTCGGCGGCGACGGCTGACGCTCCCGACCTGGTGGGTGGTGGACATGCGGGCCGCGGACCCGGCTGCCTCGGCGCGCGCGAACGGCGCCGACCCGCTCGTCCGGCTGCTGGCCGGAGGTCGGGTCGTGGTCATCGACGGCGGCCTCGCCACTGAGCTGGAGGCCGAGGGGCATCATCTCGGCGACGAGCTCTGGTCCGCCCGCCTCCTCGCGGACGAGCCGGAGGCGATCGTCGCCGCCCACCTGGCCTACTTCCGGGCCGGCGCACGCATCGCGATCACCGCCAGCTACCAGGCCACCTTCGAGGGCTTCGCGGCCCGCGGCGTCGACCACGAAGCGGCAGCCGCGCTGCTCCGGCGGAGCGTGATGCTGGCAGGCGAGGCGCGCGACCTGTATTGCGCCGAACAGGCGCCGGCGGACGCGGGGCCGCTGCTCGTGGCCGCTTCGGTCGGGCCGTACGGCGCCTGGCTGGCCGACGGCGCCGAGTACCGCGGGCGCTACGGCCTGGACGTTCATGCCCTCCGCGACTTCCACCGCGAGCGGCTCGAGGTGCTCTGGAGCGCCGGCCCGGACCTTCTCGCCTGCGAGACGATCCCGGACATCGTGGAGGTCAGGGCGCTCGCCGACCTGGTCGACGAGGCCGCGGCCCCGGCCTGGCTGGCGCTCTCCTGCGCCGATGGCGGCCACCTCCGTGACGGGACGCCGGCGGAGGAGGCGGCCGCGATCGCCGACGCCACGCGCGGGTTCGTCGCCGTGGGCGTGAACTGCACGGCGCCCGAGCACGTCGAGGAGCTGGTTGCCCGGATCGCCGGCGTCACGGCGAAGCCGGTCGTCGTCTATCCGAACTCGGGCGAGGGGTGGGAGGCGGGCACCGGGCGCTGGCTGCCGGCTTCGGGCCCCGACGTCGATGTCGCCACGGCCCGCCGATGGGTGGCCGCGGGGGCCAGCCTGATCGGCGGCTGCTGCCGGGTGGGCCCCGGCCGGATCGGCGAGCTCGCGGCGGCATTCGGCCGCTGACGCACCGCAGCGCCCCACCGTCCGCGCACGGCCGCCGCGCTGGGCGCAGTGCTGGATGCTCGCAGTCGACCCGCCCCGCCCCGCCACCGCCCCGCGTCGACCGGAAGGGCCGGAATCGGGCCAAAGGTCACTGTCCCGGCAGGACCTTGCCCGCCACCCTCGCACGATGGGGCGGCGTGTCCGCCGCGTGGTCGTTGTGAAGGAGCCAGTTGACGCTGCTGCGCGACACCCCGGGCGTGACCCCGGAAGAGACCCCTCGCTGGGATCGTCTCGGCCCCGCCACGGCCGCCCGCCTGGAGGAGGCGTCCGTCGGGCTGCTCGAACGGACCGGGGTGGAGATCCCCGTTCGCGAGGCGCTCGACCTCCTCCGCTCAGCCGGCGCGACGATCGACGGGTCGCGCGCGCGCATCCCCGAACGCCTCGTGCGGTGGGCGCTGGAGACGGCTCCGAAGCAGATCACGCTCCACGACCGCGACGGCCGACCCGCCCTCCACCTCGCCGGCCGAAACCACTTCTTCGGGACCGGGTCGGACTGCCTGAACGTCCTGGACCACCGGACCGGCGAACACCGGCGAGCCACGTACGCGGACCTTCTCGAAGGCCTGACCCTCGCGGACGCCCTCCCGAGCATCGACTTCGTCATGTCCATGTTCCTCCCCGCGGACGTCGACCAGACCCTGGCCGACCGGTATCAGGCTGCAGAGCTGCTGGCCCGCACCCGCAAGCCGATCGTGCTGGTGACGTACGACGTGGCCGGCATGCTCGACGGGCTCGAGATGGCCGAGATCGTGGCCGGCGGCCGCGCCGCGCTCGAGGCGCGGCCCCAGCTCGGCGTCTACATCAACGTCACGCGCGGCTTACTGTTCAACGAGGACTCGGTTCATAAGCTTCTTGCCTGCGCGGAGCGCGGCGTCCCGGCCCTCTGGATTCCCGTGACGTCCGGGGGGACCACGGGTCCCATCACCCTCGCCGGCACGATCGCCATCAACACGGCGGGCATCCTGGCCGGCGTTGTCATCGCCCAGCTCGCCCGCGAGGGCGCTCCCGTCGTCGTTCCCGCGTTCGGCGGCGACTCGCTGGACCTGCGCACGATGGTGGATCCGTACGCCGGCCCCGAGCCGAAGGGCGTGGCCGCCTCGCTGGCGCACCGCTGGGGCCTGCCGATGTTCAGCCTCGGCGCGGGCAGCGACGCCAAGACGGTCGACGAGCAGTCGGCCGCCGAGGCGGGCATGACCATGCTGGCCGACGCGCTTGCCGGCGGCCACCTGATCCACGACTGCGGCTACCTGGAGTCGGGCCTCACGGGCTCGCTCGTCCAGCTCGTGATCTGCGACGAGCTGGCGGGCTGGATCAACGCTCTCGTTCGCCCCGTCGACGTCTCCGACGAGGCACTGGCGCTCAACCTGGTCGAAGCCCACGGTGTCGACGGCTCCTACCTCGAGACCGACCACACGTTCACCCACTACCGCGAGCGCTGGTACCCAACGTTGATAGACCGACGGGGATACGAGGCGTGGCGCGCCGGCGGAGCGACGACCCTGGCCCAGCGGGCCGCCGGTCGCGTGGAGGAGCTGCTGGCCAGCCACGCCCCGACCCCCCTCGATCCCGACGTTGAGACCGCCGTCCGCGCGGTGGTGGAGCGCGTCCAGGCTGCCGCAGGCCTCTGACGGTCGCTCGCCCGCGCGGGCCCGCGCAACGCACGGGCCAGCACCCAGCTCGCACCCGACTTCTTCCATCTCCCGTCACCTCCCCCAACCGTCACCCGCCACGCACCAAGGAGCCACCACCGTGAATGACACCGAGTTCCAGGCGATGCGCCAGGCTGTCATCGACGGCGATGCCGATGCCGCCGAGGCTGCCGCCCGCGCCGCGATCGCGGCCGGCATCCCGCCCCTGAAGGCGATCGACGAGGGCTTCATGCCGGGCATGAAGGAAGTCGGGGCGGGCTTTGCCTGCGGCGATCTCTACCTGCCGGACATGATGCTGGCGGCCCGCGCCATGCAGCGCGCCCTCAGCGTCCTGGAGCCTGAGCTCAAGGCCAGCTCCATCGAGCGGACCGTCGCCGGGCGCGTCGTCATCGGCACGGTCGCCGGCGACATTCACGAGATCGGCAAGAACCTCGTGGGCATGCTTCTCTCCACCTCCGGCTTCGAGGTTCACGACCTCGGCGTCAACGTCTCCCCGGAGCGCTTCGTGGCCGCCGCCCGCGAGCACCGCGCCGACATCGTCGGCCTCTCTGCGCTCCTGACGACCACGATGACCGGCCAGCGCACCATCATCGCGGCGCTGACCGAGGCCGGCCTGCGTCCGCCGCTCAAGGTCATGGTCGGCGGCGCGCCCGTGACCGGCTCGTGGGCCAACGAGATCGGCGCCGACGGGTACTCCGAGGACGCCATGGGAGCGGTCGAGCTCGCCAAGCGGCTCGTCGGCGCTCCTGCGGAAGGAGCGGCCCAGTGAGCGCGCCGCTCAATCCGATCGGACCGCGCGGCCTTCGGATCGAGGTGCTCGACGCGGACGCAATCGCCCGCATCCACGAGGCCACCCTCCACGTCATCGAGCACGTGGGGATCCGCTTCCCGTCGGAGCGCGCCCTCGACATCTGGGCCGCGGCCGGCGCCGAAGTCGATCGCGAGAGCCAGGTCGTCAAGGCGCCGAAGGCGATGATCGAGGCCGCGATGGTGACGGCGCCGCCCGTCTACCCCCTGGCTGCCCGCGACGCGGCGCTCGACCTCCCGCTCGACGGCGAGCACGTCTATGCCGCCACCGACGGGTGCGGCGTCGAGGTCGCCGACCTGGACACGGGCGAGCGGCGCCCGTCCCGCCTCTCGGACGTCGCCGAGATCGCCCGCCTCGCGGACGCGCTCGACGAGGTTTCCTTCCACTGGATTCCCGTCTCCGCCCAGGATCGGCCGGCCCCGTCGCGCTCGCTGCACGAGCTCCTGGCCTGCTGGGCGAACACCACGAAGCACGTCCAGACCGAATCGATCGTCACCGAGCGCGAGGCCCGCGCCGCGGTGGAGATGGCCGCCGCCATCGCGGGTGGCCGCGAGGCCCTTCGGGCCCGCCCGGTCCTCTCGATGATGCAGTGCACCACCAGCCCGCTCGGCCACGACGGCGGGAGCATCGATGCCGGCCTGGTCGCCGCCGAGGCGGGGGTCCCGGTCGGCTACATGACGATGGCCTCGGCGGCCTTCACCGGCCCGGCCACCGTGGCCGGCTCGCTCGTTGTCGGCAACGCCGAGGTGGTCGCCGCGCTCGCCCTCATGCAGATCGCGTACCCCGGCTGCCCGGTCTACTACGCGGCCGCGCAGACGGCGATGGACCTCCGCTCCGGCGCCTACACCGGCGGCGGCCCGGAGGACTTCCTCTTCGGCGCCGCAACCAACCAGCTGGCCGACTTCTACCGCGTGCCGCTCTCGATGGGGGCCTTTGCCACCGGCGCCAAGGCGCCCGATTGGCAGGCCGGCGTCGAGAACTCGCTCTCGTGCTTCCTGGCCGCGGCGTCGGGGTCCGACATGCTGCTGGGCCTCGGGCTCATCAACGGGAGCCGGATCTTCTCCCACGAGCAGCTCCTCCTCGACGCGGAGATCTACTCGATCATCCGGGCCACGCTGAAGGGGATCCCGGTCACGGACGAGGACCTCGCGCTCGAGGCGATCGCCGCGGTCGGACCAGCGGGCGACTATCTGACCTCGCCCCACACCCGCCGCCACATGCGGTCCATGTGGAAGTCGCGCTTCATGGACCGGCGCCCGATGGGCGTCGTGGAGGCCGAGGGAGACGGGCCGCGGGCCTGGGCGAACGCGAGAGCGCGCGAGCTCCTCGCGACCCACGTCCCCGAGCCGCTCGAGCCGGGCCTCGCCCGCGAGATGGCGGCGGTTGTGAGCGCGGTCGAGCGCGAGGCCGGCGTCGAGCCGGCACCCACGATCGTCGACGACCTGATCGCCGCGGGGGCCGGGCAGTGAGCACGACGGCCGGCTCCGCGCCCCTCCGTCCAGAGCTCCGGCTCCTGGGACCTGACCTCGTTGGGCGGATCCTCGACGAGGCGTACGAGCTCCTCCGCGACGATGGCGTCCGGGTCCAGGACGCGGAGGCGATCAGCCTTCTCGTCGATGCCGGCGCCGCCGTCGACGGCGAGGTCGTCCGGATCCCCACCGCGCTCGTCGAGGGGGCCCTGGCCACCGTGCCCGCCTCCTTCGACCTGTTCGACCGGGCCGGCAACCCCGCCGTCCGCTACGGCGCCGGCGTCGTCCAGTTCGACCCCGGCTCGTCCGGCGTCAACATGCTGGACCCGGTCACGGGCGACCACCGCCCGTCCCAGTCCGCGGACCTCGTCCGGCTCGTCCGGGTCGCGGAGATGCTCCCGGCCTACGCGGCCCAGTCCACGGCCATCGTCTGCGGCGACGTCCCCGCCGAGATCGGCGACCTCTACCGGCTCTACCTCGTGCTCCTCGGCTCGGCCAAGCCGATCGTCACCGGCGCCTTCAGCCCCGAGGGGTCGGCGGCGATGATCGACCTGCTCGCGCTCGACGCCGGCGGGCGCGATGCGCTGGCGGCCCGGCCACGAGCCGTCTTCGACGTCTGCCCCTCGCCGCCCCTCACCTGGACGGCCTTCGGCGCCCGCAACCTGGTCGACCTGGCGCGCGCCCGCGTCCCGGCCGAGATGGTCTCGATGCCGCTGGCCGGCGGTGCCGCGCCCGTCACGCTCGTCGGTTCCGTCGTCCAGCACGCCGCGGAGAGCCTCTCCGGGATCGTCATCCACCAGCTCGCCCGTCCGGGCGCGCCGATCGTGTGGGGCGGGGCCCCGGCGATCGTGGACATGCGGACCGGCGTCACCCCGATGGGCGCCATCGAGACCGCCATGCTCGACGCCGCCTACAGCCAGGTCGGCAAGGATCTCAACCTGCCCACCCACGGCTACCTCGGGGCGACCGACGGCAAGGTGATCGACCACCAGTCCGGCCTCGAGAGCGGCATGGGCGCCCTCGTCGGCGCGCTGGCCGGGATCGACATGATCTCGGGCTCCGGGATGCTCGATTCGCTGCGCTGCCACAGCGCGGAGAAGCTGGTCATCGACGCGGAGGGGATCGCGATGGCCCAGCGGCTCGTCCGCGGGATCGCGACGCCCACCGAGACGCTGGCGACAGCGATGATCCGGGCGGCCGGCCCCGAGGCGCGCTTCCTCGAGCTCGTCGAGACGCGACGGCTCTTCCGGAGCGAGCAGGCGTTGCCGTCGGCAGTGATCGACCGGGCCTCATTGCGGGCCTGGGAGGTCGACGGGCGGCCGGACACCGCGGCACGGGCACGACTCCGGGTCGAGGAGCTGCTGGCGGCCTACGTGCGGCCGGCGGTCGATCCGACCATCGAGGCGGCGATGGAGGCGCTTGTCCGGGCTGCCGGGGCACCCTTCGGGCTGGCCGGGGAGCTTCCGGGGGTTGCCGAGGCGAAGGCCTGATCAGGGGTTCGCGCCGCGGTAGGAGCGGTCCGCCAGCGAGCCGTCGGCGGGAGCGAGGTAGCACTCGAAGCTGCGGTATCCGCTCGTCCAGCTCTCCTCCGTCGGCGTGAACCACGAGTAGTCGAGGACGTCCTGGTCCTCGTAAGCGCTCCCCGTCCACGACTGGAACGCGGGTCCGCACAGCGTGGCGACGTACTCGCCGAACGCGTCGTCGGTGGGGTAGGCGCCGTCGGGGTGGTCGCCGACGAGGAAGATCTCGCCACCGTGGGGCGTGTCGCAGGGGACGCGCCTAACCGCGGAGAACTCGCTCTCCGTCGGGAGGACGATGCAGTCGCCCGCCACCATCTCGTCGAAGGCGATGACCGATCCGATGCTCGGCGTCGGCTCGGGCGAGCTGGGCTGCGTCGGCACGGGCGTCGCCGATTCCGTCCACCCGGCCAAGAAGCCCTCCGCGAGGTTCCCGAGGAGGCCGAAGACCCAGAAGCCGACGAAGACGAGGCCGATGACTTTGCCGATGCCGGGCAATCCGCGCCGCGCCGCCGGCGGCGGGGACCAGGCGCCCGACTCCGAGGGCCCGACCCGACCGTGATCGCTTTCGTCGGCCCGACCTTCATCGCCCCCACCAGCCTGCGGTGCCGGTTCGCTCTCGTCGCGTCCGTCCTCGTCCTCCGATGCGGCGATGCCCCAGCGCGGCGCGCCCGGGTCCGGCTCCCACGGTGACTCCGACGCACGCTCCCGCACGCTGCGCAGGTAGAGGAACCCGTCGACGTCGACCACCTCGTCGCCGAGCTTCGCGAGCTCCTCGTCGAGCTGCGCGTCGGTCATCTTCGTGTCGATGCGCAGGCGCGCCCACGCGAGCAGGCCGGGCTTCGAGATGCCCGAGCCATGGGCGGCGAGGATGTCGCGGACCGTCTCCACGGTGGACCCCGAGCGGGCGTGGACGCGTCGAGTATCGGCCCCGAGCTCAGTCGTCGTCGAGGGACCTTCGGCCCGCGATCAGGCTGCCGCGACCGCCGCGAGGGGTACCTGGACCGCGACGGTCATGCTGCCCACTCGGCGGGACCGGATCCAGGACTCGCCAAGGTGCGGCATCGCCTCGTCGCGACGTTCGCCGGCTCGACACGTTGGTCATCCACCGGCCACGCGCACGATGCACGGGCGCGGAGCCTGACTTCGGCTACCGCGCCGCCGCGATCGCGGCCAGCAGCTCCTGCGGATCGAGTGTCGGAATCGCGGAGTTGGTGAAGTCGCGACGATCTCGGGTGACGATCGCGATCGCACCCACCGCGCGTGCCGCCTCGTGCAGCACTGCGTCCTCGTAGTCGGAGAAATCGATGTCGAGCGCGGCGTCCAGCACGTCGCGGTCAACCGGAGCGACCTCGAACAGGCCCAGCAGTCCGTGCACCTGCTCGCGGGCCCGGCTGCGGCCGAAGTCCTTCGCGGCGATGTAGTAGATGGTCGTCACGGTCGTCGCACAGATCGAGCCCTTGATTCGACCGTTGTCCACCAGCGCGAACAGCTTCGAGGCCGCATCGACGTACGGATCCCGCTCCATCAGGACGTCCAGGATCACGTTGGTGTCGAAGAGGACGTTCACCGGTGCTTCTCTTCAAGATGGCGGCGGTAGTCAACCTCCGTTGTCGAAGCGCCCTTCAGCGAGCCGATCATCGCGCGAACGCGCGGTGTGAGCTCGGTACCGGGAATGGGCTCGTCCGCCTCGATCAGGGCGAAGTAGTCGGAGACCAGCTGGGAGACCGACTTGCCGGATCGGTCGGAGTAGCGCTTGGCCCGGTCGATCAGGCGGTCATCGAGACGCAGGGTCAACTTGGTGTTCATGCCGAACCTCTGGACGTACAATCCGTACCGCAACTATACGGCAGGCCGGCCTGAAGGGGAGCATGAGATGAAGTGGGTCACCCGCGAGCACCCCCGCTCGGACCGTGTTGCGTCGCGCGCGGGCTGACGGCGTGGCCGGCCGAACTTCCCTGGCGGTCCTGACCCGTGACGGTCGCCTGCTCTTTGCGACCCGCATCGCGCGCCTCTTCGGCTACGGCTTCCTGTCGGTCGTCCTCGTCCTCTATCTGGTGGAGATCGGCTTCGGGGCGTTCGAGGTCGGCCTGCTCCTGACCCTCACCCTGGTGGGCGACGCCGCGATCAGCCTCTGGCTGACGACCCACGCCGACCGGCTCGGCCGCCGCCGCGTCCTCCTCGCGGGTGCCGGCCTGATGGTCCTCGCCGGGATCGCGTTCCTGCTCTCGCGCGATCTCTGGGTCCTCGTCCTGACTGCGACGATCGGCGTCATCAGCCCGAGCGGCAACGAGGTGGGGCCGTTCCTCGCGGTGGAGCAGGCGGCACTCTCGCAGACCGTCACCGACCGCCAGCGGACGCGGGTCTTCGCCTGGTACAACCTTGCCGGGTCCTTCTCGACTGCGAGCGGAGCGCTGGCGGCGGGCCTGCTGGGCGGCGCGCTCCAGGCCGCGGGCAGCAGCCCGCTCGAAAGCTACCGGGCAATCATCGTGGGCTACGCGCTGATCGGGGTGCTGCTGGCGGCGCTCTTCGCGACGCTGTCGCCGGCCATCGAGGCCCCGATCCGGACGGACGTCTCGGTCGCCACGCGCCTCGGCCTGCACCGCTCGCAGGGGGTGGTGGCGCGCCTCGCCGCGCTCTTCGCGTTGGACGCGTTCGCCGGCGGCTTCGTCATCCAGAGCATCGTCAGCTTCTGGTTTGCCACCCGCTTCGGGATGTCGATCGGCGCGCTGGGCGCGCTCTTCTTCGCGGCGAACATCCTGGCGGGCGTCTCGGCGCTCCTCGCGGCGCCCCTGGCGGCGCGCTTCGGCCTGATCAACACGATGGTCTTCACCCACCTGCCGTCGAACATCCTGCTGATCCTCGTCCCGTTGATGCCGACGGCGCCCCTCGCGGTCGCCCTGCTGCTGGCGCGCTTCAGCATCAGCCAGATGGACGTGCCGACTCGCCAGTCCTACACGATGGCCGTCGTCGACCCGGACGAGCGTTCCGCGGCCGCGGGCGTCACCGGGATCGCCCGCAGCGTGGGCGCCGCAGTCTCGCCTTCGATCGCGGCGCCACTCATGGCGTCGGTGGGCGTGGGCGGCCTGCCCTTCGTCATCGCCGGGAGCCTCAAGATCGTCTATGACCTGCTGCTCTACCGGAGCTTCCGGGCCGTTCGGCCGCCGGAGGAGGTGGCACCGGAGGAGACGACGCCGGCGGAGACGGCGCCCGGAGGGCGCGGCACGCGGCCCTGACCGGGGGGGGCTGGTCGAGGCGGCCGAGGCGGTCGAACCGGCCAAATCGAGGGTCTGAGCAGCTCAGCTGCTGGGATTCGCGAGTCCACGCGCCGACCTCCCGGCGAACCCGCCGTTCGGCCTTGACGCCGAGCACGAGTCACCCGATTCCGAGCAGCCCACCTGCTGGAACCGCGCTTCGCGGCGTCCGTCCGTGCGCGTCCGGCTCCTGCAGCAGGAGGAAGAGCACCGCGATCGAGAAGAGCAGCCCGCCGAACGTCAGCACGCGGCCGACGCTGGTCCGTCCCGACCGTGAACGCGCGGCCTGCCACGCCCGGGGCGACGTTGGCACGCCGGCCGAGTGCTCAGCTGCGATCCCGGTTGGGCGGATTCGGCGGGCCCGCCGTGACCGCGCGCCTGTCGGCGCGCCGACCTTCGGCACTCGCGGCCTCACGGTCTCGCGCCGTACCATCCGCAGCGTGAACCTGCATCGACGCGCCTCCGCGCCGCGTGAGCGTGTCGCGCGACGAGACCGTGCCTCCTTCCAAGTGGGGCCGTTCCCGCCCTCGCAGCACCAGATGGTCGACTGGTTGGGCCTCATGCACCGCCAGCACACGGTGCACGCGCTCCTGGAGGTGGACGTCACGGACGCGCGGCGGGCGATCCGCGAGCACCGCGCCCGCACCGGCGCCGGCCTGTCGTTCACGGCGTTCATCGTGGCCAACCTCGCCCGCGCGGTCGCCGAGGACCGCCGGATGCACGCCTACCGCCGCGGGCGGCGCCAGGTGGTCGTCTTTGACGACGTGGACGTCAATGTGCTGGTCGAGAGCGACGTCGAGGGCGCGCGGATCCCGTTCCCGCACATCGTCCGGGCGGCGAACCGCAAGACCGTGACCAGCATCCACGACGAGATCCGGGCGGCCCAGGCGGCCGGCGCCCCGTACGCGGCGGGTCGTCGCTGGCTGCCGCTCTGGCTGCTGGTGCCGGGCTTCCTGCGCGAGCGCCTCTGGGCGCTGGTCCTGGCCGACCCCGGCCGCCGGAAGCGGTTGACGGGAACCGTGGCCGTGACGTCGATCGGGATGTTCGGGCGGGGTACTGCGTGGGCGATCCCGCTGACTGGCTACTCGCTCGCCCTGGCCGTGGGTGGGATCGCCCGGAAGCCTGGTGTGGTCTCCGGGCGGGCCAGCGAGGCGGACGGCGGCGGTCGCGTCGAGCGGATCGAAGTCCGCGAGATGCTGGCCCTCACCGTCAGCGTGGACCACGACGTGATCGACGGCGCGCCGGCCGCCCGGTTCGGAGCCCGGCTGGCCGAGCTGATCGAAGGCGCCGCTGGGCTCGACTGACCGGGAGCCTGCCGGGCGCCGTGACGCTCGGCGTCGCCCGCCCGGAGTGTCCGTCCGGGGGGCCGGCGGCGGCGTGACGCGCCGGCCCGGCCGACCTCAGTGGCCGGCGATTCGCTCCGCGAGCGAGCGGCCCGTGGGCGGACGGCCCGTGGCCTCCGAGCGGCGGTCCAGGCGCGACATGGCCCCCTGTGTATAGCGGATGCCGAGCCAGCGGAACGGCTCGATCTCCCAGTTCGGGCTGCGGTGGTTCGCCAGCGGCAGCTCTATCAGGGCGGTCTGCTCCCCGCTGATCAGGTCCGCCAGCGTCCGCCCCGCCAGGTTCGCCGTCGAGACGCCGTGGCCGACGTAGCCGCGGGCGCTGGCGATGCCGCTGCGCGGGTCGAAGGCGAAGCTAGGATGCCAGTCGCGCGGCATGCCCAGCGGCCCGCCCCAGGCGTGCGTGAACTGGACGTCGCGGAGCATCGGGAACCAGGTGCGGACGAAGCCACGGAGCATCTCGTGGGTGGGGCCGTGGCGGTCGTAGGCGTCCGTGATCGGTGAGCCGATGCGATACGGCGCGCCGCGCCCGCCAAAGAGGATCCGTCCGTCGGCCGTGCGGGAGAGGTAGTCGATCGAGAGACGGGCCGAGGCCACGACCTCGCGGCCGGCCCAGCCGATCTCGTCCCAGCGCGCGTCGTCGATCGGCTCGGTCAGGACGATGAGCGAGTAGAGCGGGATGAGCTGGCGGTGGAGCTTCGGGAGGCGGGTGAGGTACGCCTCCCCGGCCAGGACGATCACGGGTGCCCGGATCTCGCCGCGGGGCGTCACCAGGGCCGCGGGGGCTCCAGCGACGGCGCCCCGGAAGTCGGTCACCGGCGTCCGCTCCACGATCCGGGCTCCCATCCGCTCCACGAGCGCGGCAAGACCACGGGCCAGGCGCCCCGGATGGACGATTGCCGCCGTCCCTGACCAGAGGCCGGCCACCGCACCCGCGATCCGAACCTTGTCCGCCACCCCGGCCGCGTCGAGAAGGCGATAGTGCTCGCCGAATCCGAAGCGCTCGTACTCGCGCAGGGCGCCCTCGATCGCCGGGACATGGTGGGGGCCCAGGGCCACGATCAGCTCGCCGCCCTTGTGGAAGCCGGCGTCGATCCCCTCGGCCGCGGCCACGCGGCCCACCTCGTCGACTGCGTCATACGTCGCCTGCTGGATCCGCCGCGCAGCGTCCTCGCCGTGGAGGCGAGCCAGGCGCTCCATCGAGATGTTGAGGTCCGGAGCGCACCAGGCGCCGTTCCGCCCCGACGCGCCGAAGCCGGCGATCTCGCTCTCGGCGATCACGATATGCAGGCCGGGCTGCCGCTTCAGGAGGTAGTAGGCGGTCCACAGGCCCGTGTAGCCGGCGCCCAGGATCGCGACGTCGCACTCGGTCGTCCCGTCGAGCGGCGGGCGAGCGGTGAGGTCTCCGGCGGTCTCCAGCCAGAACGAGACGTCTGCGTAGCGGTCCATGACCGAAGGGTAGGGGAGCGGCGGCGCTCGCGGCAGGCCGTTGCGCTCATTGCGCCGCTCCGACCGGTTGGGCCCAATGCGCCGCCCCTATCCTTCCGGCCATGCCCACCGATCCCGCGGCGCGACGCGGGCGCCTGCGCGGGATCCTCCTCGACGTCGAGCCGCTTCGGCGCGACCGCGACTTCCGCTTCCTGTGGACGGGCCAGCTCATCAGCGGCTTCGGGCGTCAGGTCACGGTGGTCGCCCTCCCGTTCCAGCTCTACGTGCTGACCGGCTCCACCCTCGCCGTCGGCCTCCTCGCCCTCGTCCAGCTCGTGCCGATCCTCGTCTTCGCGCTGGGCGGCGGGGCGGTCGCGGACGCGGTGGACCGCCGACGGCTCCTGCTGATCACCCAGCTGGGCCTGGCGGGCGCGGCTGGAACCCTGTTCCTGCTCGCGTCGACACCCGATGCGCCGATCTGGGGCTACTACGTCGTCGCCTTCGTCTCGGCGGGCCTGGGGGCGGTGGACCAGCCCGCCCGCTCGTCCGCGGTGCCGCGCCTCGTCCCGCGTGAGCGCCTTCCCGCTGCGATCGCCCTCAACCAGCTCGGCTTCCAGGCGATGGCGGTAGCCGGGCCCGCGCTGGGCGGGATCCTCATCGCGACGGTCGGCGTGGCGGCCGCCTTCGCGTTCGACGCCGTCACCTTCGCGGCCGCGATCGTCGCCCTCCTCCTCATCGCCCCCATCCCCCCGCATCCTGGTGCCGCGCGTCCGTCGCTGGCAACGGTCAAGGAGGGGCTCCGCTTCGTTCGGCGGCGCCGGATCATCCTCAGCACGTTCGTCGTCGACTTCGTCGCAATGGTCTTCGGGATGCCGACCTCGCTCTTCCCGGCCCTCGCGCTCGACGTCTTCCACGTCGGTGCGGCGGGACTTGGCCTTCTGGCCGCTGCGCCTGCGGCGGGCGCCCTCGTAGGGGCGGCGCTCACCGGGTGGGTCGGCCGGATTCGGCAACCCGGACGGGCCGTGATCGTTGCCGTCGCCGCATGGGGCCTGGCGATCACGGCCTTCGGCCTGTCGGCCTGGAGCTTCCCGCTGGCGCTCTTCTTCCTCGCCCTGGCCGGGGCGGCGGACGTGTTCAGCGCGGTGCTGCGCTCGGCGATCGTCCAGCTCGAGACCCCGGACGAGATCCGGGGCCGTGTCGTGGGGGTCCACATCCTTGTCGTGACGAGCGGGCCGCGCCTGGGCGATGCGGAGGCTGCCGCCGTGGCGGCGATCGCCGGCCCCCAGTTCTCGGTGGTCTCGGGCGGCATCCTCTGCCTGGTGGGCCTGGCCGAGGTCGTGCGCCGCTTCCCGGAGCTGCGGGCCTACGTCTACCCGGCGTCGAAGCCTCCCGAGCCGGTGGCGAGCGCAGCGCGGTGCGAGCGCGCCTGCACTCCTGAGGCGGCAGCCTCGAATTCAGGCCGTCGTCGCGTCCGCACTTCGGCTCGCGCGGCGGCGGCTCGGCCACGGCACCGGTGGCGCCGCGGCCGCTTCACCGCCCCCAGCTCCGCCCGCTCGGCGAGCAGCTCGTCCAGCTGGGCCAGGTAGGCGGTCGCGCCCTCGCGTTCGAGGATGGTCCGCGCCTCCCGGGACGCCCGCTCCGCGAGCGGGTCGCCTGCCGGCGCCACGGCCAGGAAATCGAGCACGCTCATCGCCAGGCCGACGTCCATCCGCAGGTCGCGGTAGCGGCGCCACGCGTCGATGAATCCCGCCGTGGCCTCCGCCCAGCGCCCCTCGAGGGCGGCGACGCCCGCGGCGAGCGCGTCGCGGTTGATCGACGCGGCCGTGCCCCGGATCCCGGCCGCGTCGATCGCGTCGAGCGTCGCCCGAGCCCGGGCGCGATCTCCGAGGCGGATCGCGGCCCGCCCAGCGATGGCCTGGGCGCCAGGCTGGTTGAGATCGTCACGCTCCGCCGGTTCGACCTCCCGTATCGCATCCTCGAACCGCCCCTCGGCCAGGGCCACGAGGCCGAGCCCCACGGCGACCGCGGCGATCGCCTGCGGGTCGCGCATCGTCCGCACGGCGGACCGGATCGCGTCGACGGTTGCCGTCATGTCGCGTCCGCGGATCGTGGCGATCTCGGCGCGAGCAAGGTCGATCGAGGTCTGGTCGACGAGCTCGAGATCGTGCCGATCGACCGTGTCCAGCTCGGCCTCGAGCCACGCCCAGCTGCCGACGGCGATCGACACCTCGGCCGTGTTCATCAGCGCACCGAGCCGGAGCGTGGCAAGCCCGAATCGCCGGCAGAGATCCACGGTGCGCCGACCCATCTCGACCGCAGCGTGCGGATCCTCATCGAAGAGCGCGAGCGAGAGAGTGAACGCGGCGCGGGCCGTCAGCGGGCCGGCGCCGACCCGCTCGGCGAGGCCGAGTGACGCTTCGACGAGGGCGCGCCCTTCGATCGTCCGCCCCACGAGCGTGAAGGCGGCTCCCTTGATCTGCATCCCGTCGACGACCAGGTCCGTGAGGCGGAGCCGCTCCGCGTCGGTCAGCGCCCGGTCCGCAGCGGCGAGGGACGCGGCCTGGTCGCCGAGCTGGCTGTGGGCAGATGCCAGCCAGATCCAGAGCTCCACCAGGGCGCGGTGGGGCGCCAGGTCCGCGATGGCGGTTGCGGCCGCCTCGCCGATCGGGAGCGCCTCCAGGAGACGGTCGGACCCGCCGAGCGCCCGGCAGAGCCCGTGCGAGGCGCGGGCCACGCCGATCCGGTCGCCCAGCGCTCGGTAGCGCTCGAGCGCGTCGCGAAAGGCGGCCTCGGAGACCGTGAAGCGCCCGAGGTCGCGCTGGGAGTATCCGATCTTCTCGAGGAGGTCAGCCTCCTCCGCCGGGTCGGCCGTCACGGTCCGGGCGCGCTCCCAGTGCACGATCGCGCTCTCGTGGGCTCCGAGCGCCACCGCCCGGTCGGCCGCCCCGCGGAGGGCCAGCCGGGCCTGCGTCGCGACCGCCTCGCCCTCAGGTCCCTCGGGCGCGGCCTCGTAGGCGTCGACGTAGTGCGTTGCGAGGACGCCGGCCACCTCTTCGTCGCCGAGGGACTCGTAGTAGCGCGCGGCGGCAAGGTGCTTCGCGCGCCGGTCGCGCCGGCCGAGCGTGGAGTAGGCGACCTCGCGCACGAGGGCCTGGGTGAACCCGAACTGGCCGCGCTCCGGTGACCGGGGGTCGGTGTCCAGCTGGAGGATCTCGCGGTGGACGAGCCCCCGCAGCCGCGGCTCCAGGGCCTCCTCAGGCTCGCCGGTGAGGGCCGCCAGCGCCGCCACGCTGAACGACTGGCCGAGCACGGAGCCATCCTGGATCAGGGCCCGGTCGGCGGGATCGACCGCGTCGAGGCGCGCCGCGATGAGGGCGTGGAGCGTGTCGGGAACCTGCAGCTGGCCGAGGTCGCCGATCACCCGGTAGGCCCCGTCGGCTTCCTCGAGCTTGCCGTCCTCGACGAGCATCCGGATCGTCTCGACCGCGTAGAGGGGGATGCCGTCGGCCCGCTGGAGGATCGCCCGCACGGTCGGCGCCGGGAGACCCGGCACGAGGCCGGCCAGCAGCTCGCGCATCGCTCCGTCGGAGAGCGGGCCCAGCGCCAGGGCGACGAAGTTGCGGCGCCCGGCACCCCAGTCGGGCCGCCGCTCAAGGAGGTCGGGGCGGGCGAGGGTGATGACGAGAAGTGGGTAGCCGATCGACCACTCGAGGAGGTGGTCGATGAACTCCATGAGCCCCGCGTCGGCCCACTGGAGGTCCTCGAACACGAGGATGGTCGTGCCCTTGAGCGAGATGCGCTCGAAGAAGGTCCGCCACGCCGTGAAGAGCTCCTCGCGGCCACCTGGCGCGGCGTCGCCGACGCCGAGGAGCGACAGGAGCGCGGGTTCGATCTGCCGCCGTTCCGCCTCGTCGTCGACGAACTCGGCGAGCGTCGCCGCAATCCGGTCGCGGGTCGTGGCGTCGTCGTCGTCCTCCCGGAGACCGGCCCGCCGCCGGACCATCTCTCCGAGGGCCCAGAAGGTCACGCCCTCTCCGAACGACGGGGAGCGGCCCTGGTGCCAGTAGATGTCCTCGCTGACCCCGTCGATGTACTTGAGGAGCTCCCAGGCGAGCCGGCTCTTGCCGATGCCGCCCTGGCCGGTGACGGACAGGAGGCGCACGCGCCGCTCCCGCGAGGTGGCGTGGAGGAAGTCCTTGAGCAGGCGCAGCTCGTCGTCGCGGCCCACGAACGGCGCCTCGATGCCCTCGCTCCGGCCCTGGCCGCCGCGCTCCGCGACGACCCGGAGGGCCCGCCACGCCGGGATCGGGGCAGCTTTGCCCTTGAGGAGCTGCTCACCGGCCGGCTCGAAGGCGATCGCGCCCGACGCCGCACGCTTGGTGGTTTCGCCGACGAGGACGGTGCCGGGCGGCGCCACCGACTGGAGCCGGGACGCGGTGTTCACCATGTCGCCGGCCACCATCCCCTGGCCGACCGCGCCGATCGTGACGGCGGCCTCGCCGGTGAGGACGCCGGCCCGCAGCTCGAGCGTTTCGTCACCCGCCTGCCGGCCCAGGTGGCGGACGGCGTCGACGAGGTCGAGGGCCGTCCGAACCGCCCGCTCGGCGTCGTCCTCCTGGGCGACGGGCGTGCCCCAGACGGCCATCACGGCGTCGCCGATAAACTTCTCGACCGTGCCCCCGTAGCGCTCGATGATCTCCCGGCACAGATCGAAGTAGCGCGCCAGGAACTCGCGGACGTGCTCGGGATCGGTGCTGTCGGAGCGGGAAGTGAAGCCGACGAGGTCGGCGAACAGGACGCTGACGAGGCGGCGCTCGGTGGTGGCCTCCGCGGCCGGCGCGCTGGTGACCGCGATGGGCTCGCCGCGCACGATCGGCCGCGGCAGGTCGGCTCCGGGGGATCCCGGCGCGAGGGCGCCGCCCGCCCCGGCTGGCCCGCCCGCCGCGCCCGCCGCGCCCGCTGCGCCCGGCGTGGCGGCCTGCGGGGCGCCGCACTCGCCGCAGAACTTCATGCCCGGTGGGTTCTGGAAGCCGCAGTTCGGGCAGCCCGACGCGAGGCGGGTGCCGCACTCGCCGCAGAACTTCATGCCGGCCGGGTTTTCGCGGCCGCAGGCGGGACAGGTCACGCGCACTCCCTCAAAGCTCGTGAAGGCGCGAGCGTAGCGGATACGGGCCGGGGCGCGAAAGTGGCGATCACGCTCCGATCCCTTCCGGAGTCGTCCCGTTCACCACGCTCACGTCCGCGACGTCCGCGGCGAGCCCCGCCACGAGATCGGCCGGCGCGAGGTGGACGTTCACGCCGCGGGCCCCGCCGCCTATGGCGACGAGCTCGAGGTGCACGATTGCGGCGTCGGCGATGACCGGCCACGCCCGGCTCGCCCCGAACGGCGTGATCGCGCCGCGCTCGTACCCGGTGACGGCCTGCGCCTCGTGCTGGTCCGGCAGTGACAGCCGGCTCACGCCGAGATGGGCGCGAAGCTTCGGCCAATCGAACCTGCGGCCTGCCGGGACGAGGACGAAGACGTAGTCGCCGGCGCCACGCCGGACGACAATCGTACGCAGGAGCGAGGCGAGCTCGATACCCTGGAGCGCCGCGCTCTCCTCGGGGTTCCGGGCAGGCACGGTCCGAACGACCGCGTGGGCCAGGCCGGACGCAGCGAGCGCGCGCAGGGCAGGGGTGTCGGCTGTGTTGGGCGCGGGGACGCTCATCGACGCAGGGTATCTGACCGCGGCCGACCCGACCCGATGGCGGGCTCGGCGGGCGCGTGTCTGTCAACCCGGCTGCCAGGATCGACCACGTTCGTGCGTGGGTCGCCCGCCGAACCGCGGGTCTGACCGGCGACGTGAGCGTCGAATGACTCCACGCCGTCAATCCGGTTGACGAATGGCGGCCAACGAGCCGATCGCGCCAACCTGGTTGACAGATCGTGTCCCGTGGCGGCTCCGGCGGGCCTCGGCGCGAGCCGTTTCGGACGCGCCGATCCCGGCCTCCGCGACCCGTGTGAACCGCTACTCGACGCTGACCGAGATCCGGTGATGGCCCCGCGCGCCGTCGGGCGCCGCGTCGGTGCGCTCCTCGGTCTGCGTGTCGCCGTCGCCGTCGGTTGCCCGGACCTCGACGCGGTGACGCCCCGGCGTCGCCTCCCACGCGAACGCCCACTGGAGCCACGTCGCGTCCGAGATCGGGCGGCTCGTGCGGGCCGGCTGCCACGGACCGTCGTCGATCCGGACCTCCACGCCCGCCACGCCGCGATCGGGCGCCCACGCGACACCGGCCACCTCGGTGGACCCGGCCGGGATGCGCGCGTCCTGCGCGGGGACGTCGATCCGCGACTGGGTGAGGATCGGGGCGTCCTTCGCCCAGCCGAGGGGGATCCAGTAGCCGTCCACGTCCTCGCGCCGCGTCAGCTCGATGGCCGCGAGCCACTTCGTCGCCGACACGTACCCGTACAGACCCGGGACGATAAGGCGTGCCGGGAAGCCGTGATCCACCGGCAGCGGCTCCCGGTTCATGCCGACCGCGATCATCGCCTCGCGCCCGGGCTCCAGCGCCCAGGCGGTCGGGAAGCCGGCGGTGAACCCGTCCACGGAGCGGCCGACGATCTGCGTCGCTCCCTCCTGCACGCCCGCGGCGTCGAGCACGTCGCGCAGCCGGACGCCCGTCCACAGGGCATTGCCGACCAGGTCCCCACCCACCGCGTTGCTCACGCACGCAATCGTTACGTGCTGCTCGAAGAGCGGCATCTCCAGGAGCTCGTCGTAGGTGAACGACATGGGCCGGTCCACCATGCCCGTGACCTCGAGGCGCCACGTGTCGAGCCTCACCCGGGGGACGATGAGCGCGGTGTCGATCCGGTAGAAGTCGTCGTTGGCCACGACGAGCGGCGTGATCCCCTCGACGGCGAGCTCCTGGCCGGCGGCCAGCGGCGGCGCCGGCTCGAGGGCCGCCGGGAGCCGGGACACCACGACGACCTCATCCCCGGTCCTCGCATCGAGGAGCGTGCGGCCCACGGCCGTGGCCGCCACCGCGCCCCCAATTGTCCCGGCGCTCGCGATCAGAAAGCGCCGGCGGTCCCAGTCGGGCATGGGCGTGGCAAGAGCGGCGGGCGTGGCGGGAGCGGCGCGTATGGCGGCTGGGGCGGCGGGAGCGATACCGCCGGCGAGCTCCAGCAGCGCGCGGAGCACGGCCAGGCCGACCCCGACCGCGACGATCCCGCCCACCAGGGCGTAGAGCGGCTCCGACAGCGGGTCGCGCTGCCCGGCGAGCGCGGCCACGAGCCCGAAGACGACGAACAGCGCGGCCCCATTGCGGAACCGGCGGCTCGCGAGGACGCCCGCGCCGGCCGCGATCGCGACGGCCACCAGGACGATGACCACCTGGAGCGCGAGCTTGTCGTTGGTTCCGAACAGGGCGACGACGAGGTCCTTCGCGCCCGGCGGCTGGAGCGCGATGACGATGTCGCCCACCGCGACGACGAGCGACGGCGCACCGGCGACGAGGCCGGCGAACAGCTCGCCGGCGGCGATCGCAGCGAAGCCTGCCGCGGCGCCGGCGAGCGCGGCCGCCCAGGCCGGAGCTCGGCGCGGCCGGCCGGCAGCGGGCGCAGGAGCGAGAGCGGGCGCGGGAGGATCAATCATGGCGGCGCAGCCTACCCGGGGTTCGTGACGCGCGCATGACGACCCGCCGTCGAGCCGCGGACCGCGCACGTCGGCGCCACTCGATCCGCCGTCGCCCCTAGAATCGGTGCAGGTCCGGAGCCCGCGGGTAGCCCCGGCACAGGGGAGGCAGGCGATGGAGCAGCGCAGGCTCGGGAAGACCGGCCGCAGCGTCAGCGCGATCGGGTTCGGCGCCTGGGCGATCGGCGGGTCGTGGGGCTCCGTGGACGACGACGTCAGCCTGGCCGCCCTCCACGCAGCCGCGGATGCCGGCGTCACGCTCATCGACACGGCGGATGTCTACGGCGATGGCCGGAGCGAGCGCCTCATCGGCCGCTTCCTGCGCGAGCGCGCGGGCGAGCGCTTCTTCGTGGCGACGAAGATGGGCCGCAGCGTGCCGCAGGTGGCCGCCAACTACACGCCCGAGGCATTCCGGGACTGGGTCGATGGAAGTCGCGATCGCCTCGGCGTCGACCGTCTCGACCTGGTCCAGCTCCACTGCCCGCCGATCGAGGTCTACTACCGGCCCGACCTCTTCGAGACCCTCGACGCTCTCGTGGCCGACGGGTCGATCGCCGCCTACGGGGTCAGCGTGGAGCGGGTCGAGGAGGCGCTCAAGGCGATCGAGTTCCCGGGCGTCGCGACCGTCCAGATCATCTACAACATCGTCCGCCAGCGCCCCGCCGACCGCTTCCTGGCCGAGGCCGCCCGCCGGGACGTCGGCGTGCTGGCCCGCGTGCCCCTCGCGTCGGGCCTGCTGAGCGGCAAGCTCACCCGCGAGACGGCGTTTGCGCCGGACGACCATCGCGCGTTCAACCGCCACGGCGAGTCCTTCGACGTCGGCGAGACGTTCGCCGGCCTCGACTACGAGACCGGGCTCGAGCTGGTCGAGGAGCTCCGGGCGCTCGTCCCGCCCGGCGCCACGCTGGCCCAGCTGGCCCTGCGCTGGATCCTCATGGCGAACGAGGTGACGACCGCCATCCCCGGCGCGAAGACGCCCGACCAGGCGCGGGCCAATGCCGCCGCCGCGGACCTGCCGCCGCTCCCGGCGGCCACGATGGAGCGCATCCGCGAGCTCTACGAAGAGCGTGCGAAGCCGCTCGTCCACCAGCGGTGGTAGCGGCCGGACGGGTCGGGACGGCGCCGTGCCCGCGCTGTGTGTCGGCGCCCGCCCGGACGGCGCGGACGGGCACGCCGGCGACTGCCACCCCGGCTCACCGGCGATGACCGCGATCGACCCGAAGGCCGTCCTTGGCGACCTCTCCGGCGGCCGCGTCCTCGACGTGGCGACCGGCGGCGGCTCGTTCGTCCAGTTCCTCCTCGACGGTCTACGCGACCACGGGGAGATCGTCGGCATCGATGCGAACCCTGACCTCTCGACGGCCTTTGCGGAGGCCTTCGGCGATCGCGCCGACGTTCGCTTCGCCGAGATGGACGCTCATCACCTCGACTTCGCGGACGGCTCGTTCGACACCGTCTGCGTCTCGAACTCCCTCCACCATTTCGCCGATCCCGCCCCCGTCCTCGCCGAGATGCTGCGCGTGCTCCGGCCCGGCGGCCACGTCGTGGTCAACGAGATGTACCGCGACGGCCAGTCCGAGACGCAGGCCACGCACGTCCTGCTCCACCATTGGTGGGCGGCCGTCGGCAGGCAGCGCGGCGATGTCCACCGCGAGACGTACCGGCGAGCCGAGATCGTGGAGATCGTCGAGGGCCTCGGGCTCGCCGACCTGCGCCTGGCCGACCTCGCCGACCCGGACGAGGATCCCCACGATCCCGAGACCGTGGCCGAGCTGGAGGCTGCGATCGACCGGTTCGTCGGGCTCGCCGAAGGCCACCCCGACCTCCAGCAGCGCGGCGAGGAGCTGCGCGCCCGCCTCCGCGAGGTCGGTGTCCGGAGCGCGACCCAGCTCGTGGCGGTCGGCAGGCGCTGAGCCGTCGGCTCTTGCGCGCAGCGCCCATCCCCGGCACGATGCGCGCCTGCACGCGGGGGCAACGATGGAAGACGCGATCGTCGTGGGGGCGGGACCCGCTGGGCTGGCCGCGAGCTGGCACCTGCGGCGACGCGGCGTGAGCCACGTTGTCCTGGAGCGCGGCCGGGTCGGCGAGACCTGGCGGTCGCAGCGCTGGGACTCGTTCGCCCTGAACACGCCAACGTGGATGAGCTGCCTGCCCGGTGGCCCGGCCCCCGGCCCGCCGGACAGCTTCCTGGCGCGTGACGCGTGGATCGCCCACCTGGACGACCATGCACGGTCGGCCGAGCTCCCGGTGCGGACCAGGGCCGAGGTGACGGGACTCGACTCTCGCCCGGACGGCACGTTTGAGGTCCGTCTGGGCGGCCCGAACCCGGAGACCATCGAGGCGCGCTGCGTCGTCGTGGCGTCCGGGGCCCAGGGCGAGCCGCGCATGCCGGCACTCGCCTCCGACCTGCCCGACGGGGTGGAGCAGCTCCACACGGTCGCATACCGGAACCCGACCCAGCTCTCCGCCGGCGCCGTCCTCGTCGTCGGCTCGGCCCAGTCGGGTGGCCAGATCACGGAGGACCTGGTCACGGCAGGCCGGACCGTCTACCTGTCGACCAGCCGCGTCCCCCGGGTCCGCCGCCGCACGCGCGGGACCGACACGCTCACGTGGCTCGTCCAGTCCGGGTTCTTCGACCAGCCCGCCGCGGCGCTGCCGGATCCGGCCCTCCAACTCGTGCCCCAGCCGATCACCTCGGGCGTGGGTCGCTTCGGCCACACACTGAGTCTGCAGTGGCTCGAGGAGCGCGGCGCCCGCCTGCTCGGGCGCCTGCGAGGGGTCGAAGGCGGCCGCCTGCTGTTCGACGACGACGTCGGCGCGAACCTCCGCTTCGGCGATGACCAGTCGGCAATCGCGAGCCGCCAGGTGGCGGCATTCCTGGATGCCCGCGGTCTGACCGCGACCCTCCCGCCCCTCGAGGACGACCCAGCCGACGATCCGCACCCGGCCCCCGAGTCGCTCCACTCCCCGACGGAGGTCGACCTCGAGCAAGCGGGGATCACCACCGTCATCTGGGCGACGGGCGTGACCGGCTGCTTCGACTGGCTCCCGGCGAGCCTCCTCGACGAGCGTGGCGCGCCGCGCCACGCGGACGGCGTGATGGCGCCGCCAGGGCTCTTCGTACTGGGCCTGCCGTGGCTGCGAAACCGCGGCTCGGGGATCGTCTACGGCATGGACCGCGACGCTGCGGCGATCACGGACCGGCTGGTGGCGCACCTGGCCGGCTGACCGGCTGGCCGGCTGCGGCACCGCGCCGCGAACACCCGACCAACGGCACTATCGACCACCGCCCACGGGAGTCACGCTCTACGCTCGGCCACGAGAGACGACCCCTCCGCCCAACCTCCGGGATGCCTCGAGCATCAGTACTCATGGAGGTGCAACCAGCGGCCATGCGGAGCGCGACGGACGAACCGGCGGCGAGCGCGGGCATTCGTGCGGCCGCGGATCTCCCGGAGCCGGTCGCGGTCGGGATCCTCCAGCAGCCGGGTCTCCGTTCCGCAGTTCCCGCGCGGATCTCGCTGGCCGAGCAGGCCCGGTGCGGCGACCGCGTCGCGTTCGAGCGCCTCGTTGAGCCCTGGATCGAGCCGGCGTTCCGCACCGCCCTCGCGATCCTCGGCCGGGAAGCCGACGCGCGGGACGCGACGCAGGACGCCCTGCTCGACGCCTGGCGGAACATCCGCAGCCTGCGCGACCCCGACCGGTTCGACGCCTGGCTCGGCCGAATCCACGTCAACGCGTGCCGCGCCGTCGGACGCCGCCGCGGTCGATCGACGGTGCGCGAGATCCCGCTCAGCATGCTCGCGGATCCCAACGAGCCCGCCAGCCGCCGGCGCGGCCCGGAGGAGGAATCCGCAGCGATCGACGAGCTGGAGCATGTCTTCGGCCGGCTCTCCGTCGAGCAGCGGACAATCCTCGTGCTCCATCACCTCGAGCGCCAGCCCGTGGCCCGGATCGCCGCGGTTCTGGGGATCCCGGAGGGCACGGCGAAGTGGCGCCTGTACGCCGCCCGGGCCGCGCTGGAGAGCGCACTCGCGGAGGAACGGCGATGACGACGAAGCTCAGCGTCACCGATGCCGCCCTCGAGACGATGCTCGCCCGACGCGCCCATCGCGCCGACCCGGCCGGCCTGGCGGACGCGGTGTTCGCCGCGATCGATGCGACGCCTCAGGGCCGAGGACCCCGGCTCGGGGTGCCGGCCTGGTGGTTGCCGGGTCGCCCGTCCCGCGGCCTGGCGTGGGTCCTCGTCGCCGCGTCGCTCATGCTCGCCCTGCTCGCCAGCGCGCTGGTCGTGGGGTCGCTGCCCGGCCCCCGGCCGCCGATCGCCCTGGTGCCGACCGGGCTCGACGTTGTCGCGCCGCAGAGCGCCGCCCCCGACCGGGTCGTGCTGGACGGGACCGGAACGCTGTGGGCCGTCGGGTTCGGCCGCGTGACTCGGTTCGACCCCGCGACGGGCGCCCATCGCACGTGGACCCTCAGCGATGACGCCAGCTTCGCGTCGCTCACCATGGCCCCTGCTCGAGCGGGCGGTGTCTGGATCTGGTCCGGGACCCGCATCCTCCGCTTCACGGGCGACGGCTTCGCCGAGTCGATCACGGCCAGCACGACGAGTGGCGTGGACCTCGCCGAGGCGGAGGACGGGTCGCTCTGGGCGACCTCGTACGAGCGGGGGCTGGAGCACTGGGACGGCTCGACATGGATCCCGGAACCGGCCGGCCGACCGACGGTGGAGGCCTACTCACTGCTCCTCGCCGCGGACGGGGACGTGTGGGTGGTCAACCCCAGCGCTGGCGTGGGGGAAGAAGGCGTCTTCGGTCGGGGGCTCTCCCATCTGGATGAAGGGCGGTGGGTCACCTACGACGCCCACCGTGCCCCCGACGAGCCGACACCGGGCGGTATGGTCGCGGCCATCGAAGAGGCCGGCGACGGCTCGATCTGGGTCGCGTCGGGCTGCGAGCACGGCGCGTGTTCCATCTCCCGGTTCGACGGCCGGTCCTGGTCGGCGGTCGACGGTCCGAGCTTCTCGGTCGGGTCGCTGGAGGCGGCGTTCGACGGGTCGATCTGGGCAGTTGCCTCGGTGGGGGCTACACCCGCCGTGGCCCGCTTCGCAGGCGGACGCTGGACGTCCTTCGGAGCCGGCCTCGGCCTCGACGGAGCCGTGCTGGGCCACGTCTCGGCTACGTCAGCCGGCGTCTTCCTGGGCACCGACGCAGGCCCCATGCGGTTCGTCGACGAGCGCTGGGTCCCGGTCTGGCCCGGCGCGGACGACGCGCCGAGGTTCGACTCCATCGCCGAACATCTGGTCGCCGTCTCGGCGGACGAGGCATGGGCGACCGATGAGCGCGGCATCTGGCATTACCTCGACGGAGCCTGGGTCGGGCCGATGGAGCCCGCGGGGTGGTCTGCGCCGACGCACGACCTGGCGCTCGGGCTGGACGGCACGCTCTGGGCGGCGACCGACAGTGGCGTTGCCGCCCTGCGCGACGGCAGGTGGACCGTCGCATCGACCGGAGCGGCGCGGTCGATCGCCATCGCCCAGGACGGGACCGCATGGGCCGGCAGCGCGGCGATCCAGAGCATCGTGGGTCTCCGCCTCGACGGTTCACCGCCGCAGACGGTGTACTGCCCGAACGGTTCCTGGGCGATCGCCGCCACCGCCGACGGCTCTGTCTTCGTCGGGCAGTTCTCCTTCAGCGGAAGGCCCGGGCTGGCCCGGTTCGACGGACGAACATGTGAGAGCGTCGACCCGATCGGCGACGGCCTCGGCGTCGAGGTCGTCGACCTGGTCGCCGATCCCGGCGGTGGGATCATCGCCGCCATGTTCCGGGGGCCGACCTCGACGCAGGGCGCCGGCAATGTCTACGCGAACTACCTCGCGCGCTATGACGGGTCGCGCTGGACGCTTCTCGACGAGTTCGACTACCCGTTCGCGCACGGTCTCGGCGACACGATGGCCGCGTCCGGTGATCAGGTGTGGCGGGTGGGGCGCGCGGCCGACGTCGCGCTCGAGCGATTCGACGGCGACCGCTGGGTTCCCGTCATCACCGGGTTCCGAGTTCTCGGGCCACTGTCGATTGCCCGGGACGGGACGATCTGGTTCGCCGGCCTGCGACTCCGGGCCGAGGACGTGCGGCCGTGATGTTGCGCACCGTGGCGACGCTGTCGCCTCAGGCCCGCAGTGGCGGGTCGTACTCCACGGCGGTGAGCTCCACCTCGATGTAGGGGAGCTCCGTCCCGTCGGGGAGCGTCCAGACGGCGGCGCCGCTCGTCGGCAGTCGGAGCCCCTCGAACTCGCCGTAGCCGTACGTCGGGGCCGACCACGGGCGGAGCTCGAACGCCTTGCCGACCATGGCGTGGCGCTCGGCGCGGAAGATCACCAGCCGGCCTTCGGCGTCGATCTCCAGGACGCCGGTCGCGCGCTGATCTCCGTCCGTGATCGTCACGCGGACGGTCGAGTCGTCGATCGGCTCCCAGGTGACCCGCTCCCGCAGGAACGCGCTGGGGAACCACGGCATCTCGCTGAGATGGCGCAGGAGCGAGGCCTGGTCCATCTCGGGCCCGGAGGCATCCACGAAGGGGATGAGCGAGCCCGCCTTGATCGTCATGAGCCCGTGCCCGTCGAGATAGCCGTCGCGGCCCCGCACCGCGGGGATGCACCCGACCGGGACGGTGGCGTCCCAAACGAAGCCCGGTGGCTCGACGCGGTACCACTGCTCCGCGATGAGCGGGAGCGACATCCCGCCCGGCGCGGGCCGCATCCGGCAGCGCTGGCTGACGTGCACCGTGTCCACGAGCGGTCGCCCGACGACCCCGGTGAAGCGGAGGTAGCGCTGGGCCGGCTCGGGCAGGCCGGCGAGCATCTCCTCGGTCACGAGCGGCGGATGAGCTGGCCTGGGCGCAGCCAGCAGCCGGCGGCGATCAGCTTCGACGAGGCGATCGAACCTCCGGCTTGCGACGGCGATGAGCAGGGCGGCAAGGACCCCGTAGATCGCGAGCTTGACGGCGACAAGGCGAGCGAGCGCACGGAGCATGGGGTGAACCTCGGGCGGTGGCGGTGCCCCGCGCCCCTACAGGTCCGCGACGCTGATGATGCCGCGGCGGATGGCGTACTTGAGGAGCTCCACTCGGTCGTGGAAGCCGAGCTTCTCCATGACCGTGGCCCGGTAGTTGTGGACCGTCTGCTCGGAGAGGTGGAGCGTCCGCGCGATCTCACGGTTGGTGTGGCCAACTGCGGCCAGGAGCATCACCTCGCGCTCACGGTCGCTCAGCGCCTCGTACGGGTCCTCGAGCGTCCCCTGGGGGGACTTGAGGACGTAGGTGTTCACCATCCGGGTGACGATCGACGGGCTGACGTAAGTCTCGCCGCGGCTGATGGAGCGGAGCGCGGTGACGAAGTCCGACGCCTGCGCCTCGCGGGTGAGGAACCCGTCGGCCCCGGCCTTGATCGCGAGCGAGAACTGCTCGCTGCTGCAACGGCACTCGAGGGCCAGGATCTTGATCGCGGGCTTGAGGGCCCGGATCGTCTCGATCGCCTGGAAGGAGGTGCACCCGGAGCGGTCGAAGGGCAGGCACTCCGTGATGATCGCGTCAGCCGGCGTGGCGAGGATGAACTCGCGCAGGGCGTCGTGGTCCGGGACCTCTCCGATGACCTGCATGTCCGGCTCGGCGTCGATCACCTCGCGCAGGCCCACGTTGAGCATCGGGAACTCGAAGATGGCCAGGAGGACGCCCATCCGCCTGCCACTGCCCGGGACGTGTCCGTTCGTGCTCACCGTCACCTCGTCGTTGCCGGGGGCATGCTGACGCGGGCCCGGCGACGTGGGTGCCATCATCCGCCGACGGCGGGGAGGGTCGCGTAGGGCCATCCGTCGCGATACGCGGTCCCGGTGGCCCCCCGTGCCGTGGCCCCAGTGGCCCCCGACGCTACGGGCTGACGCTTGGGCTCGCGAGTGGGCTCGAGCTCGGCCTGGGGGTGGGCCCGTGGCAGAGCGCGCACATCCCGTCGTAGGCCACGAGGTCGTGCGGCGCCGGCCGCGGCTGATCGGGCGCGGGGCCGTGGCAGGCCGTGCACTGAGTGTTCGTGCGCCCGGCGTGGTCCGTGGGGAGCGCGCCAACGGCCGATGCCACGTGGCACGTCAGGCACCGGCCGTCGGCCGGAACCCGGTGCGGGAAGTCCGGCGCAGGTGCCGAGGTTCCCCTGTGGCACAGGAAGCAGGTCGTCTCGGAACGGCCCCTCATGCTGTCCGGCAGCGGAGCGATCGAGCCGTGGCACGAGAGGCAGCTCGCGTTCGCGGTGAGGGAGTGCGGGCGGTCCTCCGCGGCCGGCGTGGTCGACTTGTGGCAGAGAAGGCACTGGTCGGCGTGTATTCCGGTGTGCCCGGGCGCCGTCGCGACCAGCCGATCGCTCGCATGACACGACGTGCAGCTGCCCCAGCCCTCCAGGGGATGCCCAATCGGCGGCACGGGCACGCTGCCCACGCCTCCCCCCGCGGTCGTGTGGCAGGCCAGGCAGTCGTCGCCCACCGGCATCTCGAGCCCGACATCAGGCGGCGTCGGTTGGGGGCTGACTGGCGCCGACGTGCCCGACGTCGGCGATGGCGGCGTCGTTGCCGGAGAGGGAACGGCCGTGGCCGTGGCGGCCGGGGCCTCAGCGACGGGGGCCCGGCCGGGGCCGAGGTTGATGACGACGAGTCCAACGGCAATCCCGATGGCCACCGTCGTGACGACGGCGGCGCCCGCGACGAGCACGCCGCGAGCCCGTTTCGCGGTCACGGCGCATCCTCGGCCGGATCGAGGCCTGGCGTGGCGGGTGGCATCGGCTCCGGTGCAAGGAGGGGCTCGCGCGCGGGGACGGTCTCGTGCACGAGGACGGTCTCGGGCACCGGCACGGCCACCGTCGGCTCGACCGGCTCGTGGGCCAGGACCAGGTCCGACGACACTTCGCGCGTGCCGCCCGGGTGTTCCGTGGACCCGAGGAAGGCGCCCGCGAGGTGTCCCGTGTGCTCGCCCATCGGCGCGTACCGCTCGACGAGCGTGTAGGCGAGCCCGAAGAACCCGAACGCGCCGAGCACGATCGCGGCCTCGACCAGCGTCGGCACGTACTCCGCGAAGGGATCGGAGACGACCCCGCCGACCGCCGTCCCGGGGACGATCTGGCCGGCGCTCACGAAGATCGCCCGGTCCGCGAAGATTCCGAGGAAGACGAGGCAGCAGGTGGCGAAGAGGCCCTCCGGCGTCCGAGTCCGCGGGATCAGCAGGAGGGCCAGCGGAATGACGAGCCCCGCGCCCACCCGGACGACCCAGAACCAGAGCGCGAGCGGCCCGGCGAAGATGGCCCGATTCGCGTCGGCGAGGCCGGGGATGACCCCGTACATGCCCCACAGGATCTGCCAGGCGACGACGAGCCCGGCAACAACCAGCGTGATCGTCATGAGGAGACGGATTGCCGGGATCGCCAGCGTCAGCGCCCGCTCGTGGCCCGCCAGCCGGTAGCGGTGGACGAGGCAGAAGACGATCCCCAGCAGGGCCGTCCCGGAGAGGAACGCCATCGTCATCATCGCCGGCGGCGTGAAGGCGCCGTGCCAGTACGGTCGGGCCCCCAGGACCGCGAAGACGGCGCCGAGGGTGGTTGGCGCGAGGACCGCCGTGATCGACGACAGCATGCACGCGTAGCGGTGGATCCCCCAGTGGTTCGAGAAGATGCTCCAGACCTCGATCCCCAGGAACACGAGGTAGATGCCGTAGAAGACGCCCATCCACCACATCGGCGAGAGCGGCGACGGGCTGAGCACCGCGCCGAAGACCATGCTGATGGGATAGTGGAGGTCGAGGGCGATGATCCCGAACGCCGTGACCAGGCTCAGCAGGGCGAGCACCGCGTGCCGCTTCTCGAGCGGAAGGAACATCTCGATCCCGAAGACGGTGCCCAGCGACGAGGCAAGGCAGAGGCCGCTCGTCGTGATCGCGAAGAAGACGTATGCCGTGATGAGGATGCCCCACTCGAAGCTGGGGCTTGTCCCGAGGACCTCCCAGCCGGCCGGCAGGGCCAGCGCGGCCCCGACCGCGCCGATCGCGCAGAGGACCAGCAGGAACCCGAGCCATGCCTTGAGCGCGGGCGACATCGTCGCGACGTCCCGGGCGACCGCGCGCACGGCCGCCCGCGGGTCGAGGGTCAGGCGGCGGTCGGCGACCTGGACGGTCATCAGATCACCTCTTCCTCGAGACCGATGTACCAGACCTGCGGCCGCGTGCCCAGGGCGGGCTTCATCACCCGCACCCGGTTCTCGTTGAGGGCGACGCTCACCGGGCTGGCCGCGTCCCGGAGGTCACCGAAGATCCGGGCGTTGGCGGGACACACCTCGGCGCACGCCGGAAGCTGACCCCGGGTGATCCGGTGGTAGCAGAACGTGCACTTGTCGACGACGCCCGCGACGCCCTTCGGCGTGGTCTCGCCGGCGGGGACGATGTAGCGGGCGCCGTACGGACAGGCGACGATGCAGTACCCGCAGCCGATGCAGCGGCCCTCGTCGACGAAGACGATCCCGTCCTCGGTCCGGAACGTGGCGCTGACCGGGCAGACCCACGTGCACGGCGGGTTCTCGCACTGCATGCACGTCCGCGGCACGAAGTAGGCGTCCCGCACGTTCGCGGCGTCGGCCGCCGGCATCGTCTCCTCGGTCGGGAACCCGTGGATGCCCCCGTCGGGGGACAGGACACGCACCGTCCCGTCCTGGTCGATGACGTGCAGCTCCACCCAGGTCCGGTTGATCTCCGGCTCCTCGGGGACGTGGTTCTCCAGCTTGCAGGCCTCGACGCAGCGACCGCAGCCGATGCACGTCGTCGTGTCGATCGCGAATGCCCAGCTGTGGGCCGAGGGATCGTAGTCATCGGCCGGCGCGGATGTGTCGGCGGCGCGCGCCGTGTCGACGCCCGAGCCCGTGAGGGCTTCCGCGAGCAGGCGGGCCCCACACAGCGCGGGGAGCGCCGCGGCGCCGAGCTGGAGAACCCGGCGCCGGGAAAGCGTCGAGCCCGCCTCCTGACCGGGGGTGCCGGCCATGCCGGTCTTGCTCATGGGACGCTCCTACTGGCCGTCGGCCGGACGCTTGTGGCAGCCCAGGCAGGCGGCATCGCTGGATTCGATGTGCCCGTCGGGGATGGGCTTGAGGCCGGCCGGGGCGTGGCAGGTCACGCACTCCGGCAGCCGGACGAGCGAGTGCGAGATCTCCGGCGGGCGGGCGGCGTCGGCGCTGTGACTGTCGTGGCAGTTGAGGCATCTCCCGCCGGCGTAGTGCTCGGCCAGGTCGACCTGGGCAAACGCGGCGGGCTTCGCCGGCGACTTCTCGTGGCAGATGGCGCACAGGCCCTCGTCGGGCACCGCGATGTCCAGCGAGCCGGCCGGAGCCACGACGGGGGCCGTCGCGGCGTGCTCCGCCAGTGGCCCATGGCAGCTCTCGCAGCTCACGCTGGCATGCCGCTCGCCCTGCCACGCGGCGTACTGCGGCTCGTGGCAGCTCTGGCAGATGGCCGTGTCCGCGTACTGCGGGGTCAGCGCGGCCCAGGATCGGGCGTTCTCCTCGGGATGGAACCCGTACTCGCCGTAGATCCAGGGGACGATGACGACCACCGCGACCACGCTCAGCACCAGGGCGAACACGAGGCCGACGCCGGCAAGGAAGGCCTTGACGGCGCCCCCGCGGCTCGTGGGACGGTGTCGCGCGAGGGCGGCCCTCAGGCGCGTCACAGCTCGGTCGCCTGGATGACACCGCGCCGCAGCGCGTAGCGGAGGAGCTCCACCCGATCGTGGAACCCCAGCTTCTCCATGATCGAGGCGCGATGGCTGTGCACGGTCTGCTCCGAGAGGTGGAGCGTCCGCGCGATCTCGCGGTTCGTGTGGCCGTAGGCGGCCAGGCGGAGCACCTCGCGCGACCGCTCGCTGAGCATCTCGTACGGGTCGGCGCGCTCGGCCTCCGGATCACGCAGGACGTACGCGTTGACCATCCGGGTCACGATCGCGGGGCTGACGTACGTCTCGCCCCGGGCGACGCGGTGAAGGGCGTCGACGACGTCGAGGGGCTGCGCCTCGCGGGTCAGGAATCCGTCCGCCCCTGCCTTGATGGCGAGCGAGAAGCCGTCGCTGCCGCAGCGGCACCCGATGGCGAGGATCTTCATCGTCGGCTTCGCCGTCCGGATCTCCTCGATGGCCTGGAACGAGGTGCACCCGGCGATCGCGTAGGGCATGCACTCGGTGATGACGACGTCGGCCGGCGTCCGGGTGACCTCGTCGCGGAGGGTGGCGCGATCGTCGAGCGCAGCGACGACGGCCATGTCGGGCTGGGCATCGACCACGGCGCGGTAGGCCGCCACGATCATCGGGAAGTCGAAGATCGCGAGCAGCACGTCCACGTGCCGGCCGTTGCCCGGCCCGGCCCCTGTCACGCTCATTGCCCGCCCGCTGCCTGCATCGTCAGACGTGGGCCGGAGCATCGTTGTGGGCGGCGGCGCTGTTGCGGGCGGCGGCGTTCTGGGCGCGCCGACGGAGCACGACGGCCCACACGACCGGTGTGACCGCGAAGATGACCAGGCTCACGACCATGCCCACCGCAGTGGCTTCCGTCCCAACGAAGAACAGCAGGCCGAACCAGGCCAGGTTGAGGACGATGAACTCGATGACCATCGTCAGGGCCGTCAGGGCCAGCCACGGGGCGATGAGCGAGCGAACGCCTCCACCGGGCACGCGCAGGAGCGCGGCGCCGACGACGAGGAGCCAGACGAGGATCGCCAGCAGGATCTCGACCTTGTCCATTGCTGTTCCCTCTTCTCCCGACCCGTCCCGCACGTCCGCCGATGCTCGTCGAATCTGGAGGCATGGAGTCGCAAGCGGAACGACACGCACGGTGCAGGCGGATGTAACGGCCGCCCTGAACATGGGCGACCGTTGGCGGAATAGGAGCAACCGCCGTCGGAATCTGGGCAACGCCCGTGGGTTCGGCGACGACGGTCGTCGGCGCCATGCCCGCTAGGCTGCCCGGACGACCCCCATCTGGAACCGCCCGACGATCAGCCGACCCCGGGTCCTTCGGCGCCGTCCGAGCGGGCGCGCAGCCGTGCCACGCCGCGTCCCGCTCCATAGCCGATGAGGACCGGGGGCATGAACCAGATGGTGGCGATCACGCCCTGCACGGGGTCGATCGGGACGGGGTTGCCGGCGATCGATGCGACGATCGGGATCGAGGCCATGCCCACGAGGACACCGAGGATCACGAAACCCAGGCCAACCCAGCCGCGGGTGGCGAGGCTGGCACCGAGGCCGGCGAGGAAGAGCAGGACCGGCGACACGAGGACGCCGTTGATCGCGCACGAGGCGCTGAAGCCCTGTGCGGCGCAGCCGAGGAGCGCGCCCCCGAAGAGGGCCACGGGACAGGCGATCGCGACGATCACGAGCGCCGCCAGGCGGCGCATCAGGCCACCGGTGCCCAGGGTGATCTCCACGCCGCCTCCTCTCGCCCGCCATCATGCGGGTACGCGGACCGTCCCGGCAAGGCGGACCACACCGCTATCTCCGCCGGCACCACTTGGTGACCGACGGCCGGCACGAACCCGTCGGAATCGCTCTTGGCGGCCACGCTGGCCGCCCCGAACGTTGCCCGAGAGGACTCGCTCGGAGAGGTGCGATGGCCCACGCCACGTCCCGCGGCGCCTATCGGCAGCTGACCGACCGCCTGAACCGCTTCCCTCAGGGCGCGCCGCCGTCCGAGCTGCTCTACCGGATCCTCGAGCTGCTCTTCAGCGCGCGCGAGGCAGGGCTCGTGGCGCAGCTCCCGATCCGACCGTTCTCGGCCAGGGAGGCAGCCCGGACCTGGGGGATGGGCCTGACCGAAGCGCGCGCCGTCCTGGACGGGCTGGCCTCGCGCGCGATCCTCCTCGACATGGAGGGCCCCACCGGGACCGTCTACATCCTGCCGCCGCCGATGGCCGGCTTCTTCGAGTTCTCGATGATGCGCGTCCGCGACGACGTCGATCAGAAGCTGCTCGCCGAGCTCTACTACCAGTACATCACCGTCGAGGACGACTTCATCGTCCGCCTCTTCACGCACGGCGAGACGCAGCTGGGGCGGGTCTTCGTAAACGAGCGGGCGCTGGCGGCGAGCGCGCGGCCGAGCCCGACCCCGGGCGCGAACGGGGACGGCCGGCTGCGGGTGCTCGACTACGAGCGGGCGAGCGAGGTGATCGGCGCCGCGGACCACCTGGGGGTGGGGGTCTGCTACTGCCGCCACAAGGCCGAGCACGTCGGCCGGGCCTGTACCGCGCCGAAGAACATCTGCATGACCTTCGGCGGCACGGCGGATTTGCTGATCCGCCATGGCTACGCCCGGCGTGTCGATCGGGCGGAAGGTCGTGACCTCCTGGCGGAGGCGCACGACAACAATCTCGTCCAGTTCGGCGAGAACGTGCAGAACGGCGTCGCCTTCATCTGCAACTGCTGCGGCTGCTGCTGTGAGGCGATGATCGCCGCCCGCCGGTTCGGCCTCCTGGACCCGGTCCACACCACCAACTTCATCCCCCGGGTCAGCGACGAGCGCTGCAACGGGTGCGGGAAGTGCGTCACCGTCTGCCCGGTGGAGGCGATGACCCTCGTGTCGGCCAACGACCCGCACAGGCCGAAGCGCCGCAAGGCCGTCCTCGATACCGCCCTCTGCCTGGGCTGCGGCGTCTGCACCCGCGTCTGTCCGACGGAGGGGATCTCGCTGGAGGCGCGCGCGGAGCGGGTCGTCACGCCTGTGGACACGCTCCACCGCACGGTCCTCATGGCGCTCGAACGCGGCCGACTCCAGGACTGCATCTTCGACAACCGGGCGCTCTTCAGCCACCGGGCGATGGCGGCGGTCCTCGGCGTCATCCTGCGCCTGCCGCCGACGAAGCAGGTGCTGGCGACGCAGCAGATGCGCTCGCGCTACCTCGTGCGCCTGCTGGAGCACGTCCAGCCGTAGGGGCGCCGCGCGGGCGGTGTCGGCCGAGAGGTCTCGGGACGCCCAGCGGTGTCGGTTCGATCGCCCCGTGCCGGCCGGCCCACGACGGGATAACTGACTCGGCGTTCAGTGATAGCATGTTTGCTGAACAGCGGATCAGTCGTTGATGGACCTGGAGGCCCGGCTGCCATGGCACCGCGATCGCGCGAGGACAACGAAACGGTGCGCGCCGCGAGCCGGGCGCGGATCCTCACGGCTGCGCGAACCCTGTTCGCGGAGCGGAGCTTCGCCGCCTGCCGCGTGGCCGACGTCGCGCGGCGGGCCGGAATGAGCCCGGCCAACGTCTACTGGCACTTCGATTCGAAGGAGGCGGTCCTCCGCGCCATCCTCGCCGAGGGGTTCTCAGGCCGCGAGGAGATGACCGCAGCCGTCGCGGCGGAATACGGCCCCGCGCGCCGCAAGCTGGAGATCCTCGTCGAGCGAACGGCGGCCTTCTACGTGGCCAATGCGGCGTTCATCGTGATCCTGGGAGGGCTCCAGGGGGCGGGTGGCCGCGAGGTGATCGCCTCGCTCGGCCTCGACCTCGCGGAGATCGAGCGGCGCTCGCGAGCGAACCTTCGGCGGGTCTTCGCGGAGGCGCGCTCGGAGGGCGCGGTCGAGGCGGCCGATCCCGATCTCCTGGGCGCCTTCTACCTGGCGTTCTTCGACGGCCTCTTCATCACCCGTGGAGACCTGTGGTCGGCGATGCCGCCGGACGCGCTCCGTGCCGCCGCCCTGCGCCTGGTTGGATACCGCCCAGCCGGCTAGTGGGAGGGTCCCGCATTGGACCCGCAGCGGCACGTCGTTCGGCCACGAGACCCGGGGCGAATGGCCCTGTTGACAACGCCCGCGCACCGGGCACGCTCGAGCCCGTGAGGCCCCACCGATCGCGCGGGCTCGCCGCCGGGATGAAGCCACATCGATGACGCAGGGAGCAGGCCAATGAACCCGAAGCGCGGACCGTCGAGCCACCAGTCGCCGCGGGGCCGCCTGGCGGTGGCAGCCGCCGCCATCGCGCTGGTGATCGCGGCCTGCGGGCAGGCGCCCGGCTCGTCGAGCAGCCCGGCCGCGGCCTCCGACAGCGCCGCGCCCTCTCCGACCCCGGCAGGTCTCGCGACCGTCGGCCTCCCGGACGCGGCACGCGTGGTCGCGACGACGACATTCGGCGCCGTCCCCGTCAACCAGGTCATCGTCCTGTTCGCCGACGGCAAGGGGTTGGCCGACGCCGAGGCGCTGGCCGCGACCCTCGGTGGCCGGGTCGTCGGGCAGATGGACTTCCTCAACGCCTACCAGGTCGAGACGTCCGGCACGACCGAGGCGGACCTGGTGGCAGCACTCGCGACTGCCAGCGCCGCTCCCGGCGTGACGCTCGCCGCCCCGAACCAGGCCGTGAGCCCAGACGAGGAACCCGGCGAGATCTGGGGCACCCGGATCAGCCCCATGACCGATCCGCCCTACAACAGCGGCGGCAACGCCGACGGGTACGGTCTCATCGGCGTGTCGACTGCCTGGGACTACATTCGTGGGTCGGAGATGGATCTGGAGCCCGTCCAGGTCGGCGTGGTCGATTCCGGGGTGTGGACCGGGTCGAACGAGTTCGACGGCGGCACCCGTGTCACGTTCACGGAATCTGAAGCCAACCTGTCGAACCCCCAGAAGCAGACGAACAACGACGACAGCGTCAGTGATGATCCGTCGGGTGGGCACGGCAGCGGCGTCAACGTCATCATCGGCGCCGATTCCGACGACAGCGGGCCCGCCGGCATCGCCTCGGTCCTGGGCGACAAGCTCGCGATCTCGAACACGAACCTGTGGGCCAGCGACTACGGGACCACCTGGACGGCTGCGGCACCCGATCCGGATGATCCGTCTGTCGTCCAGTACCCCGGTGGCAGCACGTACCAGTATGCGGACCTGGTCGCGATCATGAACCAGGTGAAGGCCGGGTCGACGGTCATCAACATGTCCTGGGGTCCATCCGACTGGACGAAGACCGACCCCAACGTCCCGAAGATCTACCAGGCCTTCTACGAGCGCATGGCCACGGAGCACCCCGAGGTCCTGTTCGTGGCCACCGCCGGCAACGACGGCGTCAAGGGCATGACCGCCGGCCATCGCTATCCGGGAGGCTTTGCCGTCCCGAACCTCATCACCGTCGGCAACGTCAACAACGACGCGACGATCAATGACTCCAGCAATACCGCCGGCGAAGGTTTCGAGGTCTCGATCTTCGCCCCCGGCCACCAGGCCGTGCGCGGCTACAACAAGGACACCGGCGAGGTGAAGAACCTCTACGGTGGGACGAGCATGGCCGCCCCGCAGGTCGCCGCCGCCGCCGCCCTGCTGCGCTCGCTCAACAAGAACCTCACCGCCGCGCAGATCAAGGACATCATCACGAAGAGCGCGACGAACAAGGACGGCGTGCCGGTTCTCTCTGTCGACGAGGCAGTCCTCGCTGTCATCAACCTCAACTGCGACGCGCTGGGGATCCCGCAGATCGACAAGGAGACACTCCTTGGACGCGGCGTGGTTGACGCCGTGGCGGTTCCCGTGGACGGCTCGCCGGGCGTCTACACGCTTCGCGGCATCGTCAAGGGCACCGGGGCACGGGGCGTTGACCTCGACGTCACGGTGACCGAAGGTGAAGTGACCAGTGGCGAAGAGCCGACACACCTCGACGAGGCTGGCGAGGCGACCTGGACGATCAAGCTCGATCCGCCCGAGGTGGGCGTGATCATCGTTCGGCGCGACGACAACAAGGCCGCTTCCCGCATCGCCATCGAGACGATCGACGTCAACGGGTCCTGGGCCGGGACCTTCACCCTCACTTCCCTCGACCTTGACCCGGCGATGGAGGAACAGGCCAAGGAGGAAGGCTGCGACGTGGCCATCCTCCAGGGCCTGCTTGGCAAGGCCCTGCCGATGACCCTGGAGCTCTCGGTCGATCCAAATTCGTCGGGCACCTCGATCTACTGGATCGATGTCTCGTCGCTCAAGGACGCCGATGGCAAGGCGATGACCTCGGAGCCGCAGGAGGCGCCCGTCACGTACAAGGGCAACCTCCTGACCTTCAAGCTGGATGCCACCAGCGGGGTGGCGACGAAGATGTCGGGGGCCGTCAGCCGGAGCGGTGCTGTCGCGACCATCAAGGGCACGATCAGCTTGAGCGGCGAGGGCTACTCGGCCAAGGCCGTCTGGACGGTCACCAAGGCCGGCGCGTAGCGGGTCGGCGGCCATGCACCCGGTCCTCCTCCAGCTCCAGCTCGGCGACGCGATCCTGACGCTGCACGCGTACGGGACGTTCCTCGTGCTGGCCGCCTGCGCCGCGGGGTACCTCTTCGTCCGCGGCGCAGCCTCGGTCGGGCTGACCCGGGGACGCGCCGCGGCCATGTTCGTCGGGGCCGTGGCCGCCGGCCTCGTTGGGGCGCGCCTCCTGGACGCGGCCCTCAACCTCCCAGCCTATGCCGCCGACCCTGGTCGCCTGGTGTCGACCGACTTCCGGGGCTTTGCACTCTACGGCGGGCTGGTCGCCGCCATTGCCGTCCCGCTCGCCTGGTCGCGGCAGACGGGCCTCCCGCTGCGACGCCTGGCCGACGCCTCCATCTCCGCCGTCACGGCCGGGATCGTGCTCCTGCGGATCGGCTGCTTCCTCAACGGCTGCTGCGAAGGAGTGGCCACGGGCCTGCCGTGGGGTGTCGTGTTCCCGCCCCATGCCGCTGGCCTCGAGCGCGACCTGCTCGAGGGGCGGATCCCGCTGTTCGGCGCAGTCACCGAGCCGCAGGCCGTGCACCCGACGCAGCTCTACGAGATTGCCGCTGCCGTGATCCTCGCCCTCGCCGCCCGCCTCGCCGCGCGCTCGGGGGCGGCGCCGGGCGTCCCGGCCCTTGTCTTCGCGACCGGCTTCCTGGTCTTCCGGGCGGCCAACCAGGTCATCCGCCCCGCTTCCGCGGACGCGGTGATCGCGACGCCGACCCTCGTCGCGATCTACCTCTGCGCCGGCCTGGCCGCCCTCGTGCTGCTCGTGCGAGCCTGGCGAGCGGGCGCCGGACCGTCGCTCGCCCCCCTGCTCGCGTCCTGACGCCCCGCCTCGATGTCCGCCTTGAGCCGTCGGGCACGCGCGGCCGACGACTCGTTGGCCTTCCCGTCGAACCGGGTGGCCGCCTCGTCGGCGGCCCGGATGGCCTCCTCTCGGCGACCGGCCGTCCGCAGGCCCTCGGTCAGGTCGGCGTAGGCGTGGCCCTGCGAGTCCGGATCCTCGGCCGCCTCGATGATCCGGATGGCCTCGCGGGCCGTCGCCTCGGCCTCGTCGAAGCGGCCCCGCGGCGCCCGTTCGACCGTGTGCCTACGCCGTGCGTCCGGCCGTGCGATCCCCGATGCGGCCGGTCAGGCCACGATCTGGTTGCCGTCGCGGCCACGGCCGAGGTCGCCGGCCACGGCTGCGGCGCCGTTGACCGCGGACCAGGCCGTGACGGCATCGGCCAGCGCGACCGATCCGGGGCGGACGGCGAGGCGATTGTCGCTTCCGCGGATGCCGGCGCCGAGCTCCGAGAGCGTGCCGCGATAGGCGGGCTTGTCGCCGTTCGAGCGGTGGGCCGTCGGATAGACGTCGAAGTAGCCGTCGCTGCACACGACGATGTGCGAATCAGGCGAGGAGAAGGACGTGCGAGACACTGGTGCGTTCCGATCCGTCGCGCGCTTCGGACTGGCGAAAGAGAGCCCGGCGCATGGCGACTGGTGCTCCCACCATCGGGCAATCGCCCGCTCCCGTCAAACGCCCCGCGGCTGATCGCCGGTGGCGTTGACCCTCGCCAGACCTCGCACGTATAGTTGCACCGTCAACTACCTCACGCAGGAGCGCTCCCGCGCATGACAGCTTCCATCCCCGACGACATGCTCGACCTGTTCGACGAGCCGGCGCTCGGCCACGTCTCCTTCATCGACCGGATGTCGCACAAGTACCTCGGGCAGGAGTACGAGCGGCGGAGCCCTCGCGAGGTCTTCTTCATCGAGATCGACCGTGTGGGCCATTCCGGCACATGGGGCTCATGACGGGGCAGAGCCCGCGTTCCCCGGGCGGCGGGGGAGGCGGGGCCATCCGCATCTACCTGGCCGGGCCACTCTTCTCCGAGGGCGAGCGCGCCTTCCTCGACGACCTGGCGGGGCGTCTCCGGGAACGCGGCCACGACGTCTTTGTGCCCCACGAGCAGTTCACCGGCGAGGTGGTCGATCTCGAGCCGGCCGAGATCTTCGAGGTCGACGTCGGCGGGGTGCGGGACGCGAACGTGCTCTTCGCCTGGCTCGACGGGCCGATGGTGGACGACGGGACGGCCTGTGAGATCGGGATCTTCGCCCAGCTCGTCGCTTCCGGCGATCCCCGCTACGTCGGGATCGTCGGCCTCGTGACGGATCTGCGGGCGCTGCGCCGTCGAGGAACGCCCGGCGACGGCCTCAATCTCTTCGTGGCCGGGGCCATCGCAGCGAACGGCGAGCTGACGTGGGGCGTCGAGGATTCGATTGCCGCCGTGGATCGGCTGGCCGCCCGCCGGGCCGGAGCCGCGAGCTGACCTTCTCCGCGCCCGCGACGAAGCCGTGACGCTCACCATCGTGCGTGCCGCCCAGGACCCGGGCCCGTCGAGTCGCGGCTGAATTGGGGGTCTCCGGGACCCGCGGCCCCAACCGACCGACGGCTCGAACCCGCGAGATCGCGTCATCCGGCCCTTGGCACGGCGGCGGCCCGGCAGAACGCTCTGCGCATGGGCGCGACGCAGGAGCTCCCCCGCAACGGTCCCGCCATCCGGATCTCCGGGCTGGTCAAGGATTACGGGCGCGTCCGGGCCGTGGCGGGCATCGACCTGGAGGTCCGCCGCGGCGAGGTGTTCGGGTTCCTCGGCCCGAATGGCGCCGGCAAGACGACGACGATCCGCTGCCTCCTTGATCTGCTTCGTCCAACCGAAGGGCGAATCGAGATCCTGGGCCTCGATCCGCGCCGCGACGGGCCGGCCCTGCGGGCCCGCCTGGCCTATGCCCCGGGCGAGCTCAGGCTGCCCGAGCGCGGGACCGTCGGCCAGCTCGTCGCCTCCATCGGGCGCGTTCGCGGCGGGCTCGACATCCGGCGCCGCGACGAGGTCGCCGAGCGCCTGGACCTTGACCTCGGCCGGCGGATGCGCGACCTCTCGTCGGGCAATCGCCGCAAGGTCGCCCTGCTCCTGGCCTTCGTCACGGGCGCCGAGCTGCTCGTGCTCGATGAGCCGACGACCGGGCTGGACCCCCTGATGCAGCACGCGTTCCTCGGCCTCGTGCGCGAGGCGCGCGAACGGGGCACGACGGTCTTCCTCTCGTCGCACGTCCTGAGCGAGGTCCAGCGGGCGGCCGACCGGGTCGCTGTCCTGCGCGCCGGGCAGATCGTCGCCGTCGGGGCGGTCGACGAGCTGCAGGGACGCGCGCGCCAGCGGGTCGAGGTCTGGTTCACCGGCGATCTCCCCGCTGCCGAGCTTGCCGGCGTGCCGGACCTCACGGCCCAGATGGCCGACGGTCGGCGGTTCACGGCCGTCCTGTCCGGTCCGATCCAGCCGCTCCTCGAGGTCCTCGGCCGGCACCCGGTCCAGAGCCTGGTGGTCGAGGAGCCCGACCTGGAGGAGACGTTCCTCGACCTCTACGCGGGGACCCGGTGATGGCCGTGCGTCGCGTGCTCGAGCTCGTCGTCGTGCCGTTCCGGGCCTCGTGGAGGGCGGGCGTCGGCTGGTCGATCCTCTTCTTCGTCACAGTCGCCGGCACCGTCGCCTTCTGGCCGGCATTCAAGGGCTCGACGGGCATCATGGATGCGCTCGAGCAGGTGCCCCCGGGGCTCCTCGAGGCGTTCGGCATGGAGGACATTGGCAGCCCGGCGGGGTACCTCAAGGGCGGCCTGTACGACGTCGTCCTCCCGCTGATGCTCGCCATCGCGGGGGTGATGCTCGCCAGCAGTGCGACCGCCGCCGAGGAGGAGTCCGGTCGCCTCGAGCTCTGGCTCACCCAGCCGGTCGCGCGGCTCGCTGTCTTCGCCGGCCGCATTCTTGCGATGCTCGGCTGGCTGGCGGTCATGGCGCTCGTGGTCTTGCTGTCTCAGCTCGCGTCGGACATCGCCTTCGGGCTGGAGATCGACGAGTCGCTGATCGTGGCCACGGTCGCTCTCTGCACGCTGCTCGGCGCGCTCTACGCAGCCGTCGCGATCGCCGTCGCGGGGGTCGTCGGCCGCCCGGGCCCGGTCCTGGCCGTCGGCCTGGGCCTCGCCCTGGTGGGATACCTCGTCGCGGCCCTCTTCCCGCTCAGCGACGTCCTCGACGTGTGGGCGTGGGTGTCGCCGTGGGACTGGGCCCTCGGCGGCGACCCCCTGTTCCACCCGACGGAAGCGCCGCGCTACCTCGCCCTGGCCGCGCTCACGGCCGCCCTCCTCCTCGTCGGCATGGTCGCGTTCGCGAAGCGGGACGTCCGGTCGGCCTGAGTCGCGATCAGCGGGTCGGCCTGAGTCGCGATCAGCTCGTCGCGATCGGCGCCGCCACCTCGATCACGGGGAACTCGATGATCGTCCGGATCTGCTCCGGCGGCGTCTCCGGCTCGCTGAGGTAGACCTCGCGAGGCGGGCCCGCGAACGCGAGATCGTGGGCGCCGATCCATGCCATCAGCGTGTCGTAGGCGACCCCGATGGTGTCGTACGGGCCAACGTGGACAAGCGTGGCGAACATGCCGGCCGGGAGCTCCTGCACCTGCCAGCCCGCGGGCGGATCCGTCCTGCGGGTCACCGGCGCGCAGATCTCGATGTCGAACGGGTCCGACTCCGCGGGTGACCCGTGGTAGATCACGAACGGTGGGCCGTCGCCCGCGACCCCCCGGGCGCCGAGGTGCCCGTAGACCTCGCCGAACGCAGGGCCGATGACGCCGCCGATCTCCGACAGCCTGACCGGGAGCCTCTTCGACACGACGAGGGCGGCATCCCGCCGCGTGACCCGGATCTCATTCCCCATCGTGCGCCTCCCCGGGCGGCCCGACCTCGTACCTCGCGGGCCGCAAGGGGATCGTGGCCGCGGCCGCATCATTCGGCCAGAGCCTTTCGGTCCGAAGCTGTGCGCGATCGGGGCGCACCGGGTCCGTCGAGGTCGTGCAGGAACTCGAGCAGCACGGCCTCGAACCGCTCGGCGGGCAGGCCGGGGTCCTCCTCACCGGCGATCACGAGCGTGGGCACCGAGATCCGCCCGAGATGGGAGGTCACGTCGTCGCCGGAGTTGCGGCCCGCGTGTCTGAGCCTCCCGCTCGTGCGGTCACCCTAGGCCGCAGCGAGGATGCCGGCGAGAGGCGAACGGCCCCCGGACGCCCGGAGCGCGTCCACCCGCCGCCGACTCGATCGGCGAGGAGCGCCGCCCGTGTCGAGACGGCATGACCTTCGGCCGTTCCGGGCGCGGGCGCCCCGGTCGCATCCTTCGGGCGGAGCGACCGGCACCTGTCCGGCGCTCAGGCGTCCAGGGAGGGAGTCCATGACCGGTCGGGAGCGGATCTTGGCGGCCCTCGATGGCCGGGAGCCGGATCGTGTCCCGCTGGCCCTCGCGTTCTACCGCGTCGACGGGGCAGCGCTGGCGCCGAAGGGGGCCTGGCGCGACGATCTCGTCGATATCGGCTTCGTCGACTTCCCGGTCTCCGCCGAGGAGGCGGAGCTGCGGCGCGTGGCCATGCCGCACGAAGGCGACACCCGGCTCGGCAGCCCGTCACAGGCGGCCCGGTATGCCAGCTGGAGCTACCACCCCGAGAGAGCGGAGGAGGGGAATCCCCTGGAACGGGCGACGAGCCTCGCCGACCTCGAGCGCTTCCCGTTCCCCGTGGCCGGCGGCCCGCGGGTGGTCGAGGAGCTAACCCGGCAGGTGGACGACCTCCACCGGCTGGGCCTCGCGGCCGGGGGCAACACGCCGCACCTGGGCGGCGAGCTGTTCGAGGCTGCCTGGCGGCTGCGCGGCCTCGAGAACTTCCTGATCGACCTCGTCGAACGCAAGGAGATGGCCCATCTCCTGCTCGACCGCCTGGCCGAGCTCGCGCGCGACAACGCGGCCACCCTCGCCGGAGCGGGCGTCGATGTCCTGGCCCTGGACGACGACATCGGGATGCCGGGCACGATGATGATCAGCCCGGCGACCTGGCGCGAGTTCTTCAGGCCCCGCCTGGTGGGGATCATCGAGTCCGCCCGGGCCGCGAAGGCCGATCTCCGCGTCATCTACCACAGCGACGGGCACTTCGCGCCGATCCTTGACGACCTGGTGGAGATCGGCGTTGCCGCCATCAACCCGCTCCAGCCGGAGCACATGGACGCGGCCCGCATCCGGCAGCGTTTCGGCTCGCGGCTTGCGCTCTGGGGCACCGTCGGCCGGCAGACCACGTTCGCCTTCGCCGATCCCGAGCAGATCCGGCAGGAAGTACGGACCCGGATCGCGACGCTGGGGCGGACGGGGCTGGTGCTCTGCCCGGCCTACGACATCGACGAGCCCGACATCCCGTGGGCCAACGTCGCCGCCTTCCTCGACGCGGGTGCCGCCGCGGGCTGACCGTCCGGCGTCGAGCGCGCGGTCGGCTGCGGCCGTGCGGACGGCTGCGGCCGGGCAGGCAGCACCGCCCCTTGGATATGGTTCATCCTGAGCCGGTCACGCCGCCAGGAGAACCGCATGCCGCAGGCAGAACGAATCGTCGACATCCTCGCGGGCCGGACCGCAGTCGGCGCGCGCGCCACGGTCCAGGGCTGGATCCGGACCCGCCGGGATTCGAAGGCCGGGCTCTCCTTCCTCGTCGTCCACGATGGGTCCTGCTTCGATGGGCTCCAGGTCGTGGCCCCGGCAGCGCTCCGCAACTACGCGGACGAGGTCCTGCACCTGACCGCCGGCTGCGCCGTCACGGTCGGCGGCACGGTCGCGCCCTCGCAGGGTCAGGGGCAGGCCGTCGAGCTGCTCGCCGACGAGGTCGAGGTCGTCGGCTGGGTGGATGATCCCGAGACCTACCCCATCTCGCCGAAGCGGCATTCGTTCGAGTACCTCCGCGAGGTGGCTCACCTCCGGGTGCGCACGAACACCTTTGGCGCGGTGGCCCGGGTCCGCCACTGCCTGGCCATGGCCATCCATCGCTATTTCGACGAGCACGGCTTCTACTGGGTGCACACGCCGATCCTGACTGCGAGCGATGCCGAGGGCGCGGGCGAGCTGTTCCGCGTCTCGACGCTGGACCTGGCGAACCTTCCCCGCACGCCCGATGGCGCGGTCGACTACGCGCAGGACTTCTTCGGCAAGCCCGCCTTCCTGACCGTGTCCGGCCAGCTGAACATCGAGTCCTACTGCCTGGCGCTCACGAACGTCTACACGTTCGGTCCCACGTTCCGGGCCGAGAACTCGAACACCAGCCGCCACCTCTCCGAGTTCTGGATGGTGGAGCCGGAGATCGCGTTCGCCGACATCAACGCCAACGCCGACCTGGCCGAGGATCTGCTCCGGTACAGCTTCCGGGCGGTCCTCGACGAGCGCGCCGACGACATGGCGTTCTTCGCCGAGCGGATCGACAAGGAGGCGGTCAGCCGGCTCGAGGCCTTCGTCGCGTCGAGCTTCGCGCGCATGGAATACACGGAGGCCATCGAGGTCCTCCAGCGCACCGGCCGGGCCTGGGAGTTCCCCGTGGAGTGGGGTGTCGCCCTGCAGGCCGAGCACGAGCGCTACCTCTGCGAGGAGTACGCGAAGCGGCCGGTGGTGGTCGTCAACTACCCGAAGCAGATCAAGGCGTTCTACATGCGCCTGAACGACGACGGACGGACGGTGGCGGCGATGGACGTCCTCGCCCCCGGCATCGGCGAGATCGTCGGCGGCAGCCAGCGCGAGGAGCGCCTCGACGTGCTCGATGCGCGCCTTCGCGAGACGGGGCTCGATCCCGCCGCGTACTGGTGGTACCGCGATCTGCGCCGGTACGGCACCGTGCCGCACGCCGGGTTCGGCCTCGGGTTCGACCGGGCGGTGGCCTACGCGACGGGGACCGCGAACATCCGGGACGTCATTCCGTTCCCGCGCACGCCCGGGAGCGCCGACTTCTAGACGGGCGGCTTGCTCCCCGCACGCTCGGCTCGTCGGGGCTGGCGCTCGATCTCTGGCCCTCGTCCACCGGCAGACCACGCGACGGAGCAGCCACCCGGCCCCGCTTGGGCGTGCCGTGTGGCCTCCGCACGATCCCGAATGGCCCTGTTGCGCTACCAGGCCGCAACCCTAGGATGCGGACGATCGCCGTGCTCCACGCGGGTCGGGTCACCGGACCGGTTCCTGGGGCGCGGCCTCCGTTTGGAGGGTTCGATGACCACCGGCCACGTGTTGGCGCCGCCGCGCGATGAGGACCACGACCTGATCGACCGCATCATCGGCGACCAGGCCGGCCGCCCCGGCGCGCTGCTCGGCATCCTCGAGAAGCTGCAGGAGCACAACCGCCACAACTACCTCCCGATGGAGGTGCTCGAGTACGTGGCTGCCCGCACGGGTGTCCCCCAGTCGCAGGTCTACGGCGTGGCCACGTTCTACGCGCTCTTCAATCTCGATCCGCAGGGCACGCACACCGTGGCGATCTGCCGCGGCACCGCCTGCCACACCCATGGTTCGCGGGTGCTGCTCGAGCGCGTGAAGCTCCAGCTCGGCCTCCAGGAGGCCGCCGAAGGGGCCGACAAGCTGACGCTGACCACGCCGGACCGACGCTTCACCATCCGCACCGTCGCCTGCTTCGGCCAGTGCGCGCTGGCCCCGGTGGTCGAGGTGAACCACGCGATCCGGGGCCACGTCAAGGAGCAGGCGCTGATCCGCGAGGTCGAGATGCTGCGTAAGGACGGCGCGCGATGAGGATCCAGGACATCGCAGCCTTCGCCACTGTGCGCGAGGCCGGCCTCGCCAAGCTCCTTCCGAGCATGCCTCGCATCGCCATCGGCATGGGCACGTGCGGCTCCGGCAACGGCGCGGAAGCGGTCTACCACGCCTTCGCATCCGAGATCGACGCTCGGGGTCTCGCCGTGCACCTCGCGCCGGTCGGCTGCTTCGGCTACTGCGCCGAGGAGCCGCTCGTCAACGTCTGCGTGCCAGGCCGCCCCCTGCTCATGCTCCACCAGGTCCAGCCGAACCACGTCGACGGGATCCTGTCCGGCCTCGGTCGCGGCGAGCTGCCCCCCTCCGAGATCGTCCTGTGCAAGATCGAGGAGTGGGACCATCTCACTGGCCACGTGAAGTACGGCTACGGCTACCCCGAGGTGCCGCACTGGCACGAGCTCCCGTTCTTTGCCGGACAGGTCAAGACCGTCCTCCGCAACTGCGGCCTCATCAACCCCGATGACATCGAGGAGTACATCGCGATCGGTGGGTACCAGGCCCTGTACAAGGTCCTGATCGACCAGAACCCCGCCGGCGTGATCGAGCAGGTCAAGGCCGCCAAGCTGCGCGGCCGTGGCGGCGCCGGGTATCTCACGGGCAACAAGTGGGAGTTCCTGCAGAAGGCGACCGACCCGGAGAAGTACATCGTCTGCAACGCGGACGAGGGTGACCCGGGCGCCTACATGAACCGCAACGAGATCGAGTCCGATCCCCACGCGCTCCTCGAGGGGATCCTGATCGCCGGCTACGTCACCGGCGCGTCACGGGGGATCGTCTACGTCCGCGCCGAGTACCCGCTCGCGGTGCTCCGCCTCGAGCGGGCGATCGAGCAGGCGAGGGCCTACGGGGTCCTCGGCGAGAACGTCCTCGGGCGCGGCTTCACATTCGACATCGAGACCATCGAGGGCGCGGGCGCCTTCGTCTGCGGCGAGGAGACGGCGCTCATCGCCTCGCTGGAGGGCCACTCCGGCCGGCCACGGACCCGCCCGCCGTTCCCGGCCAACAAGGGCCTGTATGGCAAGCCGACCAACATCAACAACGTCGAGACCTGGTACAACGTCGCGCCGATCGTCTCCAAGGGCGCAGCCTGGTTCACCGAGACCGGGAGCGCCAAGAGCCCGGGCACCAAGGTCTTCTCGCTGGTCGGGAAGGTGAAGAACACCGGCCTCGTCGAGATGCCGTTCGGCACGCCGCTCGCCAAGTTCATCTACGACATCGGCGGGGGTGCCGCGAACGGACGCGACATCAAGGCCGTGCAGACCGGCGGTCCCTCGGGCGGCTGTATCCCGGCGGACATGCTCGACACCCCGGTCGACTACGAGACGCTCGCGCAGCTCGGGTCGATCATGGGCTCGGGCGGCATGGTCGTCATGGACGAAGACAACTGCATGGTCGACGTCGCCCGCTACTTCATCGAGTTCACGCATTCGGAGAGCTGCGGCAAGTGCGTCCCGTGCCGCGTCGGCCTGGACAAGGCCCTGCGCATCCTCAACCGCTGCACCCAGGGCAAGGCCACCCACGAGGAGCTCGCGCTCCTCGACGAGCTGTGCCGCATGGTCCGCGACACCTCGCTGTGCGCCCTCGGCGGCAGCGCGCCGAACCCCGTGCTCACCACCATGCGTCACTTCCGCCACGAGTTCGAGGACCACATCGTGGCCAAGCGCTGCCGCGCCGGCGTGTGTGAAGGCCTGGCGCTCTCGCCCTGCGAGAACTCCTGTCCGCTGCACATGAACATCCCGCGCTTCCTGCAGCTCTACAAGGAGGGGCGGCTCGAGGACGCCTTCCTCTCGGTGATCTTCGACAATCCGCTGCCCGCCTCGACCGGGCGCGTCTGCCAGCACCCCTGCGACGACCGCTGCCGCCGGTCCGCGGTGGACGAAGCGGTGAACATGCGCGATGTGCACCGCCTGATCGCCGACCAGGTGCTGCTCTCCGACAAGTTCGACACGATGGTCGCCCAGGTGCTGGAGCGCCGGCTCGAGCCGACCGGGCGTGAGATCGCGATCGTCGGCGCGGGCCCGACGGGCCTCGCCTGCGCCTTCTACCTGGCCCTCCTCGGCCACAGCGTGACCGTCTACGACGCGCGCCCTGCCGCCGGCGGCATGCTGCGCTACGCCCTGCCCGAGTATCGGCTGCCGAAGGCCGTGCTCGACAAGGAGATCGAGCTGATCGAGCGCCTGGGCGTGACGTTCCAGTTCAACGTCAATGTCGGCCAGGACATCACGCTCAACGAGGTGGCCCACCAGTACGACGCCGTCTTCCTCGCCATCGGCACCTGGAAGGAGGCCTGGGTCTACCTGCCCGGCACCGAGCTCGCCGGCGTGATCCCGGCCCTCCCGTTCCTGGAGGCCGTGGCGCGCCACGAGGAGGTCCCGGTCGGCAAGAGCGTGGTCGTGATCGGCGGCGGCAACGCCGCCATCGACTCCGCTCGCACGGCGCGCCGGCTGGGCGCCGACGTGACGATCGTCTACCGCCGCGAGCGCAGGGACATGCCGGCGATCCCGGAGGAGATCCGGGCTGCCGAGCACGAGGGCGCCAAGATCGCCTACCTCGCCGCCCCGCATCGGATCGTGGGCGACAAGGAGGGCCAGGTGCGGGCCATCGAGGCGGTCCGGACGAAGCTCGGCGAGTTCGACACCTCGGGTCGGCGCCGGCCGTTGCTGACCGACGAGGTGATCCGCTTCGAGTGCGACACCGTCATCCTGGCCGTCGGCGAGACGGTCGACACCGATTTCCTCAAGGCCTCGGGACTCAAGACGCACGACGCCGGCAGCGGCACGATCGAGGTCGACCGCTACTCGCTCGAGACCAGCCGTGAGCGCTTCTACGCGGGTGGCGACCTGATCACCGGCGCCTCGAACGTCTCGAACGCCATGGGCTACGGCAAGAAGGCGGCCCGTTCCATCGACCGGAAGCTCATGGGTCGGGGGCGCTTCACGGGCCTCTTCCCCGAGTTCGAGTACCTGATGGAGCCGCCCGAGACGCCCGCCGAGGACGGCCGCCATGTTCCCGCCGAGATGCCCGCCGCCAAGCGGGTGCTCGGCTACGCCGAGGTCTCGCTGGGCCTCACCCCCGTGGCAGCCGTGAAAGAGACATCCCGCTGCCTGCGCTGCGACATTCGCAGCGCCGAGCGCTAGGGAGGATCGGCCGTGACCGAGAAGGTGAAGGTCCGCATCGACGGCGAGGTGATCGCGGCCAACGCCGGCCAGACGATCCTCGAGGTTGCCCGGGCCAACAATACCTACATCCCGGCCCTCTGCTACATGGAGGGCCTCAGCGCGGTCGGTGCCTGTCGCCTCTGCATGGTCGAGATCTCGGGCGTGGGACGGCTGCAACCCGCCTGCACGACCCCCGTGCAGGAGGGCCTGGCGGTCGTGACCGACTCGCAACAGCTCCAGGACTACCGCAAGATCGCCCTCGAGCTCCTGTTCTGCGAGCGCAACCACGTCTGCGCGGTGTGCGTCTCCTCCGGCCACTGCGAGCTGCAGACCCTGGCCCAGGACCACGGCGTGACGCACATCCGCTACCCGTATAACTACCCGCGGCTCGCGGTCGACACCTCGCACCCGCGTTACGTGCTCGATCACAACCGCTGCATCCTCTGCTCGCGCTGCGTCCGCGTGTGCGCCGAGATCGAGGGCGCCCACGTGTGGGACATGGCCGGCCGCGGCATCCAGTCAATGCTCGTCTCCGAGCTGAAGCGGCCGTGGGGCGAGGCGACGAGCTGCACGAGCTGCGGCAAGTGCGTCATGGCCTGCCCCACCGGCGCGATGGCCGAGAAGGGCTGGGGAGTAGAGGAGATGACGAAGACGAAGACCGTCGTCAGCCGCCTCACCTCCATGCGGGAGGGGAACTGATGGACCGGCTGAAGATCGGCACCTGCTGGCTCGACGGATGCTCCGGCTGCCACATGTCGCTCCTCGACATTGACGAGGGCATCGTCGCGGTGCTCCGAAAGGCCGACATCGTGTTCGGCCCGCTCGTCGATGCACAGCACTGGCCCGAGGGTGTCGACGTGGCCATCATCGAGGGCGCGATCAGCAGCCAGGACGACCTCAAGCTGGCCCAGACTGCCCGGGCGCGGAGCCAGGTCGTCGTCGCGCTCGGCGACTGCGCGGTGACGGGCAACGTCCCATCGATGCGCAACGGCATCCCAACCCGCAAGCTGCTCGAGCGCATCTACGTCGAAGGCGCCACCGAGCAGCCGGGCGTGCCGACCGACGGCGTGCCCGCGCTCCTCAAGCAGGCGGAGCCCATTGGCCAGTCCATCAAGGTCGACGTCCACGTCCCTGGCTGCCCGCCCAAGCCCAACGCCATCCTGATGGTGCTGAGCGAGCTGCTCGAGGGCCGCACGCCGGACCTCGGATCGAAGCTGCGGTTCGGGTAGGGCGGCCATGGCGACCAGGAAGGCGATGTCCGAGACGGCAGGGGGCGCGCCGCGTCCCCCGAAGGGCCATGAGCCAGTCGCGGAGGCGCCCGCAGCGCAGCCGGCGGGGGCCAGGAGACCAGCCATGAGCACGATCACGATCGACCACGTCACGCGGATCGAGGGCCACGCCAGGATCACGATCAAGCTCGACGACGCGGGGCAGGTGACGGACACGCAGTTCCATGTCACCCAGGTCCGCGGCTTCGAGAAGTTCACCGAGGGTCGGCCGTACTACGAGATGCCGTCGATCACGTCGCGCATCTGCGGCATCTGCCCGGTGAGCCACCTGCTCGCCTCGGTGAAGGCGTGCGACGAGATCATGGCGGTGCGCATCCCGGAGACCGCCTCGAAGCTGCGCGAGCTGCTGCACTGCGCCCAGATCGTGCAGTCGCACGCGCTCTCGTTCTTCCATCTCTCCGCCCCCGACCTCCTGCTCGGCATGGACTCCGACCCCGCCCGGCGCAACGTCGCGGGGCTGCTGGAGGAGCACCCCGACGCGCTGCGCGACGGGATCGCGCTGCGCAAGTTCGGCCAGCAGGTGATCGAGCGGCTCGCCAAGGAGCGCGTGCACCCGTCGTGGACCGTGCCCGGCGGCGTGAACGCCCCGCTCGACCCGCACGCGCGCGAGAAGACCCTCGCCGAGATGCCGGCGGCCGTCACGATCGTGAAGCGCACGCTCGCGCTCTGGAAGCAGACGGTCGCCAGCTTCCCGAACGAGATCGACGCGTTCTCCAACTTCCCAACCATGTACTGCGGCCTGGTGGGGCCGGACGGCTCGCTGCGGCTGTACGACGGCAACCTGCGCTTCGTCGGCTCCGACGGCGCCATCGTCGCCGACCAGGTGCGGCCGGACGACTACGCGACCCACATCGGCGAGGCGTCCCTCACGGACTCCTACCTGAAGGCGCCGTACTACCGGCCCGTCGGCTACGCCGACGGCATCTACCGCGTGGGCCCGCTCGCGCGCCTCAACGTTGCCGACCGGTGCGGGACGCCGGACGCCGACGCGGAGCTCGAGGAGTACCGCGGGCGGTTCGGTCGGATCGTTCAGAGCGGCTTCCACTACCACTACGCGCGCCTGATCGAGGCCCTCTACGCGCTCGAGCGCATGCAGCAGCTGCTCGACGATCCGGCCATCCTCGGGACCAAGGTTCGGGCCCACGCCGGGGTCAACAACCTCGAGGGCGTCGGGATCATCGAGGCGCCGCGCGGCACGCTCATCCACCACTACAAGGTGAACGACGACGGGGCCATCACCTGGGCCAACCTCATCGTTGCCACCGGGCACAACAACCTGGCCATCGGCCGGGGCGTGCTGCAGGTCGCGAAGCGCTTCGTCGACGGGGCCAAGATCCAGGAGGGCGCCCTCAACCGCGTGTCGGCCCTGGTTCGCGCCTACGACCCTTGCCTGAGCTGCTCCACGCACGATCTCGGCACCGCCGCGGTGGTCCTCGAGCTGCGAGGACCGGACGGGCAGCTGCTGGACGAGGTCGCGACCTAGCCACGGCGCAGCCCGCGCACTCAGGCGCGTCAGCCAGGGACGAGCGCGCAGCGCGCTCGTGACCAACATGCTCACGGCATCACGGGCCGTTCGCCTCTGCCGTCGAAGCGACGGGCCGGCGAGACTCCCCCAGTGATGCGGATCGGGATCCTGGCTGGAGCCGGAGCGCTGGGGGCGGCTGCCGCCGGGGTCACGCTCGGGCCCCGCCTCTGGCGACGCATGCTCGACTGGGGTTCGACGGCCGAGGAGGCCAGCCAAGCGCTCCCCGGTGACGAGCTCCTCCCCGATGCCGACCTGGTTGCCACTCGGGCCATCTCCATCGCCGCCCCGCCCGCCGAGGTGTGGCCCTGGCTCGTGCAGATCGGGGTGGGTCGGGCGGGCGCTTATGCCTACGACTGGCTGGACCGGCTGTTCGGCCTCGACATGCGGAGCAGCCGCCGGATCGTGCCGGAGCTCCAGGGCCTGGCCGTCGGCGACATGGTCCCGGTGGCCAACGACGGCACCGGGCTGCGCGTTCGGGCCATCGAGCGCGAGCGTGTGCTGGCGACGCTCACCGACGACGGGTCGTGGGCCTGGACCTGGACCCTGGAGCCCGTCGGCGACACCACGCGGCTCATCAGCCGCACCCGGATGGCGACCGCCAACCAGTCGCCGCCTGCCCGGCTGGCGACCCGGCTCCTGCTCGTGCCCGCTTCGTGGGTCATGGAGCGCCGGATGCTGCTCGGCCTCCGCGATCGCTCCGAAGGGCGTGTCGCTGCAGCGGTGCCGGCGGTTCCGCGGACGACCACGCCTGCTGCCACCGAGATCGCGCCCGACGTGCATCTGCTCGGGCCGTGGGGTCGCACGCAGACCAACGCCTACGTGGTCCGCGACGGGTCGTCTTGGGTCCTCGTCGACGCCGGCTGGGAAGACGACGGACCGCGCATCCAGGCGGCCGTGCGCTCGCTGCTCGGGCCCGGGCTGACCCCGACGGCCATCCTCCTGACCCACGTCCATCCCGACCACGAGGGAGCGGCCCGCGAGCTGGCCGAAGCCTGGGGATGCCCGGTCTTGGCGCACCGCGCAGAGATCCCGATCGCCACCGGCGACTTCGCGGCCATGGAGCGGTACGCCGGCCCGCTGGACCGCTGGCTCATCCTGCCCCTCATGCGCGCCATCGGTCGGCGCCGGCGCGAGGCGATCCTCGCCGCCGGGAGCCTGGCCGGGATCATCCGGCCGCTCCCGCCCGAGGGCGCCATCCCGGGCCTGGCGGACTGGCGCTGGATCGCCACGCCGGGCCATACCCCGGGTCACGTCGCGTACGTCCGGGACCGCGATCGGGTCGTCATCAGCGGTGATGCCCTCGTGACCCTGGCCGTCAACTCCTGGTCCGGCGTCCTGCGCCAGCGCCAGGGCCTATCCGGTCCGCCCTGGTACACGACCTGGGATCGAGACGCCGCGCGCACCTCGATCGCCGCGATCGCCGACCTTGAACCCGCGGTCCTGGCCGGCGGTCACGGCCTGCCGCTGGCCGGTCCAGGGACGGCCGCCGCGGTCCATGCGTTTGCCGCACGGACGATGCGGGATCGCTGAGGCGCCCACGAGGTCGAGGAACCTCACGCCCTTCGCAGCGTCGACGGGATCGGCGCACCCGCAGCTGGGCCCCCAGGTGCGCGGGCTTCCCCAGGTGCGCGCGCGTGAGGTACGGTGAGCCGCGTGAGCAACGTGACGATCCGACCCGCCTTCAGCACGTGGCCCCGGCTCAACCGCCGCCTCCGCGACATCGTCGCCGTGATGACCGACGAGCAGCTGGCCCTCGGCCCTGCGCCCGGGCGGTGGCCGATCTGGGCAACGGTCGGCCACCTTGCCTGCCAGCGGGTGTTCTGGCTGTGCGACTTCGCCGGTGCGCCCGGCGCCGAGACCACGCCGTTCACGAACGCGGCGTACGACTGCCCCGGCGACGACGACCTCGAGCACGTGCTGGACGCCGATCGGCTCGTCGAGGCGCTCGACGCGAGCTTTCGCATCATCGAGGAGTGCCTGGACGGATGGACCCTGGAGTCGCTCGACGAGGAGCTGCGCCGCCCCGAGTGGGACGGGACGTGGGTCCACACCCGCGGCGCGGTCATCCAGCGGGTCTTCAGTCATGACGTCTACCACTGTGCCGAGCTGAACGAGGCGCTCAGCACCGCCGGGCTGCCCCAGATCGACCTCTGGGCCTGAGGAACCGCCGGCGCTCCTGCGTCGCCGCCGGCGCCGCGTCAACCCCGGCGCTCAGGCGTGGATCGCGTCGAGGGTGATCCGGCGGGCGTGGATGCGGCAGATGACCCGGGTCTCGCGCGCCTGCTGATCGAGCGGGTAGATGTAGCCGTAGTACGCCGGGTGGCGGGTGTACTGGCGGGTGAGCGCGTCGAGGTGCTCCAACGCGTCCTCGCGGACAAGCTCCGCGTCGCCCCGGACCTGGATGAAGCGCCCGGTGTTGTCCGGGTCCACGACGAGCAGGCTGACCTTCGAGTCGCCCTGCAGGTTGCGCCCCTTCCGGCGTTCGAGTGTCGTGTTCACCCGCGCGCATGCACCGTCGACGTCGACCCAGACCAGGCTCGACTCAGGCCTGCCATCGGGAGCCATGGTCGTAAGCACGCCGCAGATCGGTCGCGTCAGCAGGTCGAGGTGCGAGGCTGGAATCGGGAGCATCTCGGGCGTGACCGAGGTGCTCATCGCCCACCCTCGCTTGGGGTGGCGTCAAGCGCCACGACGTGGTCAGGCCGGATTCGGCACAGGACGGGGACCTCGGTCTCCGCGAAGTGCGCCGGGATTGCCTCGCCGAAGTAGCGGATCGGCCGGCCGGCGTACTTCGAAGCCAGCGCGTCGAGGTGCGCTGCCGCACCCTCGTCGGTCATCTCAACCACCGTGCCGCGGATCTCGAGGTACCGCAGCGGTTGCCGCGGGTCGTAGCAGAGGAGCGTGACCCGGGGGTCGCGGCGCATGTTCCGCTCCTTGGCGAAGCCGCGCATGGTGTTGATGCGGACACACCCGCCGTCGAAGTCGCACCACACGACCGACGTCTGGGGATAGCCGCTGGACATGATCGTGGTCAGGGCGGCGACCGGCGGGCACTCGGCGAGGTCGAGGTGGGACGCCGGGATCTCGCCGTCAGCGTGATCGCGCTGCAAGCCGATGATCCCCACGGCGCACCTCCTTCTCGAGCTCCCGACGCATCCGCTCCACGGCCCCCGGCCACGTCTTCTCAGCGGCGAGCTCGGCGGGGAGCTCCTGCCCGGTGAGCCAGGCCTCGACCATCCGGACGTGGAGCTCCGTCCGTCGCGCGAGCCAGCCGTGCCCGACGCCGGGCGCGAACCGGGCTTCCGCGTGCGCCATGAGCGCCTCCTGCGCCGCATTGGACGGGCGGATGGCCGACTCCGCCTCGCCGGCCGTGAGCAGGATCGGCGACGTCACGCTGAGCTCGACGCTGGAGATGCCACCCTTGAAGCCTTCCACGAAGGCCCGCCGGAACGCCCGGCGCGACGCCACGCGCAGGTCCGCCCGCCCGGCCTCATCCATCCCGATGATCCGGCTGAAGAGGGCGACGACCGGGCGCGTGTGCAGGAAGGGCGAGACCGCGGTGATCGCGAGCAGGACAAGCGGGCCGCCCAGCCAGGTGAGGACGCCGGCGCTGTCGATGACCGTGCGGTCCACCAGCTCCGGGCGACGGCCGAGCAGCCGGTGGGTCACGCCGCCGCCCCACGAGAGCCCTACGACGTGAGCCCGGCGCGCGGGGACGCGGGCCTCGATGAGCTCCGCGATGAGGTCCGCGGTCTCGTCGACCGTGAGCGGCGCCATGTGGTTGCTCTGCCCGAAGCCCGGCAGATCCGGTGCCAGGCAGTGAAACTGATCGTCGAGCCGCGCCACATGGTGGCGCCACATCAGCCCGCTGGCGCCGGCGCCGTGCAGGAATACGACCGCCGGAGCCCCCGGGGTGCCGGACTCGTGGACGTGCATTCTGGTGCCCATCTCGGGCCCTCCGATCTCGAGTGTCGTCATGGTGCTTCTCCTCGGTCAGGACGTCACGGGTCGATTGGACTGCGTCCGGCGGCCGATGAGCGGTGCCGGGCGCCACTTCCTCGCGAGCACCGCCCAGAGCAGCAGGGCGTCGATCGCCAGGCCGGGGATGGTTCCCGGGGTGATGAACATCACAAGGACGATTGCCGAGGCGACCGATCCGACCGCGATCAGCGGCGCCCAAAGGCGCGACGGCAGGATCCCGACGGCGGTCAGCGCAGCAATGAGGAAGGCGAAGAACGTCACGAGCACGAGGGCGACCCCCACCGTCCGGACCGCGTCGGGGCTGGCCCCAATGGCGGTGACGAGCCATGGATCAGTGGCGACGAACGGCCATGCCGGGCCGCAGATGTATCCGATGTGGACCCCGCCGTGGACGACGAGGAAGAGTGCGAGCAGGAGCGACATCACGAGTCTCCCGAGCGGGACGCGGATGGGGGAATGGCGTGGGCCTCGATCGACAGGAGGGACAGCCCGACGTCGCGGATCGCGGACAGGAACCCGTGGACCGCGGCCTGGTCGGCGAGCTCGCCGACCACGAGCGTCGTGCCGTCGGGCTCGGAGGCCACCGCGAGATCGCCGAGCACCGTCGACCACGTGGGAGCCAGCTCGCCCTGGACGCGAACGCTGACCTCGTAGCGGGCTGCGCCTTTCATCTCGAACCTCCGCCTCGTCCGGTCCAATCGGCCGGAGACCTGCCGACCAGCCTGCGGCTCAACCCCCGGCCCGCACATCCATCGCCGGATGGAGTCGCCGGTTGATTCGATGCTGCCGGCCGGGCGGAGCGGCCCGGTCGAAGACGCGTCGAACGGCACTGGCCGCCCGGGCGCGCTCTGCCGATACTGCCGACGCCACTTCACGACGACGAGCAGATGGCGATGCCAGGGGTCGACCTCCTCCTCGCGGACAAGATCGAGGTCCGGGCGCGGGGCGCTCGGCTGGTCGAACGGGCGCGGCTGCGCGCCCTGCTGGAGAGCGCGCCCGAGGCCCGGCTCCTGCTCGTCGCCGCGCCGGCCGGGTTCGGCAAGACCACCCTGCTGGCCTCCTGGGCGGGCGAGGCGAACGTCCGCAGCGCGTGGCTTTCGCTCGACCCGCGCGACAACGACGTGGTCCGCTTCGTCCGATACCTCGCGACCGCTGCGGGCCTCCTCACGGGCCGGATCGAGGAGATCCCCGAGCGCGACCCGTCCCAGCCCGTCGATCCAGAGCTCGCGCTCGCCAGCGTCCTCGACCCGGTCGCCACGGCGCTTGCGGATGGGATCACTGGCGAGGTGGTTCTGGTGCTCGACGACTACCACGTGATCGAGGAGCCGGCGATCCATCGGCTCGTCGCGTCGCTCATCGAGCGGCTCCCGGTTGGGGCGCGCATGGCCATCGCGACGCGCGCCGACCCGCCGCTACCGCTGGCCCGGCTCCGTGCGCGGGGCGAGCTGCTCGAAGTGCGGGCCGAGGACCTCCGCTTCACCGAGTCCGAAGCCGGCGAGATGCTCGGAGCGGTGGCGGTTGAGCTCGACTCCGCGGCCGTCGCCGCGCTCGTCGAGCGCACCGAGGGCTGGGCTGCGGTGCTGCGCCTGGCCGCGATCTCCCTGCGCGGCCGGTCCGACCAGGCCGGGCAGGTGCGGCGGTTCGGCGCCAGCCACCGTTTCGTCCTCGACTACATCGTCGAGGAGGTGCTCGGCGGCCTGCCTCCCGAGACTCAGGACTTCCTGCTGCGGACCGCGGTCCTCGATCGCATGTGCGGGTCGCTCTGCGATGCGGTCACCGGCCGCTCCGACGGCCAGGCGCGACTGGAGGAGCTCGAGCGCGCGAACCTGCTCATCATCCCGCTCGACGACGAGCGGCGGTGGTACCGCTACCACGCGCTGTTCGCGGAGGTCCTCCGCGCCCGGCTGCGGATCCTCCGCCCCGGCGAGCCCCCGGGTCTCCATGCGCGGGCGGCGGCCTGGCTTGCCGCACAGGGCGACGACGACGAGGCGATCGCCCACGCCCTCAGGACGGACGACCTCGAGCGGACGTGCCGCATGGTGGCGGAGGCTTCGCTGCGCTGGCTCAACGCCGGGGAGCTCAGAACCGTCCGCCGGTGGCTCGACGCTCTCCCTGGCGAGGCCGTCCGCGGCGACCCGCAGCTCAGCACCTCGTACGCGTGGTGCCTCGTGCTCCCCGGTGAGACGGACGGCGTGGCCGAGCGGCTGGCCGACGCGGAGCGCGCCCTCGCGGTCGACCACGACGGTGACGCGATCGCCGACGCGGCGGTCCGCACCCAGCTGGCCCTCATTCGCTCGCGCCTCGCGGACCTCGAGGGAGATGCCCCTACGGCGATCGCGCAGGCGCGGCTCGCGCGCGAGCTCCTGCCGGCTGGGCTCCCACCGGAAGGCGAGACCACGCTGCGCGGCGACGCGACCATCCTCCTGGCGCGGGGGCTGGCCGCCGCGGGCGACATCGATGGCGCCGCCGCGGCCTACGCGGCGTCACTGCCCGACCTGCGCGCCGGGGGCAACCTGTTCGCGGCCGATCGCGCGATCGCCGACCTGGCCGCCATCGCAATCGCGCGCGGGGACGCTCCAGGGGCGGCACGGCTCTGCGAGGCGGAGATCGCGCGGGCGTCGGGTCGCCCGGGTGCCTCGGCCGGCGGCGCCGTGTGGGCCGTCCTGGCACGGGCGCGGGTCGAGCTCGGCCAGGCCGAGCTCGCCCAGGTCGCGGGTCTGCGCGCCCTCGAGCTCGCGACGCGGGCCGGCGACGCGCAGGTTGCCCGGTCCGCCCGCTCGGTCCTCGCGCGCGTCGCGGAGATGCAGGTGCACGAGAGGGCCGGCGCCCGCCTGCCCTCGCGACCGAGTGCGGAACGACCTGTCGAGGCCCTGACCGCCCGCGAGATCGAGGTCCTGCGCCTGGTCGCTCTCGGCCGGTCCAACAGCCAGGTCGCGACCGAGCTGTTCGTGACGGTCGGGACTGTCAAGTCGCACCTCCACACGATCTCGGGCAAGCTCGGGGCCGCCAACCGGGTCGAGGCCGTCGCGCGCGGCCGTGAGCTCGGGCTGCTCGACTGAGGTGCGCCGCTGCCCATGGAGTCGCGTCGATTCCGAAACCAACCACCGGGTCCGTCGAAGGATGGATGCGCCGTGGCCGGGTTGAGCCGCATCGTCGGTCCGGTCGGCACCCGCCGTGGCGGCGGGCGCAAACAGGGATCACCACGGATGACTGAGGCGCGACGGCGATGACACGGAACAGTGCGAACCAGGTCGAGATCGGGGGGACGGTCGCCCCAGGCTGGGAGCCCGTCCGGGAGGCGTTCGAGGAGAACTTCCGGAGCCGAGCCGAGGTCGGCGGCGCCTGCGCCATCTTTCAGCACGGCGAGAAGGTCGTGGACATCTGGGGCGGCGTTCGCGACGCGGCAACCGGAGCGCCGTGGAACGAGGACACGATGGTCCTCGTCTACTCGGCCACGAAGGGCATGGCCGCGATGACGCTGGCCCTCGCCCATTCGCGCGGCTGGCTCGCCTGGGACGAACGGGTGGCGACCTACTGGCCCGAGTTCGGCCAAGCCGGCAAGGAGCGGACCACCGTCCGCCAGCTGCTCGCCCACCAGGCGGGCCTCTTCGGCTTCGACGAGAAGGTCGACCGCGAGGTCATCGCCGACCCTGACCGCCTGGCCGCGATCATGGCTCGCCAGCGACCCGAATGGGAGCCGGGCGAGCGCCAGGCCTACCACGCCATCAGCCTCGGCTTCTACGAGGGCGAGCTGCTCCGGCGGGTCGACCCGCAGCACCGGACCCTCGGGCGCTTCTTCGCCGAGGAGATCGCCGGCCCGCTCGGAGCGGAGTTCCACATCCGACTGCCGGCCTCGATCCCCGACGACCGCCTGGCGCCGCTTGTCCAGGACAGCACGGTCCGGACGATCCTCGGCCTCCCCTTCCGGATGCTTCTCGACGCGCTGAACCCGCGGTCCGTGCTCTTCCGTTCGGTCGTCTCGAACCCCGGCACGCAGGTACCGCTCGACCGCGAGCGGGTCTTCGCCCGCGAGCTCGAGATCCCCTCGGGCGGCGGCGTCGGCACGGCGCGGGGGCTGGCGCGGGCGTACGCGGCCTTCGCCGGCGACGGCCGCGAGCTCGGGCTGCGCGCCGCCACGCTCCAGGATCTGCGAGCCCCGGCGATCCCGGCGCGACGCGGCTTCCACGACGCCTGCATGCGCGGTTCGGTCCAGTTCTCGCTCGGCTTCATGAAGCCCACGCCGGCCTGGCCTTTCGGTCACGAGGGCGCGTTCGGATCACCCGGCGCGGGCGGCTCGCTCGGCTATGCGGACCCGGCGACCGGGATCGCGTACGCGTACGTGACCAACCGGATGGGCGGGTTCGACGGCGATCCCCGCGACGTCGCCCTCCGCCGGGCGATGCCGCTGTAGATCCTCGCCTCCCTGCACGAGCGACGGGCGAGCGTGCCATCGCCCAGTGCTCCCCGGACGCCGTCGTCCATTTGGTGGAACGGCCAAGGACTCTGCCCGTGCCCCCGGCGTTCTCGACTGCGCGATGTCAGGCTACAGTTGCGGCACGATGGCCCTACGCGACACGTCGACGGCAGCCCATGAACGCCAGCGGGAGGCGTTTCGACGCATGACGCCCGAGCAGCGCGTGGCCCTGGCCGCCGAGATGAGCGACGAGATCCGGTACGTCACCGAAGCCGGGATCCGACACCGCCATCCCGCCTACGCCGACGACGAGGTCCGGGCGGCGCTGGCCGCCATCGTCCTGGGCCACGATGAACCCATGCGCCGACGCGCCCGGCGGGTCGCCCCCGGCGAATGAACCTCTCCGCGCTCCTGGCCGGCACGATCGCCATGTTGGAGCGCGCCGGCGTGCGCTACATCGATCGCTGGGTCGCTGACCTCGGCCTGCGCGCGACGTGGAGCCGAGCACGGGTGCGTCAGTCGGCCGATTGAGCGCCGGCCGGCACCGTCATCATGATCCGGAGCCGCGAGTGACCGCCGGCGTGATGTTCTGGTTGAACCGGAACACGTTGCCGGGGTCGTAGTCTCGCTTGATCGCCGTCAGGCGGTCGAAGTTTCCTCCGAACGAGCGCCGCACCAGGTCGTCGCCCTCCTCGCCCAGGCCGGGGAAGTTCAGGTAGATGCGGCCCCCGGCAGCATGGGGGGCCAGGCGCTCCCAGAGCGACCGGGACCAGGCGATGTTGGCCTGATCGTCGGCCGCCGTGCTCCAGATCGCGTCGAACGAGACCATCCAGGGCATCGACCGGTCGCCGAAGGCCGTGGCGTCGGCGGGGACCCGCGCCGTCGCCCCGCCGAAGTTCCAGATCGACGACAGGGTGTTCGGGGACGGCGGTGCGGCGTTGCCCTCGAGCATGAGGTCGATCGCCTCGTCGGGCAGGTCGGCCAGGTATCGGCTCTTCCAGTAGCTGCGGTGCTGCCCGAACGGGATGACGGTGTCGAAGAGCTGCTGCATGTCGCAGTAGCTCATCTGGCCCGAGAAGTCCGTCACGAGCTCGCCCAGCTCGCGCAGCGGCTGGAGCAGTACCTCGCCCCGTTCGGCGTCCCCCGCGTACATCGCGGCGATCGTGTAGACGCGCCTGCCCCAGGCGGCCTCGGGGTACCCGGGGTCGCGGGGGATCGTCGAGAACTCGACGATCGACGCAACGTCGTCGTGCCTGTCGGCGAGGAAGTCCCGCCAGAAGCGAATCGGCGCGGCGCCCGCCTCGATCCCGTAGACCGGGCCGGCGAACATCACGGTGGGGCCGACGGGGTGCAGCGCGAACTCGAACGTCGTCACGACGCCGAAGTTGCCGCCGCCGCCGCGCAGGGCCCAGAGCAGGTCGGGATGCTCGTCGTCGCTCGCGCGAACGACGCGACCGTCCGCCGTGACGACCTCGGCGGAGACGAGGTTGTCGATGGACAGACCGTGGCGGCTCCTGAGCCAGCCGATGCCGCCGCTCAGGGTCAGCCCGCCAACCCCTGTCTCGGAGATGAGGCCGCCCGGCGTCGCGAGACCGAACTCCTGCGTCGCTCGGTCCACGTCGCCCCAGGTCGCCCCACCGGCAACCCATGCGCGCCGCTGCTCCGGGTCCACTCGCACGTCGCGCATCGCCGACAGGTCGATCATCAGCGCTCCCTCGCCCACCGCGTGACCGGCGACGTTGTGCGCACCGCCTCGCACCGACACCGGGAGGCCATGCGTGCGGGCCACGGTCACCGCCGCGACCACGTCGGCCGTGTCCGCGGCGCGGACGATGACCGCGGGGCGGCGGTCGATCATCGCGTTCCAGACGGCGCGGGCCTCGTCGTAGCCGGCGTCGCCGGGGCCGAAGACCGATCCCCGGATCGAGGCGCGCAGGGTCGTGATGGCGTCGACGTCCATGATCTTCTGGTCCCCTCGCTGGCTCGTGTCGGCCGCCCCCTTGCCATCGGCGGGGGTCGGCGCTCCCACCTGGTGGCAGTGTCGGCCTTGTCATGCCATGCTGTAAGAGACAGATTCCACCGAACCGGGGCAAAGATGACAGAGACGCGTCGTCCACGAATTGCGCTGCTCGCCGCGCCCGAGACGTCGCCGTCCGTCCTGTACGGGCTCTACGACGTCCTGCTTTCCGTTGGCGCCGTGTTCCCGGACATGACGACGGGACAGCCGGGCGACGCCCTGCTCGACGTCTGGATCGTGGCCGCGACGGGCGAGCCGTTCCGCTGCTTCGGCAACATCCTCGTCGAGCCCCATGCGGCCCTCGCCGACGTCGACACGGTCGACGTGGCGATCGTCTGCGACATGTACACCCCGATCGACAGGGCGCCGCGCGGGCGGTACGGGGCCGAGATCGACTGGCTGCGGCGCATGCACTCGCAGGGAGCGCTCCTCGCGACCGTCTGCACCGGCTCGCTGCTGTTGGCCGAATCCGGGTTGCTCGACGGCCGGTCGTGCACGAGCCACTGGGCGTATCGCGACCTGTTCCAGTCGACGTACCCGCGCGTTGCCTTCACCTCGGGTTCGATCCTGGACCTCGAGAGCGAATCCGTCGGCCTCATCACCGCCGGAGGCGTCACGGCCTGGCAGGACCTCGCGCTCCACCTCATCGCCCGGTTGTGCGGTCCGGAGCACGCTTCGCGAACCGCGAAGGTGTACCTGCTCGCGGGTCACGAGGACGGGCAGCTGCCCTTCTCCGCGATGACGCAGCGCACGCGAACGAGTGACGCCGTGATCTGCGACTGCCTGGCCTGGATCGCCGAGAGCCTTGCGACCGCCAACCCCGTGACCGCGATGGCCCAACGCTCCGGCCTCACGAAGCGGACGTTCGCTCGCCGGTTCCAGGCGGCGACCGGGCATCGGCCCATCGAGTACGTCCACGCGCTGCGGATCGAGCGGGCGAGGCAGCTCATCGAGGCCGGCGGTGGCGCGATCGACGACGTGGGCTACCAGGTGGGCTACGAGGACCCGACGTTCTTCCGCCGGCTCTTCAAGCGGACGACGGGCCTGACTCCCGCCGCCTATCGCCGCAAGTTCGCGCCGATTGCGGCGGCGCGATAGCCAACCAGGCGACGGGAGCTCACGCCGGCAGGTCCGGGCGCCGAACCGGTCAAGGCTGCGGCGTGCGCGTGATCGTCTCGAAGGGCGTCTTCTGCTTGAACCGTTCTTCCGGGATGGGCGCGCCGACGCGGAGGAGCGCCACCCGCCATCGCGGGGAGGAGCCGAGGACCCACCGGATTGACCGCATGGACGCCCGGCCAATGGGGACCGCGCCCCGGCGGGCGCGGACGTCGAGGACCTCCCGCAACCGCTCCGGGAGCGTGGCCACGGCAGCCCCCGCCATCAGTCGATAGCTGAGCAGCACCGCCGGGCTCAGGGGCGGTTGCCGGAGAAACCGGACAGCCTCGACCATGCCGGGAGAGGGCGCCACGGCGGGGTGCTCCGCCACCCATCGGGCGAGATCCGCAGCAGTCTCAGGCAGTGGATCGGCCCCGAGGAGACGGCCGACGCATGCCTGCTCCGCGACGAATTGGTCGGCCTCCTCCGTCGACAGCGACCGCGGACCGAACACCTGTGCCGCGACCAGGAGCGAGTCCGTGAGCGAGTTGTGAACCCACGCGGCGAGCGCCGGGTTCCCGGCCGTGTACGGGATCCCACGATGGGACGTCCCGCGCACCCTGGCATGCGCGCGCCGCACCGTCCCGACTGCCGCGTCCACCTCCGGCATGGCGCCGTATGAGGTGGCGGTCACGTAGTTCGAGGTTCGCGACAGGCGTCCGAGCGGGTCTTCCCGGTAGCGCGAATGGTCCGCGACTCCCGCCACGACCTCCGGATGTGCCGCCTGGACCAGCAGCGCGCGAATGCCCCCGATGAAGGTCGACGCGTCACCCATGAGCTCCCACGTGATGGACTCGGGGCCGAAGAGCCCCGGATCTCCGGCGTACCGGAGCGTGTCGGCAAGGGGGTCGTCCGCATGCGAGAAAAGCTCCTCGGCCCGACGGACGGCGCGGCGCCGGAGGCGGTCGGCGGGCATGGAGAGCAGGGCGCGCATCTGGCTCATGATCGTGGTTCGGAGGGAAGCGGGTCGCGGATTGGAGGCCCATCGGCCGCTGGAGCCCGCGAGGCGCGGAGCCCGCAGGGCCGCCGGGGTCGCCGCGCCGGTTCGGTCCTTCGGATCGAGCTCCAGCGCCGCCGAGCTCATGCAGCGGCGCGGGCCGGCCGGGTTCGGTTCGCGACGGTGGCGTGCATCCTACCTCGCCGGTCTGAGCCGAAAGGCCGACCAGGTGACGTCGATGCCGACGAGACCCAGGGGTCTCAGGCCGAGCTCCGCCGCGACCGCCCAGATGCTGTCGCGACTCATGTCCAGCCCGGCTGCCGTCGAGCCCTTGCGGTAGAAGACCCAGATCGCCGCGCCCGGGGCGAGCTCGGCGACGGCCGGCGGCAGCGTGGCTTCGAGCTCGGCACGCGTGTGGACGAACAGGAAGACGAGCTGCGCCTCTTCCGGGTCGACGAAGGTGATGTCCTCCGGCAGGCCGAGCGATTCGATGACGCCCGGCACTCCTTTCAGGACCGCGATCGTTGTTCCGGGCTTGACTCGGGCCTTCTGCGCAACCGACTTGTCCGACATGACTCCTCCTGCCCCTCTCGCCGCGCGCGGCGCGATGTCGAAGTGCAGGACATCCTCGCGCGAGCCAAGCTTCGTGTAGAGCGCGATGGCGGGTTCGTCACCCCGATCAGCCTGCACGAAGATGACCCAGGCTCCGCGCGCTGCCGCAAGACGCCTGACCTCATCGATCAGGGCAGTCGCGATACCCCTCCGCCTGTGCCCCGCAACGACGGCCAGGTCATAGATGTAGATCTCGCTGCGCTCCTGTTCGAACTTCGGGAGCTCGTATGCGGCAAGGCCACCAACGACTTCGTCGCCTTCCAGTGCGGCGATGCTGATGAAGCTCTCGCCGCGGAGCAGTCGTTCCAGGTAGGCCCGGCTGGGCGGAGCGCCGCAGTAGGTTTCGGCGTCGTCGAACGCCTCGCCGAAGACGCGGAGGAGGTCCCTCAGCAGCTCGCCGTCGTCGGGGCCAAGCGGGCGGATCGTGTACGAAGCGCATCTCGAGAAGGCGCGCTCGCCCCCGGACGGATCACCATCAGCCGTGGTCAGCGGTTCACCCAGAGACGGACGCAACCGCAGCTCTCGAAGATGGCTGGCCTGTTCCTCGGCATAGTTCATGAGGTCGAGCTCGCCCGGCGATCGGCCCTCGGCGGTGAGCAGCGCCGCCGCCTCCGCTCGGTGCTGCGTCCCGTGATTCACGACGTGCACCAGCATCTGCCAGACGGGCACCCCCTCGTGGACGTGCCCGACGAAGCCGTCGGTGACGGTCGGCAGCCAGGCATCGACAGCGGCCCACTCAGCGTCCCAGCGTTCGCGCAGCTCGTCGATCGTCGGCAGCGGCTCGCGCTCGGGCTCGGGGGATTCGCCAGTGTCCTCGAATGCGTGGCGCCAGCGCTGCGAGGCGCCGAGGTGATGGACGAGGATCCCGCCCAGGCCGCGCTCGTCGACGACATTCGTTCGCGTCCACACGGCCGGGTCCAGGCCGTCGAGGACGGTCAGCACCCGGCGGGTCGCCCAGCGGTCGTAGGCAAACAGGAAGCGGATCTCGTCCGCGTGCATCGGTGGTGCCTCCTGGCGCGCGTTCTGCCGCGGGAGCGTAGCAAACGGCGGCCGGGAGGCGACCCAGCCGGTGGGCGACCCGGGCAGCGGCTCACGACTCGCCCGAGACGATCACGGCGTCATCGCCTGCCGCCGGCCGCAGCATCCACGCGCCAGAGTCGTCACGATGGCGGGCAGCGGTTGAAGCGGCGACCAAACCCCGACACCGTCGAACCGGGAGATCTGCAGGTATGTGCGGCGTCTTTGGCTACGTGACCGACCGGGATGAGGCTCTCGGGCCGATCCTGGTCGAGGCCGCGCAGCGGCTCACCTACCGCGGCTACGACTCGGTCGGGGCGGCGACCTTCCGGGACGGCACGATCGACCTCCGCAAGGACGTTGGCAAGGTCGACGCGGTCGCGACGAGCCACAGCTTCGCGGAGATGCGCGGCAGTCGCGGCATCGCGCAGCTGCGCTGGGCGACGTTCGGTGAGCCGTCGCAGGTCAACGCCCAGCCGCACCTCGACTCGGACGGCGCAATGGCCGGGGCACACAACGGCAACGTCGTCAACAACGCCGAGCTTCGCGTCGAGTTCCAGGCCGAGGGGATGACCGTCCGCTCGGAGAACGACGGCGAGACGTGCGTCCATGCCGTGGAGCGCTACGTCCGTCGCGGCTACGCGTTCATCGACGCGATCCGGCTCGCCTTCGGGGACCTGCAGGGCGACTACGCGTTCGTGATCGGGCGCGCCGACGACGACCGGCTGTACGCGTTCAAGAAGGGGTCCGGCCTCGTCGTCGGGATCGGCGACGGCTTCACCTGCGTCTCGTCGGACCTGCCGTCGATCCTGCCACTGACGCGGAACGTGATCCGGCCGCTCGACGGGGAGATCGTGACGCTGTGGGCCGACCGCGTAGAGGTCCGCTCGGTCAAGAACGGGCGGCTGGTCGAGCGCCCGGTCGAGACCGTCAACCGAGTCGATGGACGCGGTCATGAAGGGCGGCTACGCGCACTTCATGCTCAAGGAGATCCACGAGCAGCCGCAGGTCGCCCGCGAGCTCCTGCACCTGCTGGACGCGAGCGCGGACGTGGCGCCCCTCGTGGAGCAGATGCGGGGCGCGCGGCATCTCTTCCTGGTCGGCTGCGGGACGAGCTTCCATGCCGCCTCGCTCGGCTCTGTGTACCTCGCCCAGCTCGCCGGGCGGGTCGCGATCCCCGTGCTGGCGCCCCAGTTCATCGCCCAGTACGCGCCCGCCGTCGGCCACGAGGACGTCGGGATCTTCGTCAGCCAGTCGGGCGAGACGAAGGACGTCCTCAACGCCCTCGAGGCGGCCGAGCGCCGGGGGATGACCTGCTTCGGCCTGGCCAACGTCGTCGGCTCCAGCCTGACCCGCGCCGCCCGGCTCTGCCTGCCGCTCGGCTGTGGCTACGAGATCAGCGTGCCGGCCACCAAGACGTTCACGAACCAGGTCCTGACGTTCCTCTACCTGGCCTACCGCCTGGCCGGGAGGGACACGGGTCTCCTCGCGCAGGTGCCGGATCTCATGGAGGAGACGCTCGCGGCCGTGGCCGACCAGGTCGAGGCCATCTCCGACGAGATCAACGCCTGGGACTCGCTGTACTGCCTCGGCTACGGCGCGACCTACCCGATCGCCCTCGAGGGTGCCCTCAAGCTCAAGGAGATCACGTACGCGCACTGCGAAGGGATGCTCTCGACCGAGTTCAAGCACGGCCCGCTGTCCGCGGTGACCGCCGGCTACCCGATCGTCTTTGTCGCGGGTCCGACCGACATCCCGCTCATCATCAGCGGGATCAACGAGGTCAAGGTGCGCGGGGCACGGACCATCACGATCGCCGAGGAGGATCCGCGCCTGCGGGCCAACGGCGACGTCCTGGTGGCCATTCCGAGTTCGGATCCCCAGGTCAGCGCCCTGCTCGGCGTCCTGCCGCTGCAGCTGCTCTCGTACCACGTGAGCGTGCTCCGCGGCTTCGACCCGGACTTCCCGCGAAACCTATCGAAGACGCTCACGGTGGACTGAGGGGACGCCTGCCTGGGGGGACGCCTACGCCGCGGCGATCACCCCGATCGAGATCCGGAAGCCGGCGCGACGCTGGAGCTTGGGCATCAGGGTGCCCTGGCCGACCGGTGTGTCGCCCGGGAACCAGCGCACCCATTCCTCGTTGAACGTGTCGAACTCCGCTGTGTCGCGCAGGGACCAGTTGGCCCAGACCACCTTCTCGAGCGAGCTGCCCTCCGCCTCGAGCTTCGCCGTGAGGTTCACCAGGCACTGGCGCGCGTGCTCCTTGATCCCGCCGCTGACGACGCGGCCCGTCTCGAGATCGACAGGCCCCATCGACGAGACGAACACCAGGCCTCCAGCCTTCGCTGCACGGCCGGTGCCGACGGGGGACCCGGAAACCTCGGGACTCAAGGCCCCCTCACCCAGGTTCCCTCTCCCCTTGCCCTTGGGGGTCGGGTGCGCCGGATCCTCGGGGGGGATGCCGAACTCGCCGGGCGGCAGCTCGATCCCGCCTGACTCGAACTTCCACATGAAGGTCGGCCGGACCCCGGTGGGCTTGAGCACCCCCTGGATCTTCCCGTCGACGAAGTCGGTCTGCTCGAAGACGAAGATGTCCTGCATGAGGATGTCGTCGTCCTCGATCCCGTAGACCTCGGTGATGTTGACGATCTTGCGGGAGCCGTCCTTGAGCCGGGCGGTGTGGACGATGAGGTCGACGGCCGAGGCGACCTGCTCGCGAATCGTGCGCAGCGGGAGATCCACGCCGGACATCAGGACCATGGTCTCGAGACGGCGGAGCATGTCCGGCGGGCTGTTGGCGTGGCCGGTGGAGAGCGAGCCATCCTGGCCCACCGTCATGGCCTGGATCATGTCCAGCGCCTCGCCTCCGCGGCACTCGCCGACGATGATCCGGTCCGGGCGCATGTGGAGGGCATTGCGCAGGAGGTCGCGGGTCGTGATCTCGCCCTTGCCCTCCAGGTTCGACGGCCGGGCCTCCAGGGTGACGACGTGCTGCTGGCGCAGCTGGAGCTCGGCGGCGTCCTCGATCGTGACGATCCGCTCGTCCTCGGGAATGAAGGATGAGACCACGTTGAGCGCCGTCGTCTTGCCCGAGCCCGTGCCGCCGGAGACGAAGATGTTGAGGCGAGCTTCGACGCAGGCTCTCAGGAAGTCGAACATCTCGGCGGTGGCCGTGCCGAAGCCGACGAGGTCGTCCACCGTGAACGGCTTGGCGGAGAACTTCCGGATCGTGATGACGGGGCCAACAAGCGAGAGCGGCTCGATGATCGCGTTGACGCGCGAGCCGTCGGGCAGGCGGGCATCGACCCGCGGGCTCGTCTGGTCGATCCGCCGCCCGATGGGCGTGATGATCCGGTCGATGATCCGGAGGACGTGCTCGTCGCCGAGGAAGGCGACGTTGACGCGCTCGATCTTTCCGCGCCGCTCGATGTAGATCTGGTTCGGGCCGTTGACCATGATCTCGGTGATCGTGTCGTCGGCCAGGAGGGGCTCGAGCGGCCCGAGGCCCTCGATCTCCGCGATCACCTCCTTGGCCAGCCGCTGCCGTTCGTCTCGCGTGACCGAGTACCCGTTCTCTTCGATGACCCGGTCGACGATCGCCGCGACCTTCGCGTGGACGTCGGTCGCCGCGTTGGTGTCGAACAGCGTGTCGGAGGCGCCGACCACCTCGTCCACCAGGCGAAGCCTGATGTCGCGCAGCCGGTCCCCTCGCGCCGCAACCTGGGCCAGCCTCAGGTCAGTCGGAGGCGAGACGCGCGCCGCCGTGCCGGCGCTCGGCGGCTCGCCGGCACCCTGGGTGTTGCCAGCCTGCTGCGCACTCTCGAGCCGCTGGAGCAGGGACATAACCTGCGCCTCCCCCGGACCTGCGAGATCACCTTGGGCGGGGCCTCTGGTCCTCGGCCGGCCGCGACCTCGTCCGGGCTCCGTCGAGCCGGCGTGCACCCCGATGGTGCAAATTCAACTCTGGCAGTAGATAACCAGCGCAGGGGCCCTGGAGCCAGCCCCCCAATAGGACCACGGGGCGGCCGCCGATGGTGTGTGCGGTGTGGCCCCGCTCGCGACTAGTGGCCCTTCCCCACGCGCCAGAACCTGACGTTCCTGATGGGGGTGGTCAGCGAGCACGTGAACGTGGTGGCGGCCGCCCCAACGGTATACGTCCCCGCGACCCCCACCGTCGCGGTGGCGCCGAGCGTCGCACCCTTGTCGACCGGGAACGAACCGGCGAGGACTGCCCACGAGCCCAGCGGCTTGAGCACCTGGGGAGCCGTCACCGAGGCAGGTGGAATTGTCGCGGTCGCCGTCGCCGTCATCGTGGCCGACGGGTCCTGCTTCTTCACCTTGACCGCGACCCACAGCGTGCCGCCCGGCATTGCGGGCGTTGCCCAGGCCCGGACGCTCAGCCCCGCAGGGGTGCTGGTGCAGACGGGCGGCCGAGCCGGCTTGGGAACCTTGATCGCCGCCTTCAGGCCCGCGCACGTGAAGCTGGAGGTGCCGTAGGTGCCGGCCACTGCCAGGGTGGCGCTGCCGGCGGTCGCCGATGCCGGCACCGGGACCCTTCCCTTCAGGACGAAGGACGTGCCGTTCCGGGTGAGGGTCACCGGGGCTCCCGCCCCGGCGGTGGGAAATGTGGGCGTCACGGTCGCAACGTAGGTCGCCGCCGTGGCGTCGGGGTGCTTCACTCGCACCCGGACGTTGAGGGAGCCTCCGGGCTTGCCGGGCGTGGCCCAGGCGACCACGGACGTTCCGCTCACCGCCGGGGACAGAAGGCACGAAGTCACGGCCCCGAAACCGCCCCGATGGCCACCTTCGCGGTCGTGCGACTTGGCACCGCTCGCCTGATGTGCGCCGGCGACTCCCGTCGCCAGCGTCCCGAGGACGAGCACCCCAGCGAGGGACAGGGTCAGGGTTCGCTTCATCGCTTCTTCCTCAGGGCGTGTGGAGCAGGGCGCCGACCAACTCGGCGCCTACGGGATACTCCCCGCCGGCGAAGCCTGTCAAGCGTTCCGGAACCGCCGGCCGGTGCACTGAGGCACCGGGCTACGCCCCGACGGTCCAGCGGGTATGGGCGCTGCCGGCCCGGCTGGCCGTCAGGCCGGAGCCTGCGGGCGAGAGCGTCGCCGAAGCCGCCGGACCACGAACGTCGCGAGCAGGCTCAGGAGCACGCTCGTGACCACCGGGGACCACCTTGGTGGTCGCCCCCCACGCCCGCGACGCAGGGCCTCGGGGTCGATGAACACCGAACGACACTCCGGGCAGCGCCGCACGCCATCGCCGCGCGCCATCGGCTGCATGGCGGCCCCGTCCTTCGGGCACGGCCATGCTGTCTGCTTCTCCTCGGTCACGACCTGTTCCTCCGTTCGGACGACGCCCGTCGAACCGCATACCGGGAATGGTAGGCCGAGGTCGTCGGGACGTGGCGACGTGCGCACCGGGCGGTATCGCTCCGGTCCTGGCGCCGCCTGACGCGGACGGAACGCGACGCGGTCGTGGCCGAGGCCGAGTCGCTCCCCTTGCCGGACGGAGGCGGTCGGATAGCCGTGGCCTGGGCCGACTGACCGCCCGGCGGCAGCTCCGCGTTGCGGGCGGAGGCCGCCAGCGCGAGATCAGCCGGTGGTCCCGCGGCCGAGCACCCGCACCTCGACGCTCGGCAGCGCGTCCCACCAGTGGGCGTAGCGCCGGTAGACGGCGGGATCGCGACCGGCGAGGAGTGCCACCATGCCGCAGGCCTCGCCCTCGAGCGCGTCCCACGTGCCCTCCGGCAGCCGGAGAAAGGCCGTCGCCTCGATGCCGCCGTCGGCGGGACGCCAGACCCCTGCGACGCTCCCGTCGACGAGCAGTGTCGGCAGGACGTCGCCGTTGGCTCGGGTCACGAGCCGGCGGTACTCCGGCGGGATGACGCGGCCCCGGTCGGCGTAGGCGAGCAGGACGCTGTCCCACATCGGCAGCAGCCGCGGCGGGGCCGGCGTGTCCTCCGGCGGGAGCAGGCCGTCGGGCACGTCGAATAGCTCCGCGCCATCGGGACCCTCGATCCTCGCCGCGCTGCCGGCGGCGACGAGCGACGCGAGGGCGTCACGGACCCGCGTCCGCGGCTGGAGCATCCCGAACTGGGCGAGATCCCCCGCCGAGGCCGGCCCGAACCCCTCGAGGTAGCGGCGGGCCAGCACGCCCAATGCCGACGCCGGGTCCCCGGCGCGACCCTGCTCGCGGGCGGAGACATATGCGGGCCGGAGCCCGAATGACCACGGCCCGCCTGTTGGCGCGTGGACGAACGGCCCGTACGTCCGGATGGCCCACCAGGCGCGCTCGGGGATGGGGCCACCGGGCCGGCCGGCCAGCCAGCCCTCGACGTCGGCGTTCATCCGGGGCTGTCCGGCGAATGCCATCAGGTCCGGGATGAGCGCGTCGGCGTCGGCCGCGGCCAGGCCCGTCCCCGTGAAGCGGCGGTCGTTGAGGCGCGAGGCGCGGAGGCTCGGCTGCATCGCGTCGTGGAACGCCGGGTAGTCCTCGGCGCCCACGGCATGGAGCGCGATGCGCAAGAGCGTGGCCTTGACGACGGCGCCGGCGGCGAAGGCCGCGTCGAGGTCGGCGGGATCGAAGCCGATCACCCGGTTCCAGAGGGCGAGGTACGGCGACGCCGGCTCCTGCGCCTGCAGGGCGACGACCCGGCGGACGGCTTCGACAGCGTCGAGCGCCTCCCGGCGCAGCAGGAGCTGGCGGCCGAGCGTGGCCCGGTTGAGCTGTCGCGCGGTGAGTCTCATGGCGGCAGCAGGCACCCTACCACCGGCCCCTCCTGGCGGCCGCCGGAGCGAAGGCCTCCGACGATGTGCTCGTCGACGGCTCGTCGACGGCTCGTGGACGGTCCGCGACGTCGTGGGCCACATTACCTTCTGGCACGAGAGCCGCGCCCGCACCGTGGACGACCTGGTCAATGCACGCCGGCCGACGCCCCTTCGCGGCCGCCCCTCCGACCTCAACGAGCGAGGCGTCGCAGTGGCGAGAACCGTACCGCTGGTCCTACGAGCGGCGGTGCGGGACCGGGTTCAGCCGCAGACCTTGGCCTCGATGCGCCCGACGCGCCCCGTGCGCAGCGCGTCGGCCCAGTCGCCGCGGCCGGCGGCTTCTGCCTTCTGCGCCGCCGCCTCCCAGTCGTATCTGGTCAGCCGCTCCTGCACTTGCCAGCCGGCCAGCGTGCGCTCCAGCAGCGCCCAGCGGGCGTGCGGGCTGCCGGTTTCCATGTGGTGCGCGTGCGGGTGGTCGTCGTCAAAGGCCGGCAGGCCCACGCTGCCGGGGTTGACGACCAGCGTGCCGCCGCACTGCACCACCCGCGGCATGTGGCTGTGGCCGCACAGCACCAGCGGCGCGGTAACCGCACCCAGGCGCTCGGCCACCTCTGCCGCGCTGGCGGCGCGCACGCCGGGTGAACCGTTGTGGCCCAGGTCGGGGGTCACGCTTTCCAGGAGATACTGCAGGTCGTCCGAGGGCGTGCCGTGGCAGCACAAGAGGCCGTCGCCGAGGTCCAGCGTGGCCGGCAGCCCAGCCAGCCACTGCAGATCGTCTTCTGCCAGCCGCCACCGGGCGAAGGCGTCTGTCGGACCCATGCGCTCGGCGGGAAGCGTCAGCAGCTGGCGCTCATGGTTGCCGCGGACGGTAGGCCAGGCCAGCGTGCGCAACAGCGTGGCGGTCTCCTGCGGCCACAGCGGGCCTGAGACGATGTCGCCCAGGTTCACCACGCGGTCGACCTGCTCGCGGCTGATCTCGGCCAGCACCGCCTGCAATGCCGGCAGGTTGCCGTGGATGTCGGAGACGACGGCCAGCCGTTTCATCTGGGCAGGATAGTGGGGCTTCCCGACCCTGCGGACCATCCGGTGTTCCGTACCGCTGTGGGAGGAGCGGATCCGCGAGCCCCGCCTCACAGCGTGGCATCCTTCCACCTATGGACGAGCGGATGACGACGATCCTTGGTCGGATGCTCGAGCCCGGGGATGGGACGCTGGGCCTGCCGATCCTCGACCTGACACCCTGGCTCCTTGACGATGCCGACGCACTCGGCCGAGTGACGGGGGCGTTCCTCGTGGCCGCCGCGGGCCCGGGCCATCGGGGCTATGAGCACGCGGCAACCGTTCTGGCGGCCCCGGGCCCGGGGGAGGCCGGCTACCTCGCCGCCTTCTATCGGGGTGCCCTGACCCGGATCGCGGCCGAGCTCAACCGAGTCACCGCCCTCCGCCCGGACGTCGCCGAGCGGTTGGCGGCCGCACCGGGTCTCCTCGGAGCCTCGACGAGCCCCGCGGAGACGTGGAATGCCATCTGGCGGGTGTTCTTCCCGCAGGCCGTGGGACTTCTCGGCAACGAGGAGCTTCGCGTCCGCGAGCTTCGCGCCGCCCGGACGGTCACCGTGACCCGGCTGGCCCGGGACCCCATGACGAACCCCGCTCGGGACGTCCTGTTCACCTCGAACGTGCTCCTGACGATCCCGCCCGCGGGGGAGGACATCGGCGCGCTCCCGTACCCCCGGCCGTTGCGGGACGCGATCGCGACCGCCGCCTCCGGCCAGCAGCGCTACTGGTACGACCACCCGATCGAGCTGGGTGTGGAGCCGGCCGGCAACGAGCTGCTCTATGGGTTGCGTGGGCTCGACGAGGCCGTGGACGCAGAACCGGACGCCGGGCGCGTCACCTGCCTGCTGTCTGTGAGCGTGACGCACGACGGCCTGGGCCCGGTCGCCCGCCCGTACGTGGAGGCTGAGCTCGCACGCGCCGGCGGCCTGCGCAACCTGGACGTCGTCGTCGTGACCGAGACCGATGCCCGGCGGCTGGTCGACGAGGTCATCGTCCCCGCCCTTGCGTTCCGCCTTGGTGAACCCGCCGCGCTGGAGGCCGCTCCCGGGCTGCGCAAGGTCGTGGGAGTGGACGGGGAGTATGGCCGTCACTACAGCTTCCTCAAGGCCATCGCCGGGCTCTGGCACGTCGCCATCGACCCCGCGGTGCGCGCGACCTTCAAGTTCGACCTGGACCAGGTGTTTCCCCAGGGAGTCCTGGTCGAGGAGACCGGCCGGACCGCGTTCGGGCACCTCGCCACACCGCTGTGGGGTGCCACCGCTCGCGACGCGGATGGCCGCGACATCGAGCTGGGCATGCTGGCCGGCGCGCTCGTCAACGAGCACGACATCGAACGCGGCCTGTTCACCCCGGATGTCGACTTCCCGGCCTCGCCGCCGGCCTTCGACGAGCACGTCTTCTACAGCGCGCTCCCGCAGGCGGTCTCCACCCGCGCGGAGATGATGGAGCGCTACGACGGACCCGCAATCGACGGCGTGGCACGTGCGCTCGAACGAATCCACGTGACGGGGGGCACGAACGGCATCCGCGTCGACGCGCTGCGCCGCCACCGCCCGTTCACGCCGAGCTTCGTCGGCCGTGCCGAGGACCAGGCGTACATCCTGTCGACCCTCGGCCAGGCGGGGCCGCGGCTGGGGTACGCGCACGCAGCGGGCCTGGTCATGCGCCACGACAAGGAGGCATTCGCCGGCGCGGCAATCGCGGCGGCCCGCGTCGGCAAGCTGATCGGCGACGACATCCGGATCCTCGTCTTCTCCGCCTACGCGGGTGCGGTGGTGGGTGACGGCCTGGATGGCTCGCTGGACGGCGGCGCCATCCGCCGACTCCTGGATCCATTCACCGGCGGCTTCATATCCGACCTCCCCCAGACCGTGGTGCTGCTGCGCCTGGCCCTGCGGACGCTGCGCCTGCTTGCCGCCGGTGAGGTCGAGCAGGCGCGCGAGCACTCGCTCGTCGGAGCTCGCCGCATCGCCGAGGCGATCGAGGCGACCGGAGATGCGATGGCGCTCGCGGACCGGGTCCGCGCGGAGCGCACGGCCTGGGGGCACTTCTACGACGCGCTCGACGCCCTGGAGGCGGGCATTGGCACGGACGATGAGCGCGCGCTGGAGATCCGCGCGCGAGCGGTCCGGATCGTCGAGGCCTGCCGGGTCAGGAGCTGAGGGCCAGGGGTCTGGAGCCCGCTGATCAGCCAGTGATGACCACCGCTGCCAGCCTGCTCACCAGCGCGGCCGAGAGCTCTACGCCGCCGACGGTCAGGCCCTCGCGCAGCGGGGCGCGCGTCCAACGACCCGAAGGCGCCGCGATTCTCGACCGTCGCTGGTGCGCCTCTGCGCCACCGATTGTCCCAGCCCCGGTTGCCCGCAAGGTACCGTGCAAGGTCGACGTGTAGTACTAACGGACCAGCCGATCGGTGACCATCGTAAGGGGGACCCGTTCGGAGCCACCAATCCACCCAAGGGGCTACAACGGATATCGATGATGCCTCATCTCACTCGTGCGACATCCAGGTCCAGGCGGCGGCCGCGTTCGCGCGGCCAGACTCTCGTCGAGTTCGCCCTCGTCATCCCCGTCTTCCTCCTGGTTCTCTGCGGGATCATGGACTTCGGGTTCCTGCTCTACTCGCGCATGACCGTCATCAACGCGGCGCGCGAGGGTGCCAGGGTGGCCATGACGATGAAGGAGGATCAAACGAACATTCCGGCTGCGGTCTCGAACCGGGTGAGCGCGGCCGCCGCCGGACTCGGTGTCAGTGTTAGCGCGTGCCGGGTCCCGCAGGCCAGCAACAACTGCAGTGCGTTCGTCACCGTCACGCCGCCCGCTACGCCCCCTCCCGGTGACTCGGTCCGGGTGACCGTCAGCTACAACCATCGCGTCTTCTTCCCGCTGCTCTTCGGCGCGACCATCCCCATGAGCTCGACCGTCCAGATGGTGCTCGAATGAATCGCCTCCGGTTGCAGATCCACCCGCGCCGCCACACCCGTGGGGCCGAGGGCGAGCGCGGCCAGATCATCGTCCTGTTTACGATCGTCCTGGTGGTGATCCTGGCCTTCACCGCGCTGGTCGTGGACATCGGCCTGCTCCGCAACGACCGTCAGAGCCTCGTGAACGCGGTGGACGCCGGCGCCCTTGCCGGCGGCACCCTGATGCCCGTGGATGGATCGGGGGGTCATACGGCCGCCGACGTCGCCGCGCTCGTCAACAAGACCGTCCAGGCGACCTATCCGGGGTTGTCTAACCCCAGCAACTACACGATCACCTACCGGTGCCTGATC
>CAVPJI010000005.1:0-23455 GCA_963705215.1 uncultured Chloroflexia bacterium | reverse complement strand
CGACGAACCTGAAGTGGGCGGTGGTGGAGCACGACGGCGACACGTGGAGCACCCTCGCCCACGGCCAGGTGCCGACCAGGCTCGTGGCCGATCCCGACGCCGTTCCCGCCTCGGTGACGAGCCAACTGGCGGAGATGGCCGCGAACGTGATCGCCGACTGGGGCCCGGTCGCCAGCGTCGGGGTCGGCGTGCCCGGGCTCTACGACCCGGCCACCGGGCGCATCCGGTTCCTCCCGAACGTGCCCGGGCCGTGGGCCGGTTACTCCGTCGCCGGGCCCGTCGCGGCCGCTGCCGGCGCGCCCGCGTTCCTCATCAACGACGCGCGTGCGTTCGGCCTCGCCGAGCTGCGCCTGGGGGCCGGGCGGGGGGCGTCCTCGATGGTCGGCCTGACCCTGGGGACCGGTGTCGGCGGTGTCTTCGCGATCGACGGGCGGGTCCACCAGGGGCACGACGGCACGGGTGGCGAGCTCGGCCACCAGACGATCGACCCAGATGGCCCCTGGTGCGGCTGCGGCAACCGCGGCTGCGTCGAGGCCTACGCCCGGGCCGACCAGATCGCGGCGGCGTGCGGGACCGCGACAGCGGAGGAGGCCGTGCGCGCCGCGCAGGCAGGCGACGAGCGGGCACGGGAAGGCCTCGCGGCGGTCGGCCGCCATCTGGGGATCGGGATCAGCAATGCCGTCGTCGTGGTCAACCCGGACCGCGTCGTGATCGGTGGCGGGGTGGCCGCCGCCGGCGACCTTCTCTTCGACCCCATCCGCGCCGAGATCGCCAGGCGGGTGACGATTACCTCGATCGACAACGTCGTCGTCGTGGCTGCCGAGCTGGGGACGCTGGCCGGGGCGATCGGGGCTGCCGTCCACAGCGCGGAGCGGGCGGCGGAGACCGCAGCCAGCCGGGCGCAGACCGCCGGCGCGTCGAACCCGGCGCCGGCCGGGGAGCCCCGGACGTGATCCCCGACTCCTACATTCCCCGCTACCGCGAGATCGAGCAGGCGCTTCGCGAGCGCATTGCCGATCTCAGGCCCGGCGACCCGCTGCCCTCCGACGCCGCCCTGTGCCGCGAGTTCGGGGTGAGCCGGATGACCGCCCGGAACGCCGTCGGGCGGCTCGCCGAGGAGGGGCTGATCACCCGCGAGCCCGGGCGCGGCAGCTTCGTCGCGGTGCCCCGGTCGCACCGCTGGGCCAACTGTCTGCTGAGCTTCTCCGACGAGATGCGGCGCCATGGACGCGCTCCCCGTTCCCGGCTCCTGCGGCGGGAGCTGCGCCCGGCCCGGCCCGACGAGATCCGCGACCTGCGGCTCGGCGACGGTGAACCGGTGGTGGCGCTGGTCCGCATTCGCCTGGCGGACGACGTGCCGATCGCCGTGGAGGCGGTGGCGCTCCATGGACGGTGCGCGGCGGTCGTGATGGCGGCCGACCTCGAGACCGGCTCGCTCCATGAGGCGCTCCGCGGCGCCGGCTTCGTGCCCGCCCGGGGGCGGGCGACCCTCGCCGCCGGGGCTGCGTCGGCGGAGGACGCGCACCTCCTCGGCGTCGCGCCGGGCACGCCGCTCCTCGTCGAGCGCCGGGTGATCGTCGATCTCCGGGGACGCCCCCTCGAATCCACCGAATCGCGCTATCCGGCCGACCGCTACGCCCTCGACGTCGACTTCGAGGTCGAGGGCGAGCGGGATCGAGCTGCCCGCGGGCGCGACCAGAGCTGAGGTTCCGCATGGATTCCCGAGCCCGCGTTCGCACCGCGCTGGACCACCGCGAGCCCGACCGCGTCCCGCGCGACCTGGGCGCGGTGCGGATGACCGGGATCCACGTCCGGGCCTACGCGGGGCTGCGCCGCGCGCTCGAGCTTCCGGAGCGCGAGGTGCGGGTCGGCGACATCTCCCAGCAGCTCGCGGCCATCGACGATGACGTGGCGGATGCGCTGGGCCTCGACGTCCGGGGTGTGGAGCCGCGCGGCGCGGCGGGCTACCGCCGCGTGCTGGTGAACGAAGGCGAGTACACCGCGTTCGTCGACGAGTGGGGCGTTCGGCGCCGGATGCCCAGGGACGGCTTCTTCTTCGACCCGTCGTCGGCGCCCCTGGGCGGGGAGATCGACGGGGGCCACCTCGCCCGGTTCGCCTGGCCGGACGGGGGTGACCCCGCCCGTCGCGCCGGCGTCGCCGACGAGGCGCGCCGCGTGATCGCGGACGAGGGCCGCGCCGTCTACGTCGGCTCGGTCTGCGCCGGCCTGACGGAGATGCTCTTCCGGCTCCGCGGCTTCGAGGACGGCTACATGGACCTCGCGGCCGACCCGGCCCTGGCCCGCGCGCTGATGGAGCGCGTGCTCGAGATGAAGCTCGCCTGGTGGGGGGCAATCCTGCCCGAGCTGGGCGACGCGGTGGACGTGGTGGGCGAGGCCGACGACCTGGGCGGCCAGTCCACGCCCCTCTTCGCCCCGCGAACCTACCGCGAGCTCGTGAAGCCCCTCCACGCCGAGCTCTTCTCGTTCATCCGGGCGCGTACCCGGGCCAAGGTCTTCTTCCACTCCTGCGGGGCGATCCGCGAGCTGCTCCCCGACCTCGTCGAGATCGGGGTCGACATCCTGAATCCCGTGCAGGTCTCGGCGACCGGGATGGAAACGGCAGCCCTCAAGCGCGACTTCGGCCGCGACCTGGTCTTCTGGGGCGGCGGCGTGGACACGCAGGGCGTGCTCGGCAGCGGGACGCCGGGCGACGTCCGGGCCGAGGTGCGGCGCCGCGTTGCCGACCTCGCGCCGGGCGGCGGCTTCGTCTTCGCCTCGGTCCACAACATCCAGGCCAACGTGCCGGCGGAGAACGTGAAGGCCATGTGGGAGGCGGCAGCGGCCGCCGGCGCGTACCCATCGCGGGTGCAGCCGGTCGCCGGCGCGGGAGCAGGTGCATGAACGACGAATCGGTGGTCCGCGGGCGCCTCGTCCTCGACGAGCACGTCCGACCCGGGCGGGTCGTGGTGCGCGACGGCTGGATCGCCGCGGTCGAGCTCGACACGACCGAGGCCTCCGGCCCGTTCGTCGCCCCGGGCTTCGTCGACGTCCACGTCCATGGTCGCGGCGGCTACGACGCGATGGGCCCCGAGGGCGCACTCGACGGGATGGCCCGGGCGCTCCTGCGCCACGGCGTCACGTCGTTCCTGCCGACGGCCGTGACAGCGCCGCTCGCCGACCTAGCCTCGTTCGCCGAGCGGGTGCGGCGCTGGATGCCGGCCGCCCCCAACGACGGAGCCGGCCCGCTCGGGTTCAACCTCGAAGGGCCGTTCATCAACCCGTCGAAGAAGGGCGCCCAGAACCCGGCCCACATCCGTGTCCCCGCCGAGGTCTCAACCGCGGACCTCGAGCCGCTCGTGGACGGGCTGCGGATCACCACCATCGCCCCCGAGATCCCGGGGGCGCTCGACCTCATCCGCTGGCTGCGTGCCCGCGGCGTGGCTGCCTCGCTGGGCCACTCCGCGGCCACGATCGAGGAGGGGCGGGCCGGCTACGCGGCGGGCGCGCGCACGACGACGCACCTGTTCAACGCGATGACCGGCGTGGACCACCGCAGCCCGGGGCTCGTTGTTGCGGCGCTCCTCGAGGACGACGCGTACGTCGAGCTGATCGCCGATGGGCACCACGTCCGCGAATTGGTCTGGCCCCTCATCCTGCGCGCCAAGCCGGCCGACCGGCTGATCCTGGTCAGCGACGGCGTCTCGTTCGGCGGCACGGCGGCACGCACCGGCCTTCTCGGCGGCCTCGAGTGCATCATCGAGGGCGACCGCTGCGTGCTGGCCGACGGCGGCAACCTGGCGGGGTCGGTGATCGCCCTCGACACGGCGGTGCGGAACATGGCCCGATCGGGCGTCGCCCTGCCGCGCGCGGTCGCGGCGGCCTCGCGTGAGCCACTGGCGCTCCTCGGCGTGACGGACCGGGGCCGCCTCGAGGCGGGACAGCGTGCCGACCTGGTGGAGCTGGGCGACGACCTGGCCGTCCGGCGCGTCATGCGCGGGGGGCGCTGGTACCCGGGCCCGGGCTGAAGAGCGGAGTCGGTCCGGGCTCGGCGCGCGCCGCCCGACCGCCGGCGCGCGCGATCGGGATCAGGCTGGTCCGCGTGCCCCGCCCGCGGCGGCAAGCTCGGCCGCCAGGCGCTGTTCGAGCGCGGCCAGGGTCTCCACCCCCGCGGCACTCGTGCCCGGTTGCGCGGCGCGGTCCCGGATGTACGCCAACAGGTCCGTCAGGACCGCGACCCGCTCGTCGGCGCCCGGCAGGCGGAGGAGGAACGCCAGGATCGCGTCGACGACGCGCGCGTGGACTCGGGCATCACCGATGGTGGCGAGGACACCGGCGCGCTCGAGAAGGTCCTTCGCATCCGGCCGGAGGTAGGCCAGCCACAGCTCGATCCCGTCCGCGGCCAGGCGCTGGTGCAGGTCCTCCAGCGCCTCGACCACCGGGACATCGACCTCCGGGGTCAGCGACAGGTCCAGCAGGACGACCGCGGGGCGTGGCTCCGCCGTCTCCACTGTCTGCATGATCCCGTCCCGCACCGAGGCAACGTTGGCGAAGAAGAGCATCTCGTCCGGGCGCACGATGATCAGCCCGGGGATGGCCGCCTCCGGCGCGGCTTCCAGGTCCACCGGCTCGAGGCCGCCGACCGCCCGGCCCAGGAACGTGACCCGCCCCTCGCTCGCCCGCCAGACCAGGACGGCCAGGGAGGCGACGACGGCGATCCCGAGCGCCTCGAGGGTCGGCACGACCAGGACCCCGGCCAGCGCGATCATCGCGAGCCAGAAGTCGATCCGCCGCAGCTCCCACAGCCGGCGCAGCTTGCCCACCTTCATCATGCCGAAGACGGCCACGACGACGATCGCGCCCAGGGTTGCCTCCGGCAGCGGCTCGAACAGCGGCGTCAGGAAGACCGCGACCAGGGCGGTCGCGGCGGCTGCGATGACCAGGGAGGCTGGGGTGTGCGCGCCCGCCCGATCGTTGGCAGCCGACTTCGAGAGCGACGACCCGATCGGGAACCCGGTGAACAGGCCCGCGCCCGTGTTGGCGGCCCCGATCGCGATCAGCTCCCGGTTCGGGTCGATCTTGCCGCCGTGCTCACGCGCGAACTCGTTGGCGGGGCCGATGGCCTCGGCGAACGCGACGAGCGCGATGCCCACGGCACCGAACAGCAGCAGCGGGATGGCTTCGGCACCCACGCCGGGCAGGGTGGGCCCCCGGAGGCCTGCGGGGAGGTCGCCCACGACCTTGACGCCGAGCCCCTCGAGCCCGACGGCGACCGAGACGCCGATCGATGCCAGGAGCACGACGAGGGCAGCCGGCACGCGGGGCAACCGTCGCTCGAGCAGGACCATGGCCACGATGCCGGACAAGCCGACGGCCAGGGTCAGCAGGTCCGTCTCCCGGAGCTGCGGCACGATGTCGCGGACGAGGTCGAGGGCGCTCTCGCCGTGCGCCTCGATGCCGAGGAGCTTGGGGACCTGCTTGATCGTGATCAGCAGGGCCAGCCCGAAGACGAACCCGAGCAGCACGGATTCGGAGAAGAACTGGGCGATCCGACCAAGCTTGAGGAACCCGGCGGCCATCGAGACGAGGCCGGCCAGGATCGCGAGGGCCGCGGTCAGGGCCGCGTACTCGACGCTCCCCGCGGGCGCGAGCCCCGAGATCGTCGCCGCGGACATGATGGCGATGGCCGACGAGACCGCCACCACGAGCTGGCGCGAGCTGCCCAGGATCGCATACGCGAGGAGCGCGACCGGTGCCGCGTAGAACGCGGTCTCCGGGGGCATGCCCGCCAGCTCGGCGTAGGCCATCCCCTCGGGGACGAGGATCGCGCAGACCGTGAGCCCGGCGACGACGTCGAAGGGCAGCCAGCCCCGTTGGTAGCCGGGAACCCAGGAGAGGATCGGCCAGGCGCGGCCCGCGGGCCGTTCAGTGCGACGCTCCGTCGCGCGCCCCTTCACGTCGCGGGCCCCGTCACGTCGCCGCCTCCAGCGCGATGCGGATCCGCTTGTTGATCCGGCCCTTGCTCTCGTAGCCCGTCACCCGGATCGTGCCGACCTCGAGCGTGTTGGCCACGTGCGTTCCCCCGTCGGCCTGGAGGTCGAGGCCCACGATCTCGATCGTGCGGATCTGCTCGATCCCCTCGGGGAGCAGGTTCACCTTGGTCCGGATCAGGTCCGGGATGGCGAACGCCTGCTCCCGCGGCAGGTTGGCGACCCGGACGTCGCGGCCGCGGAGGAGCTCCTCGTTGACGGTCGCCTCGATCGTCCCAACGAGGTCGCCCGACATCCGCTCGAACTCGAAGTCCATCCGGCCGCCGCCGGGCTCCATGTTGCCGCCGGTCACGAGCGCGCCGTAGTCGCGCCAGACGACGCCGCACAGGGCGTGCAGGGCCGTGTGCGTGCGCATCAGCCGGAGGCGGCGCTCCCAGTCGAGGTCGGCCGTGAAGACCGTGGGTCCTGCGGGCGGCGGCTCCGCGCCGGGCTCAAGCTCGTGCCAGATCTCGTCACCGGCCTTCTTTGCGGCCACGACCTGCCAGGTCCGCCCGTCGGGCGCCCGGATCTCGCCCCGGTCGGCCGGTTGGCCGCCGCCACCCGGGTAGAAGACGGTGCGGTCGAGAAGAACGAGGGCGCCTCTCCCCTCAACCGGGGGGAGCTCCACCGCACGCACGCTAGCCGGGACGCTCCGAACGTAGGCGTCGACGTAGCAGACGTTGTCGCTCATTCGCGGATCGTAGCGCGCCACTCGCAGGCCCTGCGCCCCGGCGTCGGCACCCTGGACCCGCGCCGCGCCTCGCGCGCCGGCCTCCCGGCCCGCCGGCCGGAACGCGGCCCCGGCGCCGGCCGCCCCGGCCGCCGCTACTTCGCCGTGAGGGTGCCGGTCATGTTGGGGTGGACCGTGCAGACGAAGCCGTAGGTCCCGGCAGGGAGGGCCGGCACGTCGTAGGTCCGGGTCTCGACCCCGTTGAAGATCTCGCCCGGTCCAGACCGCCGGACCCGTCGGGCTGCCCTCGTGGATGGCCACGTTGTGGGGGATCCCGGCGTCGTTGTTGGCGAACACGATCTGGAAGGGCGTGTCGGCCGGGACCTCGAGGGTGTCCGTGTCGAAGGCGATCCCGGACGCGGTGATCGTGAGCTGCACCATCGCGCCGCCGGTGCCGCCGTCGGACGGGGCCGCGGTGGGAGCGCCGGAGGGCGCCGGCGTGGCGTCGCCGGGGGCCGGCGACGTGCCGGGCTCGCTCGACGGGGCGACCGTGGGCGTGGGTGTCGGGGCGAAGGTCCAGCCGGGCGTCGACTCGGCGGCACACGCGGCGAGGACGGCTGTCAGGACCATGAGGAGCGCGAGGGGGCGGGCGAGGCGCATGCGGGACGGAACCTCCGTGGCGACGGCGGGGCGCCGCTGCCCCGGCGCCCGATCCTCATTGGGGACGCGCGGATCCTACCGAAGCGCGGCGATTCGCGCCTTCGCGCGTGTCGCTTCCGGGCCGGTCGCCTCCGGCCGCCCCCCGGAGCGGATCCCGCGGACGAAGACGATGGCCACCAGGTAGCTCGCCGCCATCAGCAGGAAGACAGCCGTGAAGCCGGTCGCGTCACCGAGCACGGCGACGAGCACGCCGAGCAGCGCCGCCCAGGCCGCGCCGACCAGGAACATCAGCGTGAAGTAGGTCGAGTTCGCCGCGTCGCGGATGGCGGCCGGGGCAGCCTCCACCAGCAGCCCCTGGAGCAGGCTCGCCTCCTCGAAGACGAAGGCCCCCACGAAACCGATCGCGAGCCACACGAGCGGGATCGAGCCGCCGGCCACCACGAGCAGGACGAGCGCCGCCGAGCCTGCCACGTACGAGCCGATGAGCACCGGACGATGCCCGTAGCGACCTGCCAGCCGACCGGCGATCAGCGGCCCGGGAACGCTCCCGGCGAGCAGGAGCGTGTACATCAGGGCGATCGTCCCGGCGTCGAGGTCGAGCGAGCGGGCGAGGTAGAGCGGGACGAAGGTCGAGACGACGCCAATGCCGCGCCCGGCCGCGGCGATCGACGACGCGGCGAAGAGGCGCCGCAGGTCTGGCTCACGCAGGACCGCGGCGAAGCCCGCGCGGACGCTGCCATGGGCCACGGCGGCCGCCCGATCGGTGCCCGTCTCGCGCACTGCGACGAGGATCAGGGCGCCCACGACGACCGCCGGGACCCCGACGGCGGCCATCGCGACCGGCCAGCCGAACGAGACGATGATCCAGGCGCCGACGAGGGGCACCGCCACGGTCCCCAGGTTCCCGCCCGCGATGTGGGCGGCGATCGCGGCAGCCCGGGCCTGTGCAGGGCGTTGCTCGGCAATGAGCGCGTTGCCCACCGGGTGCTGGGGCGACCCGGCAACGCGAGCGACGATCGTGCCGAGCGAGAAGGCGCCCCACGTCACGGCGAGGCCGGTCGCGGTCATGGCGGCTCCGAAGACGAGACCGCCGATCCCCAGGAGCGAGCGCCGGCTCACGACGCGCTGGAGCGGCGCATAGGCCATCTGGACGAGGCCGGTCAGGACGTTGCCGACGGCGAGGAGGAGGCCCATCTCGCCGACCCCGATCCCGAAGACCGGCGTCACCGCGATGAAGACGAGAGGGAGCAGGGCGGTCTGGGCGTGGATGAAGCCGTGCTGGGCCGAGAGCAGGCCCAGGGTGAGGCCGGGACGAAGGTCGCCGGGCGGGGTCGGGTCATCCACCCCGCGATGATGCGGGTTCGCCTCCGACGACGAGGGGTCCCGACTCCCGTTCGACCTCGAAGACCTCGAGCCGCGTCGCGCGCTCGCGCCAGGCGTCGGCGTGAAGGCCGGCCTTTGCGCAGACCGCGTCGAGCATCTCGGTCGTGCCCCAGCGCATCTCGGTTGCCACTTGCGGAAGCAGCAGCGCCCGCCGGCCGCGGGCCTCCACGACGATCCCGTCGCGCCCGGGAACGAAGTCCCCGGGGTTGGCGAGCGGGCGCGGGCGGGAGAGCACGCTCACCTCGATGCCGATCCCGGCGAGCTCCGGTGCCGCCACCTGCGGGAAGCGCGGGTCGCGGGTCGCCGCCATTCCGGCGGCCCGGACGACCGCCTCGCCCAGCGGCATCTCCGCGCCGAGGGTCCCCATGCAGCCGCGCAGGTCGTCGTCGGCGGTGAGCGTCACGAACGCGTCCGCAGGCGCGGCGAGCGCCGGTTGGGCGCGGGCGTCGGGAACGGGCGCGGGCCGGCCCTCGACCGCGGCGACCACCGCCGCGCGCGCGAGATCGAGCAGATGCTCCAGCGGGTGGGGCTCGACAGTGACGTGCCGCTCGGCGCTGGCGGCCTGCTCGGCGCTGGCGGCCTGCTCGGCGCTCCCAGCCTGCTCGGCGCTCGGGTCGGGATCGTGCATCGCGTCCTCCCAGGCCGGCATCCTGCGCGCGCCCGGCATCGTCGGCCAGTTCCGAACGGCGCCGCCAACACGGGCCGGAGGGCACTGGCCCGTGCGCGTCCGCCGGGCGGAGACTCGGCCCCGAGGCCATCCACCCATGTCGAACCTGCCCGTCGCCGGCCGCCGCAGCGCCGCCCCGTCCCCACGGGCCGTCGGCGTGGTCCCTGCGCTCCTCGCCGAACCCCAGGAGGACGGCAGCGTCCTGTGCAACGCCTGCGCGATGCGCTGCCTCGTCCGCCCCAGCCGAACAGGCATCTGCGGCGTCCGGGAGAACCGCGACGGGGTCCTCTACTCCACCGTCTACGGTCGCGCGGTAGCCGTCGGGATCGACCCGATCGAGAAGAAGCCGCTCTTCCACGTCGCTCCCGGGGCCCTCGCCTACTCGATCGCGACGGTCGGCTGCCCGTTCCACTGCTCGTTCTGCCAGAACTGGGAGATCGCCCAGGCGCCGCGCCTGGGCCTCGACCTGCCGACGCGCAGCCTTCCCCCGTCGAAGGTGGTGGACGAGGCGCTGAACGCCCGGGCGCGCGCGATCGCCTACACCTATGTCGAGCCGACCGTCTTCCTCGAGTACGCCCTCGACACCGCGCGCGAGGCTCACGCGGCCGGCCTGCTCAATGTCTTCGTGACCGACGGCTACGCCACGCCCGAGGCGATCGATCTCCTGCGGCCCTACCTTGACGCTGCCAACGTCGACCTCAAGTCGTTCGACGACGCCTTCTACCGCAAGCAGTGCGGCGCCCGCCTGGCGCCGGTCCTCGACGCGCTGCGCGCGTATCGCGCCGCGGGCGTCTGGGTGGAGGTCACGACGCTCGTCATCCCCGGCCACAACGACGACTCCGGCGAGCTCCGTGCCCTGGCCGGCTGGGTCGCGAGCGAGCTGGGCCCCGAGACGCCGTGGCACGTCAGCCGCTTCTTCCCGGCCCACAAGATGACGGACGTGCCTCCGACGCCCCTGGAGACCCTTCGCCGGGCCGCTGACATCGGGCGCGAGGCCGGGCTGGCCCACGTCTACGTGGGCAACGCGCCGCAGCTCGAGATGGAGGACACCGCCTGCGCCGGGTGCGGGCGCGTCCTCCTCGAGCGCCGCGGGTACCGGGTCTTCGACCGCCTGGGTCCGGACGGGTCGTGCCCTTCGTGCGGGCGCGCGCTCGCGGGCCGCGCGCTCGACCACGACGGGCGCCAGCCCTGCGGATGAACGCCATGGGCGGCTCGTCGGCGACGCCCGTCCCGCGCCCGACGGCGGTCGCCGGGAGCTTCTACCCGGCGGGCGCCGGCGCGCTCGGGTCAACCGTTGACGAGCTCCTGCGCGCCGCACGGTCCACGTTCGCGCTGTCCGCCGACCTGGACCCGTCGGCGCTGGTGGGCGTCCTCGTCCCGCACGCGGGACTCGTCTACTCGGGAGTCGTGGCGGCGACAGCGTGGCAGGCACTCCTGCGAGCGCCCGGCTCGTCCCGGGGCGCGGCGACATCGTCCGACCCTCCGAGCACGGTCGTCCTCCTCGGGACGAACCACGGTGCGGGATGGCTCGACGGCGTCGGCACGTGGGACGGCGGGCCGTGGCGGACGCCGCTCGGGGAGGTCGAGATCGACCGCGAGCTGACCGACGCGGTGGTGGCCTTGGGCCGGCCGTTCGCCGCGGACGCGCGCTGCCACCAGGGCGAGCACTCACTGGAGGTCCAGCTGCCGTTCGTGCGCCGGCTCGCGCCGAAAGCCCGGATCGTCGCCCTCTCGGTCGGCACGGGGACCGGCCCGCGGGCGATCGAGGCAGGCGAGCGGCTCGGCCGGCTCCTGGCCACCCGGCGGACCGCGGGCCAGGACGTGGTCGTCGCGATCAGCTCGGACATGGCGCACTACCCGGCCGCTGGTGTCGCCGAGCGGGTGACGGCGACACTGCTGCCGTCGATCATGAGCCTCGATTCGGCAGGGCTCGCTCGCGCCGAGGCTGCCACGCGGCGCGAGCCCGGCGTCTCGTGCGGCATGTGCGGGATCGAGCCGACCGTCCTGGGGCTCGCCGCGCTGCGGGCGATGGGCGCCGTTCCGGGGGTGCCGCTGGCAGCCGCCACGTCGGCCGACGCCGGCGGCGACCCGCGCCGAACGGTCGGCTATCTGGCGGTCGGGTTCACGGCCTGATCGCGCGCCGGCGGGCCGAGATCAGTGCTTCTTCTTGTCCTTCGGGACCTCGTACAGGTCCGAGCGCGGGTCGTGGTAGCTGGCGCCCCGCGTCGAGCTCGCGCTCGCCTTCGGCGCCATCAGGAAGAGCGCGAACAACGCGAAGGGGCCGAAGAGGACGCCCAGGAGCCCCCACGTGCCGGCCCGCCGGCCGCGCTGGGGCGCGCTCTTGTATGCGATGTAAGCACAGAAGAGCCAGACGAAGAGGCCGAGGATGACTCCGCCGAAGTAGATGATCTCCATGGTTGCGGAGTGTAGCGGGCCGGGGCATTCGTCACTCGTTCGGCGGGCGCGGCTCGGCAGCGGGCGCGACCGGCGGGCGGCGGGCGCGGCTCGCTCACGGCCTGCGCCCTCCCCGCCTGGCGCCACCAGCGTGCCGCCACGGCGCGAGCGTCGTCGCCGTCGCGTCCGTCCACAGGAGGGCGGGTGCAGGCAGCAGCGCACTGGTCGGCCGGTCGAACGCGGCGAGCAGCGCCCTTCCGTCGCCGGGGAATCGCGCCGCGAACAGGGGCGCGAGCTCGGCCACCAGGCCCCGGTTGCGCCTCGTCCCGCGGAGGATCCAGGCTCCCGAGACGGTCCAGCCCGGCAGGCGGGCCTGGACGGCCGCCAGCTTCTCGTCGAACGATCGAAACGCAGCGCCCACGTCGAGCAGGAGATCCCACACCTCCACCACTGCGGCTTCGCGGCGGGGGGCTCGCGTGAGAAGGACATCGATCACGCGACCGGTACCTCCACGCGTCACCGGCATCTCGGGCGCGGGCGACCATCCGCCGGCAGCCGCCCGGTCGACGACCGCACTCTGGCGGCGAAGGTGCTCCATGTCGCGCGGGAGGTTGGCGCCCGACGCGGCCTCAAGGAACGCAGCGAGCTGGACGCCGACGGCCGCCGCGACCACGGCCCACAGCTCGACCGGCGCGTTTGCCCCGAGCCCCCGCTCGAGCTCGCTCCACCTTGCCTGGCTGATCCTGGCCCGGGTCGCAGCCTCCGCCTGGGACATCACCGCAGTGACCCGCGCGTCCCTCAGCCCGACGCCGAGGCGAACGGCCACCGCATCGGCACGCCCGCGGCCGCGCATCACCTCCTGGGTCGCGCGAGCAGTCGCGCGCCGGATCGGGGGCGCGGCTGTTCCGAGCGTCGGCGGCTCGGGGCGCTCTCGGGGTGTCGCCATATTGCCCCCATCATTCACAGACGGGCTTGACACCGACTTATCGCGGTTCGGGCCGTGGCCGGAGGCGCCGAGGCCGGTCAGGGCCTTCGGATCGTGGCGGGGGCAAGCGTGGGACCGGGGCTGCTCGTCGGTGGAGTCGGGCGTTCGCAGCCGCCGGGGAGTCGTCCGCAACCGGAACCCTGCCTGTTAGCGCTGGGGGCAATGAGCACGACGATGGCGACGGTGGGGCGCACCCAGACGTGGCGAAAGGCTCTCGGGCGCGTCGTGGACTGGCGACCGCACAACGCGCCGGCGCCCGGGCCGCGGGACGGAGCGGCGTGCCGGCCCCGCCACGTGCTGGCACCCCCCGTCGCGGGGCCGGCATCGCGCGCCGCGGGACGGAGCCGCGTGCCGGCGCCCGGGCCGCGGGCCGCGGCTCCTCCCGCCTCCCCCGCCACCCGGCGCCCCGGCGCGAACCCTCAGAACGCTTCGAGGTAGCGGTCCAGCTCCCACTGCGTGACCTGGGTCCGGTACTCGTCCCATTCGGCCGTCTTCGCCTCGACGTAGTGCTCGAGGACGTGGTCGCCGAGGGCCTCGCAGACGACCGCGTCCGCCTTGAGCTCGTCGATCGCCTGGCCGAGCGTGCCCGGCAGCTCGGCGATGCCGCGCTCCGTGACCTGGGAGGCGTCCATCTCGAAGAGGCTCTCCTCGACCGGGTCGGAGAGCGCCAGGCCGCGCTCCACGCCATCGAGACCGGCCGCGATCATCACGGCGAAGGCGAGGTACGTGTTGGAGGACGGGTCCGGGCAGCGGACCTCGGCGCGGGTCCCCTCGATGGACTTGCCCGGCGAGATCATCGGCACCCGGATGAGAGCGGAGCGGTTCGTCCGGCCCCAGGTGATGTAGGTCGGCGCCTCGTAGCCGGGGACGAGCCGCTTGTACGAGTTCACGGTCGGCGCGAGGACGGCTGCCATCCCCTTCGCATGGGCGAGGATGCCCGCCATGTACGAGCGGGCGAGGTCGGAGAGCCCGTACCGGTTGGCGGGATCGGCGAAGGCGTTGCGGCCCTCCTCGATCGAGAAGAGGCTCTGGTGGGTGTGCATCCCCGAGCCGTTGATCCCGAAGATGGGCTTGGGCATGAACGTGGCGTAGAGGCCATGGAGCTGGGCGATCGCCTTGAGGGCGAACTTGAAGGTGAGCGCGTTGTCGGCGGTCTTGAGGGCGTCCGAGTACTCGAAGTCGATCTCGTGCTGGCCTGCCGCGACCTCGTGGTGAGCCGCCTCGACCGAGATCCCGAAGGCCTCGAGCGCGTCCACCATGTCCTGGCGGACCTCCTGGGCGAGGTCGGTGGAGAAGTCGAAATAGCCGGCGAGGTCGTGCGGGAGCGGGGCGACCTTGCCGGCCTCGTCGCGGCGGAAGAGGAAGAACTCCAGCTCGGGGCCCATGTTGACGACGTAGCCGAGCTTCCGGGCCCGCTCCACCTGGCGACGGAGGATGTGGCGTGGGTCACCGGCGAAGGGCTCGCCGCGCGGCGTGAAGACGTCGCAGATGACGCGGGCCGTCCCGCGCGGGCCGTCGCCGGGCTGCCAGGGAATCTCGGCGAAGGTCGCCATGTCCGGCATGAGGTACTGGTCGGACTCGGCAATCCGGGTGAAGCCCTCGATCGACGACCCGTCGAACCAGGTCCCATGACTGACCGAATCCGCCATCCGGTGGATCGGGATCGTCACGGCCTTGACGATCCCGAGGATGTCGGTGAACTGCAGCTGGACGAAGCGGATGCCGTCCGCCTTCGCCTTCTCGATCTGCTCCATCGCGCCGGCGTCGGCCACGGAACCTCCTCCTCGAGCGCGGCCGCGCGGCGGGCACGCTCCGCTCATGCTCGCCCGCGTGACGCCGCGAAGGGTCGACCGCGGGCTCGCCCGAGGATAGCAGCGAGCCGACGCCCGGAAGCCCCGGTGTGGACGGACGGCCCCGGCGCCCGTCTCGATCTCAGTACTGGAAGAGCAGCTCGCGGTACTTGGGCAGAGGCCAGAGCTCGTCGGAGATCAGCGTCTCGAGCTTGTCCACGACGACCCGCAGCTCCTCCTGGGCAGGGATCACCTGGTCGACGAACGCCCGGGCCTCGGCCTGGACGGAGCCCGTCTCATGGGCGGCGTGCTGCGCGTGCTCGAGGGCGTGGATTGCATCCACGAGATCGTCGGCCAGGCCGGCGACCTTGGTCGACACGGCGGCGATCCCCCGGGACGCGGCCCCGCCGGAGAGCTGGCCAAGGTACTGGGCGGCGGCGGGCAGGATCATCGTCCGGGCAATGTCCAGGGCGCAGTTCGCCTCGATGTTCTGGACCTTGACATAGCGCTCCCAGAGGATCTCGACGCGCGAGGCCAGCTCCCGCTCGGAGAGGACGCCGAACTTCCCGAAGACCGCCTTGGCCTTCGCCGTCGTCAGCGCCGGCAGCGCGTCCACGGTGGTCCGGTTGTTCGGCAGGCCGCGCCGGGCAGCCTCCGCGTGCCACTCGTCGGAGTAGCCGTTGCCCTCGAAGAGGACCTGCTTGTTCGCCTTGACGATCGCCGAGAGGACCGTCGTCAGGCCCTCGAAGTCGCCATGCTCCAGCTGCTCGAGCTCGTCGGCGAGCTGCGCGAGCGAATCGGCGACCGCGGCGTTGAGGACCGTCTGCGGCCAGTAGATGGGGGCCGAGGAGCCGACCGCGCGGAACTCGAACTTGTTGCCGGTGAAGGCGAAGGGCGACGTCCGGTTACGGTCGGTCGCGTCCTTCGGCAGGACCGGGAGCGAGGTTGCACCCAGCTCGACATGGCCGCCCTTCTTCGAGGCGGAGGCGGCACCATTCTCCAGCTGCTCGATGACGTCCTCGAGCTGCGAGCCGAGGAAGACCGACATGATGGCCGGCGGCGCCTCGTTGGCGCCGAGGCGATGGTCGTTGCCGGCGTCGGCGATGCTCGCCCGCATGAGGTCGGCGTGGACGTTGACCGCCCGGATCACGGCCATCAGGAACGCCAGGAACTGCGCGTTGGCGTGCGGGTCGTGGCCGGGGTCGAGCAGGTTCTCGCCATCGTCGGTGCTCATCGACCAGTTGTTGTGCTTGCCCGAGCCGTTGATGCCGACGAAGGGCTTCTCGTGCATCAGGAGCATCAGGCCGTGCTGCGGCGCGAGGCGCCGCATCGTGCTCATGACGACCATGTTGTGGTCGGAGCCGACCGAGGTCGCCTCGTAGACGGGCGCCATCTCGAACTGGCCCGGGGCGACCTCGTTGTGGCGCGTCCGGGCGGGGATACCCAGGCGCCACAGCTCGCGATCGAGATCCATCATGAAGGCGAGGATCCGCTCCCGGATGGGGCCGAAGTACTGGTCCTCCAGCTCCTGGCCCTTGGGCGGGGCGGCGCCGAAGAGGGTGCGCCCGGTCAGGACGAGGTCCGGGCGCTGCTCGGCCAGGCGCCGATCGACGAGGAAGTACTCCTGCTCCGGCCCGATGTTGGTGAAGACGCGGCTGGCCGTCGTGTTGTCGAACCAGCGCAGGACGCGCAGCGCCTGCGTGCCCAGCGCCTGCTGCGAGCGAAGCAGCGGGATCTTGTGGTCGAGCGCCTCGCCGGTGAACGAGACGAACGCCGTCGGGATGGTCAGCGTGACACCGTTCGGCTCGACCTGCAGGAAGATCGGGCTGGTCACGTCCCAGGCCGTGTAGCCGCGGGCCTCGAAGGTGGCGCGGATGCCGCCCGACGGGAAGGAGCTCGCGTCGGGCTCGCCCTGGAGCAGGTTCTGGCCCGAGAACTCGGCGATGGTCTGACCGTCGCCCGTCGGGGTGAGGAAGGAGTCGTGCTTCTCGGCCGTGGAGCCGGTCATCGGCACGAACCAGTGCGTGTAGTGAGTGGCTCCGTGAGAGAGGGCCCACTCCTTCACACCGTGGGCGACCGCGTCCGCGATGACCGGGTCGAACGGCTCGAGGCCGGCGATCGTCCGCTGCAGCCGCCTGAAGATCGGCTTGGCCAGGAACTGCCGCTGGGCCACCTCGTGGAAGACGTACTGGCCGTAGATCTCCTCGCCGGCGTGCTCCAGGTAGTCCTGGGTGGAGGCGACCCGGTGGTTGGAGATCGTCTCGATGGCGTTGCGACGAGCAGTCATGTGGCTCCCTGTCGAGTCCCCGTGAGAAGTGCGGCCGAGTCCTCGCCCGTGGCTCGGACGCGGCCGGCCAGCGAGGAAAAGCGCCTGGATTCGCCCAAACCTACAGGATCGAGCGGGGCCGTCCAAGGCCTCGCCAGTCGGGGCGTCCGAAATGTCCCCGAACGGCAACCTGTTCTTGGGTGTGGCTCAACGGTCGACGACCCCGGCGGGGCCGGCGAGGGTGAACGGTGCGGCCGGGTCGACCGCGCGCGCCGGCGGCCTGCCAGAATCCCGGCCATGAGCCCGGATCCCGAAGCACCCCGCCCAGATGCCGCCATCCTGCGAATCCCGCCCCCGCTCGACCCGTCGTTCCGGCCCTCCGGACGGGCCCGGCGCGCTCTCGAGGAGCGCATCCGCGCCTCGGGGCTGGGCGTCCCGGTGACGCTCGCCGTCGAGCAGCCCGGCGGCACGGTGAGCCGCCATGCCACGGTCGCCTGGCCGGACGGCCACCCGGACGCGGAGCGCAGCCACCACCACGCCGAGCGCCTCCTCAAGACGCTCCTCTGGGCCCGCGGTGGGAGCCGCGTCCACGTGGACGGCCCGGACGGGCTGGTCGACCACCTGCGGCGTCATTACGCGGAGGAACCCACCGGCATCTTCGACGCCCGGATCGCCGCCGAGGTCTACCTCCGGCCGCTCGAGATCGTGCGCACCCCGAAGGCCGAGATGCCGTCGTCGGGCGGCGCGACGGTCGCCCTCGGCGGCCATCTCGACGGCTGCCGGATCGGCTTCGACCTCGGGGCGAGCGACCGCAAGGTCGCGGCGCTGATCGACGGCGAGGTCGTCTTCAGCGAGGAGGTCCCATGGGATCCGGCGAACCACGCCGACCCCCAGTGGCACTGCGACGGGATCAACGACTCCCTCGGGCGCGCGGCGGCCCACCTGCCCCGGGTCGATGCGATCGGCGGCAGCGCCGCCGGCGTCTACGTCGACAACCAGGCGCGCGTCGCCTCGCTCTTCCGGTCGGTGCCCCGGGACCAGTTCGAGACCCGCGTGCGAGGCCTCTTCGACGAGCTCCGCCGGGCGTGGAGCGGCGTCCCTTTCGTGGTTGTGAACGACGGCGAGGTGACCGCCCTGGCGGGCGCGATGATGGTCGGCGCCGGGGCATTCCTCGGGATCGCGCTCGGCTCCAGCCAGGCCGCCGGCTACGTGACCCGCGAGCGGACCCTCACGACGTGGCTCGACGAGCTCGCGTTCGTGCCGGTCGACGACGCGCCCGACGCCCCGCTCGACGAGTGGTCCGGCGACCGCGGCTGCGGCGTCCAGTACTTCTCGCAGCAGGCGGTGGGGCGGCTGCTCGGCCGGGCGGGGATCCAAGTCGAGCCGGACACCCCGCTCCCAGAGCGCCTGGTCCATCTCCAGGAGCTCATGGCGGCCGGCGACCGGCGGGCGGAACCCGTCTACGCCACGATCGGCACGTACCTCGGCTACGCCCTCCTCGACTACCGCGAGATCTACGACGTCGAGCACCTGCTCCTTCTCGGCCGGGTCATGAGCGGCGACGGCGGCACCGTGATCATCGAGCGCGCCCGGGTCGTGCTCCGGGCGGAGGACCCGGCCGCCGCCGAGGCGATCACCGTGCACACGCCGTCGGAGCGCGACAAGCGCCACGGCCAGGCCGTGGCAGCCGCGAGCCTGCCCGCCCTGGGCTAGGCGGGGCGGCGGCGCGCGACCAGGTCCTCGAGCAGCCGCCCGAACTCGCGGCGGAGGTCGACGTAGCGGTCGGCCCGGGCCACGAGTCGCAGCTCCCCGTCGCCGGCGAGGCGAGCCCAGACCCGCCGCCGGGGGAAGTAGAACGTCAGGGCCAGGCCCACGATCAGGAAGAGGAAGCTGACCCAGACGATCGACGCGCCCGGGTCGCGCTTCACGATCACGCCCGAATAGGCCGTGACGTTCTCGAAGGTGATCCGCAGGTCGCTCGCATCGACGACGTAGGTGCGGCCCGGCGCGGCGCCCCCCACGAACATGGTCTCGACGACCGGCCCGCCGGCCGCGTCCTCGCCCGTGACCCGGTAGCCGACGACGGCGAGGGAGGCCGCGCCCTCCACATCCTCGCCGAGCAGCATCTCCAGCCCCTCCTCGCGCCCGGGGATCGTGAAGCGCCCGTAGGGCCGCCCGCCGTTCACCTCGTCGAGCGGGACCGGCCCCGCCCACAGGAGGCGCCCGGCTCCGTCACGGATGGTCAGATCGACCGCCGGCCCGAAGAAGTTCTGGTGGAACGTGTAGCCGGCCGCCGCGAGCGGGTCGTTCACCCGGATCACCTTGCGCGCGATCTCCTGCCCGTCGCGGTAGACCGCGAGGTCGGTCGTGAAGTCCGTGAAGCGCCCGTCCGCGTCGCGGGGCGCCGTGAAGGCCAGGCTCTTCACCGAGACCAGGCCGGTCGACCCGATGCTCTCGACCGGCAGCGCCTGGCCCTCGGGCAGGAGGATCCCGGTCTCGAAGCCGAAGCGGCTCGTGATCGCCGCAGCGAGGATGAACCCGACCAGCCCGGCGTGGGTGAGCAGGGTGAACAGCCTGGCGTTCTGGTTGCGATCGCCGTAGAGGAAGCGAGAGCCTCCTGCCCCCTCCTCCTCGCGAACCCGGAACCCGGAGCGCCGCAGCGCCGCGTGCACGTCCTCGGCTCGAACCCCGTCGCGGATCACGGCCCGGTCCGGGAGGTCCTGGTCGAAGAAGCCGTCCGGCTGGACCACGCGAACGTCACGGGCGGACCGCCAGAGGCCCGGCGTGCGGTCCAGGGTGCAGACGACGATCGAGACGGCGAGCAGGGCCAGGAGCGCGGTGAACCACCAGGCGGAGAAGACGCGGAAGAGGCCGAGCGCCTCGAAGAGGTCCGTCAGCGGGGCGCCCAGCGAGGGTTCCACGCGCGCCCGCAGGATCGCCAGCTGCTCCGCGAAGTCGGCCGGTGAGCGGAAGGCGGCACCCGGCAGCTGCGGGACGATGATCCCGACCACGCCCACGAGGGCGATCGCGATGATCTGGACGACGGCGAAGCGGACGGAGGTCAGGAGGCGGTAGACCGCCCGACCCGGGCGGGCGAGCAGGGTCATCCAGGCGCGCGGGCGGGATCGTCCCCGGCCGCCCGGGCGAGGTCGCCGCGGGCCGGGCCGTCCACGGCCGCTCGCGCGGCCTCGAGCGCCTGGGCCATGTCGGCCAGGAGATCGTCGGCGTCCTCGAGGCCAATCGAGCACCGCACGAGGCCGGGGGCGATCCCCGCCTCCGCGAGCTCCGCCGCGCTCAGCTGGCGGTGGGTGGTGGAGGGCGGGTGGACCACGATCGTGTGGATGCTGCCCAGCGACGCGGTCCGCTCCGGGATCCGCAGGGCATCGACGAAGGTGCGGGCCGCCACCGCACCGCCGCCGAGATCGAGGGCGAGCATCCCGCCACCGGACGAGAGGAGGCGGGTCGCGACGGAATGGTGGGGGTGCGAGGGCAGCATCGGGTACAGGACGCGCGCGACCCCCTCGCCGGTTTCCAGGAATGCGGCCAGGCGGGCGGCCGTCGCCGCATGGCGCTCCATCCGCAGGGCGAGCGTGGGGATCCCGCGCAGGACGAGGAAGGCCGAGAAGGGCGCCAGCGTGCCGCCCGTCTCCACGTGCAGGTCGCGGATCGCGGCGATCCTGGCCCGCGAACCCACGACGACGCCGGCCAGGACGTCCGAGTGGCCGGAGAGGTACTTCGTCGCCGATTCGACGACGAGGTCCGCCCCGTGCTCCAGGGGCCGGCAGAGTGCCGGCGAGGCGAACGTGTTGTCGACGACGACCGTCGCGCCATGGCGGTGGCCGAGCGCCGCGAGCGCCGGGAGGTCCGCGACCGCGATCGTCGGGTTCGAGATCGTCTCGAGGTAGAGGATCCGGGTCGGCGCGGCCGCGAGGGCTGCCTCGACCGCGGCATGGTCGGCCGCATCCACGAAGACGGTCTCCACGCCGAAGCGGGCCAGGACCGCGGTGAACAGCGCGCGCGTGGTGCCGTAGATGGCGCGCGTGGCCACGATCCGGTCGCCCGCCCCGACGAGGGACCCGACGGCGAGGTGGATGGCGCCCATCCCGGTTGCCGCCGCGAACCCGGCCTCCGCCCCGTGCAGCTCCGCCGCGGCGTCACCGAGGGCATCCACCGTCGGGTTGCCCAGCCGGGCGTAGACGTAGCCCTCGGTCGCCCCCGTCGTGACCGCGCCCAGCTCGTCCGCGTCGGCCGACGAGAACGTGGCCGTCTGGTAGATGGGCACGGACGTCGGCCGCTGGTCGACGCGGGGGGCACGAGTGGCGGCGCGGATCGCGCGCGTCGTGAAGCCGTCCATGGCCGCCGATCGTACACCGCGGGGCGGCGAGCGCCCGTCGTCGAATCCCGGAGGTCAGGTCAGTCCGCGTCGAAGCTCCTGCCGGCGCCGGTGGCAACCGGCGCCGTGAACGGCGCGGCGGGCGGCGCGGCCGGGTCGGCGAGCGGCGCAACCCGGTCGGCCGTGGTCGGTGGACGCCCGGGCCCGGTCGCCTCCAGGGCCGTGCGGCCGTTCGGGCGCCGGCGGACGAGCCGCTTCACGTCGTACATCGCGTCGTCTGCGGCAGCCATGACATCGTCCAGCGACCGGCCGGGCGTCCATTCGCCGAGCCCGATCGAGACGGCGAGCGGGATGCGCTCCCCGCGCTCGCCCAGCCCCACCGCGGCCACGCCCTGCCGAATCTTGTCGGCGACGACGCGCGCGCCCTCGCGGTCCGTCTCCGGGAGGAGGACGATGAACTCGTCGCCCCCGAGGCGAGCCGGGGTGTCGATGCGCCGCACGTTCTCGCGGATCACGCCGGCCACGGCCGAGAGGGCCCGGTCGCCCACCCGGTGGCCGAACGTGTCGTTGAGCTCCTTGAGCCCGTCGAGGTCGGCCATCAACACGCAGAAGCCCCGCCGGTACCGGGTGGCCCGGTCGATCTCGCGCTCGAGGGCCGCGATGATGTAGCCGCGGTTCGCGAGCCCGGTCATCGCGTCGATGGTCGAGAGGCGGACGGCCGCGTCGCGGGTCCGTCGCTGCTCGCGGGCGACCACCATCGCGACGAAGGCCAGCAGGGCGAGGGCGGTGAGGTTCACGGCCACGGTTGCGAGCGATCCCGTGTCCGGCGTGGTCCCGTCCGCGGCGACCAGGACGGCCACGAGGTACCCGGCAGTTGCCGCACCGGCGAGGGCCACGGTCACGAGGGGCCGGACGACGAGCGCCGCCCCGGCGACGACGAGCGGGTAGGCGTAGAAGAAGGGGCTCGCCGCACCGCCGGTGAGGGCGATGACGATGCTCACGAGCGTGATCGCGACGGCACCCTCCACGACGAAGCGCGCCGGCCCCAGGCCGGCGGCCGGCAGGACGTCGTGGGCGAACAGGATGAAGATGCCGCCGATGGCCAGCACGAAGAGGAGGGGGTCCTCGGCGTCCGGCCAGAGCCCGGTCGCGTAGACGACGACTGCCGTGGACAGAAGGTACGCCCAGCTGGCGACCCGGACGACCCGATCGTAGGCCGCCGAGGGCACGCCGTCACCCAGGACCGAGGACGGGTCGAGGGCCGCGATTGCCCGGATGTCGAGCGCGCCGCCGTCGGCGACGCCGGCGTGTCGTGCCGCGTTCCGCTCGTCGAGCCGCCGCGCGAGCGTGGGCCCCAGGACGATCCAGAGAAGCGCGATGTCCAGCACGACGACGGCGCCGAGCCCTGCCGCGAGCCAGGCGTTCGTCAATGGTTCTCCTTCTCCGGCTCGCGTGCCCCGCCACGCCGAATCCGGTACTGGCGCGATTCTCGCACGCCGGCCCGCCGACGGAAGAGCCCCGGCGCGGGATTGTTGCGCCCGCGCAACGGCACGGGGGCGTCGGCGCACCGGCACAGGGGCGTCGGCGCACCGGCAAGCGGCCCAACCCTGAATCGGCGAGGCGCAGGAACGTTGCGGCCCGTGGGATTCGCTGGCGCACAACCGTGCTTCTGGTACGGTCGGGCGATGCCGCGTCGACCGCGGTCCGGCAGCCAGGGAGACCGAGCCCGGTGGTGCAGCAGGCGCGGGGACGGGTGAACGGTACCGCGACGGGCGTGGAGGTAACGGAGCTCGACAAGCGGATCATCGAGCACCTCCAGAAGGACGGGCGCCGGGCCTTCACCCGGATCGCCGCCGACCTGGGTGTCTCCGAGGCGGCCGTCCGGGCCCGCACCAACCGTCTCATCGAGCGGGGCATCCTCCAGGTGGTCGGCGTCACCGATCCGCTGAAGCTCGGCTTCCACCAGCAGGCGATGATCGGCGTCCGTTGCGAGGCGAACCGGCTCCTGGAGGTCGCCGAGGCGGTCGCGGCCTTCCCGGAAGTCGACTACGTCGTGGTGACCGCCGGCTCGTACGACATCCTCGTCGAGGTCGTCTGCGAGGACAATGACGCGCTCCTGCACTTCCTGAGCGACCGGCTGCGCCGAGTGGACGGCGTCCGCGAGACGGAGACGTTCGTCTACCTCCGGATGGTCAAGCAGTCCTACGCCTGGGGCACACGGTAGCGGCGCTCCGGACTATGCCGACGGCACTTCGACGGCGACCGCCGCCCCGACCCGGCG
>CAVPJI010000004.1:0-104755 GCA_963705215.1 uncultured Chloroflexia bacterium | reverse complement strand
GTTCCGCGGTCGGCGCGGGCGTGGGCGCGGCGGCGGGCTTCGCGATCGCGCGCGGCGTCGGCTCCGGCGTGGCTGCCGGCTCGGGCGTCGGGCGGGGAGTCGGGCGCGGCGTCGGGCGAGGCGTGGGCCGGGGCGTCGGCGCGACCGTCGGCGTCGGGACCGGCGATAGCGTCGGCTCGGTGGCGAGCGTCGGGGCCGGCGTGGGCGTCGGGGACGCCCGTCGGCGTGGGCGTGGGGATGGCGGGGTCGGCTTCGGGGTCGGCTTCGGCGTCGGGGCCGGAGCGGCCGCGCACGAGTCGACGAAGAGGACCGTGAACATCCGCTTCTCGGTGTCGCCCTGGTAGGCGCCGATCCCGATCCTGTCCCAGGTCTTGCCCATGATGTTCGCCCGGTGCCCGGACGAGTTCATGAACATCGACTGGACGCCCTGCGCAGCGGTCGCGTCGTCGGCCGTGATCCAGCCGATGTTCTCGCCCGCCAGCTTGAAGCAGTATCCCCTGGCCTGGATGATGTCGAACACGTTGGTGCCGCCCGGGATGTCGTGGCTGAAGTAGTCGCGCACGATCATGTCCTTGCTGCGCCCGCGGGCGATCGAGGTCAGGGTCGAATTGACCACGAGGGCGGGCAGCCCGGCACTGGCGCGGGCCTGGTTGGTCAGCTGGACCAGCTCGGCCTCCGCGGCGGCGCTGTAGGTGTTGGGTGTCCATGCGGCGACGGGCGCCGGCGCGGCGAAGATGCCCACCGTAGTGGCCAGGAAGGCGGCGGCGACGAGCACGGCAAGGTGGCCGAGCGGCGTCCGCGGACGGATCGGGGGCGTCACACCCGGACCGTACCGCCCGGCCGCTCGCGAGTCCGTCGCGCGATGGTCCCGGGAAGGGGCCGGACGGTAGTCCCGGTCGGTCAGCCAGCGGGCTCTTCGGCCAGGTTGGGACCCAGGATGCGGGCGGCGTCCGCGATCGGGATCCCGGCCCGCGCGGCATAGTCATCCAGCTGGTCGCGCCCGATCCGCCCGACGCCGAAGTAGGTGCTCTGGGGATGCCAGAAGTAGTACCCGGAGACCGACGCCCCCGGCAGCATGGCCCAGGATTCCGTCAGCCGGATCCCTGCCCGAGCCTCCGCCTCGAGCAGCGAGAAGAGCGTCAGCTTCTCGGTGTGGTCGGGGCAGGCCGGATAGCCGGGGGCGGGCCGGATCCCCTGGTAGCGCTCCGCCACGAGCTCCGCGTTGGAGAGCGCTTCGCCGGGCGCGTATCCCCACAGCTCCCGTCGGACCCGTTCGTGGAGGCGCTCCGCAAAGGCCTCGGCCAGCCGGTCGGCGAGCGCCTTCGCGAGGATCGCCGAGTAGTCGTCGTGGCTGGCCTCGAAGTGCGCGACGAGCGTGTCGAGGCCGTGGCCTGCCGTGACGGCAAACGCCCCCACGAAGTCGAGTGCGCCGCTCGCTACGGGGGCAACGAAGTCGGCGAGCGCGAGGTTGGGCCGGCCGTCGCGCTTCGCCATCTGCTGGCGGAGCGTCCGGAACGTCGCCCGCGGCTCGGTTCGGCCGTCGTCTCGCCAGATGACGATGTCGTCACCCACGGCATTCGCCGGCCAGAAGCCGACCACCGCGTCGGCGCGGAGATCCCCGCCCGCCACGATCCGCTCCAGGAGTGCGGCGGCGTCGCGATGGAGGTCGCGGGCGGCGACTCCCACGGTCGGGTCGTCGAGGATCGCCGGGTAGGCGCCGCGAAGCTCCCAGGTCGTGAAGAACGGCGTCCAGTCGATCCGATCGACGAGCTCCGCCAGCGGGTAGTTTCGGAACGTGCGGACTCCCAGGAACGATGGCGCCGGAGGCGTGGCGCCGGCCCAGTCGATGCGGAGCCGGTTCGCCCGCGCCTCGGCCAGGGTCAGCCTGCGCTCGCCGGCCCGGCGGTCGCCGCGCTCCCGGCGCAGGGCCTCGTACTCGGCGCGGACCTCGGTGGCGTAGGCATCGCGGCGCGCGGGGTCCAGGAGGGTGCGGACCACACCCACCGCCCGGGAGGCGTCGGTCACGTGGATCACGGGGCCCGAGTACGCCGGTGCGATCTTGACCGCCGTATGGGCTCGGGACGTGGTCGCCCCGCCGATGAGCAGCGGGATGGTGAACCCCTCGCGCTCCATCTCCGAGGCGACATGGACCATCTCGTCGAGGGACGGCGTGATGAGTCCCGACAGCCCCACGAAATCCGCGCCGATCTCGCGGGCCCGCTCGAGGATCCGCGCCGCGGGCACCATCACGCCGAGGTCGACGACCTCGTAGTCGTTGCAGCCGAGCACGACCCCGACGATGTTCTTCCCGATGTCGTGCACGTCGCCCTTCACGGTCGCCGTCACGAGCGTCCCGGCCTTGCGCGCGATGCCCTCGCGCTCGGCCTCGAGGTACGGGACCAGGTGGGCGACGGCCTTCTTCATGACGCGGGCGCTCTTCACCACCTGGGGCAGGAACATCCGCCCGGCGCCGAACAGGTCGCCCACGACGTTCATCCCGGCCATCAGCGGACCCTCGATGACCGCCAGCGGACGGCCCATGGTCAGCCGGGCCTCTTCCGTGTCCTCCGCGATCCACCGGTCGATCCCCTCGACGAGGGCGTGCGTCAGCCGTTCCTCGACCGGCAGCTCCCGCCAGGCCAGGTCCTCGGCCGCCCGCTCCATCCCGCCCATGGCGGCGTAGCTGACGGCGATCTCGGTGAGCCGCTCCGTGGCGTCCGGCCGCCGGTCCAGGACGACGTCCTCGACGCGTTCGCGGAGCTCCGGGTCGATGTCGTCGTAGACCGGCAGCACCCCGGCGTTGACGATCGCCATGTCGAGACCAGCCCGGATGGCGTGGTAGAGGAAGACGGCGTGGATCGCCTCGCGGACGCGGTCGTTGCCGCGGAAGGCGAACGAGACGTTGGACACGCCGCCCGAGGTTCGGGCGCCGGGCAGCTCGGCCTTGAGGCGGCGGACCGCCTCGAAGAAGGCGATCGCGTAGCGGTTGTGCTCCTCGATGCCCGTGGCGATGGCAAAGATGTTGGCGTCGAGGATGACGTCCTCGGGAGCGAAGCCGACGACCTCCGTGAGGAGGCGATACGCCCGCCTGCAGACCTCCACCCGCCGCTCCACGCTGTCGGCCTGGCCCAGCTCGTCGAACGCCATGACGACGACCGCGGCGCCGTAATCCCGGCAGAGCCGGGCCTGGCGAAGGAACTCCGCCTCGCCCTCCTTGAGCGAGATGGAGTTCACGACCCCGCGGCCCTGGAGCTGGCGCAGGCCCGCCTCCAGGACGGCCCACCTCGAGCTGTCGACCATCACCGGGACGGACGCGATGTCGGGCTCGACGGCGATCCGGCGAAGGAACCGGGTCATTGCGGCGACCCCGTCGAGCATCGCCTCGTCCATGTTCACGTCGATGAGCTGGGCGCCGTTCGCCACCTGCTCGCGCGCGACGGCAACCGCCTCGTCCTCGCGGCCCTCGGCGATGAGGCGGGCGAACTTGCGCGAGCCCGTGACGTTCGTGCGCTCGCCGATGTTCACGAACGCGTTGCCGGGGGGAGGGATCACGACCGGCACCAGCCCGGCCAGCCTCGTGGCGGGCGCGATCGCCGGGACAGCTCGCGGCGGGAGCCCGGCGACCGCCTCGCCGATGGCCGCCACGTGCGCCGGCGTCGTTCCGCAGCAGCCGCCGGCCACGTTCAGAAGCCCGTGCTCGGCCCACTCCCGCATCGCCGCCGCCATTGCCGCGGGCGTCTCGTCGTAGCCGCCGAGCTCGTTCGGCAGGCCTGCGTTGGGGTACGCGGACACCGGGCGATCGGCGATCCGGCCCAGGACGTCGAGGTGCTCGCGGAGCTGCGCCGGCCCGAGGGCGCAGTTCAGGCCGACGACCACGGGGTCGGCGTGGCGGATGCTGTGCCAGAACGCCTCGACAGTCTGGCCGGAGAGCGTCCGCCCCGACGCGTCGACGATCGTCCCGGAGATCACGAGCGGCACCGGGACGCCCAGCTCCTCGGCCACCGAGCGGACCGCGAAGATGGCGGCCTTCGCGTTGAGCGTGTCGAAGACCGTCTCGATCAGCAGCAGGTCGGCGCCGCCTTCGAGCAGCCCCGCCGCGGCCTCGCGGTAGGCCTCCTCGAGGTCCTCCCACGTGACGTTGCGGGCAGCGGGGTCGTCGACGTCGGGCGAGAGGGAGGCGGTCCGGTTCGTGGGTCCCAGCGATCCCGCGACGAAGCGGGGACGACCGGGCCGGGCGCGCTCGGCGTCGTCCGCGGCTGCTCGGGCCAGGCGAGCCGCCGCCACGTTGACCTCGCGGACGACCGAAGGCGGGAGTGCGTAGTCAGCCTGTGCGATGCGCGTTGCCGTGAAGGAGTTCGTGCTGATGATGTCCGCGCCGGCAGCCAGGTACGCAGCGTGGACCTCGCGGACCGCGTCGGGCTGGGTGAGGCAGAGAAGGTCGTTGTTCCCGCGCAGGTCGCGCGGATGGTCGGCGAACCGGGTGCCCCGGAAGTCCGCCTCGGCGAAGCGGTGCGCCTGGAGGAGCGTCCCCATCGCCCCATCCAGGACGAGGATCCGGCCCGCGAGCTCTCCCGGCAGCCTCCCCAGTCGCGCGAGACGGGTCGGTGCGGCCGCCGCGGCCGGCGCGATCACCCGACCGTCCCCGCAGCGTGTCGCTCCCTGATCGTGCGGACCAGGCCGGCGCACTGCTCGTAGCGCCCGAAGCTGGGCATGATGTACGTCCCGGCCACCTCGTCCTCCACGGCCGCGAGGAGCGCGTCGGCCATCTCGATCCCGACCTCCGAGGCCCGCTCACCCGCCGCGCGCATCGCCGCCCGGGCCTCGTCCGGGATCACGATGCCGGGCACCTCGTGATGGAGGAACTCGGCGTGGCGCGTCGAGACGAGGGGCAGGACACCCAGGAGGAGGGGCACCGGGAAGCCGCCCGGCCCGAAGCGGCGGCGCGCCTCGGCGAGCATCGCCTCCACCTGGGCCACGGAGTAGAGCGGCTGGGTCATGACGAGGTGGGCGCCGGCGGCGAGCTTGCGCTCCAGGCGATCCCACTCCGTCGTCGCGTCGGCGGCCGTCGGGTCCAGGGCACAGGCGATCGTGAAGCCTGCCCGCTGGCCGATCGGCGAGCCGGCCTGGTCCTCGCCGCGGTTCAGGCGCGCGAGCACCTCCACGAGCCCGATGGAGTCGACGTCCCACACACCCGTCCCGGTGGGGTAGTCGCCGACCCGCGGCGGGTCCCCGGTGAGGGCGAGGATGTTGCGGACCCCCAGCGCGTGCGCCCCCAGCAGCTCCGACTCGAGGGCCATGAGGTTCCTGTCGCGCGTCGTGAGGTGGACCACGCACTCGAGGTCGAGGTCGTGCTGGATCCCGAAGGCCACGGCCATGGCACCCATCCGGACTCGTGCCATCGCGGAGTCGCTGATGTTGACCGTGTCGGCACCGGCCGCCTGCAGCAGGCGTGCGGCCTCGATGGTCCGGTCGATCCGGACGGATCTCGGGGGGTCGATCTCCACGGAGACGACGAACCGGCCCTCGGCCAGGGTGCCGGCAAGGCGCGTCGGCGGGGGTGCGTCGCCCACCGCGGTCGACGCGGCCACCGGCTCGATCGCGGCGGAGCGTGGCTGCGGCGGTGCGCCAACGCCCGGGATCACGACGCTGGGAGGACCCGACCGGGTTCCGGTCCCGGCGTCGAGGACCGCGCGCATCGCCGCGATGTGGGCCGGGGTCGTCCCGCAGCAGCCGCCGACGATGCGGGCACCGGCGTCGAGCATCCGGGGTGTCACGTCGGCGAAGTAGTCGGCCCCCGCGGCGTAGACGAAGCGGCCTTCCAGGCGCTGGGGCAGTCCGGCGTTCGGCATGATCGAGAGTGGAGGGCCATCGGCTCCCCCGTCGCCAAGCATGGCCAGCGCGTCGAGGCAGGCGGCAGGGCCGGCGCCGCAGTTGACGCCGATCGCGTCGACTCCGGCGGCCGCCAGAAGCTGAGCCGCACGCGAGGGCGTCGTCCCATCGGGGAGCGTCAGCTCCTCGCCGAACGTGAGGGACGCGAGGATCGGCAGATCGGCAGCCCGCCGGGCCTCATCGACCGCCCACAGCAGCGCCTCGACGTCCCCGTGCGTCTCGAGCACGAAGACGTCGATCCCGCCCTCCAGGAGGCCGTCGATCTGCTCTCGGAACAGGGCCCGGCCGCCGCGCTCGCCGAGCGTGGCCAGCTCGCGAGTCAGGACGCCCAGGGGCCCCACGGAGCCCCCGACGAGGGCGTCCCGGCCGACCACGTCGCGCGCCTCGCGCGCGACCTGCGCGGCGCGCCGGTTGAGCCGGGAGACCACGTCGGCCAGGCCGAAGGCGTCCAGCCGGTGCCGGTTGGCACCCAGGGAGAGGGTGACGATCAGCTCGGCGCCGGCCTCAAGGTACTCGCGGTGCGCGCCGCCGACCAGCTCCGGGCGCGTCGTCGCGAGCTCGTCGAGGCAGGCCCGCTGGGGGACGCCGCGGCTGAAGAGGAGGGTCCCCATGCCACCGTCGGCGAGGAGCGGGCGGTCCAAGAGGCGGGTGCGGAGCCGGGCGCGGGGCGCAAGGGATGACACGGGCGGGATTGTCGCACCCGGGAGCACAGCGGGCACCCGGGGCGGGCCACGGCGTCGTACCCTCTCGCACATGGACGCCGGATTCGTCGCACTGTTCCGCCATCATGCGTGGGCCACGGATCGCCTCTTCGCCGCGTGCGAGGGCCTCCCGGAGGAGCACCTGGAGTTCGTGACCCAGGGCACCTACGGGGGGCTGGGCGCCACCCTGCGCCACCTGGTCGAAGCCGAGGAACGCTACGTCTCGCGCCTGCGCGGCGAGGACGAACGTCCCGGGCCTGCGCCCAACGAGCCCGACCCGCCGGCGCCGCCGGAGGCGCTGGCACCGTCGGTGCGCGTCCTGCGCCGGCGCGTCCGGGCCAGCTCAGAAGCCCTCATCGAGCTCGCCGCGTCGTACGAGCCCGACGCTGTCCTCCATACGACGTTCCGCGGCGAGCCGGTCAGCATCCCCGCCGTCGTCCTCTTCGCCCAGGCACTGGACCACGGCGGTGAGCACAGGACCCAGGTTCGCCACGCGCTCACGATCCTCGGCTATGAGCCGCCGGACCTCGACGCCTGGACCTGGGACGAGGACCTCAACCCGGTCGAGGAATAGGCCCCGGGCGACCGGCGCTTGGAGGGGACGGCGGACCGGACGTGTCGACCGCCGGAAGGGGACCGTGCGGCCCGACCGGCGCCGTTTCCGCTACACTCGCCTCGCCCACGGCTCCCCGACCGTCGCCACGGCCGGCGCGAGCGCGACGCGCGGTGGCCTTAGCTCAATCGGCAGAGCACTGGATTGTGGCTCCAGAGGTTACGGGTTCAAGCCCCGTAGGCCACCCCACCACCTCCGCGGCGGAGGGTCATTTCCTCCACGCGGGGTGATGTGGCCGCCTCCGGGCCGTGTACCATCAGCGACGACGCCGCGGGATGACGCGGCCGTGTTGCCGTGGGGCATGCCTGCCACCGCCCCCGAAGACGGGTGCGGAACACATCAGTGGAGGGATCAATGAGTCTCGCTTCCATCCGCGCGGCACTGGGCCGCCGGGTCCTGCCCCTCGCGATCATCGCCGGGGTGCCGTTCCTCTTCGCGGCCTGCAACCAGGTCGGCACTGCCCAGCTGAGCTTCTGGGACATCATCGTGTCCATGATCTGGTTCTTCTTCCTGTTCATGGCCATCATGATTTGGTTCCAGTGCTTCGTCGACGTCTTCCGGCGCAATGACCTCTCGGGCGCGTGGAAGGTGATCTGGATCCTCGTGATGTTCTGGATCCCGCTCTTCGGCTGCCTGATCTACATGATCGTCCGGCCGAAGATGACCGCCCAGGACCTCGAGATGGCCACCCAGGCCTCGGCGGCGGCGAAGGCCGCGTCGCAGGTGTCTGTCGCCGACCAGCTCGAGAAGCTCACGCAGCTCCGCGACGCGGGCACGATCTCGGTCCCCGAGTACGAGTCCCTCAAGGCCAAGCTGCTCGCCTAGCGCCTTCGCGGGCGCTCACCGCCGCACGGACGCGGGTCGGTTCCTTCGGGGACCGGCCCGCGTCGGCGCTTCCGGCGGGTTCGTTGGGTAGGCCCCCACGATGGCAGGGCCGCAGGGAGGGCGGGCCCGGCCGAGTGTGAGCGGCCGGGCCCCGGGAGGAACCGCGATTATCGCTACGGGTAGAGGCCGCGCAGGACGGTGGCCTCGGCGACCCGATGCACGGCGATGGCGTGCGCCGCCCGCCGCGGATCGATCCCGTCAGCATCGGCCCGCTCCCAGACAGCCGCGGCGGCCGCCAGGATCGCCTCGCGCAACCGGCCGTTGATGATCTTCGGAGTCCAGAACAGGGACTCGCGATTCTGGACCCACTCGTAATAGCTCACGATGACCCCGCCCGCGTTGCAGAGGATGTCCGGGATGACGGTGACACCGTTGTCGAGGAGGATGGGATCGGCATCCGGCGTCGTCGGGCCATTGGCGCCCTCCGCCAGGACGCGGGCACGGACCCTGCCGGCGTTCGCCGCCGTGATCTGGCCCTCCAGTGCGGCGAGCACCAGGACATCCACGTCCAGCCCGAAGAGGTCCTCGTTCGCGATCGGCTCGGTCCCGGGCGCGCCCGCCAACGTGCCCCGCTCCTGCATGTAGCGGCGCAGGAAGGTCACGTCGAGGCCGCCGTCGCGGTAGACGCCGCCGCCGACGTCCGTGATCGCGACGACGCGGACCCCGGCCTGGTGGAGGAGTCGGGCCGTCGCCTCGCCAACATTGCCGAAGCCCTGGACCGCTGCGGTCGTGCCCGCCAACGAGATCCCGAGCCGTCGCCTGGCCGCCTCCTCGATCATGTACACGACACCCTGCCCCGTGGCGTCGGCGCGCCCGTTGGAGCCCCCGATCGCCATCGGCTTGCCCGTCACAACGCCAGGGACCGAGTAGCCCCGGTGCATCGAGACCGTGTCCATGATCCAGGCCATCGTCTGGGCATTGGTTCCGACGTCCGGCGCCGGGATGTCCGAGTCAGGCCCGATCAGCACCTTGAGCTCGGTGGCGAAGCGGCGGGTGAGCGCCTCGGTCTCGCGCGGGCTCAAGGCCCGGGGATCGCAGGTGACACCGCCCTTCGCGCCGCCGAAGGGAACGTTCACGAGGGCGCACTTCCAGGTCATCCACATCGCCAGCGCGCGGACCTCGTCGAGGTCGGTGGAGGGGTGGTAGCGGAGCCCGCCCTTGGCCGGCCCGCGAGCCACGTTGTGCTGGACCCGGTAGCCGGTGAACACGCGCACACGGCCGTCGTCCAGCCGGACCGGGAAGCGAACCGTGAGCTCTCGGTGCGGCGCCCGGAGCGTCTCGCGCACTCCCGCATCGAGGTCAAGGTGGTCGGCAGCGGCGTCGAACTGGGCGAGCGCGGCGGCCAGGGCGCCCGCGCCAGGGGAGCCGGAGGCAGGGTGCGCGGCGGGCGCGGCGGGGCTGCCGCGCAGGGCCGGAGCCGCGGCCGCGATGCGCCACTCCTTGGTGAGGGGCGCTCCGCCGGCGACGGGGACGGGGGTCATCGGCTTGTTCATCCAGGGGGCTCCGGTGGCGAGCGCGGGTCCGGCCCATGCCGGCACGATCCGCCGCCCTCCTAGGTTCCCGCACCATCACGAATACGGCGATGGACGCGCATGAACGCCGCGTGAAAACGAATCTCGCCGACACCGACGTTCACGCCTTGTTCATGCGCGTTCCCCGTTCGGTTCAGGCCCGCCGCTCAGCATGGTCGAAATGGCACTTGCCATCCGTCCAGGGAATGACGTGCGGGAAGACCCGCGCGTCGTCCCGCCAGCGAGGACTCCGATGCCGACGCAGCCCACCTTCACCTGCGCCACGTGTGACCATCAGATCGCCCACCACCCGGTCTTCCACCTCGGCCTGGCTTTCTGCTGTGCCGGATGCGCCGCGGACGGCCCCTGCATGTGCTCGTACGACGCGGGGGCGGAACTGGTGACCGAGACGCGCGCGGTCGCACTCGCGGTCGCGCCCACGGCAACGGACGACCGGGTCCCGGGCGCCTTCCCCGCCGACGTCCCGGCAGAGGTCGGGGCGGTGTCGGCCCCCCTCCTTCGCGACGCTCGCCGGCGGGGTGACGGACGTCGAGGGTCGGAGGAGCCGATGCTGGTGGACGTGGGCGGTTGAGCGGTCCCGGCGCAGCGGCGCCTGCGGCCCCGGCCAGCGCCCTGACGCCAACCCGGGGGTATCCTCGGGTTGTCATGTTCGGCCACGATCCACTCAGCCAGGCAAGCGCGTCGCCGTCCCCGCTGGCGGGCGCGGCGCTCGCGCTCATCGCCGATGGGGCCACACCAGCCGATCTCGCCGAGCGGTTCGCCGAGGCAGGTGCGACGGTCGAAGCCATCGAGGTCTCCGTCCTCCTCGGCGAGCTGGCCGGCCTCGGCCTTGTCCGGATCGCGCGCCACAACGGCGATCTTCGCTTCCACGTCCTCACGAGCCTTGGCCGCCAGGTGCTGAGCGGTAGCCTGGGTACCGACGCGGGGGTCGTCGAGCACCTCGCCGAGCTCGAACGACTGCGGACCGACCTCCTTTCCACGATCGCTCACGAGCTGCGTACGCCGCTGACCGCGGTCCGCACCTGTGTTGGCGTGCTGCGCGACCCGGCAACCTCTCCCTCCCCGGCTGAGATCGATACGCTGCTGGATACGATCGAGCGCAACGCTGATCGCATGCAGCGCGTCGTCGGCGACATCCTGGAGATCGCCCGCTTCCGGACGGGCCAGATCTTCCTCCAGCTGCGTCCCTTTGACGCGTCGGCGCTGGCTCGCGAGGCGGTCGCCTCGCTCACACCCCTGGCGGCCAAGCGAGGCCAAGTGATCGAGCTCGACGTGCCGGGTGTACCTATCCGGGTCTTCGGCGACCACCGTCGGCTGGAGCAGGCCCTCGTCAACCTCATCTCCAACGCCGTCAAGTACGGTCCCGCGGGTGGCACGATCGCCGTCCGCGTTCGGCAGGTCGCACGGTCCGTCGCCTGGACGGTTGCGGACCAGGGGCCGGGCATCCCATTCGACGAGCAGCCGCACCTCTTCGAGCGCTTCTTCGTCGGCCAGAACGATCGCTCCGGCGGAGGGCGCGGGGTCGGGCTGGGCTTGCCAACGGCGCTCGCGATCGCCCAGGCGCACGGCGGGGCCATCGACGTGAAGAGCGCCCCGGGCTACGGCAGCGTGTTCAGCATCTCGGTGCCCGCCGAGGGTCCGCAGGACGTCGAATGATGCGTATCCTCGTGGTGGACGATGCGCCGGATGTCGTCGAGTCGGTGCGCCTCGGGTTCACGCTCCAGTGGCGCGACACGGAGGTCCTCGGGGCCGGCACCGGCGAGCAGGCGCTCGAGGTCGTCGAGCAGGCGCGTCCAGACATCGTGCTCCTCGACGTGGGCCTGCCCGGTTGGACGGCTTCGGGGTGCTCCGCGAGATTCGCCTCTTCTCTGATGTCCCAGTGGTCATGCTGACGGCTCGCGACGACTCGATGGACAAGGTCAAGGGCCTGGAGCTCGGTGCCGATGACTACGTCACGAAGCCGTTCAACCACCTGGAGCTCATGGCCCGCGTACGGGCCGTACTGCGGCGCCACGAGATGCCGCCCCCAACGAGCCGCGCCCCCTCCTTCCGCGCCCTCGACCTCGAAGTCGACTTCGGCGCCCACGAGGCGCGGCTCCGGGGCGTCCGGCTCGACCTGACGCCCACGGAGTACAAGCTCCTCTATCACCTCGTGCGGAACGCAGGGCACGTGCTCCAGCACGGGACCCTGCTCGCCAAGGTCTGGGGCCGCGAATACCTCGACGAGGTTGACTACCTGCGGGTCTACGTCCGCCGCCTCCGCGACAAGCTCGGCGACGACTCCGACCATCCGCGCTACATCCGGACCGAGAGAGGCCTGGGCTACCGGTTCATCGGCGCAGACCCTGGCTGAACGCCAGGTCCGCTACCGTACCGGCAATGGCTCACCCCACCCCTGCCCGTGCGGGGACGACCCCTCGGCTCTGGATCCCGCGCCAGCACGGAGCCTGGGCCATGCTGGCCGTGCCCCTGGTGCTCGGCATCGCCGCCACCGCCCCGTCTCCCTGGCACCTCCTGCTGGGCATCGCCGCCCTGGCCGGCTACCTCGCCGCGGCGACCGCCCAGGCGTGGCTTCGCGCCCGCCGTCGGTCGTCGTTCGTCCCGTCCCTTGCCGTCTTCGGCAGCCTCTTCGCGGTCGCCGGGCTCATCCTGCTGGCGGTCTTCCCCGCCCTCGCGCTCTCGGCGGTCGTGGTCGTCCCCGCCGGCGCCCTCGTGCTCGGCGGAGCGCGCCCCGGAACGCCCCGCGACCTCGCGAACAGCCTCGCCCAGGCGGCCATCGCGCTCGTCCTGGTGCCGGCGGCCGCCTGCGTGTCCGGCGCCTGGGAGACGGAGGCCGTGGTCGGGGCCACCCTCGTGGCGGCGGGCTATCTCGTCGGGAGCGTCCTGGTGGTCCGCTCGGTAATCCGGGAGCGAGGCAACCGCGGCTTCGTCGCGTTCTCCGTGGCGTTCCACGCGGCGTTCCTGATTGTCGCGATGGTCGCGCTGCCGTGGCCGTACGCCGCCTGCGCGGCAGGCCTGCTGGCCCGGGCCATCGCCCTGCCACTCGTGGAGCGCAGCCGCGCGGGGACGTCGCGCCCGCTGCGTCCGGTCCAGGTCGGGCTCGTGGAGATGGTGGCCTCGACCACCATCGTGGTCGTGGCCTTCACCGCCGGCTTCTAGCCGACGAGGCCGACGGCGCGTCCGACCGTGCCTACGGCGCGCCCCCGCCCGCAGAGGTCGGGGGCACCCCATCCGCCTCCGGCGTGTCGTCGCGCTCCATGAACGCCCGGGTGACGAGCGCGTCGGCGATGTCGCCGGGTCCGCCAAGCTGGAGCATCGCCCGGCTGTTCCCGGCGAGCTTGCGGGCGACCTTGAGCCGCTCACCGGCCCAGTCCCATCGCGCAGCGTTCGGGGAGGCGGCCAGCCGCTCCTCGAGGCGGGCGAGGCGGAACGCCTCGCGCTCGGATTCCAGCTCGACCTTGAGGCGCTCCACCTCGGCCACCAGCCGGACCTCCTCGGTCGCCCGGTCGAAGCGCGCCTGCTGCTCCGCGCGGGCTACCGCGTCGCGGTTGGCCTGGACTCCGAGATCGTAGGCCGCCCGCTCGGCCTGCTCGCCCGTCTGGAGCATGGCGAGGCGGCGTCCCTCGCGACTGGCCAGGAACTCGGGCGGAGCGTCCAGTCGGACGACGAGGACGCGGGTCACCTCGACGCCGCAGGGTTCGAGCGTCGCGCTGATCAGGGACGCGAGCTCGTCGGAGTCGTGCAGGGCGAGGTCGAGCACGGCCTCGGAGGCGATGCCCCGGGCGAGCCGGCGGACCGCGGTCTGGCCCGCTCCCTGGCAGACCGCGTCGAAGTCCGGGGCGGTCGTGTTGAACACGAACTTGTGCGGGTCCACGATCCGGAAGGTGAACAGGATCTCGATGTCGACGCGCACGTCGTCGGCGGTGGGCACCGCCCGGGCAACCGTGCTGAACGGGATCTCGCGGGTCGTCACGAGGTGCGTGACCATGACCGTCGGCGGCACCCGCTGGACTCCGGGGCCGGCCGTCTTGAAGTAACGGCCGGCCTGGACCATGATCGCCTGGGTGCCCTCGGGGACCGGCACCAGGACGGCCCGGGCACTGCCCCCGAGCAGCAGGGCGACCGCCAGCACCAGGCCCGCGATCGTGAGCACGGGACCGAGCGGTAACGCCACGACCGCCGCGGCGACGACGCCCGCGACGAGCAGCGCCTGGACCTGGAACCGGCCGCCCGACTTGACCAGCACGATGATCGGGTAGCGGCCGGCGTCGTCCGGCGTCGCGAACGCCTCGGCGGCGCGCCCCAGCCGGACACGCTGCTGGGTGAGCTGGACGTAGGACGGGGAGTTCACGACCGGCACGTCCTCGTCGTAGCCGGACTCGGGCGGTGGCGCGTACGGCTCGGTCACCGGGCTCTACCTCCTGACGGTCATCGGACTGGCTCCGATGACGATGGGCGCGGACGCCGTTGCGCCAATGGGCCGCGAGCTCGGCGGGACGACCCCCGCCGCCGTTGCAGGCAGGGCACCCGACACGGACCGGGGTGCGGACACGCCGCCTCCGGCCCGGCCCTGGCGGGTGCCGTCGGTCGCGTGGCGATACAAGGGCGGCAGCGTCGCCGCCGCCGCAAGGGCTGGACGCTTCGCCGTCCGCTGGCCCGGGAGGACACCCGCCGGCCGCGGCGGCTCGGACAGGCGGCCCCGGAGGTACGCCACGGTGTTGCGGGCGATGACGAGGATCGGCGCCGAGAGCAGCAGCCAGACGATGCCGATCTGCGAGATGACCGCGAACGCCGGGAGCGCGATCGCGGGCCGGACGTTGAGATCGCGCCCGAGGCGGGCGCCGACGGCCATCTTCACGAGCTGCAGGGCAACGACGTAGACAACGAGGAGCGCGACCGTGGCAGCCGGCTCGTCCTGGCGGGCAAGCGCCAGAAGCCCGATCGGGAGGGCGCCGATGAGGCCACCGAGCTGCGGGATCACCTGGGCAGTACCCATGAACGCCGCCACGGCGATCGCGGCCTGGTACGTGGCGATGTCCGCCCGCTCGACACCCTGGAGGCCGACGTAGACGGCGACGCCGACGGCTCCGGCCGCGGCGAGCTGGACCCGCAGGAACGTGCCGAGCGCCCGGTGAACGATCGTGAGCAGCGCCATCGCGTCGGCGCGCAGGGCCGGCGCGAACTGGGAGGCCAGCCGGGCGCGCAGCGAACCCCCGTCCCGAACAACCGAGAGGGTCCAGAGCGGCAGCAGGATCAGGCCGACGACGAGGCCGATCGTATCGAAGATGCCCACCACGCTGGCGACGATCAGCGAGGCGATCGAGTCGAGGAATGCCGAGATCCCGTCCCGCGCAGTCGCTCCGACTCGCTCGAGGATCCCGACGACGAGAACACGGGCGCCCTCCGGCAGCGTGGCCAGGTAGGCATCGAGCTGGGCGCGGAGATCGGCGAGCTGTGCCGAATTGGGCAGGTCGCGGAAGAACTGGATGGAGACCGCGACGAGGGGCGGGATCACCACGGCGACGACGAGGACGAGGACTGCCAGCCCGGCAGCCAGGGCGAGCGCGGCCGCGAGCACCCGCGGCATCACGCGGTCGAGGCGATCGACGACGGGGTAGATCGTGTAGGCGAGCAGCCCACCGATGGCGAAGGGGAGCAGCGCGGGCCAGGTCTCCTTGGCGAGGACTGCGGCGACGACGACCACGACCGTCGAGAGGACGCCGCGGCCCAGGGCCTGGGGCGTGATCGTGCTGAGCCGGGCGCGGAGCAGCCGCCACTCCCCCTTCGATCGATCGACGGCGGGGGCGAGGCGTTTGATGGCTGCGTCCTGGGATTTCGCCATGTCGTGCGGATTATGGCGTCCGGGCGGCTCGCGCGCGGGGTGCACGGCGCCGAGTGCGGTGCTCGCGCCCGTGATGGCGATGCTCGGCTCCCGAGGACGCACCTGGTATGGCGCTCTCCCGCCCCAACCGGGTGCTACGATCCCGACAGCCCCGAGCCGGCACCTCGTATGGGGCCCGTCCGCGCCGCCCAGGCGGCCGTGATGCAAGGGCCCGCGATGACCCGACCGGGAGGAGGAGACGCGCATGGCGACCGTGACCTTCGACCACATCACCAAGAAGTACGGCGAGGTGACGGCGGTCGACGACTTCAACCTGGAGATCCAGGACGGGGAGTTCATGGTCTTCGTGGGCCCGTCGGGGTGCGGGAAGACCACGAGCCTGCGGATGATCGCCGGCCTCGAGGACATCACGGCCGGCACGCTGTCGATCGGCGACCGGGTCGTCAACGACATCGCGCCCAAGGATCGCGACATCGCGATGGTCTTCCAGAGCTACGCGCTCTACCCCCACATGAACGTCTACGACAACCTCGCCTTCGGCCTGAAGCTCCGCAAGATCGACAAGAAGGAGATCGACCGGCGGGTCAAGGAGGCAGCCGAGACGATCCAGCTCACGACCCTCCTCCAGCGCAAGCCCAAGGAGCTGTCCGGCGGCCAGCGCCAGCGCGTCGCCCTCGGCCGGGCGATCGTCCGGGAGCCCGCCGTCTTCCTCATGGACGAGCCGCTGTCCAACCTCGACGCCAAGCTGCGGGTCCAGACCCGGGCCGAGATCGCGCGCCTCCACCAGCGCCTCAAGACGACGATCGTCTACGTCACCCACGACCAGGTCGAGGCGATGACGATGGGCCAGCGGATCGCCGTCATGAGCCAGGCCAAGCTGCAGCAGGTGGGCTCGCCCCAGGAGCTCTACGACCGTCCGCTCAACAAGTTCGTGGCCGGCTTCATCGGCAGCCCGGCGATGAACTTCATCCCCATGCACCTCGAAGGGTCGGGCGAGAGCGCGACGCTCAAGTCCGAGGGTGTCGAGATCCCGGTCGCCGCGGCCTTCCGCGAGGGGATCGGGGCGACGACGGGCCGGGACTTCATCGTGGGCGTCCGCCCCGAGCACTGGGACGTCGTGCCCACCGGAACCGAGGTCGCCACCGTCCAGGCCCGGGCGGACGTCGTGGAGTACCTGGGTAACGAGGAGCTCCTCCACATCGAGGTCGCCGGCCAGGACCTCGTCGCGATCGTGTCCTCGGAGCGGGGCGTTCGCCCCGGCGACGTCGTGACGCTCCACATCCCGCTCGAGAAGATGCACCTCTTCGACGCGGAGACCGAGCTCTCCGTGCGGCGCACCGCCGTCAGCTGATCGCGGGGCGCCGAAGCGCCCACCCGCGCCACTTCGAACGACTTCGGCCGCTGCCCGGCTCGTCCGCGTTCGCGTCGGCGTCCGGGCAGCCGTCCCGAGCGACATAATCGGGCGATGCCCAACCCCGACCACCCCGACGACCCGATCGATCCACTCGCCGAACGCCTCGTCGCGTCCGAGCTCCTCCATCGCGGCCGCTTCCTCGAGTTCCGGGTCGACACGGTCGAGCGCGCCGACGGCCGGCGGGCGCGGCGTGACGTCGCCGTCCATCCGGGCGCCGTGGCCATCGTCGCGGTCGATCCCGAGGGTCGCGTCCTCTTCGTGCGCCAGTACCGTCACCCCGCCGGCCGAGCCCTCCTGGAGATTCCGGCCGGGACGCTCGACCGCGACCCGGCTTCCGGCGCGACCGAGGATCCGGACGCAGCCGCGCGGCGCGAGCTGGAGGAGGAGACGGGGTACCGGGCCGCGGGCTGGGAGCGGCTGACCGACTTCTGGACCGCGCCCGGCTTCGCGACCGAGCGGATCTTCCTCTACCTCGCGACCGACCTCTCCGCCGCGGGTCCCGACCGCCGCACCCCCGACGAGGACGAGTCCCTCGAGCTGGTGCGGCTCCCGTGGCGGGAAGCCGTCGCCGCCGCCGAGCGCGGTGACATCCGCGACGCGAAGTCGCTCATCGGGATCACCTGGCTGGAGCGCCGGATGAAGGCGGGCCCGGCAGGCTGAGCGGCCCGGGCGGCTATCCCCCGGTGCGACCGCGGGGCTGCGCCCCGGCGTCGACACGCCGGCTACGGGCCGCCGGCGCGGCGCACCGCCGCCCGGTAGAGCGGGCTGTCCGGGGCCAGCGCCGCGGCGAGGCGGAGATGCGTCCGCCCCTGGGTCACCCGGCCGCTGCGGATCAGCGTCCGGCCAAGGGCGTAGTGGCCGTAGTGCGAGGAGGGATCGACCGCCAGCAGCGCCTCGAACGTCTCGCCGGCCCGCTCCAGCTGGCCGGACATGAAGAGGGCTCTGCCCAGCGGCTCGAGGATGGAGCCGCGGGCGGGCTCGAGGCGGGCAGCCCGCTCGAGCACGATCGCGGCCTGGGCGTGATGCCGCCCGGCCAGCAGCGCCAGGCCCCGCTGCAGCAGCTCATATGCGCTCTCGGGCTCGCCCGGCACGGGAGTGTCGGCCGACGCCTCGCTCTCGTCGTTCATGACCCGATCGTCGCACGGATCGCGCGATCGGCTCGGCGCCGATCTCAGGCCGGTGAGCGCAGCCGAAGCGAGGCGAACGAACGGCAGACGATCGCGCGTTCCATGTCGTCGGCCGCCTCCACCAGGAGGCGCCGCAGGCTGGGCAGCTCTGCGCCCTGCTCGTCGGCCATCGCCCGGGCGCGCTCCACGAGGGCCGGCTCCGGACGGTAGGCCGGGAAGAGGGCGGTGACGTAGGACCGGAGGAAGGCGTGGTCGCGCTCAACGGCCACCGCCGGCAGCGCGCTGAAGAGGCGGTCGACGTACGGCGCCAGAAGGGCGGCCTGGTGGGCGTGGTTGAAGCCGCGCATCGCCGCCTGGGTGAGGTGGAAGGACCCGTAGCCGGCGCCATGGATCCGCTCCCAGGCCGCGGCCTTGACGGCCGCGGCCGGAGCCCCGGTCTCGGCGCGCAGCATCTCGCGCTCGCCCCGGTCCGTCGGGTCCGCGGCGCGCTCGGCCGCGACGCGCTCCGCCGCTCCGGGGAGGTCGTGGGCAACGGCGAGGGCGGCGACGCCCCAGCGCATCTCGCGGTCCACCTGCACCAGGGGCACTCCCGGCTCCTGGTCAACCACGGCGGCCACCGCGGCCACGTCGGAGGGCGCGGCGACGGCTCCGACGGCCGCCCGAAGCCAGAGCGTCCGCAGGTCACCCTCGGGCAGCGTGCCGATCGTCTCGAGCGCCGTCGCCACGAAACCGCGCGCCGCGTCCACCCGCCGCTCCGCGGGCACGTAGCTGGCCAGCGCCCCGCGCGCCGCGTCCAGCGCGGCGAGCAGGATCTGGTCGTCACGCTCCCCGGGCAGGTGCGCGCGGACCAGCTCCAGGAAGGCAAGGGACGAGTAGCGGGCGCCCCGGATCATCTCCCAGAGGGTGCCCCACAGGAGCTGGCGCAGGAGTGGGTCGTCGATCTGTCCGAGGACGCGCGGGACGGCGGCCAGCGAGGCGGGGTCGAGCAGGACGCGGGCATACCCGTGATCGCCGTGGTTGGGGAAGACGATGTCCGGTGCCGGTCGGCCGGCGGCCGCCTCGATCCACGCCTCGGCACCCTCGAGGCGGGCCGGCACCACGTCGACTTCAGCCGGCCCGTCGCCCGCGGCCCGCACGAGGGCCAGCTCGAGGGCATGCGGGCGAAGCGTCGGGTGGTCTTCCGGCGCCTCCTGGGTCAGCTGGAGCCGTTCCACGAATCCATCGCGCGTCGTCCACGCGGCCTCGATCGTGTTGAGCGAGGCGGTCTCCAGCCACCGGCGGCTCCAGTCGTGCAGGGGACGCCCGGCACCCTCCTCCAGGGCCGCCAGGAAGTCGGCAAGGGTGGCGTTGCCCCACGCATGGCGGCGGAAGTAGGTCCGGAGGCCGGCCCGGAACGCCTCGGGGCCGATCTCGGCCACGAGCTGCTTGATGACCGAGGCGCCCTTTCCATAGGTGATCCCATCGAAGTTGTAGAAGGTGGCATCCGTGTCCGGGACGACCCCGGAGACAGGGTGGGTCGTGGAGCGCGCGTCGGCCTGGTAGCCCCAACGTTTCATGTCTGCGTGGAAGGCCTGCCAGGCCCCGTCGAACCGGGTGGCCTCGGCGAGCGCGAGGTTGGAGACGTAGGTCGCGAAGCTCTCGTTGAGCCAGAGGTCGTCCCACCAGCGCATCGTCACGAGGTCGCCGAACCACATGTGGGCAAGCTCGTGGAGCGCCGTCTCGGCCCGCATCAGGCGCTGCGTGGTCGTGGGAGGATCGCGGTAGACGTAGTTCTCGCTGAACGTCACCGCGCCCACGTTCTCCATCGCCCCCGAGTTGAACTCGGGCACGAAGATCTGGTCGTACTTGGCGAACGGGAACGGATGGTCGAAGAGGGCGGCGTAGAAGTCGAGGCCCTGCCTGGTCACCTCGAAGACCTCGTCCGCGTCCATGAAGCGGGCCAGCGAGCGCCGCGTCCAGATCCCGAGCGGCGTCCCGCGGTGGCGTGTGTGGACCCCGGCGAACGGGCCGGCGATCACCGCCACCAGGTACGACGAGATCGGCGGGGTCGGCGCGAAGCGGTGCTCGCGGCGCCCGTCGCTCATCGGCACGACGGACCCGGCCGGGGCGTTGGCGATGATCGCCCATTCGGCCGGCGCGCGAACCGTGACCGCGTACGTCCCCTTGAGGTCGGGCTGGTCGAAGCACGGAAAGAGGCGGTGCGCCTCGAAGGGCTCGAAGTTCGAGTAGGCGTACTCCGCCCCGTCCTCCGGGTCGACGAAATGGTGGAAGCCATCGCCGCCGCGGTCGTACTCGTTCTCGTAGGCGACCTCGACCTCGGTCGTGGCGCGCAGCAGGTCACCCGGCAGGTGGATCCGGTGACCGGGGCGCTCCGGCGTCACGTTCCGGCCGTTGACGATGAGGCGGGTCACCTCGCCGCCGCGGAAGTCCAGGAAGAGATCGCCCGCGCCGGTCACCGGGAAGCGCAGCCGGGCGACGCCGCCGTACGTCCGGCGGCCGGCGCCGAGGTCGATCTCCAGCGCGTACGCGACGCGGCCGACGCGGGCCGCCCGGGCGACCGCCTCGGCCCGGGTCAGGACGTCGACGCGGGCGGCGGCGTTCAGGTCGCCCTCCGGTCCGCCGGATCGACGGTCAGGATCTCGCGGAAGGGGCGGTGGGGCTGGAGCCGCATCTTCCGATCCTAGCAGGGCAGCTCGGCGCGGACCGGACGGCGCCGCCGGGACGGCGCAACGCAGGCGCAGCGGGGCTCAGCGCGGGCCAGCCAGCTCGCCGAGACGGTCCGCGTAGCGCGCGAAGAGCCCGCCCTGACGGCTCGCCCGCCCGCTCCAGTCGGGGATCCGCCCGGCCACCCAGGCCCACCCCGCAACCTCCTCGAGGAGCAGGTCGCAGACCAGGAGGACGCGAGCGACCGCAACGCCCAGCTCGTCGCGGTCGAGGCGGTCGAGCGGGATCTCCACGGTGAGCACCGGGCGGTCGTCATCGGTGAGGGCGAACTTGACGAACGGGAGCTCGTCGTTCCAGCGCAGGAGACGGCGATACGAGACGCGGAACGTGTGGGCGATCGGCGGCGCGAGGTGGGCCCAGACGACGGCGGCCGTCGCCGGGTCCATGATCACCGTCACCCGGATGTCGAAGCGGCGGCGTCCGTCGAGCCAGAGATCCCACGACGCGACGGATTCGCGTACGAGGCGCTCCGGCGGGCTCAGCCCGAGCTCGGCCAGCCAGCCCTCGACCGTCGCCGGCGTCGGCGCGGCCGCGCTCACCCGTTGCCGGCAGCCGCAGCGGGGCTCTTGCGGCGCGCCCGCGAATCGCGGCGCACGACCGTCGCCCCCGACTCCACCGTCCGGCCGGTGAAGTCGGTGGTGCGGACGTCGGGGTCGATCCGGACGTTGCGGCCGATCCGGATCCCGCGGGGCAGGACAGCTCTCTTGCCGACGATCGTGATGCCGGTCGTGAGATGGCTCGGGTTGAGGCGATTTGCCACCCCGAGGTCCGCGCCTTCGCCGACGATGGCGCCGGGTCCGACGGTGACCTCCTTGTCGAGGATCGCCCGGTCGATCACCGCGCCCGGCCGGACGACCGTGTCGAACATGAGGATCGAATCGCGGACCACCGCCCCGACGCCGACGACGACGCCGGGCGAGAGGACCGAGTTCACGACCATCCCCTCGATCTGGCAGCCGTGGCTGATCAGGCTCCGGTGGATCTGGGCCGTCGACCCGACCTTGGCCGGCGCACGCTCCTCCGACCGCGTGTGGATGAGCCATTCCTTGTCGTACAGGTCGAGCAGGGGCCGATCGTCCAGGAGGTCCATGTTGGCCTCCCAGTAGCTGTGGATCGTGCCCACATCCTGCCAGTAGCCTTCGAAGCGGTAGCCGAAGACCCGGGCATCGCCCTCGAGCATGGCCGGGATCACGTCGCTCCCAAAGTCGGGGTGGGTCGCGTCCAGCCAGCGGTGGAAGGCCCGCTTGGAGAAGACGTAGACGCCCATGCTGGCCAGGTCCGACTTCGGCTGCTTCGGCTTCTCCTGGAACTCGGTGATCCGGCCCGCGTCGTCCATCGCCAGGATCCCCATCCGGGTCGCCTCGGCGAGCGGGACCCGGCGAACGGCGATGGTCACGTCGGCCCGGCGCTGGCGATGGAACGTGACGAAGGGCGAGTAGTCCATCTTGTAGATGTGGTCGCCGGCCAGGACCAGGACCACGTCGCCCGGCGCCTGGTCCACGGCCCGCATGTTCTGGAGGACGGCGTCCGCGGTGCCCCGGTACCACTCGCCGGCCTTGCCCCGCCCGATGTAGGGAGGCAGGATCCGGATCCCGCCCTGGTTCCGGTCCAGGTCCCAGGCGCGCCCGGAGCCGATGTGATCCGAGAGGGAGCGCGGGTTGTACTGGGTCAGGACGGCCACGTTGTCGATGTCGGAGTTGACGCAGTTCGACAGGGCGAAGTCGATGATCCGGAACTTGCCTCCGAAGGGCACCGCGGGCTTGGCCCGCTCCTCCGACAGGATCGAGAGGCGGGCGCCCTCGCCGCCGGCCAGGATCACCGCCAGGGTCCGCTTCATCGGCCTTCCTCACGCCCGGGGCTTCAGGTGGGTCGGGATGCTCCGGGGTCCGATGCTACCACGCGCTCCCGGCCGCTCCCGGCGGGCGTCAGACGAAGAGGCGCGGGTTCACGAAGGCGTCGTTGTAGACCACGGCCCAGTGAAGGTGGGGCCCGGTGGACCGGCCGGTCATCCCGATGTAGGCGATGATCTCGCCCCCCACGACCGTGTCGCCGGCCGCCACGACCGGCGGGTTGACCGCGTTGTCGATGTGGGCGTACCAGGTCTGGAGCGTTTCGCTGTGGGCGATGATCACGATCCAGGCCTTCGGGTACGGGTCGTAGGGGTTGGGCCCTGCGAAGACGACGACCCCGGCTCCAGCGGCGCGGATCGGGGTGTACATCGGGGCCGCCAGGTCGATCCCCTGGTGGAAGTGGGCGCAGCTCCCGATCGCCGGCTCCCAGCCAAACCCGGTGCAGCCGAACTCCTGGGTGATCGTGGCGCCCATGGGCCAGGAGAGCGTGCCGTTGTACTCCGAGGGGATGTTGCCGAGGCTGCGCTGGCGGGCGACGAGCGACGCGATCTGGCCCGCCAGCTTCTTCTGGGCGGCCACGTCACGGGCGATCGCCACGCGCAGCGCGCCGGAGTTCCGGGCCATCTTGGCGAAGGCGGCCCGCTGGACCGCGAGCGCCTCGGCAGTCTCGGCCTGTAGCTCCACGAGGCGAGCCTTGGCGGCCTTGAGCTCGACCAGCCCGGCGTCGAGGTCGCGCTTGCGGGCGAGCGTCTCGTCACGCAGCTCCTGGCGGGCCGAACGCGTGTCGACGAGGAGGCCCCGCAGTGCCTCCAGCGTGCGAGCGTCCCCCTCGATGCGGGTGGCCAGGGCCCGGTCCTGCTCGCCGAGGTCGAGGTAGGAGCTCACGTCCTGGAGCAGATCCGTGAACGTCCCGGACGAGAGGATCGTCTGCACGAACGGCGTCCGCTCGGTGCGATAGGCCTCGCGCAGGCGCGCGGCGAGGACCGCCTTGCGCTGGCGCAGCTCCTCGGCCTTCTCGCCCTGCTCCTCCTCGATTGCCCCCACCTGGCGGTCGAGCAGGCCCACCTGGGCGACGAGATCACCGTAGACGACACGAGCCTCCTTGATCTTCGCCGCGATGCGGGTGATCCGGGCCCGGGTATCCTCGAGATTCGCGTTGATGCCGGCGAGGGCGGTCTTCGTGGAGGCGATCTCCTGGGCAAGGCCACCCTGGAGATCTCGCAGCTTCGCCACCTGCTCGCGCTGCTGCTTGACCCGGGCCGCCAGCGCCTTCTGGCGGGCCACCGCATCGGAGAGCTGGTCGCCGCGAGCAGGGGGCGGGCCGGCGATGCCGACCACCAACGGGAGCACGAGGAGCGCCACGAGGAGGCGCCCCGGGATGCCCCACGGGCGGCCCGGCAGGGCGATGAGAGGGCGGCGCGGTGTCCATCCCGCGGCGCGGGATGGGGCGGGGCGGCGCATCAGGTTGGCGTCGTCATCGTGCGAGCGGTGCTCCGTTGGGCGCGTCGGCGCGCCATGGCGGTGTCCTTCCCGCCGGTGCGTCGCCGTCCGAAGGGGCACGCCTCGGGACGACCCGGCTGGCCCGCATTCTACTCCTCACCTTCCGGACCACCACCCGGACGACCGGGTCAGAGGGCAACCAGGACTGCCCAGTACGCCCCGATGATCAGGAACGGCCCGAATGGGACGTAGGTCCGGAGCGTGATCCGGCGTGCCGCGAGGAGGATCGCGAGGACGACCCCGGCGACGAGAGCTCCCACCACCACCCCGGTGACCGCCCGGGCCAGGCCGGCCAGGAGCCCGACCGACACGAGCAGCTTGAGGTCGCCCATCCCGATGGCCCCGGCCCCGAACGGGATCGCCACGGCGAACAGGACGGCCGGGATGGCGACCGCGGCCAGGATGGCGCCGGGCAGCGCCCCGGGCGGGACCAGCGGGTTCGCCCCCGCGACGTCGATCACCAGGGCGATCGGGATCGCGGGCAGGGTGATGACGTCGGGCAGCAGCCGCTGGTCCAGGTCCGTTGCGAGGAGCAGGGTCAGGGCCGCGAAGAAGGCCCCGAAGACCGCGAGCGGGACCGGGTCCGTGAACCGGACACCGAGCGCCCCGAGCGACGCGCTGCCGAGGAGGACGACGACAATCGTCCGCCAGTCGACCGGGCGGACCCAGCCACCCGGCAGGACAATCGTGCCCGCCTCGTCGATCTCGTCCTCGTGGACCGGCCAGCGAGCGCCGATCCGGTCGGCGGCGAGTCCCCACGCCGCCCCGGCGATGGCGAGGCCCGCGACGAGGACGGGCTGCTCCACGCCCTAGCGCGCCCCGGCCAGCGCCAGCTCCACGAGCGTCGCCGTCGCCACGCCCGTGGCGCCGCGGGCACCCCACGGCGTGGCCTTCCGGAACATCGCCGTGCCGGCGATGTCGAGGTGCACCCAGGGCACCGTCACGAACTGGCGCAGGAAGAGCGCGCTGCGGATCAGGCCGCCCTCGGCCGACGAGCCGACGTTCGACATGTCCGCGTACCAGCTCTCCATCTCCTGCCAGTACTCCTCGACGAGCGGCAGCTGCCAGAACCGCTCGCCCGCCAGGACCGCGGCCGCCGCGACCTCGTCGTACCAGGCCTGCGGGGCACCGAATCCGCCGCTCACCAGGTGTCCGAACGCCCGGGCGACCGCGCCCGTGAGCGTGGCCACGTCCACGATGTGGGTCGCCCCGAGGCGCTCCGCATAGGTCATCGCGTCGCCGAGGATGAGGCGCCCCTCGGCGTCCGTGTTGATCACGTCCACGGTCTTGCCGTTGAGGGCGGTCACGATGTCGCCGGGACGGGTGGAATACGGGCCGGGCATGTTCTCGACCGCGGGGGCCACCACCAGGAGGGGCGTGCCCGGGGCCAGGCGGGCGACGGTCGCGGCAGCGGCCAGCACGGTGCAGGCGCCCGTCTTGTCCGTCTTCATCTCCTCCATCCGGTCGGCCGGCTTGATGGAGATGCCACCGGAATCGAAGCAGACGCCCTTCCCGACCAGCGCCAGGTGGCGCCCAAGAGCGTCCTTCTCGCCTTCGCCGCCGGAGCGCATCACGATCATGCGCGGCGGGTTGGCGCTGCCGCGGCCGACCGCGAGGAACATGCCCATCCCGAGCTCCGCCGCGCGGACCTCGTCGATGACGTCGATCCAAAGGCCGTGGGCGGCGGCGATCGCGCGGGCCTCGTCCGCGAGGACCTCGGGGCTGACGTCGTTGGCGGCCCGGTTGGCCAGGCTCCGGGCCAGGTTCGACCCCTCACCCATGATGACGCCGCGCGCGGCGGCGGCGGCGAGCGTCGTGGGGTCGGCTCCCGGGGCGACGAGGATCAGCTGGTCGAGCGCGGGCGGGGACGCCTCCGGCGCGGCGCGGTACTGAGCCGCCGGATCGTAGCTCCCCTCGACGACGCCGCGCGCCAGCAGCTCGGCGATCGCCGCCGCGCCGCCGTCAAGGGCGCCGCCGAGGTCGGCGAGCCAGATCGCGAGCGCACGCACCGGGCGACCGCCGAGGCGGCGCTCGATGGTCGCTCCAAGGTGAACGACCGTCTCCCGGTCCAGGTCGCCGAGCGGACCCGTCCCGACGGTGAGCAGGCGTCGGGCGGGCAGGTCGCCGGCCGCGGCGACGGCGGTCGCGAACCGCGTCCCGGTGAGCTCGCCGAAGGCGGCCTGGGCGCGGAGCTCGCCGCCGGAGCGCCGATCGAGCTCGCCGAGCGGGCCGTCGAAGACGGGGTCGGGGGTGACGGGGATGGCCAGGACGTCGGCCTCGACGTCCCAGGGCTGGTCGGTGACGACGCGCAGCTGCATGCGAGTGACGGCTCCTGTCGTGGTTGCTGGCAGTGGCAATGGAGGCCGGCCGGAATCCGGCAGGCCGGGGCCAGTCTACGCGCGCTCAGGGCGCCGGCGGGCCCCCGACGCGAACGCCGGCCTCCAGCAGTCGGCCGCGGGCCTCCTCAATGGCGATGACCGCCTGGTTGAGGCCGCCGCGGGCCACGTCGCCGAGGATGACGACGAGGGCCCGGGCGTCGGGGGGCAGAAGCTCCCGAGCAGCCCTCTCCCCGGCGGCGGCTTCGCGGACGGCGTCGGTCACGCGCCCCTTCGAGCGGCGCAGGGCGTCCCACAGCCCGCGCAGGGCATCGTCATAGGCCACGTTGCGCGCGAGCCACTCGTCGAGCGTGCCGACGTCGATCGTGGCCGCCAGGCGATCGCGGATCACCCGGGCCGCCGCCAGCTCCGCCGCAGCCTTGTCGATGCGCGCAATCGCCCTGGCATAGTTGCCCGCCCCGCCGGACTGGATCGCCGTCGCGGCAATCCGGTCGTGGGCCAGCAGGTGCTCGGTGAGCTCGGTGGCCGGCACCACGCCGGCGCCGAGGCGCTCCCACGCCGGCCGGAGCGGATCGAGGGACGCCAGGGCCGCGACGGCGGCGTCATAGCGGGCGAGCATGCCCGGTGAGTACCGCATCGTGCGATCCGCCTCGCCCAGCGGGATCGACGCCAGCCGGTCCACCAGCCGGGCGGCCGCGGCGTCGAGGACGTCGAGCTGGGCCGTGCCCGCGTCGAGCGCCGCTGTCAGCGCCGGGGCGTCGCGACCCACCAGGGTGGCCAGGGCCGTGCGCCCGTGGCCGCCGAGGACCCCGACGGCCTCCGCCAGGGCCGTCAGCTCGGCCGAGGCGGCGTCGAGGTCGCTCGCGACGGCCCGGTCCGCGGTCCAGGTCAGCTCGGGACGGCCGGTGCCCCCGGGAAGGTGGTCGATCGCCGCGACGAGCCCGGCCGCGCCGAGGGCGACGGCGACCGCGGCTGCGAGCCAGGCGACGGTGACGAGCGTGCGACGAAGCACCGGACCTCCCTGCCCGCCTCACGCGGCGGGCGTGGGCTCCTGCTGCTGCTTCGGACGGCGCAGGTAGAGGAGCTCGCCCTCCATTGTGCGGGGAGCGAAGCCGAAGGCGCGCTGGACGCCGTCGAGCGGCCCCACGTTGTCGAGCGCGAGCTGGCGCAGCTGGTCGGTCGCGACGGGGAAGAAGCGGAGATGGAGCGCCTCCATCGTGCCGGCCGCCAGGTGGATGAGGGGCAGCGGCATGGGCACCACGCGGCGTCGCTTGCGGAGCGCGCGGGCCACCTCCCCGGTGATCTCGCGGTAGGTCCAGGTCCGCGGGCCGCCCAGCTCGAAGGCCGCGCCGACCGTCTCGGGGCGCTCGAGGGCCAGGCGCGCACAGCGGGCGAGGTCGCCCACGTGGAGAGGCTGGAAGCGGCTCATCCCGTTGCCCGGCACGGGGACGAGCGGAACCGGCACCCGGACCAGGCCGGCCACGATGTTGAAGAAGCCGTCGCCCGGCCCGAAGAGGAGCGAGGGCTTCAGGATCGTCCAGTCGAGGCCGCTGGCGCGTACGGCCGCCTCTGCGCGCGCCTTGCTCTTCGCGTAGTTGAGCTCCTCGCGGTCGGCGACACCGAGGGCGCCGAGATGGACGAGGCGCCGGACGCCTGCCTGCTGCATGGCCGCGAGCACGTTCTCCGTGCCGCCGAGGTTGACGCGCAGCAGGTCCGCCCCGCCGTTCCAGTCGCGAGGGAGGGCGACGAGGTGCACGACAGCATCGACGCCGGCCAGGGCCGCCGGCAGGGTGGCCGGCTCGGTGACGTCCCCCGTGCGCAGCTCGACCTGGGACGCGAGAGCGGCGGGGAGCCGGCGCAGCACGGTGTCGCCGGCCTCCGGCGCGCGGACGAGGGCGGCCACGCGGTGGCCACTCCCCAGCAGCTCCGGGACGACGTGACTGCCCACGAAACCGGAGGCGCCAGTGACGAGGATCGTGGGCATGTCTACCTCCTGCGCGACGTCGCCGGCTGGTCGAGGGTTGCGGCCATGCGGTCGAGGGCAGTCGCCAGCTCGGCCGCGTCATTCGCCATCGCCGCCGGTCGCTCGTTGGCCGGCAGCGCCTCCGCCTGGGCCCGCGTCGTCACCCCCGTCAGCATCAGGATGCAGGGGATCCCCAGCCCGTCGGCCGCGGCGAGATCCGTGGCCAGGCCGTCGCCGATCATCACCGTCTCGGCGCGGTCCAGGCCGGCGCTCCCGATCGCCATCTCCAGGAGGTGGGTGGCCGGCTTGCCGATCGCGACCGGCGTCACCTGCGACCCAGCCTCGACGGCGGCGACGATCGTGCCCGCCCCGGGCCGCGTGCCGCGCTCGGTCGGATAGAGGGGATCACGGTTCGTGGCCACGAACCGTGATCCGTGCTGAACGCAATCCACTGCGATCGCGAGCTTCTGGTACGTGAACTGGGGATCCAGCCCAACCACGACGGCGTCGGGGTGCCCGGCAGCCTCCCAGCCGTCGAGTCCCTCCTGCGCCCCACGGGTCGCGGCGTCCGCGGCCGTGACCACGTCGAGGCCCGCGTCGCGGCACTCCCGCTCCAGGCCGCCCGCGCCGACGGCAAGGACGCGACGGACCGGGGGGTCCATGGCCGGTCCCGCCAGGTAGAGGGCGGTCGCCCTGGCGCTGCTCACGACCCGGTCCGCCGTCACCGGCGCACCCAGAGCGGTGAGCCGCGTGACGTAGTCGGCGCGGTAGTGCATCGAGTTGTTCGTCACGTAGACGACGGTGTCACCGCGAGCCGCGCGATCGGCGAGGACGGCCGCCACGCCCGGGATCGGCGCGGCGCCCCGGTAGACGACGCCGTCGAGGTCGACGAGGAGCAGCATGGCGAAAGCGTACCGTGCCCGGCCGGAGAGGGCGCCGATCGGCCCGCGAGAACGGCGCGGCCCGGCCCGGGCCGCGCGACCGGGCCCCTGGCGAGTGGGCGCGTACCATCAGCGCATGCCACGATCCGCGCCCGATCCGCTCGAGGGCACCGCCCGTCTCTTTGTCGACGGCACCAACCTCCTCCACGCCCTCGGGCGCGCCCGCGGAGGTGCGCCGGCCGACGGGACGCCGCTCCCGGCGGCCGCCCTGGTCGGGCGCCTGCGCGCGCTCGTCCCGGCGACCACCGCGGTGACGATCGTGCTCGACGGGATGCCGGCTCCGGGGGCGATGGGCCGACGGGTCACCTCCGGCGTCGAGGTGCGCTACGCGGGCTCCCGGTCGGCCGACGTCCTGCTCCACGACCTGGCCCGGACGACCCCGAACCCCGAGCTGACCCTCGTCGTGACGGACGACATCGAGCTGGGCCGGGCGCTCCGAAGGCTCGGCGCGCGGACGGCCCACGGGTCGTGGCTGGCCGGGCGGCTGGATCGGCAGCGGCTCGTGGCTCCCGCGGCCGGCCGGCCGAAGCCCCCGCCCGCCGCAAACTCGCCGGCCGGGACGGCCGCCAATCGGGACGACGACCGTGACGCGCCGCGGTGGAACCCCGGGCGGGGCGCCACGAAGAAGACCGGCAACCCGAAGCGCGGCCATCCGCGCCCCTGAGTCTCGCGGGGCGGAACACTCGGGCCCGGGCTGCCGCGTCCCGCGCAACCGCCGTGCCGGCCGCCCCCGCAACGTGGCACGCTAGCCGCGCGCGTCCACGCCTACGGCATCCAGCGGCGGAGGTCTTCCGTGAAGCAGCTCAAGGTGCTCCTCGTCGGGGTGGGGACAGTGGGTGAGGCGATCGCCAAGCTCAGTGCCGACGCCCCCTGGCTCGACACGATGGTCCTGGCGGACTACGACGTCGAGCGGGCGCGCCTGGTCCAGGCGCGACTGGGGGGAGGAGCGGCGGACGCGCCGGCGACCGCCCGGTTCCCCGCGGCCTTCGTCGACGCCGGGAAGCCGGAGCTCGTGGCGCAGCTGGCCCGCGAGCATGGGGTCGACATTGTCGTCAACGGGGCGGATCCGCGCTTCGTCCCGACGATCTTCGACGGCGCCTTCGCCGCCGGGGTCGACTACCTGGACATGGCGGTCAGCCTGTCCGAGCCGCACCCGACCAGCCCGTACACCACTCCGGGCGTGAAGCTCGGGGACTACCAGTTCCCGCAGCACGAGACGTGGAAGACCGCCGGACGCCTGGCGATCCTGGGCCTGGGGATGGACCCGGGCCTGACCGACCTCTTCGCCGCCTATGCCCGCAAGCACCTCTTCGACGAGATCGATGAGCTCCACGTCCGCGACGGCGGCGACCTGTACATCGAGGGCTACGCCTTCGCCACCGTCTTCAGCATCTGGACGACGATCGAGGAGTGCCTCAACCCGCCGCTCATCTGGGACTCCGCGCGGGGCGGCCACTACACGACCGAGCCGTTCTCCGGTGTCGAGGCCTTCGTCTTCCCGGAGGGGATCGGCCCGGTGGAGTGCGTCAACGTCGAGCACGAGGAGGTCGTCCTCATCCCGCGCGGGATCCCCGAGGTCAAGAAGGCGACCTTCAAGTACGCCCTCGGCGCCGACTTCATCAACATCCTCGAGGTCCTCCACACCATCGGCCTCGATTCGACGAAGCCGATCACGGTGAAGGGCGTCCAGGTCGCCCCGCGCGACGTCGTCATGGCCCTCACGCCCGACCCGGCCAAGCACGGCGCGCGGATGAAGGGCCGGGCCATCGTCGGGACGTGGGCCATCGGCCGCAAGGACGGCGCTCCACGCGAGGTCTACATCTACCAGAAGACCGTCGGCGAGGAATGCTGGGCCGCGTTCGGGCTCCAGGCCGTCGGCTACCAGACCGGCTTCAACCCGGTCCTGGGCCTCGAGCTGCTGGCCCGCGGCGAGTGGGGCGGCGCCGGTGTCTACGTCCCCGAGCAGCTTGATCCGGACCCGTTCATGGCGGCCATGGACCGCTGGGGAATCCACTGGGCGATCGAGGAGCGCGAGCCGGGAGCGCACGTCCCGACCTGATCCGCCAAACCTGTCGCCACCTGGGAGGCTGGGCTTGGAGCGCTTCGTCACGGTACCGGGAGGCCGGCTCTTCGTCATCGCGGACGGGGCCGGCCCGCCGGTCGTCCTGCTCCATGCCGGCATCGTGGACCTGCGCGCGTGGGATCACCTCGTCCCGCATCTCGTGGCTGCCGGCCACCGGGCCGTCCGCTACGACGCGCGCGGCTGGGGTCGCTCCACCACCGACGACGTCGACTACTCGAACCGGGCCGACCTCGTCGCGGTCCTCGACGCGCTCGGCATCGAGCGGGCGGCGCTGGTCGGCAACAGCCGAGGCGGGCAGATCGCCTTCGACGCGGCCATCGAGTTCCCGGACCGCGTCGTTGCCGTCGTCGGCGTCGGGGCCGGCCTCGGCGGGTTCGAAGGGCATCTGGCGCCCTACGAGATCGCCTTGCTCGACGAGATGGAGCGCCTCGAAGAGGCCGAGCCGAAGGACGCCGGCGCGATCGTCGAGATCAACGTGCGCATCTGGGTCGACGGGCCGGGACAGCCGGCAGGGCGCGCCCCGGCGTGGATCGCGACGCAGATCCGCGAGACAAGCCTGGTCCTCTCCGCGCCGGGTCACGTCTTCGGCCGGCCGATTCGCCTCCATCCGCCGGCGTCCGAGCGACTCGCCGATCTCCGCTGCCCCGTGCTCGCCATCGCCGGCGCCCTCGACATCTCGGACGTTGCGGAGACGGCCAACCACCTCCAGGAGCACGCCCCCGATGCCCGATCGGTGATCCTGCCCGGGGTGGCCCACCTGGTTGGGATGGAGCAGCCGGCCGAGCTCGCCGCGCTCATCGCTGGGTTCCTGAGACCGCTCCGGCCCTGGGCCTGACCCCGGCACACCAGCCGGCGGGGATCTGCGGGGCCGCTAGAATGCCGCCCATGACCGGAGACATCTGGGCGACGCTCGAGCAGGCGTGGACGGACTTCCTCGACCTCCTGGCGAAGATCCTCAGCCCCGACTGGAACGCCCTCATCCTCCTCATCCCATTGCTGCTGGCCCCGCTCGTCCTTCTTTACCTGGCAGCGAGCGGCGGGGCCTGGACAACCTTCGGGATAACCAAGCCGCGCCCGCGGGTCACCTGGGAGGCGGGCCCGCGCGCCCTCGAGCGCGACGCACAGGGCGCCCTGATCGCGCCGGTCGGCCTCCCCTTCTCGCTGCGCACGGGCCTCGCGTACCCGTCCGGCACGGCCCGCTCGGACGACGGCGAGGACCTCGCGGTCGTCTGCCCGATGTGCCGGGTAGAGAGGCAGGCCCAGGTGCCGACTTGCGGGAACTGCGGTCTCGTGCTCAACGTCAGGCAGTCGATGACCGTGGCCCGCCCAGCGGGCCCCCCGAGCGGCGGCGCCTCGATCGCCTGAGGGGTCTCACAGCAGCGCGTCCTTGGGGGAACGCACGCATGGCCACCGCGTCGCACTACCTGTACGTCGTCGCCGGGCTGCTGCTCGTCGGAGCGTTCGCGGCCCACGTCGCGCACACGACGCTCCTCGCGGCCGGGCGCAGCCTCGCCGCCGCCCTGGCGCCACGCCCTTCGCCCGCGTTCGCCGGCGTCGTCGGCGGCAGCTTCGTCGCCGGGCTCGGCGCGCCTTCGACCGACGCGGCCGGGCCGCGCACGGTCGTCGCCCCGTTCGCGATCGGCCTCGCCTGGGCCGCCGCCGCCTCGCTGGGGATGGCCCTCCTCCTGCGCGGGGTCGTGGTGGGCCGGGGGCCGTGGGGCAACATGTTCGAGTTCACGGTCGCGTTCGCCTTCGGGATCCTGGCGGGATACCTCACCCTGGAGCGCCGGTACCCGGTGCGCTCGATCGGCCTGGTGCCCCTCGGCATGGCGCTGGGCCTCTTCCTGTACAGCTCGACCCTGCCCCAGGAGATCGAGGCGCTCGTCCCGGCCCTCCAGAACCCGCCGCTGCTCACGATCCACGTCGGGCTGGCGATGGTCAGCTACGGGATCCTCGCCATGAGCTTCGCGGCAGGCCTGGGCTTCCTCGTCCAGGAGCGACGCCTGGCGGATGGCCGCACGGTCGATCGGTTCGCCTGGCTTCCCGCGCGCGAGACGCTCGATGCCGTCGCGTTCCGGGCCGTCATCGTCGGCTTCCCCGTCTTCGCCACGATGATCGTCCTCGGCAGCTGGTGGGCAAGCGTCGCCTGGTCCCGCTACTGGGGCTGGGACCCGAAGGAGACGAGCGCCCTCGTGACCTGGCTTGTCTACGCCGTCTATCTCCACCTCCGCAGCCAGCGAGGCTGGCGGGGCCGCCCGGCGGCGCTCGTCCTCGTCGTCGGGTTCGTGATGGTCCTCGTGACCTACTCGGGCAACCTCTGGTTCCCCGGGCTGCACAGCTACAGCGGGCTCTGAGCCTCAGTCCAGGCCGGGTCACGTGCGCGGCACGCTGCACCTGACACACAACATCTTGTTGTGGGGCGGCACCACGCACCACTACATCTTGTGGTTTGCCGTTGACTGGCCCCGCGCTGCGCGATAGAGTACGGGGACCGCCCTCGACCGGGCAGACCGCCTCCGGGACGCGCCGGAGGGGCCAGGGACCGGGTCCGGCGGAGGGCACCTGCGACGCCGGTGATCGCATCGTGGCGACGGCGGCGCCAGCCCGGCCGGACCGGCGGACTCGGGCCTCGCGCCCGCCGCTTGCGGGCCGGAGCGTGATCGGATGGAGGGGGCGGGCGCACCGCCCGGAGCAGAGCCCGACGCATCGCGCCGGGGCAGGGACCGGACGGCCAGGGGCCGGCCCGGAAGAGGAGCAGGGGCAGCATGGCTCGAGCCGTCCACGACATGGTCCCGGTCGTCCCCGCGGACACCAAGCCGACGAAGCCCGCCGGGCCGCGCAGCAAGCAGGGCGCCGGGGGCGCACCTCGCGCCAGCGCCCGGCAGGCGGCAACCGCGGACGCCATCGCCACGCGCGCCAGCAGCGCGTTTGCCCAGGCCACGGCCCTGCGCATCCAGGCGGAGGAGGCCGCTGCGGCGGCCATGGACGCGCTGCGCTTCACGGGCGAGGGGACGCGCGGCCTCACGGTGGAGCGCCGCTGGACCCGCCCGGGCGTCCACCCCTACGACGAGATCACCTGGGAGATCCGGACCGCCGCCATCGGCAACGAGTCCGGCAAGCTCGTCTTCGAGCAGAAGGACGTGGAGGTCCCGGCGTCGTGGAGCCAGCTGGCCACGAACGTCGTCGTCAGCAAGTACTTCCGCGGCCACCTCAACACCCCCGAGCGGGAGAACAGCGTCCGCCAGCTCATCGACCGGGTCGTCCTCACGATCGCGTCCTGGGCCGAGACGCAGCACTACTTCGCCACCCCGGAGGATCTGGCCGCCTTCACGGCCGAGCTGACCTACCTGCTCGTCCACCAGAAGATGAGCTTCAACTCGCCCGTCTGGTTCAACGTCGGGATCGAGCCGCGCCCGCAATGCAGCGCGTGCTTCATCAACTCGGTCCAGGACTCGATGACCAGCATCATGGACCTCGCCAAGACCGAGGCGATGCTCTTCAAGTTCGGTTCCGGCGCGGGAAGCAACCTGTCCACGATCCGCTCCAGCCGCGAGAAGATGGCCGGCGGCGGCACGGCGTCCGGGCCCGTCTCCTTCATGAAGGGCTACGACGCGTTCGCGGGCGTCGTGAAATCCGGTGGCAAGACCCGGCGCGCGGCCAAGATGGTCATCCTCGACGTCGGCCACCCCGACATCCTCGACTTCGTCGACAGCAAGAAGCTCGAGGAGCAGAAGGCCTGGGCCCTCATCGAGCAGGGCTACGACGCCTCCTTCACCGGCGAGGCCTACGGCTCGGTCGCGTTCCAGAATGCGAACCACTCGGTCCGCGTGACGGACGATTTCATGCGCGCGGTGGAGAACGCCGGGGCGTGGACGACTCACGCGGTCGTCGGCGGGGCGCCGATGGACACCCGGCCGGCCCGCGACATCTTCCGGCGCATGGCCGAGGCCGCCCACGTCTGTGGCGACCCGGGGATCCAGTACGACACGGTCATCAACGATTGGAACCCGGTTTCGAACACGGATCGCCAGTACGCCACGAACCCGTGCAGCGAGTTCAGCTTCCTGGACGACACCAGCTGCAACCTCGCATCGCTGAATCTCATGACGTTCGTGGGCGAGGACGGCGAGCTCGACGTCGACGCCTTCCGGTACGGCTGCCGCCTGACGATCACGGCCCAGGAGATCCTCGTCGACAACGCGAGCTACCCGACGCCGAAGATCGAAGAGAACAGCCACCGCTTCCGGCCGCTCGGCCTCGGCTACGCGAACCTCGGCGCCCTGCTCATGAGCCGCGGCCTGGCCTACGACTCGCCCGACGGGCAGGCCTACGCCGCCGCCATCACCTCGGTCATGACCGCCGAGGCCTACCGCCAGAGTGCCGTGATCGCCCGCGACCATGGCGGCCCGTTCGTCGAGTTCGCGAAGAACCGCGCCCCGTTCCTGGCTGTGATCGCGAAGCACCGCGCTGCGGCCACCCAGATCCCCACCGAGGATGTCCCCGCCGGCCTGGCCACCACCGCGCGCGACCTGTGGGACGAGACCTACGCGCTCGGCGAGCAGCACGGCTACCGCAACGCGCAGACCACCCTCCTTGCTCCAACCGGCACCATCGCGTTCATGATGGATTGCGATACCACCGGCATCGAGCCGGACATCGCCCTCATCAAGTACAAGAAGCTCGTGGGCGAGGGCTACCTCAAGATCGTGAACAACACGGTCCCGGGGGCCCTCCGCCAGCTCGGCTACACGCCGACCGAGGTCGAGGAGATCGTCGCCTTCGTCGACGAGCGCGAGACGATCGAAGGCGCCCCCGGTCTTGCGCCCGAGCACCTGCCGGTCTTCGACTGCGCCTTCAAGCCGCGCAACGGCGTGCGCTCCATCGTGCCGATGGGCCACGTCCGGATGATGGCCGCCGTCCAGCCGTTCCTGTCCGGGGCCATCAGCAAGACCGTCAACATGCCCGAGGCGGCCACGGTCGACGAGATCGAGCAGATCTACCTCGAGGGCTGGCGCCTGGGCCTCAAGGCGATCGCGATCTACCGCGACAACAGCAAGCGCAGCCAGCCCCTCAGCACGACGAGGCTCAAGAGCGACGACGAGAACAAGGCGGCCGGCGACGTCGCCGCCGAGCTGCGCATGCAGCTGGCGGCGGCTCAGGCTGAGGCCGTCAAGCCGCACCGCCGCCGGCTCCCGGCCGAGCGCGCCGCGGTCACCCACAAGTTCGAGATCTCCGGCCACGAGGGCTACATCACCGTCGGTCTCTACCCGGACGGCCAGCCGGGCGAGATCTTCCTCAAGATGGCGAAGGAAGGCTCCACGGTGTCCGGTCTGATGGACGCCTACGCCACGGCGATCAGCCTGGCCCTCCAGTACGGCGTGCCGCTGCGCGACCTGGTCAACAAGTTCGCCCACCTCCGGTTCGAGCCATCGGGCTTCACCGGCAACAGCGAGATCCCGATCGCGAAGTCCAGCGTGGACTACATCTTCCGCTGGCTCGGGAGCCGCTTCCTGGTCGGTGACGACCGGGCGGCGCTCGGGATCCAGGAACGCGGCGGGTCCGCAGTGGCCTCGCCCTTCTCCTTCGGTGCTGCGGCCCTCGCGCCGCAGCCGGAGGAGGGTCCGTCGGCGATCGACGAGGCGAAGGAGCCGCCGCAGGCGACAGCCACGGCGGTTGCCACGGCCGAAGCCCAAGCCGCGCCACCGCCCGCCACGTCGGCGAAGGTCGACCTCCCGGTCATCGAGCCGGCGAAGAACGGTCACGCCAACGGCAACGGCAACGGCCACGCGAAGAGCGGCGCCGCGTCTGCCCTGGCGGCCTCGCTCGGCGCCGAGCGCACCGCCTTCAAGATCCAGGAGGACGCCCCCTCGTGCGCCGACTGCGGCTCGATCATGGTTCGCAACGGCAGCTGCTACAAGTGCCTCAACTGCGGCAGCACGAGCGGCTGCAGCTGAGCGTCCTCTGATCACATCCGCCAGGCCTGTGCCACCCGCCAGAAGGGATCAGGCCTACGGGCCTCCCACCGCGAAGGTCATCGTGCCCAACGAGGAGCGCAGGATCGTGAGCTGCGAGTCGGAGATCTGGTACCGAGCTGCCGACCACAGCCCCTGGAGGAACGCATCGGACAGCGAGTTGGGGCCGCACGCAGCCGGGTCGTAGGGATCGGGTCGGAGTCTCAGCCCGGTTGACGAGAGCCCGGTTCGCCCGGCTGGGACCGTGCGGTAGGTGCCCGAGACGGTGGTGCAGTCTGCCGTGGTCCGAAACGTCCCGCCCGACCTGAACTCGACCGTGTACTTCGAAGGGTCAGGCACGACAACGGGGACTTCGCCGGGGCCGGCCGTGGATCCGTCCCACTGCCATGTCGTTCCCGTCAGGATGCTCCCGGGCGGGGGCGGTGGGGCGACGGCGACCGCGAGCGTCACCATCATGACGACCGCCACGACACTGACGATGGCGAGCGACGACGATACGCCCGCCGATCGGCCCCTCTCTGACGCCCCGGAATGCCTCGATGTTCATGACACCATCATGTTCGTACAGCGTCACTCGGTGGATCTCAGCGATGGTGCGCGCCGCCTGGCCGACGTTGAGGCGCTGACCGGCGATCCGGTCAGGTGTCCTGCGCGTAGCCCGGGATCAGCACCTCGATCAGCGGGCTCCAGGCGACCATGGCATCGACGTCCGTGCGCTTCCAGCTGCGCGCCACGTGGACGAGGAGGCGCCGGCGCTCTGCCTCGTCGGTGACGATGCGCGCCGTTCCGGCGAGGTCGGCGTGGACCTCTCGCTTGAGATGGACCGTGAGCGTCGGGTCGGCTTCCAGGTTGCGGATCCACGCCCGCGTCCGCTCACGCATCGGCATCCCGGAGATGACGATCCGGCCGTCAACGTTGTGGAAGACGATCTCGATGCGCCGCGGTTCGCCGCTCCGGCGCCCGGTCGTCGTGATGTCGATGATGCCGCCGCGGTCGAGCGCCGCGCGAACGGTGGGTTCCACTGCAGGTCTCCAGTTGTTCTCCGAGAGTAGTTGCGGGTGCAACTATCTCATGGGCGGGCAATCGCTGCAGGCGGCGCCCGGACCGGTCCGACCCGCGACCCGCCCCCTACACTCACCTTGATGCTCCGGACCGTTGCCGCCACCCGCTACGTCACGCCTTTCCGGGAAGGCGGCTCCCTGCCCGGCCTGTGCGAGGCGGACGACGACGGCCTCTACGTCGTCAAGTTCCACGGCGCCGGCCAGGGCCCGAAGGCGCTCGTCGCCGAGGTGATCGTGGGCGAGCTCGCCCGGGCGCTCGGGCTGCCGGTACCCGAGCTGGTCCTCGTGGAGCTCGACGCCCGCCTCGCCGCCGGTGAGCCGCACTGGGAGGTGAAGGAGCTGCTGGATCGCTCACCCGGCACGAACCTCGGCGTCGACTTCCTGCCCGGCGCTCTCGGTTTCGCGCCCGCGGTCGGGCCCACGCCCGACCCGGACCTGGCCGCCGCCTTCATCTGGCTCGACGCGCTGACGCTCAACGTCGACCGGACCCCCCGCAACCCGAACCTCCTCGTCTGGCATCGCCGGCTCTACGGGATCGACCACGGGGCTGCCCTCTACATGCAGCACCGCTGGGAGGACGCGCTGGGCGACGCCCAGCATGCGCGCCGCCCGTTCCCGCAGGTCCGCGACCACGTGCTGCTCCCGTTCGCCGGCTCGATCGCCGAGGCCGACGCGTTGCTGGCGCCGCAGGTGACCGACACCCTATTGCGGGAGCTGGCGGGGGCGGTCCCGAAGGCCTGGCTGGACGGCGACCCGGCGTTCGCCTCGGTGGACGACAATCGCGCTGCGTACGTCGACTACCTGCGGCGGCGGCTGGCCGCCCCGCGGGCGTTCGTGGAGGAGGCCGAGCGTGCCCGCACCGGCGCCTGAGCCCGCCCGCCACCCCTTCGCCTACGCGATCGTGCGCGTCGTGCCGCGCGTGGACCGGGGCGAGGCGATGAACGTCGGGATCGTGCTCCTGTGCCGGCCCCGCCGGTTCCTCGGCGCACGGGTCGCCCTCGACGAGGCCCGCCTGCGCGCCCTCGACGCGTCCTGCGATCCGGCCGACGTCTGGCCCCACCTCGAGGCGATCGAGCGGATCGCAGCGGGCGATCCCGCCGGCGGCCCGATCGCACTGCTCTCGCAGGCGGAGCGCTATCACTGGCTCGTCGCCCCATCGTCCACGATCATCCAGCCGGCCGAGGCCCACACGGGCCTGACCGCCGACCCGGCCGCGACGCTCGACCACCTGTTCGCGACGCTCGTCCTGGCGCCGCCGCCCATGGGTCCCGCAGACGGAGGCACGCCGTGACCTGGGAACGCGCCGAGGAGATCGCCAAGCCCGTGCTGAGATGCCCGCTCTGCGGCGGCACGCAGTTCGACGAGCAGAAGGGGAGGATGGACTCGCGCTGGGGGATCACGAGTCACAAGCTCGTCCTCAAGATCTGCCAGAAGTGCGGGCTGGTGCTCCAGTTTTCGGCGGGGCGTGGAATCTTCGACTTCGACTGACGCCCCGCGCGTCCGCGGCTGGACGGCGCCGGCGCCGAGGGTGCGCCCTTGAGGCGCCCGTGAGCGCGCCGGCGAGTGCCTGACCGGCCGTCACCGGGATGGCAGGCGGCGACGATCCTTGCCCGGTCGCGTTCGTCGTGCGGATGACCGCCCCATGAGCAGATCCGCGCCATGACCAGCCGTTGGCCCATGCGCGGCGCCGGCACGGCGCTCACGCGGCCCTCGAGGCGGCCCGCCGCGGCCTCCCTGGCAGCCCCCCGCTCATGCATCGGGCACCGACAGACGTTACGTCGCCCCCGAAGCCACGAGCGACCTCATGGCCGCGACAACCGGGGCCCGATCCCCTCCACATGCCCATGGAGCGGTCGCGCGCCCTTCGTCATCCCGCCATCGCTGCGCACGCGAGAAAGCCGCACGGCGTCCGTCATCTGGGTGTCATCGTGGCGCGAATACCATGTGCACACACCACAGCACGGAGCGTTCCATGGGCATCCTCGACTTCCTGTTCGCCGACCCGGCGAAGCAGACTCTCCCCTCCCCTGCCGACGCTCTCCCGGGCCGGGCGGAGCCGGTGATCGTGCCGGACCGGCACACGGTCCTCGGCACGCTGCTGGCCGGTCCCCTGCCGGCCGGCGCAGCGCTGGCCGTCTTCGGCCTCGGCTGCTTCTGGGGCGCCGAGAAGACCTTCTGGCAGACGCCAGGCGTGATCTCGACCGCGGTCGGCTACGCCGGCGGGATCACGCCGAACCCGACATACCAGGAGGTCTGCTCGGGCCGGACGGGCCACGCCGAGGTGGTCCGGGTGGTCTTCGACCCGGACGTCGTCTCGTACGGCGACCTGCTCCGCATCTTCTGGGAGCACCACGACCCCACGCAGGGGATGCGCCAGGGCAACGACCAGGGGACGCAGTACCGGTCGGCCATCCACGTCCTCAGCGCGGACCAGCGGGCCGCCGCCGAGGCGTCACGCGCCGCCTACCAGGCGGTCCTTGCGAAGGCCGGCTTCGGGGCCATCACGACGGAGATCGTCGACGCCCCGCCGTTCTACTACGCCGAGGATTACCACCAGCAGTACCTCGACAAGAACCCGAACGGCTATTGCCCGGACCACGGGACGGGCATCTCGTGCCCTGTAGGGCTCGGGATCGTCATCGCCGCCGACTAGGCTCGGGGCCGCTTCGCCGGTCGACCTTGCCTCCCGGAGAGCTACGCCGGGCTCCCTCAGAGCGCGGCGAGGAAGTCCAGCACCCGCTTGGTCAGCAGGGCCGCCGCGTTCGCGTCGTATGACGGCAGCGAGCGGTCGGCGAAGTAGTGCTGGTCGCCCGGGTAGAGGAACAGCTCGACACAAGGGGCCTGCTCGACGAGTGCCCGGGCCGCCTCGAGGTCGCCTTCCCCGGCAAAGATCGGGTCGCGGTCCATGCCGTGCACCTGGCCGGGCAGGCCGTCGGGCCAGGGGCCGACGTACTCGAGCGGCAGGCAGGAGTAGAACAGCAGAGCGCCCCGCGCGCCCGGCCGTGTCTGGGCGAGCTTCTGGGCGGGGACCACCCCGAACGAGAAGCCGGCGTAGACCAGCTCGGCGGGCAGCCCCTCGGCGGCCTGGATGCCACGCTCGGCCACTGCCTCGAAGCCCTCCTCCTCGACGTAGGCCAGCCCGGCCTTGATCGACTCGAACGTGCGACCGTCGAACAGGTCAGGGGTGTGCACCCTGTGGCCGGCACGGCGCAGCTCGTCGGCGAAGGCGATCACCCCATCCGTGAGCCCCTGCACGTGGTGGAACAGCAACACCTCGGCCATGCCCGGACCGCCTCCCATCTGCCTGCCTGTCGTCAATCGGGACCTGGGAATGTAGCAACGCTCGGCCTGATCGGCGATTGTGGAGCGCAGACGGGCTCCCGGACTCTGACCTGCTGTCCGTCGGTCGCGTCGTCCGCCATGCCATCCGGTTGACCGCGCCGCGATCTACGCGCCCGAGGCGGCCTTCTGGCTCGCCTTCCAGGCGCGCTTCTGCGCCTGGTAGCGGGCGAGCGCCTCGGCCGAATCGACGTCGGCCAGCGTCGGATAGGTCGGGGCGACGGCCTCCCAGCCGGGCAGTCGGACGCCGAAGCGCTTCGCGAGGAGCCCGACGAGCGTCTTGGCCTTCATCTCGCCGATCCCCGGCAGCGTGCGGAGGCGAGCGTCGAGGTCCGCTCCGTCGCGGGCCTCCGCCCAGACCCGCGAGGCGTCGCCGCCGAAGTCACTCGCCACGACGGCGCAGAGCTCCTGCACCCGGGTCGCCATCGCCCCAGGGAAGCGGTGAAGCGCCGGCCGCTCGCGGAACACTGCCTGGAGGGCCTCCGGATCCATCGTGGCAATCGCCGCAGGGTCGAGCGTCCCGACCCGGCGGCGGAGCTCGAGCGGGCCGGCGAACGCCTTCTGGACGGTCACCTGCTGATCGAGGACGAACCCGATGAGCAGGGCGAGCGGGTCGGCGGCCAGGAGGGCGTCGGCCTCCGGGTCGCCGGTGAACGGCAGGCTGGCGGGCGGCGTCGTGCTGGTCATGGACCGATGGTAGCGCGCGCGGGCGCGGCGCTCGTCGGCGGGCGCGGCGCTCGTCGGCCGGTGCAGCACGCATGTGCGGCCGCGGCGCACAGGGAGGCTCAGGCGGGAACGAGGATCCGGATGGCGTGGGGCACCAGCTCGGCGACGAAGCCCCCGCCGCCCATGACGTCGCCGTCGACCTCGACGGGCTCCCCGGCGGGAGCGTCGACCTCGACCTGGCGGCCGGCGAACCGGGCGCCATAGGGACCGATCGCCGTGTGCACGCCGCGACCGAGCAGCAGCTCCAGGGCCGCCCGCGAGCCGCCCGCGACTCCGCGGCCGCGGGCGACGAGGACGTCGAGCAGCCCGTCGTCGGGGACGAGCGGGAGGCGGGGCCGAAGAAGCCCCGGGACGAGCTCTCCGGCGTTCGCGACGAGAACCTCGAGCGCGTCTGTCTCGTGCACGACGCCGTCGACGACCAGGCGCACCGCGAACGGGCGGATCCGGGTCGCCACGGCCGTCGCGGTGGCGAAGTAGGCCCCGATCCCGAGCGAGCGCTTCCGCCGCTCCGATGTGGCGGCCATGACCCGGGCGTCAAAGCCGACCCCGGCCGCCACGACGAACGGCGTCGGGATCGCCGCCGCACCGACCCACGCCCGTCCGACGTCGATCGGGCGCTCGCGCGCCGTGATGAGCGCGGCGATCGCCCGGGCGGGCGAGCGCGGGACGCCCAGCGCGGCCGCCAGCAAGTTGCCCGTGCCGCCCGGCACGATCCCGAGGGCGATGCCCGTCCCAGCGAGGACCGCCGCGGCCGACCGGACGCTCCCGTCGCCCCCGGCGACGACCAGGAGCGGTGCGCCGGCTGCGGCCGCTTCCTGTGCGGCAGCCTGCCCCGTGCCTGCCGTCGCCGTGACCCGGACCTCCGGATCGGTGCCCGTCCGGGCCCGGATCGCAGCCCTTGCGGCGGCCACGAGCGCGTCGCGCCGGCCCGGGTCGGCCAGGTGCGAGGCACCCGTGGCAACGAGCAGGAACGGTGGGGCGGTCGGGCGGGCTGACATCGAACCTCCTTCTCGAAGCCTAGCGCCCGGCGACAACCGGCGAGATGGCCCGGCCCCGGCGGGCCGGAGGTCTCTCCCGCCGATAGCCGCCTCCCCGCATCCTTCTGCAACGGAACCATGATCGGGAGTCCCGATGCGCCCGCCGCACGTTCTTGTCGCCTACGCCAGTCGCCACGAGGCGACCGCGGAGATCGCGGCCGTCATCGCCGACGAGCTGGACGCGGCCGGCTGCGTCGCCACGCTGACCGAGGCGCGTCGCGTGACAAGCCTGGCCGACGTCGACGCCGCGATCGTGGGCAGCGCCCTCTACGTGGGCCGCTGGGACGAATCCGCCCTCGACTTCCTGCGCCAGGAGCGCGCGACGCTGGCCAGGATCCCGACCTGGCTGTTCAGCTCCGGTCCGGTGGGCCACGGGAAGGCCACGGCCCATCCCGAGCGGTTGCCCCAGCCCGCGGACGTCGCCGCCCTGGCCGACGAGATCGGTGCCGAGGCCACGACCTTTGGCGGCCGCGTGGACGCCGATGAGGACGGGTTCGACCTCCAGATCATGACCAACGCCGGCCTCGCCGGTGACTGGCGCGACTTCCGCCGGATTCGCGCCTGGGCCCGCGGGATCGGCGCGGACATCCTGGTCCGGACCGCATCGCCCACCGGCATGCAAGCGCTCGACGAGGTCGGCTGACGTGCGCCGGCGGCGGCCGCCAGAAGATCAGGCCCGGCCGGAACGGCGCGGACCGCGAAGGAGCAGGATCCCGGCGACCAGGGACACAACGGCGGGCACGAGGAGCCAGGCGACGAGGACCACGATCCCGACCATGAGCCAGCGGAACGCCGCCGCGGCGTCGGCGGAGACTTCGAACGAGGCAAGCTCCGTCGCGAGCGTGTCGAGGTCATCCGAGAGCGCCCGGACCTCGGCGGAGAGGGCCGGGATCTGCCGCGCGACCCGGCTCATGCTGATCCCGAGCGCGTCGAGGTCCAGGGCGATTCCCCGCAGCTGGGCCGCGACCTGCGTCGCGTCCTCGGCCAGCGGCGCAAACGGCTGGTTGCCCAGGATCGCGAAGCTTCCGAACGTGTCAGCGAGGCGGCTGAGCGTGGCGGCAAGGCGGAGGCACACGTTCGCGGACTGTGACGCGATGTCGGCGGCCTGCCCGGCTCCGACGGCGGCATCTTCGGCGAGCGTGGCCACATCGTCCAGGGCGGCCGCGCTGTGCTCGACTGACGCCACGATGGCGTCGCGCTGGCGATCGATGCTCTCGAGCGTCGGCTCGAGGCCCGAGCCCACGGCAGCCATTGCCCCGACGATGAGAGTCCCGGCGACGAGGCCCGCGAGCCCGTATGCCGTGAGCCCCACGCCGATGGCGCGCCGATGGCGCTGCACCCACGCGTTCACGACCGGATCGTACCGGGCCAGGGAGGCGACGACATGACGGGACAGGCATCTCCGCAGCGGGGCGGGCTCATCGTCGGCCTCGTGCTCATCCTGCTGGGCGGCGCCGCCCTCCTGGTGCAGGTGGGCGGGCTCACGATCGGCTGGCCGATCTGGATCATCGTCCCGGGACTCGCGCTCATCGTGGGCGCCGTGGCCGTGGGGGGCTCCGGGGGAGCCGGCATCGCGAGCGTCGGCGGGATCGTGCTGATGACCGGCGTCGTCCTCGCGGTCCAGGAGGCGAACGGCCTCTACCAGACCTGGGCCTACGCCTGGGCCCTCGTGGCGCCCGGCGGCGTCGGGGTCGGCCTCACCGTCTACGGCCTTCTCGCCCGGCGCAGCGACGACCTGCGGGCCGGCCTGACGACGCTCTTCGTCGGCATCGTCATCTTCCTCGTCGGCTTCCTCTTCTTCGAGGGTGTCCTCGGCCTCTCCGGGGACCAGTTCTCGGCCTGGACCGAGATCGCCGTCCCGCTGGCCCTCGTGGGGATCGGCATCGTGGTCATCGTCGGGGCGTTCATCCCCGGTCCCTGGCGCCGGCCCCAGGCCGGCGCCGGCGGTGCCGAGACAGGCGTCGGCGGGACGGGCGTTCGCATGGCGGCGGCGCCTGACGCCGGCGCTCCGAATGGATCCGCCCCCGCTCCGGATGGATCCGCCCCCGTGCCGGACCGCCTCGCGATCCCCCTCGAGGGCACCGCGGACGCCGAGGTGATGGTGACGTTCGGCGCCGGCCACCTGCAAATCGGCGCGGCAGCGGCGGGCCTCCTCGTCGACGGCACGTTCGACGGCGGGGTCCGCGTGGAGCGCAGCGGCGGGGCCGGGCGGGCGCGGCTCACGCCGCCCACGCCGCCGACCGGCTGGGCCCTCAACCGAGTCCCGTATACGTGGGAGATGGGCGTCAGCGCCGAGGTGCCCCTCCGCCTGCGGGTCGAGACGGGGGCCGCCGACGCGGAGCTGGATCTCTCGGGCCTGCGGCTCGCGGAGCTTCGGCTCCGGACCGGCGCCAGCGAGACACGGGTGACCCTGCCGGCCGCCGCGGGCGTCACCGTCGTCGACGCCGAGGGCGGCGCGACCACGATCCGTTTCCGCGTGCCCGACGGCGTTGCGGCCCGGATTCGCTCCTCGGTCGTCCTCGGCTCAAGCGACATCGACACGGTCCGCTTCCCGCGGACCGCGGCCGGCGACGCCTGGGAGTCACCCGGTTTCGCGACTGCCGCCAACCGGGTCGAGATCGCCGTCCGCGGCGGCATCGGCAGCGTCTCCGTCCGCTGATGCGCGCCCTCGTCCTGGAGCACCCGGCGCCCCTGGCCGCGACGGATCCGGTGCGGCTTCGCGACGTGCCTGATCCGGCGCCCGGCCCGGGCGACCTGCTCCTTCGCGTGGGCGCCTGTGCTGTCTGTCGCACCGATCTCCAGCTGGTCGAGGGCGACCTTGCGGCCCATCGCCTGCCGACGATCCCGGGCCACCAGGTCGTGGGCCGCGTGGAGGGCCTCGGCGCGGAGGTGACCGGCTGGTCGGTGGGGGACCGGGCTGCCGTCGGCTGGCTGGCGGGCACCTGCGGAACGTGCCAGTCCTGCCGGGGCGGCCGGGAGAACCTCTGCCCGTCCGCACGTTTCACGGCCTGGGATCGCGACGGCGGGTTTGCCGAGCGGATCGTCGTCGGGGCCGACGTCGCGCTCCGAGTCCCCGACGGATTCGACGACCCGGCGGCGGCCCCCCTCCTGTGCGGTGGAGTCATCGGGTACCGATCGCTGCTGGTCTCCGGGATCCAGCCGGGAGGCCGCCTGGGCCTCTACGGGTTTGGCGCGTCGGCCCGGCTCGCGATCCAGGTCGCCCGCTCCTGGGGATGCGAGGTGCACGTCGCGGCGCGCTCCGCCGCCGAGCGTGAACGCGCGCTTGCCGCGGGGGCGGCATCTGTGGGCGGCTATGACGACCCCCCGCCCGTTCCGCTGGACGCTGCCGTGACCTTCGCCCCGTCCGGCGCCGTGGTCGTGGCTGCGCTGCGCGCGCTCGACCGCGGCGGCACCGTGGCCATCAACGCGATCCACCTCGACGGGATCCCAGCCTTCGACTACGGGAGCCTCTGGTGGGAGCGGGGCCTGCGCAGCGTCGCCAACTACACGCGGGACGACGCTCGGGCGTTCCTGGACCTCGCGGCCACGATCCCGGTCCGGACGGAGACCGACCTCTTCCCCCTCGAGGACGGCGGGGTGGCCCTGCGTCGCCTCGCCGCGGGAACCCTGGACGGCACGGCGGTGCTGGTCCCCTGATCAGACCGGCGCCGGGGCCGCCGCGGAGGCGAGCCAGTGCGTCGCGTCGGCGCACCACGAAGGTTGGCCCCGGCGCGCCCGAGAGGACGGTGGACTGGCCTGACGCCGACGATCCCGGTACCCTACCCATCCCCGGCCCGACCGGCGACCCGGGATGAGCATGGGGTCCAACGCGCATGCAGCACTCTACCGGCCCGGGGAAGGCCGTCGCATCGAGGGCGCTCCGGCACCCGGGAGTGCGCCGCGGCAGCGCCCGGGTTGCGATCCTCGTCGCCGCGCTCCTGGTCGGGATGTCGATCGCCCCGGGGCCGGCGGCTGCGGTCACCCTGGTCGTGGATCGGACCTGGACCGGCGCCTCCGGCACCCAGGTCAGGGTGACATTCATCGCCTACACGAATGGCACCGGCAGGTCCACGATCACGCTGACGGGCGCCGGGGCGAACCGGTCGTGGACGCCCACCTTCAGGGCCGGCACCTGCCGGTCTGTGGGGACGTGGATCTCCAGCCCGGGTCCGATCCGGACCGGCGCGAACGGCTCGGGGTCACGGGTCACCGCCTGGGCCGCCACCCCTACCGGCAAGGCGTGGACGTCCACCCGCACGTACGGCACGTTCACGCTGCGCGTGACGTCCGGCACCACCACGCGCTGCGCGCTGCTGAGCTTCGAGCACGCCACGCGTGTCCAGGTGGTCGGCATGGGCATCGATGTGCCGGTCCTCCGCGGAACCGGCGCCGTCAGGTGCAACGTCGCCCACTACCTCACGATGGCGAATCAGCCACCGGAACAGGGCGCGACGTTCCTGTACGCCCACGCCCGGACCGGGATGTTCCTCCCATTATTCACGGCGTCCAAGGTGAACAACGGGGCGTCCATGATCGGTCGGACCGTCTACGTCCACACGTCGGAGAGCAAGCGCTATCCGTACCGCATCGTCGCCGTCCGGCGTCACCAGACAAGCATCCAGCGCGCCCTGGACGTGACGGCGCGCCAGCTGTGGCTGCAGACGTCGGAAGGCCCCTATTCCACCTCGACGAAGCTCGTGGTGGTCGCGGTGCCGGCGGGCGGCCCCGTGCCCGTCGCCAGCTCGGTCGCGATGCCGGCGCCCCACCCGGTGGCCTGCCGCTGACCGCGGCGCGAGCCCCGCATGACCGGTTCGCTCAGGCCCAGCGCGCGATCGGCGCCGAGACCGCGCCGATGAGGCGGAGCAGGTCGGCCGGTGCAAGCTCGACCTGGAGGCCCCGCCGGCCGCCGCTCACGTGGATGGTTGCGAACCCATCGGCCGATCTGTCCAGGACCGCGGCCAGCCGGCGCCGCATCCCGAGCGGGCTGATCCCGCCGACGACGTAGCCGGTCGCCCGCTCCGCGTGCGCCGGTGCCGCGAGGTCCGCTCGCCGTCCTCCCATGACGGCGGCCAGGGCCTTGAGGTCGAGCTCGCTCGATACCGGCACGATGGCCGCAACGAGGACCCCGTCAACGACTGCGATCAGCGTCTTGAACATGCGCGCGGGGTCGAGCCCCAGCGCGGCTGCGGCGTCGCGCCCGTACCGGGGCCGGCGATCATGATCCCGCGGCCCCGCGGGAGGGGAGGCTTCGTACTCGTGCACGGCGTGGGCGACGCCGGCCGCCCGGAGAACCTCCAGCGCCGGCGTGCCGCGACCGCTCACTCGAACTCGCGGTGCCGGGCGACGACGAGGACGAGCGTGGTCGCGTAGAGCGCCGTCAGCCCGAGGAAGGGCCAGCTGATCCGGAGGCCGAGCGGGAAGAGGGTCACGACCGCGAACAGGAGCAGGACCGCGACCACGAGGGGCCAGAACCGCCGGGCAAGCACCAGCCCGCCGAGCACGAAGTGCACCGTGGCGAGGGCGAGGCCCGCTGGGACGACGACGAGGAAGAAGGCGAAGACGCTCGTGTTGCTCCCGGACCAGCCCGGGGCATCGACGAGTCCGAGGTTCGCAGCGACGACGAGGAACGTCGCGGGCAGGAGCACCACGATCACGAGCAGGCCGATGGTGCCGAGGAGGCGGCCGCAGGACGTGAGGAGTGCCGAGCGGTCCTCCTCCGCGACGGCCGGTTGCGTCTCGCCCCGCTCGTCCTTCATGCCGGCCGCTCCCTTCCGGCGCTGCCGCGCGCCGCCGCGAGAATACCGCGCGAGGCCGGGGGCGCAGCCCTCGGCGCCGAGCCGCCCGGCCGGGGCAGCCTCCCCGAGCTGCGAGCGGCTCTCAGTAGGGCTCGGGGATGAAGGTCTGATCCTCCATCGGCGGCCGGATGTACCCGGTGTCCCTCTGGCGCGGCGGCAGGACGATCGGCTCTGGCGTCAGGTCCTCGTACACGACCGTCGAGAGGAGGTGGGTGATCACGTTGAGGCGGGCCCGTTTCTTGTTGTCGGAGCGGACGACCCACCAGGGTGCCTGCTTGATGTCCGTGTGAGCGAACATCTCGTCCTTGGCCTTGCTGTAGTCGATCCACCGGGACCGGCTCTCGACGTCCATCGGCGACAGCTTCCAGCGCTTCGTCGGGTCGTCCAGGCGGTCCTGGAAGCGGCGCTCCTGCTCCGCATCGGAGACGCTGAACCAGTACTTGAGCAGGATGATCCCGCTCCGTACGAGCATCCGCTCGAACTCCGGGCAGGAGCGCAGGAACTCCTGGTACTCGTCCTCGGTGCAGAAGCCCATGACCCGCTCGACGCCGGCACGGTTGTACCAGCTGCGGTCCAAGAGGACGATCTCGCCGGCGGCCGGGAGATGCGTGGTGTAACGCTGGAAGTACCACTGGCTCTTCTCGCGCTCGGTCGGCGCGGGCAGGGCCACGACGCGCGCGGAGCGCGGGTTCAGGGGCTCCATGATCCGCTTGATCGCCCCGCCCTTGCCGGCCGCGTCACGGCCCTCGAAGAGCGCCACGACCTTGAGGCCCTGGTCCTTGATCCACTCCTGCCACTTGACGAGCTCGACGTCGAGGCGGCGCAGCTCCGCTTCGTATGCCTTCTTCGTGAGCTTCGCGTCGTTCTGCTCGCCGATCGGCGTGCCCCGCCCACCCTCGAGCGCCGTGGCCGGGATCCTCAGGGAATCCCGCTCCGGTCGGCGGTTGCGTCCCTCGCGGGAGCGCGGCTTCGCGCCCGCGGCACTCCCGGAGCCGGGCTCGGACGTCTGCTTGGGCATCGCCTTCTCCTTTGAGTCGCGGGTTCATCGCGCGAGATCGATTATGCTGCCTGAACGTGACCTTTGATTCGCTCGGCCTGTCGGCCGAACTCCTCCGCGCCGTCGCCGACGAGGGCTTCACCGCGCCCACGCCCATCCAGACCCAGGCGATCCCTCTCGTCCTCGAGGGCCGCGACCTGATGGGCGCGGCCCAGACCGGGACCGGCAAGACGGCCGCCTTCGTCCTGCCGATCTTCGAGCGCCTCAAGCATCATGCGAACACCTCGTTCTCGCCTGCTCGCCATCCCGTTCGGGCGCTCGTCCTCACACCCACCCGCGAGCTGGCGATGCAGGTCGCGGAGATGGCCGCGGCCTACGGGCGCCACGTCGCCCTCCGCTCGGCGGTCGTCTTCGGCGGCGTTCCGCTCGACCCCCAGATCAAGGAGCTGCGGAGCGGCGTCGAGCTGCTCGTCGCGACGCCGGGCCGTCTCCTCGACCTCGTCGGCCAGCGGGCTGCGAATCTCGGCCAGGTCGAGATCCTCGTCCTCGACGAGGGTGACCGGATGCTCGACATGGGGTTCATCCCGGACATCCGGCGGATCCTGGAACTCCTGCCGAACCGCCGCCAGACCCTCCTCTTCTCGGCGACCTTCTCCGACGAGATCCGGCGCCTTTCCAAGGAGTTCCTCACCAACCCCGCGACGGTGGAGGTTGCCCCCCGCAATGCCACGGCCTCGGCGGTCCGCGAGGTCCTCTACCCCGTCGACCGGGAGCTAAAGCTCCAGCTCCTCGAGCACCTCGTCCGGACCCACGACCTGCGCCAGGTCCTCGTCTTCACGCGCACGAAGATCGCCGCCCGGCGGATCGCCTCAGACCTGGACCGCCACGGCTTCGCCGCGACTGCGATCCATTCGGACCGCACGCAGGCCGAGCGGATCCGTGCCCTCGCCGACTTCAAGTCCGGCGTGGTCGAGATCCTCGTGGCGACCGACGTCGCCTCCCGCGGCCTCGACATCGAGGAGCTCCCGGTCGTCGTCAACTTCGACCTCCCGATGAAGGCCGAGGACTACGTCCACCGGATCGGCCGCACCGGGCGCGCGGGTGCGAGCGGCATTGCGATCAGCCTCGCCTGCCCCGACGAGGTGGACTACCTGCGCTCGATTCAGCGCCTCCTGCGGCGGGCCATCCCGGTCGAGGTCGTCGAGGAGTTCCTCCCGGACCCGGAGACGCCGGTGCGGCCCCTTCATCCCCGCGGTGGCGACCGGATCCCGGCCCATCAGCACAAGGCGAGCCGGGTCCACCACAGCCGCTGATCGCGGGCCGGGCGGAACGGCCCCCGCCGTGCGTCGGACGGCCGCCGCCGCCGCCGAGCCGCGCCGGTACCATGGCGACGAACTGCAGGCCCGCCCCGATGGCCACCAGCAACCTCCGAGGGAGCACCGTGAGCATGTCGCAATCGCGCCGAGTGGGCATCCTCACCGGGGGCGGAGACGTTCCCGGCCTCAATTCCGTCATCAAGAGCGTCGTCTACCGCTCCACCGAGATGGGCTTCGAGGTGACGGGGCTCCTCCGAGGCTGGGAGGCCCTGACCCACATGCGTCCGGGCTCCGAGCCGGACCCCGAGTACGTCCGGCCGCTCGACCGGGCGAACACGCGGAAGATCGACCGGACGGGCGGCACGTTCCTTCACTCCAGCCGCACGAACCCCCGGAAGATGCGCACCGCAAAGCTCCCCTCCGTGGTGCCCGCGGAGCGCCTGCCCTCGCTGGAGACGGGCGAGGGCGTCTACGACTTCACCCCGGTCGTCCTCGAGAACCTCGACCGGCTGGGGATCCACACCCTGATCTCAATCGGCGGCGACGACACGCTCTCGTACGCGAAGGTGCTCGCCGACGCGGGCGTCCAGATCATCGCCATCCCCAAGACGATGGACAACGACGTCCGTGGGACCGAGTACTGCATCGGCTTCTCGACCGCGATCACGCGGGCCAAGGACGCCATCAACCGGCAGCGGACGACACTCGGCTCGCACGAGCGGATCGGTGTCTTCCGGGTCTTCGGGCGCAATGCGGGCTTCACGGCGCTCTACACGGCCTACGTCACCTCCGCGCGGTGCGTCATCCCGGAGCACCGCTTCGACCTCCAGCACCTCGTCGATCTCCTCGTCGAGGATCGAGCCAACAACCCCAGCCGCTACTCGTTCGTCATCGCCTCGGAAGGTGCCCTGCCCGAGGGAATGGAGCTCCAGGAAGTCGGCGACGCGGACGCCTATGGGCACCGACACAAGGCGAGCATCGGCGAGTTCCTGGCCTACGAGATCAAGCTCCGGACGGGCGTCGAGACCGTCAACTCGGAGCTGACCTACGACCTTCGCTCCGGCGAGCCGGACGCCTTCGACCAGATGGTGGCGATCACCTTTGCGAACGTCGCAATGGAGCTGGTGATCGACGGGAGAACTGCGCAGATGACGGCGATCCGCGACGGGCGGTACTCCTACTGCCCCATCCCGGAACCGGGGGCCCGGACGGTGGACGTCGAGCACGCCTACAACATCAGCCGCTACCGCCCCCACTACGAGAACAAGATCGGCCTGCCGGTCCTCCTCACGCCCTCGGTCATCTAGGCCCGGAGCGCACGGCGAAGCCCGACGAGGGCGCCGCGGGGCGACGGGGCACTCGTCGCCCGGCAGGCGCCCCCGTCAGCGTGACGCGTCGGGATTCGTGACCGCGACGCGGGTGGTGCGGCGCCGCTCGGCGTACATCCGCTCTTCGGCGGTGCGCACGGCGGTGTCCAGCTCGCCGACGGCGCTCGGGCTTGCCCAGCCCACCGAGAGGCGCAGGGCCACGGCGCCGGCATCGAGCCAGCGGTCGCACTCGCCGCGGATCCGCTCCACGTAGTTGATCGCCTGGATCTCGTCCGTCTCCGGCAGGAGGACGAGGAAGCGACCGCCGCCCACGTGGGCGATGTGGTCTGTCCGGCGCGCGCTGCGGCGCATCGCACCGCCGACCGCCGCCACGACCCGGCGCGACGCGTCGGTGCCGAAGCCGTCCTCGAACCGGGTGAAGCCGTCGAGCTCCGCCATCACGATCCCGACCGGACGCCGGTACCGGACGTAGCGGGCGTTCTCCTCGGCCAGGGCCCGCTCCCATGCCGCCCGCGAATCGAGGCCCGTGGCGTCGTCCACGTAGGGGTCGGGCGGGGCGAAGCCCTGGTCGGCGGGCGCGCCCGCTTCGCTGGGCGCCGACAGGGCCGCCGTCGCCGTCGGGCCGGCCGGGACCGCGTAGGCCGCCTCGCGCCGGCGCGGGGCGATGGAGAGGAAGCCCTCGATGATCTCCTGCTCCCGCGGATCGTCGACGCGGCGGGCGGCAGCCGCGAGGTCCGCCGACGTGACCGCGGATTCCTCGAGCGCATGGTCGGCGTCGGCGTGCGGGACGGGCGCCTCGGGCCCAGGTTCGACAACGGCGGGCGGGAGCGGGGCGACGACCGTCGGGGCCGGCGCGGGCGCAGCGACCGGGATCGCCACCGGAGGCGGCTCGGGCGCCGCGACGGCGGCCGCTGCTGCGACAGGCGCGGCGTCGCGCCGGCCGTCGCGACCGCGCCGGGCGATCAGGGCGCCGGCGAGCAGGAGGAGGATCGCGACCCCGGTCACGATGAGCGCGACGAGGACGTAGCTGATCTGGTCCGACGACACGTGGTTCCTTCGTTCTTCCCCGATTGTGCGTTCTGCCCGGCGGTGCCCGCGCCGGCGGCTTCGCACGACCGCACCCGCACTCTACACGCGCCAGGTGGTCGTTTGGGACTGCCGGGAGGTCCCGGGTGACCATCTTCCGGTGCCCCGGGTCACCGAGCGGTGGCTCCGGTGCGGTCCGGTGCGGTGGGCCCGTCCGGACGGTTGCGCCCGCGACCGTGACCCGGCGCCGGCACCGGCGACCGGCGCCCGCTACTCTGTCGCGCATGACTGCCCGCAGGGATCTCTGATGACCGACCCGACCACCCCGGGCCCCGAGCCCGGTGCGCCGGCCCACGAGCCGGAGTCCACGCCCGAGCCCGAGTCCACGCCCGAGCCCGAGTCCACGCCCGAGCCCGAGTCCACGCCCGAGCCCGAGTCCACGCCCTCGGCTGCCGACCCGGCCTCCCCCGAGCACCCCTGGCCCTCCGACGTCCCCGCGGTCGAGGCCTCCGGGACCGGCGGCCGCCGTCGCGTCGCCGTCCTCGGTTGGCTGGTCGCGCTCGCGCTCGGCGTGGTCATCGGCGTGGCCGGCTTCGCCATCTCGTCGGGCGTAGTCGGGAGCGCGGCGCCGTCGCCGACCCCCGGGCCGACCACCGCGGCGACGGTCGTGCCGGCCGGGAACACGTTCGGGCGCCCCGACGCCCCGGTGACGATCGAGGTCTGGGCCGACTACCAGTGCCCGTTCTGCCGGCTGGAGGATCTCCTCTTCGGCGGGGCGATCGACCGCGAGTACGTCACGCCGGGCTTCGCCCGCGTCGTCTACCGTGACTTCGCCTTCCTGGGCCAGGAATTGATCGACGCGGCCGTTGCGAGCCGCTGCGCGGGAGCCCAGGAGCCCGCCGCCCAGCTCCGCTACCACGACGCCCTGTACACCTTCCAGCAGGGAGAGAACCAGGGCCGCTATGCGCGCGAGAACCTGATCCAGCTGGCGGAGATCGCCGGCGTGCCCTCGCAGGATGCGTTCAAGGCCTGCCTCGACGATCCCGCCGTGGCCAAGGCGGTCGAGGACGAGACGACGGCCGGTCGCAACGTCGGCGTCACGTCCACGCCGACCCTCCGGCTGCGCGGCCCCGGCGGCGAACGGGTCCTGACCGGCTTCAGCCGGACCTGGCCGCCTCTGCGCGAAGCCATCGAGGCCGTCCGCGTCGCGGCTCCGCCATCGGCGTCGCCGGCAGGGTCGCCCGCACCGTCCGAATCCATCGCCCCGTCGCTTACGCCGTAGTCGGCACCCGGCCAGGGCGCGCCGTCAGCTGGGTGCCGCGAGGTCGCGCCGGGGGAAGACCCAGGATCCGTAGACGATGGCCGCGACGGAGATCCCGGCCAGCACCACCGCGTCGATCGGGCTTGCGTCGCCGGCCAGGATCTCCGCCGGCTGGAAGTAGTGGAAGAAGGACCACGGCCGCCAGCCAGCCATGTCCGGCCAGAGCGCGCCCAGCAGCTCCACCGCGTACGAGATGATCGCAAACCCGAGAACGAGCCCCAGGGCCGGCTCGAACCGATCGAACGAGGCGGACGCGGCCAGCGCAACCGCGCCCAGCGTCGTGAAGAGCAGGACGGCGTTGGCCCAGACAAGGAGGAGCCGGGTGGGCTCAAGCTCGTCCGCGACATCGAACAGCACCGCCCCGGCCACCACACCCGCGAGGTTCGCCGCCAAGACCACCACGACGTACACCATCGTCGCCACCATCGCCGTGGCATGGACGGCTCGCCGCGAGATCGGGCGGGCCAGGAGCACCTCGAGCGTACCCCGCTGGCGCTCTCCGGCGAGCGCCGCGACCGGGTAGCCGACGGCCAGCACGGCGACCAGCGCAATCGGGATCGGGTGGAGGAAGCCGAGGGCAACCGACCCGTCCAGGGTGAAGACGCTCCCGCCCCCGAATGCCGTGAAGGCGTCGAACAGGTCCGCGAAGTAGCCCCCCTCGACCAGCTGACGGAAGTCGGCGCCGAAGGTCGCGTAGATGACGGGCAGCAGGAACCCCCAGGTGGCGAGGCCGGCCGCCACCGCGACGAGCCGCCAGCGCCCGGCCGCGAGCGTGCGACGAAGGAGCGTCGCGCTCATGACGCCGCGTCTCCGGGTACCAGGCCGTCAGCCGCCCCGGCCGTTCGTCCTCCGCCATCCTCGTAGAACTCCAGGAACGCCTCCTCCAGCCGGGCCGGTTCGATCGTCAGGTCCGTGACCGCCGACCTCGCGATCGCGGCGAGGAAGGGCCGAACGTCGCCCTCGAGCTGGCACCGGAGGCGGCCGTCCACCATCACGATGCCAGAGACCCCCGGGACCCCCGCGAGCAGCGGCGGAGCCCCTTCGACTCGCATCTCCACCGCCCGACGTCGCCGGGCCAGGAGCGCACCGATCTCCTCGAGGGCAACCAGGCGTCCGCGCCGCACGATTGCAACCCGGTCGCAGACCCGCTCGACCTCGGAGAGGATGTGCGAGGACAGGAAGACGGTCCTGCCCGCCGCCCGCAGCTCGTCGAGGATCTCGTAGAAGGCGCGCTGCATCAGGGGGTCCAGCCCCTCCGAGGGCTCGTCGAGGATGGCGAGAGCAGGATCGTGCTGGAGCGCCTGGATGATCCCGAGCTTCTGGCGCATCCCGCGGCTGTAGTCGCGGATCGGGCGGGCCAGGTCGCGCGCGGCGAGCTCCAGGCCATCAAGGAGCCGCTCTCGCAGAACCGGAGGGCGGCGGTAGAACGCCCCGAGGTAGTCGAGGAGGTCGAGCCCGGTCATCGCGTCATAGAGGGCGATGCCGCCGGGCAGGTAGCCGACCTCGCCCCGGATCGCCACGCTGTCACGCCCGACGTCCAGGCCGAGCACGCGCGCCGTGCCTGCCGTCGGATGGAGGAACCCCAGGAGAAGCCTGATGCAGGTGGTCTTGCCGGCGCCGTTCGGGCCCAGGAACCCGAAGATCTCGCCGGGACGGACCGCCAGCGTCACGTCGTCGAGGGCGATGATCCGCTCCCGCCGTCCGCGACCGAGCCGGCCGATGCCGCCCCGGTCCCCGTAGTGCTTCGACAGCCCGACCGTCTCGATCGTGTTCATGGGCGGAGTGCCCAGCGCTGGGCCCAGGAGCGGGCGATCCCGTCGTCGCTCATCGGCAGGATCAGCCCGACCCTCATCGCGGCTCCTCCGCCAGGAGCACCCGTAGAGCCTCCGCCAGGTGCGCGTACTCGCCAGGGTCGTTGTGGAGGTGCGCGGAGACGCGGAGGAGCCGGCAGCGGCGCTCCCCGGGGACGGGATCGCGCGGCCAGGGATGGAGCGGCACCTCGATCGCGGCTGACTGCAGGAGGCGTGCCTGGAGCGGATCGGGGTCGGCCGGGCCGCGCGCAGCGAACCCGTGGTCCGGCGGCAGCTCGATGGCAGCCATCGAGCCGAGCATGGTCTCCGGCGCTAGGACGGGAGGCCCGGCCGCGGACGAGAGCGTCCGGCGCGCGATGGCGGCGACGGCGGCGTTCCGGCTCATCACGGTCGCCCAGCCGCCGGCCGCCATGCCGCCCACGGCGTCGATCGCCGCGGGCACCGCGAGCAACGGGGTCGGGTCGGCCGTCCCCGTCCAGTCGAACTCCTTGCGGAAGGTGGAGCGTTCGGGCCGCGGGTCGTTCGCTCCGTGGCTGATCGCGAGCGGCCGGATCGCGGCCTGCCGGTCCCGCCGCACGTGGAGGAAGGCTGCGCCCTTCGGGGCGCAGACCCACTTGTGGAGATTGCCGGCGTAGTAGCTCGCCCCGAGGGCCGACAGGTCGAGGGGCAGCATCCCGGGTCCGTGGGCGCCGTCCACCAGGACCGGGATCCCGCGGCCCTCCAGCGTCGCGATGAGGCGCTCGACGGGAAGGACGAGCGCCGTGGGGCTCGTCACGTGGCTCACGAGGACCAGGCGCGTCCGCGGGCCGACGGCGGCCAGGATCCGCTCGGCGACCTCGTCGGGCCCGGTGGTCGGCAGCGGGATCCGGGCGACCACGACCCGCGCCCCGTCGCGGGCCGCGGCGAAACGCACCATGTTCAGGGCGGCGTTGTACTCGTGATCGGTGGTCACGAGATCATCGCCGGGGGCGAAGCGGAGACTGCGGAGCACGGAAGCCACGCCAGAAGTGGCATTGGGCACGAACGCCAGGTCTGCCGGGTCCGCCCCGAGGAAGTCGGCCAGCCGCGCCCGCGCCTGGTCAAGGCGGTCTTCGAGCGCCCGTCCGAGGAATGCGACCGGGTTCGCCTCCAGCTCGGCCCGAAGGTCGGCCTGGACCGCGAGGACGGCGCGCGGGCAGGCCCCGAACGAGCCGTGGTTCAGGAAGACGAGATCCGGGTCGAGCGCCCACGCGTCGGCGTGCGGGGCGCGCGGGGGTCGCGCGCCGAACGCGGAGCCCTCGGGAGCCGTCATGACGCCGCGCCGCGGCGCGGCACGCAAGCGTTTCGCACGTTGGGCAGGAGGGAGAAGCCCAGCGCCGCGACGATGGTGGCCGCGCCCATCAGGGTCATGGTCGCGGTTCCGCCGATCGCGTCGAGGAGCGCGCCGGCCACGAGGGCTCCGATCGGCATGAGGCCGACGGACACCGTCCGCGCCGTCGCGCCCACCCGCCCCAGGAGCGCGTCGGGCGAGAGCTGCGTGCGCAGGGTCAGGTACGAGACCAGGACGTTTGCGTTCAGGATCCCGGCCCCGAACGCCGCGGCGGCGACGACGACGACCGGCACGTCCAGGGCGATCACGACGAGGGAGACGCCCATCCCGAGACTGCCGACCAGCATGACCCGTCCGACGGCCCGGAATGCCATGCGGGCCGCCACCAGTGAGCCGCCGAGCGAGCCCACCGCGAATGCCGAAAGGACCAGGCCGACGACGTCGGCGCCCAAGCCACGGTCGACCGTTACGTAGAAGATGAGCCCGCTCGTGAGGCCGGCGAAGATGACCGAGCTCGTCGCCCAGAAGGCGATCACGGCCCGGAGGGTTGGCTGGCCGGCGACGTACGCGATCCCCTCCCTGATGTCCGCGAGGAGGTGGGTCGGCTCGGTGCGCGCCTCGGGCTTGAGGGGGCGCCGCACGAGCAGGAGCGTGGCGGCGGAGACGGCGAACGTGATCGCGTCGATGGCGATGGTCGGGCCCGGTCCGATCGCGACCGCGAGCAGGCCCGCGATGGCTGGGCCGACGATCCAGCCGATGTTGAAGAAGGCCTCGAAGACGGCGTTGGCGCGGGCGATCTGACCCCTGCCCACGAGGCCCGGGACCGCCGCCGTGAACGCTGCCAGCCATAGGACCCGCAGGGCGTTCATGGGAAACGTCACCAGCAGGATGAGGGCCAGGGTCGGACCGCCGAGCCAGACCGAGATCGGGATCATGGCAGTCAGCACGGCCCGTCCGAGGTCCGCGACGAACATCATTCTCCGACGGTCCCAGCGGTCGGCGTAGGCGCCGGCGGGCAGGCCGAGCACCAGGTCGGGGAGTGTCGATAGCACGCCCACGATCCCCATCGCGAGGCCCGACCCGGTAAGGGCCAGGACCAGGATCGGGAGCGCCGTGTTCGTGATGGCATCGCCGAACGAGCTGATCCCCTGCCCCAGGAGGATGACCCAGAAGTCGCGGTTGCCGCGGAGCGGCGCGTCGGCGATCGCCGGAACTGCCGCCGCGGGAGCCAGGTGGATGGGCTCCTCCTCCGCGCCACCAGGCCCGGGCGACAGGGTGGCGGGGGGATGCGCAGCCCCTGCGGGCACGGGGGCAGCACCCACGGGCATGGTCGTCGTCACCGGCGAAGAGTACGCTCTCCCTCGATGCAGTTCGCGATCCAGATCCCGAACTTCGGGTCCGGCGGTGACCCGCCCACCCTCGTCGAGCTCGCCCGCCGCGCCGAGGATGCGGGCTGGGACGGGTTCTTCGTCTGGGACCACCTGCTGGTCGATCCGACCTGGACGCTGGAGATCGCGGACCCCTGGATCGCCCTCGCGGCGATCGCCCAGGCCACCACCCGGATCCGCCTGGGCCCAATGGTCGCGGCGCTACCCCGGCGACGTCCGGCCAAGCTGGCCAGGGAGACCGCGTCCCTCGACCGCTTGAGCGGCGGCCGGCTGATCCTGGGCGTCGGCCTGGGCTGGCCGTCCGAGGCGGACTTCGGCTGGTTCGGCGACGAGACGGATCTCGCCCGCCGGGGCGCCATGGTCGACGAGAGCCTCGCGATCCTCGAGGGCCTCTGGAGTGGCGAGCCGTTCGCGTTTGCCGGGGACCACTACCGCATTGGTGAGGCGACCTTCCTGCCGCGGCCCGTCCAGGAGCCCCGGATTCCCGTGTGGGTGGCGGCGCTCCGCCCGGGACCCGATGCGCCGCTGCGGCGCGCGGCGCGGTGGGACGGCTTCGCGCCCGCGGTCGAGGACGGCTACCTGCCGCTCGAGAGCTTTGCCCGCGACGTGGCCCGCGTCCGTGAGCTGCGTGCCCTGGCCGGGGCGGCCGCGGATGCCCCCTACGAGATGGTGGCCGCCGGCGCGACGCCGGGCGATGACCGAACCGCGGCGACAGAGACCGTCGCCGCCTTCGAGGCGGCCGGCGCCACCTGGTGGCAGGAGATCGTCTCGGACTGGCTCGGCGGCATCGACGCCATGCGGGCCAGGATCGACGCCGGGCCGCCGGGCGGCTGATCTCGAGGGGCGTTCGCTACTCGACGATCGGAGCGCAGGGGTCCTCGTCACCGGGGAGCAGCGCGCGGACGGTCAGCCCGCGGGTCGCGCTGGCCGTTGGCGTGGCCACGAAGGGCGTCAGCTGCGTCGCCCCGGCGAAGGGCGCCTGGAGCGCCGCCGCGAGGTCGCCCGCCGCGATCCCGCACCGGGTCCCCGGCTCGCCGCGCACGGGCGCGCCGAAGGCGCCCAGGGGAGGCTCCGCCACGGGCCAGACGACTGGGGTGGCGCCCTCCCAGGGCTCCGGCGGCGGTCCGACGATGACCGCGTAGGACGACGGCGCGTACGCCTGCTCGGGACCGAGCTCGGCCTCGAGCCAGCCGGCCATGTCGAGGAGCCGGTACCAGTAGCGAGCGAACGCGGCAGGGGTCCCCGGGACGACCTCGGGGCAGGCCTGTGTCGGCGGGCACGGGACGGCCGCGTTCGCATCGCCGACAACGTCGTGCGTGACGCCGTCGACGACGATCTGCAGCCGGGCTGCCGCGGCTCCCATCGGCATCGCGCCACCCGTGAAGTCGGTGCCGGGGCCGAGAAGGCCGGCGTCCTTCGCCGCCTGGAGGAGTGCGGCAACGCCGTTGGGGCTGATCGGGCGCTCGACGAAGGGTGCCACGAGCGGGCCCGGGTAGATCTCCCGCACGGGACCCGGCGTCAGGACCCGGCCGTCTGCCGTCACGACGAGCACCGGCAGGTTGCCGAACAGGGCACGCGGCGGGAGTGCCTGCGTCCACGACGCGTGGATCACGACGCCGTCGGCCGCGGAAGATGGCGAGGGCAGGACGGGCGTCGGCTCGGACGGCGACGCGGTGGCCGGGGCGCCACTCGAGCAGGCCGCGACGAGGAACGGGAAGGCGAGCGCCGCGGCAACGGTGGAACGAAGAGACGGTCTGCCGTTCACGAGTTGGGCTCCGAGGTTGTGCGCGGGCCGGGCTCCCTGTGGCTGCCGGCGGTCCACTCCCCCGACGCGCGAGCACAACCGAGGGTTCCCGTCTCCGCCGTCGTGCGATGCTTCCACCATGAACGCCTCCGCCCATCCGCACCCCGCGTTCGAAGCGGCGGCCGTCGCGATCGTCGCGGCGGGGCAGCGCCTCGGGGCGCGTCGCCTCGTGAACGGCACCGACGGCAACCTGTCCGTTCGCCTCGGCCCGTTCGCCCTCGCCGTCACCCCGTCGGGCCGGCGCAAGGACGAGCTCGTGCCGGGAGACATCCTGGCGGTGACGCTCGACCCGGACGAGCCGTCCCCGGGCGACATCCGCCGGCGGCCGAGCTCGGACATCGCCGTCCACCGGGCCGTCTACGCCATGCGGCCCGACGCCGCGGCGATCGCCCACGCCCATTCGCCCGCCGTGCTCGGCTGCCTCCTGGCGGGGCTCCGCCCCGACGCGGCCGTGCTCCCGGAGGCGCGTGCGGTCCTGGGACGGGTCGCGTACGTCCCCGCCCTCCCCTTCGGCGGTCCCGCTGTCACGGCCGCCGTGGCCGAGGCGCTGCGCGATCCGCTGGTGGGCGCCGTCCTCCTGGACCGCCACGGAGCGCTCACGATCGGCCGGTCACTCGATGAGGCTGTCGACCGCCTGGAGGTGCTCGACCTCCTCTGCTCGGTCTGGCAGGCGGCCTGGCTCGCGCGCGGCGACCCGCGCCGGCGGGCCCGCCGGCAGCCTCGCCCCGGTGCCGCCGGCCGGACGCCGCCCCCGATCCGCCGCCGGCCGTGACCCGGGAGGAGGCCGATCCGCGCGATGCAGAGGGGCTGCCACGCGCTCCCGGCGGGCCGCCGCGGGTGCTCCCCGGGAACGACCCGGGCGCGATCCGCGAGGCGGCCGCTCTCATCCGGTCGGGCGAGCTCGTAGCCTTCCCGACAGAGACGGTCTACGGGCTCGGAGCCCATGCCCTTGACCCGACGGCGGTCGCCCGGGTCTTCGCGGCCAAGGAACGACCATCGTTCGATCCGCTCATCGTCCACCTTGCCGACCCCGCGGAGCTGGGCGCCTACACCCACCCGGCGGACGCGGCAGACCCGCGGGTGGCCCGGCTCGCCGCACGCTTCTGGCCCGGGCCCCTCACGATCGTCCTCCGCAAGCGCGACACCATTCCCGGGATCGTCACCGCCGGCCTCTCGACGGTGGGCCTGCGGGTGCCGGACCATCCGGTCGCCCTCGCCCTCATCCGGGCAGCCGATGTGCCGATCGCCGCCCCGTCCGCCAACCGGTTCGGGCGCGTCTCGCCGACGCGGGCGAGCCACGTCGTGCGGGGGCTCGGGTCGCGCGTCCGGCTCGTGCTCGACGGCGGCCCATGCCGGGTGGGCGTCGAGTCCACGGTCGTGCTCCTGGCCGACGGCCGCGCCGCCCTGCTCCGACCGGGAGGCCTCGCGGCCGAGGCCATCGAGGCCGAGATCGGCCCGCTCGAGGTCCCGGTGCCGGGCGCCCCGGGCAGCCCCGCCCTGGCTCCCGGCTCGTCGGGGGCGCACTACGCCCCGGGCGCCCGCCTGGAGATCGTGGACCCGTTCGGGCCCGGCGCCGCACGGCACCTTCGGTCGCGGCCGGGTGAGCGCTTGGGCCTCCTCGCGACGTCGGCCTCCGGGGCCGAGGCCGCCCTTGCCGCAGGCGGCCCGTTTGCGGCGCTGCAGCTTCTCGCGGCCGACGGCGATCCGGTGACCGTTGCAGCGCACCTCTTCGAGGCGCTCCACGACCTCGACGCCGCCGGCGTCGACCGGATCGTGGCCCAGCCCGTGCCGGCGGTCGGGATCGGGCGGGCGGTCATGGACCGCCTCCGGCGGGCTGCGCTCGAGCCCTGACGGGCGTGCGGCGGCCCACGCTGCGGCAGCCGTCCGCGCCTGGGCGGCGGCCACCACTGCGACGGCGCGTCAGTAGACGAGCGGGATCAGCTTGCGGACTCGGTTCCGGTAGTCCGCGTAGGCGGGGTAGGCCGCGCCCAGCCAGGCCTCCTCGCGGCGCGACTTCAGGTCGAAGAAGAACCCCAGCCCGAAGGCCACGAGGAGCGCCGGCGGGCTGGCCGTGACCAGCCCCCATCCGACGGCAGCCAGGATGATGCCGGTGTAGATCGGGTGGCGGACCAGGCCGTAGACGCCCGTGTCGATGAGCCGGCCGCCCTCGACGGGACGCGGGACGGCAGTCAGGTTCTCGCGGAGGCCGACGAGGCCGAGCCCGGCGAATACGATCCCGGACGCGATGAGGAGTGCACCGGCGGCGCGCCCGACCATCAGCCACGGGTCGCCCCAGGCGGGCCCGGCGGACCCGGCAACGGCCAGCAGGACGAACAGGACGACCTGGATGGCCACCCAGCCCTCGCCGCGCGGGCCGAGGTCGGGGAGCCGCGAGGGCGGGGCGGGCCGGGGCGTGGACTGGTGCTGCATGGCCGCATGATCCTCGCTCAGGGCGGGGCGCGCCGGCAACGGCGATCCACCCCGCGGGATCATGGCCCGCGCCGCCCGGCGCGTGTGTCACTCTAGGCGGGCACTCAGCGGATGGGCGCCGCGCGGGAGCACTGCGCGGTGATCACCAGGTTGTGGCGGCTGGGCAGCGGGAGTGCCGGTTGGCAAGTGGAGCCAGCGTCGGACCCGACGGGCAGGTGAAGACCGCATCCCCCGCCTTCGCGGCGGGCCCAGCGGATGCCGCCCCGCCCGCTGCGACGCCCGACGTCCGGCTGATCGAGCTCACCAAGCGCTTCCGCGAGATCGTCGCCGTGGACGCGATCTCGCTCGACATCCGGATCGGCGAGTTCTTCTCGCTCCTTGGACCGTCCGGTTGCGGCAAGACGACCACCCTGCGGATGATCGGCGGCTTCGAGCTCCCGACGAGCGGGCGGATCGAGCTCCGCGGCCGCGACGTCACGATGGAGCCGCCCGAGCAGCGACCCGTCAACATGGTCTTCCAGAGCTACGCGCTCTTCCCGCACCTCTCGGTGTTCGACAACGTCGCCTTCGGTTTGCGCCGGCGCAAGGTGCCGGATGCAGACGTTCGTCGCCGGGTGGGAGATGCACTCGAGCTCGTCCGGCTCACCGGGTACGACCGCCGGGGCCCCGGCGAGCTGTCCGGCGGCCAGCAGCAGCGCGTCGCCCTCGCCCGGGCGCTCGTGTGCGAGCCGACCGTCCTCCTTCTCGACGAGCCGCTGGGAGCGCTGGACCTCAAGCTCCGACGGCAGCTACAGGTTGAGCTCAAGCGCGTCCAGGTGGAGGTCGGCATCACGTTCGTCTACGTGACCCACGACCAGGAGGAGGCCCTCGCGCTCTCCGACCGGATCGCGGTCATGAACGGCGGGCATATCGAGCAGCTGGGGACGCCCGAGGAGCTCTACGACCGGCCACAGACCCGATTCGTGGCCGACTTCATCGGGACGACCAACCTCCTGTCCGGAACGGTGGCGTCGGTCACGGCGGACGGCGCCATCCTCGACCTTGATGCGGGCGGCTTCTGCGTCGTCGGAGCCGACGGTTTGGCGCCGGGAGCCGCGGTCGAGATCGCGGTCAGACCCGAGGCGCTGGAGCTCATCCCACGCCCTGCCGAGGATACGGCCGTAGCGGATGATGCCGCTGGCTCCTGGCTTCGCGGCACCGTCGAGCAGTCCGCGTACCTCGGAACGTCGATCAACTACCAGGTTCGGATGGACGTCGGCCAGCGCGTCGTCGCCTCCGTGCCACGCACCCACGGTCGGATCTCAGCGGGCACGCCCGTCGAGATCCGGTGGCGACCAGAGGACACGCTGGTCCTCGGACGACCGGCAGGGCCGGAGAACGAGCAGGAGGAGCCGCGATGAGCGACCACGATCGGATGCCGGATCCTGCCAGAACGCTCGCCCGCCGCCTGACCGAGGAGCGGCTCTCCCGCCGTCGATTCCTCGGCCGGATGGCAGCGCTGGGCGCCGGCGGTGCGATGGTGCCGCTCCTCGCCGCGTGCGGCGGCGGTGCCACGGCATCGCCGACCGCGGCGCCCAGCACCGGCGCTCCAAGCTCCAGCCCGGGGCCCACGCCGGTCCCGACGCCGGAGGCCGAGCTCTTCGTCTACAACTACACCGAGTACATCGGCGAGGAGGCAATCCCGTCGTTCGAGGAGAAGTACGGGATCAAGGTCACGTACGACTTCTTCGACACGTACGAGACGATGACCGCCAAGATCTCGACCGGGAACAGCGGCTACGACATCACCTTCGCGACCGGCGTCGACGTGCCGGGCTTCCTGGCCCGGAACCTCGTCCAGCCGCTCGACCATTCGCTCATCCCGAACCTCGTCAACCTGGGCCAGGAGTGGCAGGACCCGGCCTACGACCCGGGCAATGCCCACTCGGTGCCGTACATGTGGTGGACGACGGGCTTCGGCTACGACACTGAGCGGATCCCCGAGGACCTGGCCTCGTGGGCCGCTCTCTGGGACGAGCGCTGGAAGGGCAAGATGGCGATGCTCGACGACTACCGCGAAACGTTCGCGGTGGCCCTGATTCGCCTCGGCTACAGCGTCAACACGACCAGCGATGCCGAGCTCGACGAGGCGCTGGCCCTCCTCCAGGAGCAGCAGCCGCTCCTGCGCAAGTACACCGCCGACGATATCGGCGACTTGTCGAGCGGCGACGTCTGGCTCTGCCACGCATGGGGCGCCGACGTCTCGCAGGTCAGCACGGAGCTACCGTCGGTGACGTACGTGATCCCGGCCGAGGGCGGGATCCGCGGCTCCGACGCGATGGTTGTCCTGGCGAACGCCCCCCACCCGGTCGCGGCCAACCTGTTCATCAACCACATGCTCGACGCCCAGGTCAGTGCGGCGAACACGAACTACATCTACTACATGGGCCCCAACGAGGCCGCCAAGGAGTTCATCGACCCGGCGATCCTCGAGGATCCGACGCTGAACCCAGATGGAGCCGCGATCGAGAAGCTCCAGGAGCTGCTCGACCTCGGGCCCGACCTGCAGAAGTACCAGGAGCGCTGGACCAAGCTTCGCGCCGGGGCCTGACCCGACGACGGGGCCAGCACACGAGGGGCGACGATGCGAGATCGGACGCGTGACGGGGTCTTCCTGATGCCGGGCCTCGCCTGGCTGGTCCTCTTCTTCGCGGTCCCGCTCGCGATCATCTTCGTCGTCAGCTTCGGGACCCGGGACCAGTTCGGGGGCGTGATCCTCGACAACCTCGGGCTCGGCAACTACCTCCGCGCGCTCGAGCCCGACTTCCTGCCCACCGTGGCGAACTCCCTCCGCTATGCCGTCCTGACCACGATCTTCTCGATCGCCATCGCCTATCCGATCGCCTACTGGATCAGCCGTTACGGGGGCCGCCACAAGGTGCTCCTCCTGGTCCTCGTGATGCTCCCGTTCTGGACCAGCTGGGTGATCCGGACCTACGCCTGGATGATCATCCTGCGCGACAACGGCGTCGTGAACGGGATCCTCGGGGCCCTCGGGATCACCGACGGGCCGATCGCCCTTCTCAACACCGACCTGGCCGTCGTCCTGGGCATGACCTACGGCTTCCTCCCGTTCGCCATCCTCCCGCTCTACGTCTCGATCGACCGCCTCGACCCGGCGCTCGTGGCGGCCGCCCGCGACCTCTACGCGAGCGGCCGCGCGGCCTTCTGGCACGTGACCCTGCCCCTCACGATGCCGGGGATCATCGCGGCAGCCCTGCTGACGTTCATCCCGGCGATGGGCGACTTCGTGACCCCCGACCTCCTCGGCGGTGCCCAGACGATCACGATCGCCAAGGTCATCCAGAACCTGTTCCTGTCCAGCAAGGACTGGCCCTTCGGGGCCGCGCTCGGGTTCCTCCTCATCGTGACCACCGTCGTCGGCGTCGTGGGAACGCTGCGGATCCTCCGCCGCGAGGTGATCGGCTGATGCAGCGCGGCCGCAATCCCGTCCTGTCCATCTACGCGCTGCTGGTCTACGTCTTCCTCTTCGCCCCGATCGTCATCCTGATCCTCTTCAGCTTCAACGACTCGAAGCGCAACTTCGTCTGGCGCGGGTTCACCCTGCGCTGGTACCCGGAGCTGTTCGGGAACGACGCGCTCCTGGCGGCCCTGGGCGTGACCCTCCAGGTGGCCGTGATCTCGGTCGTGGCGACCACGATCCTGGGCACGCTGCTGGGCCTGGGGCTGGCCCGCCTCCGGTCGGGCGCCGCATCGGGCGCCGCCGACACCCTGATCCTCCTCCCGATGGTGACCCCCGAGGTCGTGATGGGGATCAGCCTCCTCCTGTTCTTCTCCCTCGTCTTCTCGGCGAACGGCTCGATCTGGCAGATCGCGATCGCCCACATCGCCTTCTCCATCTCGTACGTGGCGATCATCGTCCGGGCCCGGGCCGTCTCCCTCGATCCCCGGATGGAGGAGGCGGCGCGCGATCTCGGCGCGTCGTCGCGCGAGGCGTTCTTCCACGTGACGCTGCCGCTCATCGCTCCGGCCGTGGCCGCGGGAGCCCTGATCGCCTTCGCCCTCTCCTTCGACGACCTCATCATCACCTCGTTCAACGCGGGGGTGGGCTCGTCGACGCTGCCGCTCTACATCTACTCGCGCATCCGCTTCGGCGTGACCCCGGAGATCAACGCGATCTCCACCATCGTCGTGGTCACCACCGGGCTCCTGATCCTCATCTCGATGCAGGTGAGCTCCCGGCGGGCGCGCCGGCCGGTGACCCCGGGATGAACGAGCGTCCCTTCAGCACAAGGAGCCGACCCATGGCAGTCCCCGTGGCCCGCCCGCCCCTGGAGCCGATCCGCTCGCCCTATCGCGTCCGGTTCCTCGGCGACGACCAGCTGGATCAGCTCCAGGCCGCCACGCTGCGCATCCTCGAGGAGGTGGGCGTCAGGTTCCCCTCGGCGATGGCCCTCGAGATCCTGGCCGACCACGGCGCGAAGGTCGACATGACCAGCCAGGTGGTGCGCTTCCCGCCGGACCTCGTGAAGCGGGCCCTGGCCACCGCGCCGCGCTACTTCACCATGGGCGCCCGCGTCCCGGAGTACGACCTCCACCTCGCCGACGGGGTGACCTGGTTCACGACGGACGGCTGCGGCATCGAGACGATCGACTTCGACACGCGCGTACAGCGCCCGTCGCGCAAGAGCGACGTGGCCGAGATGGCCCGGATCGCCGACTACCTGCCCTCGGTCGGGTTCTACTGGCCGATGGTCAGCGCCCAGGACCACGGACGGACGGCGCCCCTCCACGAGGTCGACGCCGCCTTCAACAACACGGTCAAGCACGTCCAGTCCGAGACGGTGATGGGCGCCGTCCCGGCGCGCTACGTCATCGAGATGGCGACCGTCATCGCGGGCAGCCGCGAGGAGCTTCGTCGGCGACCGCCGTTCTCGGACCTCATCTGTACGATCGCGCCACTTGTCCAGGACGACGCCGGGATCGAGTCGGCGCTGGTGCTGGCCGAGGCCGGCATCCCGGTCGGCTTCCTGGCGATGCCCACCCTGGGCACCACCGCGCCGGCGACGTTGGCCGGGGCCTTCGCGGTCGGCGACGCCGAGGTCATCAGCGGGGCGGTCCTGCTCCAGCTGGCCTACCCCGGCACGCCCGTCTTCCACTCCATCATGCAGGCCTGGGCGGATCCGCGGAACGGCAACTACGTGACCTACTCCGTCGACAGCCGCACGCGCTATGCCCCAGTCGAGATGGCCCACCACTGGGGCCTGCCGTCGCTCGGCGCCTGCTTCGGCACCGACTCGCCGGCCGCCGGGACCTGGCAGGCCGCCGCCGAGGTCGTCCTCGATCCGGTCCTCGCCGGGCTCACCTCGCCCGAGATCGTGACCGGGATGGGCCTCGACCGGACGTACACCCTCCTCTACCCGGAGGGGCTGCTCCTCGACGACGACATCTACCAGCGGGCGCGCTTCGCCCTCATGGCCCTCGACGTCGACGAGGAGACCCTCGCCCTCGATGTCGTGGCGTCCGTCGGGCCAGGCGGCCACTACCTGGCCGAGCAGCACACCCGGACGCATATGAAGACAGCCCTTCGGCGCGGCCTCCCCCATGAGCCGGCCGCGAGCGGCGGTTACCGCGATCCCGTCGAGGTGGCCCGCGAGCGGGTGGCCTGGATCCGCGCCAACCACCACCCGGAGCCGCTCGAGGCGGCCCAGCAGGCCGAGCTCGCGAAGATCCTCGCCGCCGCCGACCGGGAGATCGGGTGATGGCCGGGTCGGGCGGCGTGACGCCGCCGCTGGAGCCCATCCGCTCCCATCGCCGGCTCCAGTTTCTCGACGACGACCAGCTCGACCGGCTCCAGGACGGGACGCTCCGGATCCTGGAGGAGGTTGGCGTCCGGTTCCCGTCCGAGGCGGCCCTCGAGATCCTCGCCGGCCACGGGGCAGCGGTCGATCGGGCCAGCCAGGTCGTCCGCTTCCCGCCCGACCTCGTCCGGCGGGCCGTGGCGGCCGCTCCGCGCTACTTCACGATGGCGGCGCGCGACCCCCGGTTCGACCTCCAGCTCCAGGACGGCGTCAGCTACTTCACGACGGACGGCTGCGGTGTGGCCACGATCGACTTCGACACCCGCGAGGAGCGGCCGTCGCGCAAGAGCGATGTGGCGGAGATGGCCCGCATCGCCGACTACCTCCCCTCGATCGGCTTCATGTGGCCGACCGTCAGCGCCCAGGACTACGGCAGCACGTCCCAGCTGCACGAGATCGACGCGGCGGTCAGCAACACGGTCAAGCACTTCCAGGGCATGGTCCAGGGAGCGGAGCCGGCCCGCTTCGCGGTCGCCATGGCGACCGTCCTCGCCGGCAGCCGCGAGGCCCTCCGCCAGCGGCCGGTCCTGTCCGACCTCATCTGCTCGATCGCGCCGCTCGCCCATGATCGTGACGGGATCGAAGCAGCGCTCGTCTTCGCCGAGGCTGGGATCCCGGTCGGGCTTCTCGCGATGCCCACGCTCGGCACGACGGCGCCGGCGACCTCGGCCGGGGCCCTGGTCGTGGGCGATGCCGAGGTGGTCTCCGGGATCGTGCTCCTCCAGCTGGCCTTCCCCGGCGCGCCGGTCTTCCACTCGATCATGAAGGCCTGGGCCGACCCGCGAAGCGGCAACTACGTGGGCTATGCCATCGACAGCCGGGCGCGCTACGCCCCGGTGGAGATGGCCCACCACTGGGGCCTCCCGTCGCTCGGCGCCTGCTTCGGCACCGATTCGCCTGCTGCAGGGACCTGGCAGGCCGGCGTGGAGGTCGCCCTCGACCCGCTCCTGGGCGGCCTCGCAAGCCCCGAGATCGTGACCGGGATGGGCCTCGACCGGACCTACACCCTGCTCTACCCCGAGGCGATCATCCTCGACGACGACATCTACCAGCGGGCGCGCCACGCGCTCCTGGCCGAGGAGGTGACCGACGAGACCCTCGCCCTCGACGTCATCGCCAACGTCGGGCCGGGCGGCCACTTCCTGGCCGAGACGCACACCCGGACCCACATGCGGACCTCGCTGCGGCGCGGCCTGACCCACGAGCCGGCGCCCGCAGGTGGCGGCTACCGCGATCCCGTCGAGGTGGCCCGCGAGCGGGTCGCCTGGATCCGGGCGAACCACCACCCGGAGCCGCTCGAGCCGGCGAAGGCAGCCGAGCTGACGCGGATCCTCGCGGCAGCCGACCGCGACCTGGGGGCGCCGCGATGAGCGGCCCGACCCCCGCCCTCGCGCCGATCCGGCCGGCCCGCCACGCCCGCTTCCTCGACGACGGGCAGCTTGCCGACCTCCGCGCAGCCAGCCTGGAGATCCTCGAGGAGGTCGGCGTCCACTGCCCCTCTGCGCCCGTCCGCGCCCGCTACGCGGGGCACGGGGCGATCGTGGACGAGGCGCGGGAGGTGGTCCGCCTCCCCGCCGACCTGGTGGAACGAGCGATGGCGCGGGCCCCGCGCGGCTACGTGATGGGGGCGCGGGACCCCGCCTTCGACCTCGTCCTCGACGGGACGGCCCTCTACGTCGCCACCGACGGTTGCGGGACCCAGGTCCGCGAGCCCGGCGGCCACCGGCGACCCTCCACGTCGGCCGACGTGGCAATCGCCGCCCGCCTCGCCGACGCGCTTCCCGCGGTCGGCTTCTACTGGCCGATGCTGAGCGCCCAGGACCACCCGCTCACGGCCCCGCTCCACGAGCTGCTGGCCTCGTACCCCAACACGGTCAAGCACGTCCAGACCGAGACGGTCATGGGCGCCCGGCCGGCCCGCTGGGCGGTCGAGATGGCCCGGGTCCTCGCCGGGGACGAGGCGACGCTTCGAACGCGGCCGCCCCTCTCGGCCCTGATCTGCACGATCGCCCCCCTGGCCCAGGACGACGCGGGGATGGAAGGCGCCCTCGTCCTCGCCGAGGCCGGGATCCCGGTCGGCTTCATGTCCATGGCCACGGCCGGCTCCACGGGCCCGGCCACCATCCCCGGCACGGTTGCCGCCGGCGATGCCGAGATCGTGGCCGCGCTCGTGCTCCTCCAGCTCGTCCATCCGGGCGCCCCGGTCTTCTACTCGCTGATGCCCGGGATGATGGAGCCGCGGAGCGGCGCCTACCTGGCCACGCCCTGGGAGAACGAGATCGCCTACGTGGTCGGCGTGGAGCTGGCCCACGCCTGGGGCGTTCCGACGCTCGCCGGCGTCTACGGGACCGACGCCCGAACGCCCGGCTGGCAGGCGGCCGCGGAGGCGGCGGTCGCGTTGACCCTCTGCGCCCTGGCCGGTGCGGAGACCGGCAGCGGGATGGGCCTCCTGGAGTCGTGCACGCTCTTCACGCCCGAGCAGCTGGTCCTCGACGCCGACCTTCACGAGCGGGTCCGGTGCGCGCTGGCCGCGTTCGACACGAGCCGCGAGGCGCTGGCCCTCGACGTGATCAGGGCAGTCGGTCCGAAGGGCCACTACCTGTACGAGCGCCATACCCGCGACGAGCTCCGCCGCCGGCGCTTCTCCCCGCTGACCGGGCTGGTCGCCGTCGACGGGGCGCCGATCGAGCCGGTCGATGCGGCGCGGGCGGAGGCGGCCCGGATCCTGGCCGAGCACCATCCCGAGCCGCTCGACGATGCCCGGGCCCGGGAGCTTGACCGGATCGTCGCCGCCGCCGACCGCGAGGCGGAGACGGTGGGGATCGGGGCCGGACGGTGACAACCCTCGTCGAGGTCCTGCCGGCGGCACGACGGGCGGAGGTGCACGAGCGGGCGCTCGGCGTTCTCGCGCGGACCGGACTCCGCGTAGAGTCCGCCCGGGCCCGGGAGCTGCTCGGCGCCGCCGGCGCCCGCGTGGACGAGGGCGACCTCCGCGTGCGCCTGCCGCGGACGCTCGTGGAGGCGGCCCTCGCGGCCGCCCCGCGGACGTTCACGCTCGGCGGCCGCCGGCCGGGCTGGGAGCTGCCCCTCGACGGCACCGGCTGCAGCCTCCTCGCCGACGGCGAGGCGCTCCAGGTCCTGGACGCCGCGACCGGGACCCGGCGGCCGGCCACCCAGACGGACTGGGAGCAGTCGACCGACCTCCTCGACGCGCTCGAGGAGGTCGGCGTCTACTGGCGCATGGTCAACGCGGACGGCGGCGATGCCGCACCCGGAGCGACCGTGCGCTCCTGGGCCGGGGCGTTCACCCGCTTCTCCCGCCACGTCCAGGACTCTGCGGGGGACACGGTCGAAGCAGCCTGGCTTCTCGAGATCCTGGACGTGGTGTTCGGCGGCCGTGACGAGGTCCGGCGCCGGAACCCGTTCTCGTTCCTGCTCTGTCCGCTGACGCCCCTCGTGCTGGAAGGCCCGTATACCGACGCCTGGCTGGCCACGGCGGACTGGGGGCTCCCGGTGGCGGCGATGCCGATGCCGATGATGGGCCTCACGGCGCCGGTCGGGCTCCTGGCGACGACCGTGCTCGGCACGGCGGAGGCCCTGGCGACGCTCTGCCTGGTCCAGGCCACGGCGCCCGGCACACCCTTCATCTTCGCCCCCGCCCTGGCCGTGATGGATCCGCACAGCGGGCGCTTCGCCGGCGGCGCGGTGGAGCACGCCCTGCTGGGCGCGGCGACGACCGAGATGGCTCGCTTCTACGGCCTGCCCGCACAGGCCTCGGCGGGCGGCACGGACGCCCACCTGCCGGGCGCCCAGGCCGGCGCCGAGCGCGCGATGGGCTGGCTGCTGCCGATGCTTGCCTGGCCCGACCTGCTCGTGGGGCCGGGCCTTCTCGGGGGCTCCACGGTTCTCTCGCTCGAGCAGCTGCTGCTCGACGTCGAAGTCTTCCGCCGTTGCGTCCGGCTCCGGCGCGGGATCGACGCCGCCCTCGAGGAGGCCGTCGAGGACGCCCTCGACGCCGCCGGGCCCGGAGGCGGCTTCCTGGCCCGACCGGCCACCCGGCGGGCGGCCCACGGCGGCGAGTGGCACCACGACCGGCTCGGCGTCCGCGACGCCTGGGACCGCTGGGAGGCGGCCGGCCGGCCGGACATCGTCGATGAGGCCCGGCGCACCGTGGCCGAGACGCTCGCGGCCCATCGACCGCTGCCCATGGACGAGGCAACAGCCCGGGAGCTGGCCACCCTCGTGGACCGTGCAGCCGCGGCCGGCCCCCCGCGATGAAGGGACGGTGAGCGATGCGTTACACGGCGAGCTTCCTGGGTGCATCCGACCGGGAACAGGTCCACGAGGCGAGCCTGCGCATCCTTGCCGAGGCCGGCGTCCGCTTCCACGGCGAGCGCGCCCTGCCGCTCCTCGCCGCCGCGGGCGCCCGCGTGGACGTCGAGGCCGGCATCGCCCGGTTCCCCCGGGCGGTCGTGGAGGCCGCCCTCGCGACCGCCCCCCGGTCGTTCGTCCTGGGCGCCCGCAATCCCGCCCACGACTACGCCCTGCCCTCGCCGGTGACCCGCTACGCGATCGACGGGACGGCCGCCTTCGCGATCGACTTCGAGACCGGCGAACGACGCTACGGCACCCGCCGCGACTCGGAGCTGGCGCTCCGCGTCTTCCAGCAGGCCGACATGGGGGTCATGGCCTGGGCGCCCGTCACCGCGTCGGACGCGCCGGCCGGCACCCGCGCCCTCCACGAGTTCGTCGGGATGGCGCGGGCGTCGTCCAAGCACGGCCAGCACGAGCTCCACACCCGCGAGCAGGTGCCGTACCTTGCCGAGGCACTGACCATCGCCGGTGGCGGGGCAGTCGTCGTCCGGGAACGCCATCCCTGGTCGCTCATCTACTGCCCTGTGGCCCCGCTCGTCCACGACGGGCCGATGCTCGACGCGTACCTGGACCTGGGGGATCTCGATCTGCCCGTGATGATCATGCCGATGCCGGTGACCGGCACGACGGGCCCTGCCGGGCTCCTGGCCAACGTCGCCCTCGCCAACGCCGAGGCGCTCTCCGCGATCGTCGTCTACCAGCTGGCCCACCCGGGACGGCCCCTGATCTACAGCAGCGCCACGGGCTCCATGGACTTCCGCACTGGCGCCTTCCTCGGCGGGACGCCCGAGATGGGGATCATGTCGGCCGCTCTCGTGACGATGGGCCGCTTCTACGGCCTGCCCGCCACCGCCGCCGGCTGCACGTCGGATGCTCCGGAGCCGGGGCCGGAGGCGGTCATCGAGAAGCTCGTCACGATGCTCCCGCCGGCCTCGGCCGGGGCCGACATCCTCGTCGGGTTCGGCGAGATCCAGGGCGACCAGGCCCTGGTCCTCGAGCAGATCCTCGTCGACAACGAGCTGGCCCACTACGTCGAGCGGCTTGTGGAGGGCGTTGGCGAGCCGGCCGACCCGGACTTCGTGGCCGAGATCGTCGCCGTCGGCCCGGGTGGCAACTTCCTGGCCAGCCCGGTCACGCGGCGCGCCGCCAGGAGCCGCGAGTTCCTCGTGCCGGCGCTTATCGGGCGGCACGCGTACGAGGCCTGGCGCGACCTGGGATCGCCCTCGATGTACGGACGGGCCCGGGACAGGGTGCGGGAGATCCTGGCCGGCCCCGTTGTCGACCCGCTCCCGGAGGCGGTGGAGACCGAGCTCGCCCGCATCCTCGCCGCCGCCGACGCGGAGCTTGGATGACCGTCGCCCGCGGGCCCGGCGCCCGGCACCCCCACGATCCCGTGAGTCACCACCGGAGGACCGAGACATGACCGAGGACCTGTTCGCCGCGATGCGCCAGAGCGTGATCGACGGTGATTCCGCAGCCGCCGCCGAGCTGGCCGAGAAGAGCCTGGCGGCCGGCATGGATCCCCTCGCCGTCATCGACGAGGGCTTCGTGCCCGGCATCCACTACGTCGGCGAGCAGTTCCGCTGTGGCGACATGTACCTCCCGGACATGATGCTGGCGGCCCGCGCGATGCAGAAGGCGATCTCCATCCTGGAGCCGGAGATGCTGGCCCGCTCGGCCCAGCGCAAGGTCCTGGGACGGGTCGTCATCGGCACCGCCAAGGGCGACATCCACGAGATCGGCAAGAACCTCGTGGGCATGATGCTGACCGCCAACGGCTTCGAGGTCCACGACCTCGGCGTCGACGTCGCCCCGGAGCGCTTCGTGGAAAAGGTCCGCGAGGTCGGTGCGAACGTGGTCGGCGTCTCCGCGCTCCTGACGACGACGATGGTGGGCCAGCGGGCGGTCATCGCCGCCCTTGCCGACGCCGGCCTGCGCGACGGCGTCAAGGTCATCGTGGGCGGCGCGCCGGTCACCCGGGCCTGGGCCGACGAGATCGGCGCCGACGGCTATGGAGAGGACGCCGTCGGGGCTGTCACGGTCGCGCGGACGCTCGTGGGGGCGTGAGCGGGGTCGCCCGGAGGGCGCCCCCGACGAGGCTCGCTACCGCACGCATCCGAGTGCCTCCGCGACCCTGGCGGCGACTGCCTCCGCGGATTCGGATTCACCGCGCACGCACACCGTGATCCCGCCTGCCTCGCACTCCCGCAGGATGGTGCTGGTGATCAGCCCATCGAACTCGAGGAACGTGCTCCACGCATCCTCCGGGTTCGCCAGCCGCCCCAGCTCGTCCTTCATCGAGGCCCGTTCGGCCGTCTCCGTCCATACCTCCTCGCTCGACCTCCCCGGCCTCGACAGGCAGACGATCCGGCGAGCGGGGATGACCTGCGCAACGAGCGACGGGTTGCAGATTCCGCCGTCGACGAGCAGTCGGGCGTCGGGTGGCATCGCGAGGAGGTCTTCGCGCAGCAGGTCGACGTACTCGGGAAACGCGGCCCGATTGAAGGCGTCGAACTCGGCCCAGGGCATGCCGAGCAGCCACGCCAGGCCGTCGGGCGATGTCGTCCACGCCGTGTTGACGGGGTGGCGATCCGGGGCGAAGCGAGCGTGGAACGACCCGTAGACGTGGGCATCCATGTCATAGACGAGCATCTCGAGCCTGGTCGACAGGATCTCGCCCACGGTGGTCTTCCCGGAACCGGCCCCGCCGACGATCCAGAAGAGGCCCTCCCGATGCCACAGGGCGGCCCGGCACCGCGCGAGCAGATCGGCGTCGACGGAGAACGACATCTGTGCATCTCGTTGATCGAGTTGGGGGCCAGCGTCGGAAGACGGGCGTGGTGACCGGCGGCGGCCGGAGCCTTCGAGTTGCTCTGCCGAATCCACGCGGCAGGCCGCGGGCCGTGTTCGGCGGCACGTCAGACGAGGTCGCGCGGGATGCGTTCCTCCCAGGTCCGCTCGAAGACGATGGCCCCGTCCTCCGTCACGACGACGCTCGCGGTGACGGTGAAGGCCTCGGCGTCCGAGGCGACGGCCAGGCGGCCGTCGGCCGTCACGGTCGGGCCGCCGGGCCAGGCGACGCGGTAGAGAGCCGATCCGTTCGCGGCCGCGTGCGCCCAGTCGTCGTGGGCCACGATCCGGAAGCGCTCGTCGGCTGCAAAGAGAAGCCCGTCGCGCTCGGGGAAGCGATGGCCGCCCCCGAACTCCGAGACGAGGGTGGTCGTGGCGGCGAGGTCGTCGCGTTCTACGCGCCACGCGTCGGCGATCCCGGGCAGGTGATCGGCAAGGCCCGGGTCCGAGACCCCGATGCCGAGCTCCTCGGTCGCGGGCGACCAGCCGGCGGGCGTCGGGAGGCGGAGGCGCGACGGGCGCTGCGCATCGTGGAAGAGGGTCAGGGCGACCGGGACGGGCGGCGGCCAGGCGATGGGGAAGGCCGCGCCGGCGACCGCGATGCGCAGGCGCTGACCGGCCGGCACCCGGGCGCCGGTCGCGGTGAGCGGGACCGAGACGGCCATGATCTCGCCGGGCGCGATCGGCTCCGGATCCGCGAACGAGTGGCGCCGGGTCAGGTTGAGGAGGCCGCGGGCGAGCAGGGCCGACGCTCCGTCCGGGGCAACCGCCTCCAGCCGCACGGCGACCTGCGCCACCGGCCGGTCGGCAGCCACCCACAGGTCGACGACCGGGATCCCCACGACCAGGACCGGCTCCAAGAGCGGCTCGCCGGTGTACACGAGCGATCCAGCGTCGTCCGGGCGCTGGTCCAGCGGCCCGCCCTGGGGCTCGCTGCCGGTGCACGTGAAGGGCGCAGTCAGCGCCACGGCGGGCCCGCCGGCCCAGGTGTCGGACGCGGTGCCCCCGGACGGCGGGCGCTCGTCCAGCGTCCCGAGGCCCGGGGCCCCGTCGCCGCCCAGATGGAGCGGCGGCGGCGTGGCCGGGACGACGGACGGCCAGCGGCCGGTCGCCCACCAGCGGCCAGGCAGCTCGGCCGGCGCAACGGCCGTGGGGAACGGCTGCGCGCCCTCCGGCTCGACCGCGAAGACGGTCAGGGCCGGCCCCTCGTCGACGCCGTTCCGCTCGCCCTTGAGCCAGCGGTCCCACCAGCGGGTCATGAGGCTCACGCCGTCGATGGTCGGTCCCGGCGCGCCGGCGTGCGGCCAGGCGTGCCCCCAGGGACCCAGGATCCCGCGCACGGGCGCCCGAACGTTGGCCACGACGGCCAGGACGCTGTCGCGATAGGAATCGTTCAGGCCCCCGAGAGCGAGGGTCGCGGCCTCGATGGAGCCCCAGTCCTCGATCGCCGACCCGTGCCGCCAGTGGGCATCGCGGCGCTGGTGGCGGAGCGAGCTCATCGGCCACTGGGGCGTGGCGTCGAGGCGTCGCAGCCACTCCTCGCGCCAGCCGGGGCCGAAGCGCTCCGGGTCGGGCGGCAGGGCGTTCTCGCCGACCATCTCTACCGGCCAGTAGACGCTCTCCCCGATGAGCCGGGTGCCGCCCCACCAGTGCACGTCCACGTGGTAGCGGTCGTGGCTGAAGCAGGCCGGGATGATCGCCTTCAGGGCCGCTGGATGGCGCATGGCCGCCTGGAGGGCGGAGAAGCCGCCCCAGCTGATCCCGAACATGCCGACCGGCCCGCCGGCGCCGGGTCGATCCGCCAGCCAGTCGATCACGGCGAGGTTGTCGAGGATCTCGCGCTCGGCGTACTCGTCGACGGCGACGCCGCGGCTGCTGCCCGTGCCCCGGACGTCGAGCCGGCAGCTGACGTAGCCGGCGGCCGCGAATGCCCCGTGCAGCGGCCAATCGCGCGAGAGGGTCCAGTCGTCCTTGCGATACGGGATCGACTCGAGGACCGCGGGGAACGGCCCGTCCCCGGGCGCGTCGGGGAGGTAGAGCGTGGCGGCGAGGTCGATCCCGTCGTCCATCGGGATCCGGACGTGCTCGGTGCGAACGGGGTAGCCTCGGGCCCGCCCGTCCGCCACGTAGCGCCGCGCCGCGGGGCCGCCCATCGGAACCTCCGTGACCGACCCCTCGCCGCGGGAGCCGTCGTCGGCTAGTCTAGGCGGGCCGCCGGCCGGCGCGTCGCGGGGAGCCCGCCGGCAGGTGGGAGGGAGGCATGCCATGGCGAACCCGGTGATCCTCGTCGTCGACGACGAGCCCGCCGTCCTGCGCGCCGTCGAGCGCGAGCTTCGGGGCCACTACGGGACGGAGTACACGGTCCTCGCCGCCGATTCCGGCACCGCCGCCCTCGACGTCATCCGCCGCCTCGCCCTCCGCGAGACCCCGCTGGCCCTCATCGTCTCCGACCAGCGGATGCCGACGATGACCGGGATCGAGCTCCTCGCCGCCTCGCTAGAGCTGGCCCCGGACGCCCGCCGTGTCCTCCTCACCGCGTACGCGGACACCGACGTGGCCATCCGGGCCATCAACGAGATCCGCCTCGACCAGTACCTCCAGAAGCCGTGGGATCCTCCCGAGGAGCGGCTCTTCCCGGTCCTCGACGACCTGCTCTCCGACTGGCGGGCGACCTTCCGGCCCGCCGTTCGAGGGGATCCGCCTCGTGGGGCACCGCTGGTCGGCCCGGGCCCACGAGATCAAGGACTACCTCGCCCGCAACCTCGTCCCCTACCGCTGGGTGGACGTGGAGTCGTGACCCGGAGGCGGTTCGCCTCGCGGCCGCGGCGGGGATCGAGCTCGGGCGCGACCCGCTGCTCGTCTTCCCGGACGGCTCGCACCTGCTGGCCCCGGCCAACGCCGCGATCGCCGACAAGGTCGGGCTGCGGACCCGCGCCGACCTGCGGACCTACGACCTCGTCATCGTCGGCGGCGGCCCGGCCGGCCTCGCGGCGGCGGTCTACGGCGCGTCGGAGGGCCTGCGCACGCTGCTCGTCGAGCGCGAGGCGCCCGGCGGCCAGGCGGGCACGACCTCGCGGATCGAGAACTACCTCGGCTTCCCGGCCGGGCTCTCCGGGGCCGACCTGGCGCGGCGCGCCGTGGCCCAGGCGACCCGCCTCGGGGCCGAGCTCCTCACCTCGCGCGAGGCGACCGCGCTCCGTCTCGAGGACCGCTATCGCCTGGTGACCCTCGACGACGGGAGCGAGATCGCCTGCGGCGCCGTCCTCGTGGCCTCGGGCGTCCAGTACCGCCGCCTCGAGGTCGACGGGATCGACCCGCTCGTGGGCGTCGGCGTGTTCTACGGCGCGGCCATCACCGAGGCGCTCGCCACGCGGGGCCAGCGGGTGGCCGTCGTCGGCGGCGGCAACTCCGCCGGGCAGGCCGCGGTCCACCTTGCCCAGTTCGCGGCCAGCGTCCTGCTGCTCGTGCGCGGGGGCAGCATCGAGGCCGGGATGTCCGCCTACCTCGTGGACCAGCTGCGCGCGCTCCCGAACGTCACGATCCGCCTGAATGCCAGCGTCGCGCCGTGCGCGGGACCGAGAGCCTCGAGGAGATCACGGTCGAGGATTCCGCGGCGGGGACGCGCGCGCCCGAGCCGATGACGCGCTCTTCCTCTTCATCGGCGCGCTGCCCCGGACCGAGTGGCTGGCCGGCATCGTGGAACGCGACGGCGCCGGCTTCATCGTGACCGGGCCGGCGCTGGCCCGGGCGGCGGACGGCCGAGTGGCCGGATGGCCCCTCGCCCGCGAGCCGTTCCTCCTCGAGACGAACGTGCCCGGCATCTTCGCGGCCGGCGACGTCCGCAGCCGATCGGTCAAGCGGATCGCCTCCGGGGTCGGCGAGGGGTCGATGGCCGTCCAGTTCGTGCACCAGCACCTCGCCGGCCTCTGACGCCGTGACCGCGCCCGGCGCCCGGCCTCCCGCCCCGCCCCGCCCGCCCCCGGATCCGCCCCTCTGCGACGAGGCGGTCCTGCTCCGTCTCCCCCGGCCGGACGACGCGGAGGCGATCGCGGCAGCCTGCAGCGACCCCGAGATCGCGCGCTGGATCCCGGTCCCGGTCCCGTACTCCCTCGACGATGCCCTCGACTTCGTCGGCGGCGCGAGCGACGGCTGGGCGACCGGCTCCGACCTCACGTTCGCCATCGAGGAGCGGGCGAGCGGGAGGCTGGTCGGGATGATCGGCCTCCACGGGGTCGGCACTCACGGCCGCGCTTCGGTCGGCTATTGGCTGGCGCCGGGAGCGCGCGGCCGGGCCTGGCAACGCGGGCGGTCCGCCTCATCGCGGCGTGGGCGTTCGAAGACCCGGAGCTCGAGCGACTCCAGCTGATGACGCTCGTCGGGAACGATGCTTCGGGGCGGGTGGCCCTGCGAGCCGGCTTCCGGCGCGAGGGGATCCTCCGTCGATACCTCGCCTTCCGGAAGATGATGGTGGACGCCGTCATGTACGCCACGGTCCGCGAGGACGGCGAGGGCGAGGCGAGAGCGGCGTGGCCGACGATCCGCTGGCCGGCGTCTCGCTCTTCGCCGACCTCGGGCCCAGGGAGCTGGCCCGGGTGCGGGCGGTCGCAACAGAGGTCTCGCTGGCTCCGGGAGGGATCCTCATCACGGAGGGAGACCCCGGCGACGCCCTCTTCGTGCTCCTCGAGGGCACCCTCGCCGTCAGCCGGCGCGCCGGATCCGGGGAAGTGTCGCTGACCACGGTCGGGCCGGCGCGGTCCAGGGCGAGATCGCCGTCCTCGAGGGCGGCCTCCGCCGAGCAACGGTGCGTGCCGGACGCCCGCCCGCCTCGTGCGCATCGGCCGCGACGACCTCTTCGACGTGCTCGCCCGGGAGCCGGCCGTCCTCCGTTCGCTCGTGGGTACCGTCGCTCGCCGGCTGCGCGACCTCGAGTCGTCGGTCCAGGAGCAGGAGCGGCTCGCCTCGCTCGGGACCCTGGCGGCGGGCCTCGCGCACGAGCTCAACAACCCGGCTGCGGCCGCGCGCAGCAGCGTGGGCCAGCCGGTCCAGCGGATCGCGGTGACGACGGGCCTCGAGAACACGCTCGTGATCCTTCGCTCTCGGTGGAAGGCCGGCGTGACCATTCAGCGATCCTACGACCCGGACCTTCCGACAATCGACGCCTACGGGAGCGAGCTCAACCAGGTCTGGACGAACCTGATCGCGAACGCGATCGACGCCATGGGCGGGACGGGCGAGCTCGCGATCACCGCGATCCCGGCACCGGCCGCCGACGGAGTCTCCGTCGAGATCCGCGACAGCGGCCCCGGGATCCCGGATGACGTGCAGAGGCGGATCTTCGACCCCTTCTTCACGACCAAGGATCTCGGGGCGGGCACCGGGCTGGGCCTCCATATCTCGCGCTCGATCGTCGAGCGCCACGGCGGGCACCTCGAGCTCGCGTCGGGTGACCCGGGTCGCACGACGTTCCGGGTCACCTTGCCCGCCCACCCTCCGCCGGCCACGCCCGCCGCGGAGAGCCCGCCGGAGGGTCCGCCCGCCCCGGCGGGCGGCTGACAGGCCGCTCCCGGACCCGGGGGCGCGTCCGGGTCAGGCCGTGGCCGTTGGAGCCGGCTCGTCGTCGAGAGCCACAATCTCCTCCCGGCGATGCCGGGTGTCGGGGAGCAGGAGACTGAAGACCACGCCCAGGAGGACGAACCCAAGGGCCGTGAGGCCCGCCGCGTGGGTCGCGGTCGTGAAGGCGTCCTCGATCGGCTCGACGGTGGACGGCAGGGCGGCGATGAACGCCGGGTCCGCGAAGCAGGCGGCCTGGTCCGGCGTCAGCGAGCCGCCGAAGCCACCACCCTGGCCGCCGGCCGCGCCAGGATCCCGCAGCACCGGGAGGATCTGGCCGGCCGACTCGTCCACCAGCGTGACGATCAGCTCCTGGCAGATCGGCGCCATCGTGGGCACCGCCGTCTCGAGGTTGGCCTTCGTCTGGCTCGCCAGCGTGGCGAAGAGCACCGTCCCGAGGATCGCCACGCCGAGCGCCGAGCCGACTTGGCGCATCGTCGAGTTCGTGCCGGACGCGAGGCCCGACCGCTCGGGCGGGATGTCGGAGAGGATGATGCTGGTGAGCTGCGCGGTGGCGAGGCCCACCCCGACCCCGTAGACGAATAGCGGTATGGCCAGCATCAGACCCGAGGCCTCGGGGTTGATCAGGAGCGTCGTGAAGAGGATGCCCACCGCCTCGAGGGTCATCCCCAGGGTGACGGCCCGGCGCGGGCCGTACCGTCGGGCCAATGGGGCCGAGAGGGGCGCGGCGAAGAACGACCCGACGGCCAGGGCCAGGAAGATCAGGCCGGTCTCGAACGCGTTGTAGCCGACGACGGCCTGGAGGAAGAGCGGCAGGGCGAACAGGAGCCCGAACTCTCCGAGGCTGACGATCGTGCCGGCGAGGTTGCCGAACCGGAACGCCCGGAAGCGCCAGAGCCCAAAGTCGAAGAGGAAGAACTTCCCGGCCCGCTGGCGCCGCACCTCGACGACCGCGAACAGGACGAGCGCGAGGCTGCCCAGGATGATGGTGACGGGGACGATCGAGATCGTGGAGGAAGGCCAGGTCAGTCCCAGGACCTGGAACGTGCGGTCCGGGTTCGGAGCCCACCACCCGTAGGTCCGGCCCTCGATCAGGCCGAACACCACGCCGACGAGGCCCGTGGTGATCAGGACGAAGCCGGGGAAGTCGAAGCCGATCTTGGTGTGCTCGTCGCGCGATTCGCCGATGTAGCGCAGCGTTCCGATGATCGCCAGGAGGCCCACCGGCAGGTTGATGTAGAAGGCCCAGTTCCAGGAGAGGTAGGTGGTCAGCCAGCCGCCCAGGAGCGGCCCGATGGCCGCCATCCCGCCGATGACGGCGCCCCAGATGCCGAACGCGATGGCCCGGTCGCGACCCTGGAAGTTGGCGTTGAGGATCGACTGGGTCGCCGGCAGGATCATCGCGCCGCCGATGCCCTGGACGAGGCGGGCGCCGATGAGCATCTCCCCGCTGGTGGACAGGCCGGCGACCATCGAGGCCGCGATGAAGATGACGAGGCCCGCGAGGTACATCGCGCGCCGTCCCAGGACGTCCCCCATCCGGCCCATGGTCACGAGGAGCGCCGCGAAGACCAGCGTGTAGATCGCGTTGATCCACTCGGCGGCGGTCGAATCGAGGTTGAGGTCGCGGATGATCGACGGGATCGCGACGTTCACGATCGTCGCGTCCACGATGATCATCGAGACGCCGAGGCTGAGCATCGCGAGCCCCAGCCAGCGGCCGCGCCCGCTCGTGGCCATCGCCGGGGGCGGGGCGGGCATCGCCGGGGTCGTCATCGTGTCGCGTGCTCCTCGCCGACCGTTGCCGTCTGTCGAACGGTGCGGCCATTCCAAATAGTTGCGTGACGCATATGTTTCGCGAGGATGATAATCTCACGGCCATGACAGCGCAAACGCCCTCTCCCGGCGGCTCCCGTCGCGGCAGCCCCGGCCCCGCGACCGTGACCCGTGACGAGGCCTTCGAGACGAGCCGCCTCCTCGTCGAGCTGCTCCACGCGGCGCACGCCAGCCGCAGGTCGGCGGATCCGGGGAGTGACGCCGCCACGACGCCGGGGGGTATGCACGAGGCGCCGGCGTCGGACCACGCCATCCGCGCCGCCATCCACATCTACCAGCACGGCGAACGGACTGTGGGCCAGCTTGCCGTCGGCCTCGGGATCAGTCGTGGCTGGGCCAGCCGCGTGGCCGAGGAGCTCGTGGAGCGCGGGCACGTCGCGCGCGCGACCGACCTGGCGGACCGGCGAATCGTTCACCTCCGGCTGACCGAGCGCTCGCTCGCCGAGATCGAGCGCGCCTACCGCTGGCGGGGCGACGTGGTGGAAGCCGCCCTGGCAGAGCACGATCCCGCCGCACGCGACGCGATCCGGCGCTTCCTCCGTCGGGTGGTCGCCGACCTCTCGAACCGGGCCGCCCCAGGCCGACCCTGACCTCGCGAGCGCGCCGCTGCGTTAGGTGCGCAGGGCCGAGCCGCCGCCCTCCGCAGCCGCGACGAGAGCGTAGATCCCGTCGACGGTCGCCGCCCCGGCCCCGGCGGCCGCGCCCAGGCGGAACCCGCGGCGCAGCCCGGTCTCGACGATGAGGATCGCGATCGCGCCGACGGGGATGGCGATGCCGAGTCCCGCCGCCACGCCCGCCAGGAACGCCGTGGTCACCGGCGAACCGTAGGGGCGCGGGCGATCGGCCGTCAAGCCGGCGGCGGTGCGGCGGTACCATGGCCGGCGTGCAGAGACGCCCCGGCCTCGAGACGCCGCCGCCCCACGTTCCACCGCTCCTTCGGCCGGCCGCCCGGCTGCCGCGCGGGAAGGCGTGACCGCCCTCCGGCGGTACGTCCGGAGCTTCACCGGCTTCGAGCGCGACGCCCGGATCTTCCTCCTCACGACGCTCGTGCTGGGGATCACCGGCAGCCTGTGGTGGGTTGACTTCAACCTCTACCTCACCTCCCTCGAGTTCGATCCGGCCTTCATCGGCATCGCCGGGACAATCGGCTCGGGAGCGGGGGTCATCGCGGCCTTTCCGGCCAGCATCCTGTCCGATCGCTATGGGAGGCGGCTCGTCCTCGCAGCCGGAGCTGCCGGGGTCACGCTCGCCATCGTGCGGACTGCTCCTCACGACGTCGGGGCCCGCGATCCTCGTCCTCGCCGGGGTGATGGGCGCGGCCAACCAGGCCTTCTTCGTCGTCCAGTCGCCATTCCTCATGGAGCGCAGCCGCCCCGAGCATCGCAGCGAGCTCTTCTCGCTCCAGTTCGCGATCTCGAGCTTCACGACCGTCGGCGCGGCACTGCTTGGGGGCGCGATTGCGGCTGTGATCGGGAGCACGACGTCCGGCGGGGCGAGCGACCCCTCCGTCTACCGCATCCTCCTCCTCGTCATGCTCGTCGCGGCAGCCCTTGGGACGCTGACGGTGCTCGCGCTGCGCGACGACCGGCCGCGGCGTCGGCGCGATTGGCGCACGCTGGAGCAGCGACCCGCCGACCGCTGGGCCGGCGAGCCGCTCGCGGCGCGGCCCGGCTCGCCGGTGATGACCCGTCGCGCCCGATTGGGCATCCCGCGTCCCGCCGATCCCGGGACCTTTTGGCGCCTCCTCATCCCGGGCTTCCTGATCGCCCTCGGGGCGGGGCAGGTGATCCCCTATCTGAACGTCTTCATCGAAGGCAAGTTCGACCTCGATCTCGCCGCCCTGAACGTCATCTTCGCGGTCACCAGCCTCGGTACGACGATCGCGATCCTCGTCCAGCCGGCCCTCGCGCGGCGCTTCGGGAAGGTCGGCTCGGTCGTGCTCGTCCAGGGGGCCAGCATCCCGTTCCTGGTCGTCCTGGGCTTCAGCCCGATCCTGGGGACGGTGATCATCGCGATGATGGTCCGCAACTCGCTGATGAACGCGGGCAACCCGATCGCAAGCGCGTTCGCGATGGAGCAGCTCCGACCGGCGGAACGGGCGACCTATGCCGCGACGGCCAGCCTGCTCTGGTCGCTCGGCTGGGTCATCGCGGGGCTCTGGTACAGCCTCCTCCAGGATTCCCTGGGCTTCGACGCCGGCTACACCGTCAACTTCCTGACGATCATCGTCCTCTATTCGCTCGGCACCTGGCTCTACTGGCATTGGTTCCACGGGGTCGAGAGGCGGACACCGGCCGCCGTCGAGCCCGTCGCGGGCTGACGGGCCACGGCTCCGGTCGGGCGCCCCCGCGAGGTGCCCTGACCAGAGGAGCCTGGACGCGAGGCGGCCGCTCCCCCCGAGCGGCGGGCGGCTATTCTCACGGCACCATGGCCGACCGCTCGTCCCCGTCGCCGTCGCCCGTCCCCGCTCCCGATCCGGGGACGGCGGCCGCCCGGGCGAAGACCGGGATCCCGCGCAACCCCGGGCGGCGCGACCTCGGGATGAAGGCGACGCTCCTCTTCCCCAACCGGGAGGTTGTGGAGCGCTACTACGTCCCGCTGATCTACACCGCCTGCCGGACCTGCTACAGCGAGCTGGAGCCGGACGAGATCTTCCGCCGTGCCGAGACCGGCGAGATCGACCGGGCGAAGATGCAGAAGCTCATCAGTGGCGTCATCGAGAGCGGCCACGGGAGCACGATCGAGCACGTCGTCTTCACCTTTGGGATCAGCGGCGTGAGCCGCACCCTCTCGCACCAGCTCGTCCGCCACCGCGCCGGCGTCGCGTTCGATCAGCAGAGCCAGCGCTACGTCGCCTTCAAGGGCGCGGCCACGATGCTGCCGGGCACGATCGCCGAGGGCGATCCGGCCCTTCGGGCGCGCTTCGAGGACCAGGTGGACGGCTCGCTGGGCCTGTACGGCGACCTCCTGGCAGCGGGGATCCCCGGTGAGGACGCCCGGTTCATCTTCCCCAACGCGACCCGGACGAACCTGGTGATGACGGCCAACCTGCGCGCCCTCATCCACATGTCGGGGCTACGGCTGTGCACGATGGCGCAGTGGGAGATCCGGCGTCTCTTCCAGCTCATCCGCCACGAGGTCTTCGCCGTCAGCCCGTTCCTGGGCAGCTTCCTCGCCCCGAAGTGCGTCCCCCTCGGCTACTGCGACGAGATGGGCAACCGCGACGGGCACTGCCCCATTCGCCCCCACAAGGACGCGGTCCTCGCCGCGTGGGCGGACCGGGCCGCCGGCGCGAAGGCGGCTGGCCGCTCGCTCCCCGTCGTCGACGGATAGGCCGGCGGACCGAACCACGCCATGACGATCCACCTTCAGTTCGACCGGATCCCACCGGGCACCGAGATCGGGCCGCACCGGCACGGGGCCGAGACCCTCGTCTACCTCGCGGCCGGGGAGATCGTCTTCGAGCACGGCCCCCAGCTGAACCGCCAGACGGTGGTCCGGGCCGGCGATGCCCTCTACGAGGCGCCCGCCGAGTACCACCTCGTGCGCAATGAATCGTCGATCGACGCGCTCGCCCTCCTCGCCACGGTGGAGGTGGATCCGGCGCGGCCAGGCGATGTGCTTCGAACCTGGGAGGCGGATGACGAGCCCGTCCGGCGGCGCGAGGGAGCGCGTGTCGTCGACCGGCCGGGTGTCCGGATGCGCGTGCTCGTCGAGCCGGGCGATTTCGGGACCGATGCCTTCTCGCTGGGCGAAGTCGAGATCGAGCCCGGCGCGGGCACGGGCTGGCACCGGCACCAGCGCCTCGAACACGTCATCGTCGTGTTCGAAGGGCGCGGCACGGTGCGCATGGGCTCGCTGGAGGAGACGCTGGAGCCCCTGCGGGGCGTTCGCGTTGAGATGGGGCTGCCGCACGCGATCACGAACACCGGCCGCATGCTGCTCCGCTACTACGTGTGCAGCACCCCGGCCGCGGATCCGCTCACCGACCGCGAGGAGGTCGACCCGCCGACCTGAGGCCGGTGCCGGTCCGACGCATACCCCGGCGCGCTCCCGCCCCTTGCGCGATTCCGCCCTGGCCCGCGCAACGCGACGGGCACGGAAACGCCCAGAGGAACCGAGATCCCGAGCGGCCCCTTGATGTGATCGCGGCACCCCTCGGAGGTAGGCTCCCGGGATTGCTCCCAGGCGTCTCGCCGGACCTCGTTGATGTGATCGCCGTGGTCTCGACTCTCGCGGCCCCTCCGGGCAAGACAGATCATCGCCTCGTCGCCGCCCGGGAACAACCGGGTTATCCACGAATGTGCGGGCCGGCACCACCCCGGCGTCCACGGGTTTCGGCACGGTGTGGAGAACCCGTGGACAACCGCGGGGCGCACCGGGGCGCACCGGGGCGCACGGGTTCGCCCGCGGCAGGCCGGGCACGAGTCAGCTCCCGCTGGCGGCGTCAGGCCCTGCGGCGCGCGGCGAGCACCACGACCGTGCCGGCCACCCGATCGTGGAGCCCCCGGCGCAGGGGATCGGCCGCGGCGGAGAGGAGGAGGGCGGCGGACCAGCCTGCCGTGAGCCCCGCAACGACGCCGAGCGGGAGCGCCCCCGCAGACCCGAGCGAGCCGGCGCAGATCGGCAGCAGCTGGAGGACGGCCCAGCGGATCGTGGCGACCGGGGCAGCCACCCGGTCCGAGTCAGGCCCCGGCGCGCCCTGCCGGTCGGGCGGCGTCGGGGCGGCGGTCGGGGCGGCACGGACGGCCACCCCGCAGACCCGCTGGCCGGGGGTCATTCCCCACCGGACCCAGCAGCCCGCGTAGTACGCCGCATCGGTGAGGAGGGTCAGGGCCAGCTCGAGGGCCACGCGCGGGGCGTCGATGGCGACGACGACGATCCCCGTGCCCCCGGGGTCCGGGGCGATGAGCGGGCCGAAGATGGCATCGAGGGCGACGCCGTAGACCACCCAGGCGGGGACGAGGATGATGCCGTCGAGGAGGAACGCGACGACGCGGCGACCGAGCGGAGCGACGGCAGCCGAGACGCTGAGCGCCATGGCCGCCTCAGCCTCCGATCGCGAACATCTCGACCCTTGGCCCGTCGGCCGTGCCGGCCGCGCGCAGCTCCGAGTAGCGGTCCTCGCGGATCGTCCATGTGGCGCGGATCCGCTCGCCGAGCTCTGCGTCCGTCGCCCCGGCGCGCAGCGGCGTCTTGAGGTCCGTGCCGCTCGCAGCGAACAGACACGTGTAGAGCTCGCCCTCCGCGGACAGGCGGGCCCGGGTGCAGGCGCCGCAGAACGGCTGGGTCACCGACGCGATGACCCCCACCTCGCCCGAGCCGTCACGGTACCGGAAGCGGCCCGCCACTTCGCCCGCGTAGGCTGCCGGCAGGGCCTCGAGCGGCATCTCGGCGTCGATCCGGGCCAGGATCTCAGCCTGCGGCACCACCTCGTCCATCCGCCAGCCGTTCGTGTGGCCGACGTCCATGAACTCGATGAAGCGCAGGATGAGCCCCTGCTCGCGCGCCCAGCGGGCCACGGGAATGATCGACGCCTCGTTCACACCGCGGCGGACGACCATGTTGACCTTGACCGGCGCAAGGCCGGCCCGGACGGCGGTGGCGATCCCGTCGAGGACCCGGCCCACCGGGAAGTCGACCCCGTTCATCCGTCGGAAGACCTCGTCGTCGAGCGAGTCCAGGCTCACGGTGATCCGGCGCAGGCCCGCGTCCGCGAGCGGCGCGGCGAGACGCCGGAGAGCCGAGCCGTTCGTGGTCAGGGTGAGATCGCGCACGCCGTCGATCGCGGCAAGCATCCGGACGAGGTCGGGCAGGTCGTGGCGCACGGTCGGCTCGCCGCCGGTGATGCGGAGCTTCTCGACGCCGAACGCCACGAAGAGCCGGGCAAGCCGGGCAACCTCCTCGTAGGTGAGGATCTGGCGCCGCGGCAGGAACGCGTAGTCGCGCCCGAAGACCTCGGCCGGCATGCAATAGCTGCAGCGGAAGTTGCAGCGGTCGGTCACCGAGATTCGCAGGTCGTGCATCCGCCGCCCGAGCCGGTCGAGCGGCAGGCCAGCCGTACCGAGGAGCGCGCCCGGGTGCCCGGGCGCCTGTGCCGCGGGCGAGGGCGGAGGGACGGGAGCGGTCAAGCGGGGGTCCGTCATGGCCGCCCATGGTAGTCGCGACCGCCCGGTGACGTCGCGCACCGAGCCGTTGCGAGCCGACACCAATGGGACTCCGCCGGTACCACCGGCGGTGCCCGCTGGTACCACCAGTCAACTCCACCGCACCCCTCCCCGCTCCTAGGATCCGCATCAGGCGTCGACGGCGCCCTGGCCGAACGCGCAGCAGGGGAACGAGCAGCATGGCAACCACCGATACCCGTACCGGATTCCGGCTTCCGTGGAGCACGGATCGCACGGCGTCCCGCGAGGCGTCGGCCGAGACCGCCGAGGAGCTCGCCGCCGGCGCGCCGGCTTCCGATGTCGCTGACGGCGCACCGACCGCGCCGGAACCAGTCGAAGCAAGCTCCCAGGATGCGGCCGGGGACGGCGTCCAGGGTCAGGAGGATGCACCCGTGACGATCCTTGCGCCCGACACGGCGCCCGTCCACGCACAGGCTGATCCTCCGGCGCCTGCGTACGAGCACGCTGAAGGCCAGGGCCTCGGAGCGCCCTCCGGCGCCGGGCAGCGACGGCCCACGAAGTTCCTCGCCGACCTGACGCGAGCGATGCAGGCGGCCGCCGAGCAGGCGCGCGCCGCGACGCTCGAGCAGTTCCGGGGCGAGGGAACCGCCGTCATCGAGCAGATCCGCGCCCGGTCGACAACCGGCGCAGCCGAGCTCCGCCGCCACGCCGACGACGACGTCGCGACGGTCAAGGAATGGTCCAAGGCCGAGATCACCCGCATCCGCGAAGAGACCGAACGGCGGGTGGGGATGAGGCGCGAGCAGCTCGAGGGTCAGCTCGGGCGGCATGCCGCCCTGGTCGAGCACGAGGTCGAGAGGGTCCGCGGCCGCCTGGCCGCCTTCGAGGCCGAGATGGGGCAGTTCTTCGACGACCTCGCCCGCGAGGACGACCCGGCGGTTTTCGCGGCCCGAGCCGCGAACCTCCCGGAGCCGCCGTCCTTCGACGACGTCGACGAGGACGCGATGACCGCGCTTCTGAGCGAGCCGGGCCTCGGCGTGCCGGATCCGGTCACCGAGGGAACGGTCGCGGCCATCGCCGTGGAGCCCGAGCCCACCACCGAGCCTGGACAGGTCGCGATCGCCGAAGCCACGCAGAGCGAGCCCAAGCCGACTGCGGACGACGCGCCGGTGGACGACGAGGCCGCCATGGCCGCGATCCAGGCAGCCGCAGAGGCCGCCGCCGCGATCGAGACGACCGAGCTGCCGGCCGAGCACCGCCTCCGAGGGCGATGCCGAGGCAACGACGGAAGCCCGGGCCGAGGTCGAGACGACCGATGCTGGAGCGCCCGACGTCCCGGCGTCGGAGCAGCATGAGGACCAGGTTGATCCGCGGCTCGCGATGCTCGGGCTCGCACCCGATTTCGCCGCTGCCGAGGTCGAGGCCGTCGAGATGGCCACGGCCGAGGTCGAGGACGTGCCCGAGATCGGCGGCGACGCCCTGGCGGCCCGGCTCTCCGGCCTCGTGCCGGGTGAGCCCGACGGCGCGGCAGAGGCTGCCGTGACCACCCAGGTGATCGTCACCGGCCTCGTGAGCGTGGCCAGCATCGCCAGCTTCAAGCGCCACATGGGCCGCCTCCCCGGCGTGAGCCACGTCGGCGTCTCCTCCGGCCCCGACGCCGAGTTCGTCTTCGCCGTGACCCACGAACCCGCCACCTCGCTGCGGGACCTCATCCCGACGCTCCCCGGCTTCGCGGCCCGCATCGCCGGCAGCGGCGACGGCGTGATCCAGGTCAGCGCCCAGGATCCCCAGGACTGACAGGGCTCCGGCCCAGCGCCAGGAAGGAACCACGATGGCTCGTCCCACGATCGCGATCGCGCTGCCCCGCGACGAGCGCGGCCCGGTTGCCGACGCCCTGCGCGAGGCGGACCTGGATCCGATCGTGGTCCAGCGGCCGGACGACCTGGCGGCTCAGCTCGCGGCTGGCCGCCACATCGCCCTTGCCATCCTTGACGGCGAGACCGACTTCGACACCTCGCTCGAGTACTACGACCTCCTTCGGGAGGGCGGGCGCGACATTCCCGCCCTCATGGTCCTCTCCGCCCGCACGCTCGAGCGCGTGAACGGCAGCCTTGCCGGCGTGCGCGACGAGTACTTCACCCGACCCTACTCACCGGAGTCTCTCCGCTGGCGGGTCGAGGCGATGATGATCCGGCGCCTGGCCGTGGACGACGGCAGCGGAGCCGTCCTCCAGACCGGGCCTGTGAGCCTGGACGACTGGCATCGCAACGGGACCCTCATCGCGGTCTTCAACCCGAAGGGCGGCGTCGGCAAGACGACGGTGGCAGTCAACCTGGCCGCCTCCCTCACGGCCATGGGCCGTCGCGTCCTCCTCGTGGACGCCGACACGGTGACCGGCCACATCGCCAGCTCGCTCGGCCTGGAGCACGTCCGAACGCTCGTCGACGAGGTCGTCGACGCGCACGACGCGGGAGCTCCGCCTCCCGGGACCCTCGAGGACCTCCTCTCGGCGCATCCCTCGGGGATGCACGTCATGGTCCTGGCCTCGAGCCCCCTGCGGACGTCCCTCCTCGACCCGGCCCACGTCGCGGCGGCCATCGACAGCGGACGGCGCACGCACGACGTCGTCGTAGTGGACCTGCACCCCGACTACGAGCCGCTCAACCGCGCCATCTTCGAGCGCGCCGACAGGATCCTCGTCCCGGTGACCCCCGACGTGCCGGCCCTCCGGGCCGCCGTCCAGCTCCGCGACGTCGCAGCCGAGCTGGGTTTCGGCGAGAAGCTCTCGATGGTGATCAATCGCGCCAACAGCGGCGTCTCCGTCGCCGACATGGAGCGCACCATCGGGATGCCGTCGCTGGCCCTCATCCGCTCGGCGGGGCTCCAGCTCGTCAAGGCCGCCAACGAGGGACGCACGGTCATCGACATGTTCCCGAGGGAAAAGGTAAGTGAGGACTTCCGGGTTCTCGCCGAGCGGGTGGTCGGTGCGCCCGCTTCGACCCAGTCCGGCGCGCCGCGCGTCACGCTCGCGTCCCTCTTCGGCCGCCTCCGGGAATCGGCGCGGACCTGACGGTCAGTCCGCCTCCCTGGACGGGATCCCGAGGAGCGCCCGGGCCGCGTCGACGGCCCGCCGGTCGACCTGGGTGATGCCGCGCAGGTAGGACCGGTTGACGAGAACCACGTCGACGTCGGGATCGTTGAGGGGCTGGTTCCCCAGCAGCGCTACGGCGTCGGTGACGGGCACGAAGAGGTCGGTGCTGCGGTCCAGCAACCTCTCCGGCTCCGATCCCGGGAAGAGGTAGATGGTCCCGAGGACGTGGATCGGCGTCACCTCGAGGGCCACGTCGTAGGGCACCTTATGGAGCTTGTGGGCGGCGCGCTCGGCGTCGGTGAACGCCGGCAGCGTGCCGACCCCCGCGAAGACGGCGATCAGGTCGAACGGGTCGACGCGCTCCAGGCCGGGCGCCGGCGTCATCTCCCCGGACCCGTCGAGGGGCGCCCAGCGCACCTCGCTGATCGCGACCGACTCGCGTCGGTTCAGGGCATCCGAGAGCCGTCCCTCGACCTCCATGCGGCCGACCAGCCGCCACTCCTCGGTCAGGCCGTCGAAGGGGATGCCGCGACGCCCCGAGCCGGGGGGGCCGGAGGCTTGGGCGGGGGCGGGCGCGGGCTTCGGGGCGCCGCGACGAGGTAGGCCGAAGGGCATGTCCCTATTCCTCCGCCGTGCCTGTGCTGTCCCGGATCGTCTCGACCGCCGAGGCGTCGGCGAGGGTGGTCGTGTAGCCCAGGGTCCGTCCCTCCGCCGTGGTGGTCACCCCCGGAAGGGGGTTGATGAGGATGCTCCCGATCTCGCGCCGGGGCGTAGTTGGGTCGGACTGCACGCCGGGCTCCTCCGTGGCTCCTCGGGATGGCGGCATCATACGCAGGCGCCGGGGCCGCTGCCGCCGGACACGACAGCCCTCGGCTCGGTGCATCACGCCGGCTCAGGTGTACTCGGCGCCACCCTCTGCGTCGACTGCGGGCCCTGCGTCACCCCGAGGATCGCGCGACAGCACGAACGTGCGGCCGGTCGCGAGGTCGATCCCGCTGGCCAGGAGGGCGTCGAGCGCGCGGCGGCGCAGCTCGCCGGCCATCTCCAGTCGATCGCCGGGGCGGACGGTCGCGGAGACGAGGATCGGGATGCCGGCCTCCCCGGCGGCCGCGGCGTCGACCCGGACGACGCGGGGCGGCTCGATGAACCGGTCGCTCCACTCGTCCGCTGCCGCGAACGCCGCACAAGCCTCGGCCAGGGCTGCCGTGGCGCGCGTGATGTCGGTGCCGGCCGCCACGGCAAACCGTTCGTTGAGGCGAGCGTAGGTGCGCGTGAAGTTCGAGGCGACGAGGATCTCTCCGTTGGGCACCGAGTGGACGACGCCGTCGGCGTCACGCACGATCGTGCGGCGCAGCCCGACCTCCTCGACCGTCCCGCGGATCCCGGCGATGGCGACGACGTCGCCCACGCTGAAGGGGTTCTCGCCGAGGATGAGGATGCCGTTCAGGTAGTCGCGGACCAGCTGCTGGGCACCGAAGCCCAGGGCGGCACCGACGGCCGCTCCGAGCGCCACGCCGAGCGCTCCCAGGCCGCTGAGACCTCGGGCGCGAGCGTCGTGACGGCCGTCATCGCGATCAGCGCCACCAGCGTCGCCTTGGCCAGGCGCGTGGCGACGAGCACGAGCGTGTCCAGCCGACGGCGGCGGACGGCATCCCGGATCGCGGCGTCCTCGGGCGACTCTTCGCGGCCGCCGGGCAGGGGCACCGTGGCGGCACGCCGGGCGAGGTGCCCGATGATCCAGACCACGACGAGGTAGATGCCGACCAGGACGAGCGCGACCAGGACTACGACGAGCACGCGGCCCGCCATCTGGACCAGGAACTGCTCGAGGCTGGCGAGGATCTCCTCCATGGTCGCCAATCCTAACGGTCGAACGGCAGACGGGCCGAGCCGAGCGGGACGGTGCCGACAAGGCACGCGGCGGGCGGCCGCCGGCGGGGATCAGGCGGCGAACGCCTGGCGGCGGGGATCAGGCGGCGGGCATCAGCCGGCGGGCATGGGGCGCCCGGAGGACGTCAGGCTGCGGCTCCCCCGAGGCGGGCCGTGACCGCCGCGGCGGCCTCGCGCGTGCTCGTGACGATCTCCGCGACACGCCCCGCCGTCACCCGGAAGGCCGGGCCCCAGACGCCGATCGAGGCAATCACCCGCCCGCGGGCGTCCGCCACGGGGACCGCCACACCGTTCGTTCCTTCGATCCACTCCGAGAACGCGGTGGCAAAGCCGCGCCGCCGGATCCGGGCCAGCTCCTCCAGCAGGGGCTCCAGGCCCGTGATCGTGCGCTCCGTCCGGGCGGGCAGCCCGGGGCGGGCGATCCGCAGGACCTCCCGCTCGGCCATCGCGGCCAGGAGGACCTTGCCCGAGGCCACGCAGTGGAGCGGCGTCGTCCGGCCGGTCCAGTCGGGACAGGCGACCATGTTCGGACCGGCGACCTGGGCGACCGTGAGGCAGGCATCTGCCTCCACTACGCCGAGGGTCACGGTCTCCCGGGTGACCCGCGCGAGGTGCTCGAGCTCCGGGAGCGCGATCGTGCGGAGATCCAGGGTCCGTTCGGCATGCTCGGCGAGCCGGATGACCACGAGGCCCAGGCGGTACTTCCCGGACCCTTCGTCCTGCTCGACGAGCCCTCGCCGCTCGAGGGTGGCAAGGAGTCGCGAGGCCGTGCTCTTGTGGAGCCCCAGGCGGCGGGCAAGCTCCGAGACGCCCGCCTCGGCCGGGCACTCGCCGAGCGCGAGGAGGAGCGCCGCAGCCCGGTCGACCGAGCGGACCGCAGGGCCGTCGAGCAGCTCGCGTTCCCGCCCGAAGAGGCCCGGGGTGGTCGCGGGAGCTGCCCGCGGAGGAACGGCCGGCAGAACGGGTGCCGCCGGGATGTCGCCGGCGGCACGCGGCCCGATCGACGAAGAGCTCGGGAGCGAGACGCCCCGTGCCGGCCGGGCCTGCGGGGCCACCTCGAGGGCCATCTCAGCTGCCCGCGGGATGTGCGCGCGCCTCGAGGGCCGCATGGAACGAGTCGGCGAAGATCGAGACGACGCGATCCACGAGGGCACCCTGCGCATGCGCTTCGCAGACGAACCACGGCTCGCGGCTGTCGGGCTCGGGCATCGCCCCGCGGTTCGGCGAGACGGTGGCGGCGAAGTCCGGTGCCATGGCTTCTCCGAGGCTCGACCCTCGATGGGCCGGCGTCGAGCGCGCGGGGCGCGGGGCACGGGGCACGGTCGACGCACGTCCGGCTGAGGGGACGGGCAGCTGGGGCTGTTCCGTCAAGCGGAACAGGTGGTGCCAGGGATCGTGCCATGGCCGCCGCGCCGTGTCAACGATCCTCGCGCCGGAGATGGCTCCGTCGTGCGAATCACGCGGCATGCCTCGCCGGATCATGCGATCTCGGCGCGTATCGGGCGGCGCGGCGCTTGAAGGACCTTGGCGCGGACCGGGGTCGCCGGGGGGGCAGTCGCGGGTTGAAGGCGGCGCCGGCGGGCCGGTGGCCTACGCGCCCGGCTCGTCGCGCTGGGGCAGGCCGAGCAGCTGGCGCAAGGCTCGCGGGAGGATCTCGGCGTCGACAGCACCGGGCTCGAGGTAGTGCTGGAGGATGAGCCCTGACCCGATCGCGGAGACGAGGCAGCCGAGCTCCTCGCCGGTGAACGGCGTCTCGATCCCCGCCTCGTCGAGCTTGGCGGCGATGAGGGGCCCGAACTCCGCCCGCATCTGACGGTAGTCGTGGGCGACGATCGTGCGCAGGGACGGGTCGCGCATGGCGGCCAGCCAGACCTCGATCGTCAGCACGTCCCACGCCTCTTCGCGGGCCGCCTGGGCCCGGAGCATCTCCCCCATTCCGTCGACGAACTCGCCGAGGGGGGTCGCCGCAAGCTGCTCGCGGGTCGCGTCGACGTTCGCGGCGACGCTCCGGCGCTCAGCCAGGGCCACGAAGAGATCCGCCTTGGACGCGAAGTTCGAGTAGACCGCGCCCTTCGTGTACCCCGCCGCATCAGCGACCGCCTCGAGAGAGGCGCCGTGATATCCCAGCCGGTTGAAGACGTCGGCCGCGGCGTCGATGAGACGCTCCCGTGTCTGGGCGCGGCGCTCGTCGCGCGTGAGGCGTACCGGGCGCGAGGCAGTGTCCATGACCGCAACGATACCACAGGGTATCAAGATGCTGTGGCGTCTTGACATGCTGGCAAGTATATGCATACTGACTGGTATCGGAACAACACCAGTCGCGAGCCCGGAGGCACCCTGCATGCTCCTCGAGATCAACGGCCTCACCAAGACCTACCGGCGGGGCGCCCGCGCGAACGCCGGTATCGACCTCGCGGTCGAGGCAGGTGAGGTCTACGGCCTCCTCGGCCACAACGGTGCCGGCAAGACGACGGTCGTGAACCAGGTCGTCGGGCTGCTTCGCCCGGACGCCGGGGCGATCACCCTCGACGGTCGCGACGTCGTCGCCGACCCTGCCTTTGCCCGCCGGGCGTGCTCCATCCAGCCCCAGGCCCAGGTGCCCCTCGATGGCCTGACCCCCCGTCAGGCGATCGAGCTCGTGGGCCGGATCCGCGGCGGCAGCCGCGCGCACGTCCGCGAGCGGTCGGCAACCCTCGCCGATGCGCTCGACATCGGGGAGTGGATGGAGCAGGACGGCCGGAAGCTGTCGGGCGGCGTGAAGCGGCTCGTGTCGTTCGCCATGGCTGCCGTCGTCCCGGGTCGCCTCGTGGTCTTCGACGAGCCGACGAACGACGTCGACCCCGTGCGCCGGCGTCTCCTGTGGTCCCAGGTCCGGTCCGTCGCGGATACGGGCGCCGCGGTCCTCCTCGTGACCCACAACGTCGTAGAGGCCGAGCGGTCGGTCGACCGGCTCGCCATCCTGGATCACGGGATCGTCATCGAGACCGGAACGCCGGCCCAGCTCAAGGAGCGGGTGGCCGGGGATCTCCGCCTCGAGTTCGTCCTGGAGCCCGGCACCGACCTCATCCCGATTCCCGACTTCGTGCTCCGTTCAGTGAGCGCCGGCCAGCGTCGCCACGCGACGGTCCATGCAGCCGCGGCCGCCGGGGCGGTGGCCTGGATGGAGGGCCTCAAGCGCTCGGGCGAGGTCGAGGAGTACCGCCTCGGCCCGGCCACCCTCGAGGACGTCTACGTCGAGCTGGTCGGGAGGGCCGACGCGCTGGCGAACGGCAACGGCGGCGCCCCTGCGCCTGCCGACACCACCACCGATCCTGGAGCCCTCGCAGGGGCCGCGCCGAAGGAGGTCGCCGGTGTCCGCGCTGCGTAGCTACCCGCTGCTCGTCAAGTGGCAGGGGCTCCGGTCCAAGGGCTTCCTGCCCTTGGCGATCGTCATCCAGTGCCTCTTCTCGCTCGGCATCGTCGTGGGCTACCCGCTCCTCTTCCCGGAGATGGACGAGACGACGGTCCTCTACCTCGCCACGGGCGCCCCCGCGATCACGCTCATCACGATGGGCCTGGTCGCGGTGCCCCAGGTCGTTGCCCAGGCCAAGACCGAGGGGACGCTCGACTACATGCGGACGCTCCCCATCCCGCGGGTCGTCTACCTGCTGGCCGACCTGACCGTCCAGCTGGCCATCGTCCTGCCCGGCGTGGTCTTCGGCGTCGTCATCGCCGCCATCCGGTTCGACCTGCCCCTGCAGCCGAGCCCGCTCGTGGTGCCGTCGGTGATCCTCGTCGTCCTGACCGCGACCGCGGTCGGCTACGGGCTCGCCGCTGTCCTGCCCCCGCTGATCGCCAACCTCCTGAGCCAGGTCCTCGTCGTCCTCGTCTTCATGTTCAGCCCGCTCAACTTCCCGGCCGATCGGCTGCCCGACTGGCTCGCCGCGATCCACGCCGTGCTGCCGATCCAGTCGATGGGCGAGGTCCTGCGCGGGGCGCTGGCGCCCCAGGCCTTCCCGCTGACCCCGGGCGCGTTCGCGATGCTCGCCGCGTGGGCCCTTGGAGCCTTCCTTGTGACCTGGCGGATCCTGGCCCGCCGCGGGTAGCGCGAGGAGCCTGGCGAACGTGGCGAACGCGGGCGGCCCTGCCGGGTCCGGTACCGAGTCGCGGGTCAGGTCGGCGGCGCGAGATCGAGCGCGAGCCCGATGGCGCCGACCAGCGGCGCGCGCTCGCCAAGGAGCCCGGTGACGATCCGCGGCGGTCTGGCGCAGAGCGTCGCGACGTGCTCCCGGACCGGCTCGAGAAGGGCGGGGATCGCGCCGACGCCGCCCGACAGGACCACGAGCCCGGGGTCCGTGACGGCGGCGACCGCGGCGATCCCGAGGGCGATGAACCGCGCCTCCTCGTCGAGGAGCCGCTGCGCCAGCGCGTCGCCAGCGCCGGCCGCACGTGCAATGTCCGCGAGCCCCGACCCGACCACGAGGGTCGTCGCTGCTCCGCCATCGAGTGCCACCGTGAGGCGCCTCCGGACTGCCGGGCCCGCGGCCGCCGTCTCGTAGGCGCCGAGAGCTCAATTCCGCGCGTCCCACGGGTCAGTGCCGAGCGGCAGAAACGCGATCTCGCCGGCGCCCCCGTGGACGCCCCGGAGCAGCCGGCCGCCGGCGACGATCCCACTGCCGATCCCCGTCCCGATTGCGATGACCGCGTAGTCCGCCAGGCCGACCGCAGCACCGGCCCGGCCCTCGCCGATCGCGGCGCAGTTGGCGTCATTGTCGAAGGCAAGCGGCATGCCCAGGGCATGCCTGAACGCGTCCCCGGCGGCGACCCCGCCGAGCCCCGGGACATTGTGGAAGGACCAGCTCTCGCCGGTTCGCGGATCCACGGCCAGGGGAAGGCCGAGCCCCGCGGCCAGAACCGCCCCCGGAGCCACGCCCGCCGTAGCGGCGAGTGCCACGTGGGCCGCCGCCACCTGGGCGACGACCTGCTCGGCTGATCCGTGGGCCGTGGGCTCGACGACCTCGGCGAGGATCCCCCCATGGAGGTCGGCAAACGCCGCCCGCATCTTCGTCCCGCCGAGATCAACGCCGAGAACGACACCGGCCACTTGGGCCGAGCGGCCCGCTTCGCCGGCCTCGCGGGCGGGTCTCGCGGCGCGGGTCGCCGGTTCGGTCATCGCGCGAAGAACCTCGGGAGATGCCCGCGGTTCGCCTCCAGCACCGCCGCGAGGAGGTCGCGCGCGGTCGTGAAGTCCGGTACCAATGGGTTGGCAATGAGCGCCCGGAGAGCGGTGCGACGGTCCCCGGAGGTCGCCGCCGCAATTGTGAGCTCCTCATAGGCGAGGGCGTGCTCGACGAGGCCCCGCATCTCGGGGGCCAGCGGCGCGAGCGGGAGCGGGTGGGCGCCGTCCCTGTCGATCCGTGCGGGGATCTCCACGACGGCCGACGCCGGGAGATCGGGAAGCGCACCGTCGTTCCGGACGTCCACGACCTGGACGTCGCCGGCTCCGGCGTGGAGCGACGCGATGAGCTGGGCCGCCGCCTCGCTGTAGAAGGCGCCGCCGCGCTGCTCGAGGAGCGCCGGCTTCGCGTCGAGCGCAGGGTCGCGGTAGAGCTCCAGAAGACCGCGCTCGATCTCCATCACCTCCTCCGCGCGGATCGGCGCGGTGCGCTGCTCCTCGATGACCTCTCTCGTGGCGTAGTAGTACCGGAGGTAGTAGGAGGGAAGCGCCCCGAGGACGCGCAGGAGCTCGACCGGGAGGTGGACCTCATCGGCGAGCATCGGGCCTGCGCCGGAGAGGAGCTCCGGCAGGCGGTCGACGCCGTCGACGCGGATCGCCCGCTCCCACGACAGGTGGTTGAGGCCGACGTGCTCGAGCGCGACGCGCTCGGGCGCAACGTGGAGATGGGCGGCGAAGCGGCGCTGGAAGCCGATCGCGACATTGCACAGCCCGATAGCCCGGTGGCCGTCGTCGAGAAGCGCGCGGGTGACGATGCCGACCGGGTTCGTGAAGTTCACGAGCCAGGCTCCCGGCGCGCCGCGGCGGTCGACCTCCTCCGCAATCTCGAGGACGACCGGGACGGTACGCAGCGCCTTGAGGAATCCGCCCGGCCCCGTCGTCTCCTGGCCGATGCAGCCGAAACGGGGCGGGATCGTCTCGTCCAGGAAGCGCGCGGCCTGTCCGCCGACGCGGAGCTGGAAGATGACGAAGTCGGCTCCGTCGAAGGCCGCGGCGCGATCGCCGGTCTGCACGAGCCGGCCGGCCCAGCCCCGCCGGGCGAGCATCCGCGAGGCAAGACCCCCGACGACCGCGAGCCGTTCCGCGTCCGGGTCGAGCAGCAGGAGCTCGTCGACGGGCAGCAGGTGCGCCCGCGCGGCGAACCCCTCGACAAGCTCCGGGGTGTAGGTGCTGGCTCCACCCACGACCGCGATCTTCACGCCCATGGGTGCACCAGCAGCTCACGCGGAACGAGGAGGAGCTCCTCGAGGACGATGTGTTCTGGGAGCGTCGCGAGGAAGAGGACGGCGAGGGCGATGTCGTCCGGCTGGAGCATGCGCTCCCTGGGAGCCTCCTCGTCGGCGGGATACCACGGCGTGCTCACGCAGCCGGGCTCGACGACGTGGACGGAGACGCCCGCCGAGTGGAGCTCCTGCGACAGCGACAGCGCCAGGCCGACGGCCCCGAACTTGCTCGCGACATAGCCGGCGCCGCCCGGCTCCGGGCGTCGCCCATTATCTGAGGCGATGACAACGAGCTTGCCACGACGCGCGGCGCGCATCGCGGGGAGCACCGCACGGACCAGGTTGGCGACGCCCTCGACGTTCGTCGCGAGCGCCGCCCGGAGGGTCGCCGGGTCGAGGGCGTCGATGTCCGCCCAGGCATTGACGCCGGCTGACGCCACGACGATGTCGGCCGGGCCGAGCACGGCCGCCGCTCTGCGCGCCACGCTCTCCAGCGCAGGCGCGTCGGTGACGTCGACTGGGCAGGCGGAAGCGCGCCGGCCCAGGCGCGCGATGAGCGCAGCGACTTCGTCCAGCGGTTCCTTCCGCCGGCCGAGCAGGGCCACGTCAGCCCCGGCGGCGGCGAGGGCCAGTGAAGTCGCGCGCCCGATCCCGGAACCGGCGCCGGTGACCAGGGCAACCCGGCCGGCAAGTGACCCCCTGTAGCGAGCGAGCGCGTCGCTGGTACGGGCACCTGCTTGCGTGCCCGGCACTTCGGGCGGTCGACCACTCATCGCGGCTCCTCCTCGTGGTTCGGCTTCTGCCGGGCGCTGGATGTCGGGAATCCCCGCTTGCCTTCATCCATCATTGCTTATAACATTATCATCAATGGACGTGGACGGTACAGTGCGCGACACGTCCGGCGCCATCCCGCGCCGGCCAGCTGCACCTCGCTCGCCTGCTGGCGTGACGCGGTTCCGCCTCGAAGCCGGACCGGTCCCGCTGCATCACCAGGTCTACCTCGACCTGTGCGCGGCCCTCGACGACGGGGTCTGGCGCCCGGGCGATCAACTCCCCCCGGAGCGCGCGCTGGTGGAGCGCTACGGGTGCAGCCTCATCACCGTCCGGCGAGCCCTCTCGGAGCTCGCCCATGAGGGACGCCTGGAACGTGCCCGCGGCCGAGGCACGTTCGTCCGCCGGCCCCCGATCATCCGGGACATTGCGGCGCGCGCCGGCTTTGTCGACGAGATGCGCTCCCGCGGCCTGGAGCCGTACGCGACCGTTGTGACCTCGCGGCGGGAGGCCGCGACAGCCACTGTCGCCGCAGCGCTCGCGATCGCGCCGGGTGCCCCGATCCACTACCTCGAGCGCGTCCGCGGCGCGGACCAGGTGCCCTACCTGCTGGAGCAGGCCCACCTGTCGGCGGAGCGTTTCCCCGGGTTGCTGGATGAGGATTTCGCCGTCGAAATCGTTGTACGAGGTCCTCGGACGGCGATACGGCGTCGCCATCGCACGCACGCGCGAGACCATCTCCGCCGTCGTTCCCGGAGGCCGCGAGGCCCGCCTCCTCGGGCTGCGCACATCGACTCCGGCGATCTGCCTGGAAGGAACGGCATCGGCCCCGGATGGCACCCCGGTCGAGCACAGTCGGACGATCGTGTCGCCGGAACACGCCCGGTACTTCATCGAGACGAGCGGCGCTCGCGCCCGGAGCGTCGAGCCGATGGCCGGACGAGCGGCCGAGAAGGCTCGCGCGTGAGTGTCGTGCGGCTACCGGGCTGGGGGTCCGTCCCGCGACTCGGGATCATGATGCCCCCCGAGGACGCGTCGGGCTGGTTGGATGCGGCGTGGTGGGCGGTTCTCCTCGAGGCGTGGGGGTGTCCCGCGAAGCGGCTCGACGGGCCCGGCCAGGCCGACGTCGGCGGGCTCACGACACTCGTCGCGCCGGCGGCGGCGATCGACGAGGCGGGGGCCGAGGCGCTGGCGCGACGTCGTGACGACGGGACGAGTCTGCTCCTCGTGGGGTTCCCCTCGTCGGCTGCGGCGAGCTTTCTCGACCTGGCAGGCGCAATCGAGGTCCCCGGGCGCCTCGTGATCACAGACCGGGACCTCTGCGCGAGGGCCAAGTGCTGTGTCCCGGCGCCCGACGACGACGGCGCGGTCACCCTGGACCCACCCGGGCTGATCGGCTCGCTCGGCCCCGGATGGCGCGTGCTCGCACGTTGGGGCGGGGCCGTGCCCGCGATCGCGGTCCGCACGGACACCGGCGGCGCTCGCCGGGCGGTGACCGCCTGGTTCGGCATTCCAGTCGGCGCGGTCGACCGACGATCGACCGAGGCGGTTGTCCTGCTCGCGGAGGCGCTCCTCGACCTCGCGGCTCCGGCCGGGCTCGTCGGCCTGGGCCGCTGGCCAGGAGGCCGGCAGGCTGCGCTCGTAGTGGACGGCGACGTCGACCACCCGACGGGCGTCGACCCGGAGTGCGCGCGGTACGTCGGGCCTGCGCTCGAGACGGCGCGTCGCGCCGGCTACCCCGCCTACGGCATCTTCGTCGCCGGCGCAAATGTCGACGCGGAGCCCGACTCGTTCCCGCCGCGCCCGGGTACTACAACCACTCGTACGGCCACCCGTACTCGCACTGGGACCCTCGGCCATGGGAGTCGCTGACCGCCGACGAGAT
>CAVPJI010000003.1:0-59003 GCA_963705215.1 uncultured Chloroflexia bacterium | reverse complement strand
GTGGAGCAGCTCGCGGCGCGCCTCACGATGCGGCCGCGCTTCGTGATCATGGAGGGCGATCCGGGCGGGCTCGCGAGCGACGAGTACGAGGCGCTGATCTCCGGCGGTTCGCGCGACCCGCGCCACCCGCACGTGGACGAGAACGCGATCGCCGAGCTCTTCTACACGAGCGGCACCACCGGGCTGCCCAAGGGCGTCGCGTTGAGCCAGCGCAACCTCTACCTCCACGCGATGGGCGCCCAGATCGCCCTCGGCTGGCACGAGGACGACGTCGTCCTCCACGTCGTCCCGCTGTTCCACGTGAACGGCTGGGGAGTCCCCCACTTCGTGACGATGATCGGCGGCCGTCACGTGATGCTCCGCAAGTTCGAGCCGACGGCGCTGATGGAGGCCGTCCAGCGCCACCGGGTCACGCGGCTGCTCGGCGTGCCGGCGATCTTCAATGCCCTCATCCACCACGGCGCCCGGTCGAGCTACGACCTCTCGAGCCTCCGCCAGGTGATCATCGGGGGCTCGACCGCCGCCCCGGCGCTCACCCGGGCGCTCGAGGACAGCCTGGGCGTCCAGGCGGTCGCCGGCTACGGCCTTTCCGAGACGACGCCGATCGTGACGATCGCCCTGCCGCGCGACATCCTCGGCGAGACGGAGCCGCCGGCGCGGGCGGTCGAGCGGCGGGCGATGACCGGCTGGCCGATCCCCGGCGTCGCGCTGCGCGTCGTGGACTCGGCCGGGCACGACGTCCGGCCGGACGGCGAGCAGATCGGCGAGATCGTCGTGCGCGGCAACACGGTCATGAACGGCTACTACCGCGACCCGGACGCGACGGCGACGACGATCCGCGACGGCTGGCTCCACACCGGCGACATGGCCACGCTCGACGAGGCGGGCTACGTCCTCATCAAGGACCGCTCCAAGGACGTGATCATCCGCGGCGGCGAGAACATCTCCTCGATCGATGTGGAGAACGCGCTCTCGGCGCACCCGGCGGTCCTGGAGTGCGCCGTGGTGGCGGCCCCGGACGAGCGGTTCGGCGAGGTGCCGGTCGCGATCGTCGTGCTCAAGCCCGGCGCCACGGCCACGGCGCAGGAGCTCAAGGCACACTGCCGGGCGCACCTGGCCCGCTTCAAGGTGCCCCATGCCTTCCACTTCCGGGAGTCGCTCCCCAAGGGCGGCACCGGCAAGATCCTCAAGACGGAGCTGCGCGAGCCGTTCTGGAAGGGCTTCGAGGCGCGGGTGCACTGAGCGGGCGGCAGTCAGGAGCCGCTTGAGCGCGTCCGACGGGCATCAAGCGCGGAGGATCGGGGCCGCGTACGCCCAGAGCGCATCGTCGCGCGTCAGTAGAGTGCAGCCCTCCGCGAGGGCCTGGGCGACGAGCATCCGGTCGAACGGATCCCGGTGGTGGGGCGGCAGGCCGCCCGCTCGTTCGGCGTGCTCGGGCGTGATGTCGAGCGTCTCGAAGCCGGCGTCACGGGTCGCGCCGACAACCGAGTCGGGCGCCTCCAGCTTCCCCAGCGTCCGCTTGATGGCGATCTCCCAGACCGTAGCTGCGGAAACGAGGACGGTCGAGCCGGGGTCCTCGATGGCCGCTCGGGCTTCAGACGAAAGGCGCTCCGGTTCGGACAGGGCCAGGAGGAGGGCGCTCGTGTCGAGCAGAAGGCGCATCAGGGCCCCTCGAACAGTCCGACCAGGATCTCGTCCGGCGCGTCGAAATCGGCAGCCAGCCGAATCCGGCCCCGGAGCGCCCCGAGGACGCGCGGTCGAGCCGTTCGCAGCGGGACGAGTCGCGCCACGGGTCGCCCGGCCCGCGCAATCGTGACCTCCTCGCCGGCCTCGACCCGCTCGATGAGCCGGCTCAGGTGCGTCTTCGCGTCGTGGATGTTGACGGGCTTCGACTCGGCCATGGCTAGTCCATCTTAGTCCACCTGGCGTCCGGCGACAACTCGATCGCGCTGGCAGCCGAGCCGGTCCGCCTGCTCGAGGGCATGGGCGCCGATCAGGCACTCGGCAACCACGCGTTCCCGAGTGCAACGATGTCTGGGGGACCAAACGACACGTGTCAAGAGGACCACATGCAACGACGTGCGGCGCAGCCGCGACGCCGCCCTACCCCCCGAAGACCCGCTGGACCTCCCGCAGGCCCGCGGCCAGCGCGTCGATGTCGTCGGTCGTCGTGAAGACGGAGAAGCTTGCCCGGCCCGTCGCGGCCAGGTCGAGGCGCTCGTGGAGGGGCATCGTGCAGTGGTGGCCGGCCCGGATGCAGATCCCCTGGCGGTCCAGGATCTGGGCGACGTCGTGGGGGTGGATGTCGGGCAGGTTGAAAGGCACCACGCCGCCGCGCACCGCGGCCGGCGGGCCGTACAGCGCGATCCCGGGAACCTCGCGGGCGAGCGTCTCCAGCGCGTATGCAACCAGCGCGCGCTCGTGCTCGCGCACCCGGTCCATGCCCAGCTCGCGCAGGTAGTCGGCCGCGACGCCGAGGCCGATCGCGGCGCTGATGTCGGGGGTGCCTGCCTCGAACTTCCAGGGCACGTCGTTGAACTCTGACCGGCGGAGCTTGACCTCGCGGATCATGTCGCCGCCGGCCATGAACGGCGGCATCGCGTCGAGCAGCTCGCGGCGGCCCCACAGGACGCCGGATCCCGTCGGCCCCAGCACCTTGTGGCCCGAGAAGACGTAGAAGTCGGCGCCCAGCTCCTGCACGTCGACGGGCAGGTGCGGCACCGCCTGGGCGCCGTCGACCAGCACGAGCGCCCCCGCGGCGTGGGCCATCTCCACCATCTCGCGGACCGGGTTGATGGTGCCCAGCGTGTTCGAGACGTGGGTGAAGGCGACGAGCTTCGGGTGGAGGCGCAGGAGGACCTCGAAGACGTCGAGGCGAAGGATCCCCTCGTCGGTGATCGGGATGAACTCCAGGTCGGCGTCGACCTCCTGGGCCAGGATCTGCCACGGGACGAGGTTGGCGTGGTGCTCCATCTCGGTGAGCACGATCACGTCCCCCTGGCCGAGATGGCGTCGGCCCCACGAATACGCGACCAGGTTGATCGCCTCGGTGGCGTTGCGCGCCCAGACGATCTCGCGCCCGGATGGCGCGTTGATGAAGCGCGCGACCTGCTCGCGGGCGCCCTCGTACGCGGCGGTCGCCTTCTCGCTGATCTCGTAGATGCCGCGGTGGACGTTCGCGTTGTAGCCGCGGTAGTAGGCGTCCATCGCCTCGATGACCGCGAGCGGCTTCTGGCTCGTCGCCGCGGAGTCGAGATAGACGAGCGGCTTGCCGTGCGGACGTTGGGTGAGGATCGGGAAGTCGGCCCGCAGCGCGCGCGCGTCGAGCCCGGGCGCCGCCGCGAGGGGAGTGGCGAGGTCGGTCATGCCATCGCTCCGGCTGACGCGGCGGTCAGCCGGCCTCCACCGTCTCGGGGACGCGAGTCGCGTACGCCACGTCGGACTCGTCGGCGTCGAAGCCGGCGGCCCGGAGGATCGGCGCGTAGCCGTGCTCCTCCAGCGCGAGGGCCAGCTCGCTGCCGCCGCTCGTGATGATCCGGCCCCGAGCCAGGACGTGGACTCGGTCAGGCTTGATGTAGTTGAGCAGGCGCTGGTAGTGGGTGATGAGCAGCACGCCCAGGTTCGGGTTGAGCATCGCGTTGACGCCCTCGGCCACGATCCGCAGGGCGTCGATGTCCAGGCCCGAGTCGGTCTCGTCGAGGATCGCCATCTCGGGCTCGAGCACGGCCATCTGGAGCATCTCCAGGCGCTTCTTCTCGCCGCCCGAGAAGCCCTCGTTCACGTACCGCGCCGCGAACGCCTCGTCCATCTTGAGCAGACCCATCTTCGCCCGCATCAGCCGGCGGAAATCGCCCATCGAGATCCCGCCGCGGGTGGGATCGCTCGGATCGATGTCGGGGTTCTTCTCCAGCCCCTGGCGGCGCGCGTTGAGGGCCGTCCGAATGAAGCTGGCCACGCTGAGGCCGGGGATCGCCGTCGGGTACTGGAAGGCGAGGAACATCCCCAGCCGCGCCCGCTTGTCGGGCGACAGGGTCAGGATGTCCATGTCCTTCCAGATCACTTCGCCCTGGGTGATCACGTAGGCCGGGTGGCCCATGAGCGCGTAGGCGAGGGTCGTCTTGCCGGAGCCGTTGGGGCCCATGATCGCGTGGACCTCGCCCTTGCCGACGACCAGGTCGATTCCCTGGAGGATGTGGCGCTCGGGGTCGGCGACGGGGGCGACGTGGAGGTTCCGGATCTCGAGGTGCTGGTCGCTCACGGGTGGCTTGGGCTCCTGTGGGTGGTGCGGGCGGCGGCGCGCCGGCCGGCGTGGAGGTTAGACGGGAACGGCGTCGGTTGAGCGGGCGTCGAGGGTGACGAGGCGCGGGCGAGGGCGGGGCGCGAGGTCGGCGAGGGTCACCGCGTCGAGCACGCCGCCGATGGCATCCCGGACCTGGATCCAGAGGCCGTTCACGGAGCAGGCGCCCAGGCGGAGACAGGCATCCGCGTTCTCGGGATCCTCGCTCGCGCAGATCATCGGGGCCAGCGGGCCCTCGAGAGCGCGCAATGCTTCGGCCATCGTGATCTCGATCGGGGGGCGGGCCAGGGCGTAGCCGCCCCGCGCGCCCCGCGTCGAGAGGACGATCCCGGCGTCCCGGAGGGGGATCACCAGCTGCTCGAGGTAGGCACGCGGCAGGTCCTCGTCGGCGGCAACGTCGGCCAGGCTGATCGGCATGGTCTCGTCGCCGTCCCAGTGCCGGGCCAGCTGCACGAGCATCCTGACGCCGTACTCCCCCTTCGTGCTGAAGGAGATGGCGCCGGTGGCATGGAAGGTTCGAACGCTCAGGGCGGGATCCTCGGTGCGGGCCTGGTGGTCCGGAGTGCGCGGGCAATGCGGCGGGACGCGGCGGACGGGGGACGCAGCAGAACCCGGCGCGGCCGGAATTCCGACCTTTCCGCTCGGAAATCCTACACCGGGAACGGCGGCCGGTCAACGCGTCCTGACCCAAGACGGGCTGCCCGGTCGAAGCCCGCGTGCGACCGGCATCTGCTCCGATCCCCTCTGCCGTCGCGGCGATACGGTCTGCCGACGTCGCGACGAGACGAGGCGATGCGCGAGGCTCACGCGGCCAGGGCGGCGCACACGCCGACGCCGATGGCGCCTCGCGATCTGCAGCCGCGGCCCGCCGCGCCGCCGCGGACCCGAGCGACCGCCTCAGCCCGCCAGGTGCCGCAGCGCCACCGCCGCATAGACCGCGGCGCCGGCCGCCATCGCCGGCTCGTGGTGGATCACCCGGTTCGAGTGGTTCTGGGGCGCGGTCGCCGGGTCCTCCTCGGGCGGACGCGCGCCGACGAAGAACATGGCGCCCGGCACGCGCTGGAGGACGTACGAGAAGTCCTCGGCGCCCATGATCGGCGCCGTCAGCTCGATCACGGCATCGGGGCCGAGCACCTCCGAAGCGACGCCCGCCGCGAAGGCCGTGAACGCAGGGTCGTTGAGCGTGACCGGGTAGCCGGGGATGATCTCCAGCTCGGCGGTCGCGTCGTGGGCGGCGCACACCCCCTCGACGACACGGCGCACGCCGGCGTGGACCAGGGCGCGGGCCTCCTCCGATGTGGTCCGGATCGTGCCCTCGACGAAGGCCGTCTCGGGGATGATGTTGGTGGTGGTCCCGGCGGCGATGTGGGCGATGGTGACGACCGCCGGATCGAAGACGTCGACGCGCCGGGTGACCATCGCCTGGAGCGCCAGCACGATCTCGGCGGCCACCGGGATGGGGTCGATGGTCTCGTGGGGCGCCGAAGCGTGGCCGCCCCGCCCGCGGATCGTCAGGTGGATGAAGTCGGCGGACACCAGGATCGCGCCCGGGCGGTAGTCGATCGTCCCGCTGGCGTACCTGGTCGAGATGTGAAGGGCAAACGCGCCCGTCACCTCCTGGCCCGGGGGCATCTCCAGGAGCCCTTCGTCGAGCATGAAGCGGGCGCCGTGATAGCCCTCCTCGCCCGGCTGGAGCATCAGGAGCACGCGTCCGGCCAGCGCGTCCCGACGGGCCACCAGCAGGCGCGCGGCTCCCAGCAGCATCGCCATGTGCGTGTCGTGGCCGCAGGCGTGCATGGTCCCGGGCGTCTCGGAGGCGAAGGCCAGCCCCGTCTCCTCGGTCAGGGGGAGCCCGTCCATGTCGGCCCGGAGGAGGATCGTCGGGCCGGGCCGAGCGCCCTCGATCAGCGCGGTCACGGCGGTCGTGGACGCGCCGAGCCTGGGCTCCAGCCCGAGCGCGCGGAGCTCCTCGACGAGGATCGCCTGCGTCGCGGGGAGGTGGAGGCCGACCTCCGGCGTCCGGTGGAGCCGCCGTCGGAGGTCGACGGTGGCGGGCAGCGCGGCGCGGGCATCGGCGAGGATGTTGGCGAGCGGGTCGGCGGTGGGCACGTTCATGGTGGGAGTATCGCCGGGCGGGCCAGCCGCTGCGCGGCCCTGGGCGCCGGCGAGACCGGGCGCTGATCCAGCGCTGGCCGCGCCCCGGCCGGCCTGCGCCGCTCGCACCGCGGGGGCGATCCCGCAGAATGGCCCCATGCCCGAGCTTCCCGATTCCATCCCCACCCTGCCCGCTGCGACCTGGCGCCCGCTCACCATCGACGACGTCGCGGCCTACGTCCGTCTCCAGGGGGACGTGCGGGTTGCCGACGCCGGAACGGAGGTGACGACCGAGGACGTCGCGCGCCACGAGTTGGCGGACCCGAACTGCCCGATCGCGACGAACACGCTGGCGCTGGCGCTGCCGGACGGATCGCTGGCCGCCTCGATCATGGTCCACCAACGCCTCAACGGGCTCGAGTCCCGGCGGGTGTTCCTGTGGGGCGCCACGCACCCCGACCACCGAGGGCGCGGAATCGGGACGAAGATCCAGGCCTGGGGCATTGCCCGAGCCGAGGAGATCCTGGCCGACCAGCCCGTGGAGCTCCTTCGCCTCGTCGAGACCGTCAAGGAGGTCCGGCTCGCCGACGCGGTGGCCCTCCACGAGGCCGCCGGCTTCCGGCCGGCGCGCTGGTACTTCGACATGCGGCGCGACCTCCGCGAGCCGCTCCCGGCGATGCCCGACCTCGGGGGCCTCCGGCTCGTGGGGTACGAGGCGCCCATGGGGCAGCCCCTCCTCGCGATCCACAACGAGGCGTTCCGTGACCATTGGGGCTCCGAGCCCCTGACCGCCGAGATCTGGAACCACGAGTTCGTGGGCGACCCGTTCTTCCGCGGGGACCTGTCGTTCGTCGTGCTCGACGGCGAAGAGATCGCCGGATACACCGTCAACTACGTCTTCGAATCCGACTGGGGGGCGGCCGGCGTGCGCGAGGGCTGGGTCGGCCAGCTCGGCGTGCGTCGCCCGTGGCGCAGGCGCGGCCTGGCGACGGCGCTCCTGGTTCGGTCGATGGAGGCGTTCCGCGCGGCGGGTCTCGAGGCGGCCACGCTCGGCGTCGACGCCGAGAACCCGACCGGAGCCCTCGGCGTCTACGAGCGCGTCGGCTTCCGCCCGATCCGCCGCTCGGTGCGCCTGCAGCGCCCGTACGGGGGGTAGGTCCGGGGCGGCGGGGGGCGGCGGGCGCGGCGTCCGTCAGCCTGCCGCTGTACTGCCCCCGGCAGTAACGAGCCGTCGTTTCGGGCATTCGGGTCGCCGTCCGGCTACGGACACGTCGGATCTGAGCGATCGCCGCGTCACGCCCGTGCTCCGACGGGGCATGGATTGCCTCACGCTGCCCGCGACCCCCGCTGCACGGAGCCCAGGACCGTCCAAGCGACACCGTGAACCCGCCTGTGAATGGTGGGGGCAGTAGGCCCGGCAGGACCGAGGAGCCCATCAGGCTCGGTGACCGTGACCGGGGGTCGCCACGGAGTGCGGAACCGGTGCGTAGGAAGGACGGGGGCGCGGGTCCGGCAGGCACGCCCGGCCTTCACGCCAACTCCAGCACAAACCCCATGAGCAGGAAGTCCGGGAAGACCCAGTCGCGCTCCGGCGCACGGCGAAAGCCGCATCGTTCGTAGATCCGCTGCGCGTCGGTCATGACGGGGAGCGAATGGAGGAAGACCGCCCGTCGCCCGTCCGCACGCGCCCGATCCAGGCACGCCGCCACCAGTGCGGAGCCGATGCCGCGTCCCTGCGCCGCCGGATCGACGGCCAGCATCCGGATCGACGCCTCGCCGGCGCGCAGATGCTCGGCCCAGAGGCTGTCGCGCCCGGGCACGTAGGTAACGCAGCCAAGCGGCGTTCCGTCGGCCGCGTCCAGCGCAGCGAAGACCACCGCCTCGCGGACGCGGCGGGCGATGTCGCGCAGCTCCGGGACGTACTCGTCGTCGCCCTCCAGGGCGCCGATCGCCTCATAGGCCGTGACGACGATGTCGCCGAGACGCTCGAGCACGGCCGGCGGCAGCGCGCCGGGATCAACCGCGAGGATCGTCGTGCCCATGTCGCGGCGCCGGAGGGCAGCCGCCTGATGCGAAGCCAGCCCGCCCGGGAGCCTAGCTCCGGCCGTTGCCGAAGAGGCGCAGGAGCATGAAGAACAGGTTGATGAAGTCGAGGTAGAGCTTGAAGGCGCCCATGACCGCGCCCTTCTCCATCGACTGCGTCCAGGCCGCCACGTTCCCGCTCTGGATCTGCTGAACGTCGTAGGCCGTGAGCGCGGTGAAGATGACGACGCCGACCACGGAGATGACGAACGACAGCGTGTCCCAGCCGATGAACAGGTTCACGAGGCTCGCGACGATGATCCCGATGAGCCCCATGAACAGGTAGGGACCCAGGCCGGCGAGGTTCCGCTTCGTGACCGCGCCGTAGATCGCCGCGGCGCCGAAGACGGCGGCCGCCGACGAGCCGGCTGCGAGGACGCTGCCGAGGTCGTAGGCAACGAGGATGAAGCCCAGCGTCACGCCGGTGAGCGCGGCGTAGGCGAAGAAGAGCAGCAGGCCGACCGTCGCCGAGATCTTGCGGATCGCCAGCGTCAGCACGAAGGCGACCCCGAGCTGGGCGATGATCAGGAAGATCGAGAGGCCGGCGATGCTCAGGAGCGTCTCGCTCGGGAGCGAGGACACCATCACCCCGACACCCGTCGTGACGAGGAGGCCGAGGAACATCCAGAAGAACGACTGGGTGAGGAAGGCCTGGGCGAGGCGGGCATCGGGACGGACACCGACCTGGCTCGGCATGGCGTAGGGCCCGGAAGGGTTCTGCATCATCGTTGGTGCGTCTCCATCGTGAGGTCGGGAGCTCGGCTCCCGCTGCCCGAGAGTATGCCGACTATCAGAAGGGATCGCCGCCGGCCGCTCCCGCTAATCCTTCGATCAGCCGGCCCCGCCGGATGGCGGGCCGCCAGTTCGCGCGGCGGTTGCTGTGCGAGCCTCGGCCTGCTCGGCCGCCCGGGCAAGGACCCAGAGCAGGTCCGCCAGGCGGTTGAGGTACGGCAGGAGGTGTGGCGCCGGGAACGAGCTCGGCACGCTCCAGGGTGACGGCTACGGCGCTCGGCGCGGCGGAGGATGGTTCGGGCGAGCTCCAGCGCGGCGCTCGTCCGCGTCTCGCCGGGAACGACGAACTCGTTCGGGAAGGCGATCCGGGCCTCGTAGTCCTCCAGCAGGGCGTCGATCCCGGCAACCATCCCGGCCGAGACCCTCGTGGCGTCGTCGCGGAGGCGGTCCCAGGCCGCCGGGTTGGCGGCCAGCTCGGCGCCGGCCACGAAGAGCTCGCGCTGGATCCGGAGGATGATCGTCGCGATCTGGTCGAGCCCGGGCGGGAGCACGTCCAGCTGCCGCTTCAGCTCCAGCTCGGCCCGGGCCATCCCCAGGGCGGCCACGGCCTCGTCGAGCGTCCCGTACGCCTCGGTGCGCAGGTCATCCTTGGGGATCCGGTCGCCCCCGTAGAGGAGGCCGGTGGTGCCGTCGTCGCCGCGACCCGTGGCAATCGCGGAGGCGCGCGGGGGGCGCGCGGTCAGCTCTCCGCTCACCACATGAGGCCCGCGTCGCGCGGGTCCCAGCGCTCGGCGAGGAGGGTCACCTTGACCGGGTGGTCCAGCGCCGCCTCCGCCTGCTCCTTGACCTGCGCGATCATCGATCCCGCGTACGGGCAGAAGGGGGTCGTGAGGATCATCTTGACCTCGGACTCCGTCTCGCCGAGCAGGACCTGCTTGATGAGGGCCAGCTCCACCACGTTCATCCCGATCTCCGGATCGACGACGTTGCGCAGCGCGTCGAGGACCGCGAGCTCCCGGGCGCGGCGCACGGGGTCGAAGGCGGGCGCGGCGTCGGCGGTCGAGGCGGTGGTCGGCTGGTCGGTCATGGGGCTGCGGGTCCACGTGCGGGTCTCTCGACGCAAAGCCTACCATCGTCGATGGAATGTCGGGCGCGCTACTCGGAATTGATGAGCCGGTCTGGACGCCCGACGCCGTCGTCGTCAGGCCCGGGCGGGCACGCTCGGGACGACCACGCCCGGCCGCCGGTACTGCTCGGGGAGGGTCGCGGCCTCTTCGTCCGTGAAGCCGGGGCCGGCCAGGGTGCCGTCCGGGGCGAAGAACTCCGCGTAGCGCCCCGCATCATCGGCCGCGTAGCACCAGGCGGCCGCGACGCCGAGCCGGCGGAGCTCCGGGTGGTCGGTGAGGATCCGGGTCAGGTCGTAGCCGCCGGCGCGCATCTCCAGGAGCTGGCGGACCGTCACCCGGCTGCCGTAGCAGAAGGGCTCGCCGTTCATCACGAGGGGGTCCGCATGGACCCACTTGATCGTCATCGCGGGACCTCGCTCAGCCGCCCTTGTACAGCGCCGTCAGGATCCGGCTCCGCTTGCGGGCGTCGCCCGCGATCCGCCGGTAGCGCCGGAACGTCTCGATCGCCTGGTCGAGCGCGATGTCGGCGGCCGCCTGCTCCGCGGGCGCGAGGACCGCTGCGAGTGTGCTCCGGAGCCCTTCGCAGAGCGTCACCAGGTCGTCCATGGGGACCTTGCGGCGACGATAGACCGGGGCGACCCAGTCGGCCCACTCGCGCGCCTGGCCGGGATCCCCCGAGGCAAGGGCGCGGGCGATCCGCTCGACGAAGACCTGGGTGTCGCGCAGGAGGGCGCGGAGGCCCGCCTCTCCGGCCCGCTCGCGCATGGTCGGGTCGCGCTGGAGGGCAACCTCGAGCGCCCGGGCGCCCAGGCGCTCCCGCCCAGCCCGCACCCGCTCCGCGGCGACCGGGAAGCCGGCGCGCATGTCGGGATCGGGGAGGCCGAGGGCGTAGTGGCTCACGAGGTCGAAGGATACCCGCTCCGGCGCCCGGGTTGCGTGCGGGCGCGAAGGGGCTACGATCAGGCAGATGACCATGCTCATGACCTTGCCGGCGCCGTCGCCTGCCGCGCCGACGCCGCCCCCAACCAGGGACACCCCCGGGGAGCAGCGGCCCCGACGGCTCCTGGACGAGGCACCCTCGGAGCGGCTGAAGGCGCGCGCGGGTGGCGGATCGTCGGGCGGTCCCCCCGGGCCGGGCTCGGCGCAGGCGGGCGCCGGATCGACCGCGCGGGCTGTCGCGTTCGGCGCGACGGCGGGCGCCGCGAGCGCGGCCGCCCACGTGGTCGTGGCCACCGTGCTCCTGTGGACTGGCGCCCTGCTCGTCGTCGCCGTGACGATGGGCATCGTCGTCGGGACTGCCGTGGGCCGTGGGGCCGGGCGTTCGATGCGGCCGCGGGCCCGCGCGGGGCTGGCCATCGGCCTCGCCCTCGGCGCCCTGACCATCGCCGCCGCGATCAACTGGGCGCTGTCCGGGATGTACCTCGACCCGCTCAGCTACCTTGCCCAGGTGTACGGGCTCCTCGTTCCGCTTCAGGCCGCCCTCGCCGTCGCCGGCGCCGTCGCAGGATCGCGCTGATGCCCGACTTCCCGAACCTCGACCACTGGTTCCCACCGGTCCCACCGGTGGAGCGGCGAGCCGCGCCGCTTTACGACGTGCGCCATCCGACGGAGGCCGACCTGCCGGGTCTCGCCGAGCACCTCCGGGACTGGCGTGAGGAGCGCCCCAGCCGAGGTGGCCCCGAGCGCGCCTGGTTCCGCCATCTCGGCGGCACCGCCTGGCTGGCCGAGGCGTCGGGCGAGCGCCGGCCCCTCGGGCTGGTGCTGGGGTTCCGCTCCGTGGACCGGCCCGAGGTGGCCGTCATCCACGTCGTCGCGGTCGACCCGGCCTACCGCCGGCGCGGGATCGGGCGCGACCTCGTTGAGCGGTTCGGGGCGCAGTTCGTGAAGGCGGGGGTCTCCGCGCTCGAGGCAACCTGCCGCCCCGACGCCCGGATCGCGCTCGGCTTCTTCGCTGCGCTCGGCTTCGAGCCCCAGGCGGGTCCGGGGAGCTCCCGCCTCTACGGCGTTCCCGCGTTCGCCGACTGGGACGGCGCCGGCGAGGATCGCGTGCTCCTGGTCCGGGTCGCGGCGCGCTGACGGGTCGCGGGTCGGCGGCGCGTTGCCGCGCGGCGCGGCGCGGGCGGCGCCCGCCTACGCGGCGCCGATCTCCTCGACGATCGCCGACGGGGTCAGCTGCTCCAGCAGCAGCCGCCGGAAGCGTGCGGGCTGCTTCGCCGGGGGGACCATCTCGAGCCAGCGCCTCAGCAGCCGTTCGCCCTCGAAGTAGACGAAGACGTAGGTCCGCCACAACGGATGGGAGATGAACTCGAGGCGTTTGGCGGCGCGCTCCGGGGTGGAGAGCAGGCGCCGTTCCAGGTAGGCAAGCACCTCCTCGCGGGGGGCGCCGTCGGCGTGGAGCATGAGGGCGGCATTGCCGGCCACGCCGCGGACCGAGGCCAGGGCCCCCGAGATCGCGACCTGGCGCTCGGCTGCCGCGCGTGCCTCGGCAGCGCCGGCCAGGTCCCGCAGGCCCGCCAGCCGGAAGACCTCGGCCAGGATCGCGACCTCGTCGTCCGGTGGGACCGCAAAGCGCCTCCCGAGATCGGCGAGACCCTCCGAGAGGAGGCACTCGGGGGTGTTGATGCAGAGGACGCTGGCCTCCATCCGGCCGAGCCCGTCGACGAGGTGGGCCTCGTGCCAGGCATGCTCGAGATGGTGGCCGGGGTAGGTCTCGTGGGGCAGGACCGAGAGCAAGTCCGCCGCCCGGATCGGGAGGTCGGTGTTGAGGTCGACGCGGCTCCGCAGGCCGCCGTCGTACCAGTTGTAGCCGCTCCAGGGCTGGTCGCGGACGAGCGAGACCACCAGGCCCTCGCCCTCGGGGAGGCCGAAGAGCGTGGCGGCGCGACCACGGAGGTCCGGCAGGAGGGCGTCGACGACGCTGCGGATGCGGTCGGCAGGCACCGTATGGCTGTCGTCCCAGGCGGCAATGCGGGTGGCCAGCGATCCCGCGCCGGGCAGGAGCGCGTCGAGCTCCGCCGCGGCGGCGTCGAAGGCCGCCTCCGGGGTGCGGGTGGGCTCGTGGTCGAAGCAGGCGCTGACGTGATCCAGGTAGGGCATGCCATCGCCGGCCAGGGCGCGCGCCTGCGCCTCGAGGGCGATGAGCTGGACGTCGAGCCAGCGCCGCCGGTCGGCCTCTTCCACCTCGGCGGGGAGACGCGCGCGCAACGCGGCGGCGGCGTCGACGAGACCGGCCGGCGAGCGCGGCTGCTCGGCGTCGACGAGGTCCTTCAGGTCGGCCGGGCCGAAGTAGCCGTCGACGAGGCCGGGGATGTGCCGGTCGAGGCGGAGCGCGAGGAGGAGGTAGTCGCGGGCGACCGGATCGGGAACGCGAACGTCGCGCGCTCCGCCGACAGCCGGGGTGCGGGGGGTGCTCATCGCTGCATCTTCTCCGGCCGGGGCGCGCGGGGCCGGTGGTCGGCCTCGTCGTGACGGGCCGCCTCGTCACGGGCCTGCCGGACCCGGGCGGCCAGCTCGTCCGCCTCGGACGGGACGTCGAAGCGGACGCGGCCGGGCACGTCGCCCATCACCTGCCCGGCGCCGACGGGCACCTGCCCGGCGCCGACGGGCACCTGCCCGGCGCCGACGCCGCCCGACTCCCCGCGGAACGGCATCCCCTGCCGCTCCACGGCGTCGAGGCTCATCCGCAGCGCCGCCGTCTTCTGGCGGGCCACCTCGCGGACGTAGGCCGCCTCCTCGTCCTCGGACATCGGCCTCCCGCGCACGATCTCCTTCGGCTTGCCGACCGAGAGCCAGGCGAGATGGTAGCGATCCATGCTCCCCCACGCCTCCGCAAGGGTCTCGTCGGAGAGCTGGAGCCAGGCACGCAAGGCCTCCAGGGTTGGCGCGTCGGCCAACCGATCGCCCTCGGCGATGAGGCGCTTCGTCTGGTCGATGAGCTCGTCGCGGGTCACGGCTGGAGTGTAGGCCGTGGGTGGCCCTACCCGCCCGCGGCGGCCACGATCCACGCCTCACGCGCCGCCCGAAGGCGCGCGGCCCACGGCCCCGGCACGCCGCCGGCGATCTGCGTCCCGTCCAGGGCCACGAGCGCCTGGAAGCCGGCCACCGACGAGCAGAGGAGCGCCTCGTCGGCCGCGACAACGTCTCCGGGCGTGATCCACGCCTCCGACGCCGCGAGGCCGAGCGCCGCTGCCCCGTCGGGGCGCAGGAGCCAGTCGCGCGTGGTTCCGGCAAGGATCCCCGCGGCCAGGGGCGGCGTCAGCACTCGCTTACCAACAATCAGAGCCACGTTCGCAGTCGTGGCCTCGGCGATGTGCCCGTCGATGGTGACGGTGATCGCATCCTCGGCACCGGCCAGCTCCGCCTCGAGCTTCGCGTGGACGTGATCGGCGCGCGAGACGGTCTTCACCGACGCCAGCGGGTGGGCCGGGTCCCTTCGACCGGTGGCGATCACCGCCCGAACGCCCCGAGCCAGGATCCCGGCGCCGACCGGGACGTGGGGCCAGCCCTGGATGACGATCGTCGGGACCAGCTCGTGCCACCCAGACGGCAGCAGGCCCCGACTTCTCGGTGCGCCCCGACTGACCGTAATCCGAACCGCGGCGTCGTCAGGCGCGTTCGCAGCGACGACCGCACTGATCGCAGCCCTCAGCTCCTCGTCGGAGAGGGGCATGGGGATCGAGAGGATGCCCATGCCCTCACGAAGGCGCGTTAGGTGCAGCTCGATCTCGATCGCCACGCCGCGCCGCACGCGGAGCGTCTCGAAGAGGCCATCGCCGAGCTGGAAGCCGCGGTCACCGACGAGGAGGGCCGGAGAATCGGCGCCCACCAACCGTCCGTTGAGCCATGCCCGATCGCTCATCGTTCCTCCTCGCCCTCCACCGACGCACCGATGGCCCGGAGCGGACCGCGCGCCTTCGTGCGCGTCTCCTCCCACTCGGCCGCGGGGTCGCTCTGCCAGGTGATTCCGCCGCCGACGTGGAGCGTCAGCCGCCGGCCGTCCGCGACGAACGTCCGGATCAGGATCGAGGAGCCCATGGCCCCGCCGGCATCCACCCAGAGCGCCGCGCCACAGTATGGGCCGCGCCGAACCGGCTCGAGCGATTCGATCAGCTCCATCGCCCGGATCTTGGGAGCTCCCGTGATCGAGCCTCCCGGGAAGGTTGCGGCCAGCAGGTCGAAGGCGTCGCTGCCCGGCACGAGTCGCCCGGTCACCGTCGAGACCAGGTGCTGCACCGATGGCGTGCGCTCCAGGCGCCAGAGGCGCGGGACGCGGACGCTGCCCGGCCGGCAGACCCGCCCCAGATCGTTGCGCAGGACATCCACGATCATCGTGTTCTCGGCTCGGTCCTTGCCCGATCCCAGCAGCTCGCCGGCGAGCGCCCGGTCCTCGGCGCGGGTCCTTCCCCGCGGCCGGGTGCCCTTGATCGGGTCGGTCCGGACACGGCCGGACGCGTCCAGGGCCAGGAAGGGTTCGGGCGACGCCGAGACGATGGCGCGACGGGCGCCGGTTGCCGGCTCGCGCCCGAGATCGACGAAGGCACTGAACGCCGCCGGTTCGCCGGCGCGCAGGCGCCGGAAGATGGGCCACGGGTCGCCATCGAAGGGCGCCACCAGTCGCCGGGTGAGGTTCGCCTGGTAGAGCTCGCCCGACGCGATCGCTGCCTGGACCGCTCCCACCCGCTCAAGCCAGGTCGTCAGATCGGGCTCCGAGCGAAAGACGAGGCGCACGAAGGCCGGCTCGCCGCGGGCCGGAACTCGGGCCGCCGCGTCCGCGCGCGCCCGCGCGCCCGCCAGCATCCGCTCGAGACCGGCGAGGTCGCCGTCGACGGCCCGTCCCGCCAGCCACGCCCGGCCATCGCGCCCGTCCCACGCGATCGTCCAGGCGTGCAACCCCAGGCGCAGGTCCGGCAATCGCTGGTCGTCCAGCGCCCGAACGGGGAGCCGCTCGAGGCGACGGCCGAGGTCATAGGCAAGGTGCCCCACGAGCCCGCCGGCGAACGGTGGCGCCCCCGGCGGCAACGCCAGCCGATCCAGCCTGGCGAGCGCGGTCCGTGCCTCGGCGAACGGATCGTCCCCCGGCGTCGATCCTTCCATGACCACGATCGGTTCGGCCACGAGGAACGACCAGCGCCCCGCCCGCCCCGGGCGCGCGCTCTCGAGCAGTGCCAGCCCCGGCAGATCGCGGAACGCGTCCGCGGCGTCGGCCGGCGCGATCCCGTCGAGCACGGGGAGACGCTCCAGGACGGTCGGGCCGACGGCGCCGGGCGCGGACATGGCCTGATTATCGGCGCCGGCGGGCAGCGGGCCGCGGGCCGGGACCGCGGGAGCCCGCGGGCAAGGCCGTCCGACAAGTAAGATCGGCGGGTACGTTGGGAGGAACGCATGCGCGCGCGCGATCACGGAATCGCCCTGGGCCGGCTGAGGCCGGGCCCGCTCAACGCCATCACGGACGTTGCCGGCGTGCGCGTGGGGCACACGACGCTGATCCGGGGGAGCGGGCCGCGCATCGTCGGCGAGGGGCCGGTCCGGACCGGGGTGACGGTGGTCGTCCCGCACGACGGCGACACGTTCATCGAGCCCGTCTTCGCCGGCTGTCACCGCCTCAACGGCAACGGCGAGCTGACCGGCCTCGAATGGGTCCGCGAGTCGGGCTTCCTGACGAGCCCGATCGCGATCACGAACACCCATTCGGTGGGGGTCGTGCACGACGCGCTGCTGGTCCACGCGGTGCGGGCCCACGGACCGCACGCGGACTTCTGGTCGCTGCCGGTGGTCGGCGAGACCTACGACGGCGTCCTGAACGACATGAACGGCTTCCATGTCCGCCCCGAGCACCTGGATGCCGCGCTCGGCGGGGCCAGGGGCGGTCCGGTCGTCGAGGGCGCCGTGGGCGGCGGGACGGGGATGATCTGCCACGAGTTCAAGGGCGGGATCGGGACGGCATCGCGAGTCGTCCCGGTCGACGCCGACGGGTGGATCGTCGGCGCCCTCGTCCAGGCGAACTACGGCTCCCGCGAGCTGCTCCGGATCGATGGCGTCCCGATCGGAGAGGCCATCCCGACGACCGAGGTCCCGAGCCCCTGGGACGCGGCGGAAGCCCAGGCCCGCGCCCAGGCTGGCGGCGGGGTCGGCGGACGTGCCGCCCTGGAGCCCGGGTCCGGCTCGATCATCGTGGTCCTCGCCACCGACGCCCCGCTTCTCCCCCACCAGTGCGAGCGGCTGGCGCAGCGGGCCGGGCTTGGCATCGCCCGGATGGGCGGCATCGCCTCCACCGGCTCGGGCGACATCTTCATCGCGTTTGCCACGGGCAACCGGGGACTTCCAGGACCGGCCACCGTGCCGGCTCCCCGCCCGGTCCATGACGTGCGAATGGTCGACGACGCGCGCATGACGCCGCTCTTCCAGGCGGCCGTCGAGGCGGTGGAAGAGGCGATCGTGAACGCCCTTCTCGTGGCCGAGACGATGACGGGCGCCGACGGGATCACGGCCCATGGCCTCGATGGCGAGCGCGTGGTCGAGATCATGGCGCGGTACGGCCGCGGCCCGAAGGCACAGCCGGGCTGAGGGCAGGAGGGGCGTTCTCAGCCAACGTGGTTCGTGCCGTCGCGCCGGGCGAACTCGGCCAGCCGCTCCCGGCACGCGGCGTCCTCCCGGCGCGCCTGGCGGACGATCCAGGGATCCACGCGGGGCGAATCCTCGATGGTGAGCGTGGGGCCGTACGGACCATCCTCGAGGACGATCCCCGAGGCATTCCGGTAGTCGGCCAGCCAGTTGGCCTGCAGAGCGATGAGCGCGTCGACGACGACCGCGCGTTCGAACAGCCAGTCGAGGTGGCGCGCGTTGAGCGCGGTGACGAGATCGTCAATCAGGACGGGGGCGCCGCGCTCCACGCAAGCGACCAGATCGATGACCCGGACGGCGCTGAACGGGTCGCCGGCCTCGGCCACGACGGGCGGTGCAGGGTGGGCGGAGGGCAGGCCGTCGGGAGCGGGACGGAGCCGCAGGTCGCCGGGAGCGGCGGTGCGTCGGTCGATCACGGTCGAGTCCCCCGTCGGGCGCCCAGGATGGGAGCGGACAGTAGCACAGCGCCGGATGTGCACCGGCGTGCGCGTCATGTCGACCAGCGGCCGGCTGCGGCCGGTGCGCGGACCGCTGGTTGCGCCTGAGCGGCAAGGTGAAGGAAACCTGATCGTCCCTCCATCCCATTGCTGGCGTGGATGGTGCATCGTTCCCGCACCATGACTGACGACCCCTTCCGCGCGCCCAGCGCGCCCGTGCCCGACCCCACCTCTCCCGCCTCGCCGCCGTCCGGCTGGACGCCGCCGCCGCCCACCCGCGGACGCCGTGCCCTCCTGGTGGCCGGGCTGTTCCTCGCCGTCTTCGTCACGTTCTCGCTGGGAATCTCGGTCGGACGCGGCGCCTGGCTGCCGGGCTCCGGGCCCGACGCGACGCCGGCGTACTCCCCGTCGGCCGATCGACCGGACTGGCGCCTCCTCGACGAGGCCTACGACCTGCTCGACCAGCACTACGTCGACCCCGCCGCGCTCGACCCGCTGACCCAGGAGCGGGGGGCGATCAAGGGCCTGACCGAGAGCGTCGACGACCGGGGCCACACGGGCTACCTGACGCCGGACGAGGTCAAGGCGCGCGACGAGTCCCTGTCCGGAACCTTCGTCGGCGTGGGCGCCGTGCTGGAGGAGAAGGACGGGCGGATGCTCGTTGTCCGGGTGCTCAACGACAGCCCGGCCGAGGGCGCCGGCATGGCCGCGGGCGACGAGATCGTCACGGTGGACGGCGTCGGCGTGTCCGGCCTGACGGTGGACGAGGTCGTGGCGAAGGTGCGGGGGCCCGACGGCACGCCGGTCACCCTCGAGCTGAAGGGGACGGACGGCGCCACCCGCTCGGTCACGATCATCCGGGCCACCCTGGACCTGCCCCTGGTCTCGTGGGCGTTTGCTCCCGGCACCCGGGACGCCGTGATCCGCCTGGAATTGTTCTCGGCGGGCGCAGCCAAGGGAGTTGCCGAGGCATTGCAGGAAGCCCTCGACCAGGGAGCCGAAGGCGCGGTACTCGACCTGCGGGGCAACCCCGGCGGGTACGTGAACGAGCCCGTGGAGACGGCCAGCCACTTCATGACGGACGGCGTCGTCTACGTCTCGATCGATCGGAGCGGGAAGCAGACGCCGCACGAGGTTGACGGCAAGGCCCTCGCCCCGGATCTGCCGCTCGTCCTCCTCGTCAACGACCAGACGGCGAGCTCCGCGGAGATCCTGACGGGCGCCCTCCAGGATGCCGGGAGGGCCGTCATCGTCGGCGTGAAGACCTACGGCACCGGCACCGTCGTGAACACGTTTCCCCTTGCGGATGGCGGGGCGCTCACGATCGGCACCGAGCGCTGGCTGACGCCGGACGGCCGGGCCATCTGGCGCGAGGGCCTGGTCCCCGACGAGGTGGTCGCCCTCGAGGACGGGTCCGACCTGGTCGTGCCCGACGACTTCGCAACCCTCCCCGCCGGCGGGATCGCAACCACGAAGGACGCCCAGCTCAAGACGGCGCTGGTGGCGCTCGATCGCGAGAAGACGGCGGTTGACGGGGTGCTCGACCGCGCAGCGTGAACCGTCGGCGGCGCGGGTCGGCGTCGGCCGGCGCTGCGAGCCGGAGGCGCTGCGCCGGCCTTCCCAGTCCCGGTACGCTTCACAGAAGAGGCGCAGGCACCCGGAGGAGAGCGATGAGCACGCGGATCGACTACACCGCCGACGAGTGGGAGCTGATCCGGCGTACGCCGGCCGAGGCGATCGTCGCGATCGAGCAGGCCTCGGGCAGCGGCTTCCTCGGACGGCGCCACGAGCGCAAGGCTGCCGAGCGGGGGTTCGGCGACGCCATCGCCGAGTTCTCCGGCCTCGAGCTCATCGATGCCCTCGCTGCCGCGCGGGCGGAGGAAGGGCGCCTGGTCGACGGGGTTCGCGCCTCCGGCGAGTCGATGATCGACACGGCCATCGAGAGCGCGGCAACGGCCCGCCGGGCCATCCAGGCGAAGGGAACGCGCGAGGAGCTCGAGGCCTACGTCTCGGCCATCCTGAACACGGCGCAGGCGGTCGCCCTCGCCGCAGGCGTATCGGGTGCGATCGGGCACGTGAGCCAGGCGGAGGCGCTCGTGCTGCGTCGTCTCGCGGACGCCCTGGGCCGGCCGGACTACGAGCCGCCGAAGGACGACTGGGTGGGGCTTCCCCCGCCCACCGGGGAGTAGCGACCGCCGGTCGCAGACCGCGGGAGGGCCGCCTCGAGCCCGCCTACAGGAGCTCGTGGTTCGCGGTCGCGTTCGGCTGACCCTCGGCCGGGCGCGGCTCCTCGCCGGGCATGAACGCCGGCGACCCGGCCGACGCCCCGCCGGCGTCGCCCTCGTGGCCCGACTGGAGCACGGCGAGCGGCTTCCCCGCCTGGCCCTCGAGCGCACCGACCCCGTAGGGCACCCACTTCGAGGGGTCCTGCAGGCGGTGTGCCTCCTCGTTGCCGCGGGCGTGCGTCTCCACGAACCCGGCCGGCTCGATCCACATCTTCTTGCCGTCGAGGAGGCCCGTGATCCCCTCCTGGCCCGGCTCGGGCCGCGGGTTGCGGCACCACGAGCAGCCGGCCCGGTCGTGGGGCGTGTAGCTCGTGGGCTCCTCGTAGGTCGTGATGTAGCCCTCGTAGTTGCGGAGCACGATCTTGTGGTCCGAGTACGAGATCAGGTAGTTCGGCATCACCGGGATCTTCCCGCCGCCGCCCGGCGCGTCGACGATGTACTGCGGGACCGCGTAGCCGGAGGTGTGGCCGCGCAGGCCCTCGATGATCTCGAGGCCCTTGCCGACCGGCGTCCGGAAGTGGCCGGCGCCCTCCACCAGGTCGCACTGGTAGATGTAGTACGGCCGAACCCGGATCTCGACGAGCTTCTGGACGAGGTCGCGCTGGATGTGGACGCAGTCGTTGACACCGGCGAGCAGCACGGACTGGTTGCCGAGCGGGATCCCCGCCCGGGACAGCAGGTCGCAGGCGCGGGCGAGCTCCGGCGTCATCTCGTTCGGGTGGTTGACGTGGATGTTGAGCCACATCGGGTGGTACTTCGCCAGCATCTCGCACAGCTCGTCGTCGATCCGCTGGGGCATGAAGACCGGGACCCGGGAGCCGATCCGGATGATCTCGACGTGGGGGATCTCGCGAAGGCCGCGCAGGGCGGATTCGAGGAGCCTCGGCGCCAGGGTGAGGCCGTCGCCGCCGGAGATGAGGACGTCGCGGACCTGCGGCGTACGGCGGATGTAGTCGAGCTGCGCCTCGAGCTCGCGGCGATTGAAGTTCTGGGTCGGGTCGCCGACGATCCGGCTCCGCGTGCAGTAGCGGCAGTAGCTCGCGCACTGGGTCGTGATGAGCAACAGGACTCGGTCGGGATAGCGGTGAACGAGGCCGGGCACCGGGGAGTGGCGGTCCTCGGAGAGGGAGTCCTCCATCATCCCCGTGAAGGCGCGCAGCTCCGAGCCGACCGGGATGACCTGGCGGCGGATCGGGTCGTTGGGATCGTCGGGATCGATGAGCGAGACGAAGTAGGGCGTGATGTCCACCCGGAACTTGTCGGGTGCCGAGAGCCCCTCGCGCTCGTCGTCGGTCAGGTTGAGCACCTGCTCGAGGTCCTCGAGCGTGTTGAGGCGCTTCGAGAGCTGCCAGCGCCAGTCGTCCCACTTCTCGTCCGGGACGTCCTGCCAGATCGGGGCGCGCCGGCTGACCGCGGGCTTCCCGTCGGGGCCGAGCCGCTTCGCGGGGTCGCGCAGGTTGACGAACGGCGCCTCGTCGGCCGCCCGGGCGGCGACCGCCGCCGTGATCTCCGTCGCGTCCATCCCGTCGTCTTCCCTCTCAACTCGCCCGGAAGTCTGCATAGATCCTATGCAGAGTGCATGGTCCACGGATCATAGCTGGTCACCGCCACGCGGTCACCGGGTCGGCCGGTGGGTCTGCACGCGTCCACGCTCGCCCGTCAGGCCGCGGTGGTCGCGCGCCGCCCTGCCGCCGCCACGAGCGCCTCACCGAGGCCGATCGCGACGATGCCCACCAGGAGATGGGCCACCTCGATGGCGACGTGTCCGTCGCCCACCATGAGCTGGGCCTGGACAAGGCCCAGGGCGACGGTCAGGAGCGCCCAGGCAATCGCGATCACGGGGAGAACCGGCTTCACCCCTGCTCGCAGGGCGAGCCCCGCGGCGGTCATCAGGGCCGCGACCAGCACGATCCCGATGAGCATGTGGAGCGATCGAAGGCCGGGGGCGACGCCTGCCCACATGAGGAGGCCCATGACGATCAGGGCGAGGCCGGTGATACGGACGGTCCAGCCGGCGGCGGTCATTGCATTCACGAACGAGGGTTCCTCCGGAGACGGCCGGACATCGCGCAGCATGGGCGCCGGCCGGCCGTGGCGGCGCCGCGCCAAGTGTCGCCGCTTCGGCCGGCCCATGCAGGATGCGGGCTGGATGGGCGTCGTGGGCGGACGCGCCGATCGGGTCCGGCGGGCCGCGCCGATCCCCGGAGCCTGCCCTGGATGCCGGATCGTCAGCCGCGCTTGCGGGCGATCCAGACCTCCTCGGACGGCCATCGGCGAGCCCACTCCGGGGTGACGTACGGGTAGCGCGTCGTCGCGCCCTCCGGTGCCCGGAGCTCCACCAGGTCCTCGACGTCGAAGCCGCTGGCGCGGAGGAGACGGATCATGTCGCCGTGGCCCAGGTTGAACTCGACCGATCCGTCGTCGGGCCATTCGATGCGCCCCAGCCCCCCGAAGAAGGGACGCACGAGACGCTCGTCCGCGGCCACCTCCTCGTCCGGGGAGCACAGCATGAGGAGCGTCGAGTTCCCCAGGAAGACGAGCCGGCCGCCTGGGCGGAGCAGGCGCGCGGCCTCGGGAATCCAGCGGTGCGGGTCGCACCAGATCGCGGCGCCGTACTCGCTGATGGCGAGGTCGAACGAGGCTTCCGGGAGGGGGACCGCCTCCGCGCTCGCCTCGAGGAGCGGGAAGACGAGGCCGTGCTCGAGCTGCAGCGCGCGAGCCGTCTCGAGCTGGGCCGGCGTGATGTCGACGCCGATGGGCCGGGCGCCCCGCCGGGCGAGCCAGGCCGAGACGTAGGCCGTCCCGCAGCCGAGCTCGATCGTGTCGAGGCCGGCCACGTCGGGCAGGATCCGCGCCTCCGACTCGGGCACGCCCCAGATGCCCCAGCTCGGCTCCGTCTCCGCCCAGGCGCGCCGCCCGGGCTCCACGTAGGCCGCGGCCTCGGTCGTCCAGTAGGCCCGGTTGGCAACGACGTGGTCGGGCAGATCGCGATCCGGCGCCGTTGGTTGCGTCAGCTCGGGGTTCGACATGCGCTCACGGTAGCGCACCCGGCCGTGGCCAGGCCCGGCGCATGGCCGGGCCTGTCGCCCAGGACGTGGACGGGCCCCACGCGGCCCGTCAGATCACGGAAGCTGCGAGATGACGCTCTCGGCCAGATCTGCCCCGCCCGCGTCGAGCACGTAGTAGGCGACGTCGTCCTTGACGTAGAACCAGGCGCCGAAGCCGGCCGCCCCGGAGCCGTAGACCTGCTTGCCGCCCACCGTCGACTTCTCCGCGTCGGACATGTCCTTGGCCACCCAGGCCAGCAGCTTGTCGGACGGAATGCCCTCGACCTGGATTGCCATGACCATCGTCCCGGCAGCCGCCGGGTCCGCCGGGGTGGCGATGGCGACTCGAACGTCGTCCAGGCCCTTGCCGTTGTCCTTGAGGAAGTTGACGAGGTCGTCGTCGCTCTCGCCGATCGGCAGACCACCCGGGATGGAGGCGCCGTCGAAGCTCGTCTTCTGGAACTTGACGCCGCCGGCCTCGCTCGGGAGCCTGGCCTCGAGATCGCCCGCGGCGCCAGGAACCAGGCTGACGTCGGGAAGCTCTGTCGCGGTCGGCGCCTGGGTGGCCTCGGGTGCCTGGGTCGCCTCGGGCGCCTGGGTGGCCTCGGGCGCCTGCGTCGCGCCCGGCGCCTGGGTGGCGGATCCACCGCACGCGGTGACAAGCAGGAGAGCGGCGAACGCACCAGCGAGCGCTCTTCGATCGACGGTCATGGTCCCCTCCAGAGTGATCCCGGGCCGGATGGCAGGCCGATTGTAGACCCCACTCGGCGCAGACCGAGCCCGGCCGATCGCGCGATCAGGACCGGGCGCCTCGCGCGATGCCAGTTCCGGCCGTCGCGCGACCGCCGCCGGCTACTCGCCGATCACGCTCCAGAGCAGCCCCATCATGATGAAGAAGCCGCTGAACATGGCCATGAGCGCAACCGCGCCATACGGTGAAGCGGCCGTGTTCTCGAACTGCGGGATCAGGAGGCCGAAGCCGATGGCCCAGGCCACCGCCAGGAACGCGAAGAGGTAGCGGCTGCTGGGGCTCGTGAGCGCACGGATCCAGCCGATCGAGCCGGCGCGCCGCTCCGGCGACATCGCGGCCCGCAGGAAGATCAGGACGAAGCCGGCGGCGATGATTCCCGCGATCCCGAACTGGATCGGGTACTGGATCGCCGTGACGAAGATCTGCACCGGGTCGGCCTCCGCACCGGGAGTGGGTCGGCCCGCGGCGACGGCTCCGGCCGCGCAGCGGATGAACGGGCGGATGATATCAGCGCCATCCTCATCGGCCGCCCGCGCGGCTACCATCGAGCACGTAAGGCGCATCGAGGACGACGGCGTCCCGGCCTGACCGCCGGGCGGACCTGCGCTCCGAGGGCGCAGTCGAGACCTACGGAGCCGGCGTCGCGGAAGCGCCCGGCGCCGGCGAGACCTTGGCCAGCTCGGCGTCGATGAGCGTGCGCAGGCCCGGACCGGAGGAGCCGTCCGCCATCGGGATGGCCCCGGGCCGCTGGAGCACGCCGTTGATCGCGAGCGTCGGCGTGGAGTTCACACCCGCGGCTGCTCCCTGGGCAGTCTCGTCCGAGACCGCCTGCAGCGAGGCGTCACCCTCCATGCAGGACCCATAGGCGTCCATGTCGAGGCCCACGGCCGTGGCGATCTGGTCGAGTGTCTCGCGGTTGAACGCGCCCTTGTTCTCGCCGTCCTGGTTCTCGAAGAGGTAGTCGTGGTACTGCCAGAACTTGCCCTGGTCGCCGGAGCAGCGGGCGGCCGCCGCGGACTGGTGGGATTCCCCGTTCGGGTCGCCGCCGTCCAGGAAGGCCCTGTCGCGGTAGATCAGCTGCACGTCGCCGCTGCGGACGTATTCGTCGATGAGGTCGGGCTCGACCAGCTTGGCGAAGAGCCCGCAGGCCGGGCACTGGAAGTCCGACCAGACCTCGATGACGACGGGGGCGTCGGCGGGTCCGAGCGCGCGTGAGTTCGTCGGATTCACCACGTCGGTGGGCGTCGGGCGAACTGGCACCAGGAGCTCGCCGGTGGAGGCGGCGCCCTTTCCGCCGAGCACCCCCGACGCGAAGAGGACGACGACGAGACCGACGGCGACCGCGCCGAGGGACAGGAGAACCATCGGCGACTGCCAGGCCGGCTTCGCGGTGGCCGTGCGGGCCGTTGCGAGGCGCTGGTCGCGGCGGGCCGCCTCGCGGCGATCCTTGCGGGTCGACGGCGTGCCGCCCGCGGGCTCGTTGTTCGGCATTCGTGATCCCAAGTGGCTGAAGGTGGGGCCGCCCTCGGGGCGGTGGATGCGTCGGCTAGGGTAGCGTGCCCGGCTCCGGCTCGCCGCGGACGGCTTCGGCGGGCTCCGGTGGACTCAGTCGGCTGCCGGCGCCGCTCGCGTGGGCTCAGGACGCAGCTCGACGGGCCCAGGTTCCGCCGGGCGCGGCTTCGCCGGCCGCAGGTAGAGCGCCAGGACCACGACGACGTACGTGACCCAGGTGATGAACGTCACCCATTCGGGCGAGGACGTGTAGCCGAAGATCGCCCCCAGGAACAGCCCGATGCCCTGGTCGTGCGGGAGGACCGCGCCGATGTCGAACGCCGGCGAGGTCCCCACGGTGATCCAGCCGATCTCGACGAACTCGTGGACCGCGTGTGACAGGAGGCCGGCCGCGATGAAGATCAGCAGGACGCCGGTCCAGCGGAAGAAGCTCCGGATGTCGAGAGCCTGGCTGCCGCGGTAGAAGCCGTAGCCGATGGCCACGGCGATCCCGAGCCCAACCAGGGCGCCCGCCAGCACGGCGAACGCGCCGGACTCGCCCGATGCCCCGTCCGTGGCCGCGGTCGCCTGTCCAACGAGGAAGAGCGCGGTCTCGAGGCCCTCGCGGATGACGGCGGTGAAGGCGAGCACGGCCAGGCCCCAGGCCGTGCCCTCGGTCAGGACGCGTTCGACTGCTCTCTGCAGATCGCCCTTGACGGAGGAGGCCTGGCGGCGCATCCAGAAGAGCATCCAGGTGACGACGCCGGCCGCGACCAGCATCGTGAGGCCCTCGAAGATCTGCTCGTAGGGTTCCTCGAGGCTGCCGACCGTGACGTAGACGAAGGCGCCCAGCACCAGGGAGACGGCGACCGCCACGCCGACACCCAGCCAGATCTTGCCGAAATGCCGGGCGTTGCCGGTCCGGGCGAGATAGGAACAGATGATCGCGACGATGAGCGCCGCTTCGACGCCCTCCCGCAGGCCCGTCAGGAGCCCGCTCGCGAATGCTCCGACATCGAACATGGGAGCAGGATCCTCCGGGACGCTGGGGACGCAAGGGACGCGGCACGACCCTTGGGCTGGGCCGGACGGCAGGGAGTCTAGGGTCCCGTGAGCCGCCAGTCAAGCGCCCCTGAGTGGCGCATGCAGGGACACCTTACTCTGTGTCCGTGGGCAGCCGTCCGGATGCCGACCCGACCACCCTACTCCCCCAGCGCCGCGCGGATGGCCGTCCGGATCTCGTCGGTCCCGACGATGAGCTCGAAGCTGGCCACGATCGTCCCCTCGGCGTCGACCACGAAGACGAACGGCTCCACGGGGATCCCGTATGCCTCGCTCCAGGAGGCCCATGCCCACAGGCCGCCGTTGAGCTCCGGCTGGATGCGGCCGCCGATGTCGCGCATCACGTACGGCTCCGCGTGGACGAACGTCATGTCCGGGAACTCGTCCGCGATGGTCTTCATGTAGCTCAGCAGCGGTCCGCAGGCCGTCGTGGGGCAGAACGCCGGCGAGTAGATCGTGAAGACGAAGGGCTTGTGGGCCGCCAGCAGCTCGTCCACGGAGTGCTCGTAGAACCGCGGATCGGGGAAGACGTCGCTGGAGATGAGCTGCAGGTTGCCACCGACATCCGCCGCGATGGGCGTGCGCACGCTCGGGGCCTGCGACCCGATCGGGGGTGTCGGGCTCTGCTCCCCGGCGAGGACCGGGAAGTCGTCCGAACCGATGCGCCCGCCGGGTCCGTCGAGCGTGATGGTTCCGCGTGTAGGGCCCGGCGCGCGGCAGGGTCATCTCGGCGACGTACGCGGCCTTGCCGCCCTTGACGATCCAGATGAACGTGCCTCGGACCTCGATCGGCGGGAGCGAAGGGTCGTCGGTCGAGCGGAACGCGAAGCTCGCCACCACGTCGGGGAGCGCCAGCTCGCGGTTGGCAGGGTCGCTGACGGTCACGACCAGCCGGTTCGTCCCGGCCCGGATGACGGAGGACTGGAGCCGGGCGAGGACCGTCGGTGGCGGGCGTCGGGCTCGCCGCGGGCGCCTCGCTCGGGGCGGTGCTCGCCGTCGGAGTCGGAGCAGCCGTCGGGAGGGCCGTTGCCGCAGGGGTGGGCGCCGGCGTCTCCAGCTCCTCCGTGGCCAGGCCGTTGATGCGGTCGGCGATCACCTCCGGCCCGGCCCCGAACCAGATCCGGTGCCGCAGGCGCCCCTCCGCGTCCACGAGGAACGTGTCGGCCGTGTGTGCCATGGCGTAGCCGGACGCGGAGTCGGACTCGACCTTCGCGTAGGAGACGCCCCAGGCGCCGGCGACGGTCCGGATCTCGTCGTCGGTGCCGGTGAGGCCGATGTACCCGGCCTGGTAGTAGTCCACGTACTGCTTCATGGCCGCCGCGTCGTCCCGCGCCGGGTCGATCGTGACGAAGACGACGCCGACCTTCCCGTCGACGAGCTTGAGGGCATCGCGGACGTCGGCCAGGTTCGACGGGCAGACGTCGGGGCAGTGCGTGTATCCGAAGAAGACCAGCACCGGCTCGCCGCGCAGCTGCGCCAGGTCGAACGGGTTCCCGTCCTGGTCGGTGAGCTGCAGGGGCGGCGCGGCCACGGCCGGGCGGATCGCCGTGTCGCGGTCGAGCCCCTCGGGTGTCGGCGAGACCGGCCAGATCGCGGCCCCGGAGGTCGACGAGGGCGGGGAGGTCGACAGGAGCGAGAGCCAGGCCACCGCCCCGATCGCGATCCCGGCGAGCGCGGCGAAGCCGAGGGCAAGCGCGGTCAGCAGGGCGAGACGGGTCGGCGCCATCGTTCTGGTCGACGCAGCCGCGACCGACCGGTCGCCCTTCGCGGGCGAGCCGTCGGTCATCGAGGGCGCCGCTTCAGCTCTCCCGCACCGCGGCGGTGACCTTGATCTCGCCGACCTTCTCGAACTTGAGGGTGATCTCGATGGAATCGCCGACCTTCAGGTCCTGCTTCAGGCCGATGAGCATGATGTGGTAGGAGCCGGGCTTGAGCTCCACGCTCCCGCCGGCCGGGATCTCCAGGCGGGCGATCGGCTGCATGCCCATCATCCCGCCGTCGCCCATCCCGGACGCGGACGGCATCGGGCTTCCCATGCCCATCCCGTCGGAGGCCGAAGGCACGGGGCTTCCCATCGCCACCGTCTCATGGACCTCGACGGTGGTCGCGGCCGGGCTCGAGGCGCCGATGAGCGCATCAGCCGCCGAGCCGGTGTTCTCGATCTTCATGTACGCGGCGCCCGCGCTGGCCATCGCCGACGAGGCGCGGGCCCACGGGTCGGACACCACGATCGACGCGCTGCCCGACGAGCAGCCGGTCAGGATCGAGCCCGCGACGAGAGTGGCGAGGAGCAGGGCGCCAACGCGGGCGAAGCGGCGTGCAGGGTTCATCAGGATCCTCCTTCTGGTCGGGCTCATGATGCGCCGGCGGCGGTCAGCCGGCGACTTCGTTGATCCGCTCGGCGATCAGCGCCGGGCCGGCGCCGAAGAACAGGTGATGACGGAGCACCCCCGCCGCGTCCAGCAGGTACGTCTCCGTCGAGTGCGCCATCGCGTACCCGGCGGCGGGCGTGGACTCCAGCTTCCGGTAGGAGACGCCCCATGCAGCGGCGGCATCGGCGATCTCCGCCTCGCTGCCGGTCAGGCCCATGAAGCCGGACTGGTAGTAGTCCACGTACTGCTTCATCGCAGCGGCATCGTCGCGCGCGGGGTCGACGGTGACGAAGACGACCCCGACCGGCACATCCACCAGACGGAGCGCCGCGCGGATGTCCGCGAGCGTCGTCGGACAGATGTCGGGACAGTGGGTGTAACCGAAGTAGACGAGGACCGGCCGGCCGCGGAGGGAGGCCAGGTCGAAAGGCCGGCCGTCCTGATCGGTCAGCCGCAGGGCTGGCGCCGGTCGGGCCGGATCGTAGGCCGTGACGCGCTCGCCCAGCGCGGGCGTCGTGGCGGCCGGCGCCCAGACGGGAGCCGTGGGCACTGAACCGGCGGTCCCGCTGCAGGCGGCGAGCAGCACGGTCGCGGCCAGGACCAGGCGCAACGGTAGGCCAGCCACACCGGGCCCAGAGGCCGGGCTGGAGAGACCGGCGGCGAGGTGCTCAGCGTTCTCCTGGAGCGTGAAGACGAGCGTGACCGCGAGGAAGAGGCGTAGCCACAGGCGCAGCAGCTCTCCGGCGTACGCCGGCGTGCCCGTGGGCGGCCGCACGGCGGGGAGGCCCTGCAGAGCCCGGTGGAGGCGGACGAGGACGACGGCCGCTGCGGCCAGGCCCAGCCCGCCGACGAGAAGCGCCAGGACGAACATGGGCGAGTAGTCGTGGGCGGTCGCGGCGAGGACGGCCTCGCGCTGCTCGCCCAGCCCGCATTGAGCAGCGAACACGGCATCGTGGCCGACCAGCGCCCCGACGGCGACGAGCGCGACGAAGCGCAGGCGCCGAAGCTGGCGCGCGACGTGGGTGGTTGCGGCGGTCAGGACCACGGGCGGGATGGTACGCGATCGGCGCACGAAGTCCTCCGCGTGGGTCCGCACGGCCCGGCGCCGTCGCTCGCGACCGGGCGCTACACGGTGATGACGACCGCCGCCGCCGTCTGGACCACGTGCAGGTCGGGGCGATCCAGCAGGCACTCCTCGCTGGCGGGGTCGAACAGACGCCGGCAGGCATCCCAGGAGCGACCCAGCCACCGCCGTGCGTCGCTATCCGCCAGCCACGCGAACGTCTGGTGGAGGTACCGCCGCTCGATGTCGGACAGCGGGGCGGTGCGCTCCCATGTCACCGTGACCGGCTCGGCCGAACGGACTGGCAGCTCCCGGGCCAGCGCATACAGCCGGCGCCCAAGGTGCAGGTCCACCGCCGGCCCCCAGGCGCCCCCGCCGGCTGCCTTCGCCTCGGCCGCCCGGAGTCGGGCCTCCAGCTCGGGATCGATGGGGAGGAACGTCGCGCGCGCCGCGTCCCCGGTGACGACGACGACCCGGCCGCCCGGCCGCACCACGCGGACCAGCTCGGCCAGGGCGACCCGCGGCTCGGGCACGTATCCCAGGACGCTGGAGCACCACGCGGCATCGATCACGCGTCGGCGTAGGGGAGGACCGTGACGGCGCTTAGCCCGAGCTCGATCGAAGCGCCGGCGACCGGAGCGCTGCCGAGCGCCCAGGCCGCGTACTCGATGACCCCGAACTCGTGGTCCACGGCCTGGACCGTGCCACCGGGGGCGATCCGCTCCGCCAGCCAGCGGGTGAGGCGGCCGGGTCCGCACCCCGCGTCGAGGACACGGTCGCCGGGCTCCAGGTCCAGGCGATCGATCAAGCGTCCCAGCTCCGGCGCCCAGGCATCGGCGGCCAGGTCGATCGACCGCGCCCACTCACGGAGGGTCCGGTCCGCGGGGGGAGAAGTCGGCGTGGGCCGACTCGGATGCTCCTCGCCCGCCACCTCCGGGTCCGGCTGGACCGGCACGTAGTGGGGCGCCAGGAGGAGGTCGTCCACGATCACGCCCTGCGCTTGAGCAGGGGCAGGCCCGTCTGCTTCGACTCCACCACGACGTACCCCTCGGGGAGGGCGTCGATCGCGTCTGGTCCCGCCTTCAGGGCGAAGTAGTGGAGCGTGCGCTCCGAGCCCTGGACCTTCGCCACCGTGCGGTGGAGCGTGAAGGTCTTGCCCCTGCTGTTCGTGTGCTGGTACGCCATCGCGAGCACCTCCGGCGAGCGGTCCATCCGCCCCTGTGATGGGACTTGATCTCAATAAGAGTCGCTGGTTCGGCAGACTACTGATGATATCCGTCCCGACAAGACCTGGATCTATGCTATCGTCGCCGGCATGGCCGCCGCCCAACCCATCGTCGCCGCCCTCGAGAACGCCGGCTACCGCCTCACCGGGCCGCGCCGCGCCCTCGCCGAGCTGATCACGCGCGCAACGGCGCCGCGTTCACGGCCGCGGACCTCGTCGCCGACGTGCGAGCGCGGCGGCTCGGGATCGGGCGGGCAACCGTGTTTCGCGCCATCGATCTGCTCGAGACCGTCGGCGCCGTCGAGCGGATCGACCTCCAGAACGGCGAGCACGCATACGTCGCCTGCGTGCCCACCCACCACCACCACGTCATCTGCTCGCGCTGCGCCAACGCCACCGAGATCGGTGACCTCGGGCTCGGCGCGCGTCGCCCGCGAGGTGGCCCGCCGCACCGGCTATCGCGTCGACGAGCACCGGCTGGAGCTCTTCGGGCTCTGCCCGGCCTGCCAGCGCGCCACCACCCAGGCCTGACCCCCGCACCACCCAGGAGGACCACCCCGGATGAACGGCCCCACCCAGTTGAGACTCAGTATGAGACTGCGTATCGCTTCCATCGTCGCTGCCGGCGCCCTCGCCGTGGCTGCCTGCACGGGAGCGGGAGCGTCGCCCCCGCCCGAGGGGAAGACGATCGTCGTCACCTACTCCGTCCTTGGCGCGGTCGTGAAGGACCTGGTGGGGGACGCCGCGACCGTCAAGGTCCTCATGCCCAACGGCGCCGATCCCCACGAGTGGGAGCCCTCGGCAAAGGACATCGAGACGCTCACGAAGGCCGACCTCCTCGTCGAGAACGGCCTGGGGCTCGAAGGCGGAATGGCCAACGCGTTCGCCCAGGCCGAGGCGGCGGGGGTGAAGCGCTTCGTGGCCAGCGACCACGTGACGATCCGACGGGTTGGGTCGGGCGAGGGCGCGGACCCGGAGGACCCGGACCAGGCGCCGGGCGCCGAGGATCCCCATCTGTGGATGGATCCCCTCACGGTTCGCGACGCCATGAACGCCCTCGCCGGTCAGCTCCAGGCGGACCTGGGGATCGACGTGAGCGCACGGGCGAAGGACCTCGACGCCCGGCTGGCGACGCTGAACGACGAGGTGGCGGCGATGGTGGCGGTGATCCCCGACGCCCGGCGCACCCTGGTCACCGGTCACGAGTCGTTGGGCTACTTCGCCCAGCGCTACGACCTCCGCCTCATCGGCGCCATCATCCCCAGCCTCTCTTCTTCCGCCGAGCCGTCGGCGGCCGATCTGGCCGCCCTGGCCGAGAAGATCCGGGCCGCGAAGGTGCCGGCGATCTTCACCGAGCTGGGGACGTCGCCGGCGGTGGCCGAGGCGGTCGGCGAGGAGACCGGTGCGAAGGTCGTCGAGCTGACCACCCACGCCATCCCCGCCGATGGCTCGTACGGCACGTTCATGAAGGACATCGCGACCCTGGTCGCCGACAACCTGCGTTGAGCTCGCCTCCTCCTCCCCTCGCGCCGGCCGCTCCTCGCCCGTCCGCGGGCGGCCGGCGCGATGCTATCCTCGGCCCGGCTCCCGCCCGGCCGCCAGCCCGAGAGAAGTGGTGATGGGCCCGTTCCTCGATCCCTTCCTGGAGAATGAGTTCCTCGTCCGCGCGCTCCTGGCCGGCGTGCTCGTCTCGATCTCCTGCGCGATCGTGGGGACCTTCGTCGTCCTGCGCGGCCTCGCCTTCATCGGCGACGCCCTGGCGCACGGCGTGCTGCCCGGCATCGCGGGCGCCCTCCTCCTCGGGCTCCCAGGGATGGTCGGCGCGACGGTCGGGGCCCTCGCGATGATCGCGGGAGTGAGCCTGATCACGCGCCGCTCGCGCCTCTCGTCGGACACGGCGATCGGCCTGCTCTTCGTGGCGATGCTGGCGCTGGGCGTGGTGATGGTCTCGAGCTCGAGCTCGTTCGCGGGCGACCTGGTCGGGATCCTGTTCGGCCAGATCCTCGGCACAAGCGTGGAGAGCCTCGCCGTCCAGGCAGCGGCGACGGTGGTGGTGGGGGGCGTCGCCTTCGTCTGTGCGCGGCCGTTCCTGCTCCTCAGCTTCGATCCCGAGCAGGCCGACGTCGCCGGCTTCCCCTCGCGGCGCTACCACGCGATCATGCTGCTCCTGGTTGCCCTCACGGTCATCGTCTCCTTCCAGACGGTCGGCACCCTCCTCGTCTTCGGGATGCTCCTCGCGCCGGCGGGAGCTGCGGCCCTGCTGGCCCACCGGGTGGGGGCGATGATGGCGATCGGGGCCGCGATCGGGGCGATCTCGTCGTATGTCGGGCTCCTGGTCAGCTACCACTTCGACGTCGCGGCGGGAGCCACCATGGTCCTCGTCGCCTCCGCGATCTTCTTCGCCGTCCTGGCCGGGACCAACATCCGCGAGCGCCTGACCGCGGACGGTCGCGAGCCCGACGCCCCGGCGACGGGTCCGTTGTGAGCGCCCCGCGAACGGTCGGCGAGGCTCCGGCCATCGCCGCCCGCGACCTCTCGGTCGGGTACCGCGGCGTCCCGCTCGTGGCGGGGATCTACCTCGTCGTGCCGTCGCACAGCTCGCTCGCGCTGGTGGGCACCAACGGCTCCGGGAAGTCGACCCTGCTGCGCACGCTGGTGGGCCTGCTGCCCGCCGTGGCCGGCTCGCTCGTGGTCCTGGGGGCACGGCCGGGCGGGGCGCCGCGCCGGCTCGCGTACGGCGCCCAGTTCCACGCTTCCGGCTTCGTCCTCCCCCTGCGCGCCATCGAGGTTGTGCGCATGGCGCGCTACCCCGAGCGAGGACTGCTCGGGCGCCTCCGATCGGAGGACCACGACCTCGTCGAGTGGGCCATGGAGACGATGGGCGTCCGGGACCTGGCCCGCTCGCCGCTCCGGAGCCTGTCCGGGGGCCAGCAGCAGCGCGTCTACCTGGCCCAGGCGCTGGCACGCCAGGCCGACCTCGTCGTCCTCGACGAGCCGACGGCGGGGCTCGACGCCGGTGGGCGGGAGCTCTACCTGCAGGCGTTCGCCGCCGAGCTCGCGCGCGGCGCGTCGATCGTCACGGCCACCCACGACATCGCGGAGGCCGCGGAGTACGACCAGGTGCTCCTCCTCGCGCGGCGGGTCGTCGCGCTCGGCCCGGGCGCCGAGGTCCTCACGGCCGATCGCCTGCTCGAGACATTCGGAATCCTCGTCCGGGATCGCCACGAGGAGCACCGCGGACGCTTCGTCGTCGCCGAGCGGGAACGGGGCGCACCCCAGGTCGTCGACGTCGGGCGGGACGAGCAGCCGTAGCTGTAGTTCACGGATACGTTGCCGCCCCGCGAGAGCCTCCCGGGGCGACGGGGCCGTGATCCTGCGCTGACTCAGCGGCCTGGGATCGCCGCACGGAACTCCCGTCGCAGGTGGGGATCCGGGCCTCCCGGGGCAGGGTTTGGTGCGCGGACCCGGCGAGCCAGATCCTGCCGGGGATCGCACCCTCCGTCGGAGCCCCGGCGCCGCGCTTGGTCACCGCCGGCTACCCGACATTGTCGTGCCGGTCAACGACGTGCCTGGGAACCACGGCTAGCCCGCCTCGCTCCCCGCAGCCGCGCCCGGGGCCGGTCAGTGCTCGTCGTAGTGGACGTGGTGGCCCGCGTGGCGATGGTCGCCGTGGACGTAGTCGAGGTGGCCCTCGTGCGGCACCGCGACGTGGCCGCAGCCCTCCTCGTGCACGTGCATGTGCCCCGTGTGCGCGACGTGGGCGCCGGGGCCCGCAAGGGGGCCCGCGAGCACGCCGCCCAGGTCGTCCACGTGGTCCTCATGAACGTGATGGACGTGGCCGTCGTGGAGGAAGTCAACGTGCTCCTCGTGCGGCACTGCGGCATGGCCGCAGAAGCGGTCGTGTACGTGGGGATGCTGCTCCAGCGGCCGGTGGGGCGCGTCGTCGGCCATCAGTACCTCCGGGCGCCACGGTAGCCGCAACGGGCACGGCTCGGCAAACGAACGTCCGGCCCTGAAACCTTCGGGCCTCCGGTGGTCTCTGATGGAGTACGGCTGACGCCGCCTCTCGCCCTGCCCGGAGCCTCCATGACCGACATGACCCACCCCTGCCGCCGAGTGATGACGCCATGCGCCTGAGCGCACGGGCGTGGATCGTCCTGGGAGCAGCTCTCGGCATCCTCATCGTGGTGGCCACGGACCAGGTCGTGCCGGCGACCTCCGCCTACCAGGCGCAGATGCGGCTCTGGCTCGCGGCGCGGGCCACCGGGATCACGACCTACCTGCTCCTGACCGGGCTCGTCACCTTCGGCCTGATCCTGTCGCATCCAACGAACCAGTCCACGTGGAAGCTCTCCAAGCGCCTCTTCCCGTGGCACGAGAACCTCTTCGTCTTCGTCGTCGCCTTCGCGGTCGCCCACGTCATCAGCATCGTGCTCGACCCGTTTGCCGGCGTCGGCGTGGCCGGCTCCTTCATCCCGGGCCTCTCGGGCTACCGGACGGCCCCGGTGGCGCTGGGCACGCTCGGCCTCTACGCCGCCCTCGTCTCGGGGATCACCGGCCGCTGGACGAAGCTCCTGCCCCGGGGCCTGTGGCTCACTCTCCACCGCTTCGCCCTGGTGGCCTGGATCCTGTCCTGGATGCACGGCCTCCTGGCCGGCACGGACAGCGCCGCGCTCGTCCCGCTCTACGTGACGACCGGCGGCCTCGTGATCGGTGCCGCTGCCTACCGCTACTGGGTGGCCAGGAAGGCTCGCCCGACCTTCGCCACGAGCCTCCCGGGGGCCGCTCGTCCTGCCTCATCCTCGATGGTTCCTGGTCCCGCGCTGGAGGATCGACCCACGTGAAGAACACACTCAGGCTGGCCCTGCGACGCCTGCTCGTCGCCGTCGCCGTCGTCGGCAGCCTCCTGCTCGGCGCGGCCACGATCCACGCCGCGGGGGCCTGGACAGCATCGCAAGCACCGCTGGCCGCCCCGCCGGTGACCGTGGAGAGCCTGCAGGGCCGCCTCGCGGCCGAAGAGGCACGCGGCGCCGACCTGCGGGCCCGCCTCGAGGCCGTCACCGCGCAGGCCGCCGAGGTCCAGGCAGCGCTCGACGCCGCCCAGGCACAGGTGACCAGCGACGGGGCGACTGCCCGCGCGCTCCAGGTGCGGATCGCCACGGCAAGGACGCAGCTCACGGCGCTGAACAGGAAGATCGCGGCGGCCGCACGCCAGGCGTCGCCGGCCGCTCGGACGGCCGCACAGCCGGCCACCACCCGGCCGGCGGCCACCCCGGAGCCGGACGATGACTGAGCAGACCCTCCCCGTCGGGTCGGCATCGCCTCGCCGGCCCGGGACCGCGCCCGCACCGCAGCCCCGGGCTCTGCCGGCCGCGGCCTCGAGCCCGTCTGTCACCTCCCGGGCGGCGGCGGCGCGTCTGCCGATCCACGTGGCCGTCACTGTCGGCGTGACGGCAACCCTCTACGCCGTCTCGCTTGCCGCGGTCACCGGGCTCCAGCACGCCGGCGATGCCCGGCTCGCGGCTGAGCGGGCGCCGGCGTCGGCCGCCGTCGAAGCCTTGCAGGGCGCCAACGACGCCCTCGACGCGGACCTGGCCGTGCTGAGCGCCGGCTTCTCGGGCGCCTCCGACGCGTACCGGGCCATTGCCGACCGGATCGGCGCCCACGAATCCGCCCTCGTGTCACTCGGGAAGCGGGTGGCCGCGGTCGAGGGGTCCGCCTCCTCGCTCAGCGTGCCGACGGTCTCGCGCCTGCCGGCCCTTTCCTCGCGGACCGTGGCCGTCGCCCCAAAGCCGATGAGCAACGCGTGCACGAACGCGTCCGGGAAGCCCTGCTGACGGGCGCACCGGGCGCGCGGACGGGGGTCGAGGCGGTGGCCGTCCCGCTCGCCTCCGCGCCGTCCGTCGCCCGGTTCGAACGGCGGGCGATGGGCTCGCCCCTCCGGCTCGTGGTGGTGGGCATCCCGGAACCGCGTGCGTCGGCCGCGTGGGAGGCGGTGTCTGCGGTGTTCGAAGAGCTCGAACAGGCCCTCTCCCGGTTCCGGCCCACGAGCGACCTCGTGACCCTCAACCGGCGAGCCGGAGATCCCGGGTGCTCCCCGGTCCACGCCCGCCTGTACGAGGCCGTGGCGGTCGCGGAGCGAGCCTGGCGCCGGACCGACGGCGCCTTCGATCCGCGCATCCTCGAAGATCTCGAACGGCTCGGCTATCGCGGCGCGGGTTCCCGGGACGAGGTGGCGGTCGCGGGCGAGGCACCGGCGGCGCGGGCGCCGGCGGGCCTCGCGGGCTCGGCGCCGGCGGAACGCGGGGTAGCGTTCAGCGACGGCCGCTGGCTGCGCCGCCAGCCGCGGCAGCGGGCCCTCGCGATCGCGGCCCCGATCGACCTCGGCGGGATCGGCAAGGGCCTCGCGCTCCGGTGGGGGTTCGAGATCCTTCTGGCAGCGCTGCCCGAGATCGCGAGCAACGCGCACGCCGTGGGCAACGCGGTGGCCGCCGACGGTGCGGCCGACGCCCCGCCGCACGCCGGCGCGCTTCTCGAGGCCGGCGGCGATCTCGTCGCCCGGGGCGCGGCGCCGCAGCCGGGGCCGTGGCTGGTCGGGATCGAGATGCCGGGCGCCGACGACGAGATCGCGGTCCTCGCGGTCGACGGTGGCGCCGTCTGCACCTCGTCGATTGCCGTCCACGCGTGGAGCGCGGCCGACGGGCGACCGGTTCACCACCTCGTCGATCCGCGCACGGGTGAGCCTGGCGGCGACGGCCTGCTCTCCGTGACCGTGGCGGGACCCGATCCCGCCTGGGCCGAGGTCTGGTCGAAGACCCTCTTCCTCGCGGGCGCCGGCGGGATCGGCCCGCGGGCGCGGTCGCTGGGCCTCGCGGCCTGGTGGATCCACGACGATGGGCGCCTCGAGATGACCCCGGCCGCGCGGCCGCGAACAGTCTGGCTGGCAGGCGAGACCTGACGCCGCCCCTGGGACCGCCCTACCCGGTGTGAAACTCCCCGCCATCGACGTTGATGACGTTGCCGCTGATCCAGTCGGAGTCGGTCGACGCGAGCATGAGGATGGTCTCGGCGACATCCTCGACAGTCGTCAGCCGGCCGTGCGGGTTGCGGACCAGCGTGTGCTCGATGACGCGCGCCGCCTCGGGGATCTTCCGGAGTGCCGGGGTCTCGGTGACCCCCGCCCGGAGGGCGTTGACGGCCACCCCGGAGTCGAGGCGCGCGAGCTCCATGGCGAGCTGGCGACAGTGCGACTCAAGGGCCGCCTTGGCCGCGGAGACGGCGCCGTACGACGGGATCGTCCGGGCCGAACCCTCGGAGGTCATCGCGTAGACCTTCGATCCGCGCTCGAGCAGCCCGGCCCGCCACAGGTCCTGGACCCAGAAGACGAGCGAGTTGGCCATGACGTCGAGGGTCATCTCCATCTGCCTGCGGCTGATGGCCTCCTTGGGGTCCTCGGCGAGGAACGGCAGGAGCGAGCCGAAGGCGAGCGAGTGCATGACGACCCGCAGGTGCGGGCGGGTGCCGGCCGCCCGCGAGGCCTCGAACCGTTCGAGCACGCGGGCGATCGCGGCGGCCCGCTTGTGGTCGTCGGCCGCGTTCATGTTGATGAAGATGGCCTCGGACCCGGCTGCCTTGATGGCGTGCCTGATCTCCGTCACGTGATGGATCCCGGCCCGGAAGTCGAGGTGGATGCCGATGATCCGGTAGCCGGCGCGGGCCAGGGCGAGCGCCGCCGCCTCGCCCATCCCGCTCGATGCGCCGAGAATCAGCGCCCAGCGCTCGCGGTCGTCCGCCATCGGTTCCTCCCTCGTGGCCCCTGCGCCGTGCGCCTCCCCGTCCGGGAAGCCGCGCGGGCCATCGTCGTGGCGGCGAGTCTAGCAGCGGGCGCACGGAAGGCCGTCGAGGCGTCGCATACTCGGGTCATGCGTATGGAGCTCACGAAGCGGGGCGACTACGCCGTCCGGGCCATGCTCGCGCTGGCGCACGCGCCCGACGGCCAGCGCATCTCCGTGCGCCGGATCGCCGAGGAGATGACGATCCCGGTGCGCTTCCTGCCCCAGGTCATGAGCGACCTCGCCGCCGCAGGGCTCGTCGAGGCCACCACGGGGCGGGCGGGCGGGTACCGCCTGGCCCGGCCCGCCACGGAGGTCAGCCTTCTCGACGTCGTGGAGGCGGTCGAGGGCGACAGCCGCCGGCGGACGTGCGTCCTGCGGGGCGGCCCCTGCGGTCTCGACGGCCACTGCGATGTGCATGACGTGTTCTTCGATGCGCAGGACGCGATGCTCGGGGCCCTTGCCCGGGCCCGGCTCGCGGACCTGCCGTTCCGGCGTGGTGGGCACGTCCCGGAGGTCGCCGACCGCCCCGGCCGCCAGGGCGAGTGACGACGAGCACCCTGCCGATAAGCCCCGGGACGGGGCGTTCACGGGACTCCCCTTCCTGCCACTTGACAACACTAAGTAACTAGGTGATAGATTAGACGCAGGCCGGATCCCCGGCCGACGCCACCAGGGCGAGCGATGCGTCTCCAGCTCACCAAGCGCACGGACTACGCGATCCGGGCCTGCCTCCACCTCGCGATGGAGGATCGATGCCCCATCTCGGGTCGCCTCATTGCGGAGCGCATGGCAATCCCCGACCGATTCCTCCCCCAGGTGATGGCCGACCTCGGGCGGGCCGGGATCGTGGGCGCGATGAGCGGCAAGAACGGGGGCTACTGCCTTCGCCGCGATCCGGCGGGGCTGTCCCTCCTCGACCTCGTGGAAGCTGTCGAGGGAGCCGGCCTACGCCACGAGTGCGCCGTGCGAGAAGCGCCGTGCGACGGCGACCCCGCCTGCGCCCTGCACCCCGTCTGGGCCGCGGCCCAGGTGGCATTCACGGACGTCCTCGCCGGCGCGTCGATCGGCGATCTGGCCGTGCGGCAGCGCGCGGCAAACGAGTTGGTCGGGCCGCTGCGCCCGGAAAGGATGCATCGATGAAGCGAACCCAGGTATGGGCCGGGCTCGCCATCGTGCTGACCGTCAGCCTCGCCGGCTGCGGCGGCGCGGCGGACCCCCAGTGGACCTACGCACCAGCTCCGTCAGGTGGCGTGGCGGTCGGCCAGCCGACGACGGCTCCTGCCAGCCAGGAGCCGGCACCGAGCCAGGCACCCTCGGGTGACGTCCTGGGCACCCTCGAGGTGACCGGCTTCGACCTGGGCTTCGAGCCGGCCGGGCTGATCGTCGACACCGCCGGCGACTACGAGGTGAAGCTGGTCAACACCGGCACCATCCTCCACGACATCACGTTCCCGGACGGGACCACCGTCCAGGCCAGGGCCGGCGAGACGGCGTCGGCGGTGGTCGCGGTCCCGGCCGACGGCCTGTCGTTCATCTGCTCGATCCCCGGGCATGCCGACGCCGGCATGAAGGGCACGATCTCGATCAAGGGCGCGGCGGCGGGTGGCGACAGCCATGGCGGGCCGGCCCCCGTGACCGACGTACAGGCGGACGAGAACGCCCCGAAGTACGTCCCCCGGAACCCGAAGGCGCCCGCGCTCCTGCCCGGCGACACGCACGACGTCGACCTCGTAGTCGAGGAGAAGCTGATGACCGTCGCGGCCGGCTTCGGCCAGGCCGTCTGGACGTTCAACGGCTCCATCCCCGGCCCGGTCATCCGGGTCAAGCTCGGCGACACGATCCGCATCCACCTGAAGAACCCGGCGACGAGCAAGCTCCCCCACAGCGTCGACTTCCACAGCTCGATGGTGGCCTGGAACGACGAGATGACCTCGATCAACCCGGGCGAGGAGAAGCTCTACGAGTACAAGGCCGAGTACGCCGGCGTCTGGATGTACCACTGCGGCACGACTCCGGCGTTGCACCACATCGCCAACGGCATGTACGGGATGATGATCGTCGAGCCCAAGGGCGGCCTCGAGAAGGTCGACCAGGAGTTCGCCCTCGTCCAGAGCGAGTGGTACCTCGGGGCGCAGGGTGAGCCAGCCTCGCTCACGAAGGCCTCCGCGGCCGCGCCGGCCCCCGACTTCGTGATGTTCAACGGCGTCGCCAACCAGTACCTGGACAACCCGATCCAGATCGCCACCGGCAAGCGGGTCCGGGTGTTCGTCCTTGACACCGGCCCGAGCATCGACAGCTCGTTCCACGTCGTGGGCACGATCTTCGACCGGGTCATCAAGGAGGGCGTGGAGCTGAAGGTCGGCAACGCCGGTGGCTATGGCTCGCAGGCCGTCGACCTCTCGCCCGCCCAGGGCGCGATGGTCGAGTTCACGATGGCCGAGGACGGCCTTTACCCGATCGTCACGCACGCCTTCAACTTCGTCGGGCGCGGCGCCCTGGGCCTCTTCCAGGCCGGGGACGGCGACCCGAAGAACTAGCCCGGCAGATCCTCCGGCGGCCCGCGTCAGGCGGCGGCGCGGGTCGTGCGGCGCGCGCGGCGGCGGGGGGCCGGTGCGGTGTCGACGAGCTCGAGCGCGACCCGGCCCTGGAAGATCGCCACCGCCAGGCGTGCGACCTGGGCCTCCTGGCCCGGCATGAACTCGAGGCCGAGCTGCGCGGGGCCGTCCTCGTGCTCGATCCGACGACGCGGCGCCACGCGCAGGTCGAAGTGCCCACCGTGGAGGTCGAAGCGCAGGTCCGAACCCCGGGCGGTCGGGGCGTCCGCATCCGGCAGGTCGGCCGCAGGTGCCGCAACAAGGGCGCCCGTCAGCGAGAGGTCGAGCAGCTCGACGCCGCGGCCGTCCAGGATGGCATCGAGGCTGACCGGCAGGCGCACGCTTGCCCGGCGGTTGCCGGCGAACCGCGACGAACGAATGCGGCCGATGGCAGCCAGCAGGAAGCCGAGGTTCATGGCCATGAAGACCGCCGCTCCGATGGCGGCCCACGGGATCTCGTAGCGGAGCGGGGTAAGGCCGGCGAGGCTCGCGGCGAACCAGCCCATCCCCACTGCCGAGGCAGTGGCGAGGACCAGGTGGAGCCGGGGAACGGGAACCCGGGCCTGGCCGTCGCCCTGGCGCCCCTTCGGCGTCACCCGGAAGCGCAGGTTGCGCCGCGGCGTCAGGATCGCCAGCGTGGCCGGCAGGATCGCCGGCATCCGCAGCACCTCGAACAGGACCGAGAGGAACGGCGGGTAGTGGCCGCGCGCAAGGAGGCGGAGCGCAACGAACTGGATCGCCAGGGTGGCCAGGAAGAACGGGGCGAAGATGATGCCCGGAGCCAGGATCGGCACAGCGCCCGTGGCCACGACCGCCAGGGGGATCACCATGTAGGCGAGCGTTCGCCAGCTGTCGAACCAGCCGAAGAGCGTCGTCATGAAGGCAAGTCGCTGCGCCGGCGCGAGCCCTGGCCCGAGGAGCGGGTTCTCCACCCGGAGGACCTGCATCGCACCGAGTGCCCATCGGTTGCGCTGCAGGAGGTACGAGGCAGCGTCGTCGGGAGCCAGGCCGCGGGCCAGGACCTCGTTGTGGTAGGCGCCCTTCCAGCCGACCCGGAACATCCGGATCGTGGTGTGGATGTCCTCCGTCACGCTGTCGGTCGCCACGCCGCCCACGGAGCGCAGGGCCGCGGTCCGGACCAGGGCGCAGGTGCCGCACCAGAACGGGGCCTGCCAGCGGTTCTTTGCCGGGGCGATCACGCGGTAGAAGACGGCCTCCTCGTTGAAGACCCGGCCGTCGCCGCGGCGCTGGTGCTCGAACGAATCCAGGTTGTAGAAGTCCTGGGGTGTCTGGACGAAGCCGATCGCCGGGTCGTCGAAATACGGGAGGGTCGCCAGCAGGAAGTCCGCCGTCGGCACGTGGTCCGCGTCGAGGATGGCGAGGACGTCTGCCTCGACGACCGTGAGGGCATGATTGAGGTTGCCGGCCTTCGCGTGGGTGTTGTCCGGGCGCGTCAGGTAGCGCGCCCCGAGCTGCTCGGCCATGCGCCGGATCTCGTCACGTCTGCCGTCGTCGAGGACCCACGTCTCGTGCGTCGGGCGCAGCGCCACGGAAGCGGCGACCGTCGGCAGCAGGACCTCGACGGGCTCGTTGTAGGTCGGGATGAGGACCGCGATCCGGAAGCCGGGCTGCGCGACGGGCGCGGCGCGCGGCGGGGTCGGCCCGCCGTCGACCTCCCAGAGGGCGATCGTGTAGAGGAGGAGCCCGAAGGCGTTGTGGATCTCGGCGAGGAGGAGCGGGACCGCGACCCACCAGGCCGCGAGATTGACCGTCCCTGCGGCCACGCGCCACGTGAGATACGCGGTGGTCACCACGAGGGCGGCGACGGCCACGAGGCGGACAACCGCCACGCGGCGCCGCGACTCGGCGAGGGGGCGCCCGCCGTCGCGGAACGTGGGCGGGGTGGGCAGGTGGGCGGAGGGCGCAGCGGTGCTCATCGCCCCGATGCTCGGGTCGAGTGGTGCGCGGGGCCATCACTCTCTCGTGTGGTGCCGAGTGAACGATGGTCCGGCCCGCCGGGGCCGCGAACTGGCCGCGAACTGGCCGCGAACTGGCCGCGAACTGGCCGCGTCGTGCGGATCGCGGTCAGATGACGCCGTCGGACCGCAACGACGCAACCTCGGCGGGCGAGAGGCCGAGCTCGGCGAGGACCTCGTCCGAGTGCTCCCCGAGCAGCGGCGGCGCGGATCGGACCGTCGCCGGTGTGCCGTGCAGCTCGAACGGCGGGCCCACCTGGCGGAGCGTCCCCAGCGCAGGGTGCTCCACGTCCACCAGCAACTCGCGCGCGGCAACCTGCGGGGAGGCGAACGCCGTCGCCAGGTCGTTGATCGGACCGGCGGGCACGTCGGCCTCGGCAAGACGGGCCAGCCAGGTCGCCGTGGATGCGGCGGCCAGGCGCTCCGCCACGAAGGGCCGCAGCGCGTCACGGTTCGCCACGCGGGCGCCGTTCGTCGCGAAGCGCGGATCATCGGTCAGCTCCGGCAAACCGATCGCCGCCGCGAACCGCGGCCACTGACGCTCGCTTCCCACCGCGATCGCGATCATGCCGTCGGCGGTGGCGAACGTTTCGTAGGGAACGATGTTCGGGTGGGCGTTGCCAAGGCGCCCCGGCGACGCCCCGGTGACGAAGAGGTTCTGGGCCTGGTTCACCAGCCACGAGAGGGTCGATCCGAGGAGCGAGATGTCGATCCGCTGGCCGCGGCCATGGGCGGGCGAGCCGGGACGCTCGCGGCCGGCGATCGCGGCAAGCACCGCGGTCGCTCCCAGCATTCCCGTGGTCAGGTCGCTGATCGCCACGCCGACCTTCGTCGGCTCGCCGCCAGCGGCGCCGGGGTGGCCCGTGATCGACATGAGCCCCGAGACGGCCTGGATCACGAAGTCGTAGCCCGGCGTGGCCGCCTCGGGCCCGGTCGGGCCATACCCCGAGATCGCGAGGTGCACGAGCCGCGGGTTCAGCGCCTCGAGCGCGTCGTCGTCGAAGCCCAGGCGTGCGAAGCCGCCCACGCGGTGGTTCTCGACCAGGACGTCGGCGCGGCGCAGGAGGCGACGGAGCACGTCGCGGCCGGCCTCGGACCTGAGGTCCAGCCGGAGCGACCGCTTGTTGCGGTTGACGGACAGGTAGTAGGCCGAGGTCCGCGCGGCACCCTCGCCGACCCAGGGCGGGCCCCAGCCACGCGTCGCGTCCCCCTCCGGGGGCTCCACCTTGACGACGTCCGCCCCGAGATCCGCGAGGAGCATCGTCGCGTACGGGCCGGCAAGGACCGTGCTGCAGTCGGCAACGAGGAGCCCGGCGAGCGGGCCGGGCGCGGGGCTCGCGGTCATGACAGGCGCATCCTACCGAGTGGCCGACCCGGTCCGGCTCGTGTCTCCCTCGGAGGGCGCCAGCTTAGGACCCCGTGAGGCGGTAGACGCGCCCGCCGCTGTAGTCGACGACGTACAGCTCGCCCGTCTCATCCTCGCCAAAGGCGCTGATCTGCAGCTCCGTGTCGCGCAGCAGGACCGGCTTCTGGCGCGCGGCGCCGTTCGCGGCCACCGCCCAGATCCTCCCGCTGCAGTAGTCGCTGAAGAGATAGCGCCCGGCCAGGACCGGGTAGCGGCTGCCGCGGTAGACGTACCCGCCGGTGACGGAGCACCCATCCGCGCCGTGGGTGTAGGTCGCCAGGGGAAAGGTCTTGCCGGCGGACGTGCAGGGACCCTCGAAGCAGTCGAACCCCTCGTATTGATCCCAACCGTAGTTGGCCCCTCGCCCACCGCCCGTCGACTCGAGGGAGCGGTTGACCTCCTCGTACGTGTTCTGCCCCACGTCGGCGATCCAGAGGGAGCCGGTGTCACGGTCGAAGCTGAAGCGCCACGGGTTCCGCAGCCCGAAGGCCCAGATCTCGCGCCGGACGGTCGTGCTCTTTGCCCAGGGGTTGGTGGACGGAATCCTGTATCTCGGCGCCGAGCTGGTCACGTTGGGGGCGATCCGGAGAATCTTGCCGAGGAGGCTCGACCGCCTCTGACCATTCTCGTCCGGGTCGCCGCCTCCGCCACCATCGCCGGTGCCGATGTAGAGGTACCCATCCGGACCGAAGGCGAGCTGCCCGCCGTTGTGGTTGGCATGGTCCGGGTGGGCGATCCGCAGGAGGCGGCGCTCCGTCGTCGAGGCCCGGCCGCTGTTCGTGCTGCTGCGCCGATACTCGGCGATGACGAGCGAGCCGCCCGGGTCCGTGTAGTAGACGTAGAAGCGCCCATTCGCCCGATATGACGGATGGAACGCGAGGCCGAGGAGTCCCTGCTCGCCACAGCACGAGACGCGGGCCCCGATGTCGAGGAACGGCGTCGCGACCAGCGTCCGGGCCCTGCTGAGGATCCGGATCCGGCCACCCTGCTCGACCACGAACAGGCGGCCCGTGCCATCGCCCGCATTCACCACCGCGACGGGCTGCTCGAGCCCGGACGCCACGCTCGCGAGGCCGAGGGTGATGGCGGCCCGCGACGATGCCGGCGCCAGGCCGGCGAGGAGGGTTGCTGCCAGGACGAGGACCGCAGCCGCGACAACCATGCGCCGCCCCGGCAGCTTCGACGTGGCCGCGATTGCCATCGGCGCTTCCCTCCATGAGTCCACGGTGACGGCCGCCATGCCGGCGGGAGGAGCGGATTGTGCCCGAGGAGGCCGATTCCGGCCCGGGCGGCCCCAGTCGGGGTAGGATCCCGCTCATGCCAGCGTCCCGACCCGATGGTCCGCGCCATGCGCTCATGACCGTCCACGCCCACCCCGACGACGAGACGATCGGGACCGGGGGCGTCATGGCGAAGGCCGCGGCCGAGGGCCACCGCGTCATCCTGGTCACCTGCACGCGCGGCGAGCTCGGCGAGATCGTCGATCCCGAGCTCGATGCGCCGGAGAACCACCGGCGGCTGGCCGAGATCCGGGCCGGCGAGCTCGAGGCGGCGCTGGGCGCCCTCGGCGTCACCACCTGGGAGAACCTCGGCTACCGCGATAGCGGGATGATGGGGACGCCCGGGAACCAGGACCCGCGCTCCTTCTGGCAGGCCGACCTTGACGACGCGATCCGCCGCCTGGTCTGGCTCATCCGGCTGCACCGGCCCGACGTGATGACCCACTACAACGACTTCGGGGGCTATGGGCATCCCGACCACATCCGGGCCCACCAGGTGGCGATCGGCGCCTTCTACCGCGCAGGCGACCCGGAGTGGCACCCGGAGCAGGTGGCGCCCGAACACGGCGGGTCGGGGCCGTCGGCCGCCGACGGGGGCCTCGAGCCGTGGGCGCCGGCCAAGCTGTACGAGCAGGCGATGCCCCGGAGCCGGCGCGAAGCGATGGCCTCCCGCGCGGAGGCGGCCGGCATCACCTCCTGGTGGTCACCGCCCACCGGGGCCGGCCCCGAGGAGCTGGCCCGCTGGGACGAGTTCATGCGCCGCTCCACGGCCGACGACTCCGAGATCACGACCCGCGTCGACGTCCGCGCCTTCGCCGATGCCCGCTGGGCCGCCCTGCTCGCTCACCGCACCCAGATCTCGCCCACGGAGAGCCCGATCATGGCCCTCGGGAAGGATGCCCTCGCCGAGCTGTGGGGCGAGGAGACGTTCATCCTCCGCGCCTCGCGCGTGCCCCTCGGGAAGAACCTCCCGGAGACGGACCTCTTCGCCGGCCTCGGCTGAGCCGACGGGGCGCCCCGCCGCGGCCGTTCCCGGAATCGAAACGCCCCACCGCGGTGGCGGGGCGTCAGGCGGTGCTCGATGGCGGACCCGACCGGATTCGAACCGGCGATCTCCAGCGTGACAGGCTGGCATGTTGGGCCGCTACACCACGGGTCCGCGGCCGGCGGAATCTAGCACGAAGCGGCAGGCGACGCACCGAACGGACGATCGTCCGAGCGGCTGGCCGGCCGTCGCGGCGGCCCTCCGGGCGTCCCCGCGCTATCCTGCCCGGGATGCCCCGGATCGACCTGCGCTCCGACACCGTGACCCACCCGACGCCTGCGATGCGCCGCGCCATGGCCACCGCCGAGGTGGGCGATGACGTCCTCGGCGACGACCCCACCGTCAATGCCCTGGAGGAGCGCGCCGCCGAGCTGCTCGGCAAGGAGGCCGGGCTCTTCGTGGCATCGGGCACGATGGGCAACCTTGTCGCCCAGCTGGCCCACCTCGCCCGCGGCGAGGAGGTGATCGCGCCGGCCACCAGCCACCTGGTGCTGGACGAGGCGGCCGGCCATGCCGTCGTCGTCGGGGCGTCGGTGCGCTCGCTGGCCGAGAGCGCCGACGGGACGATCGAGCCGGCCGCCATCGCGGTTGCCTTCCGCGATCCCGAGGATCCCCACGAGCCGATGACCGGCCTGATCGTCCTCGAGAACACGCACGCCCACTCGATGGGCCGCCCGCTCACCATCGCCTACGAGGAGGCGATCGCGGCCGTCGCCCGCCGAAACGACGTTCCTCTCCACGTCGACGGGGCCCGCTTCTTCAACGCTGTGGTCGCCCTCGGCGTCAGCCCGGCCGCCCTCGCCGCCCCCGCCGACTCGGTCACGTTCTGCCTCTCAAAGGGCCTCGCCTGCCCGGTGGGCTCGGTCGTGGTCGGCACCCGCGCGTTCGTCCAGCGCGCCCGCCGGGGCCGGAAGCTCGTGGGCGGTGGGATGCGTCAGGCGGGAATCCTCGCGGCGGCCGGCCTCGTCGCCCTGTCCGACGGGCCGGACGGGATGATCGGGCGCCTCGCCGACGATCACGCCAACGCCCGCCGCCTGGCCGAGGCGCTTGCCGATCTCGAGGGTGTCGAGTCCCCCGGCGGGATCTCCCAGCCGACCTCCGGCCGCCTGGACCCCGAGCGCGCCGTGACCGACTTCGTCATCTTCCGCGTCGCCCGCGACCGGGCCGCCTTCCTCGGCGCCCTCGGGGCCCGCGGCGTGCTCATGTCCGCCTACCCCGACGACACCGTGCGCGCCGTGACGCACTACGGCGTGGACCGCGACGAGATCGACGCCGCGATCGCGGCCGTGCGCGAGGCCCTGGCCGAAACCGCGGGGACGCGCCCGAGTGCCCGGGCAGACGCCGGCGTGGCCACCGGGCCCTGGGCGAGGCCGGCCCCCGTCGGCGCGACGCCCGCCTGACCTGCGCTCACGACCCGTGCTCGTCATCCCCTCGCTCGACCTCACCGCGGGCCGCTCGCGGATCGTCTTCTGGCCCGGAGCGGCGGCCGGCGTCGGCGCCCCGACCGACCGACCGGAGGTCATCGCGGCCCGGTTCGTCGACCAGGGGGCGCGGGTGATCCACCTCGTCGACTTCGACGGAGCCCAGCAGGGGCGGCCCGCCAACCTCGACGCCGTGGCCCGGATTGCATCCCGGGTCGCCGTGCCGCTTCAGCTCGCGGGCGGCCTCGACGGGCCCGACGAGATCCGACTGGCCTTCGCCTCCGGCGCGACGCGGGCCGTGGTCTCGATGCGCCTGGCCGACGACCACGCCACGCTCCGCGCGTGCCTGGCCGTCGCCGGCGACTGGCTCGCCGTCGGGCTGGACCCACGACCGGACCGGCTGGCGGCCTTCCCATGGCAGGGCGGTCGCCGGCCGTCCTTCGACGAGGTGGCGAGCGAGCTTGCCGGGCTCGGCGTACGCCGCCTCGTCCTCACCCACGGCGGCGTCGAACCGGACGCCGCGCTGATCGGCCGCCTCGTGCGGGACCTCGACCTCGAGGTGCTCGTCGCAGGCGGCGTCGTCGACCTGGCCGGGATCCGACGCCTCCGCGAAGCCGGCAGCGCCGGTGTCGTGCTCGGCGAGGCGCTCCTCAGCGGCCGAATCGAGTATCCCGCAGCCCTGGAGGCCGCCGCATGATCGCCGCACCCGCCCGTCGCTTCGCCGCGCTCTCCCTCCTCGCCCTCCTCGCCCTCGCGGCGTGCGGTGGCGGCCCGACCCAGGCGCCGTCTTTAGCGCCGGCGAGCCCGCCGGCCGCCGGGATCCCCGCCGACTGCCCCACAAGCCCGCCGCCGCCGCTCGCTGCCGACGACACGGTCACGGTCACGCTGGCCACGGAGAAGGGTGACATCATCGTCGAGGTGAAGGGCTCGCTCGCCCCGAACGCGGCCGGCAACTTCGTGGCCCTGGCCGAGTGCGGCTTCTTCGACGGCGTCATCTTCCACCGGCTGGTGCCCGGCTTCGTCATCCAGGGCGGTGACGGGGAGTTCGGGCGGAAGCCCAACGTGGACATGGAGCGAGTCGGGACGGGCGGTCCCGGCTACTCGTTCGCCGACGACCCCGTGGCCACCCCGTACGTGCGCGCCACGGTCGCCATGGCCAACTCCGGTCCCGACACTAACGGCAGCCAGTTCTTCATCTGCCTGGCCGACGTCGGCCTGCCGCCGGACTACTCGATCTTCGGGGCCGTGACGTCGGGCATGGACGTGGTCGACATGATCGCCGGCATGCCGAACTCCGGCCCGCCCGCGAACCAGGCGCTGGAGCCGGTCGCGATCACGAAGGCCACGGTGGCCCGCCCCTGACCATCGGCGCGTCTGCGCGCCGCCATCCACTAGCCGACCGAGGAGGAACCCGTGACCAAGGCCACCATCGCGACCACCGCCGGCGACATCGTCGTCGAGCTCGCCGACGCCGACGCCCCGAAGGCGGCGGCGAACTTCATCAAGCTGGCCCGCGAAGGCTTCTATGACGGCGTCGTCTTTCACCGGGTCATCCCCGGCTTCATGATCCAGGGCGGCGACGGCGAGTACGGGCGCGTCGACGAGAAGGGCCAGGTCCGCAATCGCGGGCGCGTGGGCACGGGCGGGCCCGGCTACCGCTTCGATGACGAGAAGTTCTCCGGCGACTACGCCCGGGGCACCCTCGCCATGGCCAACGCCGGCCCGAACACGAACGGCTCGCAGTTCTTCATCTGCCACGCAGACCTGCGCGGGAAGCTGCCCAAGAGCTACACGGTCTTCGGGAAGGTGCTCACCGGCCTCGAGGTGGTCGACACCATCGCGACCGCCGAGCGCGACAGCCGCGACTACCCGCACCAGCCGGTGGTGATGACGACGGTGACCGTCAACGAGGACTGACCGAGGGGGACCCGGGGGGGCGTGCGCCTTCTCCACCTCCCGGCCGCGGGCGCCACTCCGAGCTTCACCGGGCTCGATTCCTGGTCGCCACGCGAAGGTTGCGGATTATTAACCGCGAAATGCACAGAAACCCTTGAGTCCGAGGGTATGGTCGGCTATAGTCGCTCAAGTCGCGCAAGCGACCGCTGCCCCAGTTACAAGGTCATGGGTAGGTAGGGTCAGGGTAGCCGGTGCAGCCGGCGTGATAGATGCCCTTGGAACGTGGCAGAAGTGGTCCGGCAACGGGCCCGCTTCACCGGGACAGCATCGAAGCGGCTCCCTCGGGGGCCGCTTCGACGTTATCCGGGGTCGCCGGGCGCGTGCCACCCCCCTGGGGGGAGCGCCGTATACTCGACTATCGCGGCGCCGTGACGGCGGCCGCCCCGCGCGCCTGTAGCTCAGCGGATAGAGCGTCGGCCTCCGGAGCCGAAGGTCGCAGGTTCGAATCCTGTCGGGCGCGCCAGTTCAACCTTTTCGGGCAGCGCCAGCGCCAATCCGTGCGCGTAGGCCGCCTGGGTCAGCCGGACACCCACGATCTCGGGGCCGGCGACCGTGATCCGGTCGTAGATGGCGTGGAGCACGTCTGCCTTCTCCTTCGACTTCTCGGGGGCTTGGAGCGACTCGCCGAGGTTCATGGTCGAGGCCAGGCGGCCGCGGGACCCGCAGTGAGCCCGCCCGCCCTGTGACGACCACCGCCGGCCCGTTCGTCGCGATCGGGACCGGTTGCCCAATCTGCGATAGTGGGCCCTCACTGACTGAGGGGAAGGTCCTGGGACGCCGCACTCCGATTCGCCTGGACACGCTGCGCGCCGATTCGGTCGCCGGTCTCGCACGCTCTGCCGTCTCCGACGACCCGCCCCCGACGCCGGCCATCCCGATGATGGCCGGGTCGGTCGGCCCCTGGGTCGCTCGAGCCGCGGGTGCCGCCGGGCTGGCGTTCGCCGTCCTGTTCACGGTTTCGTTCGCGCTCATCCGGGTCGGTCCGGCGCCGTCCGACCCCGCCGCCTTCGAGACGTGGTGGAGTGCCAGTCGGGATCGGGTGGCCGCCGGGACCTACCTGCTGCCCTTCGCGGGCATGGCGTTCATCTGGTTCGTCGCGGCCGTGCGACGCCGCATCGGCCCCGGCGAGGGCCTGTTCTTCTCCACGGTGTTCCTGGGCAGCGCGCTCGTGTTCGTCGCGCTCGTGTTCGTGACGGGCGCGGCGGCCGGCGCGGTGCTCGCGGCCGAGGCCCTCGACCCCGACCACGCCCAGGTGGTGGCGGGCATCGGCTTCGCGTTCGGCTACGAGGTCTTCTTCGGCTTCGCCGTCCGGATGTCCGCCATGTTCATGCTCGCGGTCGCCCGGATCGGCGGGACGTCGACCACGCTGCCCCGACCGCTGGTCCTGCTCACGGTCGGCCTCGGGCTCATCGCCCTGTTCGGCAACACGTTCATTGAGCCGTTCGCGCTCATCTTCCCGGCGTGGGTTGCGCTGGTCAGCCTCGCCCTGATCCGGTGGGGCAGCGCATGAGCGAGGTCCTCACGGCCGTGGAGGCCGTCCACGTTTGCGCAGTTGAAGGAGCTCATCATGGTGAATGACGTCGACCGCACGGTGCTCCCGATTCCGGATCCCCGTCCCGTGGTCACCGACGCGGTGGATGTGCGGAAGATGGCTACGAGCTTCGTCCCGATCGAGCCGCTGCGCCCGCCCGCCGGCGCGCCAAATGTCCTGGTGGTCCTGCTCGACGACGTCGGGTTCGCCTCCTCCAGCGTGTTCGGTGGACCCGTAGCGACGCCCACTGCGGAGCGCCTCGCGGGCGCCGGGTTGCGCTATACGCGTTTTCACACCGCGGCCCTCTGCTCGCCGACCCGCCAGGCGCTGCTGACCGGTCGCAACCACCACACGGTCGGGATGGGAGCCATCACCGAGCTTGCGACCGCAGCGCCTGGTTACACCTCTGTCCTCCCGAAGTCCTGTGCGCCGCTCGCTGAGACCCTGCGGCTCAACGGGTACGCCACGGCCCAGTTCGGCAAGTGCCATGAGGTTCCCGTCTGGCAAACGAGCCCTGTTGGGCCGTTCGATGCATGGCCAACGGGTGGCGGCGGCTTCCAATACTTCTACGGCTTCATCGGCGGCGAGACGAACCAGTACTACCCGTCGCTGTACGAGGGGACAACCCCGATCGAGCCGCCGCGCACACCCGAAGAGGGCTACCACCTCACGGAGGATCTCGCCGATCGCACGATCGGCTGGATCCGGCAAGGGAAGTCCCTGCTCCCGGATACCCCGTTCTTCGTCTACCTGGCTCCCGGCGCGGCCCACGCGCCGCACCACGTCGCCAGGGCCTGGTCCGACCGCTATAGCGGTCGCTTCGATGCGGGATGGGACGCGCTTCGCGAGGAGATCCTCGAACGCCAGAAGGCGCTCGGCGTGGTCCCGGCTTCGACCGAGCTCACGCCACGCCACGAGGGCATCCCCGCGTGGGACGAGATTCCGGCCGAGCTCCGGCCCGTCCTGGCGCGCCAGATGGAGGTGTTCGCAGGCTTTCTCGAGCACACGGACCACCATGTCGGCCGCGTCATCGACGCGATCGCCGATCTCGGCGAGCTGGAGAACACGCTCGTCGTGTACATCCTCGGCGACAACGGGGCGAGCGCCGAGGGCACGCTGCAGGGCTCGTTCAACGAGATGCTGTTCTTCAACGGCGCCGCCGCACTTGAGACCGCCGAGACCATGGCGGCGCGGATCGAGGACTTCGGCACGCCCGCTGCGTACAACCACTACGCGGTCGGCTGGGCCCACGCGTTGGACACGCCGTACCAGTGGGCGAAGCAGGTCGCCTCGCACTGGGGCGGCACGCGGAACGGGACGCTTGTGCAGTGGCCCGCGGGGTTCCAGTCACGGGGCGAGATCCGGCACCAGTTCCACCACGTCATCGACATCGCGCCCACCATCCTCGAGGCTGCCGGGATCCCCGAGCCGACCCATGTGAACGGCGTCGAGCAGCACCCGATCGAGGGCGTGAGCATGGCCTACTCGTTCGACGGCGCGACCGCCCCAGACCGGCACGACACGCAATACTTCGAAATCGGCGGCAACCGCGGCATCTACCATCGCGGCTGGACGGCGGTGACCAAGCACGCCACGCCGTGGATCGCCGACGCTGAGGTCCCTCCGCTCGACGAGGATGTCTGGGAGCTCTACGACACGGACGTCGACTGGAGCCAGGCCCGCGACCTCGCCGGGGAGATGCCGGAGAAGCTCGAGGAGCTCAAGGCGCTGTTCCTGGAGGAAGCACGGAAGTACCAGGTCCTCCCCCTCGATGATCGCCGGGTGGAGCGCTTCGACGCCGGGATCGCTGGCCGTCCCGTCCTGGTCCGCGCGAACTCGCAGGTCCTGTACGCCGGGATGGGCCGCCTCAACGAGGCAACCGTCCTCAACGTGAAGAACCGGTCGCACGAGGTGACCGCGCAAGTCACGGTGGCGGATGGTGGCGCAAGCGGCGTAATCATTGCCCAGGGCGGGGAGTTTGGCGGCTGGTCACTCTACGTGGCGGACGGGCGGCCCACGTACTGTCACAACTTCCTCGGCCTGCAACGCTTCAAGGTGCGGGGCCAGGCCCGTCTCGAGCCCGGACCCCACGAGGTCCGGATGGCATTCGCCTACGACGGCGGCGGAATGGGCAAGGGCGGTACGGTGTCGTTCTTCGTGGACGGTCAGCCCACCGGGCAAGGACGGATCGACGCGACCGTCCCGCTGATCTACTCGCTCGACGAGACGACCGACATTGGCCGCGACACGGCTTCCCCAGTAAGCGACGACTACACGGGCGAGGAGAGCAGCTTCCGGGGCACGGTCGAATGGGTCCGGATCGACGTCGGCGAGGCGCTGGAGCCGGTACCACCCGAGGATCGCCTCCGCATCGCCATGGCGCGACAGTAGGGCGAGCGCGCGCCGACTGAAATGAGCGGCCCGCCCGGATGGGAACGGGCACCGGCCAGCATCATTCGGATCGAGATCGAGGGCTAGCGGGCAGCGCTCGCCGGGTGGCGAGCGCCACGGTCACGCGCGGCCTCGCCCCGCCCTGTGATCTACTCGAAGCTGCGCACCATCACCCAGTTCCGGTAGGTGCTCGACCGGAAGTAGCCCTCCGGCACGCCGCCCTCGTAGCCCGGCGGCAGGAGCAGGTGCTTCCCGCCCCCTGGTCGAAGCCGAGGGTACCCTCGCTCGTGACCCTACTCGTCCGTCCTGGCGACACCCTGCGGCTCCCGCAGCTGCCGGGCGAGGATCCACACGAGCTGGGCCGTCGTCGTCGCGCCTACCTTCGAGCGCGCATTCGCCAGGTGGTGCTTCACGGTCGAGTGAGAGAGGCCCAGGCGGTGTGCGGCCGCCTTCTCCGAGCCCGTCGCCAGGACCGCTTCGACCACAGCCAGCTCGCGGTCTGTCGCCCGAGCCCGAGTCCGTGCCGTCAAGCCAGGCGCCTCGCCGCGGCCACCCACTCGTCCCGACCCTCGATCGGGATCTCGTAGGTTGCTAACGCGCGCCCGACACCTGTCGGGCGCGCCAGTTCAACTTCTCGGGCAGCGCGAGCGCCAAACCGTGCGCGTAGGCCACCTGGGTCAGCCTGATCTACACGATGGTCCTCCCTGTGACCAACGATCCGTTCGTGGACGGCGTGGAGCAGCTCCGCCTTGGCCTCGGGGACGTCGCTCACTGTCCTTCGATCTTCGGTTGACATTGAAGGGTTAGCGGCGCACAATCCACTCATCCCTTCATTCTTGTGGAGACATCGAAGGGTTGCAGCCGGAGGCCGTGTGCCGAGGACCGTGGAGCGCACGTGGGAGGGAGACCCTGGCGCGCTGGGCGGGCGCCGGGCCCGAACCTCGTTCCGGTACCGGGCGTTCGTCCCGGACGAGATCGCAGCGCTCAGCCCCGTCGTCCCGTTCGAGGTTGCCGACCTATCGGCGGATGCCGAGGCGGCGATCCGGGCGCTCAACGAGCGCGCCTCGGTGGGCGGCCTCGAGGCCATCGGGCCCCTGCTCCTGCGGTCGGAGGCTGTGGCGTCGTCCCGGATCGAGGGCTACGACGTCTCCTCGCTCAACCTCGCCCGGGCGCTCATCGACCCTCGGGCGGCGCGAGGCAGCGCCAGGATCGTCGCGGCGAACGTGTCCGCGATGGAGGAGGCGATCGCGATCGGTGACAGGACGGCGCCGGTGACCGTGGACGACCTGCTGGCGATCCACGCCGTGCTCATGGCGGGGGACGAGCGGGCGCGGCCCGGTCGGGTGCGCGAGGAGCAGAACTGGATCGGCGGCAGGCTCGCGAACCCGTCCGATGCGGCCTTCGTGCCGCCGCCGGAGGGCCTCATCGCGCCGCTGCTCGAGGATCTCCTCACGTTCATGGCGCGCGACGACCTGCCCGCGGTGCCGCAGGCCGCCGTGGCCCACGCGCAGTTCGAGACCATCCACCCGTTCATCGACGGCAACGGCCGCGTCGGCCGCGCCCTCATCCACGTCGTGCTGCGTCGCCGCGGCGTCGCCGCTCGCTTCGTCCCGCCGGTCAGCATCGTCCTGGCGGCCCGCCCCACCGCCTACGTCGAGGGGCTGGTTGCGTTCCGAGAGGGGCTCGTCGCGGACTGGATCGGTTCGTTCGCGACCGCCGCCGCCCGCGCGGCCCTGATGTCGATCGAGCTCGCGGACCAGGTAGCGGTGCTGCAGGCGACGTGGCGCGAGCGCGCGGGCCGCCCGAGGGCCGGATCCGCTGCGAGCAAGCTCACCGCGCTGCTGCCCGCCCTGCCCGTGCTCTCGGCGCCGACCGCCCGTACAGCGATCGGTGTCAGCCAGCAGCAGACGCTGGCAGCGCTCAAGGCGCTGGCGGAGGCCGGCGTCATCCGCCAACTGAGCGAGGGGACGTACGACCGCCAGTACGCCGCGACCGAGCTGTTCGACCTGCTTACGGCGTACGAGGAAGGGATCGTCGGCCCGGCTCGGAGCGCGCGGCCAGCGCGGTAGGCCAGCCGGGGCCTTTTTCTGTTCGGTCGCGTCTGGGGCCACCCGCAGGGTCGTCGCGCCACGTGGGCCAACGTGGGCGCGCACGGGCGAACCTGAGCGGTTCCCCGATCAGTACCCGGGATAATTGGCGACACTCGGCCGCGTGCGCACGATTGGGAGGCGCAGTCTTCCAGGAGCGAGCCGCCACAACGCCCTGTAGAGCACGCGGGCCTGGCAGCGTTGACGCTCGATTGCACGCCCTTCGACATCGAGACGAGCGTGAGCGAGACCGATGCTGCGGTCTATCCGCCTCACACCCCTCCACAGGGCCGAGGCCTCGAGCCCCAGGAGCGCGAGGATCGCGCCCAGGAGCGGCGGGAGGATCCCCGGGCTGATGTCGTAGTCGGGGACGGCGACGTCGAGGACGAGGAGGATGACCAGGACGATCGTGAGCGCGGCCGCGGCGCCGATCCGGGCCGAGCTGTAGACGTCGGCCCGGCGGCGGTCAGCCACATCGTCCCTGCGCTCATCGCCCATGCCGGCGCAGTCGGTCGATCCTCGCATTGACGAGCAGCGGAAGCACGAACCGATCGAGGGCACCGCCCATGACCACGCCGGCGAGGAACGCGAGAACGAGCTCGACGCCGCTCATCGGGCCACCAGGGAGTCGACGGCGCGGACGTACCCGGTGGGGGGACCCGGGAGTCGGTGTAGATCGGACCAGCGCGCCGTCGTGCCCCCAAGGGCCGCGCCGGCGTGCTTAGGTTTCTCGTTGGCCGATTGGGCCATGCGTTCGTGTTGCCGGGGTGCGTACCCTACGCGGGGAGGGGCCGCGAGCCTCCGATGTCCGTGGGATCGAACCTGAGGCCTACGCGGAGCCGCTCTACGAGACGACGTCAACAAGGGGCGTGGGTGAAGCGATCGGCGGCGAGGTCGGAGGCAGGCACAGAACCCGGCTCCCGTCTGAGGCGGGCCATCACCATCCGCAATGTGGCGCTGGCCATCCTCGGGGCCGCCGTTCTCGTGCTCAAGTCCGCCTACCACGGCCCGTTCGAGGACGCCCTCAACGCATACGCGGGCAACGTCGCCGTCTCGTTCGCTCTGTACTTCGCGGCCATTAACGCGACCTCCGCCTACGGCCGGCCACGGCTCTTCGCCGCCGCTCTCACGCTTCTCGTCGTGGAGCTGTTCGAGGTTACGAACGGGTTCGGTGTCATGGCGAATGTGTATGACCCGGCCGACCTCATCGCCAATGCGGCGGGGGTTGGCCTGGCTGTCATCGTCGACCTCGTCACGAGCGCGGCGCTCCGACGGCACTACGAGCGGGTCGCGAGTTAGGGGGAGGCGGCCGTCGGGCGAACGGGCGCCGGTCTCAGGTCGGCTGCGCGAGGCGGATGGGGCGGTGGTGTCCCATGTGGGACCAGACCGTCAGTGGTAGGGCCGTCGGCTCGACTCCAGGAGCCCACGGCCGCGCTACTCGTCGGATTGCGCTCCGCCCTCCGGCTCCGGCAACCGCGGCGCCAGGATCCACACGAGCTGTGCCGTCGTCTCCGCCCCGACCTTCGACCGAGCGTTCGCGAGGTGCTTGACGGTCGAGTGTGACAGGCCGAGGCGGTAGGCGGCTGCCTTCTCCGACGGTATATGGCGGCGGCTCGCGCGCTGCTACGAGCGGACGGTGCTCGGCGCGTGGACTTGGCTGGACGTCCTGTGCGTCGCCTAACTGTGCGGTCGGCTCCGTGCGGAACCGACGTCGCGGTTCACCGGCAGGGCGGACGTTCCCAAGCTGTGTCGCGGAGCCCGGCGCTGAGGTTCACGGCGCGCTCCGGCCGTCAGGGC
>CAVPJI010000002.1:0-151853 GCA_963705215.1 uncultured Chloroflexia bacterium | reverse complement strand
TTCCCTCCATCGGCACCATCCGTCCACCGCGAGCCGTGAGGGGATCCCGATGACCGCTCCCGCCGCCACCGCCGAGGCACCGCCCGCTCGCTCCCTCCGCGGGGCAGCGAGCCCGGCGCTGGTCCAGCTGGGCATCGTGGCGGTGGCGCTCGTCGTCGCGTTCCTGGTCCTGGGCCCAGCCCAGTTCGTCAACGCCCTGACGCTCGGGGCGATCTACGCCCTCGTCGCGATCGGCTACACGATGGTCTACGGGATCATCGAGCTCATCAACTTCGCCCACGGCGACGTCTTCATGGTGGGCACGTTCGTCAGCCTGTCGTTCCTGACCTCGCTGGGCTTCTCCGGCGCCGTGCGGGACCCGCTCCTGCTGGTCGTGCTCCTTGTCGCGGTCTTCGCCTTCACGATGATCGTGATGGGGCTCGTCGGCGTCCTGATCGAGCGCTCGGCATATCGGCCCCTGCGCAACGCCCCGCGCCTGGCGGCCCTGGATCACGGCCATCGGTGTCTCGTTCATCCTCCAGAACATCGTCCAGATCTTCTACGGCCCGTTCCAGACGAACTCGCCCCAGATCTTCCCCACGGACTGGTTCATCCAGGTCGGTGACGTCCAGATCCCGGTCCTGAGCATCTTCATCGTCACGGTGGCGGTGGGCATGATGCTCGGGCTCCAGCTGTTCATCGGGCGTACGCGCCTCGGGCGCGCCATGCGGTCGACCGCGCTCGACCGTGATGCCGCGGCGCTCATGGGCGTCAACATCAACCGCACCATCGCGATCACCTTCTTCATCGGCTCCGCGCCCGGCGCCGCGGGCGTGACCTATGGCCTGCAGTACGGCGTGACGCGCTTCGACCTTGGGTTCCAGGCCGGCCTCAAGGCCTTCACCGCGGCCGTCCTGGGCGGCATCGGCAACCAGGTCGGCGCGGCCCTGGGCGGCTTCATCATCGGCTTCATCGAGGTGGCGGCAGTCGCCTTCGGGTACGGGCGCTGGGGCCCCGCCGTCGTCTTCGGGGTCCTCGTCATCGTCCTGGGCTTCCGTCCCGCCGGCCTCCTGGGCCAGCAGGTGGGGGAGCGGGCATGAGCGCCGTGCAGGATCTCCCCGTCCCGAGCGGCCGGCGGGGGGGCGCCTTCCGGTTGCGGATCGCCGAGATGAGCGCCCGCCACCGGTCGATGAGCATCGTCGTCGGGATGGCCATCGTGGCGGCCGTCCTGCCCGTGCTGGCAGCGGTGCCGCCCTTCTCGTTGTTCCAGACCCAGAACTCCTGGATCGACGGCTTCACGAACGCCGGCGTGTTCGTGCTCCTGGCCCTCGGCCTCAACCTGGTCGTCGGCGTGGCCGGCCTCCTGGACCTCGGCTACGCGGCGTTCTTCGCGATCGGCGCCTATGCCTACGCGTACGCCGCCTCGCCGTTCGGCAACGAGATCATCGGCATCGACATCGCGGCGCTCCTCGGCGACGCCGCCGGTCTCATCTTCTGGCCGATGCTCATCATCGGGGCCCTCGTGGCCGCCACCTTCGGCATTCTCCTGGGCGCGCCGACGCTGCGCCTGCGGGGTGACTACCTGGCGATCGTGACGCTCGGATTTGGCGAGATCGTCCCGATCGTCTTCCTCAACTCGGACGACCTGACGAACGGCACGAACGGGATCGGTGGCATCTACCGCCCGTACCTCCCCGGGATCGGGTCGTTCTCGGCCGTCAATCCGTGGCCGTACTACGTGACGATGATGGTCCTCATCACCGTGGTCATGATCTTCTGCTACCGGCTCGCCGGAAGCCGGCTCGGGCGGGCCTGGGAGGCCATCCGCGAGGACGAGCTGGCGGCGGCGGCGAACGGGATCAACACGGTCACCACGAAGCTGCTGGCCTTCGCCCTGGGCGCCTCGACGGCCGGCATCGCCGGCGTCTTCAACGCCGCCAAGCTGACCGTCGTGAGCCCGGACCAGTTCGGGTTCGTGGTCTCCTTCACCGTCCTGGCCATGGTCGTCCTCGGCGGCATGGGCAACTTCTGGGGCGTCGCCGTGGAGCGTTCGTGATCTACACGATCAACAACGTCCTCCTCAAGACGCTCAACCAGTTCTTCGACACGCTCGGGATCCCGATCCTCGAGGACATCGACTTCATCGGCCTGCAGTTCCTGCTCTACGGCATCGCGCTGGTGGCCATGATGCTGCTGCGGCCTGAAGGCCTCTTCCCGAACAGCCGGCGGAAACGCGAGCTCCACGCGGAGGTCACCGAGCCCGGCGCGGACGAGATGACCCTTCCCGAAGTGACCGAGGAGGGCGGGCGATGAGCGAGACGCGAGACATCCTCGTGGCCGAGAGGTCACGCGCCGCTTCGGCGGCCTCGTCGCGGTGAACGAGGTGGACTTCACGATCCCCGAGGGGTCGATCGTCAGCCTCATCGGCCCCAACGGTGCGGGCAAGACGACGTTCTTCAACGTCCTGCTCGGGATCATCGACCCGACCGCGGGCCGGGTCGAGTTCAACGGGCGGGCGATGATCGCCCGCCCGCGGCGGGTCGGCCTCGAGTCGCTCGTCTGGGTCGCCCCGTCGATCTTCATCATCCTGGTGAGTCTCGCGCTCGGGGTGACGGGGGTCCTGGCCGGCAGCGGGATCGCCCTCGCCGGCGTCGTCGCGATCGGCTTCCTGATCGCGACGCTCCTGCTCGCGATCGTGCGCCCGCTCTGGTACCAGATGTTCCTGCCCCGCCTGGGCATCTTCCGCAGCGCCCGGCCCAACGACATGGTCCAGGCCGGCGTCGCCCGCACCTTCCAGAACATCCGCCTCTTCAAGAACATGACGGCCGTGGAGAATGTGCTCATCGGGATGCACTCCCAGATGCATTCGAACCTCGTGGACGGCTTCCTGAGCACGCCCCGGGCGCGCCGGGAGGAGGATGTCTGCGATCGTCGGGCCCAGGAGCTCCTGACGTACGTCGGGCTGCACGGGATCGGCAACGAGCTCGCCAAGAACCTCCCCTACGGCGACCAGCGGCGCCTCGAGATCGCGCGCGCGCTTGCCGCCGGCCCGAAGCTGCTGCTCCTCGACGAGCCCGCGGCGGGCATGAACCCCAAGGAGACGCAGGACCTGATGAAGCTCATCTCGCGTCTCCGCACCGAGCTCGGCCTGACCGTCCTCCTCATCGAGCACGACATGAAGGTGGTCATGGGTATCAGCGACCGGGTGACCGTTCTCGATGCGGGCGCAAGATCGCCGAGGGCACCCCGAAGAGGTACGCCGCGATCCCCGCGTGATCGAGGCGTACCTCGGGAAGCCGGCCGCATGAGCGCCCCGACGCGCCGACGGCCGATCCCGGGACCGGACGGCCGTCCTTCGTCTCACCGACGTCCACACGTACTACGGTGCGATCCACGCCCTGCGCGGGATCGACCTCGAGGTGCACCGGGGCGAGATCGTGACCCTGATCGGCGCCAATGGCGCCGGCAAGACGACGACGCTCAAGACGATCTCCGGGCTCCTCCACCCACGGGTCGGGAAGGTGGAGTTCGAGGGGCGCGACATCTCGCACGTCGCGGCCCACCAGCTCGTCCAGCTCGGCATCGGCCAGGCTCCGGAGGGCCGGCGCATCTTCTCGCGCCTGACCATCTTCGAGAACCTGCTGATGGGCGGGTTCACCCGCAGCAAGGCCGAGAACGCAGAGCAGGTCGAGCACGTCTACCAGCTCTTCCCGCGCCTGCGCGAGCGGGCCGGCCAGAAGGGCGGCACCCTGTCGGGCGGCGAGCAGCAGATGCTCGCCATCGGCCGGGCGCTCATGACGCGACCCAGAGTCCTGCTCCTCGACGAGCCATCCCTCGGCCTCTCGCCCATCCTGGTCCAGCAGATCTTCCAGATCATCAAGGAGATCAACGAGGGCGGGATGACCATCCTGCTCGTGAAGCAGAACGCCCTCCAGGCGCTCTCGGTCGCCCACCGCGGCTATGTCCTGCAGACCGGCCATGTCGTGCTGGCTGGGAGCTCCAAGGAGCTGATCGAGGACGAGATGGTCCGACCCCGTCGTCCGGGTGCCCCGGCTTCCCTCCATCGGCACCATCCGTCCACCGCGAGCCGTGAAGGGATCCCGATGACCGCTCCCGCCGCCACCGCCGAGGCACCGCCCGCTCGCTCCCTCCGCGGGGCAGCGAGCCCGGCGCTGGTCCAGCTGGGCATCGTGGCGGTGGCGCTCGTCGTCGCGTTCCTGGTCCTGGGCCCAGCCCAGTTCGTCAACGCCCTGACGCTCGGGGCGATCTACGCCCTCGTCGCGATCGGCTACACGATGGTCTACGGGATCATCGAGCTCATCAACTTCGCCCACGGCGACGTCTTCATGGTGGGCACGTTCGTCAGCCTGTCGTTCCTGACCTCGCTGGGCTTCTCCGGCGCCGTGCGGGACCCGCTCCTGCTGGTCGTGCTCCTTGTCGCGGTCTTCGCCTTCACGATGATCGTGATGGGGCTCGTCGGCGTCCTGATCGAGCGCTCGGCGTATCGGCCCCTGCGCAACGCACCGCGCCTGGCGCCCCTGATCACGGCCATCGGCGTCTCGTTCATCCTCCAGAACATCGTCCAGATCTTCTACGGCCCGTTCCAGACGAACTCGCCCCAGATCTTCCCCACGGACTGGTTCATCCAGTTCGGTGACGTCCAGATCCCGGTCCTGAGCATCTTCATCGTCACGGTGGCGGTGGGCATGATGATCGGGCTCCAGCTGTTCATCGGGCGTACGCGCCTCGGGCGCGCCATGCGGTCGACCGCGCTCGACCGTGATGCCGCGGCGCTCATGGGCGTCAACATCAACCGCACCATCGCGATCACCTTCTTCATCGGCTCCGCGCTGGCCGGCGCCGCGGGCGTGACCTACGGCCTGCAGTACGGCGTGACGCGCTTCGACCTTGGGTTCCAGGCCGGCCTCAAGGCCTTCACCGCGGCCGTCCTGGGCGGCATCGGCAACCAGGTCGGCGCGGCCCTGGGCGGCTTCATCATCGGCTTCATCGAGGTGGCGGCAGTCGCCTTCGGGTACGGGCGCTGGGGCCCCGCCGTCGTCTTCGGGGTCCTCGTCATCGTCCTGGTCTTCCGTCCCGCCGGCCTCCTGGGCCAGCAGGTGGGGGAGCGGGCATGAGCGCCGTGCAGGATCTCCCCGTCCCGAGCGGCCGGCGGGGGGGCGCCTTCCGGTTGCGGATCGCCGAGATGAGCGCCCGCCACCGGTCGATGAGCATCGTCGTCGGGATGGCCATCGTGGCGGCCGTCCTGCCCGTGCTGGCAGCGGTGCCGCCCTTCTCGTCGTTCCAGACCCAGAACTCCTGGATCGACGGCTTCACGAACGCCGGCGTGTTCGTGCTCCTGGCCCTCGGCCTCAACCTGGTCGTCGGCGTGGCCGGCCTCCTGGACCTCGGCTACGCGGCGTTCTTCGCGATCGGCGCCTATGCCTACGCGTACGCCGCCTCGCCGTTCGGCAACGAGATCATCGGCATCGACATCGCGGCGCTCCTCGGCGACGCCGCCGGTCTCATCTTCTGGCCGATGCTCATCATCGGGGCCCTCGTGGCCGCCACCTTCGGCATTCTCCTGGGCGCGCCGACGCTGCGCCTGCGGGGTGACTACCTGGCGATCGTGACGCTCGGATTCGGCGAGATCGTCCCGATCGTCTTCCTCAACTCGGACGACCTGACGAACGGCACGAACGGGATCGGTGGCATCTACCGCCCGTACCTCCCCGGGATCGGGTCGTTCTCGGCCGTCAATCCGTGGCCGTACTACGTGACGATGATGGTCCTCATCACCGTGGTCATGATCTTCTGCTACCGGCTCGCCGGAAGCCGGCTCGGGCGGGCCTGGGAGGCCATCCGCGAGGACGAGCTGGCGGCGGCGGCGAACGGGATCAACACGGTCACCACGAAGCTGCTGGCCTTCGCCCTGGGCGCCTCGACGGCCGGCATCGCCGGCGTCTTCAACGCCGCCAAGCTGACCGTCGTGAGCCCGGACCAGTTCGGGTTCGTGGTCTCCTTCACCGTCCTGGCCATGGTGGTCCTCGGCGGCATGGGCAACTTCTGGGGCGTCGCCGTGGGAGCGTTCGTGATCTACACGATCAACAACGTCCTCCTCAAGACGCTCAACCAGTTCTTCGACACGCTCGGGATCCCGATCCTCGAGGACATCGACTTCATCGGCCTGCAGTTCCTGCTCTACGGCATCGCGCTGGTGGCCATGATGCTGCTGCGGCCTGAAGGCCTCTTCCCGAACAGCCGGCGGCAACGCGAGCTCCACGCGGAGGTCACCGAGCCCGGCGCGGACGAGATGACCCTCTCCGAAGTGACCGAGGAGGGCGGGCGATGAGCGAGAAGCGAGACATCCTCGTGGCCGAGAAGGTCACCCGCCGCTTCGGCGGCCTCGTCGCGGTGAACGAGGTGGACTTCACGATCCCCGAGGGGTCGATCGTGAGCCTCATCGGCCCCAACGGTGCGGGCAAGACGACGTTCTTCAACGTCCTGCTCGGGATCATCGACCCGACCGCGGGCCGGGTCGAGTTCAACGGGCGGGCGATGATCGCCCGCCCGCGGCGAGTCGGCCTCGAGTCGCTCGTCTGGGTCGCCCCGTCGATCTTCATCATCCTGGTGAGTCTCGCGCTCGGGGTGACGGGGGTCCTGGCCGGCAGCGGGATCGCCCTCGCTGGCGTCATCGCGATCGGCTTCCTGATCGCGACGCTCCTGCTCGCGATCGTGCGCCCGGTCTGGTACCAGATGTTCCTGCCCCGCCTGGGCATCTTCCGCAGCGCCCGGCCCAACGACATGGTCCAGGCCGGCGTCGCCCGCACCTTCCAGAACATCCGCCTCTTCAAGAACATGACGGCCGTCGAGAATGTGCTCATCGGGATGCACTCCCAGATGCATTCGAACCTCGTGGACGGCTTCCTGAGCACGCCCCGCGCGCGCCGGGAGGAGGATCTCTGCGATCGTCGGGCCCAGGAGCTCCTGACGTACGTCGGGCTGCACGGGATCGGCAACGAGCTCGCCAAGAACCTCCCCTACGGTGACCAGCGGCGCCTCGAGATCGCGCGCGCGCTTGCCGCCGGCCCGAAGCTGCTGCTCCTCGACGAGCCGGCGGCGGGCATGAATCCCAAGGAGACGCAGGACCTGATGAAGCTCATCTCGCGTCTCCGCACCGAGCTCGGCCTGACCGTCCTCCTCATCGAGCACGACATGAAGGTGGTCATGGGTATCAGCGACCGGGTGACCGTTCTCGATGCCGGGCGCAAGATCGCCGAGGGCACCCCCGAAGAGGTGCGCCGCGATCCCCGCGTGATCGAGGCGTACCTCGGGAAGCCGGCCGCATGAGCGCCCCGACTGCGCCGACGGCCGATCCCGGGACCGGGACGGCCGTCCTTCGTCTCACCGACGTCCACACGTACTACGGTGCGATCCACGCCCTGCGCGGGATCGACCTCGAGGTCCACCGGGGCGAGATCGTGACCCTGATCGGCGCCAATGGCGCCGGCAAGACGACGACGCTCAAGACGATCTCCGGGCTCCTCCACCCACGGGTCGGGAAGGTGGAGTTCGAGGGGCGCGACATCTCGCACGTCGCGGCCCACCAGCTCGTCCAGCTCGGCATCGGCCAGGCTCCGGAGGGCCGGCGCATCTTCTCGCGCCTGACCATCTTCGAGAACCTGCTGATGGGCGGGTTCACCCGCAGCAAGGCCGAGAACGCAGAGCAGGTCGAGCACGTCTACCAGCTCTTCCCGCGCCTGCGCGAGCGGGCCGGCCAGAAGGGCGGCACCCTGTCGGGCGGCGAGCAGCAGATGCTCGCCATCGGCCGGGCGCTCATGACGCGACCCAGAGTCCTGCTCCTCGACGAGCCATCCCTCGGCCTCTCGCCCATCCTGGTCCAGCAGATCTTCCAGATCATCAAGGAGATCAACGAGGGCGGGATGACCATCCTGCTCGTGGAGCAGAACGCCCTCCAGGCGCTCTCGGTCGCCCACCGCGGCTACGTCCTGCAGACCGGCCATGTCGTGCTGGCTGGGAGCTCCAAGGAGCTGATCGAGGACGAGATGGTCCGCAAGGCCTACCTCGGAGAGTCGTAGGGGCACCCTTCCGTGACCCGGGAGGACGCAACGGAGCGACCGCCCACGACTCGGATCGGGCCGGCCGGGGGCGCCGGCCGGGGGCTGTCGACGATGGTCGTCCTCGTGGCGCTCGCGCTGGTCTTCGCCGTCCTGAAGCCCTGGGACTGGCTCGCCCCGCCGCCCGTGGCTCCTGGCCGGGAAGGAGCCGCGATATCGGCGGCACGGCCGGCGACCTCGCCGACCGTCGCCCCAACGCCGGCATCCCGTGACTGGAGCGGTGCCGGGCCCCAGGTCGCCTGCCTGTCCGGGACGAGCTGGCTGGCGGTGGTCGACCAGGTGAACGAGCCGGTGACGTCCCGCTCGTGGACGCGCCTGGACCTCGTGCCGGCGACCGGCCCGCTCGACTCGGCCATGGCCCGGACCCACGTCTACGCGGAGTCCGTGCCCCGGATCGGCTTCTGTGCGCCCGGCTCGGCCGGGGCGACCTCCGTTCGCGGCGCGGCGGGCGACGGCGCGGCGGGCGACGGCGCGGCGGGCGACGGCCGTGAAGGGCTCTTTGTTCGTGCGTGGCGGCTGACGCCCCTCAAGGGGTCGGTCGGGGGTCCCGGGACGGCCGCGCCCGGCGCCCGGCAGGCCGTCGAGATCGCGCCGCCGGTCGTCTCGGGCGGAACGACCGCGGAAGGTGGCGCCTTGTTCGGGCCGCCCGACGGGATGTCCGTGGGCGGCGCGTCGGGCCGGGCCGCGGACCCCGAGGACGCCTGGGCGGCGCGCGGGCCGGCGCCGGGTGCGGCCCGCTGGAGGGCCGACGGCGGCCAGCCGGTGCAGGCATCTTGGCCTCCGGGCATCTATGTCTTCCGCGTTGACGCGCTCGGCTCCGCGCCGGCAGGCTCCGGGGTCGCCTGGTTCGCCATCGAGCTGCGCGGCCCGTGGACTGGGCCTGAGGAGAGTCGGACGCCTTGAGGCGCCGGAGGCCGGACCGCATGCCCGGTTCCCGCCATCAGGCGTGATGCGCAGGTGACTCGGGATCACGCCCTCGGACCACGCAACCCCGCCTTGAGCGGCGGGTTTGTCGGCCTTCGTCGGGGGGTTTCGTGCCGGGCTCGTCCCCTCGCGAGTCAGGGGTGACTCGTGGTCTCACGGCGCGCGCGGCCGCAGCCGCGACCCTACTCCCGGCGCTGGCCGTAGATCTCGGCGGTGGCGAAGATGAGGCCGATGATGCCGGCGCCGGCGAGCCACAGTCCGGCCGCGCGATCCGGCAGCATCGTGGCGAGCCCGCCGGCCTCGGCGGCGATCCCGGCGACCCGCGCGACGAGCGCCACGGCCGCCACCAGCGCCAATGCTCCATACGCCCACCAGCGGTCGTACGCGACGGGCCGGTCGCCGGCCGCGTAGGGGAGCGCGACGAGGGCGAGGGTAGCCAGCGCCGCGAGGAAGACGAGGATCCCCGCTCCCTCGAAGGCGTTTCCCTCGATCGGCGGGATGCCGTCGCGGCCGCCGGCGCGGAACCACGGAAGAAGGCAGCCGGCCAGCATGAGGGTGGCACTGGCCGCGGCGACGAGGCGTCCGCGACCGAGCCGGCGGCGGTGGAGCGTCATTCGGGGCCTGCGTAGACCTCGGGGCGGAGAACGCCCACGAAGCGGAGGTTGCGGTACCGCTCACCGTAGTCGAGCCCGTAGCCGATCACGAACCGGTCGGGGATCTCGAAGCCCCGGTAGTCGATGGGGATCTCGACGAGGCGCCGGGCGGGCTTGTCGAGCAGGGTGCAGATACGGAGCGACGCCGGGTTCTTGCCCCGCAGGTAGCGGACCAGGTAGTTGAGGGTGAGGCCGGTGTCGATGATGTCCTCGACGACGAGGACGTGGCGGCCGTCGATCGACGACGAGAGATCCTTGAGGATCCGCACGAGCCCGGACGACTCGGTGGCCGTCCCCCCGTAGGACGAGACCTCCATGAGGTCGATCTGGACCGGGATCGTGATCTCCCGCATGAGATCGGCCATGAAGGGCAGGGAGCCCTTCAGGACGCTGACGAGGGTCAGCTCGCGGCCGTCGAAGTCGGCCGAGATTCGCGCCCCCAGCTCAGCCACCTTGGCCTGGATCTGCTCCTCGGAGAGAAGGACCTCGGCGACGTCCGCGACGAGGTCCGGGGTCCCGTTCATCCGTTCATCTCCATGGTGGGCCCGGCGCTGGTCCGGGCGGCCGCGCGAGCCCGGGCCTGGGCGCGCGTCCGGCGCGCCCGGGTCGCCCGCGACGGGGCGGGCAGCGCGAGCGATGCATCGGAACGGTGGACGACCGACGGGGCAGCGCCGGCTGCCGCGGCGTTCGAGGCGCGCCGGGGCGGCGTGGCCTGCCCCTCGGCGCCGCTGAGGGCGTCGGCCAGGCTGATCCGTCCGTACTTCAAGAGCAGCGCCCGGAAGTCCCGCGCGTAGAGCAGCTTGACCCGCAGGCCCGGATAGAGGTCGCGGAGGCGGCGTAGCTTGCGGTTCTTCTTGCGGACGAGGCGCTGCTTGAGCGTAGTGATCTCAACGTACAGGTCCAGCTCGGGCAGGTAGAAGTCCGGGCTGAAGCTTTCAAGCACCGTCCCGTCCCGGTCGTAGAGGATCGGGAACGTGTGCGGCTCGTACTCCCAGGCCACTTCGTAGAAGTCGAGGATCCGCGCCAGCTCAGCCTCGCTCGCGTGGGCGAACGCGGGCCGGGGACGGGCATGGGTCACCGGGCTGCGCGCCCCGGGGCGGCGCGCCGGGAGCCCACCTCGCCGGGGGCGAGCGGCTCGGGACGGGGCGTCGGGCGGTCCATCGGCTCAAGTCTAGCCGGTCCGACGGCGCGAGTCCGCGGCGTAGGTGCCCGTCCAGAGCGCCAGGGGTAACCGCCGGCGGCAGGCCGCGAGATACCCACGGGGAGTATCATCGAGCCGCCACCCACCCCATCGGAGAACGACGACCATGACGCCGGGCGACCAGAGCGGAACGCGCCCCGTCGACGCCGCCGGCGCCGCCGGCGCAGACGATGCGGCCTTTCGCCACAGCTACACGCGCGACCGCGCCCAGCTCATCCGCCGCCTCAGCCGGATCGAGGGCCAGGTGCGCGGGATTGGACGGATGATCGAGCGCGAGGAGTACTGCGTGGACATCCTCCAGCAGACCGCAGCGCTCCGGGCCGCGATCGACGCGGTCTCGATCATGGTCCTGGAGGACCATGTGCAGGGCTGCGTCCGGACGGCTGCGGAGCGGGGCGAGGCCGACCAGTACGTCGAAGAGGTGCTGGACGTGGTTCGCCGGACGCTCGGGCGCCCGGTGCGGAGCGCGCCGCGCGCCTGACCCTCGGTACTTCCGGCCGTCCGCGCGCGACGCTCGGGGGATGGCTCGCCGCCGGTGCCCGCGCGCACCCTCCAGCATGCATGGAGCGCCACCCCAGCCGTCCTTCGCTGCCGGCCGTCCCCGCGCCGTCCCCGTTCACGGAACGCCGACGGACCTTCCGGCGCGACGAGGACCTTGCCGCCCACGAGGAGCGGGCCCTGCTGGCCCGGGCCCTCGACGTGCTCGCCGGCCCGGGTGACGCCGCGACGCACGTCGCCGAGATCCTGGCCCTGGTCGCGCGCGTCGTCGGGGCGCGCCGCGCGGCGATCGTGACCGACCGCCCGACCCGCCGTGTCCTCGTGAGCGCGGAACCGGGCGAGGAGACGGCCGACGCGCTGCAGCTGGCCGCGTGGCTCGACGCCCGCGCGGCCCGACCTGCCGCGGTCCGGGCCGCAGCGGCGCCGGCCGAGGTCGCGGTCGTGCGCGCCCAGCGGAGTCCGGCCAGGATCGTGCTCGAGCCTCCTACCGCTGCGCTGGCCGAGCGGTTCCTCCGCCTCGACGTCCCAGGGGCGAAGGTCCAGCTCGGCCTGGAGCTCGTGAGCCCAGACGACGCGGCGGCCGTCGCGGCACGCCTCCCCGCGGCCACGCTCCGCCACGTGCTGGCCGCCCTGTCGGCCGCGACCGGGCGAGCGGCCGACGAGGCCGAGCGGACGACCCTTCGGGCCCGGGAGCGCGAGCGCGAACGGTTCGTGTCGATGGTCGCCCACGAGCTCCGGACACCGCTCGCCGGCCTGGGGGGATACCTCGACCTCCTGGCGGGCGGCGCGGTGGACGATCCGGAGATCGGGCGGGAGTTCGTGGAGCGCGGGCGGGGCATCGTGGAGCGCATGGCAGAACTGGTCGGCGACCTCCTCGAGCTCAGTCGGATCGAGGCGGGCAGCCTCAGCCTGGAGATCGAGGCCTGCTCGCTCGCGGAGATCTGCGAACGGGCCATCTCGCCGCTCGCGCCGCTCGCTGCGGGGCGCGGCATCCGCGTGGTGACCGACCTCCCGCCGCGAATTCGCACGGCCCGGGTCGATCGGCGCCGGCTCGAGCAGATCGTGGCGAACCTGGGGGCCAACGCCTGCAAGTTCTCCCCCGAGAACGGGCTGGTCGAGCTGATCGCCCGGGTCGACGGCCCCGCGGCGCTCATCATCGTGCGCGACGAGGGGCCGGGGATCGAGCGGGGCGACCTGGAGCGGGTCTTTCGGCCGTTCGCTCGCCTCGAGGGCCACGAGCGGATCCCGGGAACCGGCCTCGGGCTGCCGATCAGCCGCGACCTGGCGCGGGCGATGGGCGGCGACGTGGCGGTGGCATCGGTCCCGGCCAGCGGGTCAGCGTTCGTCGTCGGCCTCCCGGCCGTCGCCGAGGTCCCCCGCGGCGCCGTCGCCGCTGCGATCCGAGGCGCGGCCGAGGCCGAGGAGATCGGGCTCGAAGAGCGGGCCGTCCTGCGGGCGCTCCGCGCCGGGGGCGGGACCGGCGGTCGCACCGCCGGCCCGCCGGCAGGACGCGGCGCGCGGGGCACAGGCGACCCCGCGGGGGCTGCCGAGCGGGCCGACGACGGGCCGCGCAGCGCCGAGATGCCGGCGGTCGACGCCGCCTGACGCGTCCCGAGCCCGGGTCGCCGGCCGTGCGCAGGTTTTCCACCGGCGCCCCGCGCCGTGCGGCAGATCGTGGATAACCCGGTGGATAACCCCGTTGACGGCCGGGAGCGGCGGCCGAACGATCACTGTCCGCATCGACAGCGGACCCGATGACGGGGGGCGGCGGTCGCGAGGGGCACGGGGAGACCCGGGCCGCCAACCGGACGAGCGTCGAGAGACCGTCCTCCCAGGTCCGGGCGATGCGAGCCGATCAACGGCCGGGAGCGGCGTGGTCTGAACGCTCGGGGCCCGCACGACGCGACGGAGGGTCCCGTGGGTGACCGCGCACCGCTCCCGGCCGATCCTTCCCTCTGTCCGGCGCTTCCCGCGACGGCGATCGCCCGGTTCGACGCCGGCTGCGCGTCGCTCGGCCTGGGGGACCTGCCCGACGGCACACGCGACGGGATCCTCGGGCATCTGCGCCTCCTCCTGGCGTGGACGGCGGCGGTCAACCTGACCGCCATCCGCGATCCCGAGGCGGCGGTCGTGGGTCACCTGCTCGACAGCCTGGCGGCGGTTCCGCTTCTGCGGGAGGCCGGCGTGCGCCGGTTCGTCGACCTCGGCTCGGGGGGCGGATACCCCGGGCTTCCCCTCGCCCTGGCCCTGCCGGCGGAGCGGGCGCTGCTCGTCGATTCGATCGCCAAGAAGGTCGCCTTCCTGGAGGTCGCCGCGGCGGCTGCCGGTGTCGCCGATAGGGTGGCGGTCGCGGCCGTCCGCGCCGAGGACCTGGCGGCCGATCGCCTCCACCGTGAGCGCTGGCCGGCGGTCACGGTCCGCGCGGTCGCATCGCTGCCCGAGCTCGTTGAGCTCGCCTTCCCCCTCCTCGTGCCCGGCGGCATCCTCGTGGCCTGGAAACGGGTCGGCCTCGACGACGAGCGGAATCGGGCGCTCCGGGCCGTCGCGGCGCTCGGCGGCGGCAGCGTGGAGGTCGCCCACCTTCCCGCGACCATCACCGGCCTGCAGGACCACCGGCTCGTCGTCGTCCGGAAGAGCGGGCCCACGGGACGGGACTGGCCGCGCCCGCCGGCCGAGCGGAAGCGCAGCCCCTGGTGACCGGCCGCACGCGACAGGCGGCGCCGCGATACGCTCCGCGGCGATGCGTGTCGCCGTCCTCTCGGACATCCATGCGAACCTCCCGGCGCTCGACGCAGTGCTCGCGGCACTGGGCGACGTCGACGCCGTCTGGCAGCTGGGCGACGTGGTCGGGTACGGGCCCCATCCGGACGAGGTCGTGGCGCGCCTGCGAGAGATCGGGGCGACAGGCGTGCGCGGCAACCACGATGCCGCGGTCCTCGGAGCCCTGGGCGTGGAGTGGTTCAACCCGGCCGCCCGACGAGCCGTGGAGTGGACCGCCCGGCGGATCTCCCCCGAGACCCAGGCCTGGCTGGCCGAGCTTCCCGAGCGGGCGGAGCTCGGCGAGATGACCCTGGTCCACGGGAGCCCGCGCGACCCGACCTGGGAGTACGTCACCACGACGCCCGACGCGCGGGAAAACCTCGCCGTGCTCGCGACGCCCTACTGCCTCTACGGGCATACCCACGTCCCCGCCGCGTGGCGCGACGACGACGGGCAGGTGGAGGCGCTCGGGCCGTCCCACGGCTCGGTCCTGGCGCTCGACGGACGACGCCTCCTCCTCAACCCGGGCAGCGTGGGGCAGCCGCGCGACGGTGACCCTCGAGCCGCCTTCCTCGTCCTGGACACGGAGATGCGGCGCGTCACCTGGCACCGCGTGGCCTACCCCGATCGCGACGACCCAGGCCGACATCCGGGCCGCGGGCCTGCCCGGATGGCTGGCCGATCGCCTGGCCGGCGGCGACTGATCGTGATCGGAGGGCGCCGCCCGCTGAGCGGCCGCAAGGTCGGCGACCGGCGGGTTCGGATCGAGCGGCCGCACAGCGCGTACTTCCGCTACGCGGGCCCCGGCCAGCTCACCGCGAAGCGGGCGGCGAGCGCACCCAAGACGGCGATCGGGCGAGCCTGGGCCAGGGTCAAGGCCGTCGCCATCGGACGGCCCCTCGCGAGCGAGGAGGAGATCGGCGAGCGGCTCTCCAAGACGAAGGCGCTGGCCGTCTTCAGCTCGGACGCCATCAGCTCCTCGGCCTACGCCTCGGAGGAGATCCTCCGAATCCTCGTCCTCGCCGGGGGCGTGGCGGTCGTCTGGTCGGTGCCGATCGCGCTCGCGATCGCGATCCTGCTCGTCATCGTGACGACGTCGTACCGCCAGGTCTGCCACGCGTACCCGTCGGGGGGCGGCGCCTATGCGGTGGCCCGGGCGAACCTCGGGGCGCCGGTCGCGCTGCTCGCGGCCGCGGCGCTCCTCTTCGATTACATGATGACCGTGGCGGTCTCCATCGCGGCCGGCATCGCGGCGATCACCTCGGTCGTCCCGGAGCTGCTGCCGTACCGGGCAGAGCTGTCCATCCTCGCCACGATCCTCCTCGCGGTGGCCAACCTGCGCGGCCTGCGCGAGTCCGGCAACCTCTTCGCGATCCCGACCTACGCCTACGTGGTGGGCGCCCTCGCCCTGATCGGCATCGGGATCGCCCGGATCGCCGCCGGCGACCCCGCCGCGACGTTCCCGATCCCGAGCGTGGTGCCGCCCGAAGGCGGGTTCGAGGCCCTGTCCGTGATCCTCATCGTCCGGGCGTTCGCCTTCGGCTCGGTGGCGCTCAGCGGGACGGAGGCGATCACGAACGGCGTGCCCGCCTTCAAGCCGCCCGAGGCGCGGAATGCCGCGAACACGATGACCGCGATGGGGCTCCTGCTCGGGACGATCTTCGTGGGCGTGTCCGTCCTCGCCTTCGCGTTCGGCATCGTCCCGGACCCGGCCGAGGAGGTCACCCTCATCGCCCAGGTCGCGCAGCAGGTCTTCGGGGACGGGCTGGCCTTCGTGGCCTTCCAGGCGGTGACGACGCTCATCCTCATCCTGGCCGCCAACACCGGCTTCAACGGCGCGCCCCGCCTGGCCCGGATCCTGGCGGTCGACGGGTACATGCCCCGCCAGTTCGCGATCCTCGGCGACCGTCTCGCGTTCAGCTGGGGGATCGCCATCCTCGCCGGCTTTGCGTGCCTGCTGATCTGGCTCTTCGACGCGTCGGTCCCCGCCCTGATCCCGCTCTACTCGATCGGGATCTTCCTCTCGTTCGCCATCTCCCAGGCCGGCATGGTCCGCCACTGGTACGACGAGCGGGGCGGCGGCTGGCGGTGGAAGCTCGGCCTCAACCTCGTCGGGGCGGTGGTCACCGGGCTCGTCTTCGTCATCAGCGCGGCGTCCAAGATCCCCAACGGGGCCTGGATCGTGCTCATCACCGTCCCCATCCTGGTCGCCCTCATGCGCTGGGTGCGCGCCCAGTACCGCGGCCAGGAGGTCGAGCTGCTGGTGGCCGCGGACGCCGAGATCCCCCGGCCGCATCGCACCCAGCGCGTGGTCGTGACGGTGAACGGCATCAACCGGGCCGTGGTCCAGGCGGTCAACGTGGGGCGGACGCTGAGCGACGACATCCGGGCGGTCTACGTGACCGCCGACCCCGACGCCGGCGACGCGCTGCGGGAGCGGTGGACCCGCCAGCTGCCCGACGTACCATTCGTCGTCGTGGAGTCCCCGTACCGTGCCCTGATCGGACCCGTCGTGGCCTACCTCGACGTCCTCGACCGGACGTGGTCGCCCGACAAGGAGGTGCCGACGACGGTCGTCATCCTCCCCGAGTACGTCGGCCGCCACTGGTGGGACCGCTTCCTCTACAACCAGGGGGCCCGCCGGCTCCGGGCGGAGCTCGTCGGTCGGGAGCACACGGTCGTCCTCGACGTGCCGTACCGGCGCGTGGAGGACCCGGTGGGCGCTCCGCCATCCGACGTGGACCCGGCCGCCACGCTGCCTTCCGAACAGGATCGGGCCGCCCCGTGATCGGTGGACGACGGCCGCTCCAGGGACGCAAGGTCGCCGACCGCCGGGTACGGGTGGAGCGGCCCCACTCGGCGTACTTCCGGTACACCGGGCCCGGGATGATGACCGCGAAGGCGACCGCGTCGCTGGCGCCAGGGGCTTCGCGGGGACGGGGGCAGACGATCCGCCGCTTCCTCTTCGGGCGGCGGCTCTCCAACGAGGAGGAGGCCTTCGAGCGGCTGCCGAAGAAGCTCGCCCTCCCGATCTTCAGCTCCGACGCGATCAGCTCCTCCGCCTACGCGACGGAGGAGATCCTGCGCGTCTTCGTCGTGGCCGGCGCGGGCGCGCTCCTCCTCTCGATCGAGATGGCGTTCGCGATCGTCGGGCTCCTCGCCGTCGTCTCCCTCTCGTACCGCCAGGTCTGCCGCGCCTACCCGTCGGGCGGCGGCGCCTACGTGGTGGCCCGCGAGAACATCTGCCCACCTGGCGGGGCTGGTGGCCGCGGCCGCGCTGCTCATCGACTACGTCATGACGGTCGCCGTCTCCACCGCGGCGGCCGTCTCGCAGGTCTACTCGGTGGTTCCCGAGCTCTACGACGTCCGGGTCGAGATCGCGCTCGGCGCGATCGCCCTCATCACCATCGCCAACCTGCGCGGGCTGCGCGAGGCGGGGCTCCTCTTCGCCAGCCCGACCTACCTGTTCGTGGGGATGACCCTGCTCATGATTGGCCTCGGCGTTGCCCGGATCGCCTCCGGCCAGGAACCGGTCAGCGCCCCGCCGGCCGATGAGCTCGTCCCGTTCGGCACCCAGGCCATCGGGATCATCCTCGTCCTCCGCGCCTTCGCGGCGGGATCGGTCGCCCTGACCGGCGTCGAGGCGATCGCCAACGGCGTGCCCGCCTTCAAGCCGCCCGAGGCGAAGAACGCCGCCAACACGATGCTGGCGATGGCGGTCCTGCTCGGCGTGCTCTTCATCGGGATCACGATCGTCGCCGATGGCTTCGGGATCCGGCCCACCCAGCCCGGAGGGCCAACCGTGGTCGCCATGGTCGCCGCGGCGGTCTTCGGCGACGGAACGATCCCGTTCCTCCTCTTCCAGGCCGCGACGGCGCTGATCCTCTTCCTGGCCGTCAACACGAGCTTCAACGCGTTCCCCCGGCTCGCGGCAATCCTGGCCAACGACGAGTACATGCCGCGCCAGTTCGGGTTCCGTGGCGACCGTCTCGCCTTCTCCTGGGGGATCATCGCCCTGGCAACGGTCGCGGGGGCGATCCTCGTGCTCTTCGGGGGCGACACCCACGCGCTCATCCCGCTCTACTCGGTGGGCGTCTTCGTCTGCTTCACGCTCTCCCAGGCGGGGATGGTTCGCCACTGGTTCACCGTCCGGGAGCCCGGCTGGCAGTGGCGGGCGGGCGTCAACGCCTTCGGCGGGATCCTGACCCTCCTCGTGCTGGCGGTCGTCGCGAGCGTCAAGTTCGTCGATGGAGCATGGCTGGTCATCGTCCTGATCCCGCTGCAGATCCTCGTCTTCCAGTTCATCCACCGCCAGTACGCCGCCTCGCGGGCGCAGGTTTCCCTGCGTCCTGACCAGGTCGCTCCCCTGCCACGCCGCCATGAGCGCGTGGTGGTCCCGGTGAGCGCCCTCAACCGCGCGGTCATCCAGGCCGTCAACGTCGGACGCTCCGTCTCGAACGACATCCGGGCAGTCCTCGTGTCGGAGGACCCGGCCTATGCGGAGGAGGTCCGGACGGCATGGGAGACCCAGGTGCCGGATGTGCCGCTGATCGTCGTCGAAAGCCCGTATCGAGCCCTGACCGGCCCGCTCCTGGCCTATCTCGAGGTCCTCGACCAGACCTGGCCGCCGGACAAGGAGACGCCCGTCACCTTCGTGGTCATCCCGGAGTTCGTTCCCCGCCACTGGTGGGAGCGCATGCTCTACAACCAGTCCACCAACGAGCTGCGGCGGGCCCTGCTCGGCCGGCCCGACACGGTCGTCACGAACGTCCCGTACCGGCGCGAGGAGCCCGAGGCCTTCCGGCGACCGGACGATGGAGCGGGCGAGGGCGACTGATCCGGGCGGCCGCTGGGCATCGGCAGCGGTGCTATCGTGTGAGGCTGGGTCGTCCGCGTGACGCTGGCTCGGCGTGGGATCGACCCTGAACATGAGGACCTTCCAGCCCCGTGAGCGAGAAGTCCGTTCCCGCCTTCAGCAGAGCCGTCGTCGCCCTCAACGGGGGGCCCTCCGACGCGAGGATCCTGCGCCTCGTCCTCGACCTGGCGAAGCCCGCCCACGCCGAGGTCGTTGCGGTCCATGTCGTCGAGATCGACTGGACGCTGCCCCTCGACGCGGACGTCGCCCAGGGCAGTGAGCCGGCCCAGCGCGTGCTCGACATGGCCGAGACGCAGGCCGAGCACGCCAAGCATCCGCTGGAAGCGGTCCTCGTCCAGGCCCGCGACGTCGGTGCGGCCCTCGTGGACGAGGCCGCAGAGCGGGATGCCGACCTGCTGGTGCTCGGCCTCCCCTACCGCAAGCGGTTCGGCGGCGACTTCGCCATCGGCCGCACCGTCCCCTACGTCCTGAAGAACGCCCCGTGCGCCGTCTGGGTCGCGCGCGAGGCGATGCCCGAGGAGCTCCGAACATGAGAGCCGTCATCGTCGGCTGCGGTCGCGTCGGCGCCACGATGGCGCAGGCGTTGGACAAGATGGGCCACGAGGTCACGATCGTCAGCCTCCTCACGCGGTCATTCGACCGCCTCCCCGCCACCTTCCGGGGCAATGCCGTCAGGGGCGACGGGACGGATGAGGACGTGCTGCGCCGCGCCGGGGCGGAGGGTGCTGACCTCTTCCTGGCCCTCACCGAGGGCGACAATCGCAACATCATGGCCGCCCAGCTCGCCCTCGAGGCGCTGAGGATTGGCCGCGTCTACGCCAAGGTTAACGATCCCGTTCGGGCCCAGGCCTATGCGGAGCTGGGGATCGGGACGATCTGCCGGACCACGATGATGGCCGACGCCCTGCTCGACGCGCTGGGGGAGCCGGGCAGCGGGGAGCCCTCGATTCGCGAGGGCGCCGGCCACCACCACGCGGGCGCGCCGGAAGCCGCGGCACCGGCCACCGGGGAGGACTGAGCCATGTTCGTGCTGGTCGTGGGCGGCGGAAAGGTCGGCTACTACCTGACCAAGGAGCTGAGCGAGTCGGGCCACGAGGTCGTCCTCATGGAGAAGGACCGCGTGCGGGCCGACCAGATCGCCGACGAGATCGGCTCCATCGTGGTGGCCAAGGACGGCTGCGAAGGGAGTGCGCTGGCCGAGGCGGGCGCCAACCGCGCCGATATCGTGGCGGCCGTCACCGGCGACGACGAGGACAACCTCGTCATCTGCCAGATGGCGAGGCACCACTTCGCGGTGCCCAAGACGATCGCCCGCGTCAACAACCCGAAGAACGAGCCGCTCTTCCATCATCTCGGCGTGGACGAGCTCATCTCGCCGACCCGGATGATCCTCGGCTCGATCGAGCAGGACATCCCCGTCCACGAGCTGCTTCACCTGGCCTCGCTGTCAGGTGATTTCGAGCTCATCGAGGCGCAGCTTGACGACGCCTCCCCGGCGGTCGGCCGGAATGCCCGCGAGCTCGAGCTGCCGGACGGATGCGCCATCGTGGCGATTGTCCGCGACGACGTGGCCCAGGCGATCCATGGCGACACGATCCTCCGGGCGGGCGACAAGGTCATCGCGACCGGGCGGCTGGAGTGCGAGCCGGCCCTCCACGAGACGCTGATCGGGGTGTCGACGCCCGGCTGATCGCCGCGGCGTCGCGGGCGCAGGCGCGGCGCGCGCCGCGGGCGTGCTCCAGGAGCACGTAGCAGCGGGTGGGCGCTCCTCTCCCTCCACATGCGCCGCCCTGGCTGGGTCGGCGGACAACAACCGGCGCGGCCCCGTGCTCGGCATAGAGCTGGGGCACACGACTTCGGTCATGAGAAGGCAGTGGCAGAGGCGATCCCAGCCGACGGACGGCCGTTCGACCGCCACTACGTGCTCTCCAGGCACACGCAATGCCCGCCTCAGGGGCGCGCAGAGCCGGCCGGTGCCCCTCACCCTCCCTGAACGTTGTCCGACCTCTTGACAACATTATTGACAAGGTTCTACCCTGCGCACGTGTCCGGTGAGGTGGCGTCCGCCACTCCTCGGCCACCCGACCGGGCGGAGCCCGAGATGACGACCAGCGCACCCGGAGGTGCAGACACCATGACGATGATCCGCAGGACCAACCCGTTCGACGAGCTGTTCACGCTGCGCCGGGCTGTCGACCGCCTTTTCGACGACGACGCCATCCATCCGCGGACCTGGCGCACCATCCCCCTCGGCGCCGAGCCGGCGCTCGACATCACGACGACGACGGACGAGCTCCTCGTGAAGGCCAGCCTTCCGGGCTGGCAGCCCGAGGACGTGGAGATCACCCTCACCGGCAGCACCCTCACCATCTCCGGGGAGATGAGGGAGGAGGCCCGCCGCGAGGATGCGTCCTGGATCCTCAACGAGATCCGGCGGGCAAGCTTCAGCCGCACGCTGGAGCTTCCGGAGGGCCTCATCGGCGACCGCGCAACCGCCACCTACGAGCACGGCATCCTCACCCTGCGCATTCCCAAGGCCGAAGAGGTCAAGCCGAAGCAGATCCGGATCACGGCGACCGGCGATGCGCAGCCCGAGCGCGAGCTCGTCGGGTCCGGCTCAGCCGGCTGACGGCGCGACGCACGTGTTCCGCGGTCGGCTCGATCGGGACCCCACTCGCCCCGTCTACGTCATCTCCGTCGCCGCCCGGATCGTCTCGGTCCACCCGCGGACGCTCCGGATCTACGAGGACGAGGGCCTGATCGAGCCGGCGCGGACGCCCACGAACATCCGCCTCTACTCTGACGAGGACATCCGCCGAATCCTCTGGATCCGACACCTCACCCAGGAGCGGGGGGCGAACCTGGCCGGGATCCGCATCCTCTTCGAGCTTGAGGAGCGCCTCGGCGTTCGCATCCTTGAGGCCCTCTACGACGAAGGAACGGGTGCCGGCCGCGAGGACGGCGCCGCGACGACCGAGGGAGGGGCTCGACTTGGCAGCTGACCCCGAACGGCCGTCTGGCCCCCGACGGACCCCGAAGCCCGGGGCCTCCCAGAAGCCCACGAACACCACGAACCGGCGGACCGCCCGGTCCACCGCCAGCAGCCGGAGGCCCGCAGGGCCCGAGGCCCAGGAGAGCCAGATGCCGAAGTCGAAGGCCCCAGCCGGCCGGCCGCCCGCGCCCATCCGCGAGCTGCCGCTCGTCGCCCTGCGCGAGACCGTGATCTTCCCCGAGATGATCGTGCCGCTCCAGGTCGGCCGCGAGAAGAGCGTCAACGCGCTCAACGCCGCCGTCGCGGGCAGCAGCCTCATCGCGCTCGTCACGCAGCGCCGTGCCGAGCAGGAGGAGATCGAGGACCCGGCCGAGCTCTACGAGGTTGGCACCCTGGCCAAGATCGCCCAGGTGGTCCAGCTCCAGGACGGGACGGTCCGGGCCATCGTCCAGGGGCAGGGGCGCCTCCGGCTCCACGGGTTCACGGAAACCAGCCCATACCTCCTCGCCCGGGTCGAGGAGCTGCCCGACATCGCCCCGACCGGCGTCGAGATCGAAGCTCTCATGAAGACGGTCCAGGGCCAGATCGAGCAGTACGTCCAGTCCGGCGCGCCCGTCCCGCCTGAGGCTGCGGTGGCCGCCCGGAACATCACCGAGCCGGGGCTGCTGGCCGACATGGTCGCCTACAGCCCGGACATGACGACCGAGCAGCGCCAGGAGCTGCTCGAGACCGTGGACGTCGTCGAGCGCCTCAAGCTCTGCTCGACGTTCCTCGCCCGCCAGGTCGAGATCCTCGAGCTCAAGGGGAAGATCCAGAGCGAGGTCAAGTCCGAGATGGACAAGACCCAGCGGGAGTACATCCTCCGCGAGCAGCTCAAGGCGATCCAGCGGGAGCTGGGCGAGGACGACCCGCAGCAGGCCGAGATCCACGAGCTGCGCGAGAAGGTCGAGTCGTCGGGGATGCCCGACGAGGTGCGCGCCCGCGCCCTCAAGGAGGTCGACCGCATGAGCCGGATCCCCTCCGCCTCCCCGGAGGTGGGCGTGATCCGGACCTACGTCGACTGGCTCGTCGGCCTGCCGTGGACCACGTCCACGACCGACAACCTGGACATTCGCGAGGCGGCCAAGATCCTCGACGAAGATCACTACGGGCTCGAGAAGGTCAAGGAGCGGATCCTCGAGTACCTCGCCGTCCGGGCCCTGGCGGACACGATCCGCAGCCCCATCCTCTGCTTCGTGGGGCCGCCCGGAGTGGGCAAGACGTCGCTCGGCAAGAGCATCGCCCGGGCCATGGGCCGCAAGTTCGTCCGGATGAGCCTCGGCGGCGTCCACGACGAGGCCGAGATCCGGGGCCACCGCCGGACCTACATCGGGGCGCTCCCGGGTCGCGTCATCCAGAGCGTCAAGACGGCCGGCACGAACAACCCCGTCTTCATGCTCGACGAGGTCGACAAGCTCGGGATGGACTTCCGGGGCGATCCCTCGTCGGCCCTCCTCGAGGTCCTCGACCCGGAGCAGAACAACACGTTCCAGGACAACTACCTCGAGGTGCCCTTCGACCTCACGAAGGTGCTCTTCATCACGACCGCCAACCTGCTCGACCCGATCCCGCCCCCCTTGCGCGACCGGATGGAGGTCATCGGGCTGCCCGGCTACACCCAGCTCGAGAAGGTCGAGATCGCCAAGCGCTTCCTGCTTCCCAAGCAGCTCCACAACCACGGGCTCACCGAGAAGCACATCGAGATCACCGACGAAGCCTTCGTCACCCTCGTCCAGGCCTACACGCACGAGGCCGGCGTCCGGAACCTCGAGCGCGAGATCGCCAACGTCATGCGCAAGGTCGCCCGCCGGGTCGCCGAGGGGCGCAAGCGCAAGACCGTCATCGACAACCGCAAGCTCATCGAGTTCCTCGGCCCGCCGCGCTTCGAGTACGGGGAGCTGGAGGCAGAGGACCAGACCGGGGCCGCCACGGGCCTCGTCGTCACCGAGGTCGGGGGCGACGTCGTCGCGGTCGAGGTCACGAAGATGGAGGGCCGCGAGGACTTCATCCTCACCGGCCAGCTCGGCGATGTCATGAAGGAGTCGGCCCGCGCGGCGCTCTCGTGGATCCGCGCCAACGCCACGCGCCTGGGCGTCGACCGCGAGACCTTCGAGAAGAACACCCTGCACATCCACGTCCCGGCCGGCGCGATCCCCAAGGACGGGCCGTCGGCCGGGATCACGATGGCGACCGCCATGGTGAGCGCGCTGACCGGCATCCCGGTCCGCAAGGACGTGGCGATGACCGGCGAGATCACCCTGCGCGGCCGGGTCCTGCCCATCGGCGGCCTCAAGAGCAAGATCCTCGCCGCGCACCTCTCGGGCGCGCGCGTCGTGATCCTCCCGAAGAAGAACGAGAAGGACCTCCAGGACATCCCGGACGAGATCCGGAAGCAGATCAAGCTCATCCTCGTGGAGTCGATGGACCAGGTCCTCGAGAGCGCGCTGCGGCGGAAGCCGAAGGGGCTCGTCGTGAAGGCACCGGAGTCCGGCGGCGGCGCCCGGAAGAGCGCCCCGCTCGCAGTCCCGGCGCCGCCGGCCGGCTTCCCGGCCGACCAGCCGCCGGCGATCGCCTCGGGCAACTGAGGAGACCCCGACCGCGGGGGGCGCCGTGGACTACAAGGACTACTACGCCGTGCTGGGCGTGCCCCGCACGGCCACCACCGGTGAGATCAGGAAGGCCTTCCGGGCGCTCGCCCGGAAGCACCATCCTGACCGCAACGCGGGCGACGCGGAGGCGGAGCGCCGCTTCAAGGAGGTCAACGAGGCCAACGAGGTCCTCGCCGACCCGGTCAAGCGGAAGCAGTACGACGAGCTCGGCGCGCACTGGCAGGAGTACGCCCGCGCCGGTGGCCCGCCGGGCGGCGACCCGTTCGGGCCGGGCGGTCCTTTCGCGGGCTTCCGCCCTGCGGGGGCGGGGGGCGGCGCGCCCGGCGGCGTGCGCTTCGAGTTCGCGGGCGACACCGGGGGCTTCTCCGACTTCTTTCGCACGTTCTTCGCGGGCGGCATGGCCGGCGCCGCCGGCGGCGCGGCGAGGCCGGGCGGCCAGGCCGGCGCCGGCCCTCAGCGGCATGCGAACCCCCGCCGACCCGTCGCCCTGCCGCCCGCGGAGGCCGCCGTCGAGGTCACGCTCGAGGACGCTGCCGCTGGTGGCACCCGCCTCCTCGAGGTGGACGGGCGGCGCCTCGAGGTGGCCATCCCGGCGGGGGTCGAGAGCGGCAGTCGGATCCGCCTCCGAGGCCAGGGCGGGGGCTCGGGCGCGGACGCCCGCGATCTGGTCCTCGTCATGGCCCTGCGACCGCACGCCGTCTTCACGCGCGACGGCGCGAACCTCAGTCGCGAGCTCGCGGTGACGCTCAAGGAAGCACTCCTCGGGGCGGAGGTGCCGGTCGTCACGCTCGGCGGGAAGCGGCTCCTGCTCAGGATCCCGGCGGGCACCCAGCCGGGCCGGGTGATCCGCCTCGCCGGCCAGGGGATGCCCCGGCTGAAGGGCGGCGACCGCGGCGACCTGCTCGTCCGCGTCCGGGTCGTCCTGCCCTCCCTCGACGAGGCGGGCCGCACCGCGATGACCCCCATCCTCGACGCCCTCGACCAGCCCGATCCCCGCCCGGGCGCCTGAGCCCGGCTCCAGCGCCTGAGCCCGGCGCGACCACCCGGAGCACGAACCCGCCATGAACCTCGAACGCTTCACCCAGAAGGCCCAGGAGGCGATCGTCGCCGCGCAGGCGCTGGCCGAGCGGCTCCAGAGCCCCGTCCTCGACGCCGAGCACCTCCTCGCGGCGCTCGCCGAGGACGAGGAGGGAATCCCGGCCCAGACCCTTCGCCGGCTGGGCACGGACCTGGCCGCCTTCCGCGGCGAGCTGGCGGCGCTCCTCGCGCGACGGGCGAAGGTGGCCGGCGGCCAGCTGGCCCTCGACGCCCGTGCTCGCCGCGTGCTCGAGCGCGCGGCGGAGGAAGCCCGCCGTCTCGGCGACGAGTTCATCTCGACCGAGCACCTCCTCCTCGGGATCGTGGACGTCGGCGGGGAGGGCCAGGCGCTCCTGGAACGGCATGGCGCCGGGCGCGAGCCGTTCCTGGCCGCCCTGACCGGGATTCGCGGCGGGCAGCGGGTCACCTCGGCGACGCCCGAGAGCACGTACCAGGCCCTCGAGAAGTACGGCCGCGACCTCACGCAGGAGGCCCGCGCCGGCAAGCTGGACCCGGTGATCGGGCGCGACGACCAGATCCGCCGGGTCATCCAGGTCCTCTCGCGGCGGACCAAGAACAACCCGGTCCTGATCGGCGAGCCCGGCGTCGGCAAGACGGCCATCGTCGAGGGCCTGGCCCAGCGGATCGTCCGCGGCGACGTGCCCGAGGGGCTCAAGGACAAGCGGGTCGTCGCGCTTGACCTGGGCTCGATCATCGCGGGAGCCAAGTACCGCGGCGAGTTCGAGGAGCGCCTCAAGGCGGTCCTGCGCGAGATCAAGGACAGCGAGGGGCGGATCGTCCTCTTCATCGACGAGCTGCACACGGTCGTGGGCGCGGGGGCCGCCGAAGGGGCGATGGACGCCAGCAACCTGCTCAAGCCGATGCTGGCCCGGGGCGAGCTCCACACGATCGGCGCGACCACGCTCGACGAGTACCGCAAGCACGTGGAGAAGGACGCAGCGCTCGAGCGCCGCTTCCAGCCGGTCCTGCTGGACCAGCCCACGGTGGAGGAGACGATCTCGATCCTGCGCGGCCTGCGCGAGCGCTACGAGGTCCACCACGGCGTCCGGATCACGGACTCGGCGCTCGTCGCCGCCGCCACCCTGTCGAACCGCTACATCACGGAGCGCTTCCTGCCGGACAAGGCGATCGACCTCGTGGACGAGGCCGCCAGCCGCCTGCGCATGGAGATCGACTCCATGCCGGTCGAGCTCGACGAGCTGGAGCGCAGGCGGGTCCAGCTCGAGATCGAGCGCGAGGCGCTGAAGAAGGAGAAGGACGAGGCATCGAAGGCGCGCCTGGTGACGCTCGAGGCGGAGCTGGGCGAGATCGCCGAGCAGGCCGGCGCCATGAAGCAGCGCTGGGAGACCGAGAAGGCCGCGATCGCGGGACTGCGGTCGACGAAGGCGGAGCTGGAGGGGCTTCAGCTGCGCATCGAGCAGGCCGAGCGTGAGGCCGACTACGGCACCGCGGCGGAGCTGAAGTACGGCACGCTCGTGGAGCTCGGAGAGCGGATGAGGGCCCAGGAGGCCGCGCTCGCGGCGTCCGACGGCGCCCCGCGTCTGCTCAAGGAGGAGGTCGACGCCGACGACATCGCCGAGATCGTCGGGGCGTGGACCGGGATCCCGGTCACGCGCCTGATGGAGGGCGAGATGGCCAAGCTCGTCCGGATGGAGGAGGCGCTCCACGAGCGCGTCGTCGGGCAGGACGAGGCGATCGAGGCCGTCTCCGACGCCGTCCGGCGCGCCCGGGCCGGCCTCGGAGACCCGCGCCGGCCCATCGGCTCGTTCCTCTTCCTCGGCCCGACCGGCGTCGGCAAGACGGAGCTGGCCCGCGCCCTGGCCGCGTTCCTCTTCGACGACGAGCACGCGATGGTCCGAATCGACATGAGCGAGTACCTCGAGAGGTTCTCCGTGCAGCGGCTGATCGGGGCGCCGCCCGGCTACGTCGGCTACGACGAGGGCGGCCAGCTCACCGAGGCGATCCGCCGCCGGCCGTACCAGGTCGTCCTCCTCGACGAGATCGAGAAGGCCCACCCGGACGTCTTCAACGTGCTGCTCCAGGTCCTCGACGATGGGCGGCTGACCGACGGGCAGGGCCGCACCGTCGACTTCAAGAACACCGTCGTGATCATGACCAGCAACGTCGGCAGCCAGGCGATCGCGGCCTACGCGGGGCGGCCGGCGGCCGGGGAGGCGGGCTACGAGTCGATGAAGCGGGAGGTCCTCGGGATGCTCCGGGGCACCTTCCGGCCGGAGTTCCTCAACCGGGTCGACGAGGTCATCGTGTTCCACACCCTCACCGAGGCGGACCTCGGGCAGATCGTGGACCTGCTCCTCGCGGAGCTGGGGCGGCGGCTGGCGGGCCATGACCTGGCGATCGAGGCAACACCGGCTGCGCGCGGGCTGATCGCCCGCGAGGGCACGGACCCGACCTACGGGGCGCGGCCGCTGAAGCGGACGATTCAGCGCCTGGTCGAGAATCCGCTGGCGCGGGCCCTCCTTCGCGGGGAGTTCCGGCCGGGGGCGCTGATCCGTGTGGACGCGGACCCGGTGGGCGGCACGCTCGTCTTCACGCAGGAGGGGGCGACGGTGGTCGCGGAGGCCGGGGAGCGGCGCGACGCGCGATCCGGGGCGAGGGCGGCCGGGGCCGGCGACGCCGCGCCGTCAGTCCTCGACCTGCCCTCGACCGCGCCGCCGAAGAAGAAGGGCGACGACGGAGAGCGGCTCAACTAGCAGTGCGCCGAGGGCGAGGCGCGGCCGCCGTCGGGGGCGCTGGACCGGAGTCCGGACGGACGCGGCTGGGCCGAGCAACGCGGGATGCTACCGTGGACGAATGAGCAGATCCATCCTGGCGGACGCGTTCGGACACCACGTGTGGGCGACGTTGCGACTGATCGATGCATGCCTCGGACTCACCGAGGAGCAGGTGCGGACGGGGGTGCCGGGAACATTCGGCTCCATCCTGGACACCATGCGCCACCTCGTCGGCGCCGACTGCTCGTACCTCTTCGCCCTGACGGGCGGGCACGTCGCCACCATTGACGAGGACCGGATGGACCTCCCGCAGCTGCGGGCCGCGATGGAGAGCAACGGACCCGTCTGGGACTCGCTCCTGGTACCGGACCTCGACCCGGACACGGTGGTCGTGAGGTACCGCGACGACGGATCCGAGAGCCACGCCCCGATGGGGATCCGGCTCGCGCAGGCGCTCCACCACGGGACCGACCATCGAAGCCAGGTCTGCACCGCGCTCACGGCGCTCGGCGTCGAGCCACCGGCGATCGACGCCTGGGACTTCGCGCATGAGGGCGGCCGGCTCTCGGAGGTCCCGCCCCCGCCCTGATGATGTCGGCGGGCGGCGACACCTCGGCGGCGTCCCGCCGCGGCACCCGTACCATGCGCGGATGACGCCCGCCGAGGTCCGCGTCCGGTTTGCAGCAGCGCCGCGGCCCCTGCCGCCTCCGCCGGCGTGGCTGCGCCCCGAGCGGCTGCCCGACGGCGTCCCGTTCGAGCGGCCGGCACCCCCGTCCGACGCCCGGCCCGCCGCCGCCCTCGTCCTCGTCTATCCCGGCCCGGACGGCGAGGCCTGCCTCGTCCTGACCGAACGGGTCGAGTACGGCGCGGACCACCACTCGGGCGAGGTCTCGCTGCCGGGCGGAAAGTCGGACCCCGGCGATGCCGACGCGGTCGCCACCGCGCTGCGCGAGGCCGAGGAGGAGGTGGGGCTCGACCCGGACACCGCCGGCGTGGAGGTGATCGGCCGCCTCGACGCCCTCTGGATCCCGCCGAGCAACTTCCTCGTGACGCCCATCGTGGCCGTGGCCGCGCGCCGACCGCTCTTCGTGCCGGACCCGCGCGAGGTGGCGGCGATCCTGGAGGCGCCCGTGGCGGCATTCCTGCCCGACGTGGAGCCGCAGATCATCGACCCGGACCCGCGCGGCCGCCCGCTCCGCTACGGCGCCTACACGGTGGAGGGGCGCATCGTGTGGGGCGCCACGGCCGCCATCCTCGGCCAGCTCGGGGCGGTGCTCGGCAGTCGATAGGCGGTCGATCGGGGGCCGAATGTCAGAGCGGCTCGCCCTCGGCGGCGGCCTGCGCGGCGTCGGCGGGCGAGGCGGCGAGCTCCCCGTCGGTCGTGAGGGCCGGCGCGCCTGCCGCGCCTGCGCCCGGCGCAGACCCGCCCGCGGCGATCTCCAGTGCCCGCCCGTCGAGGATCCCGCGCAGGTGCGCGTCGTCCGGGCCGCAGAGCTCGACGACGATCGCCCGCATCTCGGACAGCTCGGCCCAGGCGGCATGGGGCACGTCGGCCGGCCAGAGGACCGCCTCGCCGGCCGCGACCCGGGCCCGCTCGTCCCCGACCTGGACCACGCCGCCGCCCTCGATGACGACGAACCAGGTCGTGTTCGGGTTGGAGTGCAGCTCGATCGAGCCGCGCCGGGCGAACGCGAGCTCCGATACGGTCCCGCGGGCGTCGGCGTGGATCACCTGCCCGGCGACACCCGTCGTCCCGGGCGGCCCGTCGGGGCGTCGGTTGCCGACCCCGAAGCGCCGGATCTCCATCGCCCGTTCCGCCGGCCTCAGCGACGGCGACGCTGTGACCGCGCCGTGCGGGAACGCGCCGCGCGCTTGGGGCGAATTGTCGCCTCCGGGTGGGCGAACTTCTGCTTCGAGTAGTAGCGGGAGCGGGCCAGCTGCGTCTCGTAGGCCGCGAGGTAGGGCGGGAAGCGCACGAAGCGGATCCAGAGAAGGATCCCGACCCCGATCGGGATGGACAGCACGACGAAGAGGAAGTCGAAGTGGAAGAGGGCGTAGGTGAGGAGCATGAAGAAGAAGATCACGCCCGCCCAGAGCAGCCACTCGTACAGGTCGAGGTAGATCTGGTGACGCTTGAGCTGCCGTGATCGCACGTTGTAGAGGACGACCGTGGCGATCAGCCCGATCAGCGAGAAGACCCAGATCACGTTGAAGAGATCCGGGAAGTTGACGTCGTTGAACGAGATGAAGAGGTATTCCCAGGGCGGGAGCGTCACGGTCGCGAAGCCTCCTCGGCGGGCCGGCGCCCGGTCGGGCACCACGGGCGGCACCCGGTCGGGCACCACGGAAACGTGCGAGCGAGTATGCCACGGTCGCGCGCTATACTCGGGCGACGGAGCGTGAGCACCACCCTGCGCCCCGGGTGGTGCGATCGGCGCGCGCAGCCCAGCGACGCGCCCATACGGAGGTCCCAGCCGGGTGCGAGCCCTCCTCTCGGTCGCCGACCGCCAGGGACTGGCCGGCCTCGCGCGCGATCTCCTGGCCCTCGGCGTCGAGGTCTACGCGACCGACGGAACCCGGGAGCACCTCGCGGCAGACGGCATCGACGTGCTTCCGGTGGCAGCCCTCACCAACGTCCCGCCCATGCTGGGCGGCACGGTCAAGACTCTCCACCCCGCCATCTACGCCGGGATCCTCGCCCGGCGCGACCGGCCCGAGCAGCTCGCCGAGCTGGCCGAGCAGACGATCGGGCTCATCGACCTCGTCGTCGTCAATGTCGCGCCCTTCGCCCCCCAGGTCGGCGAGCGCCGCGTCCCCCTCGACGAGGCAATGGAGATGATCGACGTGGGCGGGACGGCGCTGCTCTCCGCCGCCGCCCGCAACTACGCCGGGGTCGCCGCGGTCCCCGCACCCGCCGCGTACGAGCGGATCGTCGCCGAGATCCGGGCCCGGGGCAGCGTCTCCGCCGAGCTCCGCCAGCGCCTGGCCGCCGAAGCGTTCGCCGTCGTGGCCGCCTACGACGCCCAGGTCGCCGCGTACCTGAACCAGGTCACGGGCACGACGTTCCCGCCCCACATCAGCATCGTCCTCGAGAAGGTGGCGGACCTTGCCCACGGCGAGAACCCGCATCAACGGGCCGCCTTCTACCGCGAGACGACCCACCGCGACGGCTCGCTGGCCGACGCGACGCGCCTGCAGGGCCGCGAGCCCTCGTTCAACGACCTGCTCGACCTCGACGCCGCGTGGCGGATTGCTGCCGACTTCGCCGCCCCGACCGCGGTGGTCGTGCGCCACACGGACCCTGTCGGGATCGCCTCGGACCACGCCCTTGCGGGAGCGCTCCGGCGCGCCCTCGAGACGGACCCGGCGGCAACCTTCGGCAGCACCGTCGCCCTCAACCGGACCGTGGACGAGGCGACCGCGCGCGCGATCGTGGAAGGGACGTTCGAGGCGCTGGTGGCGCCGGGCTACTCGGACGAGGCCGCGCGGATCCTCTCCGCGCGGCCGGAGCTCGAGCTCCTCGCGATCCCGCCGAACCCGTCGGACGGCCTGCGGGACTATGGGATCGCGGCCCTCGACTTCAAGCGGGTCGGCGGCGGGCTCCTCGTCGAGACACTCGACGGGACGGCCCTCGACCGGGACCAGCTGCGGGTGGTGACCCAGCGGCGCCCGACGCTCGACGAGCTCACCGACCTCATGTTCGCCTGGCGGGCCGCCGCCCACGTCCGCTCCAACGCGATCGTCCTGGCCCGCAACCTCCAGACCGTGGGGATCGGCGGCGGCCAGGTGAGCCGCCAGGTTGCCGTGGAGATCGCCCTGCGGCGGGCCGGCGACCGGGCCAAGACCGCGGTGATGTCGTCCGACGCGTACTTCCCCTTCCCCGACGTGATCGCCCACGCGGCGATCTCGGGCGTGACCGCGATCATCCAGCCGGGCGGCTCGCGCCGCGACGAGATGGCGATCGAAGTGGCCGACCGGCACCACCTCGCCATGGTCTTCACCGGGCGGCGGCACTTCCGGCACTAGCGCGGGGCGCCGGCCCCACCGGCGCCGGATCCGGCATCCGGCAGGGGGATTCGACCGATGGAACGCCTTCTCGCACTTGAGCTGATCCGCGTCACCGAGGCCGCCGCGATCGCGTCGGCCCGCCTGATGGGCCGCGGCGACACGATGGACGCCGACCGGCTCGCCGTCGAGGCGATGCGACGCACCTTCGACGAGATCCCGATCGACGCCCGGATCGTCATCGGCGAAGGCGAGCGCGACGAGGCCCCAATGCTCTTCATCGGCGAGCGCGTCGGCGATCCCGCGAGCGCCGTCGGCGAGGCGCCCGAGATCGACATCGCGGTGGACCCGCTGGAGGGCACCAACCTCGTGGCCTACGGCCAGGCCGGATCGATCACCGTCCTCGCGGCGACCGAGCGGGGCGGGCTCCTGAACGCCCCCGACTGCTACATGGAGAAGCTCTGCGTCGGCCCCTTCGTCGCCGGCAAGGTGGACATCACGGCGCCGCCGGCGGAGAACCTGCGCCGGATCGCGGCGGCGCTTGGCCGCGGCGTCAACGACATCACCGTCGTGATCCTGGAGCGACCCCGCCACGATCCCCTCATCGCCGAGGTGCGGGCGGCCGGGGCCCGGATCAAGCTGATCAGCGACGGCGACCTCTCCGCGGCGATCGCGTGCGCGGTTTCAGGCACCGGTGTCCATGCCGTCATGGGGATCGGCGGGGCACCCGAGGGTGTGATCACCGCGGCCGCCCTGCGCTGCCTTGGCGGCGAGATCCAGGCCCGCCTCGTCTTCCGCTCCGATGCCGAGCGCGAGCGGGCGCAGGGGATGGGGCACGGGGACCCGGCTCGCGTCTACCACACCGACGAGCTGGCCTCGGGCGAGAACGTCGTCTTCGCCGCGACGGGCGTCACGCAGGGAGACCTCCTCGAGGGCGTCCGCTTCTTCGGCGGGGGAGCCCGAACGCACTCGCTCGTGATGGCCTACCAGACGAAGCAGGTCCGCTTCGTCGACACGGTCCACATGTTCGACCGCAATCGGCCACCGGCGGTCCGGCTGTAGGGCGGTCGGTCGGGCCAGGCTGGCCGAGCGCCGGCGGGCGTCGCCGAACGGCGCCGGCACCGTCGGTCACCCGCCCTCAGCCGCGCGACGCTCGAGCCCGAGGCGGCACCGCCGTGCCGCGGCCGCCCCGCGAGCTGCCGAGGGCAGCCACGTCGACCGCGGTGACGTCGCCGGCGAGACCCCGGAGGCGGCGCAGCGCGACAGCCAGGCGCGCGGTCGCCCATGCGGAAGGCAGCTGCTTCTGGCCGAACGAGAAGGACCCGAAGCCCTGCCGGGCGGAGCGGGGGATCACCACGCCGTCGGGCGAGACGTTGTAGGCGACCAGGCACGCGGCAAGCTCGGCCAGGGCACGGCGGTCGTCGGGCTGGGAGTCGGCGTCGCGCCAGAGGGCCGGGTAGCGACCGAGGACGTCGACCACGAGGCAGGCCCCGTACCAGGTCGGCGGCCACTTCACGGTCTTGAACTGGATGCCGTGGCCGAACAGGTAGGGCTTCTCGACGCCCCGGGCGTGCCATGCGCGCAGCGAGACGCGGGCGATCTCGAGAATCCGCGGCGGCCGCTCGGCCTCGGCGACCCGCGCGAAGGCGCGCAGGGCCTGAAGGGTGACGAGCGGGCAGAAGTCGGCTCTGCGGCCGGGGCCGCGGAAGCCCGACGCATCATCCGGGCGGCACGGCCAGGCACGGCCCTGCGCGGTGTCGCGAAGGTCGCTCGACGCCCTGGCCAGCGCGCGCCGGACGCGTGGGTCGGAGCCGCGCCCGAAGCGCAGGAGCGCGTCCGCGATGGCGTGGGTGTCGCAGAGCAGGGCGCCCCAGCGCGGCTCGCTCCTCCCGCGAAGCGTGCCCAGCGTCGCGAATCTCCCCTCGTCGTCGACGTGCTCGAGCATCGCGTCGAGCAGCCCCCGGATGCGCGCATCGTCGTCCTCGACGATGCCCATGTCGGCGAGCAGGTGGAGCAGGTTGGGCGCGAAGGCGGGGGCGTCGTGCCCCGAGATCCGCTGCGGCTGCTCCCAGTCGGGCAGCCGGTCGAGGAGCTCGCGGGTGCCCTCGTCGGCGAGGACCGCGTCGTGGGCCGCGCGCACGCCAGGGTCGTCGGCGGGCTCGTCGAGGAGCTCGACGCGCGTCACCCAGCGCGCGGCCGGCTCCGGGCTCGCGAGCAGCCACGGAAGCGGGTCGGCGGGAAGCATCGTCTGCCACCCCGTGTCGCTCATGCGCCCTCCAGCGCGCGAGCCGCGTCGGGCGAGCTCGTGGCGGCGAGCGCGATCACCGGTCGCAGGCCGGCCAGCCAGGGTCGCACGGCATGCCTGCGGCCGCGGCCCGTGGGGCTCGCCGGCAGGCGCCGGCGCCGTCGCCCGGTCATCCGCGGGGTCACGTCCCGGCCCGCGAACGCCAGGTCCCGGCGCCCGGGTCCCAGAGCGCGATCGGGCGAACGGCGTCCGAGCCCTCGATGCGCTCCGCGCGGGCTCGCGACGCCGCGACGGCCTCGCCCCAGCCGGGCGGCCGGAGGCCGGGGGCGAGATCGGCCAGCGGGGCGAGGACGAAGAGGCGGTCGCGGGCACTCGCGTGAGGGACCTCGAGCCACTGGGCCCCGGGCTTCGCCGGGTCCTCGCTCCGGGCGGCGTGCGGGCGCTCGACCCCGATCCTGTGACGGCCAAAGACGAGGAGGTCGAGATCGAGCTCGCGGGGACCCCAGCGCTCTCGGGCCTGCCGTCCGAAAGCGTGCTCGACCATCTTGAGCGCGAGCAGCAGCGCCAGCGCGCCGGTCTCCGGGTCGGGGCCGGCCGGAACGTCAAGGGCCACGACCGCGTTCCGGAACTCCGGCTGGTCGGCGACGCCAACGGGCTTCGTCGCGTAGAGACGCGAGACCTCGACGAGCCGGACCCCGGGCAGCGCGGCCAGGGCGTGGATGCCCGCCGCGAGCGTGGCCGCCGCGTCGCCGAGGTTGGCGCCGAGGCCGACGTAGGCGCGGACCAGGCGTGGGCGGGCGCGCCGGGCCGCCGCGGACGGCTGCGCCTGCACGGCCGCGGCCGCACGCGACGATCTCCCGCGCTCTCGTCCCGCCATGCCCCGAGAATACGCGCGTGGGCGCCGTCACGGTCCTGGTTCTTCATCCGCCGCTCCCCGCCGGTTCCGGTCCGCTCGCGAGCGCGCTCGACGCCGCGCGACGGGAGCTGGGGGCGCGCCACGCGGCGGCCTTTCGGGCGGCCGGCGCCGCGGCAGTCGCCTTCGTCGAGGAGGAGCGGGCCGAGCCGTTCGGGGCGCGGCTGCGGCGCCTCGCAGCGGCTGCGGGCACGCCGGGGCTCGTGGTCCTGGGGTCTGGCGCCATGGCCCTGGCGCGCCCGGCCGACCGCCGCGCGTTCGTGGCCGCGGCCGGCTCCGACGCGCCGGGCGCGCTGGCCAACAACCGCTATTCGGCGGACGCGGTCGCGGTCGCCGGGGCCGGCGTCCTCCGCGACCTCCCTGACCTCCCCGCCGACAACGCCCTGCCGCGCTGGCTGGAGGAGGTCGCCGGCTACCGGGTCGACGACCTGCGCCGCCGGCCCCGCCTCGGATTCGACCTGGATTCGCCGGCCGACGTCGTGCTCGCGGGCGGGTCGCTGCCGGCCGCGGCGGCCGGTTCGCCGTTCGTCGCACGGCTCGCCGCCGTTCGGTCCGTCCTCGCCGACCGTCGTGCAGAGCTTACCGTCGCAGGGAGGATGTCCTCCAGCACGCTCACGGCGCTCGAGCGTCGGGCGGCATGCCGTGTCCGGGCGCTGATCGAGGAGCGCGGGCTCCGGGCGGCGTCGCGTCTCGCGCAGGGTGTGCCCGCCCCGTCGACCGCGCCGACCCGTCCTCCGGCATCTACGCTCGGCATCGTCCTCGACCACGAGGGATCAGCGGAGCTCGGGCGTGTTCTCGCCCGCCTCGGCGACGCGGCGATCGTGGACACACGGGTTCTCCTGGCCCACCGGCTCGGCGCCGACGAGAGCGCCTGGCCGCCACCCGAGGATCGGTTCGCGTCCGACCTCCTGCTCCCGGACCGCATCGGAGACGCCTGGCTGCGGACGCTCACGGCGTCCGCGGTGGAGGCCCCGATCCCGGTCCTTCTTGGCGGGCACACGCTCGTCGGACCCGGGCTGCGCCTGATGACGAGTCGCGTGCCGTGACCCCTGGGGACGCGCGGTGACCACGAGGCACCCACCGTGAACCCCGCCGAGGCGGCGATCCGCGCCGAGATCGCCCGGCGCGGGCCGATCCCGTTCGCCGACTTCATGGCGCTCGCGCTCGGCCATCCCGAAGGTGGCTACTACACCGGGGCCGCCACACGCCCAACCCGCGCGGGGGACTACCTGACGGCCGCGGAGCTGCACCCGATCTTCGGTGCGGCGCTGGCCCGCCAGGTCGCGGAGACGTGGGAGCGGCTCGGACAACCGTCGCCGTTCACGCTCATCGAGTACGGCGCCGGGGCGGGAACGCTGGCCCTGGCGATTCTCGCCGGCCTTCGCGACGACGGCTCGCCCCTGGCGGACGCCCTCGCGTACGCTCCGGTCGAGCTCAACCGGCATCGAATGGCCGAGCTCCGTGCGCGCGCTGCGGCTGCCGGCCTGCCCGTCGTCGACGCAGACGGGCTCGACGACGGCCCGCCGGCCGGCGTCGTCCTGGCGAATGAGTTCCTTGACGCGCTCCCTGTCCACCTCGTCGAGGTTCGCGAGGGCCGTCCGCGCGAGGTCCACGTTGGGATCGGCTGCGACGGGGCCTTCGAGGACGTGCTCGGCGAGCTGTCCAGCCAGGCGATGGCAACGCGACTGGAGGCGCTCGGCGCGGCCGGGATCGAGCTCGCCGAAGGCCAGCGGCTGGAGTTCCGGCCGGCCGTTGAGGGGTGGGCCCGCGAGGCGGGCCGGCGACTCGCAGCGGGTCTCGTGCTCGTGCTCGACTATGGGGCGCCGGCGGCCGACCTGTACGGGCCGCGGCGGCCCGCCGGCACGCTCATGACCTATCGCGGCCACGTCGCCGAGAGTGACCCGGGCGCGCCCTATCTCGACATCGGCGAGCGCGACATCACCGCGCACGTGGACACGACCGCCCTCGGCGCCGCGCTGGTCGACGCCGGGTTCCACCCCTTGGGCGAGACGTCCCAGGCGGAGCTGCTCGTCGGCTGCGGGCTCGAGGAGCTGGTCCAGCGGCGCCAGGCGGCGCTCGCCACGGCGTCCGAGGCGCTCGAGCTGCGCAGCGCGGTGTTGAGGCTGCTCGATCCGCGCCACCTCGGCGGGTTTCGGGCCGTGCTGGCCGGGCGCGGGATCGCCGCCGAGCCGCCCCTGCGGGGACTCACCTACCGGATGCCGGGACGGCGATAGCGGCGGGTCGCGGGTCGCCGGGGACCGAGCGCGGATCGCACGCACGGCGCGCGAGCGGGGAGCAGGCCCCCAGCCGAAGGCTCGACTGCCGTTACGTGCGTCACGAGCACGTCGGCCCGCCCTGCACCCCCGTGGGCGACGCGCAACCTTCGGGCCGCCCCTGCTACCATGCCGACGCACGTCCGGGCCCCCGGGGCGCGTTCGTGCGCGCGTCTCACCCGAGCTTCCCGCCGGACCGGCGGACCCGCCACGGATTCGTGAACCCGCCGGTCGCAGAGAGGTGCGATGGAAGGCATCTGGTACGTCGTCGGCTTCGCCTTCGCGGGCGTCACGTTCGTCTTCCTGACGATCGGCGCTTCGTGGCTGATCAGCCACCGCACGAAGGGGAGCCCGCTCAAGGGGCTCCCGTACGAGAGCGGCATTCCGACCTACGGCGACACCCATGGGCGGTTCGGCGTTTCGTACTACATCTACGCGCTGCTCTTCGTCGCCTTCGACATCGAGGTCGTCTTCATCTTCCTGTGGGCGCTCGTCGTGCGCGACCCGATCCCGGGCCTGATGGCCTCGATGATGATCTTCGTCGGCATCCTGCTCCTGGGGCTGGCCTACGCGTGGCGCAAGGGAGTGCTGACGTGGCGCTGACCCCGCCGCCAGCCGACAGCACCCCGCCCGCCGGCGGCCCGCCGCCCGGCACGCCCGGCAGCCGCCTTCCCATCCCGGCCACGACTGCGGCCGACGCGGTCGCCGAGCCGGTCGTCGTCCCGAACATGCTCTGGACGCCGGCCGACAGCGAGGCCTACGACGGCGTTCCTCTCGACGAGGCGCCGACGCTCGCCCTCAAGCGCTACGACGAGACCGGCGAGGGGCGCAGGAATGACGGCCGCTGGGGCGCCCTCGACGTGGTCCCCACGAAGGCCGACTACGTCCTGGATCTGATCCGTCTCAACAGTCTCTGGCCGCTCCTCTCCGGGCTGGCCTGCTGTGCGATCGAGATGATGTCGACCGCGACGAGCCGCAACGACATCGATCGCTGGGGCATGTTCCCGTTCCGGGCCTCGCCCCGCCAGGCCGACGTGCTGATCGTGGCCGGCACCCTGACGACGAAGATGGCCGAGCCGCTCATCCGGCTCTGGGAGGAGATGCCGGAGCCGAAGTGGGTGGTCGCGATGGGCGACTGCACCTGCTCCGGGGGCCGTTACAAGCGGAGCTACAGCACGATCCAGGGGATCGATCGGGTCCTCCCCGTGGACGTCTACATCCCCGGCTGCCCGCCCCGCCCCGAGGGCCTCATCTACGGGATGATGAAGCTCCAGCACCTCGTCCGCGACCGCCGCGGACACTGGCCCGAGCGCAACATCGGCCCCACGGTTCCGGAGGGGATCTGACCGTGGACCGTGCGCTCAAGGCGCTCCTGGAGCGGAAGCTGGGATCCTCGATGGAGGGCCCCGTCCGCCAGCGCCAGGACCAGACCGAGATCCGGATCCGGCCGGGCGACCTGCCCCAGGTCATGCGGACCCTGCACGACGAGCCGGACCTGCGCTTCGAATATCTCGCCGACCTGTGCGGCGTTGACACCGGGACGACGTTCCAGGTGGTCTACCACCTGTGGAGCGACGTGACCCCCGACTGGCTGCGGGTCGTCGTGGACGAGATCCCCCGCGAGGAGCCGCGCGTTCCCTCGCTCACCTTCCTGTGGAAGGGAGCCGAGTGGATGGAGCGCGAGGCCTACGACATGTTCGGCCTCGTCTTCGAGGGGAACCGCGACCTCCGGCGCATCTACCTGCCGGACGACTTCGTGAGCTTCCCGCTGCGCAAGGACTTCCACCTCGCCGACGACGCCGCGCGCTCGCCGGGCGGCGGCATCCGGCCGATGGAGCGGGCGGTCGCTCCGAAGGACGCCGACGAGACCACCCTGCGCCGCACGACGCCCGGGGCGTAGGCGAGAGGACATGACGACCCCGACGCGGCCCAGCCTCGACGACCCGGCGCTCACGATCCCGGTCGACCACGCCGGCATCTTCGACCCGATCCCGCTCGCCCGGACCGAGCGCCAGCGGGAGTTCCTCGCCCTCAAGGACGGCGAGATGCTCCTCAACATGGGGCCGCAGCATCCGTCCACCCACGGCGTGCTGCGGGTGATCCTCAAGATCAACGGCGAGCAGGTCACCGACCTGGACCCCGTGCTGGGCTATCTCCATCGCGGCGTCGAGAAGCTCTGCGAGAACGCCGACTACCACCAGGTCATCAGCCAGGTGGACCCCCTCGAGTACATCAGCTCGCTCTTCAACGAGTGGGGGGCGGTCCTCTCCTTCGAGAAGCTCCTGGACCTCGAGGTGCCGCGGCGCGCCGAGTACATCCGGGTCCTCTCCGCCGAGCTCAACCGGGTGGCGAGCCACATGCTCTACATGGGCTGGTTCGCCCTGGACCTTGGCGGGATCACCCCGATCCTGTGGAGCTTTGCCGAGCGCGACGAGATCATGGAGATGCTGGCCGCCCTGACCGGCCAGAAGCTCCTTTTCAACTACTTCCGGATCGGCGGCGTCAACGGCGACCTGAACCACGAGTTCATGAGCCGCCTGGGCGACTGGATGAGCCGCGCCGGCGGGCAGGTCGAGGCCGGCATGGGCCTCCTCAACGAGAACGAGATCTTCGTCCGGCGCGCCCGGGGCATGGGCGTGATCGATCGCGAGACGGCCCTCCGGATGTGCGTGAGCGGCCCGAACCTGCGGGCGTCGGGCGTCCCCTTCGACCTCCGCCGGGCCCACCCGTACAGCGTCTACCCGGAGCTCGACTTCGACATCCCGACGCGGAGCGAGGGCGATTCGCTGGCCCGCTACCTGCTCCGGATGGACGAGGTGCGCCAGAGCCTGCGGATCATCGACCAGTGCCTCCACCAGATGCCCGACGGGCCCGTCTCGGCGCGGCTGCCGCGGCTCTTGCGGCCGCGTCCCGGCCGCGCCTTTGCCGCGGTGGAGGCGCCGCGCGGACAGTACTCCACCTACGTGATCAGCGACGGCACGGACCAGCCCTTCCGGATGCGGATCCACGACCCCAGCTTCCTCCACCTCCAGCTGATGAGCCTGCTCATGCCGGGCAACCTCATCCCGGACACGATGGCGATCATGGCCTCGCTCGACCCGGTCATGGGCGGGGTGGACAAGTGAAGGCCGTCCGCCGATGACCGCCGTGACGTCCTACTGGAACCGGCTCTCTATCCCGTCGCGAGTCGTCCTGGTCGGCCTGCCGACGCTCCTCGTGCTGGGAGGCGTGGCCACGGTCGCCATCGCCCTGCTCGTGCCCCCGCTCCTCGACTTCCTGGCCGCGAACCCGGACCTGGTGCGCTTCATCGTCGCCGCGACGGTCGTGATCGTGATGACGATCCCCACGGCCTTCCTGATCATCCTGCTCGAGCTCAAGGTGATCGCGCGGATGAACCTCCGGGTGGGGCCGGACCGGGTGGGGCCCTTCGGGCTCGCGATGAGCGTGGTCCACGGCCTGAAGGTGCTCGCGAAGGAGGACTACACCCCGCGCGGCGTGGACGTCCCGATCTTCACGGTCGCCCCGGTCGCCGTCTTCCTCGCGACGATCATGAGCTTCCTCGTGATCCCGTTCGCGCCCGGCCTCGTGGCGCAGGACTTCAATATCGCCCTGCTCTACTTCTTCGCGATCGGCGGCCTGAACGTCGTCGGCCTGATGATGGCCGGCTGGGCCAGCTTCAACAAGTACAGCCTCCTCGGGGCGCTGCGCGCGGCGGCCCAGGCGATCAGCTACGAGATCCCGCTCACCCTCTCGGTGGTGGGCATCATCATCCTGGCCGGCACGCTGAGCCTGAATTCCATCGTGGAGCAGCAGGCCGGCTCGGTCCTGGATTGGAACGTCTTCAAGCAGCCGCTGGGCCTGCTCATCTTCTTCATCGCCGGCATCGCCGAGACGAACCGGACCCCGCTCGACATGACCGAGGCCGACCAGGAGATCGTGGCCGGCTTCGCCACCGAGTACTCCGGGATGCGCTTCGGCTTCTTCTTCTTCGCCGAGTACGTCAACGTGTTCGTGATGTCGGCGATGATCGCCGTCCTCTTCTTCGGCGGCTGGAACGCTCCGTTCGACTGGCCCTTCGCGATCGAGCTGAACCTCGACCCGGGGAGCCTGGGGCTGGGCCTCCTCTTCTACGTGGCACTGGTCCCGTTGCTGGGAACCCTCCTTCTTGCCCTGCCCTTCTGGCTCGGCTCCTCGCGCGTCTCGACCCTCCAGGCGCTCGCTATCGGCTTCATCCTCTTCAACGTCCTGGCGGTCGGCGCCCTCCTGGGCTGGGCGTTCATCAGCCTCGACTGGGTCGCCGGGCTCTTCTGGATGATGGCCAAGAGCTACCTCTTCGTCATCGTCTTCGTCCAGATGCGGGCAACGTTCCCGCGGGTCCGGGTGGACCAGCTCATGGGCTTCGCCTGGAAGTGGCTCCTGCCGGCCGCCCTCCTCAACATCTTCGCGACCGCCATGGCGGTCTCGATCCTGGCCAACGGGTGAGGAGGCGGCGATGAGCAGCATCCCTGGTCTCGGGCTGGTCAAGGGGATGGCCCTCACCATGCGCCGCTTCTTCCAGCCCCCGCTCACGATCAAGTACCCCGAGGTGGACCCGGACATCGCGGTGAAGTACCGCGGGCGGCTCCAGCTCCTGTACGACGAGCACGGCACGCTCAAGTGCGAGACCTGCTTCCAGTGCGCCCAGGCCTGCCCGATCGAGTGCATCGACATGGGCGGCCGGGACACGAAGGGCCGCTATGCGGTCCACTGGGGCGCAGCCGAGACGTACGGCGAGCGGCGCACTGAATCGGCGCTCCGCCGCGCCGGGCGCGAGGTTCCGGATGAGCTGTACGCGCACTTCGAATCCGTCGACCTGGCGGTGATCGACGCGATCCTCGAGGCGCACGACCACGACCCCCACCAGATGCTCTCGATCCTCGAGGCGGTCCAGGCCGAGTGCGGGCACCTGCCGATCGCGGCGCTCAAGCGGATCAGCCACCGGACGGGCGCCTGGTACGCGATGATCTACGGCACCGCCAGCTACTACCGCCACCTCCGGCTCGAGCGGGCCGTGGAGGAGGTTGCCGTCTGCCGCTGCACGGCCTGCCTCATGGCCGGCGGTGGTCGGCTTGCGGACGCGATCGGCGCAGGCCTCCGGACGGAGCTTGGCCGGCCCACGCCCGACGGCCGGATCCGCTACGCGTGGCTGCCGACGCACCCGCCCGGCGCGGCCGCCCCGCTCGTGGCCCTCGACGGCGAGGTCCAGCCGGAAGTGACGACCGCGAATGCCACCGCCTGGGCCCAGGCGCTTGCCGGGGAGCACCCGGCCACCCGCACGGTCCACTGAACCGATGACGACGATCCTCACGAGTCCGGCCGGCCAGCCCCGCCCGATCCTGGGCGACGCCGTGGCGACGATCGCGCCCGACCGCGCGCCCGACGGCGCGCCCGACGGCGCGCCCGACCGCGCGCCGGACCTCGCGGCCGCGGTTGCGGGCGGCGCGTTCGCCGCGCTTCGCTCCGTGGTCGGCAACCTGGGGCCCACCGGCACCCTGCTCACGATCGTCGCGTCCGGCCTGCGCGGCCGGGGCGGGGCCGGCTACCCGGCGGGCGCCAAGTGGCGGGCCGTCGCAGGTGCCGCCGACCCGGTCCGGTACGTCGTGGGCAACGGGTACGAGGCGGACCCGGCCCAGGCCACTAACCGGGTCCTCATGCAGGCACGCCCCTTTGCCGTGGTGGAAGGGATCGCGATCGCGGCCCTCGCGGTCGGCGCGCGCCAGGCGATCATCGCGGTCCGGGCCGAGTACGCCGACGCGGTGGCGGCCCTGGAGGCGGCCGTCTTCGCCGCCGAAGAGGCCGGGTTCCTTGGCCGGGACATCCTGCGCTCCGGCCGCGACGTCGCCGTCACGGTCCGCACGGTGCAGGGCGCGTACATGCTGGGCGAGGAGACGGTCCTCATCGCCGCCCTCGAAGGGCGCCGAGGGCAGCCCGAGCAGCGCCCGCCGTATCCCGCCGAGCGCGGCCTGTGGGGCCGCCCCACCCTCGTCCACAACGTGGCCACCCTCGCGTCGCTGCCCTGGATCGTCACCAACGGTGCTGACGCGTTCCGAGCCATCGGCGACCCCGACGCCCCGGGCACCGTCCTCGTGGGAGTATCCGGCGCGGTCGCGAACCCCGGGATCGTCGAGGTCGCGACCGGGACCACGCTCCGCGATCTCGTGGACCTGGCCGGTGGCGTGGCCGCCGGGCACACGTTCAAGGCGGCCCTCGTCGGCGGCCCGACCGGCGGCCTCCTGCCGGAAGAGCTGCTCGACACGCCCTACTCGTTCGACGCGCTCCGCGCGACCGGCGCCCACGTCGGGTCGGGCGCCGTCGTGATCGCCGACGAGCGCGCCTGCGTCGTGGACCTGGCGCGGCTGCTGGTCCGCTTCGGGGCTGACGAGGCCTGCGGCAAGACGATCCCCTGCCGGATCGGCCTGCGCCGCCTCGCCGAGATCGGCCAGCGCTACGTCGAGGGCACGGCCCTCCCCGGCGACCCGAAGCTGCTCGCGGAGCTTGCCGACGACTGCGCCGCGAGCGCCCTGTGCGACCACGAGCGGCTGGCGTCCGGTCCCCTCCGGACCGCGATGCGATACTTCGGTCCCGAGATCGACGACCACATCCTCCGGGGCGTCTGCCCCGCCGGCGTCTGCAGCCCGATCCGGCTGCCAGCCGCCGCCGCCGGAAGGTAGGCGACGACCGAACGATGGCCGACCTGATCTCGCGCCCCGCCGACATCGCCCCGCCGACCAGCCCCGAGCCGGCCGTCGACAGCCTCGCCGAGCGCCTCTTCCGGACGCAGGCGCCCCAGCGGCCGCAGTCGACTCCCGCAATCCGGCTCGAGGTCGACGGGCGGCTCGTCGAGGGCCGCGAGGGACAGACGATCCTGGAAGTCTGCCGCGACAACGGGATCGAGATCCCGACCCTCTGCTACGAGCCCAAGCTGCCCGGCTTCGGCGCCTGCCGGATGTGCGTGGTGGAGGTGGAAGGCGAGGAGCATCCGCCCATCTCGTGCTCGCGCGCGGCCGAGGCCGGGATGGTGGTGCGGACCCAGACCGAGGAGATCCGGCGGATCCGGCGGACGAACCTGGAGCTGATCTTCTCCGACCACAACGCGTACTGCCTCCCGCCCTGCCAGAACAAGTGCCCCAGCCACATCGACATTCCGGGCTTCCTCAAGGCGAACGCCGAGGGCGAGTTCCGCGAGTCGGCCCGCATCTTCAAGCGGACGATCCCCTTCCCCTCGATCCTGGGCCGCGTCTGCCCGGCGCCCTGCGAGGAGCACTGCCGCCGCGACGAGGTGGACGAGGCGATCGCGATCCGCGACAGCCACCGCTACGCCGGCGACCAGGTCCTGCGGGAGATGCGCGAGCAGGACATCGACCCGCCGCTCCCCTTCGAGCTGCAGCCGAAGACGGGCAAGCGTGTGGCAGTGATCGGCTCCGGGCCGGCCGGCGCGTCGGCTGCCTACTACCTCCTGATCGCGGGTCACGACGTCACGATCCTCGAGCGCGACGAGGCCCCCGGCGGCATGCTCCGCTACGGCATCCCCGAGTACCGCCTGCCGAAGGAACGCGTCCTCGACCCCGAGTACGAGAGCGTCACCCGCCTGGGCGGGCGCTTCGTGTGCGGCCAGGCGCTGGGGCGCGACTTCAGCCTCGATGACCTGCAGAACCAGGGGTTCGACGCGGTCGTGGTCGCCATCGGCTGCTACGACACGAACAAGCTGGGAATCCCCAGCGAGGACGCCGACGGCGTCATCGACGGGCTCGAGTACCTCAAGATCGCCACCCTCGGCCTGACCTACCCGGGCCACGCCGGCACCCGCGTCGTCGTGATCGGCGGCGGCTTCACCGCGATGGACTGCTCGCGGACGTCGGTCCGCCAGCACGCCGACGAGGTGACGCTCGTCTACCGCCGTGACATGAAGGACATGCCGGCGTCCAGCGAGGTCCACGAGGCGATCGAGGAAGGCGTCACCATGATCTTCCAGGCCGGCCCGACCCGCGTCCTGGTGGACGAGGCGACCGGCAAGGTCTCCGGCGTGGAGTTCATCCGGATGCAGCTCGGCGCTCCCGACGCCTCGGGCCGCCGGCGCCCCGAACCGGCGGCCGGGACCGAGTTCGTCATCGAGTGCGACCGCGTCCTCCTCGCCATCGGCCAGGGGCCGGACCTGACCTGGCTCGGGGGCGGCAACGCGGGGCTGGAGAAGACGAAGCAGTGGCGCCTCAAGGTGGATCCGGTTACGTTCGAGACGGGCCGGCCCGGCATCTTCGGGACGGGCGACGTCCGCACCGGCGCCGCCACGGTCGTCCAGGCGATCGCCGACGGCCGGCGTGCCGCGTACGCCGTCGACGCCTTCCTGCAGGGCCTGGACCTGGCGGCGATCCGAACCCGCCAGACGCTGGCCGAGCCGCAGCCGGAATTCCTCTCCATCGTCCCCTTCACCTCCGAGGTCAAGGAATCCCGGCACCGCCTCTCCAGCATGCCCGGCGAGGCGCGGCGCGACTCGTACATCGAGTACGAGATCCCGTACAGCCGCGAGGCGGCGGTCGCGGAGAGCACGCGCTGCCTCCAGTGCACCTGCGAGGCGATCGGGTTCTGCGACCTGCGCCGCCTGGGCATCGAGTATGGGACGACCCTGCGCACGCTGGAGCCGCAGAACAACCGCGGGGCCGGCTTCCGCAGCGTCACCGAGAACCGCTTCACCGGCACCAACCACGACTACCTCCGCGACGACAGCCACGCCTTCATCCTGCGCGAGCCTTCGCGCTGCATCGACTGTGGCCGCTGCGCGAACGTGTGCGCGGAGGTGGTGGGCGCGGCGTGCTACGACTTCATGCGGATCGGCTTCGACACGCTGGTCACGACGCCACTCGACATGAGCCTCAACGACACGCCCTGCGTCTCGTGCGGCCGGTGCGCCGAGACATGCCCAACGGGCGCCCTCATGCCCAAGCCGCGGATCCTCGAGAAGTACGAGGTGGACGAGAGCCGCTGCATCCTGTGCGGCATCTGCGTGGACGCCTGCCCCTACGACGCGCTCCGCTGCGGCCCGGACTTCGAGCTGGCCCACACGAGCCGCGAAGAGCCGATGATCGACCTCATCGCGATCGCGGCCGTGGACCGCGAGACGGAGATGACCTACATCCGGCGCGAGCCCGACTGGGCCGAGCGGGCGCTCGCCGCGGGGCGTGACATCGGGCCGCGCATGCTGCCCGTCCTCCCGGCGTCGATCGCGGGCGGCAGCGGGAACGGGAACGGCTCCGGGCACCACGGCCATGGCCAAGGCGGCGGGGCGCACGACACGGCGCACGACACCACGCACGCGCCATCCTCCCACGGCACCGACTGAGCGAGGCGAGAGGTGGCAATCCCGGACACCGTGCCGCTCCTGGGGATCAGCTGGAACGACGTCCTCTTCGTCGTCCTCGCGGGCATCCTCCTGGGCAGTGCCCTGCTGGTCGTCACCCTGCGCGACATCATCCGTTGCGGGATCGCGATGATCGTCGCGTTCGGCGCCCTGGCCGGCATCTACGTCATGCTCGGTGCGCCGCTCGTGGCCGCTGCCCAGGTCCTCATCTATATCGGGGCGATCGCCGTCCTCATCCTCTTCGCGGTCATGCTGACCCAGGCCAAGAGCGCGCCGGCTCGCCTCGTCTTCCAGACCCAGGCGGTCCCCGCGGCGATCGCAGCGGTCGTGATCGCGGTCATCGTGGCCCTGGCGGTCGTATCCACCGACTGGGGCGACGTAAGCACCCGGCTCGCGACCGCCACCGACGCCCTGGCGCGCCTCCTCTTCAACGAGTACATCCTGCCGTTCGAGGTCGTGAGCGTGCTCCTGCTGGCGGCCGTCATCGGCAGCGTCTTCCTCGCGAAGCGGGAGGACCGGGACGCGTGAGCCAGTCGCTCGACGCCTATCTCATCCTTGCCGGCATCCTCTTCGCCGTGGGGAGCTTCGGCTTCCTGGCCCGGCGCAACGCGATCAGCATGCTCATGTCGATCGAGCTGATGCTCAACGCCGTCAACCTCGCCATCGTCGCCTTCGGCGCCTTCGTGCCGGAGCTCAACGTCGACGCCTCGGTGATCGCCCTCATGGTGATGGCGGTGGCCGCGGCCGAGGCGACCGTCGGCCTCGCCATCGTCTTGGCGATCTACCGCAACCGGCGGACGCCGCTCGTCGACGAGTACGACGCCATGCGCCAGTAGCCCGCGAGGAGCCCGAGAGACCCGCGTGTTCGAATCCGTGGCCCTGCACGCCGCCCCCCTGCTCGCCGCCGCCGAGGCCGAGTCGAGCGCCGCCGCGGGCGTGATCAACCTCGTGCCGCTGCTGCTGGTCCTGCCCCTTGCCGGCTTCGTCTTCACGGCGCTCTTCGGGCGCCGGATCGGGCGCTTCGCCTTCCTGGTCCCGCTCCTCCTGATCGTCGCCACCTGGGCGATCGCGATGGTGGTCGTCTACGAGGCGCTCAGCGGCGGCCTCGGCGAGCACGGGGCCGGGATCACCCTCTGGACCTGGATCCCGGCCGGGGCCTTCCAGGTGGAGATGGGTCTCTACGTGGACCAGCTGACGGCCTGCCTCCTCATCGTCGTGACGACGATCGGCATGATCGTCCACCTCTACTCGGTGGGCTACATGGCCCACGACCCGGGGCGCTGGCGCTTCTTCGCCTACCTCAACCTCTTCATGTTCAGCATGCTCCTGCTCGTCCTGGGCGACAGCTGGCTGACCGTCTTCGCCGCCTGGGAGCTGGTGGGCCTCAGCTCGTACCTCCTCATCGGGTTCTGGTACCAGAGGCGCTCGGCCGCCCTCGCGGCCAAGAAGGCGTTCATCGTGAACCGCGTCGGCGACGTCGGGTTCGCCCTGGGAATCATGCTCATCTGGGTCAGCACCGGGACGCTCGACATCCGCGAGTCGTTCGAGCTGATCGCGGAGCTCGACCAGGCGACGATCGCCGCGATCGCGTTTCTCGTCTTCTGCGGCGCAGTGGGCAAGAGCGCCCAGTTCCCGCTCCACGTCTGGCTGCCCGACGCGATGGAAGGCCCGACCCCGGTCTCGGCTCTCATCCATGCCGCGACGATGGTCAACGCGGGCGTCTACCTCATCGCCCGGGCCAACCCGATCTTCGCCGAGGCCCCGGGTGTCATGGTCGTGGTGGCCGCGATCGGCATCTTCACCTCGATCCTGGCGGCGTCGATCGCCTTCACCCAGACCGACATCAAACGCGTCCTGGCCTACTCGACCCTGTCCCAGCTGGGCCTGATGTTCGCCGCGCTCGGCGTGGGCGCCTTCGTGGCCGCGATCTTCCACCTGATGGCCCACGGGTTCTTCAAGGGCCTCCTCTTCCTCGGCTCGGGCAGCGTGATCCACGCCGTCCACGAGGAGCAGGACATGAACAACATGGGGGGGCTGCGCCGGAAGATCCCCGTCACCCACTGGACCATGCTCATTGGCACGCTGGCGATTGCCGGGATCCCGCCGCTGGCGGGCTTCTTCAGCAAGGACGAGATCCTCGCCGAGAGCTTCAAGTTCGGCTTCTACTGGGTCTGGGCGATCGGCTTCGTCGTGGCCGGGATGACCGCCTTCTACATGTGGCGCCTGATGGCCAAGACGTTCTACGGGCAGCCGTCGGCGTACGTGCGCCGCATCTGGGATCAGATCCACGAGTCAGCGTGGACGATGACCCTGTCGCTGGTCCTGCTGGCCATCCCGTCGGCGCTCCTCGGCGCCTTCCTGGGCACGCCGCTGGGCGATTCGCGGATCACCCACTGGCTGGAGCCGGTCTTCGCCGAGTCGGAGGAGATGCTCCACCCGGACAAGCCGGCCTACGAGCTGTTCGGCATCGACGGCGTCCTCATCCTCGTCAGCGTCGCCATCGCCACGGTGGGTCTCGTCGTCGGGATCTGGCTCTTCGGCGCCTTCCGCCGGGCCGGCCACCCGGAGCGCGTCCAGGCCATCACGAACGCCAACGGCGCCACCCGCTTCCTCTACCGGGCCAGCCTCAACAAGTGGTGGTTCGATGACCTGAACCACCTCCTGTTCATCGTCGTCGGCGGCCGCGTCGCGGCGGTGACGTGGTGGTTCGATCGGACGGTCGTCGACGGAACGGTGAACGGGGTGGGCCGCCTCACGGTTGATGCCGGCCGCGGCCTGCGCCGGGTGCAGACCGGGCGCGTCCAGAACTACGCGCTGGGCATCGCGATCGGGCTGATCGTCATGGCCGGCGCGTACCTCGCGATCGCGGCCAGGTAGGGAGGACGACGATGAACATCGGCGACTTCCCGATCCTGAGCGTCATCACCTTCCTGCCGCTGGTCGGCGCGCTCGTCGTGGCGCTCATCCCGCGCCGCAACGTGGGCGCGATCAGGGGCGCGGCGCTCGTCTTCTCGCTGGCAGCATGGGTCGTCAGCCTGTGGCTCCTCCTGGGCTACCTGCCGGGGCGCGAGACAGGCCCCGGGCTGGCCTTCCAGTACGTGGAGCAGCTCGACTGGATCCCCCTCTTCGGGATCCAGTACAAGCTCGGCGTGGACGGGCTCTCCGTGGCGATGGTCGTCCTCACCACGACCCTCACCTGGATCTCCATCCTGGCCAGCTTCTCCCCGATCAAGGAGCGGGTGAAGGAGTACATGATCGCCTTCCTGATCCTCGAGGTCGGGATGCTGGGCGTCTTCGTGTCGCTCGACCTTTTCCTCTTCTACATCTTCTGGGAAGTCGTCCTAGTCCCGATGTACCTGATCATCGGGATCTGGGGCGGGGTCAACCGGATCTACGCCACGATCAAGTTCGTCCTCTACACCCTGGTGGGGTCGCTCCTGATGCTCGTGGCGATCCTGGCCACGGCGTTCACCTACCAGGCAGCGACCGGCAGCTGGGACGGGGCGTTCGACCTGCAGAACCTGGCCGGCCACGGCTTCGACCGCACCTTCCAGCTGTTCGCGTTCGCCGCCTTCGCGCTCGCGTTCGCGATCAAGGTCCCGATGTTCCCGTTCCACACCTGGCTGCCCGATGCCCACGTGGAGGCACCCACGGCGGGATCGGTGATCCTGGCCGGCGTCCTCCTCAAGCTGGGCGCCTACGGGTTCATCCGCTTCGCCCTGCCGATCTTCCCGGAGGGGGCACAGGCCTTCGCCCCCCTGATCATCGTGCTCTCGGTCATCGCCATCATCTACGGCGCGATCGTGGCCCTCGTCCAGCCCGACCTCAAGAAGCTGGTGGCCTACAGCTCGGTCAGCCACATGGGCTTCGTGACCCTGGGGATCTTCATCTTCCAGGAGCAGGGGATGCAGGGCGCGATCCTCCAGATGGTCAACCACGGCCTGATCACAGGGGCCCTCTTCATCCTCGTCGGCGTCATCTACGAGCGGACGCACGACCGGACGATCGCGAACATGGGCGGCCTCGGGGCTCCGGTCCCGGTCTTCTCGGCCGCGCTCGGCTTCTTCGTCTTGGCCTCGGTCGGCCTGCCCGGCCTGGCCGGCTTCGTCGGGGAGTTCCTCGTCTTCCAGGGCACGTTCGCGTTCAGCCCGTGGACGGCGGTCATGATCACCTTCGTGATGATCCTCGCCGCCGCCTACCTCCTCTGGATGCAGCAGCGGGTCCTCTTCGGGCCGCTCTCGGACTTCCTGAAGGGGCTTGGGCACCATCTGACCGACATGCGGCCGGTGGAGATCCTGACCCTGGCACCGCTCGGCGCGCTCACGGTGATCTTCGGCCTCTTCCCCGGCCTGGTGCTCGATCTCATCGCCGGCTCCGTGAAGGCCGCGCTCGCCGCCGTCGACCCGTCGCTCGCGACGGCGCTCGGGAACTGACGGGAGCCCCGCCGATGTCCACTGCCGACCTCGCCGTCATCGCGCCGCTCGTCGCGGTCGTCCTGCTCGCCGCGCTCATCATCGTGGCCGACATCGTCGCCCCGGCGAGTGCACGGGCCGCCATCGGGGTGAGCCTGGTGGGCCTGGCGGTCGTCGCAGCCCTCGTCGCATGGGCCGGGGCAACGCCCGGAACCGCCTTCGGCGGCTCCTACCGCGTGGACGACCTGACGACCTTCCTCGACCTCGTCTTCGTGGCGATCGTGGCCCTCACGATCCTCTTCGGGCCGGAGTATCTCGCCGCGCGCGGGCTGCCCGTGCCGGAGTTCGCCGTCATCCTGGTCTTCGCCCTCGCGGGAGCGATGCTCATCGCGGCGTCGGCCGATCTCCTGGTGCTCTTCCTGGGCCTGGAGCTGATGGTGATCCCCGGCTACATGCTGGCCGGCTACCACAAGCGCGACGCGCTCTCCACGGAGGGTGCGGTCAAGTACTTCCTCCTCGGCTCGTTCTCGAGCGCGATCTTTCTCTTCGGGCTGGCCTTCGTCTGGGGGCTCACCGGCTCCACCCGGGTCGGCGACGTGGCTGCCGCGCTGGAGGCCATCGTCGAAGGCCAGGCGGCCCTCTCGCCGGGCCTTGCCCTGGGCCTCGCCTTCCTGACCACCGGCGTCGCCTTCAAGATTGCGGCCGTCCCGTTCCACTACTGGACGCCCGACGCCTACCAGGGCTCGCCGACGCCGATCACGGGCTATCTCTCGGTGCTGCCGAAGGTCGGCGCCTTCGCGGTGATCCTGCGGGTCTTCGCCGAGGCGCTCGGACCGCTGAAGGACGAGTGGGCCATCGTCTTCTTCGTCCTGGCGGCCTTCACGATGACCCTGGGCAACCTCGTCGCGCTCACCCAGGACAACGTGAAGCGAATGCTCGCCTACTCCTCGATCGCCCACACCGGCTACATGATGGTGGGCCTCACGGCGTACGCCGCGGGCCAGATCGAGGGCCTCGAAGGGCTCCTGTTCTACGCCGCCGCCTATACCTTCATGAACCTTGGTGCCTTTGCCGTCATCACGGCGCTCCAGAAGCGCCCCGGCGTGACGAGCAGGCTCGAGACGTTCGCTGGCCTGGGCCGCCGCGAGCCGATCCTCGGGGTCCTGATGGTCCTCTTCCTGCTGTCCCTGACAGGGATCCCGCCGACGGCTGGCTTCTTCGGCAAGGCGTACGTGATCCTGGCAGCGGTCCAGGGCGGCGGCTGGCTGACCCTGCTCGCGGTGATCGCGGTCCTCAACGCCGCGGCGGCCGCCTTCTACTACCTGCGCGTCATCGTCTACATGTACATGCGCGAGCCGCAGGGCGACGCGACGCCCGTCGCCCACGGGATGCTGCTCCGCGTTGGGCTGACGATCACCGGCGTGGGCACGATTCTCCTGGGCCTCTTTCCGGGCCCGCTCCTCGAGGCGGTCGGCTCGGCCGCCGCTGCGGTGGGCGCGGCGCTGCCGTAGCCGCGCGGCGGTCTACTCGCCGATCGTGACGCCGGGCAGGATCGTCGAGAGGCCCGCAGCCATCTGGTCCGGCCCCAGCCCGCCGAGCGCCGCTTCCTGCACGATGCCCGCCTCGTCGATCCAGTAGTGGAACGGCAGTGCGAGCGCGTCCCAGGCAGCCGCACGACTCCCGTCCTCGTCCAGGCCGACCGGGAAGGTCACATTGAGCTCGTCGACGAACGGCTTGACGGTCGCCGCGTCCTCCTTCACGTGGATCGCGAGGACGACCAGGCCCGTCTCGGCGTAGCGGACGGCAAACCCGTTCATGAGCGGGTATTCGTCGCGACAGGGCGGGCAGTAGGTGCCGGTGAAGACCATCCAGACCGGCTTTCCGCGGTAGGCGGCGAGGTCGATCGTGGAGCCGTCCAGGCCGGGCGCGACGAGGGGCGGGGCCGGCTTCCCGACAAGCGGGAAGGGAGACGGGCTGCGGCTCGCGCTCGACGCGGGCGTGGCGACGGGCGTCGGCGGCACCGGCGTGACGGCGGGCGTCGGCGAGGGCAGCAGGGCGACAGGCGTCGGCGAGGGCGCCGGCGTTGGCGCGGGCGTGCGGGGCACGATCGAGTAGACGGCGACGGCCAGCCCGAGGGCGGCCGCGGCGCCGACGACCAGCCCGAGCGCGATCGCGACGAAGGAGCGCATCGGCGGGGAGCGTAGCCCACTCGCGCCGGCGCTGCGCGCGCGGCACGGTAGAGGCGCCCGGACCGATTGTGCGGCGCGTCACCGGCCGTGCTCCAGCCCCGCAACAGGTCCGGGACCTCCGGCGTCCCAGCACCGGACAAACCGCCGGGTGGCCTCACCCGATCTCCTTGCTAGGATGCCTTCACCGATGCGCTCGCTCCTCGACTGGATCGCCCGCCGCCTGCTGCCCGCCCTCGTGACGGCGGCCGGTGTCGTGCTGCTCACGGTCGGGCTGCTCAGCTACCAGGACGCCCCGCAGGCCGTGGCGCTTGCACCGTCGGCAGCCCCATCCGCGGAGCCCTCCGGCCCTGTCGCCCGGACGCCCCGGCCGAGCCTCCCGCCGCTCCCCACCGGGGCACCCTCCGCGTCGGCCGCGCCGTCGGCGAGCGCCTCGGCGGCCCGCGTGGCGAGCCGGGTGGTCGTCCCGGCTCTGCGAATTGACCTCCCCGTGGTGCGGCCCCCCGGGGATCCGGACCACTTCCCGTACTGCAACGTCGCCGAGTACCTCCCTCAGCTCAAGCAGCCGGGCTCCCCGGGCACGACCTACCTCTCCGCCCACGCCCGCGAGGGGATGTTCCTGCCCCTGCTCCGGACCGCGGACACGAAGATGGTGGGGATGCTGGTCCAGGTGTACACGAACGACAACCAGCTCTTCCTCTACGAGATCACCCGGGTCATGCGCAACCAGGACAGCCTCGACTTCGCCTTCCGGGCGACCGCGGAGCAGCTCGTCCTCCAGACGTCGGAAGGGCCGAAGGAGGGCCTGCCCGGCTACACCGGCCTGGTGATGATGGTCGTGGCTCGACCGCTGAGCGTCGGGCCGGCCGACCCGAAGGCCGCCAACCCGATCGCAAAGCCGCTCGTCTGCGAGTAAGCGCGATCCGGCCCCGCTCGGTCGCTGGCCGGCGGGCGACGGCCCTTCGCGATCCTGCGCAGCGCCCGTCAGATCCAGCGGATCCGGCGCAGCACCACTGCGAGCCCCAGCGCGAGCGCGATGATCCCGAAGGTGACGATCCAGAATCCGGGCGCCTCGCCGAGCTTGAACGCCGCGCCTGCCTCGCTCATGCCGAAGATCCCGGCGAAGGCGCCGATCCCGGCCAGGATGACGGTGATCCCGGTCAGCCGCTTCATGATCAGCGACAGGTTGTTGTTGATCGTGGAGAGGTAGACGTCGAGGGCCGCCGAGACGAGCTCCCGGAACGAGTCGTACTCGTCGGAGAGGTGGACGGCGTGGTCGTAGATGTCCCGGAAGTAGATGACGTGCTCCGGGTCGATGAACGGGAGCGTCCGGTTCGTCAGCTGGTTGAAGACCTCGCGCTGGGGCGAGCTGACGTGGCGCAGCTCCACGAGCTGGCGCTTGAGGCCGAAGAGCTGCTCGAGCGTGTCGTTGTCCGGCCGGCTGACGATCCGGTCCTCGAGATCGTCGACCACGTCCTCGATCCGGTCGAAGACCGGGTAGTACTGGTCGACCACGTGATCGAGGAGCGCCCACAGCAGGTAGTCCGTCCCGCGAGCGATGACCGGCTCCACGCCGTCCCGCAGGTGCTCCGCCGCGCGCGGATCCCAGAACGCCGTGTGGACGGACAGCAGGAACGAGCGGCCCAGGACCAGGTCGATCTCGTCGACGAGGAGCTCGCGCTCCCAGGCGACGGCGAAGACCACGAGGTGGGCGAAGCCGTCGGTCAGCTCCAGCTTGGGGCGCTGGTTGCGCTCGAGGATGTCCTCCGCGATCAGGGGGTGCAGACCGAGCTCGTCCGAGACTGCCTCGACGAGAGCCGGGGACGGGTCCGTCAGGTCTACCCAGTGGCGCGCGCTCGATTCACCGACGGCGTGGTGCAGGGCCTCCAGCCCGGTCAGCGTCCGGTGCTCGCCGTCACGCCAGTGCTCGATCCGGAGCGACGCCTCGGCCTCGAGGCGGAGCGCGTCAGAGGGCGAGGGTTGGCTCAGATTCCCCGTCGGGCCCGGCTCCTCCGTCATCGGGACCTCCCGCTGCGACCGCGGCGCTGGCGGCCTCGTCGCGGAGCATACGCGGCCGCGCGCCGAGCGCGACGCCGGCCGGGAACGCAGCCACGGTGACTCCGGCGGCCACGAGGAAGAGGGCGACCATCGTCTCGGCGGCGCGGGCCGCCGCCCACGCCTCGAGGGCGTCGACGACCAGTGGGTCGCGCAACGGCCGGTCCGCGAGCGCCGGCGGCACGATGTCGCGGTAGGCATCCGGTGACCCGAAGACCTGGTCCGAGAGGCGGGCGATGGTCGTCGAACCGTAGGCCGTCAGGATCGCGAGGCCGACGGCCATCCCGATCATGCGGGCCACCGTCACCGTCGCCGAGGCCGTCCCGAACCGGGCCCGGCCCACGGCCTCCACGGCGGCCGTGCTGCGCGGCGTCACGGTCAGGCCGAAGCCGAGGCCGAAGAGGGCGGCTGCGCCGGCGACGACCGGGTAGGACACCTGCGCGTCCCAGGTGCCCATCCAGAGGAGGCCGGCGGTCGAGGCGGACAGGCCGACGGCCGTCACGGTGCGCAGCGACCAGCGCCGGACGAGCCACCCGGAGGCCAGGGTGCCCGCGGCCGTGGCGCCGGCGAGGGCGCCCAGGGCCAGGCGCTGGTCGTCCGGCCCCCCGTACAGCACGCGGTCGACGAAGACGGCCGACCCGACGATCGCGGTGGCGAACGCATAGCCGGTCAGGAGGCTCACGAGCGCGGCTGACGCGAAGACCCGGTCCGCGAAGAGTCGCGGGTCGAGGAAGGGATCCCGGCGGCGCAGACCCAGGACGACGGCCGCGGCCCCGGCGGCCAGCCCGACGGCGATGAGGATGGTGGAGATGGCAGCGGGGTCCGGACCACCCGCCTGCGCTCCGCCCCCCTCGCCGAGGAGCGTGACGCCGAGCAGGAGCGCCCCGAGGGCGACCGTGAAGAGGAGGGCGCCCAGCACGTCCACCCGCGCCTTCGAGCGCGGGGTGTCCCAGCCGGCGGTTGCCGCCCAGCCGATGGCCAGCGCGGCCAGCCCGATGGGAACGTTGATGTAGAAGACGTACCGCCAGGCGGGCGCCAGGAAGTCCGCCACGGGCTCGTTGAGCAGGCCCAGCCTGGCGAGGGCCGCCGCCGGCTGGACCAAGTCGAGGATCGCCGCCCCGAGAAACGGCCCGGCGGCCATCCCCAGGAAGGTCAGCGCGCCGATCACGCCGAGCGCGCGCGGCCGATCGTGACCCTCGAAGAGGTGCGACGCGGCCGCCGTTGCGACCGGGACCAGCGCGCCTCCCCCCAGCGCCTGGACCGCGCGGGCAGCGATCAGCTGGTCGAGGGACTGGGCCATACCGGCCAGCAACGAGCCCAGGGTGAAGAAGACGAGAGCGGCAAGGAAGAGGCGCCGCACACCCCAGGTGTCGGCCAGGCGGCCCGCGAGGGGCATCGTCCCGACGTAGACGAGGAGATAGGCATTGATGATCCAGCTGGCATGGCGCAGCTCGGTCCAGCTGCCCAGGTCGGCGATGATCGCCGGGAGCGCCACCGCGGTGATCATCAGCTCGAGCCCGGCCAGGAAGACGCCGGTGCCCAGGACGGCGAGCAGCACGAGCGCGACCCGGCGATTCATGCGTGGAGTGTAGGGCCGCTGCCCGCGCGGGCCACCCGCTCGGCGGCCGCGCGGCGGGAGTCCCAGCAGTCGGCCTGCTGGGATTCGACCGGGGTACGCTCAGAGGTTCCGCCGAACCGCCCGCTCCCCGGGACGCCCGAGCGTCCACTCGCGACTTCTCAGCGGCAAGGCTGCTGATGCTGAGGGTCGAGGACGGGTCCGGCCGCGTCCGGCCCGTCGACCCGCGGGACCGGTCGATGCATACTCAGCTTCGTGGGCAACGACACCGGCCTCGAGATCGAGCGCAAGTACCTCCTGGCGGGCGCGCCGGCCGCGTCCGACCTCGCGGCGCTCGGCGCGCGCCAGGTCCGGATCGAGCAGGCCTACCTGCGCGTCGAGGACGACTGGGTTCGTCGGGTCCGGCGGAGCGATCGCGGAGGAACGGTCCGGCACGTGTTCACGCGCAAGCGCGACGTCGCGGGGATCGTGCGCGAGGAGCTCGAGAGCGACCTGACGGCCGAAGAGTACGCGCGCCTCATGGCCGAGGCCGACCCGGCCCGGCGGGTGATCCGCAAGACCCGGCACGTGTTCACCAGCGGCCGCTGGACCCTCGAGCTCGATGTCTTCGAAGAGCCGCCGGGGCTCGTCCTGCTCGAGGTCGAGCTCGACGACGCCGCGGACACACCCGAGATGCCGCCTCCGATCGCGGCCCTCATCGTGCGCGAGGTGAGCACGGAGGCTGCCTACACCAACCACGTGCTGGCGCTCCGGCCCCCCGCCGAGCCGGGCTGACGCCCGCGGCCTCCTGCAGCCCCTCGTCCCGATGACGCCCAAGCAGCCCGACGACCAATCCGACGAGCTGCCGCCGGCCGAGGCCGCGCGCGCCCGCCGGCGCGACCACGACGCGGCGGCGGCCCGGCGCGCCGGGATGCGGACCGGCCTGGCCAAGCAGTTCAAGCAGGTTCTCGATGCCCAGGTGAAGCGCGGCCGGGCCGCCGGGGCGGCGGGGTCCGCCGATGCAGCCGGTGCCGCCGGTGCGGCGGGAGCCGACGATGATCTGCCACCCCCCAAAGGGGAGTCTGTCCCGCGGCGCCGGAAGCACGGTGGCGACTCGAAGCGCCCGTGACGGTCGTGCTTGCCGCGCGCGCCGCCAACTTCCTCGCATATGCCGCTGTGGGCGTCACCGTCGGACGACTCGCCCCAATCAGGAGATCCGGCGCGGGCAGCGAGGCCCGGGGTGGCTGCAATTCCTCGTCACTGTCCTCGAGGAGATGCAGAAGCGAAGGAGTGCGGCCGCCACCGGCGATCCCGGCCCTGCTCAGGCGCCCGGCGTCGGCGAGGATTCTCGTTGGTGACGCCCACGCGGGCATTGGCGAGGGCGGGAGGCCGGAGCCGGCTCTTCGGGCGGGCTCGCCGCCACCGGGTCAGGTTCAGGTTCTTGACACGTCGCGCGGCACGCGCCTACCATCAACGACGCTTTATATAAACGAGCGTTGCTGCTCGCCGTCGCCGGCGAGACCCCGACCCGATCGGAGCGAACCCCTGAGCCCCTCGCCCGCGCGCTTCCGCTCCACGATCGCCTCGATCGTCGACCAGCCGGATGACCTCCGCGAGATCCGCACCTTCCACAAGGCCCTGGCCGACGTGAACCGGCTGCGGATCGTCCGTCGCCTTGCCGACGGCCCGGCCAGCGTCGGCGATCTCATCGACCACGTCGGCCTCAGCCAGCCGCTTGTCAGCCATCACCTGCGCCGTCTTCGCGAGGCAGGCCTGGTCGTCTCCCGCCGGGCCGGCCGCGAGACGATCTGCTCCCTGCGCCCCGAGGCATTCGGCGAGGTCGCGGCGCGCGAGCGGGCCATCCTTGGAATGAGCTGAGCATGACGATCTCGAACGACACGCGCGGCCGCGTCAAGAAGATCGGCGAGCCGATCGCCCTCTTCTTCGGGCGGCTCGGCCTGACCCCCGACGGGCTGACGCTCATCGGGTTCGGGATCACGACGATCGGCGCCATTCTCCTCGGCCTCCAGCTGTGGGTGGCCGGCGGCCTCGTCGTCTTCGCCGGCGGCGTCTTCGACATGTTCGACGGGACCCTGGCCCGCGCGACGGGCAAGGTCAGCAAGCTCGGGGCCTTCATGGACTCGGTCTTCGATCGCTGGGGCGAGGCCCTGGTCTACGTCGGCCTCGTGGCCGGCCTGTCGGCCAGCGGCTGGGCAAACGCCCCGATCCTCGCCGCCGCCGCGATGGCCTCCGCCTTCCTCGTCAGCTACGCCCGGGCCAAGTCGGAGGGGCTCGGCTTCTCCGCCGGGACCGGCATGGCGGCCGTCGGGGTGATGCCCCGCGAGATCCGCCTCGTGATCCTGTGCGGCGGCCTGGTCCTGGGCGGCCTGCTCGGCACCGAGGCCGTCTCGTCCGGCGACGGGGCGGGTGGCGCGGCGACCCCGATCGGGATCCTGGTCATCGAGGGCGCCCTCGCGATCATCGCCCTCGGCGCCACCATCACGGTCATCCAGCGCGTGCTCCACACGCGCGCCCAGGCCCGCTCGGCCGCGCTCGACGCGGCCGCATCAGCGACGGAGGGCGAGACCCGGGCGAGCTGACCTTACTAACCCACACCCACCCACCCATCGCAGGAGGCACCAGGAACCACATCATGGCGAAGAAGAATGGAAGCACCAGCGTGAGCGGCAACGGCAACGGCGCGAAGGCCGCCAGCGGAACGGGCAAGGCCTGGGCCGGCGCGAACCGCAAGGACGGCAAGGTCCGCGTCGCCATCGTGGGCGTCGGGAACTGCGCGAGCAGCCTCGTCCAGGGCCGCTACTACTACGAGAACGCCAAGGAGACGGACTTCGTCCCCGGCCTCATGCACGTGAGCCTCGGTGGCTACCACGTCCGCGACATCGAGTTCGTGGCCGCCTTCGACATCAACAAGACGAAGGTGGGCAAGGATCTCTCCGAGGCGATCTACGCGCACCCGAACAACACGATCGTCTTCCAGCAGGTCCCGCACATGGGCGTCAAGGTCGATCGCGGGATGACCCACGACGGCCTGGGCAAGTACCTCAGCCAGGTCATCGAGAAGGCCCCCGGCCCCACGGCCGACATCGTCGGGATCCTCAAGGAGCGCGAGGTCGACGTGATGGTCTCCTACCTCCCGGTCGGGAGCGAGGAGGCGACGAAGTGGTACGCCGAGCAGGCCCTCAAGGCCGGGGTCGGCTTCGTCAACGCGATCCCGGTCTTCATCGGCCGTGAGCCCTACTGGCAGCGCCGCTTCGCTGAGGAGGGCCTCCCGATCATCGGCGATGACATCAAGAGCCAGGTCGGCGCGACGATCACCCACCGCGTCATGACCCGCCTCTTCATGGATCGCGGCGTCCGCCTCGACCGGACCTACCAGCTGAACTTCGGCGGCAACACCGACTTCCTGAACATGCTCGAGCGCGAGCGCCTCGAGAGCAAGAAGATCAGCAAGACGAACGCGGTCACCTCGATGCTCGACTACGAGCTCGAGCCCGGCGACGTCCACGTCGGCCCCAGCGACCACGTTCCGTGGCTGACCGACCGCAAGTTCTGCTACATCCAGATGGAGGGCACGACCTACGGTGACGTGCCGCTCCGCGCCGAGCTCAAGCTCGAGGTCTGGGACAGCCCGAACAGCGCCGGCGTCATCACCGACGCCATCCGCTGCATGAAGCTGGGCCTGGACCGCGGCCTCAAGGGCACCCTCGTCGCTCCGTCGAGCTACTTCATGAAGAGCCCCCCGGCGCAGCTCCACGACGACATCGCCTTCAACCGGGTCGAGGCGTTCATCCGCGGCGATGACAACGAGACCCTCATCGGAACCGAGAAGACGGTCGAGCGCAAGCTCCGGACTCTCGCCAAGGCGCCCGCCAAGGTCGCCGCCACGTGACATCCGCCCCTGGATCCCCGGCCGGCGCGGCACCCGCCGCGGCGCCGGGCTCCGAGGCGACGAACGACGACGAGGGGCGCTTTCGGGCGCCCCATCGTCGGGAGAAGAGCGGGCCGCGACTCCGCGAGAAGCTCGTGGTCGCGGCCTATCGCGGCGGGTCGTGGGTCCTGGGTCGGCTCCCGCTCGAGCCGAGCGTCCGCATCGGCGGCTGGATCTCCGACGTTGTCTACCGGCTCTGGCCGGAGAAGCGCCGCTACGTGCGCGCCAACGCCGCGCGCATCCTGGCCCTGCCGCCGACCGACCCGCGGGTCGACACCCTGGGCAGGGCCGTCTTCCGCAGCCAGGTCCGCTGGGTCCTCGAGGGCATGCACCTCGTCCGGATGACGAACGCGGAGCACGTCGCCATGTTCACGGGCGAAGGGCCTGATCGCCTCCACGAAGCGTGGCTGGCCTCGAGCAGCGTGATCCTGGCCGGGCTTCACATCGGGAACGGGGAGGTCGCGGCCGCCGCGCTCGCGGGCCGTGGCTGGCCGGTTCACTACCTCGCCGACGACACGGCGTACGACGACCTCTTCGAGCGCTTCGTCGCCCAGCGACGAGCCTGGGGCATCGAGGTCATCCGCTGGCGCAACCTGCGCGAGGTCTACCGCGTCCTGCGCAACGGCAAGATCCTCGGGCTCCTGGTCGACTGGGGCTACCGCCCGGATGGACAGCCGGTCCGCTTCCTGGGGTCGTGGACCACGCTGCCGTCCGGCCCGGCCATCCTGGCCGCGCGCACCGGTGCGACCATCGTCCCCTTCTGGACCATCCGCCGCCCGGACGGCACCTTCCTCGGCGAGATCGGCACGCCCATCCTCGTGGCCTCCGCCGAGCCGGCCGAGATCGCGCGCGCGACGCAGGCCATCGCCGATGCCCTCGAGGTGGCCGTCCGCGAGGCGCCCGAGCAGTGGTGCGTCTTCAAGCCGATGTGGCCCCAAGACCCGACCGAAGAAGCGCTTCTCGCCGAGCGCGCGCTGCGAGACCTGGGCTCGGCCACGCAGGGAGCCGCCGGATGACCGGGGCGGGCGTGGGCCGGCCGGCAGAGACGCGCGGCACGACCATGCAGCGTGCCCGGGCGAGCCTCGTCGGCGCCCTGGGAACCGTTCTCGCGCACCTCCCTGCGACCGTGGTCGGCGGGCTGTGCGACGCGGCCGGCGAGCTCTGGTACCGGGCCGCCCCCGGTCGTGCGGCTCGCGCCCGTGGCAACCTCGCCCACGTGGCGGCCCGGCTGGCGGCGACCGGCCGCGGCAGCGCCCGGGCGCGTTCGGCTGCCACGGATCAGGCGGCCCTGGAGCACCTCGTGCGAGCGGCCTTCCGGCACAGCGTGCGGATGTACGCGGAGACGCTGCGCGGCGCGGCGAGCGCCCGTGACCTCCGCCGCCGCCTGCTGATCGAGGTTCCCGCCCCGGTCGACGCAGCGTTCGCGACGCCGGGCCCAGTGGTCTTCGTGACGGCCCACTTCGGGTCGATGGCCGGCGCCGCCACCGTGCTCGGCGATCGCTGCCGGGTCCCCATCACCGGGCCGATGGAGACCATCGACGATCCGGAGCTCCAGCGGCTCCTGCGGCGGGCGCGTGAGAGCGGCGGGGCGCGGATCGTGGGCCTCGACCAGGCCCGGCGCGCGCTCGGCGACGCCCTCGCGCGGGGGGAGGGCGTCGGGATCGTGGCCGACCGCGACATCGCCGGTGGCGGCGTGCCGGTCACGCTCTTCGGCCGGCCGACGAGGCTCCCGATGGGGCCAGCCTACCTCGCCCTCGAGCACGGGGTGCCGCTCCACGTCGCCGCCGTCTGGCGCGCGAACGGTGAGGCGTTCCGGGGCGGGCTCATCACGGTGCCGCACCCGCCCGCCGACCTGCCCCGCCGCGCCCGGATCGAGGCTCTGCTCCAAGCCGAGGCAGAGGCGTTCGAGGCGTTCATCGCGCTCGCTCCGGAACAGTGGTGGACCGTCTTCTTCCCGATCTGGGAGGAGGTCGGGCCGCGCGCGCGTCGGAGCGGCACCACGACGGCGGGATCACCGACAGCCGGCGGGCCGGCGCGATGACCGCGGCCATCCTCCATTCAGCGACCGGCCCCGACCTCGATGTCGCCCATGGCCGCGCCGACCTCCACGTGCACACGCTCGCCTCCGACGGCGTGAGCGGGGTCGAGGAGATCCTGGCGTACGTCCTCGAGCACACCCAGCTCGACGTCATCGGCATCGCCGACCATGAGCGCGTCGACGCCGCCCACGCCGCCCGGACCATCGCCCGGGCGCGCGACCTGCCCGTGGAGGTCGTGATCGGCGAGGAGGTGTCGACCCGCGGCGGCCACCTCCTGGCCCTCTTCATCGAGGAGGCCGTGCCCCCGCTCCGCTCGCTGCGCGAATCGATCGGCCTCGTCCACGAGCAGGGTGGCCTGGCCATCCCGGCCCACCCGCTCTTCCCCTATCCCCTGTGCGCCCAGGCCTGGACGCTGCGGGCGCTCCTCGCCTCCCCCGACCCGCGCGTCCGGCCGGACGGCGTCGAGGCCTTCAACCCGACGACATTCGGGCGGCCCGTGCACCGCCGCGTGGTCGCCTTCGCCGAGGAGCTCGGCCTGGCGGTCGTGGGGAACAGCGACGCCCACGAGGCGGCCAGCGTCGGGATCGGCTGGACGACGTTCCCCGGGCACACCGCGGAGGACGTCCGGAACGCCATCCTGGAGCATCGGACCGGCTGGCATGGGAGCTTCCACGGCACGGCGTCCCAGCTCCCGACCTTCGGCCGCCAGCTCCGCAAGTACGGGCGGGACATCCGGGCCGAGGTCGGGGGTCGGGTCCGGCGCGACGGCACGGGGCGCGATCACGGCTACCCGGGCGGCGACCGGCGGCCACCGAGGCTGGATGGGTCGGCGATCCTCCCCACCCGAGGAGGGGGGCCTCCGTGAAGATCGGCCTGGTGACGCCGTACGTCTACCCGCTCCCGGGCGGCGTCAACGACCACGTCGGCCACCTCTACGAGAGCCTGCGCGTCCGGGGCCACGACGTCCGGATCCTGACCGCCAGCCACGGCCTGCAGCGCAGGTCGGAGGGCGATGTGATCCGGATCGGCAAGGGCTTCTCCGTGCCGGCCAACGGCTCAGTCGGCACCCTGACGGTCTCCCCGCGCTACCGGTCCCAGATCCGGGACGTGCTGGAGCACGAGCAGTTCGACCTGCTCCACTTCCACGAGCCCTTCGTCCCGTTCCTGACCCTGATGACCCTGCGTGAATCCAGGAGCGTGAACGTCGCCACGTTCCACGCCTTCGCCGGCTACGCCCCGGGCTACCAGATCGGCGGTCGGATGCTCGGCCCGGTCGCCGCAAGCCGGCTCCACGGGCGCATTGCCGTCAGCGCCGCCGCCCGCCACTTCGCGGACCGCTACCTGCCGGGCGACTACAAGGTGATCCCGAACGGCGTGGACCTCCGCCTCTTCGCCCACGCGGTCCCGCTGGCCCGCTGGCAGGATGGCCGGCCGAACATCCTCTTCGTGGGGCGCCTGGAGCCGCGCAAGGGCCTCCTGCACCTCCTCAAGGCGTTCCGGCTGGTCCGCCGGACCGGCAGCGACGCCCGCCTCCTGGTCGTCGGCTCCGGGCCGCTCGAGCGCGAGGCCCGGCGGTACGTGATGACCCGGCGTCTCGCGGGCGTCGAGTTCCTGGGGCGCGTCTCGGACCAGGAGAAGATCCAGCTCTACAAGACGGCCGACGTCTACGTCTCGCCGGCGACCGGACGGGAGAGCTTCGGGATCGTCCTGCTCGAGGCGATGGCGGCCGGCACCGCGATCGTCTGCAGTGACATCCACGGCTACAAGGGCGTCGTGAAGCGCGACGAGCAGGCCCTCCTCGTGCCGCCGGGCGACCACCGGCTGCTCGCCAAGGCGATCCTTCGCCTGCTCGCGGATGCCGTGCTCCGCGAACGCATGCGGGAAAGCGGCCTCGTCCGCGTCCAGGAGTTCGGCTGGGACCGGATCGCTGCTCGCGTCGAGTCCTACTACGGGTTCGTCGTCCGCCGTCTCGCGGCGCAGGGGGGGCTGCCGGCCCACTTCACGGCCGACGTGCCCCCGGACCGGCGCCTTCTCGGCTGATCGTCAGGCCGAGGGGGCCCCGTTCTCGGTGCCGTCGCCCTCCGCCGTCCGCTCCGCCAGCGCCAGCCGCCAGACCCACGCGGAGTAGGCCACGACAGCCGCGGCGATCAGCACGGCCGCGAAGAGGATGAACGGCCACGGGCTCAGGAGCGGGACGCTCACGGCCGGGTCGGTGTTGACCGGGAACTGGAACGGGTAGAGCCAGGTTGGAAGCAGGCCCTGGTACCAGTTGTAGACGGCGCTCGGAAGCGGCAGGCCCGCGATGTTCGGGTAGAACAGCACGAACATGAAGCCGGCCGCGAGGACGACGCCCACGGCGTAGCGGCGCGGCGAGGTCGCTCGCCAGGTGACCCAGGCGAGCGGGCCGAGGACCCCGAGCAGGAGCAGGGCGAGGAGCTCGCCCGGGATGCTCGCGGTCTCGACCAGCGGCGTCGGGGGAAGGAGCACGGCCGCGACGACGAGGGCCCCAAGGGCGACCGCGGCGGTGAGCCAGATCCGGACGACCCCGGGGCGGGTCTCATCCGACCCGGCCCCGCGGCGCACGGCCCGGTCCGTCCGGAGGAGCTGCCAGACGAGGGCAGTGCCGGCGACGGCGATGATGAGCATGAGGCCGACGGCCTGCTGGGTGAGGGTGATGGGCAGGGCGGCGGCCATCGTGCAGGCCTGGGACCCCGGGTTCGCCTTCTCCACGTCGATGAGGGCACAGAGGGGGCCCCGGAAGAGCCACATCACGACCGGGGCCAGGAGGGCGCCCGCGGCGGCTGCCCGGGCCAGGCGCCATGTCCGGCGGCTCGGCCCGTGCCAGACCTCGGCCGCGAGATAGGCCAGGGCCAGGAGAACGAAGGGCAGCGCGGTGTAGTAGTGGTACTGGAACGTCGCCCGGTCGATGCGCGCCCAGGGCAGCCAGAGCGACGCGAACATGATCGTGATGAACGCCAGGGCGAGGCTGCGTCTTCGGAAGGCCTGCCACGCGGCAAAGGCGAAGGCCGGGATCGAGAGCCACCACGCCGCAAGGTTGCCGCTGTCGTAGATCGCAGCGACCGTGTTGCCGGCGAAGGACTCCTGGTAGAACCAGACGGGCTTCAGGTTGGCCGGCCAGGCCCACCACGGCGACGCCGCGGCGTGGGTCGCCCGCAGGTTGTTGTGGTAGTCGTACATCCCGCGGATGAGGTCAGCGAGCGTCTGCCCGTCGTGCCCGGCCGGCCACCCGGTCACGATCTGGTTCCCCAGGGCGGCCCACGGGAGATAGGAGACGACGTAGACGAGCGCGGGGATCCCGAGCAGGCAGAGGCCCGCCCACACGATCGGCAGGCCCGCCAGCCAGCCCGGCCGCAGCCATCCGGCCGGCGCCGGCTCCGCCGGCTCCAGCAGGGCGGCCGGGTCGTCGGGCGCCGGCGGCAGGGCGAGCGGCCCGAGGCCGAGGCGCGCGGCCAGCCAGAACGCCCCGGCCGCGGCGCCGCCGATCGCCATCAGGCCGACGGCCAGGGCCTGTGCGGTCGAGCCGAGGCCGAGCGGGATGGATGCCAGTCCGATGAGGGCACCCACCACGGCCGGGCCGCCCACGGCGATCCGGACCTCCTCCACCGTCCAGGCCACAGGATGGAGGACCGCCACCGCCGAGGCGATCATCGTCAGGGCGATCATGAGCAGCAGGAAGGCCACGTTGCCGCCACTCGTCGCCTCGGGGCCCGTGGAGATGCCGATGTAGCCCAGGCTGGCCGCAATGGCCGCGAGGCCCACCACGATGAGCGCCCGGCCGAGGGCGGAGCGGAGCAGGACCAGGAGCGCGATCCCGCCGATCGCATAGAGGCCCACCCACTTCGAGGCCAGGGCGAGCCCCAGGAGGAGGCCGACCACCGGCAGCCCCACCCAGAAGGCGCCGCGCCAGCGCCAGGCTCCCGTCCAGATCGGGGCGAAGACCGCCAGCGCGGCCACGATGAAGAGGGCCACGTAGGCGTCGTTCATCGCGATCCGGGACTGCGCAAAGAGCATCCCGTCGGCGAGGACCAGCAGGCCGGCGATCACCGCGATCGAGCGACGCCGGAAGAGGACGCGGGCCAGCAGGAAGAGCAGACCAGCCATCAGGGCGCCGGCGGCCATGCCCGGCACGCGCCACGCGAAGGCGTTCTGGCCCAGGCCCACCGACGCGCTCGGGCCGTCCGCGGCGAACAGCAAGAGCTGCTGGCGGTCGTCGCTCGGGTATGCGGCAGCCGTATCCATGGCCCAGGCGGCCGGCGCGAAGGGGATGGCCGCGTCGGCGAAGACGGAGTTGCCGCGCGGCTCGACCACGTAGACGGTGCTGGCGGCGCCGTCCGGGGTCCGGCCCAGGACGTGGACGAGCTGGGTCGCGTCGTTGAAGGCGATCCGCTCGACAGCGCCCGGCATCCAGACGCTCTGCTTGAGCGAGGCGGCCGAGTCGCCCGTGGGGATCTCCACGACTGAGAGCGTGCTTCCGCTTGCCGCGTAGAGGGTGGGCGCATCCAGGCCCGTCACGGCCACGAGCCCCGTCGCGGGATCGGCGAGGGGCACGGCGCCCGTGATGCTCCCCGTGGCCGGCTCGAGGAACGTGACGCCGGCCGCGTCGGCGACAGCGACCCGCGGCACGTCCTCGACGGAGAACCCGGCCAGGGAGCCGTCCGCGATCGCGGCATCGATCGCCTCGCGGTTGGCCGCGACGTCCGTGGTCACGACCACGCGCGGCAGGTCCTGCTCCAGTCGGGCGCGATGGGCGGCCTCGTCGCCACCGACGAGGAGGACGACCTCGGCGGCCGCGGCGGCGGGGTCGGGGACCTCCGCGGGCGTGGCGACCAGGGCGGTGACACGCCCGGCGTCGACGACCTCGGCACGCCCATCCAGCGTCGTCCGTGAGAGCTCGATCCCGCTTGCCGCGTCGATCGTGACGAGGCCCCCGTCCGGCGTCCCCGCCACGAGGTAGTCGCCGTCGCCCGCGGCCCAGAGCCGCTGGACCGGTGCGCCCGCGACGGCGAGGAGAGCCGGCCCGCGGGCGGGAGGGGCAGTCTTCAGCTCGTCCGCGGGGACGTCCGTGGCGAAGGCGAGGATCTCGCCTCCGGCCGTTCCCACGTATGCCACGTGCGAGTCCGTGTCGATGGCGACCGACAGGGCGCCCGGCACGGCGTAGCGGACGATCAGGGCGCGCGTGCGCAGGTCGTGCACCTCCAGCCCATCCGACGTCGCCAGGTACAGGCGCTCGCCCCCGCGGGTCATCGCGCCCGGGCCGGTCCCGCCGGGTTCGTCCCAGCGCGGCTCCACCGCCGCGTCGTCGACCGCCGTCCCGAGGTCGGCCTGCGCGACGACCTGGTTGTTCCCGAAGAGCTCGATTCCCACGGCCATCGCGTACTTCGCGAGATGGGGATGGGTGTACTCGTAGATCCCGTGCGGCTCGCCGTACTCCCAGTGCTGGAGAAACTCGATCGCCGTTCGCGCGTGGTAGACCTCGTCGAAGTGCATCCGCATGGGCTCGCCGAGGCGGAACGTCCGCAGGAAGAGCGCCGCGACGACGAGGACGATGAGAAGCCACAGGTCGATGCGGCCGAGACGTCCGCCGCCCTCGCGGGCGAGCGCGCGGGACCGGTCGAAGGGGGCGCGCTCCTCCGGGTAGGCCAGGTCGGGTGGGTCAAGTGCCGGAGAGGCGGGGGGCGGGGCAGTGCCGGCCTCGTGCGGGGTGGCCGCCGCCGCCACGGCCGCGGGCGCGACGGCCAAGGGCGCAGGCGCCCGGGGCGCGGTCTCGATGACCGCCGCCGGAGCCGCTTCGTCGTCGGCCGCTTCGTCGTCGGCCGCTTCGTCGTCGAGCGTCCGATCCGTCTCGCCCCGCGCGGGCCGGGCCAGAAAGACCGCCGCCGCCACGAGCCCCCCGGCATGGGCGAGCGAGGCCGCGGTGACGCCCGCGGTCGAGCGGAACCACTCCCCGAGCTGCCTCCCCAGGCCACCCAGCGCGTCGAGTATCGGCCCCAGGCCGGGGCTGTCATAGAAGGGCAGCGTCAGGATCGCGTAAAGGTTCGCGAAGTTGGCGGCCGCGAGCACCGCGTAGATGGCCGCCCAGCGCGGCTGGAGGGCCAGCAGGATCGCGCCCAGCGCGAAGAACGGGTAGAGGTAGCGCTCGTGGACGCGCGTGGGCAGGACGAAGAACGCGATCGCCATCACGGCCAGCGCCACCAGCAGCGCGCGGCGGTCGTCGTGCCGCCGCCACAGGACCACCATCAGGGCCACGATCGCGGCCCCGATGAACGTGGTTCCCACCATGACGGCGGGGATGCCGAGCACCGTGAAGAACGGGTCGGCCGCGTTCTCCGGGTTGGGCGCGTCGCGGATCCACGTCCCCGAGGAGGCGAGCCCGGCTCCGTCCATCGTGACGAGGGCCCACGGGTTGTAGGCGTTCACCGTGAGGTACGGGTAGCCGCCGGCAGTCTGGACGATCTGCTGCAGCAGGCCCACGATCGTGATCCCGAAGGGCAGGCAGATCAGCGTGGCCGTCACGAGGCCGGCGAGCGTCGTGGTCACGATCCGGACGGGGCCGCCGCCCAGCCGGCTGCCGTCGTCCGGGCGCTCGACCCAGTGGCGGCGGATGATGACGACGGCGGCGAGGGGGATGAGGATCCCGAATTGTGGCTTGATGATCGCCGCGATCGTGGTCAGGATGGCGGCTCGTTCCGACCTGCCGCGCCACAGCTCCCGCACCGCGAGCACGAGGAAGAGCGTCCCCACGGAGTCGACCTGGGCCCACACGGCGCTGTCGAACCAGGTCACGGGCACGAGCAGGAAGATGCCGGCCGCGGCGATGGCGCCCCGGCGGCTCGCCCCGAGCTCGGCGGCGAGGGAGAAGATCGCCAGTGCGAGGGCGAGGTCGGCGACGATCGCGGGCAGCTTGAGCAGCTCGCCGATCGGGATGGCGAACGCCTGCGAGACGAGACCGAGCGCCCACAGGACGTAGAGATAGCCCGGCGTGTAGTCGACGAAGATCGGGCGGTCGTAGAGGCCCCACGGCCCGTTCTTGGCCAGCTCCATCGCCCAGCCTGCGAAGCTGCCGAGGTCGACCTTGAACCCGGAGCCGGGCAGCAGGACGTATGCGATGATGAGTCGAAGGGCGAGGCCGAGCGCAAGAAGGACCGCGAGCGGGATGATCGCGTCCCGCATGCGAACCCGGGCCTGCTCGCCGGCCCGCGCGCTCTCGCCCGCAGCGGGGCCTGGCACGGGTGTTGGTACGGCCTCCTGAAACGAGCGCTGAGGTGGACCGGAGTATAGCCCAGGGCCCGCCGCCCGATCCCGGCGGCGTCCTTGCCACGACGGCCGCCCCCCGGGCCCGGACCGCGCTGGTCGTCGGCCTCGGTCTCGTGCTGGCCTGCTTCGCGCTCTACCAGCTCACTCGGCCGGCCTACCAGACCGTCTACAACCACTTCGCCTGGCAGGCTGAGGGCTGGCTCGACGGCCAGTTCTCCATCCGGTTCCCCGTCGTCGAATCGGCCGCCGGCCCGGGCAACGACTACTTCAACGACGTGATCGTCGTCATCGACGAGCGGGGGGCGCCGACCGGGCGCGGGATGATCCCGTTCCCGCCACTTCCGGCGGTCGTCCTCCTCCCGTTCGTCGCCCTGTTCGGCCTAGCGACCGACCAGACCCTCCTCGCAATCGTGATCGGCGCCTTCGACGTGGCGGTTGCGTTCTGGCTCCTCGGCCGGTTGGCCGTGCGTCCGGCGGTCCGCAACCTTCTGACGCTCTTCATCGGAGCCGGCGCGGCGCTCTGGTATGCGGCGTCGCTCGGCTCCACCTGGTACTTCGCCCACGTCGTGGCCGTCGGCCTCACGCTGGCGGCCGTCGGGCTCGCCCTCGACGGCGAGGCGCACGCGGAGGCGCGGGGGCGGATGGGCGGCGGAACGCGGGAGCGCTGGGCAGGGCGAGCCCCCTGGCGACGGCTCGACGGCCACCAGCTGGCCGCCGGCTTCCTGCTCGGGCTGGCCGCGACGAGCCGGCTCACGGTCGCGTTCGGGTTCCCGTTCCTGCTGCTCGTCGGGGCGGGCGGGTGGCGGCGGCGGGGGTCGTCCGCGGCGATCGGCATGGCCGTCCCCATCCTCGGGCTCCTCGCCTACAACCTGGCGGCGACGGGAACGCTCTTCAACCCCGTCTACGAGGGGCTCTACCGGTACGAGATCGGCGCCTACCCTGATCTCGGCTACCGGGCCTCGTGGTCCCTCCAGGATCTCCGCTACATCCCCCAGAATCTCGGGATCATGCTCGCCGGCCTGCCCACACTCCTCCCGCCCTGCGACCCCGGCGTCGCCCGTACGCCCTGGAGCGCGGCCGGCTGCTCGTGGCTCGTGCCGGAGCAGCGCGGGATGAGCTTCGTGCTGGCCAGCCCGGCCTGGCTGCTGGCCATCCCGGCCCTGGGGCATCTGCGCGATCGACGCGTCGTCGGCGCCCTCGTGGCGACGGCGGCGATCGCGGTGGTGAACCTGATGCACTTCAGCCAGGGCTGGGTCCAGTTCGGGTATCGGTTCAGCCTGGACTTCGCGCCCTTCCTCCTCGTGGCGGTGGCGCTGGGGGCGGAGCGGTTCCTGGGCCCGCGGGAGGAGCGTCGCCCCGGGCGCCTCGCGGTCGTGGTCGTCCTCGTGGCGGCCTCCATCGCGATCCAGGCCTGGGGTATCGCCTGGGCCCGGACCCTCGGCTGGTGACCGGACCCGCTGCGCGCTCCTGGGTCGCGGCCGCGTCGGGGGCCTGGCTGGCGGCCGCGGCCGCGCCGGCCCTCGTGGGGTTCGTTGCCCTCGGCCTCGCCCGCAGCATCCTCCTGCCCGGCCAGGGGTTCTGGGACACCGGTGAGTTCCAGTCCGTGCCGCCGGTCCTCGGCACGGCCCACCCGACCGGCTACCCCAGCTACGTCATCCTGGGCTGGCTCGCGACCATCGTGCTGACACCGCTCGGCGAAGCAGCCCTCCGGATGAACCTGCTCTCGGCGCTCCTGCTTGCCGTGGCCGCCGGCCTCACGGTCGTCCTCGTGCGCCAGCTGGCGGGCCGGACAAGCGTCGCCGTGGGTGCCGGGCTGCTCCTCGTGCTCACGCCCATCCCCTGGCGGATGGGTGGCTTCGCCGACCCGCACACCCTCCATCTCGCGCTCATGGCGGGGCTGCTGGTGCTGCTCGTGGGCTGGGAGCGGAGCGGGCACGCAGGGTCGCCCCGGGCCGACCGCTGGCTCGTGGCCGCCGCCGCCCTCTACGGGGCAATGCTGGGGAACCACACGTTGACGATCCTGCTGGCGCCCGGCATCGCCCTCTTCGTGCTGGCCGTCGACCGCCGGATCCTCCGCAGCCCGCGCCTGGTTGGCCTCTGTGCGGGAGCGCTGATCGGCACCACGGTTGCCGTCTACCTGGAGCTGCCGATCCGCGCAGCAATGGGCGCTCCCCTCGTGTACGGGCATCCGGACACGTGGGCCGGCTTCTGGTACGTCGTCCTGGGAGAGCAGTTCCGCGGGGACCTGGTCGACCCCTTCGGCGATCTCGGGCGCAAGGTCGCCGACCTCGTGAGGATCGTCGGCGACCAGCTCGGCGCCCTCGCGGTGGCCGTGCCCGCGGCGTTCCTGCTGGCCGCCCTGCGGCGCCCCCGGTTCGTCCTCCTCACCGGCACATGGCTGGTCGTCACCTGCTGGTTCGCGTCCTCGTACACGAATGCCTCGATCGACCGCTACTACCTGGGGCCCGTGCTCGTCATGGTCGCCTGGCTGGGTGTCGCCGCCGGACTCCTCGTGGATGCCCTCCTGCCCGCCGTGGAAGGGCGGGGCCGCCTGGGGGCGCGCGTCCTCGCGGGCGTCCTGGCCGTCGCGCTGATACTCCCGGCGGCCGCGGCCGCCCCCGCCACAGCCTCGCGGGTCGACATGTCCAACGACGCGCGGGCGACGGACTGGAGCCGCTGGGCCCTCGCGGCCATGGGCACGGACGCGGTGATCGTCTCGTGGTGGAGCTTCTCCACACCGCTCTGGTACCGCACCGTCGTCCTCGGTGAGCGGCCCGACGTCCAGGTCGTCGACGACCGCGACCGCCTCGACGAGAGCCTGGGAAGCGTGGACGATGTCATCCGGGCGAACGTCGCGGTGCGGCCAGTCTTCCTCGTGCGCCACCCCGCCGAGATCAATGCGCTCGAGGAGACGTGGATCCTGGAGATCGTTCCCGATCCAGGTGGCATCCAGCCGCTCTATCGGGTGATCGGCCCGCGGCCCGAGGCGTGACGGCCATGCGCTCCGCCACCGCGCGGGGCTCGGGCCGCTACGATGGCGCCATGAGCCTCGACACTCCGGCCCGCGTCGCCGCCCTCTCGTACTTCTTCCCGGCCCACAACGAGGAGGCCAACCTCGAGGCGCTCGTGGAGGAGGCCCTGGGCGCGTTGCCGGCTCTCGCTGACCGCTTCGAGATCATCGCCGTCGACGACGGCTCGAAGGACGCGACCCCGGCCATCGCCGATCGCCTCGCGAGCGCCTATCCGGACATCGTCCGCGCGATCCACCACCCGGTGAACCTGGGCTACGGTGCGGCGCTCCGTTCAGGCTTCCGGGCGGCCCGCTACGACCTCGTCTGCTTCACCGACGGGGATCGCCAGTTTCGAGTTGCCGACCTCGGTCGGCTGGTTGCTCGGCTCGACGAGGCTGATGCCCCGGACGCCGTCGTCGGCTACCGCATCAGGCGAGCCGATCCGCCGATCCGCACGATCTACGCCCGGCTCTACAAGCTCGCGAATCGCGTCTGGTTCGGTCTCCGGGTCCGCGACGTGGACTGCGCCTGCAAGCTCTTCCGGCGTGCCGCGCTCGAAGGCGTCCGGGTCGAATTGGGCGGTGCCTTCTTCTCGGCCGAGCTGCTCATCAAGATGCGCGCCGCCGGCCGGGAGGTCGTCGAGGTGGGGGTGCCCCACTATCCGCGAACAGCCGGCTCCCCGACGGGCGCCCACCCCTCGGTCATCTGGCGCGCGGTCAAGGACTTCTGGGGGCTCCGGCTGCGCATGTGGTCGAACCGGGCCCGCGCCCTGCGCCGCGGCGAGGCGATCGTGATCGCCGCCCCCGGAGCCTGACGCTCGCCGCGCCGAGCCCCGCCCTCCTACTCGAGCGGGGGCCCTTCACGGGGCCCGCTCGACCCGGGCTCCGCGTCGAGGGAGTTCACGAAGTCGCGGAAGATCGAGAGGCGCTCTTCGTCGGGAGCCTCCTCGTCGTCGTCCCCGTCGCCCTCCACCGCGGCCCGATCGAGGACCTCCTCCGTCGCAAAGATGCGCACGCCCATCCGCACCGCGAGCGCCAGGGCGTCGGACGGCCGCGAGTCGACCTCGAGGACCCGGCCGCCGGCCTCCAGGAGGATCCGGGCATGAAACGTCTCGTCGGCCAGATCGGCGATGACGACCTCGCGGATCGTCGCCCCCAGCTCCGCCAGGACGCCCGCGAACAGGTCATGCGTGAGCGGCCGCTCGGGGGTGAGCCCCTGGAGCTTCATCGCGATCGCGTTCGCCTCCCACGGCCCGATCCAGATCGGCAGGAAGCGCGGGCGCGCCAGGTCCCTGAGGATCACGACGTGCTGGGTCGAGAGCATGTGCACCCGTACGCTCTCGACGGCCATCTCCACCAGGCGCCCGTTCATGGGGCGATTATCCCACGCGACATCGCGCGCGGACCGGCGGGCGACCGCCGGTCCGCGTCAGCTACGGGGCGGGCGTCGCGCTCGGCTTGGGCTTCGCGGTCGGCTTGGCCGAGCCCGCCGGGGACGCGACGGGGCTCCCCGAGCCAGCCGGTGGAGGCGTCGGCGGCGTGGAGATGTCCTGGAGCGTCGCCACGCCGATGCGCTGCGCATCGATCCAGTAGAGGATCGGGGCCTGCCCGCTCGCCCGGTTCACGACGAAGAACGCCCGCAGGTCGGCCCAGTCCTTGCCCTGCCCCGCGATCCGGAACTGGGCCTGGTACTTCCCGTTCGCCTTGTCGAAGGCGATGATCCGGTCGCTGATGTGGTCGTACCCGTACATGGCCCCTTCGCCACGGGTCCCCGGCGACGTGATCACCCGGTAGGCTGGCGCCGGCCTCAGGAGGTCGTCGGGCGGCGCCTGGGGGCTCCAGTCGCCGCTCCGTCCCGCGACGAACCGCTCGATGACCCCGGCGTCCGCAAGGTAGACCTCGCCGTCGATGTACATCGAGGTGACGGCGGACACGTCCTGGGGCGTCGTGAGGTACCCGGAGGCGGGGGCCGGGTAGCCGCTACCGTCCTGGGCCGGCGAGTAGCGCAGGATCTGCTGCTCCGAGGGGTCCAGCACGTAGAGGTTGTAGAGGCCGTCGTCGGCGTTGCGGACGTACGTGCCGATCGCGAGGATGTCGGCGCCCCACGTCGCCGATTCGGCGACACGGATGCGGGCCAGCGTCCCCTTGCCCTTGGGGTCGGCTGGGCGCCACCGCCACAGCGCGTTCTTGGCGTCGACCACGACGACGTCCGGGCCGCCCGTCGCAAGAAGCTTCGGGTCGCCGACCTTCGCTCCCCCCACGGTCGCCCCGGAGCGCACGACCGCGGTGGCCTTCTTGGCCCGCAGGTCGACCCGGTAGACGGTCTTCGTCGCCTGATCGAGGACGTAGGGGACGCCATCCGGCCCCAGCACCATCGCCGTGAGGTCGAAGGGTTGCTCCTGGCCCTCGAACGAGAAGGCCGTCCGCGGGGCCACGTCGACAACGCCATACAGGTCGTCGAGGCCCCCGGTGACCTCGGCGCGGAGCGGGCGGAGCGTCGTGGCCGGGACGCCGTTGGCGGCGGCCTCGTCGAGCCGCGCGTGGGCGTCCCGCAGGAGCTCCTCTGCCTTGGCTGGATCATCGACCACGAGGTCGGCGCCGTTGCGGAAGACGAGCCGAAGGTCATCGCGGGCGAGCGCGAGCGCCTTCTCGCCGGCGGTCACCTCATCGATGACGCCGCCACTGCCGGGTCCCCCGGCGATCCAGAGCACCATGCCCAGGGTCGCCGCGATCGCGATGAAGGCCAGCACGGCGACGGCGGCTCGCCGCTGTGACTCCCGGCGCGTCGCCGCGGGCGTGACGCGCCGGTAGCGGGGCCCACGGCGCGGGAGGAGGTCCTGGAACCTGGTGACGGCGCCTCCGGCGGCACGGCCGGCGGCTGAGCGGGCGCGGGTGGCCCCTGAGCTGACCGCCGCCACGCCGCCCCCGACCGAGTCGGCGAGTGGGATCGGCGAGCGGTCGGGGGCGCCGGCCAGCGGCTCAGGTGGCCGGACGGGAACCAGGCGGCCCCGCTGGCTTGTCGACGAGACCTCCACCGCCTCGATGGCGATGGCCCCGTCGCTGCCGGTGCCACCGGCGGCCGTGAAGCGTGCGTGGACACGCTCCATCGCCGCCTGGGGATGCAGCGTGTTGAGCGCGTCCTTCAGCTCGTCGGCGCCGAGCACCGCCATGATGTTGCGCGAGACCAGGACGAGCGTGTCGCCCGCCGCCACCTCGCCGCGCCAGATGTGCGGCGCGAGGTCGTCCGCGGGCAGCACGCTGTCGGCGCTGGGGTCGGGGAGCGTCAGGAGGTGCGCCTGGTGGACGAGGTAGGCCTCCACGGGGCCTACCGTCGTCACGTAGAGCTCGCTGCCGCGCACCACCGCGACACCCAGCCCGACGGAGCCGGCAGCGTCGCCGAGGCCCAGGCGATCGCTGCTCGCGGCGAGCTTCCGGTTGGCGGTCCGGATCGACTTCTCCAGGCAGGCGATCAGCCCCGCCGACTCGTCGTAGTAGTACTCGCCCTGCACCGTGTCCGCGACGAGCCGGGTGGCCTCCTGGAGGCGCCGGGCGCGCCCGATTCCGGAGACGACGATATAGAGACTCCCCTTGGACCGCGTCGTCGCCCCGATCGTCGGCTCGACGACGGCGATCGTGTCCGGGGAGTCCTCCAGGCGTTCGGCCTCGGCGACCACGCCGAGCTTCATCTGCAATCGGACGGCCATCGGCTCACACGACGGTGGAGAGGTGGTCGGCGTGACGCCGGCCGGCCAGTTCGAGCCGCGTGCGGGCGGCTCGCCCGGCCTAGGGCGACCGGATCATACCCCGGCCCACCACGACCCGTAGCCGCTCGGCCCGGATGCCGCCCTGTCGCCCGCCGAACGCCTCGAGGAGCTCCTCCTCCCGGATTCGCAGCTCCTGCCCGACGACGGCCGACGCCGCCTCGACCACCAGCGTCCCGTGTCCCTCTATCCGCACCGGGCGGGACCCGCCGGCCGCGCCCGGAACCAGCCCGCCGACCACCTCCTCCCAGGCGGCTCCCGCGAGCGCCCAGCGCAGCTGCTCCGTGATTCCCAGCTCCCGGGCGGCGTCGGGAAGAAGCTCGCCGATTCGGCGTACGGGACGGCGGGTCGGCCGTCGCGGGTCGTCGAAGGGGCGTGCCGGGCTCACGCCGACGCCTCGACCAGCCGGGCGCCGGGGCCGGCAGCGCCGGGCCCTGGCGGCGCTCCGTCCACGCGCCATGCCGTCCCGGCCGCGCGGAGACCCGGATCGAGGTCGTCGAGCGTCGTGGTCGTCACGAACGCCTGGGGCAGGGCCGCGATCCGCCGGACGAGGTGCGCCCGACGGGCGGGATCCAGCTCGGAGAAGACGTCGTCCAGCAGCAGGAGGGGCGGCGCACCGTCGAGGGTGGTGAGGAGGTCGAGCTCGGCGAGCTTGAGGGCGAGGATGGCGGTCCGCTGCTGGCCGCGCGAGGCGAACGAGGAGAGCTCCCGGCCGTCGAGTGCGAAGGCGAGGTCGTCGCGGTGAGGGCCGACCAGGGTCGTGCCGTTCCAGAGCTCCTTCTCCGCCGTCTCGCGCAGGCGCCGGGCGAGGGCGGCGGCGGGCGTCTCGCCGTCCCCGGCGGGGGCGTTCGTGACGTACGACAGCCCCAGGCGGCCCTCGTCCGGGGCGATCTCCGCATGGGCTGATGCCAAGGGGGCGGCCAGCTCGCCCAGCAGAAGGTGGCGGGCCGCCAGGACTGCCGCCCCGGACTCCAGCAGCTTCGCGTCCCAGAAGGCGAGCTGGTCGCGGGACGCCTGCTCCTCGCGGATCGCCCGGAGCAGGTGGTTGCGCTGGGTCAGCACGCGCCCGTACGCGGAGAGGTCGGCGGCGTAGGCCGGGAAGCGCTGGGACGCCAGTGCGTCGAGGGCTGCCCGGCGCAGGCTGGGGGCACCGACGACGAGAAGCATCTCCTCGGGCGCGAAGACCACCGTGCGCAGGACGCCAACCAGCGCGCTGCCGCGCCGTGGCACGCCGTTGACGCGGATCCGCTTCCGGCCGCCCGACGGGCCGTCACGCACCAGCGTCACGTCCACCTCGGCCGCGCCGCCGGCACCGGCGCGGCGCCCGTCCACGCGAGCGAACGGCGCGGCCCAGCGGATCATCTCGACGTCCGCGCCAGTCCGATGCGAGGAGCCCCGGGACAGGAGCACGATCGCCTCGAGGAGGCTGGTCTTGCCCGCGGCGTTCTGGCCCCAGACCAGGTGGGGGCCAGGGCCGAAGGCCGCCTCGAGCGCCTCGTAGGCACGGAAGCCAGAGAGGCGCAGCGTGGTGAGCAGGGTCGTGCCGGGCGGGAGCCCGGCCTCCCGGGGCTCCGCCTAGGAGGTCGTCCGGACCGGCATCACGACGTGCGTGTAGTCACGCCCGTCGGCCGGCCGGAAGACGCCCGGCGAAAGGGGCCCGTTCAGCTCGATGATGAAGCGGTCGGCGTCCACGTTCTGGAGGACGTCGCCCAGGTACCGGGCGTTGAAGGCGATCGTTGTGCCATCCCCCTCGATCGTCGCGTCGACGACGCCCTGGTGGTCGCCGACGTCCGCCACAGCCCCCACGGTCACCTGCGGCGCGCCATCTGGGGCCACCTGCACCTTGACGATGTTAGCCGAGGCGCTCGCGATGTAGGCCGCCAGGCGAACGGCCTTGAGCAGGTCGTCGCGGTCGAGCTCGACCCGCGTCGCGTACGTCGCCGGGAGGACCTGCTGGTAGTTGGGGAACTGGCCATCGATGAGGCGACTGACGAGGTCGACGCCCTCCACGTGGAAGAGGACCTGGTTCTTCTGGGCGGACAGGATGATCTCGACTGGGTCGTCGGTGTCGGAGAGCACGCGTGCCAGCTCGGCGTACGACCGGGCCGGGACGACGATGCTCGTCTCCTCGACCGCGTCGAGGCCGGGGACGACGGTGATCGCGATCCGGTAGTTGTCGGCTGCGGCCAGCGTGATCCGGTCGCCCTCGAAGCGGGTGAGCACGCCGGTCAGGATCGGGCGGGCCTCGTCGCTCGCCGCGGCGAACGTGACCTCTGCCAGGGCGCGCCGGAGAACCTTCTGGCTCACCCGCGTGGTCGGCCGCTCGCCTGCGGCGGGGATCGCAGGGAACTCGTCGGCGTTGATTCCGCGGAGATGCGTCTCGAAGCGTCCACACCGGAGGTGGAGCCGATCGCCGTCGCGGAGCTCGAGGTCGACCCGCTCGTTCGGGAGGGAGTTGACGACATCCGCGAGCAGCCGTGCTGGGACGGTGATCGCCCCGTCGGTCTCGATCTTGCCCGGGACCCAGTACGTGATCCCGATCTCGAGGTTCGTGGCTGTGAGCTTCAGTCCGGCATCCTCGGTGCGGAGCAGGACGTTGGCGAGTACCGGCAGCGTGTTTCGACCTGACACCGCGTGGGTGACGACCGAGAGGCCGCGGGCGAGGTTCTCCTGGATGACCGACAGGTTCACGGACGTGGCACTCCGGATGGGCGGGAAGGAGGCATCGGCGGGTGCGTGTGAGCCAGGTGCCGCCGGTGGATTCGTGGTGCTCTCATCTTCGCACGAACATCATCACCGTATTCATCATGGTGTGGACGCGGTGGACGGCCGTGCTCGCGGGACCACGCCGAGGGCGGTGGAGCGCCCACCCCGGCCCGTGGACACGAACCGCCCGCGCCCGGGTGACGCTGGGGACGAACGGTGGACAGGGCGACGGCCGAGTGCGGGAGGGGGCGCGCCGACAGCCCCGAAGGCCCGAGCTGTCGACAGCACGGCCCTCACTGCGCGCACGGCAGCCCACCACGACGGGCGAGGATGTCCACCGCTGAAGCGCCGACCGCATACGCCGGCGGCCCGCCGTGCCCCCGCGCCTGTCGGGCTGGTGGAGGCTCAGTCGGCGTAGATCAGCTCGCGCACCGCCGCGATGTCGCGGCGCAGCTCGTCGTTGACCGAGGCCTCGCGGTTGATCTTGTCGCAGGCGTGCAGGACCGTCGAGTGGTCCCGGCCGCCGAGCTCCGCCCCGATCCGGAGGAGGGAGACGTCCGTCTCCTCGCGCATCAGGAACATCGCGATCTGGCGCGGCGTGACGATCGCCCGGTCGCGCTTCTGGCCGCGCAGCTGCTCCATCCCCACGCCGTAATACTCGGACACCGCCTTGGCGATCTTCTCCGGAGTGACCTGGCGCTTCTTGGGGTTGTAGAGGACGTTCGAGAGGACCGCCTGGGCCAGCTCGATCGTGATCGGCATCGCCCCCATGTTGGCGTAGGCGACGACGCGGTTCAGGGCCCCCTCGAGCTCACGGATGTTGCTCACCACCTTGCGAGCGATGAACTCCACCACGTCCGACCCGATCGGCACGGATGATTCCTCGGCCTTGGCCCGGAGGATGGCGATCCGCGTCTCGAGGTCGGGGGCCGTGAGGTCGGCGATGAGGCCCCACTCGAATCGGCTGCGCAGCCGCTCCTCGAGCGTGGTGATCTGCTTGGGCGGCCGGTCCGAGGAAAGGACGATCTGCTTCCCGTCCTCGTGGATGGTGTTGAAGGTGTGGAAGAACTCCTCCTGGGTCCGCTCCTTGTCGGCGATGAACTGGATGTCGTCGATGAGGAGCAGGTCGATCCGCCGGTAGCGGGCCCGGAAGTCGTCGATGCGGCCCTGCTGGATGCTCGTGATGAACTCGTTCGTGAACTTCTCGCTGGTGGCGTAGACGACCTTCTTGCGCGGGAAGCGGGCGATGACGGCGTTGCCGATCGCGTGCATCAGGTGTGTCTTGCCCAGGCCCACACCGCCGTAGAGGAAGAGCGGGTTGTAGGCGTGGCCCGGGCGCTCGGCGACCGAGAGGGCCGCCGCATGGGCGAGCCGGTTGGCCGAGCCGACGATGAAGTTCCCGAACCCATACCGCGGGTTCAGGCTCGTCGAGCCGCCCTCCGCGCCGACCCGCGTCGGTTCGACGCGGACCTGCTGCGCGGGCGCCTCGGAGGGCGCGGCTGCCGGCTGCCCTGCGTCCTCGCGAACGACGAACTCCACCTGGACGCTGTAGCCGACAATCCGGGCCAGCGTCTGTGAGATGAGCGGGCGGTAGCGCGTCTCCAGCCAGTCCTTCGCGAAGCCGTTCGGCACGGCGATCCGGAAGCGCGTGTCGTCCACGTCGACCAGCGAGGTGTGGCGCAGCCACGTCTCGAAGTTGGCCGGAGACAGGGCGACCTGGAGCTCGCCGAGCGCCGCTCGCCAGATGTGCTTCGCGTCCATGGGACCCTGTCGGCCCGGCGCCGAAGCGCCGGATGGGAGGCTGGAAACGGGAACGAAACCGGGAGGACAGCCGCATTCGCGGGGTGTGCGTATCTACGGCCCCGGGCCGCCGGAGCCGCCCCCGGCCATCCAACAGGACGTCCCCCGAGGTCTCCGCCGGGGCGTTCCGGCACCGTGGGCCGCCGCATGGTAGCACCGCCCCGGAGGGCCCCGCAAGGCGATTCGGACCCCAAACCACTATACTCCCAGGGGGTATCGTGCGCGGCCGTGCTCGGGCGTCCTTTGACACCCCGGCGACGGCGTTCCATAATCGGCCGGCGGTGACGCGCCCGGCGTTCGTGCGCCCGGCGCGTCTACGTGCCTCTTCGAGTCGCGCGGCGGCTTGATCCGGAGGCTCGACACAAAGAGGAAGACACGACGCCCGATGAAGCAGACCTACCAGCCGAAGAAGCGCCATCGCGCAAAGGAGCATGGCTTCCGCGCCCGGATGAAGAGCCCCGGCGGCCGGCGCATACTGGCCGCTCGCCGAGCTCGGGGCCGCAAGCGGCTGGCAGTCTGATACCGGCCCCGGGCCGTCCCCGCGGACGGCTCGTGACGCTCACCCGGCCCGCGGACTTCGCGGCGGTCCAGGCCAGCGGGACCTCGCGGTCCCACCCGCTGATGACCATCCGATGCCTGCGGACGGGCACAGACGGCGTCCGATTCGGCCTCGCCACCAGCCGCGCCCTCGGGGGCGCGGTCGTCAGGAACCGGGTCCGACGTCGGCTCCGGGAGACTCTCAGGGTGATGGCGCCCTCGTTCCAGCCCGGCTGGGACGTTCTGATCATCGCCCGGCCGGCGCTCGTGGACGCGGACCACGAAGCGCTCGTCGAGGCGCTGGAGCGGCTCCTCCGGCGGGGAGGGGTGCTCGGAGGACCGGCGAACGCGTGAAGCGGATCGGGATCGGGCTCATTCACCTGTACCGGACGGTCTTCATGTGGCTGCCCTCGAGCTGCCGCTACTACCCCACCTGCTCTCACTACACCGAGCAGGCAATCGAGAAGTACGGGCTCGCGCGCGGCAGCTGGATGGGCGCCAAGCGCATCGCCCGGTGTCACCCGTGGCACCCTGGCGGCTACGACCCCGTGCGATGAAGCCGAGGACCTCGTGACCCTCCCCCGCATCCGGCGCGACCAGCTCCTCCTCCTGGCGCTGCTGACACTGATCGTCCTGGTCGTCGCCGCGTGCGCGCAGGCGCCGGCCGTCGTGCCGGGCGGGTCCGCCGCCCCATCCACCACGGCGACGCCACATCCGCCCCTCACCCCCGCCGAGCCGGGCGGCGACCCGATGTCGCTTCTCGCCTGGATCTTCAACCCCATCTTCCAGGCGCTCTTCATCCTCCTCGTCTGGCTCGAGCAGACCACGGGCGACATCGGGATCGCGATCATCATCATGACCCTGATCGTGCGCGCAGCCCTGATCCCGCTCTTCCGCCGCCAGATCGTCTCGATGAAGCGGACGCAGCTGATCCAACCCGAGCTCAAGGAGCTGCAGAAGCGCTACAAGGGCGACCGGGCCAAGTTCAGCCAGGCCCAGATGGAGCTCTACAAGGAGCGCGGCGTCAACCCCGCCTCGGGCTGCCTGCCGATGGTGCTCCAGTTGCCGCTGCTTCTGATCATCTACCAGGTGATCAGCCAGGGCCTGACCAACCCGGACCCGACGGCCATGCTCACCGTTTTTGGGGTGCAGGTCGTCGACGTCCAGTGCGTCAACGGGCTCGGGACGCCCGCCTACGACCCGTACCTACCGTGCATCGATACCACCGTGGCCTGGCTTGGGAACATGGACGTCTCGAAGCCGCAGGTGCTCTTCGAGCTCCCCCTGATCGGCGGGCTCAGCATTCTCGCCCTCGTCGCAGCGGTCCTGCAGCTCGTCCAGAGCCGGATGACGATGCCGCCCGCGAACCAGGCCTTCCAGGACCAGAACAGCAAGATGCAGCGCCAGCTGGTCCTGTTCCTCCCCCTCATCTCGATCCTGTACGGCGGCTTCCTGCCCGCCGGCCTCTTCATCTACTGGATCGTCACCACCATCTTCGGGATCGCCCAGCAGTACCTGATCGTCGGCTGGGGCTCCATGTTCCCGATCCTCAAGTGGACTCCCGGTTTTGCGAAGGACCACACTCCGCGGTTCCCCGTCCAGCCGCCCACCCTCCGGTCCGCCCCGCCCGACGGGCAGCCGGGATCGTCCACCCAACCACGACCCACTGCGCGCACCGAGGCCGACCGCTCCGCATCCGCGGCGGCCACCGTGCGCCCGCGCGAGCGAGGCCGCCAGGGCCGCCGAGGGAGAAAGCGCTGAGACCATGAGCGAATACCGCGATTTCACCGGCAAGTCGGTCGAGGAGGCCCTGCGCAACGCCCGGGAAGCGTTCGGCGTGGGCCTCGACGAGCTCGACTTCGAGATCCTGACGCCCGGCAGCCGGGGCGTCCTGGGAATGGGCGCCGAGCCCGCCCGCATCGTCGCCGCGCCACGCAGCGCCCTCGGGGGCGAGGCTCCCAAGCGCTCGGCGGCGGAGGCCGCGCCCCTCCCCGCCCGCCCCCCGCGCGAGGACCGAGGCCCCCGCGACGACCGGCCGCCACGCCGCGACGACCGGCCCCGCGACGACCGGCCGCCACGCCGCGACGACCGCGGCCCGCGCCGCGACGACCGGCCGCGCGACGACCGGCCGCCGCGACGACCGCCCCGCGACGACCAGGCCCCCCGCCCGACCGGGTCCCCCGATCGCCGCCCCGCCACGCCCGTCTCAACCCTCGAGGAAGAGATGGTCCAGGTCGCCCGCTCGCTCATCCGGGAGCGTGAGGAGCTCCAGGCCGCAGAGGCCTCGCCGGCGGCGCTGGCTGCGGGGGAGGCGATCCTGACCCAGCTCATGGAGCACCTCGGCTTCGACGTGGACGTCGTCGTCGAGACTGGCGAGACGAACCGCCTCAACGTCGTAGGAACGGATGACGAAGAGCACGAGGCCCTGGGCGCGCTCATCGGGCGCAAGGGCGAGCGGCTCTCCGCGCTCCAGCACATCGTGAACCTGATGCTCTCGCGCCAGATGGGCGAGTGGACCCGCGTCCTCGTCGATGTCGAGGGCTACCGCGGGCGGCGCGAGCAGCAGCTTCGCGAGATCGCGCTCCGGGCGGCCGACAAGGTGATCGAGTCCGGCAAGATGCTCCAGCTCGAGCCGATGCCGGCCCTCGAGCGACGCTGGGTCCACCTCGCCCTTCGCGGGCACGCCTTGGTGGGAACGCAGTCGATCGGCGAGGAGCCGAATTGGCGGATCGTTGTCATCCCGCGCGCGGGCTGAGCCCGCTGTCCGAGCGCGCGCCCGCCTGACCGGGCGTAACGCGGAGATCGCGTGCGGCGTCCCATGCGCGCGATGCTGTTAGATTCGGCGCCCCCATGATGAATCCATCCACACCCCCGCCCTCCCGGGGCTTCCCGATCGGGAAGCTCGTGCTCGGCGTCGTCGCCGGGTTCGTCCTCGCCCTCGGCTTCGGGGCCGGAGCGCTGCTCGCCTACCAGGGCCAGTACGCCGAGCGAATCTACCCGGGCGTGACTGTCGCCGGCGTCGACGTCGCCGGCCTGTCGCGCGATGCGGCCACGGCCCGCCTGGAGCGCGAGCTCGCCGGCTACGCCGCGGGAGCGGCCGTGGTCGACGTCTCCGGGACACGCCTTCGCATCCCTTACGCGTCGCTGGGGCGGCGCGCCGACGTGGCCACGCTCGTCGACCTCGCGTGGTCAGTTGGGCGCGGCGAGCCCGACCCGATCGGGCGAGCGGCGACCGGAGTGCGGGGCCTCTTCGACGAGACGCAGATCGATCCCCTGGTCGTGCTGGATCCCGCCGCGGTCGGCGCCGCCGCGGCCGCGGCGGCGGGCGAGGTCACCGAGACCCCGGTGAGCGCGACCGCGACCGTCACTGAGACATCCGTTGCCATCACCCCCGCCCGGGCGGGCCGCGGGCTCCCCCGGGAGGAGCTCGCCCAGGCTCTCCTCGAGCGCCTCGTCGACCCCGCCGCGCCCGACACGCTCGAGCTCTCGTTTGACGCCATCCCGATCGAGCCGTTCGTGACCGATGCGGAGGCCGCCGCCGCCGCCGCCGTCGCCGAGCAGATGGCCCGGGATGTCGCGCTCACCTACAACAAGGAGACCTGGACCATCCCGGCGGCCACTGTTCGATCATGGATCACCTTCAGCCCGACCGCCGAAGGCGACGTCCGTCCGGCGGTCGCGCCGACGGCGCCGACAGCGGCGCTCGCCGGTCTCGCGAAGAAGATCGACCGCGCCCCGAAGGACGCGTCGTTCCTGGTGGGACGCGGCTCGGCCGTGGTTGGCGTCGTCGCCGCGAAGAACGGCCGCGCGGTGGATGTCGCGGCGTCCGCGGCGCTCGTGGCCCAGGCGGTCATGGATCGCGGCACGGCAGCCCCCATGGAGACGCCTGAGCCGGTCGCCCTCACGATGGCGGTCGTGCCGCCGGACCTGACGACCGAGGAGGCGAAGGAAGCCGCGCCGCTCATGCAACGGCTGTCGTCCTGGACCACGAAGTTCCACCGCTACGAGGCGAACGGGTTCGGCAACAACATCTCGATCCCGACGAGCGACATCAACGGGTACGTGGTTCAGCCCGGCGCCATCTTCGACTTCTGGGCTGCGCTCGGCCCTGTGACCTACGCTCGCGGCTACCGCGACGGCGGCGCGATCCTCAACGGGCGGACCGAGCCGACCGGAGCCCTGGCCGGCGGGATCTGCTCCTGCTCCACGACGCTCTTCAACGCGGCCGCCCGAGCCGGGCTCGAGATTCTCGAGCGGGCCAACCACTACTACTACATCGACCGCTACCCGACGGGCCTCGATGCCACCGTCTGGAAGACGGGCGGCGCGACGCGGAGCATGCGGTTCCGCAACGACACCGCGTACCCGCTCCTGATCCGGGGGATCACCGGCGTCGACTTCGTCCGCTTCGAGATCTGGGGGCCGCCGACCGGCCGCACGGTGACGTTCAGCGCGCCGACCATCAAGAACGTCGTGCCCGCGACCGATTCGGTCCAGGAGACCACCACCATTCCCGCGGGCACCCGGAAGCGGATCGAGTATCCCGTCAAGGGGATGCAGGTCTGGGTGAGCCGAACCGTGCGCGACGCCACCGGCACGGTCATCCACAGCAACACCTGGTACTCGAACTACAAGCGGGTCAACGGGATCGTGCTCGTCGGCGTGAAGGCGACGACGCCGGCACCCACGCCCACCCCCGGGCCGGTCCCGACACCTGCGCCCACGCCGGAGCCCACGCCCGAGCTCACACCAGCGCCGTAACGGCGGGCGGGCGCCCTCGGCGGACGCCGCCTTCGAAGCGTTCTACGGCGCCGGGCAGGCCGATGCCTGGGCTGCTTCCGGGACCGCCGGGCCGAGCCTGTATCCGCCGGTCATCGTGGCGAGGAATTGGGCGCGAAGCCCGGCGTCGGCCGTGATCCGCCAGTCGACGACGGCGTCCACCTCGGCCTCGTACTTCCGCCATTCGAACCAGTTGACCAGCCGAAGAAGAGGGAAGCGCGAGCGCCCCTCGACGGAGAAGGCCTCGGCCAGCCAGGCCGACTTGATCGTCGACTCGGGCGCTCCTCCACCACCGGGACGGTAGAACGCCGCCGATTCGACGATGGCAAGGGGCTTGTCGTACCGCTCGGCGTAGCCAGCGTAGAAGTCCGGCGCCGGGTCGCCGCCGCCCGGGGGCGAGCCCGTGATCATCCCGGCGAACGTGCCGGCGGCCGGAACCTCGTTCTCGCCCCAGGGATAGGCGGTTCCCCAGTGATAGAGGCTCATCCCGACCCAATCCACGTAGGCGTCGCCCGGCCAGTACGGGGCATACGGATCATCGCCGGCGTCCAGGACGCCATCGCCGTCGGTATCGAGCAGCCGGGCGGCCGGGCCGCCGGGCTTCGCCTCGTATCGGCCGCCGGTGTACGGATAGCCCGCGCCCTGGTTGGGCGCCCAGAGCATCCCCGCGGTCGCGGCGGTGGCATGAATCACGTCGGCCACGAGGCGGAACGTCGCGACGTAGGTCGCCGGGTCCTGGCCCCACGGGTACCACGAGCCGTTCATCTCGTGCGCGAACCGGACGATCGTGGGCACGCCGTCCGCGCCGTATCCGGCCAGCCGGCCGGCGAGGTCCGTGGCCGCCCGGACATCCACCGTCGAGAGCCCGCCCCACGGCTCGAGCGTCGTGACGAGGACGGCCCCCGCGTCCCGGGCCTGGAGCGCCGCCGCGTCGAGGTTCTCCACGTCCGCTGCGGCGAGCGGGAAGCTGACGAAGCTCACGACGGCGGCCGGCGGGTCGCCGAGGCGGCTCGCCACGTCCGCGACCGTCTCGGCGCCCCAGTCGATGTTCATCCCGACCCACACGCCGTCCACAGGCCCGCTGCGCGCGAGCATGCCCAGGCCTGCGGCCGAGATGGCGGGGCTGGGACACGGGATCGCCGGGGGGGTGGACTCCGCCACCGCGGGCGTCGCAGGTGCGTCGGTCACGCGGGCCTCGCCCGCCGAGCATGCAGCGAGCACCAGCGCGAGCGCGACCCCGCACAGGCTCCGGGCGCGAGCGCGTCGAGAGACGATCACCATGGGATCTCTCAGGCAGAGCTCAACTGGCGCGAGACGCCACGCCGGGGGAGGTTGGTGGAGATGGGGGAGAGTCGAACTCCCCGTCCGAAACCCGTGACCCGGGCCCACTACGAGCGTGTCCGATGCTTGATCTCGGCCGGCCCACCCCCATCGGCAGGGGCGATGACCGGCCCAGCTGCGTGTCCCTAGATCGGGCTTGACTCCCGGCTACGCGGCGCTTGCCGGGGCTGCACCTCCGCTGATTGACGCTTCCACGGCCCACGGAGGGGAGGCCGCTTCCACGCTCACTCTACCGCCTAAGCGGCGTAAGCGAGAGCAGGCTGCTTGTTGGCAGTTACTTCGTTTTGCCGCCTTTTAACGAGGCCAGAGCGGCATCCTCGGCTCGCGTTCCCGGGCTGCGGGGCCCCGTCGAGACCACGCATCCCCACCGATCGGAGCGGCACGCTGGCCGTTCCGCGCCGGCACTCGCGCCGGCGAGCCACCATTCTACCCCCGGCGGGGAGCGCGGGCCCTCACTGTGTCGGGCCTCACTGTCGGGTCGACCGTCGGCGCCCTCGCCGGCAGTCGCCACCATCGGCGGGCGTGGATTTCCCTTTCGACGAGTCCCCTTCGGCACTTGACCGTCGCCGGGTCTGTCCCGATGCTCGGGCGAGATGCACGGGTCGAGCCAGACCTCGTGAAGGAGTTGGAAGATGCCCTGGGACGACACGAGCGGTCGCACCGGCCTGGACCCCTGGGCCATGCAGTCCCAGGCCGAGGCCGAGCAGAAGGTTCGGGACGTGGAGAGCCGCCACGCGACGGGTGGGGGATCGGCCGCCGACGCGCGCAGCCTCCGGTCGTGGCTCCCGCTCCTGGCGATCCTTGTCGGGGTGTGTCCTGGTCCTGCTCATCCTCTCGCTGCCTCGCTGAGCACGGCCCGGCGCCGCGATCCCCGCAGGCCGCCCATCCGCGCGGTGAGGGCGAGGGCGCTGCCGGCCGCGCGGTGACGACGCGTGCTCGTGGAGCACGTGCAAGCGGTTGGCGCCTGCGGGCCTGCGCTGGTGTGCTCGCGCGGGCGTCTTGACCCCGGGCCGCCACCCCGGTGACCACCGAGTCGTGCTGGCGCGCCGTCGGGGATCCCTGGATCGGCGGTCCCGTCCGCTGGCCGGCTCTCGGCGCCCGGGCGGGCTCTAGCGCCCCCGGCGGGAGTCGGCCATCTCGCGGGCGATGTCGCGCTTCGCGTCGCGCTCGGCGATGTCGCGGCGCCGGTCGTGGAGCTGCTTGCCGCGCGCGAGCCCGATCTCGAGCTTGGCGTGGCTGCGGCTGTCGATGTACAGGCGCAGGGGCACGAGCGTCAGGCCCTTCGACTTCGTCGTCCCGAGCAGCTCGTGGATCTCGTCCTTGTGGAGGAGCAGCTTTCTGGTCCGCTTCGCCTCGTGGTTGTAGCGGTTGCCCGTCGCATACGGGGCGATGTGGGCGCCGACGAGCCAGGCCTCGCCGCGATCGATCCGGGCAAAGGCCTCCTGGAGGCTGACGTGGCCGGCGCGGATCGATTTGATCTCGGTCCCGGTCAGGACGATGCCCGCCTCGAACGTCTCCTCGACGTGGAACTCGTGGCGCGCCTTGCGGTTGAGGGCGATGGTCTTCTCGCCCATGGGGTCGACTGCTCCTTCGTGGTGGGGCGGGCGCGGCCGCGGCGCGGGCGGTGGCGGCGCGAACGGCCACGACTGCTCTCGAGATCATCGCGCAGGTGCGCTCCGGACGCACGAACGCCGGCCCCATCGGGACCGGCGTTCGAACGCGTTTCGGGTTGCCCACCCGCTGGGGCGTCCGTCAGGCGGCCGCCTCCGGCGAGGTGGTGCAACGACGCGGACTACTGTCTGTCACTGCACATCACCTCCTTTCGGTCGGGCGAACCGTACAAGACGTCGTTCGATCTGGCAAGACCCCGGACGCGCCCAGGTGAAGTGGGCGCGCGCCACGCGGGCGCGGCCGGCCGGCGCCGGAGCGGTGGTCAGGCGGCGCGCGAGAGGCCCGGGAGCCAAGCCGTCACACCGAGGGCGTCGAGGGCGGCATCGATGTACGGGTCGCCTGTCGGCCCGGGTTCGCCGGCCCCCGCGCCGTCCGCGGGAACCACGACATCCGGCTCGAGCCCCTGCTTGTGGATCCAGCGCTTGTCGGGGGTGAGCCATTTCGCGATCGTGAGGCGGAATCCACCCGACTCCGCCGTCAGGTCCACCCATTGCTGGATCGTGCCCTTGCCGAACGTCGTCTCGCCGACCAGCGTGGCGCGCCCCGTGTCCTGCAGGGCGCCGGCGACGATCTCGCTCGCCGACGCGCTGCCGCCGTTCACGAGGACGGCGACCCGGACGTCGGCACCCGTCGCCGCGCCGCCGGGCTCAGCGTTCGTGGCCACCTGGGTGCCGTCGGCCGCCTCCTCCCAGAAGATGGGGCCTTCCGCGATGAACTGGCTGGCGATGGCACGCGCGGCGGTCACGTAGCCGCCGGGGTTGTCGCGCAGGTCCACGACCAGCTTCGTGACACCCTGCCCGCGGGCGGCCCGGACCGCCGCCGCGAACTGGCGCGCCGCGTTGTCCGAGAACCCGGAGACCCGGATGTACGTGGCCGTACCGCCGGCGAGGTCGCGCGTCTCGACCTGCCGGGAGACGATCGTGTCGCGGACGATCGGCACATCGAACGGCGCCCTGCCGTCGCGCACCAGGGTGAGCGTGACCGTCGAGCCACGTGGGCCGCGGATGCGCGCGATGGCTTCGTCGAGCGTCTCGCCGTCTACGGTGCGCCCGTCGACCGCCGTGATGACGTCGCCCGCCCGGATCCCCGCCCGCTCCGCGGGCGAGCCGTCGATCGGGGCGACGACGACGAGCCGGCAGGACGGGCCGATCGTTGCGCACGCGTCGGCCGCCGAATCCGTGGGGCGCGTGGTGACCTCGGCCCCGACACCCGAGAACTCGCCGCCGATCGACTCGCGGGCCCTGCGGAGCTCGTCGGGGCTCATGTACGCGGAATACGGGTCGTCGAGGGCCCCGACCATCCCGTCGATGGCGCCCTGGATGAGCTTCTCGCGGTCGACGTCGCCGACGTAGCTCTTCGTGATCGACTCGTAGACGTCCCAGAACGGGGCGAACCGCGCGGCGTCCTCGGCGGGCGTTCCCGGTGTCGTCGCGGTTCGGGCGCCGAGCGAGAAGCCGGACAGGAAGAGGGCCGCGCCGGCAAGGATCGCGACGGCGGTGAGCGCCAGCTGGAGGGAGCCGAGGCGCCGGCGGCGGGCCGGCTCCGGCGCGGCGATCGAGGGCTCCGGCGCGGCGAGCGTGGGCTCGAGCGAGGGGGGGACAGGGTCGGTCATCGGTGGGTCCATCCGGGGGTCTGCGGGGCGCCGCTGGCGTGAGGAAGCGTACATCGGGAGGCCGGAATCGACCGCCAAGCGCACGGGCTCAGCGCGCGAGGTAGCTCCGGACCGAGAGCCAGGAGCCTACGACGCCCACGCCGAGGCCCGTTCCCACGACGAGGAGGACGATGTCGCGGGCCAGGGTCCCGAGCTCGAGCGGCAGGACGCGGAAGAAGCCGAACATCATCTCGCCGACCGGTCCGGCGGCCAGCGCGAGGATCAGGATGGTCACCCCGGCCCCCAGCAGCCCGACGAAGGCGCCCTCGAAGATGAACGGCCAGCGGATGAACGCGTCCGACGCGCCCACGAGCCGCATGATCTCGATCTCCTCGCGCCGGGCGACGACGGCCAGCCGGATCGTGTTGACGATGATGAACAGGACGACGAATCCGACGACGACGAGCACCACGAATCCGCCGGTGCGCAGCACGTCCGTGACGGAGGTGAGGCGGTCGACGAGCTGCTGGACCTCCACGACCTCCTCGACGACCTCGTCGTGCGACGACAGGAGGTCGACCACCGCCTGGTAGTCGCGGGGATCGACGAGGCTCACCTCGAGGCTCGCCGGGAGCGGGTTGCGGTCCAGGTATCCGGTCAGGTCGACCTGCCCGCGCTCCCGCAGCCGGGCCTGGAACCGGGCGAGTGCCTCGTCCTTCGAGACGTACCGGACGGCGCTGACCTCGGGCATGGTCGCGACCTCGACGGCGAGCGCCTGGGCCTGGACCACCAGGACGGCCTCGGAGCCGGGCACGTCGCGGAGGTCGGCCACGATCTCCACCTTCTCCTCGACGTAGGCCACGCCCGCGGTGAGCCCCGCCTGCAGCAGCCAGAAACCGGCCAGCAGGAGGAGCATCAGGGCCATCGTCGCGATCGCCGCGAGGCTCATCAGGGCGTTGCGGCGAATCCCCTGGAGGGCGCGCCCGATGCTGAAGGCAAGGAAGCGGGGGAAGCCCATGAGGGCGCTCATGTCACCCCCTCAATCCTCGCGATGGTAGCCACCGACCCCGTCGCGCACGATGCGCCCCTCCTCCAACGCGACGACCCGTCGCCGGAGCGAGGTGACGACCTCTGCGTTGTGGGTGGCCATGAGGACCGTGACACCCAGCTCGTTGATCCGGAGGAGGAGCTGGATGATCTCCCACGAGATGAGCGGGTCGAGATTGCCCGTCGGCTCGTCGGCGATGATCAGGCGCGGCTCGTGGACGAGGGCTCGAGCGATCGCCGTCCGCTGCTGCTCGCCGCCGGAGAGGGTGGTCGGGAGCTGGTCGGCCTGGGCGCTCAGGCCGACGACCGCGAGCGCCTGCTCGACGGCCGGGCGGATCCGCCGCCGCGGCGTCCCCGTCACCTCGAGGGCGAACGCGACGTTCTCGCGCACGGACCGGGTGGGCAGCAGCTTGAAGTCCTGGAAGACGATCCCGATCCGGCGCCGCAGGTCCGGCACCTTGCGCCGCGCGACACGGGCGAGATCGCGGCCATCGACCATCACCTCGCCGGCGGTCGGCAGCTCGTCGCGGATCAGGAGCTTGAGAAGGGTCGACTTGCCCGCGCCCGACGGCCCGACAAGGAAGACGAACTCCCCTTCGCCGAGGGTGAGGTCCACGTCGCGCAGGGCGACCTTGCCGTTGGAATACGTCTTGCCAACGCCGCGCAGGGCCAGGACGGGACGTGAGGCGGGCCCGGGACCGGGAGCCGGCTCGGGACTCCAGGCGGGCTCGGATGCCGGCGGGGGGAGGGCGGCGCTCGTCACGATCGGCCCGAGGCTACCACCGCGGCCGGGATCCGTCCCGTTGCCCGCCTCACAGCACCGCGAGGGTGATCGGGACGTAGCGGGAGAAGTCCGCGAACGGGCGATCCCAGCAGATGAGGGCGGGGAAGTCCTCGATCCGGAGGCCGGCCTCGAGCAGCGCGGTCACGGCCCCACCGGCCGCGCCCGGCACCCAGGCGGAGAAGGCACCCCGGGGCTCGACGGACCGAAGGAGATGCCCCAGGACGCCGGGCAGGAGCGCCGCGTCCTCGACGTTCAGCGGCCCGATCCGCCCGACCTGCGAGGCGTACCCGTAGCCCACGACTCGCCCGTCCCCGGCTTCGTACAGGTGGCCCAGGCGCCCGGTCTCGCGCAGGTACGCGTGGTCCTCCGGATGGGCGTAGCCGAGCGTCGCGCGGTCCAGCGTCTCGATCGCCGCGGCCAGCCGCCGCGGCCCGGGCCCATCGGTCGGGCCGGCCGCGAGGAGCTCGAAGGAAACCGCACGGACGTCCCCGGGCAGCGCCGGCGGGGCCGCCCGGTCGGGCCGCCCGACGAGCTCCAGCACGGGAACGCGGGGCACGATGCCGCGGCGGGCATAGAGGGCGTTGGAGATCGGCTGTGCGGCGTCGGTGCAGGTCGCCAGGGTCGCGGGGTCGCCTTCGGCCGGAAGAACGGCCTCGAGGAGCGCCCGGCCGAGCCCGCGGGCCTGCTCGTCGGGGTGGACGAAGAGCATGCCCAGAAACCAGACGTGGCCGCGACGGCTCGCCGACGCGAACGCCACGACGCGCTCGGCGCCGTCGGCCCCCGGCCTCACGGCCACGAGGAAGCGCTCGGGATCGGTCCGGCGCAGATGGGCGAGCAGCGCCACCAGGGGCCCCGGGGCCGAGATCATCGCGGGCCGGCCCACCCCCACCCCGTAGCCGTCGAGGCCGGCGCGCCATACGTCGGCGCAGGCCGGCAGCTCGTCCTCCCGGGCCGCGCGCAGGACGAGGCCGTCCCGGCGCTCCGTCACGCCACCTCGCCGGCGCCCGCCAGCGGCGCCCCGGTGGCCTCCCGCTCCATCTCGGCCTGCATGAAGCCGTCCAGCGCGCCGTCGAGCACCGCGGCCGTGTTGGAGGTCTCGTACGCGGTGCGGTGGTCCTTCACCATCTGGTAGGGGTGCAGGACGTAGCTCCGGATCTGGTTGCCCCAGCCCGCCTCGACGTGCTCCCCCTTGAGGCGGCGGAGCTCCGCCTCCTTCTCCTCCAGTGCCCGCTCGAGGAGGCGGGCCTTCAGGACGCGGGTCGCGGTCTCCCTGTTCTGGGTCTGCGAGCGCTCGTTCTGGCTCTGCACGACGATCCCCGACGGGAAGTGGGTCAGCCGCACCGCTGAGTCGGTCTTGTTGACGTGCTGGCCGCCCGCGCCCTGGCTGCGATAGGTGTCGACCCGGATCTCATCCCAGTCGAGCTCGATCTCGACGACGTCGTCGTCGACCTCGGGCAGGACCTCGACGAGCGCGAACGTCGTCTGCCGGCGCTTCTGGGCATCGTACGGGCTGATCCGGACCAGGCGGTGGACCCCGCGTTCGGCGCGCAGCCAGCCGTACACTCGCCGCCCGCCGATCTCGACCGTCACGCTCTTGAGGCCCGTCTGCTCGCCCTCGGTCTGGTCCACGATCTCGGTCCTGAAGCGGTGCCGCTCCGCCCAGCGGAGGTACATCCGCAGGAGCATCTCCGCCCAGTCGGTGGCCTCCGTACCGCCGGCGCCCGCACTGATCGAGATGATCGCCCCGCCGCCGTCGTACTCCCCCGAGAAGAGGAGCGCGGTGCGCTCGAGCTCGTACGTGGCCAGCAGCGCCTCGCCGTCGCGCAGGATCTCGGCGAGCATCTCGGCGTCATCGGCCTCGGAGGCCAGGTCGAAGAGCTCATCCAGGCTGGCAGCCCGGGCCTCGAGGTCGCGCCAGAGCTCGACTTCGGTCCGCAGGCCGTCGGCCTCGCGCAGGATCCTCTGTGCTGCCCGCTGGTCGTCCCAGAATCCGGGCGCGCCGGTCAGCGCCTCGAGCTCGGCCAGGCGGGCTTCCCGGGCGGGAAGGTCAAAGCCGCCCCGAGGTCGCGCGGATCCGCTCGACGAGGTCGCGCAGCTCGGATCGTTCCACTAGATCCGGCCTCGAACGTCCTGGAGCAGGATCGGCCGGAGCTCGATCAGCCGCAGGGCCGTCTTGCTCCGGGCGACGACGGGGTTCACGCAGGGGCAGTACGCGTTGTGCGCGCAGACGCCGCAGTTGCCGTCGCAGTCGAGCGCGGCGGCGTAGCTGCAGGAACGGCAATCGCGCTCGCACGCGATCAGATCCACGAAGCTGGCTTCCTCGACCTGCTTCACCACTCCTCCGCTCCGACCGGCTGGGGCGTATGGCAAGGTGGTGGCCCGACGTGTGGGGTCACCGGGTGCGCTCGCCGTGCGCGTGCGCAGCATCAGCCGGAGTATATGCGGCGAACGCGGAGTGGCCAAGAGGGAGTTTTCGTCCCGTAGATCGGGGCGCGCGGCCGCACCCGCGGCCCACGACCGCGCGGTTCAGCGCCCGTGGCACTTCTTGTATTTGAGCCCCGAGCCGCAGTGGCAGGGATCGTTGCGGCCCAGCTTGGCTCCCGACGCTGCGCCCTGGGCCGGCGCCGCGGCGCGGTCGCCGACCTGCTGCTGCATGGCCCGGATCGCGGGCCCGGTCGGCAGGCCCCGGGCCACCACGCCGCTCCCGCCGACCGCGGTCGCATCGGCCGCGCCGGCCGCCCGGCGCTGCACTGCGGGGCGGGGCGCCGTCGCCATCGCCGTCGCCCCCGCCGCGAGGCTGGCGGCGAGCTGCTCCTCGTCGGGCGTCGGCGCCGGCGGCTGCTTCACGACCTGGACCCGGAAGATCGTCGTCGCCACCTGGTGGCGGATGAGCCCCTGCAGCTGGTCGTAGAGGCTGAACGCCTCCTTCTTGAACTCGTTGAGCGGATCCTGCTGAGCGTAGCCGCGGAGGCCGATCCCGCGCCGCATGTCGTCGAGCTCGGTGAGGTGCTCCACCCAGAGGGAGTCGATCGTGCGCAGGAGCACCAGGCGCTCCACCATCGCCCACTCGGTCTCGCCGATGGCGGCTTCCTTCTCCGCCAGCCGCGCATCGGCCAGCTCGCGCAGGTGCCCGGCCAGTGCCTCGCGGCCGCCGACTTCCCAGAGCTCGTCCTCGCTCGTGCCCGCGCCGTCGATCCCCATGGCGCGCAGGGCCATCGAGAGGCCTTCCATGCCCCAGTCGTCCGGGTGCTCGCTGCCGCAGTGCTGGTCGAGCAGCGCCTCGAGGTCCTCGTCGAGGAATGCGCGCACCGTGTCGGTCAGGTCCTCGTTGTGGAGGACCTTGTCGCGCTCCGCATAGATCGTCTCGCGCTGCTTGTTGATGACGTCGTCGAACTCGACGACGCGCTTGCGGATGTCGAAGTTGAAGCCCTCGACCCGGCTCTGGGCGCTCTCGATCGTCTTGCTCACGAGGCGCGACTCGATCGCCACGTCGTCCTCGAGGCCCAGCCGCTCCATGAGGCCGGCCACGCGATCCGAGGCGAAGCGCTTCATCAGGTCGTCGTCGAGCGACAGGTAGAAGCGCGACGATCCGGGATCGCCCTGGCGGCCGGCGCGGCCCCGGAGCTGGTTGTCGATCCGCCGGCTCTCGTGGCGCTCGGTGCCGATGATGTGGAGGCCGCCCGCGGCCACGACCACGTCGTGCTCGGCGTCGCAGCGAGCCTTCGCCTCGCGGAAGACCTCGTCGTAGGTCGCCTTGTCCACCTCGGCCGGGTTGAGGCCACGCTGGTGGAGCATCGTCGACGTGAGGCCCGCCGGGTTGCCGCCGAGAACGATGTCGGTGCCGCGGCCGGCCATGTTGGTGGCGATCGTCACGGCCGCCGTGCGCCCGGCCTGGGCGACGATCCCCGCCTCCTTCTCGTGGAACTTGGCGTTGAGGACTTCGTGCCCGATCCCGCGCCGGCGCAGGAGCTCGCCGAGGATCTCCGACTTCTCGACGGACACGGTGCCGACGAGGACCGGGCGGCCTGCCCCGGTCATCTCCTCGATCTCGTCGATCACGGCGCTGAACTTGCCGTTCTCGTTGCGGAAGACCAGGTCCGCATCGTCGTCGCGGACCATCGGCATGTTCGTCGGGATGGCCACGACCTCGAGCTTGTAGATCTTGTGGAACTCCTCGCCCTCGGTCATCGCCGTGCCGGTCATGCCGGCCAGCTTGTCGTAGAGGCGGAAGTAGTTCTGGAAGGTGATCGTGGCCAGGGTCACCGACTCGCGCTGGACCCGCAGGCCCTCCTTCGCCTCGATCGCCTGGTGCAGGCCCTCGCTCCAGCGACGGCCGGGCATCTGGCGCCCGGTGAACTCGTCGACGATGACGATCTCGCCGTCCTTGACGAGGTAGTCCTTGTCGCGCCGGTAGAGGGCATGGGCGCGGAGCGCCTGCTCGAAGTGGCGGGCGAGGCGCGGGTCGGCGTCGTAGAGGTTCTCGACGCCGAGGAGCCGCTCCATTCGATCGACGCCGTCCTCGGTGGGCGAGACCGCCTTGTCCTTGAGGTCGACGAAGTAGTCTCCGCCCTCCTCGGCGCCTTCGGGGCGGGCCTGGAGCTTGGGAACCAGGCGGGCGAACGTGTAGTAGAGGTCGGCCGACTCCTCGGCCTGGCCGCTGATGATCAGCGGGGTCCGGGCCTCGTCGATGAGGATGTTGTCGACCTCGTCGACGATCCCGAAGAAGCGCTCGCGCTGGACGCGCTCCTCGAGCTCGGTGACCATGTTGTCGCGGAGGTAGTCGAAGCCGAACTCGTTGTTCGTGCCGTAGGTGATGTCGGCCGCGTACGCCTCGCGCCGGGCGACGGGCTTGAGGTTGATCAGGCGCTCGTCGCTGGTGGGATAGCCGGGCTCGAAGACGTACGCCGTGTCGTGGACGATGATCCCGACCGATAGCCCGAGGAAGTGGAAGATCGGGCCCATCCACTGCGGGTCGCGCCGGGCGAGATAGTCGTTGACCGTGACGACGTGGACGCCCCGGCCGGTCAGGCCGTTGAGGATCGCGGCCAGCGGCGCGACGAGGGTCTTGCCCTCGCCGGTCTTCATCTCGGCGATCTTGCCCTGGTGGAGGACGGTCCCGCCGATCAGCTGGACGTCGAAGTGGCGCATGCCGAGCGTCCGCTTCATCGCCTCGCGGGCGCAGGCGAAGACCTCGGGAAGGACGTCGTCCATGGCTGCCTGGAGCCGCTCGTTCTCCCGCTTCCGGCGCGCCTTCTCCATGTCCCGGCGGCGCTCCAGGTCGTCCTGGTCACGCTCGTCCTGGGTCGGGCCGAATGTGACCTGCACCTCGGCGAGCTCCGCCCGGATCTCATCGATTCGAGCGCGAATCTCCGCGTCGGACTCGCCCTCGAGCTCCGGCTCGAGCGCGTTCGCGGCATCGACGAGGGGCTGGATCCGCTTGACCTCGCGGTCGTTGGAGTCGACGAATCGGGATAGGAAGCCCATGACCATAGTCGGGCCAGTATACGGGCGGTCCCCTCGAGGGCCTCGGCGGCGCTCGGCCTACTTCCAGAAGCCGGAGCCGTAGCCCCCGAGGAGGAGGACGAACGTGAGCACCGCGAGGCCGATCCAGAAGAGGGCCGCGACCGAGGTCCGGGTCGGGTTCATCTCCGGGTTCTTCAGGGCCGGCGGGTTCCAGCGGGGCGATTCGAGCTGGTCGCGCCAGTCCTTCGGGGTCTCCGTCTGCGGCTCGAGGCCGCCCTGGCCGTCGGGCCGGTGAAGCTGGAGGGTCATCGGTCCCCCGCGATGCTGGCCGGTGTGACACCGGCGATGGGGGCGGTCTGGGCTGTCGGATCGACCGGGCTGCTGTGGCCGGCGTCGTGGTGGGCACCGGTGCGGGCATCGATGAGGTGCTCCACCCCGTCCTCCCAGAGGATCATCTCCTGGGTGAGCGTCACCTCCGAGGAGAAGAGCGCTCCGACCGACTCGCCGCGATGGATGCGCCGGATCGCCTCGCCGATGAGCGGCGCGACGGAGAGGGTGGTGATCACCGGCAGGCGCTTCTCGGGCGGCAGGGGAATGGAATCCGTCAGGACGACCTCGCGCAGGCCGGACGCGGCGATCCGGTCGACCGCGGGGTCGGACAGCACGCCGTGCGTCGCGCAGGCGTAGATCTCCTCGACCCCTTCGCCCTGGAGCGCGCGGACCACCTCGAAGAGCGTGCCGCCCGTGTCGATCTCGTCGTCGACGATGATCGCCCGCCGGTTGCGGACCTCGCCGATGACGTTCAGCACCTCGGCCCGGTCCAGGTTGCCGACGCGCCGCTTCTCGATGATCGCAAGGGGCGCGTCCAGCAGCTCGGCGAACGTCCGCGCCCGCTTCGCATACCCGAGGTCGGTCACGACCACGAGGTTCTCGAGCCTCTTCTGGCGGAAGTAGTTCGAGAGGAGGTGAACGGCCGTAAGCTCGTCGACGGGGATGTTGAAGAAGCCCTGGATCTGGCCCTGGTGGAGGTCCATCGAGAGGACCCGATCAGCCCCGGCCACGGTGATCATGTCGGCGACCAGGCGGGCGGTGATCGGGACCCGGGGCTGGTCCTTCTTGTCCGAGCGGCCGTAGCTGTAGAACGGAATGACGGCCGTGATCCGCCCCGCGCTCGCTCGCTTGAACGCGTCGATCATGATCAGGAGCTCCATGATCGACTGGTTGACGGGGTGGCAGGTCGGCTGGACGAGGAAGACGTCCTTCTCCCGGACGTTGTCCAGGATCTTGACGAAGATGTTCTCGTTGGCGAACGAGAAGACCTCCGCCTCTCCGAGCTTCATCCCGAGGTAGCGGCAGATCTTGCGGGCCAAGCCCGCGTTGGCGTTCCCGGTGTAGACGTCGAACGAGTCGGAGTACACGGGCGCCTCCTCCGCGCCGAACCCCCTCACGCGAGCGTGCCGCCCCCGGAGCCGGGTCCCGTGTCGGGATCGTCATTGTCGCCCATGCCCCCGCGCTCCGCCAGCCCTTCGCTGAACGCGGCGATTCCCACGACCCGATCCCCCTCGTTGAGGCGCATCGTGATGACTCCCCGGGCGCCGGACGAGTACCGGTTGATCGAGTTGGTCTGCGTCCGGACCACCTGGCCGCCGGCGCTGATGAGGAGGAGCTCCTCGTCGGCCTCGGTGACCTGCTGGACGGCCGCCACGCGGCCCGTCTTGCGCCCCTCGAGCGGGATCAGCATCACGCCCTGCCCGCCGCGGTGCTTGCGCCGGAACTCGGAGAGCGCCACGCGCTTGCCGTAGCCGGTCTCGGTGAGGACGAGGAGGTCGCGCTCCGGCTGGACGACGCTCATCGAGACGACCTCGTCGCCGGCCCGGGCGAGGCGGATCCCGATGACCCCCGCCGCGTCGCGTCCCATGGCCCGGACCTCGGTCTCGGCGAAGCGGGCGAGCTTGCCGAGCGCGGTCGCGATGATCACGTCGTCGTGGCCGGCCGCCACGCCAACCCAGGCCAGCTCATCGTCGTCCGCGAGCGTGATCGCCCGGATCCCGGACGAGCGGACCTTCTCGAACTGCTCGAGGGGCGTCTTCTTGATCACACCGCGGCGGGTTGCCATCACCAGGTAGCGGCCGGCCTTGAAGTCCGGGACGACGAGCGTCGCCGTGGGAACCTCGCCCGCCTCCACCTGGACGCCGGGCAGGTTGATGATCGGGATTCCCTTTGCCTGGCGGCTCGCGTCGACGACCGAGTGGACCTTGGCCGAGAAGACCCGGCCGCGGTTCGTGAAGAAGAGGCCCCAGTCGTGGGTGTTGGCCACGAGGAGGCTGTCGACCGCGTCCTCCTCGCGCGTGACGTGGCCGATGATCCCCTTGCCCCCGCGGCCCTGGCGGCGGTAGGTGGCGACCGGCTGGCGCTTGATGTAGCCGCGCCGGCTGATCGTGACGACGACGTCCTCGTCCGCGATGAGGTCCTCGTCCGTCAGCTCGCGGCTGGAGTCGTCGACCACGCGCGTCCGGCGCTCGCCGGCGTACTTCCGCTTCAGCTCGGTGAGCTCGTCCTTGATGATGGCCAGGACGCGCGAGGGGTTGGCGAGGATGTCCTCCAGCTCCGCGATGAGCTGAATGACCGCGAGGTACTCGTCCTCGATCTTCTTGCGCTCGAGCGCGGCCAGGCGGGCGAGCCGCATGTCGAGGATGGCCTGGGCCTGGATCTCGGAGAGCCCGAAGCCGGCGATCAGGTTGGCCCGCGCGGTCTCGACGTCCGCCGACGCGCGGATCGTGCGGATCACCTCGTCAAGGTGGTCGAGGGCGATCTTGAGGCCCTCGAGGACGTGCGCCCGATCGCGCGCCTTGCCCAGGTCGTACTCGGTCCGGCGCCGGACGATCTCGCGGCGATGCTCGATGTGGTGCGCGATGACCGACTTGAGGGGGAGCGTCTGGGGCTGCCCGTCGACGAGGGCCAGCATGTTCAGGTTGAACGCCAGCTGCATCGCCGTGTGCTTGAACAGGTTGTTCAGCACGGTGTGAGGGTTGGCGTCGTTCTTGATCTCGACGTAGATCCGCATCCCGTCGCGGTCGGATTCGTCGCGCAGGTCCGCGATCCCTTCGATTCGCTTGTCCTTGACGAGATCGGCGATCTTCTCGAGGAGGGTCGCCTTGTTCACCTGGTACGGCAGCTCGCTGACGATGATCGCGACCCGGTCGCGGCGAGCCTCCTCGAAGGCGACCTGGGCCCGCATGACCACGCGGCCGTGGCCGTGGGCGTACATCTGACGGATGGCGTCCACGGTCTCCACGGCGCCCGTGATCGGGTTCCTCTGCTGCTCGTACCGGAAGATGGAGCCGCCGGTGGGGAAGTCCGGGCCCCTGACGAAGGCGCACAGGTCATCGGAGGTGAGCTCGGGGTCGTCGATCAGGGCGATCTCGGCGTCCACGATCTCGCCCAGGTGGTGGGGCGGGATGTTGGTGGCCATGCCAACCGCGATCCCCGAGGAGCCGTTGATGAGCAGGTTCGGCAGCTTCGCCGGGAGGATCGTGGGCTCGCGATGCTGGCCGTCGTAGTTGTCGGCGAAGTCGACCGTCGCGCGGTCGATGTCGGCCAGCATCTCGGCCGCGATCGCCGTCAGGCGCGCTTCGGTGTAGCGCATCGCCGCCGCCGAATCGCCGTCAACCGAGCCGAAGTTGCCCTGGCCGTCGATCAGCGGGTAGCGCATCGAGAAGTGCTGGGCGAGGCGGACCAGGGCGTCGTAGATGGCCGCATCGCCGTGCGGGTGGAGCTTGCCCATCACCTCGCCGACGATCGCCGCGCACTTCCGGAAGGAGCTCGTGGCCGAGAGCCCCATCTCGCCCATCGTGTAGAGGATCCGGCGATGGACAGGCTTGAGCCCGTCACGGACGTCGGGCAGGGCGCGCGCCACGATCACGCTCATCGCGTAGTCGAGGTAGGACGTCCGCATCTCGTCCTCGATGCGGATCGAGCGGACGTCGCCCAGGTTGTCGGTCACGGTCGCGTTCTCCGGTGGCAGGAGGCGGAACAGCGGGTCAAGTCAGCGCGGGAGCGGGTCATGGCGGCGGTGCCCCAGCGGCCGGGCGGCCCGGGCTCGCGGCGAGGAAGGCGGCGGCCTCGGCGGCCGCGATCGAGGTGGAGTGCAGCCCTCGGGGTTCTTCTGACGCCGGCCAGCGTCACCCGGATCGCCGCGCCCTCCGCGGCAGGAAGCTTCGCCAGGGCGTCGCGCAGCACCCACGCCCTGCTGCCATCGGCGGTCGCCGCCGCAGCCAGCGCCTCGGCGCGACAGAACGCGACGACGGGCGCCGGGTCCACCTTCGCCAGCTCGCGGAGCGCCCACGAGAGCGCCTTCTGGACGTCGGGCTCGGCGTCGCCGATCAGCTGCCCCACGAGGTCGAGGCCGCGCTCGACCGTTGCCGCAGAACGCCCGGACGGGTGGCCGCGGTGCGGCAGCGTCGCGATGGTGGACCCGACGAGCCGACGTTCCCACCGGCTGCGGCTGTAGACGAGCTGCTCGAGCTCGGCCCAGCGATACGGCTCCTCCAGGATGCCGGCTGCAGTCACCCCGGCCAGCGTGTCGACGGTGATCCAGTCGTCGGCGTCCTGCCCGATCCGCCGGATCACCTGCCAGGTTCGCTCGGGGTCGGCGACGACGATCCAGCCGAGGACGTGGATCGCCAGCCAGCGGAGCTCGCGGATCTCGTCACTCGCGAGCACGTCCGCCGCCACGAGCAGCCGCGCCGGCCCGCTCCCGCGGACCTCGCGCCGGAAGCCGGCGGCGACCGCGGCGAGAAGTGGCGTCCGGACGCCGAGCGTGGGGCCGATCCCCGGCGCGACCAGCTGCTGGCCGGCTCGATAGGCCGGGTCGGCGAGCGTGGCCAGGCCCGAGCGCGCAGCCTGCGCCAGCCCGCGCGGGTCGTCGAGGTGGTCGGCGAGGGCATGGCCGAGCTCCCGCGCCGCGGGAAGGTGCGCGGCCAGGAACGCGCGGGAGGCCGTCGTGGCCGGGCTCGGGACGCGGTCCGGCCGGGCGCCGCGCGCTGTCGTCGCCGCGCTCACCGGGTCGCCCCTTCCGCGGCATCTTCCGGCACGAGCCGGAAGGCGTAGCGCTCCTTCAGCTCCGCGAGCATGGCCGCGGGCGCGGCCATGTACAGCGCGTCGGCGGTCGCGAGGACGACGCCCGTGTCGGCGTCCAGCAGACGCGCTGTCATCGTCAGCAGGCGCTTCCGCCGCTCGACCAGCCGTCCCTCGCCGCGGATGCGGGTGCCCACGGGAACCGGACGCTTGTAGTCGATCGACATCCTCGCCGTGAATCCCCAGGCGTCCGCGGCGGCGAGCGCCCAGCCCATCACCTCGTCGAGGATCGTGGCCACGATCCCGCCGTGGGCGATCCCCTCCCAGCCCTGGAACTCCGGGCGCAGGGTGAGCTCCGTCCAGCACATCTCGCCGTCCGCGTGGAGGACGAGCTGGAGGCCGTGCACGTTGAGCTCGCCGCAGGCGAAGCAGGCGTGCGGCGAGACGACGTAGCGGCCGGTGGCCGTCACCACCTCAGACGTCAAGGTTGCGAACCTTGCGTGCCTCGGACTTGATGAAGTCCTTGCGGGGGCCCACCTTCTCGCCCATCAGCATGGTGAAGATCTCGTCCGCCTCGACGCCGTCGTCCACGAGGGCGCGCAGGAGCGTTCGCGTCTCGGGGTTCATCGTGGTCTCCCAGAGCTGGTCGGCGTTCATCTCGCCGAGGCCCTTGAAGCGCTGGACGCTGGCGTTCTTCGCGTTCAGCTTCTTGAGGGCCGCCTCGCGCTCCTTCTCGGTCTGGGCATAGAGGGTCTGCTTGCCGGTGCTCACGCGGTAGAGGGGCGGCTGGGCGATGAAGAGGTGGCCGTTCTCGATCACCTGCGGCATGTGCCGGTAGAAGAACGTGAGCAGCAGCGTCCGGATGTGGGCGCCGTCCACGTCGGCGTCGGTCATGATGATCACCCGGTGGTAGCGCAGCTTGGCGAGGTCGAAGGTCTCGCCGATGCCGGCCCCGAGAGCGATGATCAGAGGCCGGACGTTCTCGCTCGAGAGGACCTTGTCGAGCCGCGCCTTCTCGACGTTGAGAACCTTGCCCCGCAGCGGGAGGACCGCCTGGAAGCGGCGGTCTCGGCCCTGCTTCGCCGAGCCGCCCGCCGAGTCGCCTTCGACGATGTAGAGCTCGCTCCGCGCTGGATCGCGCTCCTGGCAGTCGGCGAGCTTGCCCGGGAGTGACATCCCCTCGAGGGCGCCCTTGCGAATGACGAGGTCGCGCGCCTTGCGCGCGGCCTCGCGGGCCCGCGCGGCCGTCAGGCTCTTTTCGATGATCCGCCGGCCGTCGGCCGGATTCTCGTCGAGATGCTGGGCGATCCCCTCGGTGACGGCGGTCTGGACCTGACCCTTGACCTCGGCGTTGCCGAGCTTCGCCTTGGTCTGCCCTTCGAACTGCGGCTCCACGAGCTTCACGGAGACCACAGCAGTGAGGCCTTCGCGCACATCGTCGCCGGACAGGTTGGCGTCGTTGTCCTTGAGGATCCCAGCGCGTCGCGCCCAGTCGTTGAGGGAGCTCGTGAGGGCAGCCCGGAACCCCGTGATGTGGGTCCCGCCGTCGACCGTGTTGATGTTGTTGGCGAAGGCGAAGACGTTCTCCGTGAACGAATCGTTGTACTGGAAGGCGACCTCGATCGTCGTGGCCCCGTCCCGCCGCTCGACCGCGATCGGCCGCGCGTGGAGGACCTCCTTGTGGCGGTTGAGGTGGCGCACGAACGAGACGAGCCCGCCCTCGAAGTAGAACGAGCGCTCCCGGTCGGCGCGCTCGTCGAGGAGGGCGATCCAGAGCCCCTTGTTGAGGTACGCCGACTCGCGGAGGCGCTGGGCGATCGTCTCGAAGCTGAACTCGACTCCCTCGAACATCTCGGGATCGGCCCGGAAGGCCGTCCGAGTTCCCCTGCGAGCTCCCTGGGGCCCCACCTTCGTTACCGGCGTCGAGGGCTTGCCGCGGACGTATTCCTGGGCCCAGACATGACCGTCGCGGGCCGTCTCGACGCGGAGCCACTCGGAGAGCGCGTTGACGACGCTGACGCCGACGCCGTGCAGGCCGCCCGAGACCTTGTAGCCGCCGCCGCCGAACTTGCCCCCGGCGTGGAGGACCGTGTGGACGACCTCGAGCGCGTCCTTGCCGGTTGCGTGCTTCCCGACCGGCACACCGCGTCCGTTGTCGGTCACCACGACCGTGGCGTCGGGCAGGATCCGCACTTCGATCCGCGTGGCATGACCCGCCATCGCCTCGTCGATCGAGTTGTCGACGACCTCCCAGACGAGGTGGTGGAGTCCGCGCGCGTCCGTCGAGCCGATGTACATGCCGGGCCGGCGGCGCACGGCCTCGAGCCCCTCGAGCACCTGGATGCTGGCCGCCGTGTACTCGGCCCCGGCAGCGCCGCGACGGGACTTCCCGGCGCCAGACTTCGCGGCCCCGGAGGTCGTCTCAGCTCGATCCGTCACCCGTTCCCTCCGGTCAACCGCTCGTAGAGCCGTCCCAGCTCCTCGTCGCTGTACCACTCGATGATGATGCGGCCGCCACGCCGCGAGCGCGCCAGGCGCACCTTCGTCCCGAGCGCCCGCCGGAGGTCGTCCTCGACGCGTTCGATCTCCGCGTCGACGGGGCGCGGCGTCCCGGCGGCTCGGGCCGATCGATCGTCCTCGCGCAGCCGCCGGGCAAGCTCCTCGACCTGGCGGACCGAGAGGCCCCGCGCGATCGCCAGGGCGAGGATCTCGCGCTGCGCGAGCGGGGCGAGGCCGAGCATCGCCCGGCCATGGCCCTCGCTGATCCGCCCGGCCTCGATTGCGTCCTGCACCGCGGATTCGAGATCGAGAAGCCGCATCGTGTTCGCAATGGTCGGCCGTGCCTTACCGACACGATCAGCGATCGCTTCGTTCGTCATGCCGAACAGTTCGCGCAGCTGTTGGTAGGCTCGCGCGGCGTCCATCGCGTTGAGGTCCGCTCGCTGGAGGTTCTCCACGAGGGCGAGCTCGAGCTGATCCTGCTCGCCGGCCTGCCGAATGACGGCGGGGATCCGATCGAGCCCAGCCATGCGGGCGGCCCGCAGGCGGCGCTCACCGGCGACGAGGCGGTAGCCATCCAGCGTCTCCGTCACCAGGATGGGTTGCAGGACGCCGTGGGCGGTGATGCTCGCCGCGAGCTCGCCGAGCGCCTCGTCCTCGAAGGACGTTCGTGGCTGGTGGGGGTTGGGCTCGATCTGGTCGAGCGGGATCTCGGCCGGACCAGGCGTCGCGGCGACGGCCTGTGGGATGAGGGCCGAAAGCCCGCGTCCGAGAGTCGACGCCCGGGGCGGTCGAGCGCTCACGCCGGTCCCCCGATCGCGTGGCGGACGCCGCGCCCCTGCAGCTCGGTCGCGAGGGCACGGTACGCGGCGGCGCCCCGACTGTCCGGGGCGTACTGGGCGATGGGACGGCCATGGCTGGGCGCCTCGGCGAGACGGACGCTCCGGGGAACGACCGTGTCGTAGACGGCATCAGGGAGGTGGCGGCGGACCTCGTTGGCCACGTCCGTGGAGAGGTTGGTCCGCGCGTCGAACATGGTGAGGACCACCCCGTTGACGGCCAGCGTCGGGTTCAGGTGATCGCGGACGAGGTGGACGGTGGCGATGAGCTGGGAGAGGCCCTCGAGCGCGTAGTACTCGCACTGGAGTGGCACGAGGACGGCGTCCGCCGCAGTCAGGGCGTTCACCGTGAGCAGGCCGAGCGAGGGCGGGCAGTCAACGAAGACGTACTCGTACGCATCCGCGAGCGGCGGCAGGAGCCGGGCGAGGCGCCGTTCGCGCTGCGGGACCGCGGCCAGCTCGATCTCGGCCCCGGCGAGGGCAATCGACGACGCCACCAGGTGGAGTCCAGGGACGCCGGTCTCGGCGACGAGGTCACGGAGCGGCACGCCGTCGACGAGCGCGTCGTAGACGGACCGTCCATCGGTCGCGCGCTCCGCCCCCAGGCCGCTGGTTGCGTTGCCCTGGGGGTCGAGGTCGATCACGAGGACGCGGGCGCCGTCAGCGGCAAGATAGGCAGCAACGTTGACCACGGTGGTCGTCTTCCCGACGCCGCCCTTCTGGTTGGCGCAGGCAATCGTCTGGCCCATCTAGCGGCCAGTCTGAACGGGGATCACGATCGTGAAGTCTACCATCGGAGACCCGTTTTCACCTCCAGCGCGCCCGGGATTCACCGTCTGCCGTCGCGGCGAGGGAGCACGGTGGGCCGACCATCGCGCGCCGTCGTCCGGGCGCCGCGCTGGAGTGTGCGTGGTGCGACCCATCCGGCACTTCACGGGGACTTCACGCCGGTTTCGGGCCGGCCGAGATCCAGGGTGGTAGCCACTCGGTGACGCGGCGGCGTCCGCCTGTGGGTCCTCCGCCGGCCGTTCGGCCGCCAAGGTGACGGATGGGATGATCAGGATCTCGCCGCCCAGCTTGTTTCACGTGAAACGAGGTCGGCGCGAAGGCGAAGGGCTCGCGATTGCCCCATCTTGAGAGGCGTCGGTATACTCGGCGTGCAGACCCCGTGGTCGTGCCGGGTTGCTCCGGCGAACGCGGGCGAACTGAGGAACGACCGTCTTGAGCCTGGTTCTCGCCGCGGTCGGCGCCGCAGTGGCTGCGCTCATCCAGTCAACCGTCCTGCCGTTCGGCGCCGCTGGCGCCGGGGGCCTCGATCTCGTCCTCGTCATCGCTATCGTCTGGACGATGGCGCTGGGCCTCGAGGGTGGCCTCGTCTGGGCCTTCCTCGGAGGGCTGGTCATCGACGTACTGCTGATGCGGCCACTCGGGCTGACCGCGTTCATCGATCTCCTGGCCGTCGGCACCGCATGGGTGATCGGCCGGGTCTTCGTGCGCGCCCTCTATCCCGTGATCGTCGTCACGGTCGCCATCCTCGCGGCCGTGACGATTCCCCTGACAGCCCTGCTCTACCAGGCCTTGCGCGACGTTCCGAGTGGTGTTGACCCGATGGCCGGGATCGTGCGCTCGACGATCCTTGCGGCGATCTTCGCGGCGCTGGCAGCGCCACCGGCACTCGCGTTCGCGCGCCGGACCGGCGTCGAGGAAGCTGAGCGGGTCGACTGGTGAGCACGCTCGAGCAGCCGATCTCCCAGCAGCGCAGGCCCGCCCGGTTCGCCATCTTCGCGATCGCCGTCGTGGTCGTCATGAGTGGCCTGACCCTGCGCCTGTCCTCGATGCAGCTCTCGGGATCTGTGCAGACGGGCGGCGCGCCCGGCGTCGCGGCCGGCGAATCGCGACGAACGGCCCTGCAGCCCGTCGTCTCCACTCGCGGGCTTGTCTTCGATCGTGCCGGCAGACCGCTCGTGGCGAACGTGCCGACCTTCACGGTGCGCGTCCGGCCGGCTGACCTGCCGTTGTCCCGGCGCCTGGAGGTCGTCGAGCGCCTCGCGGGTCTTCTCGAGACGACGCCCGCGGCCATCAACACGAGCCTTGACGCCGGCTCCACCTCGCGCTTCGATGCCGTGCCGATCGCCCGCGATGTCCCGGAGGCGACGGCGCGCCTGATCGCCGAGGATGGCCTGACCCTGCCGGGCGTGGAGGTGACGGTCGAGCCGCGCCGCGACTATCTCTCCGGCGCCCTGATGACCCAGGTTCTCGGTTACACCGGCGCCGTCTCGCCCGAGGCGTACGAGGCGCTCGCCGCGAAGGGTTACCTCGCGGACGACACGATCGGACAGGCCGGCCTCGAGCAGACCTACGAGGCGGAGCTGCGGGGGACCTATGGCACCGAACGCGTGGAGAAGGACGGGACCGGCCGCACGGTCCGCTCGATCGGGATCGAGACGCCGCCGACTGCCGGTAGCTCCCTGGTCCTCACGATCGACACGAAGGAGCAGAAGCTGGCGGAGAAGGCCCTGAAGTGGGGCCTCGCCAAGGCGGGCATCAAGCGCGGCGCCATCGTCGTCCTCAACCCCCAGACGGGCGAGGTCCTCGCGATGGTGAGCCTCCCGACCTACGACGCCAACCAGTTCTCCCGCGGGATCACCAACGCCCAGTTCAAGGCGCTGGTCGACAACCCGGACAAGCCGCTCATCAACCACGCCATCGGCGACATCCAGCCACCGGGCTCCACCTACAAGCTCGTCACGGGCCTCGGTGGTCTCGCCGACAAGATCATCACGACCACGTCGACGCTCACGAGCAAGCCCTACGTCCAGCTGGGTACCACCAAGTTCTGGGAATGGGACAAGCGCGGCTGGGGCCCCCTGACCATCACCGAGGGCTTCGGCCACTCGAGCGACACGTACTTCTACCAGCTCTCCCACAAGCTCGGCATCTCGCGTCTGGCCTACTGGGCCCGACAGCTGGGGTTCGGGAGCCCGACCGGGATCGACCTGCCGTTCGAGGCGGCCGGCCTGGTCCCGACCGACCAGTGGAAGATGGATCGCTTCGGTCAGCCGATCTACCCGGGTGAGGTGCTCCAGGCCGGGATCGGACAGGGCTTCGACCTGGCCACCGTGCTCCAGGTGGCCAACGCCTACGCTGCGGTGGCCAACGGCGGCAAGCTCTATCAGCCCCAGGTCGTCCGTGAGGTCCGTGGCCCCGACGGAACCGTCGTTCGGCCGTTCGAGCCGAAGCTGATCCGGAAGGTCAAGGCGCCGGCCGCCGCGCTGACCACGATGCGCGTGGCGGCACGCCGAGTCGTCACCATTCGCCACACGTACAACCTCGCCGACCTTCCGATCGTGGTCGCCGGCAAGACCGGCACCGCCGAGTTCGGCCTCCGCGACAAGAACGGCGTGCTTCCCTACAGCCACTGGTTCGCCGGCTTCGTGCCGAAGAACGCCTGGAAGAAGGACAACCCGTCCGGCGACGTCACGAAGCCCGACTCGCAGCTCGCGTTCGCGGTCTTCACCTACGATTCGCGAACCCTTGGCAACGTGGCCACCGAGGTCGCGAAGTACTACCTGCAGCTCCACTTCGGGATCGAGAAGGACTACCGGATCCCCGAGCTCCTGAAGCGCACCAACTTCTACCAGGGTCGCACCTGATGGGCGTCCTGCGCGTCGAGCGAAGCGCTGCCTCGGGACTCGCGGCGAAGGCGTCGGGGGTTGCGTGGCGCGACTACGACATCCAGCTGACGGTGTACGCGGTGCTCCTTGCCGCGATCGGCTTGGCGATGGCCTACAGCCACACGACTGCCCAGCTCGGAGAGGCCCTCGTCGCCGGCACGACGTTCGCCCGCGGGCTTGTTTGGGCGGGGCTGGCCCTGGGCGTCTACGCGGCCGCGACTGTGTTCGACTACCGCTGGCTGCGCACCCTGACCTGGCCGATCTACTTCGTCAACCTGGCCCTGCTGGCCGTGACCCTTCTCCTCGGCGACGCCGACGCGGCCTCCTCGCGTTGGATCTCGCTGCTCGGCTTCCAGTTCCAGTTCAGCGAGCTGGCCAAGATCGCCATGATCATCGTGCTCGCGCGCTACCTTGCCGACCGGGAGCTCAGGCTCGACTCGCTCACCTCGATCCTGGGAGCCTGCCTCGTGATGGCACCCCCGTGGATCCTCGTCATGCTCCAGCCCGACCTTGGGACCTCTCTCGTCTTCTTCGCGATCCTGGGCGGGATGCTCTTCATGGCCGGCGCGAGCGTCCGGTGGCTCGGAGCCCTTGCCGTCGCCGGCATGGCAGCGCTGCCGCTCGTCTGGACCTATGTCCTCCACGACTACCAGCGGGAACGCCTCACGAGCTTCCTCGACCCCGGCAAGGATCCGCTCGGGGCGGGATTCCAGCTGCTGACGGCCCAGAAGGCCGTCTCGTCCGGCGGCCTGCTCGGGGCCGGTCTCACCAACGGCGCCCAGAACCAGTCGGACCTCCTGCCCGTCCAGACCACGGACTTCGTCTTCGCGATCCTGGCCGAAGAGCTCGGCTTCGTGGGTTGCCTGGTGGTGTTCCTGCTCTTCGCGGCCCTCATCTGGAGGGTGCTGGCCATCGCCTGGCGGTCGCGCGACCCGTTCGGCCTGATGGTGGGGGCCGGAGTCGCCTCCATGATCCTCTTCCAGCTGACGGTGAACGTGGGGATGGTTCTGGGGATCATGCCGATCACGGGGATCCCGCTCCCCTTCATCACGCACGGCGGCTCGTCGCTCATCAGCCTGGCGATCGGGCTCGGGATCCTCCAGAGTGTCGCCATTCGCCAGCAGCGGGCCGAGTGGTAGGCAGGCGGGCGCGATGCCAGGCTTCGGTATGCCAGACATGGGGGACGAGGTCGCACCCGTCTCGACCGCCCACGCCTGGTTCGCCACGTTGCCTGAGCGATGACGCCGCTCCTCCTGGCGCAGGACCCTGCGCGGACCCTGACCCTCCCACCGCCGGCCGCAGGCTCCGCCGAGACGCTCGACGTGATCGTGGGCCTCTTCATCCTCCTCCTTGCGGCGAAGGTCGGCGAGGAGATCCTCCGGCGGCTCGGCCAGCCGGGCGTGATCGGCGAGCTGGCCGGCGGGTTCGTGGTCGGCCCATATGCGCTCGGCCTCGTCGTCCCGGGCGAGACCGCGACAGTCCTCGCGGAGATCGGCGTCGTCATCCTGCTCTTTGCCGTCGGCCTGGAGATCAAGACCGACGAGCTGCTCCAGGTCGGCCGGCCCGCCCTCGTCACGGCCGTGCTGGGCGTGGTCTTCCCGATCGCGGCCGGCGTCGCCTTCGCTGTGATTGCCGGGCAGCCGCCTTCGACGGCCGCGTTCGTCGGCCTCGCCCTGGCCGCTACCAGCATCGGGATCACGAGCCGCGTCCTCACCGACCTCGGCGTCCTCGACCGGCGTTTCAGCCGGATCATCATCGGGGCGGCCGTCATCGACGACGTGCTCGCCCTCATCCTCATCGGGATCGTCTCGGGGGCTGCCGAGGGCGACCTCGGGCTGGCCACGCTCGGACTGGTCGTCGGCGCGATCGGGTTCGTGGTCCTCGGGTTCGCTGTCGCCCGCAGGGCACGCGGCGTGCGCCGCGAGGTGTTCACCTGGCCGCTCTTTGCCGACACGCCGATCGTGCCCGTCTTCCTGGTGATGCTCGCGCTCGCGATCCTGGCCGTCCAGATCGGCCTCGCGGCGATCATCGGAGCCTTCGTGGCCGGGCTGATCATCGCCGAGACGGAGGCCCAGGACGAGATCGAGCACGAGATCAAGCCGCTCGCCGCGGTCATGACGCCGTTCTTCTTCGCCGTGACCGGCGCCCAGCTGGACCTCGGAGCTCTGACCGATCCCCTGCTCGCCCTCAGCGCGGTCGTCCTCGCGGTCCTCGGAATTGCAACCAAGGTCCTGGCGGGATTGATCGGCGCGCGCGGTGCCGGCCGCTGGAGCGCCCTGGCCGTGGGCGTCGGGATGGCGCCGCGCGGCGAGGTCGGGATCGTGGTCGTGACGCTCGGCCTCGGCCTGGGGCTGCTCACCCCGGACCTCTTCAGTGCCGTCCTGGTGGCGGTCGTCCTGACGACCGTCGCGGCCCCGCTCATGCTGAACCTGGTGATCCCGCGAGCGGCCGCCGAGACCGAGGCTGTCGAGGGCCCGTCGCCGGCGCCCGGGTCGGGCCAGGCGCCCGGGTAGGGTTAGGGGCGCGGCCCCCCCGGCTCGCCGGCAGCGGGCTCGATCCGGGCGGACTCGACGCCCGCGGGCCCGTCCCCGCCGGCAGCTGCCTCGTCCGTTCCGGCCGAAGCCTCCGGCCCTACGCCTTCCCAGGGCTCGAGCCCGGTTGGCCCCGCGTCGTGGGTGCCGCGCGCATCACCCGTGGCGGCGTCCTCGGGGCTCTGCCCGCTGGCCCTCCGGAACGCGTAGATGTAGAGATCCCGCAGGGTCGCCGCGACCGGCAGGGCGAGGATCGCGCCGAGGAGGCCGGCTACCGCCCCGCCGAGAATCAGGGCGAAGATGACCACGGCCGGGTGGAGCTTCGTGGCGTCACCCTGGATCTTCGGCACGAGGATGATGTTCTCGACCTGCTGGATCGCGAGGTAGAGCAGGAAGGCGGCGATCATCGCCGGCACCCCGGCTGTCGCGCCGAGGAGGATGGCGGGGATCGCCGCGATGATGGGACCGATGACCGGCAGGAGCTCGAGGACGCCGGCGATCACGGCGAGCAGGACCGCGTAGCGGGAGAAGACCGGGTCGACCAGCGCGCCGAGCACGAGCAGGCCGATGAAGGTCCCGACCCCGACGACGAGCCCCAGGACCACCTGGCCGCGGACCCAGGAGCCGAAGACGCGGCGCACGATCCCGAGTGCCGCCCACGTGTCAGCACGCCACTCCGCCGGGACGGCGCGATCGAAGCCGCGCACGATCCGCGGGCGATCCCGCAGGATCCAGAAGGTCCAGACCGGGATGATCAGGTAGCCGAAGATCGAGCCGACGAACCCCAGGACCGAGCTGAAGACCGGGCGAAGGATGGAGGGGACGATCGAGCCGATGTTGGCCAACAGGTCGGCCAGCGCCTTGTCGACGGCCGCCTTGACGTCGGCCGGCAAGTCGAGGCGGTTCCACCAGCCGAGCAGCTCCTCGAGGCGGCCGTTGAGGTCGTCGACGTAGCCCGGGACGTCCTTCACGAACGCGCGGACCTGCTCGACGAGGGGTCCAATGAGGAGGAAGAGGAGCTCGACGAGGACGAGCGTCGTGATGAGGTAGACGAGGAGGATGAGCAAGGCCCGCGGGAGCCGCCGGCCGCGGACCTGGACCCGGGCCAGGCGCTCGACCACGGGATCGAGCAAGTAGACGATGAGGATCCCGACGACGAACGGGGCCAGGATGTCGCGGCCGAACCAGAAGATGACCGCAACGACCGCGAGGCCGGCGAAGAGGACCAGCAGGCGGCGCGACGGGACAGGGAGCCCCGCAGGGCCGCGGGTGGCAGGTGCGGACGATTCCGCTGGAACCTCCATCGTTCCGGCAGACTACCACCGTGACGCAGCCATCCGGAGCCCGCTGGGTCTCGTCGGCAGGTTCCGACGGGCCTGCGACGAACCCCCCGCCACCGCCCGCCCCGGCTCGCCAGCGTTGGCGCCTCCGGGTTGCGATCGACGCGCCCGGCGCGGCCGCGTCGCGGAGCTGGCCGGCGCTCCTGGCGCTGGCCGGGCTGCCGATCGCCGGAGCGGGCGCCGGTCGGGCGCGCGTGGTTCCGGCGTGCCCCCTTCCCATGGGCATCGCGGGCGAACGAGAGGTCGTCGACCTGTATCTCGTCGAGTGTCTGCCTGCCGCGACGATCCGGGCGGCGGTGACCGCCGTGCTCCCGGCCGGGTTGTCGCTGGTGGATCTCCACGACGTCTGGGTCGGGGCGCCATCCGCGCCGGCGGGCGTCGTCGCCGCAGACTACCGGGCGCACCTCGCCGGCCCGGCGCGCTGGATGATCGAGGGCGCCGTCCTTGCCCTCCTCGGGGCGACGACACTGCCGCGCGAGCGCCGGCGCGAGAAGGGGACGACGGCCTACGACCTGCGCCCACTCATCCTCGGCATCGAGATGCGGAGGAGCGATGCGTCCGGCGTCACGCTGGCGATGCGCCTGCGGCACGCCCCCGACGGCGTCGGGCGGCCCGAGGAGGTGGTGGCGGCGCTCGGCGAGCCGCCGGCCCCGCCGCTCCCCGTCGCGCTCGTCGTGCATTCGATCGTCCGCGAACGAATCGTGATGGCCGACGACCCCGAAGCGCCGGCTGCCGCCGCGCCGATCGCCGACGTTCCCGCACCCGGCGTGTCTTCTGTCGAGTAGGGGTTGCCGGTCGGGACGTCCGCCCCGCTCGTTCCTGCCGGTCGGCTCTCGCGGCATCAGGTCGCGCGGCTCCAGAGTCATCTGCTGGCGGTGCGGACGGGCCTCACGATCCGGCCTTCGATCCGGAGCACCGCACTCCGCTGACGGAGGTGCGCCATGGCCAGTGCGATCGAGCTGCGCGGCCTGACGCGGTGGTACGGCAAGCGGCTGGGCGTCGCCGACCTCGACGTGACGGTCGAGGAGGGCGAGGTCTTCGGCTTCCTGGGCCCGAACGGCGCCGGCAAGACGACGACCATCCGGATGCTTCTGGGCGTGATTCGGCCGAGCGCGGGCACGGCGACCGTCTGGGGGCTCGACGCATGGGGGGATGCGGCTGCAGTCCACCGGTCGCTCGCCCACCTCGGCAGCGACCCGGGCTACCTCGGCGAGCTGACTGCCGCCCAGACGCTCGACCACGTGGCGGCCCTGCGAGGCCTGGCAGGCGGGGCCTGGGGGCCACTGGCGGAGCGCCTCGAGCTGGACCCGACGGTCCAGGTGAAGAAGCTGTCCCGCGGCAACCGCCAGAAGGTCGGAGTCGTCGGGGTGTTCATGGGCACCGAACCGCTGCTCGTGATGGACGAGCCGTCGACCGGCCTCGACCCGCTCATGCAGCGCGAGTTCCTGGCCCTGGTGGCCGAGGCCCGGGCGGCCGGCCGGACGGTCTTCCTGTCGTCGCACAACCTGACCGAGGTCGAGCGGGCCTGTGATCGCGTCGCGATCATCCGCGAGGGGCGCCTTGTCAAGATTGCCACCGTGGCGGCCCTCGTCGGTGACCACACGCGATCGATGAACCTCGTGCTCGCCCGGCCAGCAGCCCCGGGCACCTTCGATCTCCCGGGCGTGACCGTCCTCTCCAGCACCGGCCAGGACGTCCACCTGATGGTCCGGGGCGACGTGAACCCGCTTCTCCGGAGCCTGGCCGGCCTCCAGGTGCGCGACATCGCGATCACCACGCCCGACGTCGAGGATCTCTTCTTCCGCTACTACGACGGCTCGGTGGCCGGCTCGGACGGCCGGGCGCCCGCGGAAGTCGCGGCGGAGTCACCGACGGAGGCGCCGCGATGACCTGGCTCACGTTCCGCCTCGAGATGCGGCGCAGCCGGCTGGTCGCGTTCTGGATGGCCGTGATCGTCCTCGCCTACGGCGGGATCATCGCCGCGATGTACCCGATCCTGCAGGAGAACGCGACGGCGCTCGAGGATTACATGAAGATCTTCCCGAAGGAGCTCATGGCGGCGTTCGGCATGTCGGGCAGCCTGGTCGACCCGGGGGTCTTCTTCGGGACCTACATCGGCAGCATGCTGTGGCCCGTCGTCGCGGCAATCGCGGCGATCATCCTCGCCACGCGCCCGATCGCTTCCGACGTGGAGCGGGGCTGGGCCGACGTCGCGCTGGGCACGCCGCTCACCCGGGGACGTCTCCTCGCGGCCGCGGTGGCATCGCAGGCGCTTGTGCTCGCCCTGCTCGCCGTGGCGACCGTTGCCGGCGTCCTGGTCGTCGGCAGGCTCGTCGGCGCCGACTTCGACATCGCCCGTTTCACGGCCGCCGCGGTCGTCCTGTGGCTGTTCGGGTGTGCCGTCGCCGGGGTCACCTCGCTCGTCGCGGCGATCACGCTCAGCCGGGCGGTCGCCGGCGGGCTCGCGGCGGGGACCCTGATCATGATGTACCTCATGAACGTGGTGGCCCAGGTCCAGGTCGACCTGGCCTGGGTGGCGGACTTCGGCGCGTTCAAGTACCTCCTCACGACCGAGCTGATCGACACGGGCGCCGTGCCGTGGACGTCCGTGGCGGTCTTCGCGGTCGTTGCCGTCGTAGGCTGGGTTGGCGCCATCCTCGTCTTCCGGAGGCGGGACCTCCTGGCCTAGCCGCGCGCCCCTTCAGGCAAGGGATGCCGAGCGAGCACAGCCGGTTGCGGGATCCGGCCGCCCGCCGTACACTCGCCATTCGCGCCCGGCAACGCCGGACGCCGCGCTGTGCCACCCGCGGCCCTACCCGGCCGTTTCACCAGCGGCCCCCGCGCCCGCGCGCCACGGCCCAACCCGGAGACCCATGTACGCAGTCATCGAGACCGGCGGGAAGCAGTACCGCGTCGAGGTCGGCACCGAGCTCGCGGTCGAGCTCCTCGAGGTCGAAGCGGGCCAGGAGATCACGCTGGAGCGCGTGCTCCTCGTGGCGGACGGCGACGAGGCGGCGATCGGCCGTCCGGTCGTCGACGGGGCGACCGTCAGCGCCACGGTGCTGCGCAACGACCGGGCCGACAAGGTCATCTCCTTCAAGTACAAGCCCAAGGCACGCCGGCGGGTCAAGAAGGGTCACCGCCAGGAGCAGACGGTGCTCCGGATCACCGACGTGACACTGAACGGGAAGAGCGCCGCCGACGAGGCCCGCAAGATCGCCGAGGCCAAGAAGACCGAGCGCCAGCGCCTCGAGGAGGTCGCCGCGACGCAGGCGGCTGCCGACGCCGCTCTGGCCGCCACGCTGGCGGCGAAGACCGCCGAAGCCGCCGAAGCCGCTCCGGCCGAGGCCGAGGCTCCCAAGAAGGCCCGCTCGCGCGCGGCCAAGGCCGACGCCCCCGCGGCCGACGAGGCAGGTACCCCCGCGGCCGAGGCCGACGCCGACGCCCCCGCGGCCGACGAGGCAGAACCGGCGGCGAAGCCGAAGCGGACCCGTGCCGCCAAGAAGGAAGACTGATCGATGGCCCACAAGAAGGCAGGCTCCAGCTCCAAGAACGGTCGCGACTCGGCCGGCCAGCGCCTGGGCGTCAAGGCCGGCGACGGCCAGCTCGTGCCCGCCGGCTCGATCATCGTCCGCCAGCGTGGCATGACCTTCCTGGCCGGCACCGGCACGGGTCTCGGGCGGGACTACACGGTCTTCGCCACCGTCACCGGTCGGGTCCGCTTCGAGCACCAGACCCGCAGCAAGAAGCGCATCCGCGTCGTGCCCGTCGTCACGGAGGCCGCCGCGGTTGCCGAAGCGCCGGTCGCCGAGGCCGCGGCCCGCGGCGCCTGACGCGACGATCCGAGGTTCCGATGAAGCAGGGCATTCACCCCAAGTACTACATGGCCAAGGTCCACTGCGGCACGTGCGGGACCGAGTTCGAGGTGGGCTCCACCCGCGAATCCCTCCGCGTCGACGTCTGCAGCAGCTGCCACCCGTTCTTCACGGGGAAGCAGATGATCGTGGACACGGCCGGCCAGGTGGAGCGCTTCCAGCGCCGCCTCGACCGCGCCTCGACCGGCCGCTGACCAGGGATCGTCCGACGCCCGCGACTCGCGCGATCGCACGGCGGGCCGTCCGGCCCGCCGTCCTGATTCCCGGGCTGACCTGATGGCTCGCTTCTCCTACGGCGGCCAGGCCCTGATCGAGGGCGTGCTCATGCGCGGCCGGGACGCGATCGCGGTCGCCCTGCGCCACCCCGACGGCCGGATCGTCTGGTCCGACGAGCACCTGGGCGGCGGGTTCCGCGGCACCCGCCGGGCGAAGCTGCCCCTCGTCCGCGGGCTCGTCGTGCTCTACGAGACGCTCGTCATCGGGACGCGCTGGCTGATCCGCTCAGCGGGCGTGGCGGCCGCCGAGGAGCTCCCACAGGGGACGACGTCCGACGGGCGCACCGCCGACGCCGCCGACCTGGGCAAGGGCTCGATCGCCCTCATGCTCGTCTTCACGCTCGTCCTGGGCCTCGGGCTCTTCTTCTTCGTGCCCCTCATCGTGGCCCGGTTCCTCGCCGGCGACCAGCCGGGGATCGTGGAGCGGGTGGTCGAGGGCATCGTCCAGGTCGCGATCTTCCTCGGCTACCTGATCCTGATCGGGCGGACCTCCGACGTGCGGCGCACCTTCCAGTACCACGGCGCCGAGCACATGACGATCCACGCCCTCGAGGCCGGCGATCCGCTCACGGTCGAAGCGGTCCGGAAGTACCCCACGGCGCACCCGCGCTGCGGCACGGAGTTCCTCGTGGTGGTCATCCTGATCTCGATCATCACGTTCTCGATCGTGGGCCGCCAGTCGCTGCCCGTGATGATCCTCAGCCGGATCGTGCTCATCCCGGTGATTGCGGCGGTGAGCTACGAGCTCCTCCGCTTCGGCGCCCGCCACCGCGACAGCGCGGTCATCCGGGCCCTCTTCGCGCCGGGCATCTGGGTCCAGAAGATCACCACGAAGCAGCCGACCGACGACATGATCGAGGTCGCGATCGTGAGCATGGAGCAGGCGATGACGGCCGACGGCGAGACCCTGCCGGCGGGGAGCGGCACGATCGCCCGCTCGCCGCTCGTCCTCGCGGGAGCACCGCCGGCGCCCGCGACCGAGGGCTGACCGTGGACTCGCTCGACCAGAAGCTGCGAGCCGTCGTGGCCCAGTACGAGGAGCTGCAGGCGGAGCTGGCCCTGCCCGAGAGCATGTCGGACCCTGACGCTCTGCGCCGCCTGGGCAAGGAGATGGCCCGCCTGGAGCCGGTGGTGGAGACGTTCCGCCGCCTGGAGGTGATCCGCGCCGAGCTTGCCGGGGCGCGCGAGATGCGGGACGCGGAGGCCGACGAAGAGATGCGGGCGATGGCCCACGAGGAGGCGGGGCGCCTGGAGGCTGCCGAGGCGGCCGTTCTCGACGAGCTCAAGATCCTCCTCCTGCCGCGGGACCCGAGCGACCACAAGAACGTCATCCTCGAGGTCCGGGCGGGGGCGGGCGGCGAGGAGGCGGCTCTCTTCGCGGGCGACCTCCTCCGGATGTACCTCCGCTTCGCTGAGCGTCACCGATTTCGGGCCGAGGTCATGAGTCTCAACGAGACGGGGATCGGTGGGGTCAAGGAGGCGATCGTCGAGGTCCACGGCGACGGTGCCTTCAGCCGTCTCAAGTACGAAGGCGGGACGCACCGGGTGCAGCGGATCCCGGCCACGGAATCGTCGGGCAGAGTCCACACGTCGACGGCGACCGTCGTCGTCCTGCCGGAGGTGGAGCCGACCGAGGTCGTGATCGACGAGGACCGGGACCTCCGGATCGACGTCAAGCGCTCCTCGGGGCCGGGCGGCCAGTCCGTCAACACGACCGACTCCGCAGTACGGATCACCCACCTCCCGAGCGGTCTCGTGGTGGAGATCCAGGACGAGAAGAGCCAGCACAAGAACAAGGCGAAGGCGCTGGCGGTGCTCCGCGCTCGCCTCAAGGACATCGAGATGCGCAAGCAGCGCGAGGCGGACTCCGTCGCCCGGCGCTCGATGGTCGGGTCGGGCGACCGGGCCGACAAGATCCGGACCTACAACTTCCCCCAGGACCGGGTCACGGACCACCGGATCGGGATGGACCTCTCGAACCTGCCCGGCGTGCTCGACGGGAACCTGGACAGGCTCATCGATGCCCTGGCCGAGACCGACCAGGCCGAGAAGCTTCGGAGCCTGACCGGGGAGGACGGCTCCGCCTAGGCGCGGGCTGGTGCCCGGGCCCGCGGAACCCCGCGATGGCGACGATCGGCGAGCATCTCGCGGCCGCAGTCGAGCGCCTGCGTGCGAGCGGCTCGGAGAGCGCTCGCCTCGACGCCGAGCTGCTCCTGGCCCATGCGCTGGGTGTCGAGCGGACCACGATCCTTGCCCACCCCGAGGGCGCGGTCGGCCCCGAGGCGGCAGGGCGCCTGCACGACTCCGTGGAGCGGCGGGCGGCGGGCGAGCCGGTTGCCTACATTCGCGGCCTCAAGGAGTTCCACGGGGTGGCCTTCGCGGTCGACGCGCGCGCCCTGATCCCACGCCCCGAGACGGAGGTGCTCGTGGACCTCGCCCTCGGCGCGATCGGCGAGCGCCTGGCCCGGGCGCCACGACCGCCGGGCACCCCGCCGCTCACCGTCGCGGACGTCGGGACCGGGAGCGGCGCCATCGCGGTGGCCCTCGCCGTGGCGCTCCGCCGTCGCGGGATGCTCGGCGAGGTGGAGATCGTCGCCTCCGACGCGTCCGAAGGTGCGGCCGATCTCGCCCGCGAGAACGCGGTGGCGCAGGCGGTGGGGGACCGGGTGGCGGTCATCGCGGCCGACCTGCTCCCGCCCTCGGGGCGGCCGGCGGGCCTGCTGGTCGTGCCCGACCAGTTCGACGTGGTCTGCGCCAACCTGCCCTACATCCCGTCGGCCGTCGTGCCCGGCCTGCCGGTTGCCGCGTCCTTCGAGCCTCGCGATGCGCTCGACGGGGGCCCGGATGGGCTCGACGTGATCCGGCGCCTGCTCGCCGCCCTCCCCGAGCGGATGGCCGCCGCCGGTGTGGCGCTGCTGGAGATCGGCGACGAGCAGGGCCCGGCGCTCCGCGCGACCGCCGCCGAGCGGCTGCCCGGCTGGGCGGTCCGCCTCGAGCCGGACCTGGCCGGCACGCCGCGCGTCGCCGTCATCGAGGCACCCGGCGACCCGGCGGGCGTCCCGGGCGCTTCGCCCGCCGCGGCCGCGACCCCGGCCCGGCCGCGGTGAGCGGCCGCAGGATCCGCCTCGTCGCGCTCGACCTCGACGGGACGCTCATCGGCGACGACCTGCGTCTGCCGCCACGGACCACGGCGGCCATCCGAGCGGCCGTCGAGCGCGGCGTCCACGTGGTGCTCGCGACGGGCCGCATGACGAGCTCCGCGCTCCCCTACGCTCGCGAGCTCGGGTTGCGGGCGCCGCTGGTCGGCCTCCAGGGCGCGCTCGTCCGGGAGATGCCCGCCCCGGGCAGCGCCAGCCTGGGACGCCTCCTCCTCCACCGGCCGTTGCCGGCCGACGTTGCGCACGACGCGATCGCCTGGTGTCGCGCGGCCGGCCTGGTGCCACACGTGAACCACCTCGAGCGGATGGTGGTCCCGGCCGCCGACCATCGAGCCGACGACTACTCCGGCTGGAACTTCGGGCGAGTGGTCCTCGTGCCCGACCTCGATGAGTGGATCCGCGGTCCGGTCACGAAGGTCATCTCGGTGGCCCCGCCGCCGGTCCCGGACAGAGCCCTCGAGCGCGCCCGGGCCGACTTCGCCGGCCGCGCCGACCCCACCGTGAGCCACCCGATGTTCCTGGAGTTCCTGGCTCCGGGCGTCAACAAGGGTCGCGCCGTCCGGTACCTGGCCCGGCGCCTGGGCGTGGACCTGCGCGACGCGCTCGCGATCGGCGACCAGCGCAACGATGCGGAGATGATCGCGGAGGTGGGGATGGGCGTGGCCATGGCCGGCGCCCCCGACGCGGTCCGGGCCGTTGCCCGGCTGATCGCCCCGCCGCTGGCGGAGGAGGGCGCGGCCCAGGTGATCGAGGAGCTCGTGCTCGGCGGCCGGCCGGCCTGACGGGCGGTGCTGCCGCCCCGGCGGGGGACGCCGCCGCCCCGGCGGGGGACGCGACGCGGCCGCATGGGCGAGAATGGGCCCGGCCGGACGGAGCGATCCGGCGGGGCCGAAGGAGTCGCGAGTGAGCATGTCCGGCGCGCTGGACGCCGCCTGGGCGTCGATCGGGGAGGTCGACCCGGAGGTCTGGGCGGCCATGCGCGGCGAGGCCGATCGCCAGCGCTGGAAGATCGAGCTGATCGCGAGCGAGAACTACACGTTCGCCCCGGTCATGGAGGCGCAGGGCTCCTGGCTGACGAACAAGTACGCCGAGGGCCTGCCGGGACGCCGGTACTACGGCGGCTGCGAGTGGGTGGACGTCGTGGAGCGCCTCGCCCAGGAGCGGGCCCTGGCGCTCTTCCCGGGCGCCGCTCACGTGAACGTGCAGCCGCACTCCGGGGCCCAGGCGAACCAGGCGGCGTTCTTCGCCGTGCTCACGCCCGGTGACCGGATCCTGGGCCTTCGCCTGGACCACGGGGGCCACCTGACCCACGGCCTCAGCGTGAACATGAGCGGGCGCTGGTTCGAGGCCCACCACTACGGCCTCGACCCGGTGACGGAGACGATCGACTACGAGGCGCTGGAGCGCCAGGCCGCGGAGGTCCGCCCGAAGCTCCTCATCGCCGGGGCCAGCATGTACTCGCGGATCCTCGACTTCGAGCGCCTCGCTGCCATCGCCCACGGGGTCGAGGCCCGGCTCCTCGTGGACATGGCCCACATCTCGGGGCTCGTTGCGGCCGGCGTCCACCCCTCGCCGTTCCCCCATGCCGACCTCGTCACGACCACGACCCACAAGACCCTGCGGGGGCCGCGCGGCGGCCTCATCTTCGCCTCGCCGGAGCTCGCCACGGCGGTCGACCGGGCCGTCTTCCCGGGGATCCAGGGCGGGCCGCTCATGCACGTGATCGCGGCCAAAGCGATCGCCCTCCGGCTGGCCGCGACCGAGGAGTTCCGCGAGGATCAGCGCCGCACGGTCGAGAACGCGCGGGTGCTGGCCGCCGAGGTGGCCGAACGCGGTGGACGGATCATCGCCGGAGGAACCGACACCCACGTATTCTCGGTCGACGTCCGGCCCTTCGGGACGACCGGCAAGGAGGCCGAGCGTCTCCTCGACGACGTCGGGATCACCGTGAACAAGAACACGATCCCCTTCGATCCCGCGCCCCCGAACGTCACGTCGGGGATTCGGGTCGGGACGCCGGCCACCACGACCCGCGGCTTCGGCCCCGCCGAGATGCGCGAGGTGGGGCGCCTGCTCGTGGAGGCGCTCGTCACGCGCGCCGAGCCCGCCGAGCACGCTCGCATCGGGGCCGAGGTGCGCGGCATCTGCGCCCGCTTCCCGGTCCCGGGTCTGCCGGAGGCGTGACGGGCGCCCGCCCGGGGAAGGCCCGGTGACCGGCGACCTCGACCTCCTCGTTCCCGCCGCGATCGCGTTCCTCGCGGCCGCGCTCCTCTCCTTCGTCCTGACCCCACCAGCCCGCCGCATGGCGCAGCGAGTGAAGGCCGTCGACCATCCCGACGAGCGCCGCGTGAACACGACGCCCGTGCCCCGGGGTGGCGGCGTAGCGGTGGGCGTCGCGTTCCTCGTCGTGGTGGCCGGGCTCTTCGCGGCCGACGCGCTGGTGGGCCTGTGGGTGCCGCGCGATGCCCTGGCCCGGCCGGAGATCGCCGCCCTCCTCCTGGGCGGAGCCGCAGCCGTCGCGATCGGCCTCGTTGACGACCAGTTCGACCTTCGCGCGCGCTGGCAGTTCGGCGGTCAGCTGCTCGTCGCCCTGATCCCGGTGGGGCTGGGCATCACCGTCGGCGCCATCGCCAACCCCTTCGGCCCCGGGGCGATCCGGCTGGAGGGCGTCTGGGGTGCCATCTTCGTGGTGGTCTGGACCGTCGGGATGATCAACAGCATCAACTTCATCGACGGCCTCGACGGCCTCTCGTCCGGGGTGGCCCTCATCGCCGCGGTCACGCTGGCGATCATCAGCGCGACGGGGGTGGTCACCGAGCCGGTCGTGGCGCTGGTGTGCCTGATCCTGGCCGGCGCGATCCTGGGGTTCCTGCGCTGGAACTTCCACCCCGCCTCGGTCTTCATCGGCACGAGCGGGGTCATGTTCCTGGGCTACACCCTGGCGCTCCTCTCGATCCTGGGCAGCGCCAAGGTGGCAGTGGCGCTCCTGGTGCTGGGCGTTCCGATCATCGACACCTTCTACATCATCGTTCGGAGGGTCTCCCGCGGCCGCTCGCCGTTCTCAGCGGACCGGGGTCATATCCACCACCGCCTGCTGGACCTGGGCCTCAGCCATACGCAGACGGTCCTGCTCATCTATGCGATCTGCATCGGTCTCGGGGCGCTCTCGCTCGTCCTGTCGGGGAGTGGGCAGCTGTACGCGTTCCTGGGCGCCTTCCTGGTCTTCGGCCTCGTCATCCTCCTCCTGGACCGGGTGGTCGAGGACAGGGCCGACGAGGAGCCCCGGCCGGATGACGGGGGATCCAGCCGGGGCTGAGCGCGGTACGCTAGCGGGGGCCTCGCCGATGGCCTGGCCCGCATGACGGAGGCGGCGTGGCACAGCCGGGCGGGGAGACGGGAGCACGGGACGCGGTCCGGGCGCTGCTGGTTGCCCCGGGCCTCCGGACCTGGATCGCGATCGTCGCGCTCGCGATCGCGATCGGTACGGCCGGCTACGTGGTCATCGAGGGGTGGAGCTTCCTCGACGCTCTCTACATGACGGTGATCAGTGTCACCACTGTCGGGTTCAAGGAAGTCCACGAACTTGACGCGAGCGGGCGCATCTGGACGATGATCATGTCGGGGACCGGGGTCGTTCTCATCTTCGGGACGGTCGGCCTCGTCACGGAGTACCTCATCCTCGAGGCGACGAGCGGAAGGAGCCGGACGCGACGGATGGAGAAGGCGGTCGGAGCGCTGAGCGGGCACTACGTCCTGTGCGGCTATGGGCGCGTGGGCTCCACCGTGGCCCGTGAGCTGGTGCACGAAGGCACCCCGTTCGCGGTGGTCGACGTGAACCCGGCCTCGCTGGAGCGGGCGCGTGCGGACGGCCACCTGGTCGTGGAGGGCGATGCGACGGACGACACCACGCTTCGCGCGGCCGGGATCGAACGGGCGCGCGGCCTGATCTCGACGATCGACTCGGACGCCCACAACGTCTACGTGATCCTGTCGGCCCGCGCGATCAATCGCTCGCTCCTGGTGGTGGGCAGGGCCAGCACCCCGTCCGCCGAGGAGAAGCTCGCCCTGGCCGGGGCCGACCGGATCGTCTCCCCCTACACGATGGCCGGCCGGCGCCTGGCCGAGCTGGCGATCCGGCCGCGCGTCGTCGACTTCCTGGACGCCGCCCTTTCGCACGGTGAGCTCTCGTTCGGCCTCGAGGAGCTCCACGTCACGCCCGACGGCGGGCTCGACGGCGTGACGGTCGCCGGGCTCCGGGAGCGCGGCCTGTTCGTGCTGGCCATCGTCACCGACGACGGCCGCTACGCAGCCAATCCCGGGGACGACCGCCGCCTCGCGGTGGGTGAGACGATCATCGCGTCGGGGTCCGCGGACGCGTTCCGGGCGGCGCACGACCACGACGGGCCAGCCGGCGCGCGCCGCTGATCATGGAGACGCTTCTCGTCGTCGGGCTGATCGGAGCGGCCGTCGTCGCGCTGATCCTGGTGCTCGTCGGCGGCCGGGCCTCGCGCGTGCGCCGCCGGGCGGAGGCAGAGGCGGCCCGGCTCGAGAGCGAACGGCTGGCGATGGGGCGGCTCGCCTGGCTGACGGGCCGCGCCCCGGAGGCCCCCGAGGCCCCGGAGGCCCCGAGGCCCGGCAAGTCCCGCCGCCTCAGCCTCTCCCCGGCCCCATGGCGCCGTACGCCATCACGGCCGCGCCCGAGGTCGTGTGGGTGGCCTCTCCGCGACGCCGGCTCTGGCGCGACACCTCCGCGGTCCTCCTCGTCGCGGCGATCGCCGTCCTGGTCATCGGCGTCGTGCTTCCCGCCGTTCCGCCGCCCGATGGTGGCGTGCTGGGCGCCACCGCGACGCCGGCGCTCTCGCCCACCGCCACCTCGGCCGCGAACACGGCGGCTCCGGTCGCCACCCCGGCACTCACCCCGGCGTCGACCGCGAGCCCGACACCGGCGCCGACCGCGAGCCCGACACCGGCGCCCACCCCCGCGCCCACCCCGGCGGCCACACCCGCGGCGCCCGCCACGCTCGCGCCCACCCCCGCGCCCACGCCCGGTCCGACACCGACGCCGCAGATCACCGCCGCTCCGCCGCCGCCCGCCACGCCCCGTCCCACCCCGCGTCCCACGCCCCGTCCCACCCCGCGTCCCACGCCCCGTCCCACCGCGACTCCGGTGGTCGTGACCCCGCCGCCCGCCCCGACCCCGGAACCGCCGCCGACGCTGGCCCCATAGCCCTCGCTACCCCGTTGCCGCGCGGGTCTCCGCGCGGCACCACACCGTGCGCCACCCCGGTGCTTCGCGTCCGTCCGGCCGACCACGCTCGTGCGCGCCCGCCCGACCCCGACCCGCCGACCCCGGCCCGCCGACCCCGGCCATCGATCTCCGCCGGCCCACATTCCTACGCCAATGCCGTCCCCGGCAGCACTACCCGACGCGCCCAAGGTCTCCGGTCCCCTCCCGATCCGGTCAGGCCCGGCTGAGAGCCGTGACTTCCTCGTCAACGCACGGCTGGGCGGGCAGCAGCGAGGATTCCCGGGGGTCGAGCGCGTCATCGCGGGCTCACCACGGCGTCCGATCCGTCTGGCTTCCGGAGAGTGCCGCCCAGCGCGTCATTGACGAGGAAGTCCGGGGCCGGGGACGCGGGTGGTCGGCGCGGCGGTCGGCGACGCTGGACAGGGCGGGGAGCGAGCTTGGGCAGGCCGAGGTGCCGCTGCCGACGAGCACGGCATCGCTTCCCGCCCGCAACCCTTTGCTATACTCCCCCGGCGTCGGAGGGACCCCCGCTACGCCATGACCGGACGGTCGTTTGCCTACTTCGCGCTCTTTTCGGAGATCGGCATCGTCCTCCTTGTGACCGTCCTCGTGGGCGTGCTGGCGGGGTACTGGGCCGATCAGCAACTGGGTACGCTGCCGATCTTCCTGCTTGTCGGGCTCTTCGCCGGACTGGCCCTGGGAGCCCGGGTGATCTACCGGCTGATCTACCGGTTCCTCGCCGACGTGGAGGACTGACGGGCCGCGCGGCGGACGCGACGCGCGCCACATACAACGGAGCGACCGTGGCCAACGACCCGGAGATGGAGACCGCCGCGCGCGAGACGGGTGATCGTCCCGCGAAGCGCCGTCGCGTCCATCCCATCGTCGCCCTGCTCCTTGCGGTCGTCGTCATCGACGTCCTCGCCTTCGTGTTCCTGCCACCGTTCCCCAAGGGCGGGGAAGCGGGCGACGCGTGCGCCTTCCCGGTCTGCTTCATCAATGGCAACCTCGAGTTCCCGCCGCCGCACGTCGTCTGGGACCTCGACCCCGAGAACCCGATGCCCACCGGGTCCCTGGTGATCACCTTCCACCCGAGCATCACCTCGACCATCCTGACGATGTGGATCATCGAGATCGTGCTGCTGCTGGTCGGGTTCGTGGCCACGCGGCGGCCGCGGCTCGTCCCCGGGCGCCTCCAGAACTTCGTGGAGTGGGCCTACGAGGCGCTCGACGGCTTCGCCCGCAACACCGGCGGCCCCGCCGCGGCCCGCCACGTGCCCATCTTTGCCTCGTTCTTCATCCTCATCCTGTTCTGCAACTGGAGCGGCCTCCTGCCCCCAGTCGGCAAGGTCGAGGAGCTCCGGGCACCGACGAGCGACGTGAACATCACGATCGGCCTGGCCCTCGTCGCCTTCGTCTACTTCGAGGTCCAGGGGTTCCGGGCGCTCGGGCTCGGGTACCTCTCCAAGTTCTTTCCCGTGCGCGAGTTCCGGAGCGGCATCGGCGCCGGCCTCATCGCGATGTTCGTGGGCGCGATCGAGCTCATGCTCGAGCTCGTCAAGCCGGTCACGCTGAGCATGCGGTTGTTCGGCAACATCTACGGAGGGGAGGTTGCGCTCGGCGTCGTCACCGCGCTCACGATCTCCGTGATCCCGGTCATGATCGTGGGGCTCGAGGCGATGCTCAACTTCGTCCAGGCCCTGATCTTCAGCACCCTGACCCTGATGTTCGCCCTCGTCGCGATGGAGTCCCACGAGGAGGAGCACGCGGTCCACGATGCCGCGCTGGCCGTCGAGGAAGCCGGCGGCCACGAGCACCTCGCCATGTCGCCGGCCCACTGACGGCGACACCCACCCAGGCCCAGGAGACCCGGGATGTCCCGGACCGAACGGAGGAATTGGTCAACATGGAGCACATCGGCGCTGGGCTCGCTGCCCTCGGCGTGATCGGCCCCGGCATCGGCATCGGCATCCTCGCCGGGATGTCGAGCGCCGCGATCGGCCGCAATCCCGACGCTGCCTCGCAGATCCGCGGCCTCGCGATCATCCTCGCCGCCTTCGCCGAAGGCCTCGGGGTGCTGGCGGTCGTCGTCGGCCTGCTCGCCATCTTCATCACCTAGCCAGCGACGCACCGGAGCCCCGGAGTGCACCTCTTCGCCACCGTCAGCGAGGTCGCCCGCTCCACCGTGGTGCTCACGGCGGAGGGCGAGGCCGCGGGCGGCTTCACGATCAACCTGTTCTGGGTGATCGTTGCCGCCCTCAACTTCCTCATCTTTTTCGCCCTGGCCTGGCTGATCATCCTCAAGCCCCTCTCGGGCCGGCTCACCGACCGCCGCGAGACGATCGACCAGGGCCTGAAGGACGCCGAGAAGGCGCGCGTAGCGCTCGAGGCGTCTGCCGCGGCTGCAGCCGACGAGATCGCGGCAGCGCGTCGCGAGGCGCGCGAGATCCTGGACCGCGCCCAGCGCGTGGCCCAGGAATCGCGCGAGGCCGACATCGCCGCCACCCGCGAGGAGCTGGAGCGCCTGCGCGTCCGCGCCGCAGCCGAGATCGAGGCCGAGAAGGGCCGCGCGATCGCGGACCTGCGGGCGGAGGTCGCGGACCTTGCCATCTCCGCCGCGGGACGCATCGTCGGGGAGTCCATGACCGGCGAGCGCCAGCGCCGCCTCGTCGAGGAGTTCCTCGCCGAGCCCACGCCGGGGGCCTAGCGACCCGATGGCCCGCCCCTCCACCGCCGCCCGCCGCTACGCCGAGGCCGTGTACGAGATCGCCCGGCGCGACGGGACCGAGGACGCCTGGCAGACGGCTCTCGATGCCGCCTGGCAGGTCCTCGGGTCGGCCGACGTCCTGCGCATCGTGGAGAACCCGGCCATCCCTCTGCCGGAGCGGCAGGAGGCCGTCCGGGCTGTGCTCGCCGCGAAGACCAGCACCGCCGCTCCCGTCACCGCGCAGCTCGCCAACCTGTTCGGTGCGCTCGTGGCGCGGCGCAGGGTCTCCCTCGTTCCGGCCATCGCCGGCGAGTACGGACGCCTGCTCGATCGCCAGCGCGGCATCGCCGCCGCCGTTGTCACCAGCGCCGCCCCGCTCAGCGCCGCGGAGACCGAGGCCATCGCGGCCCGCGTCGCGTCGCTGGCCGGGGCCACGGTCTCCCTGCGAACGGCCGTCGACCCCGCCCTCATCGGGGGCGTGACCGTCCGGATCGGGGACCGACTCATCGACGCCAGCGTGCGGGGACGCCTCGAACGCCTGCGCGAACGCATCGTTGCCGGAGCCCGCTGACAAGCCGCCCACGCCGCGCCGGACGACCACCGGCCAGCCGCGCCACCGACTGGAGCACCTGCATGGCCATTCGATCCGACGAGATCATCAGCATCATCAAGGCCTCGATCGAGAGCTTCGACACGACCGCGGAGACGCGCAACGTCGGGACCGTGGTCGAGGTGGGTGACGGCATCGCGCAGATCTACGGCCTGGAGGGCGCCCTCGCCTCGGAGCTCCTCGAGTTCCCCGGCAGCGTCTTCGGGATGGCCCTGAATCTCGAGGAGGAGACCGTGGGCGCGGTCATCCTCGGCAACGCCACGGCCATCAAGGAAGGCGACGTCGTCAAGACGACGGGCCGCGTGGTCGAGGTGCCCGTGGGGTCGGAGCTGCTGGGGCGCGTCGTGGACCCGCTCGGCCGGCCGCTCGATGACAAGGGCCCGATCAACGCGACGAAGAGCCGTCCCGCGGAGCGGATCGCCCCCGGCGTCATCGTCCGCAAGGGGGTCGACACGCCGGTCCAGACCGGCATCAAGGCGATCGACGCGCTCATCCCCATCGGCCGCGGCCAGCGCGAGCTGATCATCGGCGACCGCCAGACGGGCAAGACGGCCATCGCGGTCGACACGATCATCAACCAGAAGGGGAAGGGCCTCGTCTGCATCTACGTGGCGATCGGCCAGAAGCTCTCGACGGTCGCCTCCACCGTGGCGATCCTCGAGAAGCACGGCGCGATGGCCCACACGATCGTCGTCGTGGCCGGTGCCGAGGACCCGGCTCCGCTCCAGTACCTCGCCCCGTACAGCGGCGTGGCGATGGGCGAGGAGGTCATGGAGAACGGGGTGGAGATCCCCGGCCAGACGGGCCTCGTCAAGGACGCCCTGTGCGTCTACGACGATCTCTCCAAGCACGCCTGGGCCTACCGCGAGATGGCCCTGCTCCTCCGCCGCCCGCCCGGCCGCGAGGCCTATCCCGGCGACGTCTTCTACCTCCACAGCCGGCTCCTGGAGCGCGCCGCGCGCCTGAACGATGACAACGGCGGCGGGTCGCTGACCGCGCTCCCGATCATCGAGACCCAGGCCGGCGACGTCTCGGCCTACATCCCGACCAACGTCATCTCCATCACCGACGGCCAGATCTTCCTGGAGACCGACCTGTTCAACGCCGGCCAGCGGCCCGCGCTGAACATCGGCATCTCGGTCAGCCGCGTCGGCTCCGCGGCGCAGACCAAGGCGATGAAGAAGGTGGCCGGGCCGCTCAAGCTCGACCTCGCCCAGTACCGGGCGCTCGCGGCGTTTGCCCAGTTCGCGTCCGACCTGGACAAGGCCACCCGCGACCAGCTCACCCGCGGCGAGAAGCTCTCCGAGATCGTGAAGCAGCCCCAGTACCAGCCGCTTCCCGTCGAGAAGCAGGTGGCGATCCTCGTGGCAGCCACCAGCGGCGCGGTGGACGACATCCCGACCCGACGGGTGAAGGAGTTCGAGGCGGGCTACTACCGGTTCCTCGAGGCCGAGCGGCCGGAGCTGCTCACGAAGCTGGGCGAGACGAAGGTCCTCGACGACGAGATCGCGAAGGGGCTCGACGAGGCCGTGGCCGCCTATCGCAGCAGCTTCCTCGCGTAGCGGACCAGGGGCCAGGAGCGCAGCGTGGCAAGCCAGCGGGACATCCGGCGGCGCATCGGCGCCGTCAAGAACATCAAGCAGATCACGCGCGCCATGCAGTTCGTGGCGGCGTCGAAGCTCAAGCGCGCCCAGGACGCAACGCTCTCGAGCCGGCCCTACAGCGAGAAGATCGACGAGGTGATCGCCGACCTTGCCGCCGTCCTGGACGCCGAGCACGACCCGCTCCTCGCCCGCCGCGAGCACGGGAAGCGGCTCTTCGTGGTGATCACCACGGACCGCGGCCTGGCCGGTCCCCTCAACACGAACACCGTGCGCTTCGCCCTCAAGGAGATCCTCGACCACGAGGGCGACGTGGCGGTCGTGACCGTCGGCCGCAAGGGCCGCGACGCCCTGCGCCGCGCCCACCTGCCCCAGGAGGCCCACTTCGCCGGTTTCGGCGACCGGCCGAGCTTCGCCGACGTGACCCCGCTCACCCGCCTGATCACCGACGACTTCCTGGCAGGGGACATGGCCCGGATCGACCTGGTCTACCCGAAGTTCGTGTCGACGCTGGTCCAGCGCCCCACCCTGGATCAGCTCCTCCCGCTCCAGCCCGCGGAGGACACGGAAGGCATCCCCGGCCACCAGTTCATCTTCGAGCCGAACGCGGCCGCCGTCCTCCGCCAGCTCCTGCCCCGCTACGTGGCGACCCGTGTCTACCAGGCGATCCTGGAGACCACCGCCTCGGAGATGTCGAGCAAGATGGTGGCGATGAAGAGCGCGACCGAGAACGCCGAGGAGCTCATCGAAGACCTGACGCTCTCCTACAACAAGGTCCGCCAGGCCAACATCACCCGCGAGATGATCGAGATCGCGTCCGGCGCCCGGGCGCGCTGACGACGCCGGCAGGAGGCAGACATACCCATGGCGACCGCCGCACCCGCAGTCATCGGCCGGGTCATCCAGATCACCGGGCCCGTGGTGGACATCGAGTTTCCGCCCGGCGAGCTACCTTCGATCTACAACGCGGTGGAGATCATCCGCCCCGACCATGATCCGCTCGTCTGCGAGGTGCAGCAGCACCTGGGCAACAACTGGGTCCGCTCGGTGGCCATGACCACCACGGACGGTCTCGCCCGCGGCACGGCGGTGCGCGACACCGGCGCCCCCATCAGCGTGCCGGTCGGCGCCCCGACCCTCGGCCGGGTCTTCGACGTCCTGGGCAACCCGATCGACGGCAAGGGCCCCGTGGACCGCACCCACGTCCTGCCGATCCATCGCTCGGCGCCTGCCTTCGACGCCCAGACCACCGACGTCGAGGTCTTCGAGACCGGGCTCAAGGTGATCGACCTGATCTGCCCGTTCAAGAAGGGCGGCAAGGTCGGGATCTTCGGCGGAGCCGGCGTCGGCAAGACGGTCATCATCCAGGAGCTGATCCGGAACGTCGCCCAGGAACATGCCGGTGTCTCGGTCTTCGCCGGCGTGGGCGAGCGCTCGCGTGAGGGCAACGACCTCATCAAGGAGATGACCGAGTCGGGCGTCCTGGCCAAGACGGCCTTCGTCTTCGGCCAGATGAACGAGCCGCCCGGCGCCCGCCAGCGGGTCGGCCTGACCGGCCTCACGATGGCCGAGTACTTCCGCGACGAGGAGGGCCGCGACGTCCTCCTCTTCATCGACAACATCTTCCGCTTCACCCAGGCGGGCTCGGAGGTCTCCGCCCTCCTCGGCCGGATGCCGTCGGCGGTGGGTTACCAGCCGAACCTGGCGACCGAGATGGCGGCCCTCCAGGAGCGGATCACCTCGACCAAGGACGGCTCGATCACGAGCCTCCAGGCGGTCTACGTGCCCGCCGACGACTACACCGACCCGGCCCCGGCCACCACCTTCGCCCACCTCGACTCGACGATCCGCCTGGAGCGCAACATCGCCGAGCTGGGCATCTACCCGGCCGTCGACCCGCTGACCTCCACGTCCCGCGTCCTGGACCCGCTCGTCGTGGGCCAGGAGCACTACGACGTCGCCCGCGAGACCCAGCGCGTCCTGCAGCGCTACCGCGACCTCCAGGACATCATCGCCATCCTGGGCATCGATGAGTTGTCCGAGGAGGACAAGGCGACGGTGGCCCGGGCCCGACGCCTCCAGCGGTTCATGAGCCAGCCCTTCTTCGTGGCCGAGGTCTTCACGGGGCGCTCCGGCGTCTACGTCCCGATCCGCGACACGGTCGCCTCGTTCAAGGAGATCCTGGAGGGGAAGGCCGATGCCCTCCCCGAGCAGGCATTCTTCCTCGCCGGCACGCTCGCCGATGTGCGGGCGAACGCCGAGCGCCTGGCCGGCTAGGAGCGCGACATGCCCATCCGGCTCGAGATCGTCACCCCGGAGCGGCGGGTCTACAGCGAGGAGGTCGACGCGGTCGTCCTGCCCGGGAGCGAGGGCGAGCTCGGCATCCTTCCCCACCACGCCCCGCTCATCTCGCTCCTGGGAGCGGGCGAGCTCCGGGTTCGCAAGGACGGCGCGGAGGAGTCCTTCGCGATCGTCGGCGGCTTCGTCCAGGTCCGCCCGGACAAGGTCGTCGTGATGGCCGAGACCGCCGACCTGGCGGCCGAGATCGACATCGAGCGGGCCCACGAGGCGCGTCGCGAGGCCGAGCGCGCCCTCGAGGCCGGGCTCGTGGATCCGGCCGAGCTCGCCCGGGCCCGGGCCGCCCTCCAGGCGTCGCTCGTCCGGATCCGCGTCGCGGAGCATCGTCGCCGGGAGGGGCCGCGCCGGCGCGGGTAGCGCCGAGCGGCCGCGGGACGACGACGATGGCGGACGCCCGCCCGTTCCACTGGGAGTACGCACCGGCACCCGTCACCCGGGAGGTCTTCCGGGTGGAGGGCGGCCGGCCGCTGTCCGGGACCGTCCGGATCAGCGGGGCGAAGAACGCCGCCCTCAAGCTGCTCGCCGCGGCCGTCCTCACCGGTGAGCGCTGCCGGCTCACGAACGTGCCCGAGATCGAGGACGTGCGGGTGATGGCCGAGACGCTGGCCGACCTGGGCGTCGTCGTGGACCACCCGGAGCACGGCGTCTACGAGGTCGCGGCGGGCGACGTGGACTGGCTCTTCGTGCCCCTCGAGGCCGCCGCGAAGATGCGCGCCAGCTTCATCCTGTTCGGCCCGCTCCTCGCGCGCTTCGGCCGGGTGATCATCAGCAACCCGGGCGGCGACCGGATCGGCCGGCGGCCGGTCAACCTCCACGTCGACGCCATGCGGGCCCTGGGCGCGGAGATCGAATACCGCAACGGCTACTACCTGGCCAAGGCCCCGGGCCGGCTGCGCGGCGCGGAGGTGACCTTCCCCTTCGTGTCCGTGATGGGCACCGAGAACGCGATGCTGGCGGCGACGCTGGCCGAGGGGCGGACGGTGATCCGGCCGGCCGCCCAGGAGCCCGAGGTGGACGACCTCGTGGCGTTCCTCCAGCAGATGGGCGCCGCCGTGGAGCGCACGGCCCCCGACACCATCGTGGTGGAGGGCCGGCGCCGGCTGCGGGGCGCCGAGCACAGCGTGGTTCCCGACCGGATCGAGGCCGGCACCTTTGTCGTCGCGGCCGCCGTGGCGGGCGGGCGGATCACCCTGGAGGGCGCTCCCTGCGCGTTCCTCGGCTCGTTCATCGAGACCGTGGGCCGGATGGGCGTCCAGGTCGCCTGCGGCATCGACACGATCGAGGTGGAGGGCATCCCGCCCGGCAGCGGCGTCTACCGCGCCGTCGACGTGGAGACGGGGCCCTACCCGGGCTTCGCCACGGACCTCCAGTCGCCGACGAGCATCCTCATGACTCGCTGTGCGGGCACGAGCCGCCTCCACGAGACGATCTACGAGGACCGCCTCGAGTGGCTCGGCGAGCTGCGCAAGATGGGCGCCGCCGTGGAGATCCTCGACCCGCGCCACGCCGAGATCAGCGGGCCGGCCCGGCTGCACGGCACGGAGGTGGTCATCAGCGACCTGCGGGCCGGCGCGTCGCTCATCCTGGGGGCGCTCGCGGCCGAGGGAATCTCCACGATTCACGGCGCCCACCACGTTCAGCGCGGCTATGAGAACATCGACCGCAAGTTCCACGACCTCGGCGCCCGGATCGAGCGCCTCCCCGAGCAGGTGAGCAGCACGCCTTCATGAAGATCGGCATCGACCTCGGCACCGCCAACGTCATCGTCTACGTCAAGGGCCGCGGCATCGTCATCCAGGAGCCGTCCGTCGTCGCGGTCAGCGAGGACAACCGGATCGTCGCGGTGGGGGAGGAAGCCCGCCAGATGATCGGCCGGACGCCCGGCAACATCCAGGCGATCCGCCCCATGAAGGACGGCGTCATCGCGGACTACGTCATCACCGAGGCGATGCTCCGCTACTTCATCGGGCGGGCCCGGAAAGGGACGTTCTCCCTCAGCCGGCCCGAGGTGATGATCAGCGTCCCCGCCGGCGTGACCTCGGTGGAGAAACGCGCCGTTCGCGACGCGGCGCTCAAGGCCGGCGCCCGCGAGGCGTTCCTGATCGAGGAGCCCCTGGCCGCCGCCATCGGGGCCAACGTGCCCATCAGCGGGCCGTCGGGCAACCTGATCATCGACATCGGCGGCGGCACGAGCGAGATCGCGGTCATCGCCTTGGGCGGGATCGTGGTCAGCAACAGCCTCCGGGTGGGCGGCAACCGCTTCGACGACGCGATCGCCAGCTACATCCGCAAGAAGTACAACCTGATGGTGGGCGACCGGACGGCCGAAGAGGTCAAGATCGAGATCGGGACCGCCCTCCCGCTCGAGCGCGAGCTGCAGATGGAGGTCCGCGGTCGCGACCTGATCGCCGGCCTCCCGCGGACGATCCCCATCACCTCGTCCGAGGTGATGGAGGCGATCGAGATGCCCCTCCAGCAGCTGGTGGCGGCGGTGCGCGGCGTGCTGGAGCAGACCCCGCCGGAGCTTTCGTCGGACATCATCGACAAGGGGATGGTGATGTCGGGCGGCGGCTCCCTGCTGCGCAACATCGACCGGCTGCTCACCCAGGTGACCGGCGTCCCATGCCACGTCGCCGAGAACCCCCTCAACTGCGTCGCCCTCGGCACCGGCCTCGCCCTGGAGCATTTCGACTTCTTCAAGAAGTCCCTCGTCCAGCAGATCTGACCGGACCTATGGAAGGCAGCCAGGAGTTCGGGGCAGCGTCGGGCGCCGCCGTCGTGGACCTCCACTGCCACACCAGCGCAAGCTTCGACTCCCTGGCCGACCCGCTCAAGGTCGTGCGCACGGCCCGCGACCGCGGGATCACCCACCTCGCGATCACCGACCACGACCGGATCGACGGCGCCCTGCGTGCCCGCGACGCGGCCATCCCGGGGATCACCGTGATCGTCGGCGAGGAGGTCAAGACCACCGAGGGCGATCTGATCTGCCTGTTCCTGCAGGAGGCGATCCCGCCGGGCCTCCCTCCCGCCGAGGCGATCGCCCGGGCCCGCGCCCAGGGTGCCCTGGTGGGCATCCCGCACCCGTTCGACAGCTACCGGGGCTCGATGGGGAAGTCGGCCGAGGAGCTCGAGGCCCTCGTCGGGCTCGTCGACTGGGTGGAGGCGTTCAACGCCCGGGTCGTCGGGGGGAAGGGCAACGAGCTGGCCGCGGAGCTCGCGCGGACCGCCGGGATCCCCGGCATCGCCGTCTCCGATGCCCACTCCACGCTGGAGGTCGGCATTGCCGCCACGCGCCTCGACGGCGACCCTTCCACGCCGGCCGGCCTGCTGGCGGCACTGGCCACCGCGCGGATCGTCCCCGGCCGTGCTTCCTACTACGTCCGGGCGATCACGCCGTTCGCCAAGCTCGTCCAGCGCGCCCGGGGGAACGGCCGGATCCAGCCCGGCGGCTCTGGCGGTCCCGGTGGCGCCGCGCCCGGGGACGCGGGCCCGTGAGCTCGTCCCTCCCGCCGGAGCCCGCCCCGGCCCCGCCCGCGACTTCCACATCTTCCGCGCCCGGGCCGGCCGCCGCGTCCCCGGCCGTGCCCCAGCCCGCGCCTGAGCCCGAGATCACCGTCGAGCAGGTTTCGCTGGGCCGGCGCCTGCGCCAGCCGCGGACGATCATCTCGATCGCCGTCCCGCTCGCCATCATTGCCGCCTTCGTCGGCATCAACTGGAACCAGCTCCAGCGCGTCCCGGAGCTCATCCTCGCGGCGAATCCCGTCCTCGTGCTGGCGGCCTTCGCCGTCTACTACCTGGGCTTCCCACTGCGGGGCTACCGCTGGGCGCTGCTCCTGCGGGGCACGGGCTTCTATTGCCCCACGAAGGACGCCACCGAGATCATCTTCCTCTCGTGGCTGGTGAACTGCGTCGTCCCGGCCAAGCTGGGCGACATCTACCGGGCCTACCTCCTGAAGATCAACAGCGACGCCTCGCTGTCGCGGACGTTCGGCACGGTCTTCATCGAGCGGGTCCTCGACCTGTTCGTGATCGTGATCCTGGGGCTGGCGGCCGGCTTCTGGAGCTTCCGCGGCCAGCTTCCGCCGGAGATCCAGGTCGTGGTGGGGATCGGCGTCGGCGTGATGGTTGTCCTGGCCCTGGGGCTGCTCTTCCTGCGCCGCGTCGGCGCCCGCCTCCTGGCCGCCCTCCCCCTTCCCCGCAAGCAGACGATCCTGGAGCTCTACGAGCGCTTCGAGGAGGGCGTCTTCGGGGCGATCGGCTGGCGGGCGCTGCCGCGCCTGCTCATCCTGACCGGCCTGATCTGGATGACCGAATCGCTGCGGCTGTGGTTCGTGGTCCAGGCTCTTGGGTTCCCGGACGTCCAGCTGGGCATCTCGGGGGCGGTGTTCGTCGCGCTGATCGGCTCGCTGCTCACCGCCGTTCCGCTCAGCCCGGCCGGCCTGGGGATCGTGGAAGCGGGCATCATCGGCGTCCTGACCCTCGTCTACAACGTGCCGCTGGCCGAGGCCACCGCGATCGCCCTGCTGGACCGGGTGATCAGCGTCTTCTCGGTGATCATCCTCGGGTCGATCGCGTACGTGCTCTCGCCCAAGCCGCGCGGCGAGGGCCGCATCCCGCCGGCCCCCGCGGGGTACTTCGCGACCGCCTGACGGCCACGCGCGGGACCCACTGCGCGCCGGCCGTGCGGCCGCGCAGCCCGCAGCCCCGCACCGGGCGAACGCACCCCGTACCCCGATCCGGCCGCGGCCATGACCCGGGGTACCAACGGGTCATGGTTCCCGAATGCGCCACTCTCGATAGTGACGCCACGCGGACATGCCGCCGAACCCACGGAGCGCCCACCGGTAATGACCGAGCAGAACGGCCGCCCCTTCAACGAGTGGCTGCGTGCACAGCTCAGGGCCAAGAAGATGTCGCAGCGTCAGCTGGCCCAGGCGTCGGGCGTCGACCACTCGACGATCTCGCGCCTGGTCCGCGGCGACCGGACCCCGTCGCTGGGGACTGCAACCAAGCTGGCCCGCGGCCTGCGCGAGCTGCGCGACGACGCGGATGCCCCGCAGTACCTGGGCCTCGTGTCGAGCGGGGCCACGGTCAACCCGACCGCCCGCGTGGAGTACGCGCTGCGCGCGGATGACGCGCTCGGCGAGCCGCAGGTCCGCCAGATCATGGAGTACTACCTCGCCGTCCGGATGCGCCGGTACGCGCGGCCGGTCGTCCAGACGCCCCATCCGGGGCTCCAGGACCGACCGCTCGGGCGCCCGAGCTCCGCCCCGCTCGCCTCCGTCGTGGGCCTCTCGACGGAGCGCCGTGTCTCCACCGTCCGCCCGGCACCGATGCTCGTGCGGCGACCCTCCGGGAGGCCATAGCACCGACCACATCGACCGCCCCGGGAGCACCCTCCTCTCCCGGGTCTCGGAAACAGCGAACGCCGGCGTACTGGGGCGCCGGCGTTCGCTCTTTCTCGCGTCGGGCCACAGACCTCCGTCGGCGCCGGTCGCGCCGACCTCCGCCGGCCGGGTCAGCGACCTGCGATCTCGTAGATCGAGATCCAGCGGCCCGGCGCGGCCTCGAACCGCGTCACGAGCGGCCCCGCTGCGATCCCGAGCTCCTCCATCCGGGCCTCCTCCGCGGGCCCCTCGCAGGCGAGGCCCACGACCTCCTCGAAGAGGGCATCACAGAGCACCGTGACCCGCGCGGCATCGGTAGCCGGGACCGGCGCGTGCCCGAGCACGGTCACCGGGTAGTCGACCGCCGTCGTCTTCTTGAACTTCGGCGAGCGCCGATCGCCGCCGGCAGATCGCCGTTGCCCTCGACAACGCCGTCAGCGGCCACGAGGCCCGCCGGCCACCCGCCGTCGGCGTTCACGGCCGGCGGCGGCACCACCAGGAGGTTCCAGCTCGCCACGCCCACCACGATTCGCGACCACGACGGCGCGCCCCGGACGGCGCCGCCACCGCACCGCGGCGCCGAGGCCCAGCAGTCGCGAAGACGATCGGATGTCGCGATGCCCGCAGAGACGGGATCACCGGCGACAGCCACGCGGGGCGTCCGACCGCAAGCGGAGTGCACCCGATCGCCAGCCCACGCCCAGCAGGCGCCGCGGCGCCGGCCGGCGATGGCCACCGAGCCGCCGGGCACCCAGGGCACGCCGTCGCCGCGGGCTCGCGATCTCGCCCAGCGACGAGCGCGCAGCCGATCACCCCGCGACGGCGACGACCGCCGACACCGAGGGTCTCGCATGACCTCGCCCAGCGAGGGGCACCGAGATGACTGCGGAATGGCACGAAGCTCAGCCGGAGCCACATGGCAGCCGTTCCTTCGTCCGACGGCCCCGCCCCTGCGCCGAGCAGCGCCCGCACTTCGCCGAACGCCGTGAGCAGCTCGCTGACGAGCACGGGTACGAAGCACAGGACGACGATGCCGCCTGCCGCCCCCGACGCCAGCGGCAACGCCGTCCGCCGGTCCGACGAGCTCGTCCGCGGCGAGGACGCCAATCGGGACGACCAGCACCCACGCGAGCACGTGCGACTGGCCCGCAGGACCACGCCGGGCCCCACCGCCACCCACCACGGGCGCGCCCACCGTGGCCGACGCCCCTCGAGCGCGCCGCCAGCGCGAAGGCGGCCGCGGGCGCCACGAGGCCGGGTTCCACACCTGACGTCGACGCGTCGATCATCTGCGCCGAGACGGCGGCAATGAGGCCGGCCGCGAGCCCCGCCACCGGACCGCCGGCCGCCCGGGCCATCCACCAGACGAACACGACGGTGGCAATCCCGCCGAGCGCGATCCCGAGCGTGACGGCGGTGGGATCGTCGCCCCCGGAGGGCAGGGCGAAGAGCGCCCCGACGTAGTAGAAGACGCTGCCATGGTGGATCCCGCCGGTCGACGTCGGGGCCCCCAGGAGCGTCAGCTGGCCCTGGACGATCGACCGGATCGCCAGCATCTGCTCGCCCTGGTCGGTGTCCCAGGGTCCCCGCGTGGCCAGGTCGGGCAGGCGCAGGAGAGCCGCCAGGAGGATCAGTCCCGCAACCACCTGCGACATCCGCGGCGGGACTGCCCAGGAAGCGAGCCAGCGCTCCACCCGCGCTGGTCACGCGTCCGTTCGACGTCGGTCCTCTGGACGTCGTTCATGCGGCCGGCGTCCGGGACCGTGCGCCGTGCAGATCGAATGCTTCCGGCGGGAGCGAGTCCAGGGGCTCGCCCGCGGCCAGGGCTCGAGCGCGCCCCATGTTGACTGCGTCGTAGCCCTGGTCCATCCCCGGCGTCTCGAGTAAGTACGTGACGTGCGCCAGCGACGGGTGCGTGAGCAGGCGGGCGAGGCCGACTCCCGCACCCATCTCACCAGCACCGAGATGCTCGTGGCGATCGAGCCGTGAGCCGCGCGTGGCCTTCGAATCGTTCAGGTGGACCATGGCGAGGCGCTCGAGCCCGATCCGGGCGCCCAGCTCATCCACGAGGGCGTCGACGCCCTCGGCGGTCGCCACGTCGTGCCCCGCGCCCCAGAGGTGCGCCGTGTCGAGGCAAAGGCCGACGCGCCCGGCCGGGACGCCGCGCGCAGCCACAGCCTCGAAGATCGCCTCGAGCTCCTCGAGGTTCGTCCCGATCCCGTCCCCGCTGCCGGCGGAGTTCTCCAGCACGAGGAGCGGCGGCGTCGCCGACGCGGCCGGATGGCCCGACGCCCTCGTCGGTCATCGCCAGCACGCGCGCGACCCCGTCGGCGACCCGGGCAACCCCGGCGGCAACCCCGGCGCCCTTGTGGCTCCCGACATGGACGTTGACGAACCGGGCGCCGTACTCGGGCGCCGCCGCCAGCTCGTGCGCCAGCAGGTCAACCGACCGCTCGAAGAGGTCCTCCGACGGCCCCGCGAGGTTGACGAGGTACGAGGCATGCACCGCGACCGGGTCGATCCCGAGCGCCGCCAGCCGCTCGCGGAAGGCCGGCAGCTCGGCCGGCGGCTCCGCCCGTCGCTTCCAGGCGGCCGGGTTGTCGATGAAGACCTGGAGCGCGTCGGCGCCGATCGCGTGGGCGCGCTCGACGGCCCGGACCATCCCGGTTCCGAGCGGGAGGTGCGCGCCCAGCGGCCGGCCGTCGGGAAGGGCGGGACGCGGCACTGTGCGAGATCAGCCCTTGGCCGCAGGCTTCGCGCCAGCTTTCGTCCCGCGGCCGGGCGTGTATGACCCGGCGATGATCGGCTCGATGAGCCCGAAGTCACCGTCACGGCGGCGGTAGAGGAGGTTCAGGCGCTCGTTCTCGGCGTTGACGAAGATGAAGAACGCGTGGTTGAGCGCCTCCATCTCGGCGATCGCGTCCTCCTCGAACATCGGCTCCAGTGCGAATTGCTTCGTCTTGACCACGCGCCGCTCGCGTCCCGCGTCGGATGTCCCGTCGGCGATCCGGGCGAGGATCTCCTTCTCCTCGGGCGCGCGGGCCCGCACCCGGGGCTTCTGCTGGTGGTCGACCGCGCGCCGCTCGATCTTGTCGACGACGTCGTCGATCGCGGCCTCCCACGTCGAGGCGTCCGCCCGCCCTCGGACCGTCTGGCCGTCGATCACGAGCGTGACATCCGCGATCCGCGAGTCGTCGGTGCTCCTGTGATGCTCCACGGAGAGCTCGATGATCGCTTCGGTCCGGTCGTCGAGGAAGCGCTCCAGGCGCCGCGTCTTCCGCTCGGCGTACCGCCGCACGGCGTCCGGGACGTCCATGTTCTTGCCCTTGACGATCGTCCTCACGGTTGACCTCCAGGGTGCGTTCGGGCCGGCCGGTCCGCGGGACGCGGCATCCGACGGCTGCCCGATGGGTCGAGTATAGGTCGGCGACGGTGCGGCTTCGACGGGCGAGGGGCCCGATCGCGAGAGCCGTCCCGCCCGGCGAGGCCCGCGGCGCCCTCGGCTCGGCCGGCCGCTCGTGGGCTCTTCACGTCTCGCGTGCGATCGTCAGGGCCGAGACCGCGGTCGCCCCGGCGTCCAGGAGCGCCTCGGCACAGGCAACCAGCGTCGCGCCCGTCGTCACGACGTCATCCACGAGCACGAGCCAGCGACCGGCCATCGCGGCCCGAAAGGCCGGGTCGACCCCGAACGCGGCCGCGACGTTGGCCGCTCGACGATCCCGGCCCAGCTCGTACTGCGGCGCCGTCGCACGCTCGCGCCGGAGCGCGGGGAGCGCTGGGCACCCGAGCGCCGCGGCCGCCGCCCGTGCGAGCAGCTCTGCCTGGTCGTAGCCGCGCACGGCGCGCCGGGCGGGATGCACCGGCACGTGGACCAGCGTGTCGCCGCCGATCGATGCCTCGCGCCACCGGGCGGCCGCCGCCGCGCCGAGCGGCCCCGCCAGGCGTTGCTCGCCGCGGTACTTGAGGGCGTGGAGGGCGTCACGGACGAGCCCTCCGTACGGGGCGCACCACTCCAGCTGGACGAGGGGGAGCGGCACATCGGACGGCATCCCGATGGGGATGCCCGCCGGCTCGCCTGCGCGCGCGGCGAGGGCAGCGTCCACACGGGCCGCACAGCGCCGCCCCCTCGCGCCCGCACCCGACGCAGACCGCCGGGAACGCTAGGTCGAGCAGCCGGCCGGCCACCGCGCCGGGCCTGACAGTACCGGGTTGAAGGACGCCCATGGCGCCGAAGGATGGCGGGCGCCGCTCATCTGCCGCTCACCGGCGGCCTATCGATCTTCCCCGGGGCAGGTGAGAGTCACGCGGCACGCAGATGGATGAGCAGATCTGCAGCAGCGGTCCGCGGGAGCCCGGCGTGCGTTCAACGCAACACCGCGCTCCTCCCGTTGGCTAGTCCGGCGCCGCGCGCCAACGTGCGCGGGTCAGACGCAAGGAAGCTGCCCCCTAGGCGCGCCAGGCCCAGCCTTCCTCATCAACCCTGCAGGACGACGGCCGTCCGACGCAAGGATCCAGCCATCGGGGCCGTCGGTCACTCCCCGGAAACGCACCGGGGTGTGTGGTTGTGCGTCCGACGCAAGGCCGCCAGATCCGGCCCCGCGATGCTGGATCGGCCCGCATGGGCACGCGTCGCAGGCTCCGGGTCAGCCGCGATCCGCGTCCACCTCACCCAGCGCGACCACGTCCCCAACGACCGTCCCGGACGCGGCGACCGTCCCGGCCGGGCAGCTCCAGGCAGCCGTCCGCGCCCCGGGCCCACCAGACGACGCCCGTCCACGGCCGCAGTGAGGGCCGCACCGCCACGACGCGGCGCCCGCCATCGGTGCCGGGCTTCGCCAGGAAGACGGCGTCGATCGGGAAGCGCATGAAGAGCATGTGGATGCTCGACGCCGGCCGGAGCCAGAGGCCCGCATCCGGGGCGAGGGACGGCCGGCCCATCAGGCCCATGAGGCGACCGCCGAAGGACTCGGCGACCTCCAGCGATGCGCACAGGGCGGTGCCGCGCGTGACATTGCGCGCATCCAGGCGGCGGTCACCGTCGGCCACGGGCTGCGACTCCACTGGGCGAGATCAGTCGGCCCAGGGTCGAGCGCCGTCGGCCACGGGAGGCACGCGATCGATGCGCCTAGCCGCCGATTCCGCCCGGACCGGCCAGGTTCTTCATGATCAGGATGATCGCCGGGCCCAGGATGACGATGAAGAGCGACGGGAAGATGCACCCGACCAGCGGGAAGAGCATCTTGATCGGAGCCTTGGCGGCCATCTCCTCGGCCCGCTGGCGGCGCTCGATCCGCAGCTGCTCGGACTGGACCTGGAGCACCTTGCTGATCGAGACGCCCAGCTGCTCGGCCTGGATGATGGCGCCGATGAAGTTGGTGAGCGCGGGCACTTCCGTCCGGGGGACGATGTCGCGCAGCGCATCCCGCCGCGCCTTGCCCACGCGGACCTCTGCGAGCGCCCGCCGGAACTCGTCCACCAGGGGTCCCTGCATCTTCTCCACGACCTTGGCCAGGGCGGCATCGAAGCCGAGGCCGGCCCGGACGGAGATCGTCAGCAGGTCCAGGGCGTCCGGGAGCTGGAGCACGATCGCGTGCTGGCGAGCCTTGACGCGCCGGCCGAGCCAGAACTCCGGGAAGATGTAGCCGACCACCACGCCCGCCGCGCCCAGGGCGATCGCCATCAGGAACCCCGTGTTGAGCAGGAAGTTGAACACGAGGAAGAAGACGATGGCGAAGAGGACCGCCGAGATGGCCTTGATGCCCAGCCAGTCGGCAACCCGCAGGTCGCCCGGGTTGCCGGCCATCGCGAGGCTCTTCTCGGTGCGCGAGGTGAACGACGACGAGGTGAACCTCGAGGTCGTGCCGGCGAGGCGGCCGGCAAGCGGCCGGATCGTCCGCTCGAGGAACGGCTGCTGGAGCTCAAGCTCCTCGAGGTTCTTCGCCTGCATCGATCCCAGCTGGGTGAGGCGGGCCTGGACGGGGTCGACGCTCGACCTGCCGGCCAGGCCGATGGCGATGAAGAGGATCGCCGCGGCGGCGGCGCCGGCGACGAGGATGGGGATCAGGGTGTCCATGCCCTACACCTCGATGTCGACGATGCGCCGGATGATCAGGAAGCCGACCAGCATCATGAGCCCGCCGATCCCGATCAGGATCATCCCCACCGGGATACCCAGGAAGTTGACCGCCGGGTCGAGCATGGGCTCCATGAAGGACGGCGCGATGATGCTGAGGAACCCGACCAGGGCGATCGGAAGGAACGCCACCACGTAGCCGGACATCCGCTGCTGGGCCGTCAAGGTGCGGATCTCGCCCTTGATGCGGACGCGTTCGCGGATCGTGTAGGCGATCGAGTCCAGGATCTCGGCCAGGTTGCCGCCGACCGTGTACTGGATGGCGATGGCCGTCACCATCAGCTCGAGGTCCTCCGAGCGGACGCGGCGGACGAGGTTCTCGAGGGCCTGCTCGAAGGGCAGGCCGAGGTTGACCTCGCGGATCACCCGGGCGAACTCCGTGGAGATCGGCGGGCGCGCCTCGCGGACCACCAGCTCGATGGCCTGCAGGAACGACGAGCCGGCCCGCAGCGCATTCGCGATGAGGGTGATCGTGTCCGGGAGCTGCTTGTTGAACTGGTTGATCCGCTTGCCCTGGCGCCGGTGGACGTACCAGCGGGGCAGGAAGAAGCCGACGATGGCGCCCACCAGGAGGAGGATGGGGTTCTGGAGCGCCGGGAGCGCGAAGCCGGCCAGGTACATGAAGACCGGGATGCCGACGACGGCGCCGACCCAGATGAAGAGGTACTCGCTGACCTTGAGCTTCAGGTCGGCCCGGGCCAGGTCGCGCGCCAGGCTGGCCCCGAAATCACGCCCCTCGACCGCCTTGTTCAGCTGCGAGATCGCGGCGCTCTGCGAGATGAGGTCGCCGAGCGACGCGGCGCTCTCGGGCTTCTTGGTTTCGTCCTTCCCAGAGGCATAGCGCTCCAGCCGCGCGCTGACACCCGTCCCGCGGCCCGACGAGGAGATCCCGACGGCGATCAGGAGGATCGCGAGCGCAGCGATGGCGGCGATGACGATGGTGAGCGGCACGGCGTGCCCTCCCGCCCGCTAGAAGACGAAGCCGAAGAGTCCGGGCGGCAGGTGGATTCCCATCACCTCGAACTTCTCGACGAACTTCGGGCGGATCCCGGTCGGCTTGAGCCGGCCCTGGATCTTCCCCTCGACGACGCCCGTCTGCTCGAAGACGAAGACGTCCTGCATGACGATCACGTCACCCTCCATCCCCTGGACTTCGGTGATGTTCGTGATCCGCCGGGTGCCGTCCTTGAGCCGGGCCTGGTGGACGATGAGGTCGACCGCGGACGCGATCTGCTCACGGATGGCGCGCAGGGGCAGCTCGACGCCGCCCATCAGGACCATCGTCTCGAGGCGAGAGAGCATGTCGCGCGGGCTGTTGGCGTGGCCGGTGGACATCGAGCCGTCGTGGCCCGTGTTCATGGCCTGGAGCATGTCGAGGGCCTCGCCCGAACGGCACTCCCCGACGATGATCCGATCGGGCCGCATGCGGAGGGCGTTGCGGACGAGCTCGCGGATGGGGATCGCCCCCCTGCCCTCGATGTTGGGCGGCCGCGATTCGAGAGTCACCACGTGCTCCTGGCGGAGCTGGAGCTCGGCGGCGTCCTCGATCGTGATGATCCGCTCGTCGTTCGGGATGAAGGAGGAGAGGACGTTGAGGGTCGTCGTCTTGCCCGAGCCGGTGCCGCCCGAGACGAAGACGTTGAGGCGCGCCTCGACGCAGGCCTTGAGGAAGTCGAACATCTCGGGCGTCGCGGTGCCGAATCGGATCAGGTCGTCCACCGTGAAGGGGGAGGCGGCGAACTTCCGGATCGTGATGACGGGACCGACCAGCGAGAGCGGCGGGATGATGGCGTTGACGCGGGAGCCGTCGGTGAGGCGTGCGTCGACCATGGGCGAGGATTCGTCGACCCGGCGCCCGATGGGGGCGATGATCCGGTCGATGATCCGCATCACGTGATCGTCATTCTGGAAGACGACGTTCGTCAGCTCGAGCTTGCCGCTCCGCTCGATGTAGACCTGGCGCGGGCCGTTCACCATGACCTCGGTGATCGACTCGTCGCGGAGGAGCGGCTCCAGCGGCCCGAGGCCGATGATCTCGTCGGTGATCTGCTCCAGCATCCGGACCCGCTCAGCACGGGTCAGGGCCAGGCCTTCCTCGTCGATGACCTTGCCGAAGATCTCCTCGATCTGGCGCCGGACCTCGACCTGGTTGGAAAGGTCGAGCTTCGGGTCCAGGTCCGAGATGACCCGGCTCTGGATCCGGAACTTGACGTCCCGGAACAATTCGCGGACGGGCGCGGTGGGGAGCATGCGCTGGGCGGGCGCGAGAGTCGGCGGCCCGTCGCCGGGCGCGCCGGGTCCGGCAGGTGCCGGGGGACTCCCCGGCGCGGCCGCCGACCCGGTCTCGGCGGGTCGAGCGCTCTCGATTCGCTTCAGCAGGGACATCGTCCCACCACCCCTTCACGCCCCCAAGGGCGACTCTTCACCATCCTGCTACCGCCACGCGAAGAGCGACTTCTTCGGGGCCGACTTCCGCGCCTCGACAGGCACCGAAGTCGACGCCCCGAGGAGCGCCTTGACGAGACGCTGGATGTCCTGTGACACCTGTGCCTCGCGATTGCTGACGAAGAACGGCACGCCTCGGTTGAGGGCGTACACCACGCTCCGACCGTCGCTGACGATCGTGTGGTCCACCTTCCGGCCGATCGAGTGCTCGACGTCCGCGACGCGGATCCCGAGCGCCGAGTCGGCGCGGTTGAGGACCAGCTCCATCTTGTCCGATGGATAGCCGAGCTGCTCGGCCACCTCCAGGAAGAGCCGCATGTTCTTGATGCTCGTGATCTCGAGCGTGAGGACCGTGAGGACCACGTCCGCCACGTCGAGGATCGCAAGCGTCGTGTCGCTGAACGCCGAGGCGCAGTCCACGACCACCAGGTCGTTCTTCGCACGGAGCGCCTCCAGCACGCGCCGGATCGCGGCGGGAGTGACCAGCTCGGCCATCTCCGGCGACGGCGGGGCCAGGAGGACCTTCGCCCCCGTGGAATGCGTGACCACGAAGGTCTCGATGAAGTCGGCATCGCCGCCGGCCTCCAGCTCGGGGACCAGGTCGGCGATCGACTTGTTCTTCGGGTTCAGGTTGAGCAGCACGCCGACGTCGCCGAACTGGAACGAGCCGTCCACGAGGACGACGCGGCTGTCCGGCTCCGCCGCGGCGGCGACCGCCATGTTGACCGCGATCGTGGTGCGCCCGACGCCGCCCTTGGGACTGAAGACGGCCACCACGCGGCCGGGCTCGTGGTCCGCGGCAGCGCGACCGGTCGACGACCGGCATCGCCATGCGTCCGATCTTCTCGCGCTCGCGGGCGTGGACCTGGCGGATCGACGCCGTGAGCTCGTCAGAGCTGAACGGCTTGACCAGGAACTCGCGGGCCCCGGCCAGCATCGAGCGGCGCAGGTAGTCCGCCTCGCCCTGGACCGACATCATCACGACCGACGTGGTCGGGACGCGAGCCGTCAGGAGCTCCGTGGCGGCGATCCCGTCCATCTCGGGCATGTTGATGTCCATCAGGACGATGTCCGGGAGGAGCTTCGCAGCCATCTCCAGCGCCTCGGCGCCGGACGCAGCCGCCCCGACCACATCGACGTCCTTCTCGAAACCGAGAAGCTTCGTCAGGTGGTCGCGCGTCTCCAGGATGTCGTCCACGATCAGGACGCGGATCTGGTCGCTCATCGGCCGGTGGGCCTCTGCCTCATGAAAGGGGTTGACGGGGTGGAGCGATCGGTGGCTCGCGCAGGGGCGGCCGTGATGCCCGCCCCGCGCCGCGAGACGCCTACTTCTTCGGAGGGGTCGCTTCGATCAGCTGCGGCGGGATCACGGCCCACTTGTCGATGAGCTGACGGAGGGTGATGCCGGTCGTCGCCTCGTCCGGCGCGTCCTTGTCCTCCGGAGAGCGAAGGATCAGGGTGACCGACGTGTCCGGGGACGTGACCGACGCGACCGGGGACTGGGCGAAACGCAGCACCTCGGCCTGCTGGGCGGTCACGCCCACAATCACGAGCTGGGTGCCGACGGCCCCGGCGGAGCTCGGTCCGGTCGGAGGAGCCTCGCCCTCCGCGGGCGGCACGGCGGGGAGCAGGGTGCCCACGACCTCGAGGTTCTGGACGATCGCCTTGACGGAGGTGGGGTTGTAGCCCGTCAGCGGGGTGACCAGGTCGGTCTCGGGGTCGGTCGTCACGAGCGGGAACGCCGCACCCGAGATACCCACCACCACGTCGACGCGGTCTCCCGGCTTGATGAGCGTACCGACGCCCGAGATGTACGAGACCTCGAGCGACATGGCCCGGAGGCCGGGGTCCAGCAGGCGCGCGATGTCCGGGTTGACGGTCGTCGTGGAGAACGCGTTGCCGTCGAGGAGCTGGCCCTTGGTGAGCTGGGTGGTCACGGTGCGCCCGATGACCTCGCTCGTCAGGGTGTAGGAGCCCGCGGGCTTGTCGGTCTCCCGGACGTCCTGGGTCGTGACGAGATTGGCGGTGAGCGTCGTGCCCAGGGGAACGTCCGCGGTCGTCACGACGATCGTGGTGTTCAACGCGTCGACGCCGGGCTCGTTCCCACCACCGCCGGTGCCGCTCCCAAGCAGCATGACGACGGCGACGAAGGCGACTGCCGCCAGGAAGAAGCCGATCAACAGGATCAGGCGATTGCTGCGTTTCAAGGTTGGTCTCCCCGTTGCCGGTGTGACAGGCAGCACCACTCTAGCACCGGCCGAGAGCCGCGCGACCATACAAAAGTGCTAGGACCGCTGGGAACAAATGGAAGGATTTCCCGCACGACCGCTTGCGGAGGACATGCCAGGAGCCGCCCGTCGGCCCGCAAGACGGACGAGACCAGCCTCCCGGCGGGGGCCGGTCTCACTTCAGGCCAGCTGCGATCGTGGTGGTGCCGGAGATGACAGTGCCGACGAAGGCCAGGGCGACGAGGACGACGACGATGAGGATGAGTGCGTATTCGGCGAGGCCCTGGCCGGAAACGGAAAGGGCCGCCGGGATGTCCCGACGGCCCGTCTCATGCGCGCCCTAGACGGAGCTGCCGACCGTGACAGGATCGTCGAGACCTGGCCGCCCAGGAAGATGAGGGCGACGATCGCGACGATCGCGATGAGCGCGAGGATCAGCGCGTACTCCGCGAGACCCTGGCCCTCCTCGTCGCGGTCCAGAAGATACGAAATGAGTCCGGACAGATACGCCATTGGGTGGTTCACCTCCTTCCCTCGGAGAGTCCCCCGCGGGCGGGAGCTGGCCGCCCCCGGGACGGC
>CAVPJI010000001.1:0-96983 GCA_963705215.1 uncultured Chloroflexia bacterium | reverse complement strand
TACGGCAGCAGGACCGCGATCGTCTCGAGCGGAACCGGGCTGGAGGCCAGGACCACCTCGGCGGCGGCCCGGGCCTTCGGCGTGATCGACGCCACGTAGGCCCGCGCGATCGGCTTCTTGTCCTCTGCCGCTGACGTGTCACGAAGCATCAGCCAGCCGCCGACGAGCCAGATCGCCATCTCGACGAGGTCGACCGCGTAGTAGTCCACGCGGTCGCGCTCGGGCGATGCCTTGAGCGCGTCGACGGCCCGGCCGAAGAGGCCGGTCAGCTCCGTCAGGAGCGCCTGCTCGGTGGCCATGTCAGAGGGGTACTCGGCGGCCTGCCATTCGGTCAGCAGCGGATCGAGCGACCGGTTGAGGAGCTTGCCGATGGCCGCGACCACCTGGAGCTGGCTCGTGCCCTCGTAGATGTTGGTGATGCGGACGTCCCGGAAGAGGCGCTCGATGTTGAACTCGCGCATGTAGCCCGCGCCGCCGTGCACCTGCATGGCCTGGTAGCAGACCCGGTTGCCCATCTCGGTGGCGCAGTACTTCACCATCGGGGTCAGCGTCTCGGCCAGCGCCTGGGCCTGCTTGTGGCGGGCGCGAACGGCCGGGTCCGTCTCCGAGCCGCCCTCTTCGATGGCCCGCTCGTAGACCTTCCACAGGTCCACCCAGCGTCCCGTCTCGGCAAGAAGGGTCCGCGTGGCTTCCAGGTCGACCCTCATCGAGAGCAGCAGCCGGCCCACGGCCGGCAGGCTCCGGATCGGCTTGCCGAACTGGATGCGCGCGCGGGAGTACTTGTCGGCCTCCCGATAGGCGGCCTCGGCGATGCCGAGGGCCTGCGCGGCCACGGCCAGCCGGGCGCCGTTCATCAGGTTCATGGCGTAGCGCATGAGCCCGAAGCGGCGCTTGCCGAGCAGGGTGGCCGGGGTGTTGACGTACTGGATCTCGCACGTCGGCGACGCGTGGATCCCCATCTTGTTCTCGATGCGCCGGATCTTGACCGTGTCGTCGCGCTCGACCAGGAACATCGAGAGGCCGCGGGCGTCGGACGAGCCCTCCTCGCTGCGGGCCAGGACCAGCGACACGTCCGCCAGGCCGTTGGTGATGAAGCGCTTGACGCCGTTGAGGTGCCACTGGCCGGTGGCCTCGTCCAGGGTCGCCCGCGTCCCCACGGCGCCCAGGTCGGACCCGGCGTCGGCCTCGGTCAGGACCATCGCCCCCGAAACCTCCCCCCGCGAGAACCTGGGCAGCACGCGCGCCTTGGTCTCCGGGTCGCCGATCTCCTCCAGCAGGGAGGCGATCTCCTGGAGGCCGTACACGGTCATGAGGCCGCTCTCCGCCCGGGCCACCATCTCCACCATCATCTGGTAGATGGACTCGGGCAGGTTCAGGCCGCCGTACTCGCGGGACAGCATGGCCCCGAAGAGCTCGGCCTGGCGCAGGGCATCGATGGCGTCCAGGGTGGCCGCGGCGTAGGTGACCTCGCCGCTGTCGTAGTGGGCGCCCTCCTCGTCCGCCTCGGCGGCCCGGGGCGCCACGCGCTCGCCGCAGACCTCGCCGAGGACGTCGAGCACGATCCGGTAGTTGTCGATGGCGTCCGCGTAGTTGCGCGGGGCGGTCGGGTAGATCTCCGACTCGGAGTAGCCCTTCTCCTTGAGCTCCAGCACCTCGCGCAGGTCGAGCTGCTGCAGGCGGAATTGCAGGTCCGAGTTGTCGAGGAAGAAGTTCTCGCTCATTCGGCTGTGACCTCGGGTGCTCCCCAGCCCGTCCCCGGGTCCGCGGAGCGCTCGCGCAGGGCCTTGATGATCATGGGCACCACCTCGGCCGCCTCGCCCACGATGCGGTAGTGCGCGATCTGGAACATCGGCGCGGCAGGATCGGTGTTGATGGCGATGATCTTGGAGGACTCGTCCATGCCGGCCCGGTGCTGGATGGCGCCCGAGATGCCGGCCGCGATGTAGAGGCGGGGCCGGACGGTCGTGCCGGTCTGGCCCACCTGGTGATCGCGATCGATGAACCCCGCGTCCACGGCCGCGCGCGAGGCGCCGACCTCACCCCCGAGCAGGTTCGCCAGCTCGCGCAGCATGGCGAACTCCTCGGGGCTGGAGATGCCCGCGCCCCCGGAGACGATCACCGCGGCGTCCTTGAGCTTGACGGTCGAACGGCGGACCTGCCGGCTCAGGACCTCGAGGGCGAAGTCGCCCGGCTCGAACTCGGGCGTCACCCGCTCCACGACCCCGGTCCGGCCCGGGTCCGCGGCCGGCATGCGCATGACCCCCTCGCGGACCGACGCCATCTGCGGCCGGGTGTTCGGATTGACGATCGTGGCGACCAGGTTCCCGCCGAAGGCCGGCCGGATCTGGAAGAGAAGGTTCGGATAGGTCCGGTCCTCGCGCCGGAGGTAGTAGTCGCCGACCTGGAGATCGGTGCAGTCGGCGGTCAGGCCGCAGCGCAGGGCGCTGGCGACGCGTGGCGCGAAGTCCCGGCCGTTGGGCGTGCCGCCGACGAGGAAGATCTCGGGCTGGCGCCGGCGCGCCTCCGCGATCGCCACGCGGGCGTACGGGAGGGTGCGGTAGTGGGCCAGCTCGGGGTGGTCGGCCAGCAGGACGCGGTCGGCGCCGTGGCGGATGACGTCGCGGGCGAGCTCCTCCACGTCGTGCCCGCACAGCAGGCCCACCACGTCGTAGCCCAGGGGATCGGCCAGCTCGCGGGCCCTGCCGGTCAGCTCCAGGCTGACGTCGGCGATTCGGCCGTCCGTGTGCTCGATGAAGACCCAGATGCTCTTCTGCTCGGTCATGGCCGCCTACCCGACGATGTATTCGTGGACCAGCTCCGCCACCATGGCCGCGATGGCCTCGGGGGTGGGCGGGACCGTCTTGCTCTCGGTGCTCTCCAGGACCACGAAGTTGACCTTGTGGACCTGGGTGGGCGAGCCGGCGAGGCCGATGCTCTCGGCGTCGAGGCCGATGTCGTCCGCCGTCCAGACCGGGATCTCGAGGTCGTGGGCGGCCAGGTACGCCTCGAGCGCCTCCTGGGTTTCGAACTCCGGCCATCGCTCGAGGAGCGCGGCGTGCTCGCCCGAGGTCGCAGCCAGCTTGAGCGCCAGCTGCCGGCGAACCGACGGCGGGCGGGGCGTGTTGGCCGAGCCCACCACCGTCAGCAGGCAGGGCATCTGGCAGCGGACGACCTCCGTGCCGGAGTCCAGGGCGCGCTGGGCGGTGATCCGGCCGTCGGCGATCTCCAGGACGGCCTCCGCGTAGGTGATCTGCGGGATGCCCAGCTTCTCCGCCGTCTGCGGGCCCACCTGGGCCGTGTCGCCGTCGATCGCCTGGCGCCCGGCCAGAACGAGGTCGAAGCGGCCGACCTTCTCGATCGCCTTCTGGAGCGCGTAGGAGGTGGCCAGGGTGTCGGCGCCGGCGAACTTGCGATCGGTCAGGAGGACGACCTTGTCCGCCCCGCGCCAGAGGCACTCGCGCAGGATGTTGGCCGCCTTGGGGGGACCCATGGTGATGACGGTGACCGTCCCGCCGTGGCGCTCCTTGACCTGGAGGGCCATCTCGAGGGCGTTGAGGTCCTCGGGGTTGAAGATGGCCGTGAGGGCGCCGCGGTTCATCGTGCCGTCCTTGGTCATCGCATCGCCCGTGATGTTGTGGGTGTCGGGCACCTGCTTGACCAGCACGACGCTGTCGATTGGTCGGGAGTCGGTCATCGGGGTCTCCGGGGATCGCCGGCCGGCGCCGGCAGCTGGGTCTCGAGGCTCGCGGATCGTGGACGCCTTCCGGGTTGCGGCAGGCGTTCCGGCGTCCGGCGCTTCGGGAAGGATAACCGCGGGCCATGTCGTGACGTTCGCCGCGTCGGCCGTAGCCGCGGCCGGGCCGGAGCTGTACGGTGCTGTGTCTCTCGGGCTTCGGCCTCGCCAATGACCTCGCCCGTTGCCGTGTGTGCCTGCCAGTCACACTCCCTTGGGAACGACGCCGTGAAAGGCCCGAGAGCGGCATGAACCAGGCGCCCTCCCGGCGTCCAGGCGGAGTCGACCGTCGCGTCGACGGCCGGGTCGTGCGTGAAGTTGCCGCGGCCGACCTCGCCCGGGACGCCCGAGGGCTCGGATGGCGGGCACCGTCCGGATTGCACCCCGCCCCGACGGGGTGACCGGCGTCTCGGGCTCGCCGCTCGGGCCCAGGGCTTCGAGCCCGGCGCCCCTGACCGCCTTGCTTTCAACGCACAACCGGGCGGGGGTCGGGGCCCGATGGCGGGTTCTCGGCGGTTCGACGCAAGAAGCCGGCATCGCCGGAGGCCCCACCTGGGCCGCTCGCCTGGTCGTGGCAGGAATTCCGCCGGCCAACGCACGAATCCTGCCGTCGGGGCCGTTACCAGACCGGTGGCGTGCGCGGTCATGCGTTCAACGCAAGGCCGCGAGGCGGCCTGCGGCAAGGCCGACCGGCGGGTGGGCTACGCCTCGGCGGTCACACCGATGGAGTGCGGGAGCGGCCGGCGGCCGGTGCAGGAAGGCCGCCCGCAGCGCGGACTACGCCTCGGCGATGACCCCAATCGAGATCCGGAAGCCGGCGCGCCGTTGCAGCAGCGGCATCACGGTTCCCTGGCCGATCGGCGCGTCGCCCGGGAACCAACGGGCCCACTCCTCGTTGAACGGGTCGGACTCCGCCGAGTCGCGCAGGGACCAGTTGGCCCAGACCACCTTCTCGAGCGAGCTTCCCTCGGCCTCGAGCTTGGCCTTGAGGTTCACCAGGCACTGGCGTGTCTGTTCCTTGATCCCACCGTTGACGAGCTGGCCCGTCTCGGGATCCACCGGCCCCATCGAGGAGACGTAGATCATGCCCCCGGCCTTCACTACCCGGCCGTGACCGACGGCCGGGCGGGACGTCTCGGACCCCGTCGACTCGCCGGCGCCCCATCTCCCCTTGCCCCTGGGAGTCGGGTTCTCGGGATCCTCGGGGGGGATGCCGAACTCGCCGGGCGGCAGCTCCATGCCGCGTGCCGCGAATCTCCCCATGAACGTTGGCCGGACCCCGGTCGGCCTGAGCTGGCCCAGGATCCTCCCGTCGACGAAGTCGGTCTGCTCGAAGACGAAGATGTCCTGGAGGAGGATGTCGTCGTCCTCGATCCCGTAGACCTCGGTGATGTTGACGATCTTGCGGGAGCCGTCCTTGAGCCGGGCGGTGTGGACGATCAGGTCCACGGCCGACGCGACCTGCTCGCGGATCTGCCGGAGTGGAAGGTCGACGCCCGCCATGAGGACCATCGTCTCGAGGCGGCGGAGCATGTCCGGCGGGCTGTTCGCGTGACCGGTGGACAGTGAGCCGTCCTGGCCGATCGTCATGGCCTGGATCATGTCCAGAGCCTCTCCCGAACGGCACTCTCCCACGATGATCCGGTCGGGGCGCATGTGGAGGGCATTGCGCAGAAGATCCCGGATGGTGATCTCGCCGTGGCCCTCGAGGTTCGGCGGCCGGGCCTCCAGGGTCACGACGTGCCGCTGGCGGAGCTGGAGCTCGGCGGCGTCCTCGATCGTGACGATCCGCTCCTCCTCGGGGATGAACGCCGAGACCACGTTGAGCGTCGTCGTCTTGCCCGAGCCCGTGCCGCCGGAGACGAAGATGTTGAGGCGGGCTTCGACGCAGGCCTTCAGGAAGTCGAACATCTCGGCCGTCGCGGTGCCGAAGCCGATGAGATCGTCCACCGTGAACGGGTTGGCGGCGAACTTCCGGATCGTGATGACCGGGCCCACCAGCGACAGGGGCGGGATGATCGCGTTGACGCGTGAGCCGTCGGGCAGGCGGGCATCGACCCGCGGGCTCGTCTGATCGATCCGCCGCCCGATGGGCGTGACGATCCGGTCGATGATCCGGAGGACGTGCTCGTCGTTCAGGAAGGCGCGATTGACGCGCTCGATCTTCCCGCGCCGCTCGATGTAGATCTGATTCGGGCCGTTGACCATCACCTCGGTGATCGTGTCGTCGGCAAGAAGGGGCTCCAGCGGGCCGAGGCCGCTGATCTCGCCGACCAGCTCCTCGATCAGGCGCAGGCGCTCATTCCCCGTGACGGCGAACCCGTTGGCGCGGACAATCCGGTCGACGATCGCCGCGACCCTGGCCTGGACGTCGGTCGCCGCCGCCGCGTCGAACAGCGCGGTTGAGGCGCGGCTGATCTCTTCCTGGAGACGTCGGCGGATCCCCAGGAGCAGCTCCTCGCGCGCCGCGGTCTGGGCTCGCTGCGTGGCGGCCGGGACGAGGACGCGTACGGGGGCGGGCGCGGGTGCGGCGGCGGGGGCTGGGGCTGGTGTGCCGACCTCCGCCACGGCGCCGTTCGCGCCCGCATCCAGAGCGCCGGCCTTCTCGACGGCCCGCTGCTGCGCCCGCTCGACCCGCTTGAGCAACGACAAGACGTGAACCTCCCCCGGCGTGCGACATCATCCGCGATGAGGCGAGCCAACGCCGTCCGCGGATGAGCGCGGCCCGGCATGCCTGCCGAGCCCGTCGCGAGCATACCCCACAGCCCGATTCGTACGGGCACGCGCCAGTACCCATGCGGTGCGCATGGACAACCTGGATCGCGGTCCGCTCGGCTTCGCTCGGGTCGCGTGCAGCCGCGGGTCGATGGCCGCCCACGGGATGGAGATCGAAGGTGCTGGGGGTGACGACGATGGAGGGCACGCAGGTCTTGCCGAGCGTGGCGTGCGTTGGGGGCGTGTCGGATCCCCGCAGGCGGAATGGACGCCTGAGGCGCGGCGCAGCGCGAGATGACCCTGTTCGTCGAGGAGAACCTGCCGGACGTGATCGCCTTCGACGCCTGCTTCGACGAGGACGGAGTCGAGGATGCTGTTCGTGACGAGTGACGCCGGCACACCAAGGGCGTGCGATCGAACGTCACAGGGGAAGCGCGACCCAGACCCGCAGCCGACAGTCCGGCCGCCGGGCCGCGTCGTCAACAAGGGGGTAGGGAACGTGGCAGCGGGTGTACCTGCGCGTCGGGTACGGGTCCTCCTCGCCGTTGCGGTCGCCACCCTGACCGTGGCGGCCTGCTCGGTCGCGGCGTCGCCGGTTGCTCCGACCGCGGCGCCGCCGTCGCCGAACCCGTCATCGGCGGCCCCCTCGCCGTCGGCCACCCCCTCGCCGATCCCCACGTCGCCCGCCGCTGCGATCGACGACACGCTCGTGGCGCGCATCTTCATGTACCCCGACGTGACGGCCGGCCGCGTCCCACCGATGCTGAGCGTCTACGCGGACGGGCGCGTCCTGTCGCCGTCCTGGAACGCCGACGGGGGCTTTGCGCTCCCGTTCGTTCTGCGCCGGCTCACCCCGGCCGGCCTGGCGGAGCTGCGCTCCACGCTCGAAGGCAGCGGCTTCTTCGCCGGCGACATCGAGATCCCGCCCACCACGGAGGTCAACTCCGGCTTCACGACCTACGTCGTGTCACTCCGCCGCGGCGACCGGCTCTTGACCGCGCGGACGACGAACTTCGCGATGTCGACGAAGGGTCGCGCGCTCGTGGATCTCGCCGAGCGGTGGGTGCGTCCCGAACGCGAGCTGCCTGCGGATGCCTGGCTGCCCGGCGAGGCGGCGTACGAGGCGGCGCGCTGGTACGTCGCGCTGAGCCTCAACCCGGCCGGCGTGTCGAGCACGGACGTTGACTCGACGGCCCTCGAATTGGTCATCGGCAACCTGGCCTCCTTCGGACGGCTGGTGCGCTCCTCCGAGGGCGCGACCACGGACCGCTGCGCGTCGGTCGACGCGGACGTCGTCGCGCGGATCGTCGCGGCGTACGCGGCGCAGGGGATCGAGCTCGGGCCGGGGGACGGCGAGTACTTCGCGGACCTGCCCTGGTCGGGCGGCCGGGGTAGCGTCCTGCTGGGCGCCTACGCGATGTTCCCCGATGACCCGCTCGCGTGCCCCGCGAACGTCGGGCCTTGAGACGACGCTGAGCGAGCCGTCGTCGCGGAGGCCGCGCCGGCCAGAGGCATTGGTACCGGATCGTGGGCTGTCGAGTGGCCGCGGGATCGTCATGGGCTCCGTCCCCGAGATTGCCGTGCTCGGGAGCCCGGCGCCCGCTGTACCGTGGGGCGACGCAGGACGCGCAGATCGCGGGCGTTGGCGAGGCGGGTCGGAGGACCCAGGGGTGAGCCGATGAGCGAGGGGACCTTCCGGGCCGTCGTTGCGGCCGTGCTCGTCGGGGCACTCGCCCTCGCCGCGGCCATCGCGTTCGCCGTTCTCCAGCCACCATCGCCGAGCCCGGCGCCGGGCGCGACCCCCACCGCCCGCCCGATCGCTACGGCGCCCCCCACGCCTGCCCCGACGCCGACGCCCCAGCTCGCGTTCGCGGAGGTGGAGGTTACTCCTGTCGGCGGTGTCCCCCGGGGCGGGGCCTCGGGGACGACGCTGGTCCTTCGCTTCGTGGAGTCGAGCGTCGACGCGATCCCGAACGCCGAAGGGTCGTTCACCGTGACCCTCCGAGACAGCACCGGAATCGGCACGACGGTCGCGTTCACGGGGACACCGGCGATCGACGCCCCGGGCTCGCTCGGCGCCACTGCCGAGCTCGTTGCCGCCAACGTGCTCAGGATCAGCATCGTCGCATCCGACACCTTCAACGTCGAGCCGATCACCATCACCGGACTGGGGATCGGCGCCTCGGGCGTCGCTGCCCTCGGCCCGATCGGCGCCCGTCTGGGCGACTTCACGGGCGCGCTGGCGGCCGGCATCGCCACCGAAGACGTGCCGTCGCCGGGGACCGTGGTGGAGTGAGCCCTGGGCGGAGCGCCGTTCGTGGGATCCGTTGCCGTCGGTAGCGAGCGAGCGATGGCGGGATGCCGCTGGAGGGCGCCGTCAGCCCTTCGCGGTCAGGGCTTGGAGCGCGTCCCCAAGGCGCCGCCAGAGGGCGCCCGAGAAGGGCGTCGTCAGGTGGTGCTCGTCACGGAGCACCATGAAGTTGCCGATGACGGCGGGGCAGGGGCCGGTGGGGCAGACCCAGCGCGTGGGATCCACGAAGCCCGCGCCGCCGGCCGCGGCCGCCGCCTCCTCCTCGGCGAGCCAGGTGAGGCTGACCGACTTCTCGAACGGCGTCGCGCAGGCGAGCTTGTCGTCCGGGTGGGCGGACAGGCAGACCGGCACGTCGAACATCGAGCGCGGCGTGTCGCCGATCAGCGCGACCTCGCCAGCGGCCGGCGTGATCCGGGCGAGCGTGCTGTCCATGCCCTGCCGCCACGCCTCCGTGCGCGCCTCGCCCTTCAGGACAGTCGTGCCGTCGGGGCCGACCGCCTGGAACATCCGGCTGTTCGCGATCAGGACCAGCTCGGGCTGCTCCGCCTCGATGCGCCGGTAGGTGTTCTCCCGCCACTGGTTGCACTCGGTGTAGACGCGCTTGAGGGTGGGGTTCCACTGGGAGAAGTCGGCCGACGCGCAGGCCGACTTCGTGAGGTTCACCAGGCGCCAGCCGCGGTCGATCGCCAGGCGGTTGACGGCCGGGAACCAGCTGAGGGCGTGGCTGTCCCCCATCAGGACGACCGTCGCGGACGAACTCTTGACACCGTACTCGCAGGGTCCGGACACGGTGTCCTCCTGCTTGACGTGGCAGCCGTCCTGGTACGGCAGCGGATAGTCCGTCCGGGCCTCGCCGATGGACGGACGAAGACCGGCAGGGACCGGGCCACCCGGCGTGGGCGGCAGGTCGGGCGGACCGGTGGTCGGGACGGGGCTCGCGGAGGGCGGAGGCGAGGCCGCGGGCGTCGCCGTCGCCCCCGGGTCGGGGGTAGTGGTCGGGCTGGCGACCGGAATCGTGGCGATCGGCGAGGGCGACACGAGCCCACCGAGGATATCGTCGAGCTCCTGCTCGTCGGCGGTGGCGTCCCCGGTTGCCGTCCCCTGGAGGGCGTTCGTCGCTCTGACGCCGACGCCCAGCGAGAACGTTGCGACGAGGACCGTGAGCGCCCCCGCCATGGCGAGGTTGCGGCGGGGCAGGGTGCCGATCCCCCGGCCATGGCGCAGCGGATCCTCCACCCAGCGCTGGGTTGCCGCGGCAGCACCGATCGAAGCAAGGACCAGGAGCCCGCGGGCCCACCACGGCAGCTTCATGTCGAGGGCCACGGCCGGCAGGATGAGCAGGGGCCAGTGCCAGAGGTAGAGCGAGTACGAGATCCGGCCCAGGAAGCGCGGGATCGCCATCGAGAGCCACCGCCCCGGCGCGAACGGGGCCTGGCGGAAGCCGCCCGCGATGACCAGGGCGCTGCCGACGGTCGGCAGGAGCGCCGCGACCCCGGGGAACGGCGTCCCGGTGCTCAGGACGACGCCGGAGAGGGCGACCATGGCCAGGCCCACCCAGGCCAGGGCCGCGGCGGGCCGCGCCGGGATCCGGGCCAGGTGGGCCGCCCCGATCGCGAGGAAGGCCCCGAGACCCAGCTCCCAGGCCCGGGTCGGAAGCGAGAAGAAGGCCCACGGCTGGTTGGCCTGGGTGAGGTAGAGCGACAGCAGGAACGAGGCGGCCGCGATGAGGCCCGCGACGATCCCGATCCTGCGGACGACGTTGCCCCCGGCCCGGGTGGCCAGGAGAACGATCGCCGGCCAGAAGATGTAGAACTGCTCCTCCACGCCGAGCGACCAGTAGTGGAGGATCGGCGACGGCGCCATCTCCGCCTGCAGGTAGTCGGTGGCCTGGAGCGCGAAGCGGATGTTCGAGACGTACATGGCCGCCGCCGCGGCGTCGCCCGCGACGTCCGGTACGCGGAGCGGCGGCATCATGAAGAACGAAGCGACGACGGTGACCAGCAGGACGAGCGCCGAGGCGGGCAGGAGGCGTCGCGCCCGGCGCGCGTAGAAGCTCGGCAGCGAAACCGTCCCCGTGCGCCGCACCTCCCGCAGCAGGAGGCCGGTGATCAGGAAGCCGGAGAGAACGAAGAAGACGTCGACGCCGACGTAGCCGCCCGAGAACCCGGGAACGGCGGCGTGGTAGAGGAGGACGAGGACGACCGCGACGGCGCGGAGGCCCTCGAGGTCCGGGCGAAAGCCGTCGCCGGACTCGGCGGCGGGCCGGACGTCGGAGGCGGTCACGAGGCGGATCGATCTCCCTGGCGGCGGGGGCGGAACGGCGGCGATGCGGGCCGCGCGGTCGGCCACGAGTGTATCCCGATCATGCTCAGAACCCCTCGCGGGCCAGGATCGGCGCCATGCGGCGCGCGGCGCGGGCACGGTGCGAGACGGCCTGCTTGCGCTCCTGCGGCCACTCGGCCACGGTCGCGCCGCCGGGCGGCTCGGAGGCCGGCTCGAAGATGGGGTCGTAGCCGAAGCCGTTGGCTCCCCGTGAGCCGGTCCCGATCCGGCCCTCGAGGGTGCCCCGCGTCAGCGTGACGGGCAGTCCGCCGCGCGGTCCCGCGCGCTCCGGCATGGCCAGGGCCAGCGCGCAGCGGTAGCGTGCTCCCCGTCGCTCGGGCGGGAGGCCCGCCAGCGCCACCAGGAGCTTCGCGTTGTTCTGCGCATCGGTCGCCTGCTCGCCGGCGTAGCGCCGCGTCCGCACGCCGGGACCGCCATCGAGCGCGTCAACCTCCAGCCCGGAGTCGTCGGCGATGGTCGGGAGACCCGACCGGCGGGCGTAGTAGCGGGCCTTGAGGGCCGCGTTGGCGGCGAAGGTCGTCCCGGTCTCCTCGACCTCGTCGAGAATCCCCACGTCGTCGAGGTCGACGAGCTCGGCTCGGCCGAGGTGGAGCAGGTCGCGCAGCTCGGCCAGCTTGTGGAGCGAGCGCGTCGCGACGAGGAGGCGGGGCCGGTCGGTCACCGCTTGACGGTGGCGAGCGCCGCGGCCTGGGCCTCGAAGAGCGAGGCGAGGCCCGTGCCGGCGAGGTCCAGCAGCAGGCCCAGGTCGTCGCGCGAGAAGGGCTTCCCCTCGGCCGTCCCCTGGAGCTCCACGTAGTGGCCGGCGTCCGTGCCGACGACGTTGAAGTCGACCTCGGCCACCTTGTCCTCGGCGTAGTCGAGGTCCAGGACCGGCACGCCGTCGTGGATCCCGACCGAGACCGCGGCCACCTTGCCGACGAGGAGCCGCTCCATGCCGTAGGTGATGAGGGCCGCGCCGAGCGCCACGTAGCCGCCCGTGATGCTGGCCGTGCGCGTGCCCCCGTCGGCCTGGAGGACATCGCAGTCGACCGTCACCGTCCGCTCGCCGAGGCGCCCAAGGTCCACCACGCCTCGCAGCGAGCGGCCGATGAGGCGCTGGATCTCGTGCGTGCGGCCGCCGACCTTGCCGGCCGTGGCTTCGCGCATCGTCCGCTCGGCGGTGGAGCGCGGGAGCATGGAGTACTCGGCGGTGACCCAGCCGCTCCCCTTCCCGCGCAGGTGGGGCGGCACGCGGTCCTCGATCGTGGCCGCGCAGAGCACCTCCGTGTCGCCGACGCGGATCCGGCAGGAGCCCTCGGCCCACTTCTGGACGCCGAGCGTCATCGTCACCGGCCGCAGCTCGTCCGGCCGTCGCCCCGACGGGCGCAGGGCCGGGCCACGGTTCCCGATCGACATCAGCGCACCTCCTCGGATCCATTCTGGCCTGCCGGGGCCGACTTCGCCGCCACGGCAGACGCCGCTGCCAGCTCCGCCTTCGCCGCGTCCCACAGCGCGTCGAGCTCCTCGAACGAGAGGTCGCGCAGGGCCACGGCGCGCTCGGCCGCCAGGCGCTCCACGATCCCGAATCGGCGGCGGAACTTCTGGTTGCCGGAACGGAGCGCGGCCTCCGCGTCCACGCCGTGGTGCCGGGCGAGGTTGACGACCACCATCAGCAGGTCGCCGAGCTCCTCTGCGCGGGCGTGCGGGATCGGCGGCGGCACCGAGCTCGGCCATCTCCTCGGTCACCTTGGCCAGGATCCCGTCGATGCTGGGCCAGTCGTAGCCGAGGTGAGCCGCCCGCTCCTGCATCTCCTGGCTGGCCGCCAGGGCCGGCATCGAACGGCTCACCCCGTCGAGGGCGCTCTTCGGTGCGGGCGGCGCCTCCCCGTCGGGGGCCGAGGCCGCCGCGTCCGCGGCCCGCTCGGCCTGCTTGATGCGCTCCCACTGGCGGTTCACGTCGGTGGCCGTGCGCACCTCGGCGTCGCCGAAGACGTGGGGGTGGCGGCGCACGATCTTGGTCGCGATCGCGGCCTGGACGTCGGCCAGGTCGAAGACGCCGGCCTCGGCGGCCAGCTGCGCGTGGAGGACGACCTGGAGCCAGAGGTCGCCGAGCTCGGCCGCCAGCTCCGGCGTGGCACCGCCGGCGAGCGCGTCGTAGACCTCGTACGCCTCCTCGAGCAGGTGGTTGCGCAGCGATCCGTGGGTCTGCTCGCGATCCCACGGACAGCCGTCGGGCTCCCGGAGACGGCTCGAGATCCAGGGCATGCCCCACGGTGACGCGGCCGCCAGCTCCGGGGCGACCGGTCCGAGGTAGAGCGGGGTGGCGAGGTCGGCATCCTCGAGGGCGTCGACGGTCGTGCCCTCGGCCACACCGAACCGCCCGACCGGATGGTCCGGCGGGTAGAGGCGCCGGAGCACGTCCAGCGCGTTGCGGCCGCGGGGACCGTGCCGGCCGGGGAGCGGCGTGGGCGGACCCAACGGCGCCGTCGTGTGCAGGACGGCCAACGGCACGACCAACGCCGGGCGCGACGGCTCCAGCGGCACGCCGATCAGCCGCTCCGCGGGCACGACCGCGAACCCATCGGCCGGGTCGAGGCCCCAGCGCTGGCGCGCCTCGGCGAGCAGGGCGTCGAGCAACACGGCCTCCCGTCAGCCGGTGGCCGTCGTGTCCAGGAGCCGCTCGATCGTCGTCTGGGCCGGGTCGTCCTTGATTCCCTGGTACCAGTTGGAGAAGGCGTTGTCGCGCAGCGTCACCGCCTGGTCCGGATCCGGCATCCGCGTTGCGAGCTCCGGGACCACGTAGAACGTGAGGCTGGTGTTGCTGCCGGTGATGCTGATCACCTCGGACACGCCGTTGGCCTGGGTCGCGAAGATGGCGTCCTCCTGGGCCTTCTCACGCTGGTACCGGGCGATCCACCCGATGTCGCCACCGTCGACGGCGGACGTGGCGATGGACTCGTCGGCCGCGAGCCTGGCGACGTCGGCGCCGGGCGCCCCGGCTTCGGCGACCAGCTTCTGAGAACGTACCTGGGGATCGTCGGCCGTCACGTACTCGATGACGTGCCAGCCGAAGGCCGACTTGACCGGCTCGAGCAGCTGGCCGGGCACGAGGCCCTCGGCGAAGATCGCATCGGCGAACGCCTGGTCCAGCTGGGCCTGGGGATCGTCCTTCGCAAAGTAGGGCAGAAAGCCGTTCGCGGCGGCCGAGGTGGCGTCATCGCTCCCGGGAGCGAGGTCCACGAAGCGCGCTGTTCCGGCCCTCAGGTCGTCGTAGGCCTTCGTTGCCTCCTCTTCGGCGGCCGCCCAGGCCGGGTCGTCGGCGGGCAGGGCCGCGGCGCCGCCCGGATCGTTCTTGGGCGAATAGAGCAGGTGCTTCACCAGGACGGCGCCGGGCACCAGTGGGGCGCCCTGGTTGTCCTCGAGCGCAATCTCAACCGTGCGGCGCTGCTCGGACGGCTTGGCGACGACCTCGGCCTGGAGCTGGGCGTCGATCTTGTCGCGCGCCACGATGGAGCTCGTGGAGCGACGGTAGCCTTTCTCGGAGACGCCCGCATCGGTGGCCCGCTGCATGTGGTTCGGGTCCACGACCTCGGCCGAGATCTCGGTCATGCGACCGACGCGGAACGTGCCGTCCTCGCCTTCGATCACCTCGGTGTAGCCGGGCGCCGCGAGCCCGAAGATCGCCTCCACGAACGGCACGTCGGGGGAGCTGGAGCCCTCGTCGATGAAGAAGAGGTCGCCGTTCGTCTCGGCCGCGTCGGCATCGCCGGACGCCTTGACGACCTCCTCCCAGGTCTTGCCGGCCTTCAGGTCGGCCAGGAGGCCGTCCGCCTTCTTCTCCGCTGCGTCCTTCTGGGCCGCGGTGGGCTCCCTGGCCCCGGCGCTCGTCTCGGGGACCACCTGGATCTGGTACGTGTGGCGGCTCTCCGGGGTGGTGGCGTCCTTCGTGATCTGGGCGTCGATCTCGGCCTCGGCGACCTCGACGTTCCGGTCGGGCGCCAGCTGCAGGAGGAGGGTCGTGTCGATCTCGCGCTCGTAGGCCAGGCTCTCGACCTGGCTCTTGAGATTGGCGATCTCGTTGAGATACTGCTGGCCCTGCGAGGGCGCCATCTTGCCTGCGGTGATCTTCTCGCGGGTCCGCGCCTCGAGCGTGTCGAGCCGGAACGTCTCCTCGGCGATGCGGTCGGCGAGGGCGTCCTTCGTGATCGTCTCCCCGTTCACGACCGCCACGGCCGCGAGGTGCTGGTCGTACCAGCTGGCGGCGCCGGCGCCGACCAGGAGGAGGATCGCGATGGCGACGACGGCGCCAAAGCCGAAGGTGAAGTAGAGGCTCCGACGGTGATCGGACTCGTAGCCGCTGCGGCGGCCGGTCCGCGTCGTCGGGCGAGCGCGGAAGGTCATGGTTGCTCTCGTATCCGTTCGGGGTTCATGGGTCGGGGCGGCGGGACGGCCGAGCCCGGCGCATCGTACCGCACCGGACCGCGAAGGCCGGCCGCACGCAAGATCGATGTGCGGTGAAGATGCCGCAACAGGGCCACGCTCCGGGGCCAGCCGCGCCACGGCTCCCACCCCGAGCGGCGCCGAACCCACTACCCTTGGCGGCGTGAGCGCACCACGAGATCTCTCGCCGGGGGCAGATGCCATCCGGGGCCGCCGCATCCTGGTGACCGGCGGCTCGGGGACGGTCGGCGCGCGGCTCGTCGACCACCTGCTCGCCCGTGAGCCGGAGGTCGTGCGAATCCTCGGCCGGGACGAGACGAAGCAGTTCTACCAGCGGCAGCGGTATGGCGGCCGGCGAGACATCCGCTTCCTGATCGGCGACATCCGCGATCGCGATCGCCTGCTGCGCGCCACCGAGGGCGTGGACGCGGTCTTCCACTGCGCCGCCCTCAAGCACGTGGAGTCGGGCGAGTACAACCCGTTCGAGGCGGCCCAGACGAACGTGACCGGCACCCAGAACGTCATCGACGCCTGCCTGGCCGCCGACGTCGCGACGATGATCCTCACGAGCTCTGACAAGGCCGCCAACCCGACCTCGGTGATGGGCGCCAGCAAGCTGCTGGCCGAGAAGCTTGTCACGGCGGCTACGAACTACCGCGGCCACCACCGGACCGTGTTCGCCAGCGTGCGGTTCGGCAACGTGCTCGGGTCGCGGGGATCGGCGGTGGAGCTGTTCGCGGCCCAGGTGGCGGCCGGCGGCCCGGTCACGGTCACCGACCCCGCGATGACGCGCTTCGTCATGAGCACCGACCGGGCCGTGGAGCTGGCCCTGGAGGCCGCCCGCGTCGCCCACGGCGGCGAGGTCTTCGTCTTCAAGATGCCGGCCGCCCGCCTTGCCGACCTGGTTGCGGGCGCGATCGCCGTCTTCGCCCCGCACCATGGGCGCAGCCCGTCCGAGATCGCGGTGACCCGGATTCCCGTCCGGCCCGGTGAGAAGGGCTACGAGGAGCTCATGACCGAGGAGGAGTCGCTGCGCGCGCGCGACGTCGGCGCGATGTACGCCGTGCTGCCGGCCATCGACATGCCGCACGACCTGGTAGAGGCCTACGGCCACGCCCCGCCGGCGCCCGCCGGTGCCTACCGGTCCGACCGGGTCGAGCCGATGGGCGCCGACGAGGTGGCCGCCGTCCTGCGCGAGGCGGTCGACGGCCTCGAACCGTGAGGGTCGTCGTCACCGGCGCCGCCGGCTTCATCGGGCGGTGGGTCGTGGGCGAGCTCCTCGATCGCGGGCACACGGTCCTCCCGGTCGACAACCTGAGCCAGGGCGACCCGGACAACCTCGCGGCGTTCGCCGGCCATCCCGGCCTCGAAGAGCTCGTCGTGGGCGACGTCCGCGACGGCGACGCCTGCCGGCGCTGGCTCTCGGGCGCCGACGCCGTGGCCCACCTCGCCGCGTCCATCTCCGTCCAGGACAGCATCGACGAGCCGGTCGAGACGTTCGACAACGACGTCGTGGGCACCTTCCGCCTCCTCGAGGCAGCCCGCGAGCACGGGACGCGCACCCTCTTCATGAGCACGTGCATGGTCTACGACCTGGCCACCGCCCCGGAGGGGATCGGTGAGGATCACCCGGTCAAGCCGGCCTCCCCATACGCCGCCTCGAAGATCGCCGGCGAGGCGCTCACCCTCAGCTACGGGCACGCCTACGGCCTGCCGACGACGGTCGTCCGACCCTTCAACACGTACGGGCCGTTCCAGCGCTCGGTCGGGGAGGGCGGGGTCGTGTCGATCTTCACCCGCCGCTCGCTGGCCGGCGAGGAGCTCCGGATCTACGGCGACGGAACCCAGACCCGGGACTTGCTCTACGCCGGCGACTGTGCCCGTTTCGTGTGCGACGCGCTCGTCTCCGAGGCGGCGACGGGACGCATCCTCAACGCCGGGACTGGGGCAGACGTCTCGGTCAACGCGCTCGCCGCGCTCGTCGAGCCTGATCCGGCGCGAATCGTGCACGTGCCGCACATCCACCCCCAGAGCGAGATCGCGGTCCTGCGCTGCGACGCCCGGCTGGCCGGCCGGCTGCTCGGCTGGCGCCCGGAGGTCTCGCTCGCCGACGGGCTGGCGGCGACGCGCGCCTGGATGGCCGAACGGCTGGCTGCCGGCCAGCGGGTGCCGTGAACGGCGGGCAGGGGCTGTGAGCGGCGAGCGGCTCGCGATCGACGGCGGGGCGCCGGTCCGCGCCTCCCTGCTCCCCTATGCCCGGCAGGACATCTCCGACGACGACGTGGCAGCGGTGGCCGCGGCGCTTCGCTCGGACTGGCTGACGACGGGCCCGCGGGTGCCGGCCTTCGAGGAGGCCCTCGCGGCCGCGACGGGAGCCCGCCATGCGGTCGCATTCAGCAGCGGCACCGCCGCCCTCCACGGCGCCATGGCGTCGCTCGCCCTCGCCCCCGGGGCCGAGGTGCTGACCACGCCGATGACGTTCGCGGCCACGGCCAATGCCGTCCTCTACGTGGGGGCCGAGCCGCGGTTCGCCGACGTCGACCCGGGGTCGCTCCTGCTCGACCCCGGCGCAGTCCAGGCTGCTCTCACGCCCGCCACCCGGGCGCTGGCCGCGGTCGACTACGCCGGCCAGCCGGCGGACTACGCCGCGCTCCGAGCCGTCGCCGACGCCGCTCCGGGCGGTCCGATCCCGATCGTCGCCGACGCCGCCCATTCGCTCGGCGCGACGCGTGCCGAGCGGTCCGTCGGGACCCTCGCCGATCTCACCGTCCTTTCCCTCCACCCAGCCAAGATCCTCACCACCGGCGAGGGCGGGGCCGTCCTGACCGACGACGGGGACCGGGCCGCATTCCTCCGGCGGTTCCGCAACCACGGGATCGGGACGGAGCTGGCGGCGCGGCGCGACTGGACCTACGCCATGGTCGAGCTCGGCTACAACTACCGGCTGACCGACGTGATGGCGGCCCTGGGCACGAGCCAGCTGGCGCGCCTCGACACGTTCCTGGCCGCTCGGCGTCGATTGGCGGCACGGTATCGGGAAGCCCTCGCCGGCCATTGGGCGCTCGACGTGCAGGCCGTCGCCTCCGACGCCGATCCTGCCTGGCACCTGTTCATCGTGCTGCTCCGGCTCGACCGCCTGCGCGTGGACCGGGCGGCGGTATATCGCGCCCTCCGGGCCGAGGGGATCGGGGTCAACGTGCACTACATCCCGGTCCACCGTCACCCGTTCTACCGGCAGCGCTACCCGGACCTGGAGGGCCGCTTCCCGGTGGCCGAGGCGGCCTACGAGCGGCTGCTCACGCTGCCGCTCTTCTCGGCCATGGCGGACCGCGACGTCGACGACGTGGTCGCCGCGCTCGACAAGGTGACCGCTGCGTATCGCGCGGGTTGACGGGGCCGAGATGCGGGTCGTCGCGGTGATCCAGGCGCGGACGGGCTCGACGAGGCTGCCGGGCAAGGTGCTGGCGATGATCGGCGACCGGCCGCTCTTCGCCTGGACGGTGGCGGCGCTGCGTGCCGTGCCGGGCGTCGACCTCGTCGTGCTGGCGACCTCCGACGAGCCCGCCGACGATGTCCTGGCGGCAGCCGCGGCCGGGCTCGCGCCCGTGCACCGCGGATCCGCGCGTGACGTCCTCGCGCGCGTCTGGGACGCGGCAGCCCCCCACGCCCCCGACCTCGTGGTGCGCGGCACGGCAGACAACCCGTTTCCCGACCCGGACGTCATCGGTGCCCAGGTGGCCGCATGCGTCGGCGGCGGCTTCGACTACATGGGCACGTCCGGTTACCCGCTCGGAATCGCGGCCGAGGTGGCCCGCGCATCGGCCCTGGAGATCGCAGCCCGCGAAGCCACCGCGCCGGCCGAGCGCGAGCACGTCATGCCGTTCCTCTACGGCCACCCCGACCGGTTCCGGATCGGGAGCCTGCCGCAGCCAGCGGCGACGGGCCATTCGCGCTATACCGTGGACACGCCGGAGGACCTCGCGTTCGCCCGAGCCCTCGCTGCCCGGATCGGCCACCCGCCGCCGGTCCGGCTCGCGGAGCTCGAGGCGATCGTCGCGCGGGAGCCGGGGCTTGCCGACCTGAACGCGGACGTGCGCCAGAAGCACTGGCAGGAGGTGGAACCGTGAACGTCGTGCGGATCGGCGACCGCCCGGTCGGCGATGGCGCGCCTGTGTACGTCATCGCGGAGGCTGGCTCGAATCACGATCGGGACCTGGACCAGGCGAAGCGGCTCGTCGACGTGGCTGCCGCGGCGGGCGCGGACGCGGTCAAGTTCCAGACCTTCACGTCCGACCGGATCGTGGCCGAGACCCGGACGCGCGCGGCCTACCTCGACGCGATCCTGCCACCCGACGAGACGATGGCCTCGCTCTTCCGCAAGCTCGAGCTGCCCTACGAGTGGCACGCCATCCTCAAGGAGCACGCCGAGTCGGCCGGGCTCGACTTCATCTCGTCCGCCTTCGACGAGCTGGCGGTGGACCTCCTGCACGGCCTCGACGTGAAGGTCTACAAGGTCGCCACGTACGAGCTGTGGCACCTGCCGCTCATCCGCTACATCGCCCGCCTCGGCCGCCCGATGATCTGCTCGACCGGGATGGCGAGCATCGGCGAGGTCCAGGACGCGGTCCGGGCCGTGGAGGCGGAGGGCAACCTCGACAACCTGATCCTCCTGCACTGCACGGTCAACTACCCGCCGCCGTTCGCCGACCTGAACCTGCGGGCGATGGCGACGATGCGGACGGCCTTCCGGGTCCCGGTCGGCTACAGCGATCACAGCCCGGGCTGGACGGCTCCGGTCGTGGCGACCGCCCTGGGTGCTGCCGTCATCGAGAAGCACTTCACGACCTCGCGCGACCGGCCGGGGCCGGACCACCGCTTTGCCCTCGAGCCCGACGAGCTGGCGGCCATGGTCCGGGCGATCAGGGACGCGCAGGCGGCGCTGGGCGACGGCATCAAGCGCATGGCGCCGGCCGAGGCCGATCTCTACGTCACCGCCCGCCGGAGCCTCCATGCCGCGCGCGACATCGAGCCGGGCGAGGTGCTCGACCTCGAGGCCATCGCCATCCTCCGGCCGGGAACGGGGATCGAGGTCCGCGACCTCGACCACGTGATCGGACGCACCGCGCGACGGCGGATCGGGCGGCACGAGCCGCTCGCGTGGGACGCGCTCTGAGCGGCCGGCCGCTCACGGTCCTCGCCAGCGCGGGCCGCGGCGAGGGCCGCGGCCACCTCGCCCGTTCGCTCGCCATCGCCGAGGCGGCGCAGGAGGCGGGGATCGCATGCGAGGTCGCGCTGCTCCGGGGCGAGCCTTCCGCGGCCGAGTGGGCGCGGGCGGGGGCCGCCGGCGCGACGTTCGCGGGTCCGGAGGCGCTGGCCCGTAGACGCGCGCCCCTCATCGTGGACCTGCCGGACCCGAACGAGGCGGGCCTGGCCATGCTCGCGCGAGCGACCGCCTTCGACGACCGGCAGCTCCTGGCCTCGCCCGCGCGCGTCGTCGTGCAGCCGTCACTGCCTGCATGGTCGCCGGCCCCGGGGGGTCGTGCGGGTCGCGCGCTCGTCGGGTACGAGTTCGCGCCTCTCGGGCGCTCGGTCCTCCGCGCTGCCGCGGAGCAGCGGGCGCGCGCCTCCCAGGCGGAGGGCGTCATCCCCCGGGTTCTCCTCTGCTTCGGCGGCAGCGATCCCGCCGACGTCACAGCGCGCCTGGGGGTCGCGCTGGCGGCCGATCCGCGCTGGTCGTTGGAGGTCGCTGTCGGGCCGGACTACCGCGGCGCGGCCCAGGCGAGCGGACTGGCCGTCCTGCGGGAGCCACCCGACCTCGCCGAGCTCCTCGCGGCGGCCGATGTGGCGATCCTCGGAGCCGGGACGATGAAGTTCGAGGCGGCGGCCCTCGGCACCCCGGCTGTCCTTGTGGCCGTCGCGGACGACCAGCTGCCCGTCGGCCCGACGTTCGCGGCGACCGGGGCGGCGGCCTGGGCCGGCGACGGGCGAGAGGTGGAGCCCGCGCTCGTGGTCGAGCTGCTGGCCGCGCTGGCCCTGGATCCCCGCCGCCGGGCCGCGATGGCGCGCCGCGGTCCAGAGGTCGTGCCGGGAGATGGGGCGGGCCGTATCGTTGCGGCGACGATGACCGACACCGGAACGGAGGAGGCGGAGTGACGAGCGAGGCTGACGCGGAGCGGGCCGCTGCCGTGGCCGAGACCCCGCCCATGAGCGCCGAGGCCGAGGCGCGGCGCCTCGAGGGGCTCTGGCGCGGCGCGTTCGGGGATGACTACGTGCGCCGCAACGCGACGCTCGACGATCGCCGCGGGCTCTTCTGGGCCGACCTGCTCGCCGGACGCGACATCGCGAGCACGCTCGAGGTGGGCTGCGGGCAGGGCGGGAACCTGCGCCACATCGCCGCGATCCTTCCGCCCGAGGCCGTCTGGGGCGTCGACGTCAACGCCGAGGCCCGGGCACGGGCCTGTGCGAATGCCCCCGGCACCAACGTGGTGGCCGCGCTGGCGCGGGCGCTGCCGTTCCGCGACGGCATGGTCGACCTGGCGATGACCGTCGGCGTGCTCATCCACCAGCCCGACACGACGCTCCCGCTCGTCATGGCGGAGCTCGTCCGGGTCAGCCGGCACTACGTGCTGTGGGCCGAGTACCACGCGGACGAGACGACCGAGGTCGCCTATCACGGCGAGCACGGGGCGCTCCTCAAGCGGGACTACGGGCGCATCTACCGCGAGCTCTTCCCGGAGCTGGAGGTGGATCGCGAAGGCTTCCTGGGGGAAGAATCCGGGTTCGACCGCGTGACCTGGCAGCTTCTCCGCAAGCGGTAGGTCAGCGCCCGGACACATTCTGCCATCTGCGCGGCCGCCGGCCGCGCGGGGGTCGGGCGACCGCGCGGTTGTGCGTTCGACGCAAGGAGGTCGGCCACGGGCGCGGGGGCAAGCGCGGCGAGGGGACGACGGGTGCATCGCCGTCGCTCGGGACGGTCAGGCAGGCTCCGCCGCGACAACGGCCGCCTCCGCCTCGAGGACCAGGGCGGTCGGGTGACCCGGCTGATCCGCCCCGGGACCCGTGCCGGGAGCCGCGCCTGCCGTGGTCACGGCAACGAAGCCCGCGCCCTCGAAGAGCCGGCGGCTGGGCAGGTTCGCCGCCATCACGACGGCGCCCACGCGCCGGATGCCCAGCTCGCGGATCGCCGCCGCGACGCCGAGGCCGAGCACGGTCCGTCCCAGTCCCCGACCGCGAGCGCCCGGGGCGAGACCGATCGAGACCACGCCGAAGCCGTCGGCCGCGCGGTCGACGCGGATCTGCCCGACCGCGAGGCCTTCCTCCACGGCGATCCAGAGCCGTCGCTCCGGATCGGCCAGCACGGCGGCCAGCCAGGCGACGTGCTCGGTCCACGAGATCTCCGCGCGATCGAACGACGCCGCCCGTGTTGCCGGATCGTTGGCCCAGGCGAAGAGCGGCGCCGCATCGTCGGGGCAGGCCGACCGGAGCACGATCCCGCCACGCGCGGTGCTCATGCCGGCGCCCCGAGCGCCGCGGTGATGTTGGCCACGATGCGCTCGCTCGCGGGACCCGGCTCGAGGTGCGCCGCGAGGAACGCCTGCCGGGCCGCCTCATCCGGTGGCCGGAGGTCGTCGAGGGCGGCCTGCAGGTCGGCCGCGTCGGAGACCGGGTGGGCGACCGCGGCGGCGACGTAGCCGAGCAGGTCCGTGTGGGCCTGGTCGACGGCGATGAGGTTGGGAGTGCGAGCGGCGACCGCGTCGGTCAGCACGGTGGAGAGGAGCCCCAGGTGCGCGTCGGCCGCCCGCAGCAGCCGGTAGAGGTCCACGTCCCGGACGACCGTGATCGGCGGCGGCGCGAAGCCGCCGGCCCGGGCCAGCCCGACGAGGAGCTCGCGGTAGGGTCCCTCGTCCACCTCGCCGGGATGCTGCTTGAAGACGACGTGGACGCCGGGGAGGATCGAGCCGAAGAGACGCTCGAAGCTCGCGGCCAGCACGAAGCGGCGCTGGAGGGGCAGGAATCCCGTGGAGACCACGAGCATGCGGACGCCCTCCGCGACCCCCATCTCCCGGCGGACCGCCTCTCGTTCGCCCGCGCCGAGCGGCCCGGCGCTCGTCGGATCGTCCAGCTCGAGCCGCGGCGAGCCAACCACGACGATCTCGTCCACCTCGTAGCCGCCGTGCCCCAGCAGGGCGTCACGCTCGTACGGGCCAGTGACGAACGTTGCATCCGGGAGGAGAAGGCGGGGGTCTCGGGGATGGCGATACCCCGGGTGCGTCGGGTAGATCATCCCGTGCTGCACGGCGAAGATCGGGACCGAGCGAGCGCGCGCGACCTGCAGCCACGGGGTCTGGATCGCCTCGTGGGTGAGAACGAGCGCTCGGGGTCGGAGGGCCTCCACGAGGCCGTCGATGCGGGGAAGCTGGCGAAGGATCGTCCCGACGATCGAGGCCGCCCGCTCCGCGAGCCAGACAGTGAGCGCGGGCGCCAGGTCCACGCCGTGGACGTCGAGGGGCACCGCCGCGGCCGAGCGAACCCGCGCGCGGACGAGATCGGCGGCCTGCGACGCGGAATCCTCCGGGCCGCGCCACCGGCGGAGCACGGACTGGGGCAGGAGCCTCGGGTCGGACTCGATGGCGGGCCAATCCGCGTCCCTGGTCTCGTCGAGCCCGAGGCCGATCACGACCGGGTCGAGTCCGATCCGGCGCAGCTGCGCGATCACCGGTCCGAGATTCGGGTCCTCCACCCGCCGCGCTCCCGGATCCCCGATCCGCTGCTTGAGCCGGGTGTTGGTCAGGACCAGGATCGGGCCCGGCGGATTGGTGGCGAGCGTCCGCAGTCGATCGGCCAGGATGTCCGCGCGCACGACCGCGGGCTCTCGGCCCGGCGAGTCTCTGACGAGCCGCCGCACCCTGCCGGCGAGCCGCCCGATCTCGAGGCGGCCGGCTCCGGTGCGGTGCGCATCGGGTTCGCCCGGAGCCACCGTCGGAGCGGCGACCTGAGCCGCGCTCGGAAACGCGTCCGCCGTGACGGTCGGCAGGGCCGAAGGCGCGACGACCTCGGCGCCGCGAGCGTGCCCCACGGCCAGGGCGACGTCCAGGAGGGCCGGCTCTTGCGCCGGCAGCACGATCGACGACAGCGCCCACGGCCCGGCTGCGCCCGCCACCCCGGCCGCGCCCGCCATACCGTTCGCACCGGCCCCCTTCGCCGCCCCCGCGATGACCCGCTCCCAGATGAGCCGTTCGTGGAGCCAGTGCCACGCGATCTCGCGGAGCCGGTACCAGTAGGTGACGCCGTCGAATGCCAGGACGTCGACCATGCGGGCGTCCTCTGCCCAGGCGTCCAGGCGGCCGAGCGCGTCCTCGAACAGATCCGCGGCGCGGAGGGCCTCGCCGGCAAGGCGCCGGAGAGGAATGGCGTCGTGGCGCTCGCCCGGACCCGGTGTCCATGTCGTGTCGAGAACCACGCAGGTCGTGTCACCGCGCGGCGGGGGCGCCTCCGCCGGCGCCGCGACGAAGACCAGCCGGGTCGCCGTCACGGCACGACAGCCGGCGGGCGCGCGGCCTCGAACGGCGCGACCGCGGCCAGGATCTCCTGCGCGCGGTGGTCGAAGGTGTGGCGCGCGAGCACGGCGGCCCTCGCCTGCGCCGCCCGCGCCGCCCGCGCTTCGGGATCAGCGAGGTACGCCTCGACGAGGTCGCGCAGCTCGGCCCGGCCGTGGTACGCCACGACGCCACCGTCGAACTCCTCGCGCAGGCCGTCGATCGCGTCGCTGATGACGAAGGCGCCGGCCGCCGACGCGTCGTAGAGCCGGTTCGAGAGGAAGCCCTCGCGCTGCATGTCCGTCCAGTGGTCGTTGAGGACGATGCCTGCCGCTCCATAGAAGCCGGCGAGATCCTCGTTCGGAACCAGCTCGCCCGCAAGGTAGCGGGGATCCAGCCGCTCCGGTGTCCAGCTGCGTCCGTAGACGGCCAGGTCGTGCTCCGTCGGCAGCAGGTCGTCGAGCACGTGCCGGCGAACGCCCCGCGAGTTGGCGACGAAGAGCAGCTCGTGCGCTGGGCCCTCGCGCCCGGGCGCGAAGCGTTCGGGGTCGGAGGCCTGGTGCAGGGGCCGCACGGGGACCGACACCCGGTCCTGCATCCAGGCGGTGAACGGATCCGAGGCCACGAAGACGAGGTCGTGGCGCTCGTAGAGCTCGGCCGAGGCCATGTCGGGATGGCTGATGTGCCACAGGACGTTGACCTGGCCCGGCGCGCAGGGGGGTTCGCTGACCCCGAGCAGGTTGACCGCCACGTCGTCGCGCGCCGCCCAGGGCTGCCGCCACTCGTCCCGGAGCTGGATCCGCGTCGGCCGGCCCAGCCGGCGGAGCGCGCGCTGCAGGTCCCGGGCAAAGTGGAGATCGCCCCACGAGGCCGCCACGTCCCAGGACGGGGCGGCGCTCCGGATGGTCAATCGACGCGCACCGACCCAGGCTGTCAGTGCGTCGCCGATGGCGGAGGCTGCCAGTGGGTCCGGGGCGACCGTGACCGCGATCCCAGTGGCGGCGGTGACACGCGCCGCGGTCGCCGTGTCCGCCGCCACGACGAGGTCGAGTTCCGGGAGCCATGGCGCGGCCAGCCAGGCATCCGCATCGGCCGTCTCGATGATCCCGACGCGGACGAGCTCGGCCGGGTCGGGGCGGAGGTCGTGGGTCGGATCGGCGATGAGCAGCACGTCGAGCGGGGGCTCCGTGGCGCCGACGGAGGCCGACGCGGCGGCCTCGCCAACGGTCGCCGCGTCGGCGCTGACGACCCCGGCGTCGGCGACCTCGCGGACCACCCAGCCGACCACCCGCAGCGCGTCGGCCCGCTTCCGGACCGGCGGGCCCGACCGCGAGGGCACGATCCCCACCTGCAGCGGCGCCCTCCAGAACGTGCCGCCGCCGAGCGCGTCGAGCATGGTCGTCCGGTACAGGCGACACGCCCACGTCCCTACGAAACGCTCGCGGTTCGCCGCCGAGCGCTCCCGGCGGGCGGCCCGGTCGTCGAGCACGCGCGTCGCCGACTCGTGGTGCCAGAGGACGGCACGTCCGTCGTAGACCAGGCGCCAGCCCGCGGCCCGGAGGCGAAGGGCCAGGTCGACATCCTCCTGCCCGTAGAGGTAGCCCGCGTCGAACCCGCCGACGGCCTCGAACGCGGCCCGCCGCACGAGCAGGCACGCTGCGGTCAACGCCGGGACCTCGCCCACCGCTGCGGCCACCCCACCGTCCGGATCGTCGCCGGCTCCGATCGGGCTCGCCTGCGGCGCCCCGTCGACGGGAGCGAACCAGACGCCGCCGTGCTGGAGCGTGAGGTCCGCGAACCGGCTCCCAGCCCGGGGGCCCGCCTCGCCGAGCGGGTAGACGAGCCGCGCGCCCGCCGCCGCGACATCGGGCGCCTCGAGGGACTCGACAAGGTGGCCGAGCCAGTGCGGCCCGACGGGCTGCACGTCGTTGTTGAGGAAGAGGACCAGGTCCCCGCGGCACATCCGGACGGCGGTGTTGTTGGCGTCCGCGTATGACTCGTTCCGCTCGTTGCGGATCACGGTCACTGGGAAGCCCGGCGCGAACGCGGCCAGCACCGCGGCCGAATTGTCGGACGACGCATTGTCCACCACGAGCAGCTCCACATTCGGGTAGGCGCCCGTCGCCAGCGCGGGCAGCGTCCGCCGCAGGTGCTCGGCGCCGTCCCGGGTCAGCATCACGATGGAGACGAGCGGGCCCTCCGTGCGGGCCGGCACCGCGGCCGCCGCCACGAGGCGGGCGACGGTGGCCGCAGGATCGCTCGCGGGCGGTCGTGGCGCGGGCGGTGCGGGTGGGGCCGGGCGGCGCCCGATGGCCGCACGGAGACGTCGGAGCCGGTCGGCGAGGGCCACGCCGGTCCGCACCGAGCGGCGGGCGCGGAAGGCCGCGTACTCGCGCCGAAGCGCGGTCCGCTCGGCCTCCGTGTCGCGGAGCTGGGCCCGCGTCGCCCGGACGTCGGCCGCGTCGGCCCGCCCGAGCGCTCGCTGCACCTCGACGAGGCGCCGCAGCTCTTCGACCTGTGCCGCCAGCTCCTCCGCGGCCGGCTCCTCACCGGCTCCCGAGGCAGGGCGGACGCGGCCGTCCATCACGTCGCCCCGGACGCCGAGCGGCGCAGGATCGACGGCAGCTTCATGGGGTCGACGTCAGCTCCATCCCGCTCCGAGGCGGAGCACCTGGCGCGCCCGCGGCGTGACCCTCCGCGACGCGTTGACCGTGTCGAGGATGAGGTCGGCCCGCTCGTAGACCGCGGCCCAGTCGATCGCCCGGTGGGGCGTGACGATGACGACGAGGTCGGCCCAGCCCAGGAGGTCGTCGAGGCCCACGCCGTCGTCGGTCCGGCCCGCAGCATCCCGGAACCGGGCGATGTGCGGATCGTGGAAGCGGACGTCGGCGCCGCGCTCGCGGAGAAGCGCCAGCACGTCGGCCGCGGGCGCCTCGCGGGCATCCGCGACGTCCGGCTTGAAGGCCACGCCCAGCACGCCGACCCGGGCGCCGCTCAGCGCGCGCGAGCGGTCGTTGAGGGCCTCGGCCGCCAGGTCCACCACGTGGCGCGGCATTCCCACGTTCACGTCGGCCGCGACCTCGATGAAGCGGTCCGTGAAGTCGAAGGCACGGGCCCGCCAGGAGAGGTAGTACGGGTCGACCGGGATGCAATGCCCGCCGACGCCCGGCCCGGGTGTGAACTTCATGAACCCGAACGGCTTGGTGGCGGCCGCGTCGATGATCTCCCAGACGTCGAGGCCCATCCGTTCGCACAGGAGTGCCAGCTGGTTGACGAAGGCGATGTTGATGTTCCGAAAGACGTTCTCGAGCAGCTTCGCCATCTCGGCCGCGTCGGGCGACGAGAGCTCGACGACCGTGTCGTTGATGTTGGCCAGCAGCGCGGCCGCCCGCGCCGTGGCCGCCGGGGTGGAGCCGCCCACCAGGCGCGGGACCAGCTTGCCCGAGCTTGCCGGATCGCCGGGGTTGACGCGCTCGGGGGCGAAGGCAAGGTCGAAGTCTTCGCCGGCCCGGAGGCCCGTGTCACGCTCGAGGACCGCCCGGAAGGGGCCGGTCGTGGTGCCCGGGAAGGTGGTCGACTGGAGAACGACCAGGTGCCCCGGGCGGAGGCCGGCGCGGACGAGCTCGGCCGCCGAGCGGACCGGCCCGAGGTCGGGGTCACGGGTTGCCGTGACCGGCGTGGGCACGCAGACGAAGACGGCGTCGGCGGCCCGGATCACCGCGGGATCGGGCGCCACGGCCCGGAACCCGGCGGCGAGGGCGGCGCCCAGGCGTTCGTCGCTGATGTCCTCGATCGGCGAGTGGCCGTCGTTGAGCTCCACGACCCGCAGCTCGCTGCTGTCGATGCCCGTGACCCGGACGCCCGCCTCGGTGAACCCGAGGGCGAGCGGGAGCCCGACGTAGCCGAGGCCGATGACCGCGATGGACCGATCCTGTTCCACGACGCCTCCCTGGCGTGATCCCCTCGTTTCGGTCAGGAGGATACCCGGTCGCGAGCGAGCTCCTCGACGATGGCGACGTAGCGCGGCGCCTCGCCGTCCCAGGCCAGCTCGCGCGCGCGCGCCGCCGCCCGATCGGCAACCGCCGCCCGCCAGGCGGGATCGTCCACGACGCGCAGGATCGCCCGGGCCAGGTCGGCCGGGTCGTCCGGGGCGTACCAGGCGAGCATGTCGGCCTCGAACTCGGCCCGGGCGGCGGGGAGGTCGGCGGCGACGACCGGCTTGCCCATGATCGCCCCCTCGAAGACCTTCGTGGACAGGCTGATCTCCGAGAAGCGGTTCCGCCGGATCGGCGAGAGCGCGATGTCGCAGCCGGCCAGCGAGGCGGCGACCGCGTCGAGCGCGATTCGACCGTGGAACACCACCCGGTCGGCGATCCCGCGCTCGTCGGCGCGCGCGCGGAGCTCGTCCTCCGCGTCGCCCCGCCCGTAGAGATGCAGCTCCAGCGCGAGCTCGGGGCGCCGCTCGGCCAGGATCGCGACCGCATCAACCACGTCGGGGAGACCGTAGAGCGGGGTCAGGGCCCCCGCGTAGGCCAGGCGGAGCGTGCCGTCGGCCATGAACGCGCGTCTCGGGTGGGCGTCGGGGTCGAAGCGGGCCAGCACCGGTCCATTGCGGACCACGCGGAGCTTCCGCTCCGGGATGCCGAGCGCGATGTGCCGCTCGTGGCGCGCCTGGTTCACCGAGAGGACGCGGTCGGCGATCGCCGTCGAGACGCGCTCCACCGCGGTCAGGGCGCCGATCGTCAGCGGGTTCGACGCCCCGGGCCAGCGCGAGCGGAAGAACTCGGGCGTCGCCTCGTGCAGGTCCAGGAGCAGCGGGATCCCGGCCAGGCGGAGGGGCAGCGCCGCGAAGGCGAGAAAGTCGGGCGGGGCGTGGACCTGGACCATCGCGTAGCGGCGGCGCCGGTGGGCGCGGGCCAGGACGAATGCGGCGCGAACCAGGAAGGCCGAGTACTCGGCGAGGTACGTCGCGATCGGCGATCCCTGGTGGCGCTGCACGTCGAGGCGGGTGATCCGGACCCCCGCCAGCATCCCCTCGGGCGGGTCACCGGGACGGCGCAGGGAGAAGACGTCGACCGGACGACCGGTGGCGACGAGGGTCTCGGCCTGGCGGCGGACGCGCGGGTCCTCCTCGTAGTAGCTGTGGACCAGCATCGCGACGGGGCGGCGGCGGGGCGTCACCTGGCGGTCCGTTCGCGCCGTCACGGCGCGCTCGCCGCGGTGCGGTCCCGGAGCCAGTCAACGAGGACTGCCGCGATCCGCTCGCCGGCCCGGCCGTCCCAGAGCGGCGGCCGCATCGCCGGTTCCCCGAGCTCCGCCGGCCCGGGCGCCAGGGCCGTGGCCGCAGCCACGACGGCCCCCACGGCGGCGGCCAGCTCGCCGGGTTCGATGAGGCGATTCGTGCCGTGGGTGATCGTCACGGGGCGCTCCGTGTTCGGGCGAACTGTGAGGCACGGAACGCCGAGAATCGTCGTCTCCTCCTGGACCCCGCCCGAGTCGGTGATCACGACGGCGCTGCCGGCGACGAGCGACAGGAAGGCGAGGTAGCCCAGGGGCTCGACCAGGTGGAGGCCGGCAACGCCGGTGAGCCCGGCTGCCTCCAGCGCGGCCCGTCCGCGGGGATGGACCGGGAACACGAGCGGCACCTGGGCGGCCGACGCGGCCAGCCCAGCGACGAGGGCCCGGGTGCGCCCCGGCTCGTCCACGTTCCCGGGCCGGTGAAGCGTGACCACGCCGTACGGGGCGTCCGGGAGGCCGACCGCCGCCCGGGCTGCGGCCGGATCGAGGCGCGGCCGGACCACTTCCAGCGAGTCGATCATCGAGTTGCCGACCAGGTGGATCCGCTCGGCCGGCACGCCCTCGCGGCGCAGGTTGTCGACCGCATCGGCACTCGTCGCGAAGCACAGGTCGGCCAGAGCGTCGGCAACGCGGCGGTTGACCTCCTCCGGCATCGACATGTCGAAGCTGCGCAGGCCTGCCTCGACGTGCGCCTGGGGCAGGTGGAGCTTGGCAGCGACGAGGGCGGCGGCGAGCGTCGAGTTGACGTCGCCGTAGTCGATGACGAGCGCCGGGCGGAGGGACTCGAACGCCTCCTCGAGGGCGACGAGGAGGGCCGCTGTCTGGCGCGCGTGGGACCCCGAGCCCACCCCGAGGTTGAGGTCCGGCGCCGGCAGGTCCAGCTCCGCGAAGAAGACCCCGGAGAGCGCCTCGTCGTAGTGCTGGCCCGTGTGGACGACGCGCTGCGCCACCCCGGCCGCGGCGATCGCACGGATCACGGGCGCCGCCTTCACGAAGTTCGGGCGCGCCCCGACGACGTGGACGAGGGGGCGAGGACCGGGCATCACGGTCATGGCGTCGCGGGCTCCCCCACGAGCCCCGCGTACGCCGTGAGGAGGACCTGGGCCTGGACGCGCCAGTTGTACCGGTCGTGGGCGGCGGCGAGCGTGCGTGCCCGCATCTCCGCGCGCGCCTCGGCGGAGAGCGCGAGGAGCTCGCGGACCGCCGCCGCGATCGAGGCCGGGCTCGTCGGGTCGCAGAGGGTCCCGCAGCCGATCTCGCGGACGACCTCGGCCATCCCCGGCAGGTCGGACGCCACGACCGGAACCCCCGCGGAGATCGCCTCCCACAGCTTCTGCGGGGTCGTGTAGCGATGGTTCAGCGTGGTCGGCTGGATCGCCATGAGCATGACGTCGGCCGAAGCGGTCCACACCAGCAGCTCCTCGGGCGGAACCGGGTCGATGACCGAGACGCGGCCACGGAACCGGGGCTCACCGGCGAGCTCGATGAACACCGCGCGCTGGCTCCCGTACCCCATGACGACATAGTGGGCTTCCGGCACCTCGAGGATCGCTGCCATCCCCTGCTCGACGCCGCGCTCGGTCATCAGGCCGCCCTGGTAGAGGATGATCGCCGTCTCTGGCGCGATCCCCACGAGCGCGCGGATCAGGTCGGGCCGCGTCCCGGGCGGGTCGTACGGATCCGGGCAGTTGCGGACGACGAGCGGGCGATGGATGCCGAGCAGCGGGACGAGGATGTCCGCGTACGCGTCGTTGACGGTGACCACGAGGTCCGCCGCCCGGGCCCAGCGCTGCTCGAGGCGGACGAAGCGGCTGCGCATGGCGGGCCGCATCCGATCGAAGACCCGGGCATGGAGGTAGACGTCGCGGCTGTCGTAGACCGTCCGGCCGCCGTACCGCCGGCGGAGCCGCTCCAGGGCGGGGAGCGAGCCCGCCCACATCCCGTGCCAGAGGTCCGCCGGCTCGGCAACGTCCTCGAGGGCTGCCGCCCAGGCCATCGGCCGGAGCGGGAAGAGGACGAACGGGCCGACGAGGCCGCGCACGGCGCGGTAGGGCAGGCGGACGATCCTGGTCGCGATGTGGCGCGAGTATCCGACGGGATCGTCGCGGAGCTCGCGGAGGCGGACCGAGAGGGGGCGCGTGCGGCCACCGGTCGGCAGCGCGGGTGATCGACGGCGGGTTGCGGCTCCGCCGGCCGGCCCCGGCCTCGGTGGCGCGGGCGCTGCGGCCGCAGTCGCAGCGGACGTGACGACCGCTGCAGCGCGCAGCCGGGCGATCTCGCGCCGCCCGCTGCGGCGCAGGCCCGGGATCGTCGTGCGCAGGACGATCGGGGCCCGGACGATGCGGAGGCCTTCGACCTCCTCCTCGAACGGGAGGCCGGGCTCCCAGCGGGCATAGGCCACGACGTCGAAGCCGGCCTCTTCGGCCGAGTGCGCGACGCGGCGCGTCCGGGCGTCGAACCGCCCGTTGGAGTAGGACAGGATGGCGAGCCGGGGGCGAGTCGCTTCGATCACGGACCTCGACGTCACAAGTGGCTCCGCACCTCGGCTCGCGATCGGCGCGTGCGGGTGGCGCGCCGGGGGCAGGATCCGGCCGCGCGGGCAACCATGCTACCGTACCCGCCGACATGGCGACCCTCTCCGAGCCCGCCGCGGGGACGCATCTCACCCCGCCTTCCCGGCGCGGCACCATCCGCCTGACGCGTGACGGCTTCGGCGAGATGACGGGCCGCTGGCGCCTGGTGCGCTACCTCGTGGCCGCCGACCTCAAGCGCACGCATGCGGACACGGCGCTCGGCCAGGCCTGGTGGCTCCTGGACCCGATCCTGCAGATGCTCGTCTACTACTTCCTGTTCGCGGTGATCTTCCAGCGCAAGACCGAGGACTTCCTCCTCTTCCTGTTCGCCGCCATCCTGCCCTGGAAGTGGTTCTCGACCACGGTCAACAGCGCGATGAACTCCGTCGTGGGGCGCCAGGGGCTGATCCGCCAGGTGCAGTTCCCCAAGATCGTGCTCCCGACGGCCACCACCATCGCCGAGACCTTCAGCTTCGCGATCGGGCTGATCGCTCTGGCCTTCCTGTTCATCCCCTACCACGAGCGGCTGAGCATCTGGGTCCTGACGATCCCGCTGATCGCTGCCGTGCAGCTCGTCTTCGGCCTTGCCGTCGCGATCGTCCTGGCCGCGGCGAACGCCTTCTACCGCGACGTCGCGAACGTCATGGGTCACCTCATCCGGCTGCTCTTCTACGTCTCGCCTGCCCTCTACGCGCTCTGGGAGGTGCCGAACGAGGACTTGCAGAAGCTGATGATGCTCAACCCCCTCGCGATCCTCCTGACGGCCTACCGGACCGTCACCTGGGGCACGGAGACGGTCGACCATGGGACGCAGCCCGACTTCCTCGCCCTCGGGATCCTCCTCGCAGTCTCGGCTGTCCTCCTCGTGATCGCGATCGCCCTGTTCAAGCGCGTCGAACCCGCCTTCGCCCGCATCCTGTGAGCGACCAGCCAGCGGCCAGGGCCGTCGCCGTCGACGTCCGGAGCCTGGGGATCCACTACGACCTGCGCCTGACGCGGCGGACCACCATCAAGGGGTCGCTCGTCGGGATGCTCCGGCGCGACCGAAGCGCGCCGACCCACTTCTGGGCGCTCCGGCACCTGGACCTCCAGATCTTCCACGGCGAGGCGATCGGCCTGATCGGACCGAACGGCGCCGGCAAGAGCACGCTCCTCCTGGCCCTGGCCGGCATCCTCCAGCCCAGCGAAGGCTCGATCGCGATCGACGGCCGCGTCTCGACCCTGCTCACCCTCGGTGCCGGCTTCGACCAGGAGCTCACCGGGCGCGACAACATCGCCCTGGCCGGCGCCTTCCTCGGGATCGAGCACGGCGAGATGGACCGGCTCACGCCGTCGATCATCGAGTTCGCCGACATCGGGGCCTTCATCGACGCCCCCGTCAAGACCTACTCCATGGGGATGAAGGCTCGCCTGGGCTTCTCGATCGCGACCGCAATCACGCCCGACATCCTCCTGCTCGACGAGGTCCTGGGCACCGGCGACCAGGTCTTCCGGACCCGCAGCCAGGCGCGCGTGCGCGAGCTGATCAGCCGGGCCCGGGTCGTCGTGCTCGTGACCCACGACCTCTCGTACGTCACCGAGTTCTGCGGCCGAGCAATCCTCCTCGAGAAGGGCCAGATCATCCACGACGGCGACCCCGCCGAGACGGTCGACCTCTACCGGCGCCGCGTCCGCGAGAGCAAGCTCCTCGCCGAGGCCGACGCCGAGCGCTTCGCGAAGCCCCCCGAGCCGAAGCCCGCGACGACGTAGGCGCGCGTCCGCGGCAGCGCGCGGCGCGTCAGCGGCGCGAGAAGCGGATCAGGGCGAGGAAGGCCCCCAGGGAGGCCCCGAACGCCAACGCCCCGCGCCAATCGAGCATGATCCTGGCGTCGCCGTCGATCCTGCGGGCCACGGCGAAGAGGATCCCGGTCGACGGGCCGGTCTCCACCGTGTTCGCGAGGACGGCCCGCACCATCGACTGCTCGACGTGGACGTTCTGCGCCACGACGCCCCGGACGATCCCCTGGCGGACGGTGGCCTCGCGGGCGAGGATGCCGTTGACGGCGCCCTGCTCGACCGAGGCGTGGTTCGCGGCGATCCCGCCGACGGCGGCAAGGCGGGCGGTGACGTCCGTGGCCCGGACGCCGCCAATGGCGCCGCGCTCGAAGCTGAGGACGTCGACGGCAACGTTGTCGACCGAGCCGGTCGTGGGCGTGACGACGTCAGCGGGCAACCCGGCGGGCGCGTCGGGCGAGGAGGTGATGAGCTCGGAGATCGGCTTCTCGGACATGGGTTCCCTCGGCGGGGGCCGACGCGGGGCGCTGCGCCGGCGGGCGCCGGCCGAACGATCCGCGGGGTTCGCTGTGACCAGCCTACCGCTTCCGGAGTATCCTGCGCCCGGCATGAGACCATTCATCGAGCCTCCCGTTGCGGCGCCGCGCGCGGGCAGACGCCCGGGCCTGCTCGCCATCGCCGCCTTCGTCGCGCTCAGCGTGGCGGCCTGCGGCTCGCCGTCGCTCGCTGCCCCGGGTGCGAGCGCCGTCGCGGTCGTCCCTGCGGCCTCCGAGGCGCCCGGCAGCCTCGAGCCAACCGCCCCGTCGTCGCCAGCGGCGACGGCGAGCCCGACACCGTCACCGACGCCCGTCCCCACCCCGGTCCTCGTGCGCGCGCCGCTGACGGGACGCCTCGTCTCGCCGCAGCTCGCGGCCCGTCACCCGATCGCGGTCATGGTCGACGACCACTGGGCAGCCCGTCCCCAGAGCGGCTTCACGGAAGCGTCCGTCGTCTGGCAGGCCCCGGCGGAGGGCGGCATCCCGCGCTACATGATGATCTTCGCCGAGGGGAACCCGACCTCGGTCGGCCCGGTCCGCAGCGCCCGGGTCTACTTCGTCCAGTGGGCCGGCGAGTGGAAGGCTGCCTACGTCCACGTCGGTGGCAGCCCGCAGGCGATGGCCCTGCTCAGGGCGAAGGGCCGCGGCCAGCTGGTCTACGACGCGGACCAGTACAACTGGGGCGCCTACCTGTGGCGGACGAAGGACCGCGTCTCGCCGCACAACGTCTACACCGACGGGAAGCGCCTCCGGGCGCTCGCCGCGAAGGTCGGGGCGGCCCCCCTCGCCGCGCCCAAGCCGGTCTGGACGTTCCGGCCCGACGCCGCGCTCGAGCTTCGACCCTCAGGGGCGCGGATCGACGTCGCCTACTCCTACGGCGCGTTCTCCTACCGGTACGACCGCCAGTCCAACACCTGGCGGCGCTCCGTCAACGGCAAGCTCCAGAAGGATCGGGCGACCGGCGCGGTGGTCGCGCCGAAGAACGTGGTGGTGATGGAGGTGGCCTTCGGGTTGCTGGGCGCCGGCCAGAAAGGCCGCCTCGAGGCGGCCAACATCGGGAGCGGCCGGGCCTGGATCGCCACGAACGGGATCGTCGTCCGCGGCACCTGGAAGAAGGTCTCGGCCGCAAGCCCCACCCGGTTCTTCGACGGGGCGGGGAAGGCCGTCCCGCTCACCGTCGGCCAGACGTTCGTGCAGGTGATGCCCACGGGCTCGCCGATCAAGGTGGTCAAGGGCACGCCCGTCAAGCTCGCCACGCCCTCGCCATCGGTGACGCCCGACCCGTCGGCTTCGGCGACCCCATCGCCGACCCCCTCGCCGAACCCGTAGCTCAGCCCGGCGCGGACCCGGCCGAGCCCCGTTCTGGAACGGCCGAGCCTCGGTCCTGCCCCTCCGCGACCGCCGCGTAGACAGCCCGCGTCTCTCGGGCGACGTCCGACCACCTCCGCCGCGCCGGCGCGGCCCGCGCGGCTGCGGCCGTCGCGATGCCGCGGTGGACGCGATCGTCGGCCCAGGCCGCCCGAAGGGCGTGGGCAAGGCGATCGGGGTCGCGCGGCTCGACGAGCAGGCCCGCCGGCCCGACCACCTCCGGCAGCGCCCCAACGGCGCTCGCGACCACGGGCGTGCCGGCGGCGAGTGCGTCGAGGATCGGCAGGGCGGCCGCCTCGCTCACGACCGCGTGCACGGCGGCACGAGCGCCCGCAACGAGGCTGGCGAGCTGGTCGATGGGAAGCGCCGGCGCGTAGTGCAGGAGCTCGCCGACGCCGCTCGAGGACGCTGCCTGGGCCACGGCGGCGCGATCGTCGGGCGTCGTGTCGACCAGCAGGATCCGGGGCGGCCACGGGACGGCCTTCGCGAGGCGGGGTGGCCGCCCCTCGGCGCTGAGACGGGCCAGCGCGTCGAGCAGCGTGCCCAGGTCGTGGCGGGCATCGTGCCGGCCGGTGTAGACGAAGTAGCGCGCCGGCACGCCATACCGTTCGCGCTCGGCATCGAGCGCTGCCCGCTGCGCATCGCCGACCTCCGTGCCCGCCATCGAGAACGGGGCGAAGGCATCGCCCCCTGCGAGCGGCACGACCCGGAGACGCCCCGGCCGGATCCGGAGGAGCCGCGTGGCCGATCGAGCGACCGCGGCACTGCCCACGATCACGGCGTCGGCTTCGCGGAGGAGCTGGGCCCGGAGGCGCTGCCCGAAGCGCGCCGCCAGCGAACGCTGGTACTGCTCGGGGAGCTCCCAGGGGGCAAGGTCCAGAAGCGTGGCGACCACGGGGAGGCCGGGGGCGATGGGCAGGGCGCCGGCCACGGCGTGGGCCACGGCACCGGCAGCGCCGGTCTCACGGGCGAGGCCGCGCCCGGCACCGAGCGATGCGCCCCGCACGAGGAACGGATCGAGGGTCAGCGCACCTGAACGGAAGATCCTCGTGATGGGGAGCCGGCGCTTACCAACCATGGGGAGCCCGGGAAAGAGGTCGGTGGGATCATCGGCTCCCAGGTCCAGGAGGAAGACGAACGACTCGCCGGCGAGGGGTTCCGCGGCATAGGCGCCGAGGAGGCCGCGGAGGTAGGTCGCCGTCGCCGGCGCCCTCTCCGGATCCCCGAGCGGGCGGACGTCGACGAGGACGCGCAGGCCCGGAACGGGGGCTGGAGCGCTCGCCGTCTCTCCCAGCCTCATGGCGCGCGCCGGGGTCCGCGGCCGCGCAGCTCGTCCCAGCGCAGCTGGAGGACGACCACGAGGGCCTCGACGATGATGCGGCGGCTCATCTTGCTCTGGCCCACGCGACGGTCGCGGAAGGTGATCGGCATCTCGCGGATGCGCGCGCCGCCGCGCTGGGCGCGGTAGGTCATCTCCACCTGGAAGACGTAGCCGCCGGCATGGACGCCGGCGAAGTCGACCCCGGCCAGGGTCGCCGCACGCCAGGCCTTGAAGCCGCCGGTCAGGTCGTTGGCCGGCAGGCCCAGCACGATGCGGGCGAAGAGGCTCCCGCCACGGCTCACGACGCGCCGGAAGATCCCCCAGTCGACCACCTGCCCGCCCGGCGTGTAGCGCGAGCCGATGACGAGGTCGGCGGTGCCGGCGATGAGGGGAGCCAGCAGGGACGGCGTGGCTCCGGGATCGTGGGACCAGTCGGCGTCCATCTGGATGACGCGCTCGGCGCAGCCGTCGAGGGCAACCCGGAAGCCGGCCAGGTAGGCGCGGCCGAGACCGGCCTTGGCTGCCCGGTGGAGCACGCGGACCCGCGGGTCGGCCGCGGCCAGGCCGTCGGCGATCTCCCCGGTCCCGTCGGGCGAGCCATCGTCCACGACGAGCAGAGTCGCGGCGGGCAGGGCGGCGAGGATGGCCGCCGCGATGTCGCCCAGGTTCTCCGCCTCGTTGTAGGTGGGCAGGACGACCCAGGCACCGGCACCGGCCGGAGGCGCCGGCTCGGGAGTGGCGGTGGCGGGAATGGCGGCGAGATCGATCATCCCGCCGAGTCTAACTGGCGCCGGGCCTACGGGACCGTGACGACGAGCGTGGCCCTGTTCCGGCCGCCGCCGGCGTCGCGGCCGAGGAGCGTCACGGTGGCCGGCCCGGGCGCACCGGCGATCACCTTGACGCTGGCCCGCCAGGCACCGCCCGACAGACGCGTGATGGACATCCGAGCCGCCTCGCCGCCGGCCTGGCGGAAGGCCGCGGTCGGGGGTGCGGTCAGGGGCTCGACGCTGCGGAACGTGACCGTGAGCACCGTGCCCGCTGCCGGCGTCACGGTCGACGGCTTCGCGACGAAGGCGGCGGCGGCGATCGATCGCCGCAGGACCGTGGTCCCGTACGCCCCGACGGCAGTCAGCTCGGCGACGTACCGGCCGGGCGGGGCCCACGCTCCGTCGGCCGCCCGGCCGTCCCAGCGCCACGCCGCGGTCCCGGCCGTGAAGGGTCGATCGCGCCACGCCGCGCGCACCTCGGTGCCGGCCGCGTCGAGGATGCGCAGCGTCAGGCGCGCCGCCCGGGCGACCCGGACCGCGACGGTGGCCGTCGACAGGATGCGATCGCCGTCCTGCGGGGAGAAGGCCGTCCGGTCCCAGCGCAGGGCGCCGACCGTGCGGTCGACGACGAGTGGGACCCTGGCCGTGGCCCGGTTGGCCAGCGAGTCAGTGGCTGTCACGGCAACCGTGTAGCGGCCGTCCGGCACCGTGCGCCCCGCAGCGTCGCGCCCGTTCCAGGTCGCGGCGCCGGAGGCACCGTCGATCGGCCACGAGCGGATCACGGCCCTGCCGCGCAGGACGCGCAGCGTGCCGTGCGTGGGCTCGGCGGACGTCCAGCGCAGCCGTACGGTGTCGGCGACCGCGTCGCCGTCGGGGGAGATCGCCGCGGCTGCGGCGGCCACCGTGAGGGCCGGTGGCGTCGCGTCGACGGTCGCCGGCCAGGACCGCGTCGCCGCGTTCCCGGCGGCGTCGAAGAGCCGGAGCGTGACCCGGTAGGCGCCGTCGGCCGCGCGCGCCCCGTCGTCGGCGGTCCCCTTCCAGGTGGCGGCAGCGGAGCGGCCCGTCCCCGCGATCCGGCGGACTGGGTCGCCGGCGACGTCGCCCGCCAGGGGCGCAACGATCACATCCCAGCGGACCACGTCGGCGGAGCCCGTGCCGGAGACCCGCATCGCGTCGAAGGCCCCGTCCCCGTTCGGCGACAGGCGGTTGCCCGAGGCCCTCGCGGCCTGGAGCGTCGGCACGACGCGATCGATCACGACGGCCGTCCGGGCCGGCAGCTCGCCCGCCGTGGGCCCCGTGGAAGGCCACGTGAACGTGGCCCCGTCGGCGGTGCCGACGAGCTGGAGCAGGTACCTGCCGTCGGGCAGGGCGGCGCCGCCAGCGGTTCCGTCCCAGCCGAGCTCCTGCGGCCCGGACCCGGTGGCCGGCACGCGACTCGTCCCGAGGACGGTGCCGTCCAGGGCAAGCACGCGCAGGGTCAGCGCGTCGAGCGCCCGGCGGTTGTCCCAGCCGATCGCCAGGAGGTCGCGGGAGCCGTCACCGTTCGGCGAGAAGCTGCGCTGCCCGGCCGCAGCGGCGCTCGCCCCGAGGCTGGCCGGTCCGCCACCAGAGAACTCGACCGCCCGGATCCCGGCCCGCACCAGGGTGGCATTGGGAGCCGCGGTGACAATCGCATGGGTTCCGCTCGTGCCGCTCGCCGCGACCCAGACGCTGGACTCGACGTCCCCCACCGCGCCCCATGTCGCCAGCGGCCCCGTCACCCGGAACCAGGTGTGGCCATCCGCCGTGCGGGGCCCGCCCGTGATCGCGAAGACGTCGCCCCGCTCGGCCGTGGCAACCTTCGGGGCCGACGTGTCGGGTGCGGAGCGAACGTTCAGGCTGGCGCCGTTGACCCGGAGGAAGCCCCCGGGCGCGAGGGCCGGCGACTCGACGTGGACGCTGCTCACGTTCCACGCGGACAGGTTGCCCTTGCCGTCGCGGGCGCGGACCCGGAACGCGTAGCCGGTGTTGTCGGAGCCGAGGTACACGGCGCTCGTGGCCTTCGTCCCAGCCAGCCAGGCGGTCCAGGCTCCCCCGCCGGTCGACACCTGGACGTCGTAGCCTGCGATGCCGTTCCAGTCGTCCTCGGCCGTCCAGCGCACGAGGAAGCCCGTGTCGGGCTGCGTGGCAGGGAAGGCCATGATTCCTGCGGCCGGCGCCGTCGTGTCCTTCACGAGCTTTGCCGCGAGGGCGCGGTAGAGCTCCGGCCTCGCACCGTCGTATCCGAGGGCCCAGATGCCGGCGCCGCGGAGCCGGGCGCGATTGACCAGGTCGTAGCGGGCGCCGAGAGTCGCCGCGTCGTCGTAGTAGAGCTGGCGCCACGTCGTCACACAGCCGAAGGCCGGGGTGCAGCTCTCCTTCTGGTAGGCCGTCCAGGCCGCGACCTCGCGGCTGTCGTAGCGCCGCCCATGCTTCGCCGCGTACTCGACGGCGGTCGCATACTCGACGGCGGCCGAGTAGCCGTACCGGGCGCCCGTCTGCGTGCGCGCGTTGAGCGCATCGGAGACGGTGGACCAGGCCCGGCCGTAGTACGGGACACCGAGGATCACCCGCGAGGCCGGGACGCGCGCCGTGTAGGCCTGGACCGTCTCGGTGAGGTCGTAGCGCGGGCCCGCCAGCGGGTCAATCGAGCCGGCGGACGACGCACCGGCGGTCCGGTAGTCGTAACCCATGACGAGGACGGCGTCGGCGCCGCCCCTGGCCAGGGCCCGCTCGAGCGGGTAGTTGCCCGGGCGGCCGAGCGTGTCGAACGAGAGGTGGGCTCGCGGGATCACCGCGTCCAGCTCGGCCCGCATCGCCCGGACCAGCGCCACGAACCCGTCCTCCGAGCCCGCGACGAGGGGCTCGAAGTCGAGGTTGATCCCGTCGGCGCCGCGGTCGCGGACCGCGTGGGCAGCCTGTCGTGCCAGGTTCTGGCGAGCGCCGGCGCTGCCGAGAAGCGCCTTCTGGACGGCAGCCTGACCCGATGTCCAGGCGAAGACCGAGAGCGTCAGCGTCACGCGACGATGCTTCGCGTGGGCCGCGTTGATCACCGAGGTCATCGCCGAGCTCGTCCATCCCGCCCAGCCGGTCGTGAGCGAGCCGTCCGGATCCCGCTTCCTCAGGTTGCCCCTCGCGTCCGCGCCGACGGAGAAGTAGGCGACGTGGGTCAGGACGCTGAAGTCGAGCCGCGTGTCGGGGTCCGCCAGCGTCCAGTACGGCAGGAAGCCGTAGATCACGCGGCCCGCCGCGGTCGACGGCGCTTGCCCGGTCAGCGCGAAGCTCCGCGCGTCGGCCTCGGCAGGTGCCCCCGGCGTGAAGGTGTAGGCACCGCCGGCGTGGGCCATCGCGTCGAGGTAGACCTGGCTGGGCTCATCGCCGGGGCCGGGGGCGACGGGATCAGCGGCGGACGCGCCGCCCGGCAGGCCGGCCGCGATGAGGACGGCCAGCAAGAGAGCCGGGAACGTGGCGGCGAGGGCACGACGAAGGCGCCCCGGGCGCATGGTCCGGCTCATCATCGGACGGTCACCGTACGTCGCGACCCTTCGGCGGACCATCCGACGATGGTCCCGGGTGCGGGTGGTACGGATGGGTTAAGGGCGGTCAGGTGCGGTCCGGTGCGGTGGCGCCGCGGCCGCACCATCGCGACCACCTCGCCCGGTCGACCGGCGACCGGGTCAGCCGATCCGGAGGCGAGCGACGAGCTCCGCGAGGGACGGATTCGACCGGTCGCGATCCGAGAGGATCGGGCGCCCATCCGGCGTCACCGCGACGGTCGGCCAGGGAACCGCCGCGAGCGGGTCGTCCCAGGCGAAGCCAAGCTCGTCGGTCCCGTCGAACTCGTTCGTGACGAGGTAGACAAGCTCGAGGGGCTCGAGGGCGAGGAAGCCGTGGGCCACGCCCGCCGGTATGGTCACCGTGCTGTCGACGGGAGCCTCTCGGACCTCGACGAGGGGTCGCCCGGCGGTGCCGTCGACGAGCGGCCGTACGTCGACGAGCGCCACGACCGCCCGCCCCCCGGTCACGATCCAGTGGTCGAGCTGGCGGCGGTGGAGGTGCAGGCCGCGCAGGACGCCCGGTGCCGACGTGGACAGGTTCGCCTGCGTGAAGGCCGGCGCGGCCCGACCGGCGACACGCGGGTCCAGGGCCCCGAACGCGCTGGCCCGCCAGAGCTCGCGGAAGCTGCCCCGGATGTCGCCGTGGCGGGCCACGCTCCCCCAGGCGACGTCCGGGATCGGGGACGGCGCGGGGGCGGCCGGCAGGGCCTGGTCGGTCACGGCCGCGCCGCCGAGGCGCGCCTGCGCCGGAGGGTCGGGAGGTAGTCGGCGAGGGCCGCCTCCCACGGGCGCAGCGGCTCGCCCGAGGGGAGCGGCGTCGGGGCAAGGACGGCCCATGGCGGGACGGCGGACGGACGCGTCCAGCTGGACAGGGGGACCTCGGTGACCGGAACGTCCACGCCGACGGCGCCAAGGATCGCCCGGGCCCACGCAGCGCGGGAGACGATGCCGCCATTGACGACGTGGTGGAGGCCCGCGTACGCGCCGCCCGCAAGGAGCTCCACGATGGCGTCAGCGAGGTCGGGCGCGTAGGTGGGCGAGCCGATCTCGTCGCCGACGACCCGCAGGGGCTCGCCGGACGCCCGGGCGCGCTCGGCCGCGGCGAGGATCTTGTCCGGGAAGTCGTTGCCGGGCGGGCCGAACAGCCAGGCCGTGCGCACGATGGCAAGCTGGGGTCCCGCGGGCGCGGCGACGCCCGCCTCGGACGCCGCGATGCTGCCGTCGCGGAGGTACGCGGCCTGCGCGGCAACCTCCCCGGCGCGCTTGCTGGCCCCATACGGGTTGGCCGGGCGAGGCTCGTCTCCCGGGTCGTAGCCGCGCCCGTCGGTCCGACGGCCGTCGAAGACCTCGTTGGTCGAGATGTAGACAAGATCGGCCCCCGCCCGCACACAGGCCGCAGCGAGGTCGCCGACCGCGGCGCCGTTCCGGCGGAGGGCGAGCGCAGGATCCGTGGCGCAGCCGTCGACGTCCGTCCACGCCGCCGTGTGGACCACGACGTCGGGTCGATCGCGCCGAACGAGGCGGTCCGCGCTCGCCGGCTCGTCGAGGTCGTGATCCGGGAGGTCCCAGGCGATCGGCCCGCCCGGTCCCGTGAACGGCGCCTCCTCGAGGGCTGCCAGCAGGGCACGGCCGAGACGGCCGCCGGCTCCCGTCATCGCGACTCGCATCAGCCGGCCCGGCCGCTTGCCCGGCGGGTCCTGCGGCACGTCCGGCCGACCCTGCCGCTCATCGGTTCGCCTCCGCCGCCGACGACGTCGCGAGGCGCTCCGCGTACTGGCGGGCGTAGTAGGCGTCCCAGTCGCTGCCGCGCGCCGCGCGCCACCACCACTCGTGATCGCGGTACCAGGCCACGGTGGTGGCGAGCCCCTCGTCGAAGCCCACCCGGTTCGCCCAGCCCAGCTCGCCGAGACGCCCGCCGTCCATCGCGTAGCGCCGGTCGTGCCCGGGTCGGTCGGCGACCGTGCGGACGAGCGACCAGGGCTTGTCGAGCAGGGCCAGGAGCCGCTCCACCACCTCGCGGTTGGTGAGCTCCGTGGACCCCGGGACGTTGTAGACCTCGCCCGCGGCACCGTGGGCCAGCACGTGGCCGATCGCGCCCGCGTGGTCGCTCACGTGGAGCCAGTCCCGCCGCTGCAGGCCGTCGCCGTAGAGGGGCAGCGGCAGGTCGTCGAGCGCGTTGGTCACGAAGAGCGGGATGAGCTTCTCCGGGTGGTGGAACGGGCCGTACGTGTTCGAGCCCCGCGTGATCACCACGTCGAGCCCGTAGGTCACGTGATACGCCCGCACGAGCAGCTCGCCGGCGGCCTTCGCCGCCGCGTAGGGCGAGCGGGGCGCGAGCGGATCGGCCTCGACGGAGCGGCCCTCCGCGACCGACCCGTAGACCTCGTCGGTCGAGACCTGGAGGAGGCGCGGAATCGATGCCCGTTCGCCGCACTGTGCCCGTTCCGTCTCGACGCGCAGGGCCTCCAGCAGGACGTGGACGCCGTCCACGCCGGTCCGCAGGAAGGCGGCCGGCTCCAGGATGGAGCGGTCGACGTGGCTCTCCGCGGCGAAGTTCACGATAGCGTCGGCGGTCGCGGCAAGCGGCGCGACGGCGGACGCGTCGGCGATGTCGCCGCGCACGAAGGCGAAGCGGGAGGCCATCTCGGCGTCGGCCTCGACGTCGCCGAGGTTGGCCCGGTTGCCCGCGTAGGTCAGCTTGTCGAGGACGGTGATCCGGGTCCCGTCGTGCCGGCCCAGGACGTCGCGGACGAAGCAGCTCCCGATGAACCCGGCGCCACCGGAGACCAGGAGGTGGGCGCCTGGCCCGGGAGCGGTCACGAAGTGGGTCGCTGCGGCGGCGCGGCCAGCTTCCCCTCGGTATCCGCGGCCGCGGCCAGCTGGGCGGCCCGGAGCAGCGAGGGGACCGTTCCCGCGTCGGCCCAGTGCCCCTCGTAGCGCGGCGCGTAGAGGCCACCCTGGGGGATGTAGTGGTTGAGGACGTCGGTGATCTCAAACTCCCCGCGGCCGGACGGGGCCAGGGTGTCGATGACGTCGAAGACATCCGGGCGCAGGAAGTAGACGCCGATCGGGATGAGGTTGCTCTTGGGCGCCTCCGGCTTCTCCTCGAATCCGACGACCCGGCCGGCCGCGTCCAGCTCGGCCACGCCGAAGCGCTCGGGATCCGCGACCTGGTAGAGGAGGGTGCCGGCGCCCCACGTGCCCGCGGCGAACTCGCGGGCGAGAGGCTCCAGCGGCGGCCCGCTCAGGATGTTGTCGCCCAGGACGCAGCAGAACGCATCGTCCCCGACGAACTCCCGGGCCAGGCCGATGGCGTGCGCGATCCCGAGGGCGCCGCCCTGGTAGCGGTAGGTCAGGGAGAGGCCGAAGTGGGTGCCGTCGCCGAGCAGCTCCACGACGTCGCCCACGCTCTTGCCTCCGACGATCACGAGGACCTCGCGGATCCCCATCCCCGCCAGCGTCTCGAGGGGGTAGTAGATCATCGGCCGGTCATAGATCGGCAGGAGGTGCTTGTTCGTGACGATCGTCAGCGGGAAGAGGCGCGTCGCCGTGCCGCCGGCAAGGATGAGGCCCTTCATCGTCCGGCGATCGTAGCAGCCGGGGCGAGCGTCAGGGCCGCGGCGTCGGGACCGGGGTCGGGCGCGGCGTGGGGCGCGGCGTGGGGCGCGGCGTGGGGGCCTGCGTCGCGAACGGCTGCTCCGAGTCGGGCAGCGTTCCATCGGGGTTGAGGTCGTCGGTCGGCAGGATGTCGCCGCTCGGGATCCCGCCTTCGTAGTCCGTGATCACGAGGAGCGCCTCCAGCCGGGTCAGGTCGATCGCCGGGTCGACGAAGGCGGTCTGGACGACCGCGTTCGGGTCGCGGGTCACGTCGATGATCCGCCCGATCACCAGGCCCTTGGGATACGGCGAGCGGACCGCCTCGCCGAGCGTGAGCCCTGCGGTGACGACCTCCTCGCCGAGCGCGACCTGCTGGGTCGCGTCGATCTTGTCCATGACCAGGGTGCCGCCGAGGTCGCCCACCACCTCGCCGGTCGCCTTGCTTCCCACGATCTCGCCGATCACGGTGGAGGCCGGATCGTTGATCAGGGTCACTCGGGCAGCGGATGCGCCGAGCTCGGTCACCCGGCCGACGAGCGCACCGCCCGCCCCCACGACGACGTCGCCGATCTCGACCCCGTCGTCGCTCCCGGCGTCGATCATCACGACCCTGCTCACGTCGGCCAGCTCGCGCGAGATGACCCGGGCGGCCACGGTGGAGTAGTCGAGGGTGTTGCGGATCGCCAGGAGCGCCGTCAGCTCCTCGTTCTCGGCCGCCAGGGCGTCCAGGGTCCGGTTGCGCTGCTCGAGCCGGTCGTTGTCGGACCGGAGGGCGGTGTTCTCGCGCCGGAGCCGGTCGATCTCGGCGGCCGCGTCGATGACCGACCGGACTTCGCGGCCCACGCCGTTCACGGCCTCGGCGAAGGGCGACAGGGCGAAGGCAAGGCCGCGCTGGACCTCGGCGACCGGAGCGGTGGCGCTGGCGATCATCAGGATCATCGTGATCCCGACGAGGACGGAGAAGACGATCGCGCGGCGGCGGGCGATGCGCGGGGCGCGGTGCCCGTAGCCGGCCAGCCGGCTCGTCATCACCTGCCTCCTACCGGAGCGGGCGCGAGTACGTGTCCGCGACGAGCACTCGCTTCATGGTGTCGAGCTCCTGGAGGACGACGCCGGTGCCCCGGGCGACGCAGGTGAGAGGGTCGTCGGCGATGTGGACCGGCATCTGGGTCGCCTCGGCGACGCGCCGGTCGAGGCCCAGGAGGAGCGCGCCGCCGCCGGCGAGCACGATCCCCTGGTCCATGATGTCGGCGACGAGCTCGGGCGGCGTCTCCTCGATCGTGTCCTTGATCGTGTCGACGATCTGCTGGACGGACGGCTCGATTGCCTCGCGGATCTGGTCGGCGCCGACCTCGACGCTGCGCGGGAGGCCGGTCAGGAGGTCGCGACCGCGGAGGTTGACCCGTTGGGCATCCCAGTCGCCTGGGTAGCCGGACCCGATCGCGATCTTGATGTCCTCGGCGGTGCGCTCGCCGAGGAGCAGGTTGTACTCGCGGCGGGCGAACGAGACGATGTCCATGTCCATCTCGTCGCCGCCGATCCGGATGCTCCGGCTCACGACGATGCCGCCGAGGCTGATCACGGCCACCTCGGTGGTCCCGCCGCCGATGTCGACGATGAGGCTTCCGGTCGGCTCGCTCACGGGAAGGCCGGCCCCGATCGCGGCCGCCATCGGCTCCTCGATCAGGCGCGCCCAGCGGGCGCCGGCATTGAGGGCCGCGTCCCGAACTGCCCGCTTCTCCACCTCCGTCACGCCCGACGGGATCCCGAGCACCATCCGCGGCCGCGGGATGAGCCCGATCCGGTCGTGGACCCGGTGCACGAAGTACTTGATCATCTGCTCGGTGACGTCGAAGTCGCTGATGACGCCGTCGCGCAGGGGGCGGATCGCGATGATGTTCGCGGGCGTGCGGCCGACCATGCGCTTCGCCTCTGCGCCGATCGCGAGGACCTTCTTCGTCTTCGCATCGATCGCGACGACGCTGGGCTCGCTGATCACGATCCCGCGGTCGCGGACGTGGACAAGCGTGTTGGCGGTCCCGAGGTCGATCCCGATGTCGCGGGAGAAGATGCTGAGGATTGCGTCGAGCATGTGCGAGGTCGGGATCCTGTTGCCTGGTCACTTGGGGGGTCGCCCGCGGCAGGCCCCGTGGTCTCGGGGGCGCGCGGCGGCACGTGCGACCGGTCCGGGTCGCCGGCGGAGTATACCCCGAGAGGCGCGCCGGGCCCCGCGGGCGCGCCGGCCGTCGGCGTGGCGCGGGCGCGCCGGGGGCTGCTCGGCGGTGGCTGGTCGGCCGCCGCCGTGGCTGCTAGGGCGAGACGGGGGCTGCTAGGGCGAGGCGGGGGCTGCTAGGGCGAGGCGGTGGCTACTCGGCCGCCGCCGCCCCGGGGCGGAGCCCGGGTCCGCCGCGGTCGAACGAGACGCCCCGGTCACGCAACGAGACGAAGGCGTCGTGGCCCACGACCACGTGGTCGAGCAGCTCGATGTCGAGGAGGCGCCCGGCCGCCAGGGCCTCGGCCGTGAGGTGGAGATCGTCGGGCGACGGCGTGGGGTCGCCCGAGGGGTGGTTGTGGACGAGGATCACGCCCGCCGCGCTGATCCGCACGGCGTCGCGGAAGAGCTCGCCGACCCGGACGAGGGACGCCGAGACGTTCCCCTGGTAGACGGTGACCACCTTCAGGACGGCGTTCTTGGCGTTGAGAAGCACGACGCGCAGCTCCTCGCGCTCCAGGTGGCCCATCTGGGGGATCAGCCGGTCGGCGACGTCCCGGGGAGTGCGGACCGTCCAGCGCCCGGCAGGCCAGTCCGCCAGCAGCCGCCGGCCGAGCTCGAAGGAGGCGGTCAGCTGGGCCGCCTTGGCCGTGCCGACGCCCGGCAGGTCGACGAGCTCGAGCTCGCCCGCTCGGGCGAGACCGGCGAGGCCGTCGTGGCGGGCAAGCGCCTCCTCCGCCAGGTCCACCGCGCCCAGGCCGCGAGCGCCTGAGCCCCAGACCAGGGCAATCAGCTCGGCGGTCGTCAGGCCGGCGACGCCCCGAATCGCGAGTCGCTCGCGGGGCCGCTCGTCGGCCGGGATCTCGCGGACGCGCCGGGCGGGGCGCCGGGGCGCCGGGGCGCCGGGGGCGGCAGCGCGCGGCGAGCGGTCCGAGACGTCGAGGATGCCGGCATCTGTCACGAGGATTCCCTCCGAGCGATCGCGGGGGTGATGGGTCCCCGAGCCCGGACGACGGAGCCCGCCGATTCCCCCGCCATCCGAACCCGAGGACGCCCCGCATCCTAGGGACGGCCGCTCATCGGCCACTCATCCGGCACTCACCGGCGTCAGGTCGGCGTCAGTCGGCGGCGGGACCCGGCCACGGGCACGCGGCTCCGCGCGCCGACTCGGCCCCGGCGTCAGGTCGGCGTCGCGCCCGCACCCAGGGCGGCGAGGAGCACCGGGATCGCATTGTACGTGGCATGAAGGGCCATCGGCGCGACGAGCGTCCGGCGGCGCAGGAAGACCCAACCCAGGACCAGCCCGACGGGCAGGCGGATCACGAAGGCGATGAGGGCGGTCCGGATCGCGGTGTCGAAGTCGCTGCCGGCCAGCGTGATGACGTGGATCACGGCGAAGAAGATGGCCCCCCGCACGATGGCCGCCCGCGGCCCGGCGGTCCGCGCCCAGGCCGTCGTGACGAAGCCGCGGAAGAAGACCTCCTCCCAGAACGGCGCCAGGACAGCCGCGACGAGGAGGTTGACGGCGATGCCAGCCGGGTCTTCCGCCGGCGGGAGCGGGGCCGTGGGCGCAACGCCCAGGAGCGTGATGAGGATACCCGCCAGGAACGCGGCGCCGAAGAGGGTTGGAATCGCCAGCGCAATCCCCAGGCCAATGTCGGCGAGCGGCGAGCCCTGGTCAGGCCCCGGCAGCCGGAGCCCCATCTCGCGCCAGCTGAGCGCGCCGGACCCGACGACGACAAGTGCCACGACCCCGAGCGACACCACGGCCGAAACCAGGACCGACGCGAGAACGGTGGCCGGCCCCTCGGGCAGGAAGTTGAGCGCGCCGAGACCGAAGCCGACGACGAGCGTCAGGAGGAAGGCGGCGACGAAGACGGCAACCGGCGATGGCCCCGCGTACGTCGCGCCGTCAGCGCGGCGCTGGAGCGCCTGAGAGCCGGCGCCGGCGACGAGGCCCAGGCCAAGCGCGGCAAGCCCGATGATGAAGGCGACGGTCGCGCCGGAGCCTGCTCCCGAGGCGACGGCCACGAAAAGCGCACCGAGGCCCGCGACGCCGAGACCCCAGGCTACAAGGTGGAGGCCGGGGGCGGCGCGTCCCTCGAGCTCGAAGACGCCGCGCCGCAGTCGAGGCGAGCCGCCTGCATCGAGGGGGGCGCCCGGAAGGACGTCAGGGGGGACCGCGAAGGCGGGCACCGCGACGTCCGGAAGCGCGTCGGGCGCGTGGTCGTCCGGCCGCGCGTCGCGGGTGTCGTCCAGGGTCGTCGCTCAGCCGCGCGGCGTTGGATCCGTCGCCGGCGAGGCGGCGGAGGATCGGGTCGTGCGCGTCGTGCGCACCCTCGGCACGGCAGCGGCAGTGGCCGGGGGCTCGGCGACGGGTGCCGGGGTCGACGCCTGCAGCGGAGCGGCAGACGCCTGCAGCGGAGCGGCCGACACCGCCGCGGCCGCCTGCACGGGCGACGCGGCAGGCGCGGGAGCCGCGGGCCGCTCGCGGGTCGGGCGAACCGGGACCGAGCCAACGGACGCGAGGGCCTCGCGCCGCTCGAAGTCGCGGCCGCACCAGGCGCACAGCGACCATTCGAGGCCGACGAGCTTCGAGCAATGCGGGCAGACTCGCTTGAGGCGCGTTCGGCAGGTCGGGCAGATGATCCAGTCCTCGTGCACCTTGCGACCGCAGGTGGCGCAGTGCTCGATCTGCTCGATCTCGGCGATCAGGGCCTCTTCTGCGAGTCCGCGCTCGTAAGCCTCACCCCGTCGCTCCTGCGGCCGGATGATGCGGTAGACGATGATGCCGAAGATGAAGAAGATGGGCGTGAACCCAACGATGAGCGCCGCGGCGAGGTACGGGACGACCGGGTTCGAGGTCCGCGCCTGCATGTCGCGGAAAGCCCAGTAGGCCGACGCGAGCCAGATGATCACGATGTAGAAGCCGATCGCCTGGAGGCCCGTCTGGACGAGCGGGCTCTCGAAGAACCCAGCGATCGCATCACCGATCCCGGAGAGGAAGTCCAGGTTCATGCGGTGGGGTCACCCACCTCCATGCGAGCAGCGCCATCTCGCCCGGGCGGCTGGCCGTCGGCGGCGCACGCGGCGCAGTGTAGCAGGGCATCCAGCGTCACCTGCGCAGCAGCTCCATCGTGACGAGCGTTGCCCGCCAGGCGGCCGCCCCGGCCGCGAGCACGAGTCCGGCCAGCCAGGCGACGGCCATGAGGAGCGCCGCCCCGAGGGCGGCCAGCGCGCCCAAGCCGCCCCCGAGAGCCTGCCGGGCGGCGTCCCACGCAACGCCGGTCACCCACCACGTCGCGACGAGCGCGAGGACCGTGACCCCCAGCGCGACGGTCACCGTGAGCGCCGTGGCGAGCGGGGCGCGGAACGGGTCCACGAACCCGGCGTGCAGGGCACGCGGGATCGACGCCTCGAGCAGCGACGAGCGCCTCGCGGCGAACCCGCCCACGATCTCCGCCGCCAGCCACGCTCCCAGCACCGCCACGCTGGCGACGGGCGCCCCGGCGAGAACGCGCGTCGCGAGGGGGGCGCTCACGTCACTCGGAACCGTCAGCTCACGATAGGCGACCGCGACCCAGGCCGGGATCGCGACGGCCGCAACGATGACAACCGGCACGAGGAGGATCAGGCGAACGCCGGCGACCCGGGCGATCGCCCGGACGGTGCCGGCGTCCCCCGCGTCCTGCGGCCCGGTTCGCGGCGCACTCGCCGTCGGCATGCCCGCGGCGGCGTCCGCGTCGGCGTTGGCTTCGGCGAAGACCGCGCCTGCGCCCCGGCCGATCGCGACGACCGTCCTGGCCTCGGGCGTGGCCGCCGTGGCCCGGTGGAGCGCAACCTCGGCCGCGGCCGCGACACAGGCCCCCACGACGACCAGTACGGCAGCCGCCGCCAACCCCACGACAAGGAGCGCGATGAGCCGCGGGCCGGGACCCCCCGCCGAGACCGATGCCGGCCCGACGAAGTTGGCGAGCCCGATGAACGTCGGCGCGACCACGATCGGGAGGGCGAGGACCACGATCCCGCCCCGGGCGAGGAATGCCACTAGGGCGTAGACCCACAGGCTCGGCCACCGGGCGGTCATCGCCGTTGCAGCGGCAGCGCCCCGGCGCCACGGGACGCCGGGCCCGGGCAGCGCATCGCCCGGAAGGAGTCCTCGAACCGACGGTTGCCCGATCGGGCGGCCGTCCAGCTCCTCCAGGACACCGTCCGCCGGCACAGCGACCACCGGCCCGGGTACGACACGCACGACGACCGCGGCCTCGCCGCGCGCAGGCGCCCTGATGGCGCCCGGGACGGCGTCGGCCCCGCCCGGAGACACGGCCTCTGGCGCGTCCGGGGACGCTGCCCCGGCCATGCTCACGGCGCCGGGGTGGGGCTCCCCCCGACCAAGATCTCGAGCTGCGCCAGGGTCCTCTCGACCTCGGCAATCTCGATCCCGTACGTCGCGAAGTCACCCTGCCGGAGGGCCGCCTGCGCCAGCTCGAAGTGCAGGTTGGCGTACTCGACGAGCGCCTGGACGTCCCCAGGAGCCGGCGTCACGTTCGGGCCGGACGTCGGCCCCGGTGACGACGACGCCCCGGGCGACGGGCTGGGGCCCGGCGTCGGCGAAGGACCGGGCGATGGACCCGGGCCGCCGGCGAGCAGGAGGTTGAGAGCCTCCTCCAGCGTGTCGCCCCAGACGATCTTCGTTGGGCTCGCCACGACGATCTTCGTGAACTCCGGGATTGCCGACCCGGTCGACTGGAGGTAGATCGGCTCGAGGTAGATGATCGAATCCTGGACGGGAACGACGATCAGGTTGCCGCGCACGACCTCGCTCCCGGCCTGGCTCCAGAGGGTGATCTGTGAGCTGATCACGGGATCCTGGTCGATCCGGGCCTCGATCTGGACGGGCCCGAAGATCGATGTGTCGCGAGGGAAGCGGTAGACGAAGACGTCGCCGTAGGCATCTCCGTCGTTGCGGGCAGCGACCCAGGCGATCATGTTCGGTCGCTTCTGGGGAACCATGGGCTGGAGCAACAGGAACTCGGGCTTGGCCTCGCCGGGCATCCGCATATAGACGTAGTACGCCTCCAGCGGCAGCTGGCCAGTCTCGCCCGCGACGTTCTGGGGCACGGTCCACAGGTCGTCGCCCTGGAAGAACGTCAGGGGATCCGTGACGTGGTAGTTGGCGAAGACGCGGGTCTGGACGTTGAAGAGCTCCTCGGGCACTCGGAGGTGGGCCCGCAGCCCCGCAGGAAGCTCGCTGATCGGCCGGAACAACGTCGGGAAGACGCCCTGCCACGCCCGGATGAGCGGGTCCTCGGGGTCGGCGACATAGAACGTCATCGTGCCGGTGTAGGCGTCCATGACGATCTTGACGCTGTTGCGCAGGTAGTTGAACTGCCGGCCGTTCAGGCCGCTGGTATCACCCAGGATCGAGCCGCTGAACGTCTGGGCGTTCGGGAAGCGATCGGTCACTGTGTAGGCGTCCTGGATCCAGATGAGGCGGCCCTCGTCGTTGACGACCGAGTAGGGGTCCTTGTCGTAGGCCAGGAACGGCGCGATCCGGCCCAGGCGATCGCCCAGGCTCCGGTGCATGAGGAGCTGGCTGTCGGCCGTCACCTGGTCCGAGATGAGCAGGTTGAGGTCGCGGAAGCGGGCCGCGAACAGGAGCTGCGAGAGGATGCTGTCGAGCCGGATGCCCGTGTCGCCCGTCCAGCGGGTCTCCTCCTGGGTGCCGCTGCCGTCCGTGCCGTCGCCGCTCCCGAGCGGGTAGTCGAACTCAGCCTGCCGCGCTCCGACGACGACCCAGTCGCTGGGCCGCTCGCCGAAGTAGATCCGCGGCTGGGTCACCTGCGGCGCCCCTGACGCGGACTGCGGCGGCATGTCGCGGATGAAGAACTGGGGCAGACCCTGCGAATCCACCTCGTTGACCGGGACCATCGTGACCCCGAACCCGTGGGTGAAGACGATCCGCTGGTTGACCCACGAACCGGCCTGGGGGTTGCGTTCGGGGGCCAGCTCGCGGGCGCTCAGCATCACCTGGCGGGTCTCGTCGTTGACGACGTAGCGGTCCACGTCGACGTCGTAGAAGTCGTAGTACTGGCGGACCGTCTGCAGCTGGTCCAGGGTCGTCTGGAGCGGCCGGTAGTCCCACAGGCGGGCGTTCTTGAAGGTCGCCACCTCCTTGACGACGTCGGCCCTCGTGAGCGGCTGGTCGCCCTTGTAGCTCCGGTCCTCCCAGTTGGTGAGGTCGAAGGCGAGGCGCGTCATCGCGATGTTGTTGGCGATGTACGGCTGCTCCTGGGCGTACTGGTTCGGCTCCACCGTGAAGCGCTGGATCACCTCCGGGTAGACCCGGCCAAGGAGGAGCGACAGGCCGAACCAGACGGCGATCCCCGCCCCCAGCGGCCAGATCCACCGGGTGAACGCGCCGCCGACGAGGAGCGCGGCGACGAGGCCGGCCACGATCGTGAGGGCGTCGAACGCGAAGAACTGGGCGGCCTGGTCGGTGTAGCTGACGCCCGTTGCGAATCCACGCGTGCTGTAGACGAGCTCCAGCTTGTCCAGCTGGTAGCCGGCCGCCACGGTCAGGAGGTAGAGGCCGCCGAGCACGCCAAGGTGGACGCGGACCGGCGTCGGGAACCCGCCGCCGCGCGCTCCTGCCAGGAGGTAGCGCCCGCCGGCCACGACGAGCGCCGCGACGAGGAGCCCTCCGACGACAGCCTGGACGAGGCGCAGGAACGGCAGCTCGAAGAGGTAGTAGGAGACGTCGCGCCCGAAGACCGGGTCGACGACCGCCGTGGCGCCGGCCGCGGCGAACGGCACGCGGTTCTGCCAGAGCAGGATCGTGTCCCAGCTGCCGGACAGCGCGCCCGCCGTTCCGACGGCGGCGAGCACGGCGACGACGGTCAGGCCGCCGATGGCGAGAGGCGAGAGGTCCGGCATCTCGTCGGCCTCGAGGGTGATCGTGGGACGTGCCGGCGGGGGCTGCTCGCCGGCACGTCCGGTGGGCCCGCGGCGCTGGAAGCCGAAGGGATCGTTCCGCCCCATCTGGCCCTCGGTCGTGGCCCGGGCCGCGTCGCCGAGGCGGCCGACGAAGCCGCGCATCCGCTTTCCGGCCGCAGCGTCCGGCGGCGGAGCCAGGCGACCGGCCAGCCAGAGGTTGGCGAGGAGGAAGACGAGCGCGGCCAGCAGGCCGACCGCGAAAAGGCCAACCTGCGACCCGAGGCGGGTCCAGAAGACGGGGTCGAAGCCGACGCTGTCGAACCAGATCGCGTCGGTCGCCAGGTCGAGGCCGATGCCGATGAGGAACACGGCGGCGAACAGGACCAGGCCGATGACGGCGAGCAGCACCTGCGGGCCCAGGGCTCCGAGGCGCTGGCGGAACGAGCCGCCGTCGTCGGGGCCGCCGGGCGGGCGGCGCGGCGGCTTCCCTCCCCCGCGCGAGCCTCCCCCGCCACGCTGGCCCTGATCGAGGGGCCGGATCATGATCGGCTCGTCAGCGGGCGGCGCGTCGGCGTCGGCGTCGGCGTCGGCGTCCGCGTCGCCGTCTGCGTCCGCCTTTGCGTCGGCACCATCCTGATCGCCGGCTGCCTCGACGTCCGCGTCGGGGGTGTCTGCGTCCGCGCTGGCGCTGATCGTGTCGGCGTCCGTGGCCTCCGGGCCGTCGTCGTCGACCGGATCGGCCCCTCCCGGTCTCGGGCCGTGTCGGTCCGCGCTGCGCAGCGGCCTGACGCTCGTTCAGCTCACGCAGGAAATCATCGAATAGGTTCTTCATCAGGGCTTGAGTCTACCCGCGACCCTGCGAGAGCGTCGAGAAGCGCACCCAGGCCGGCGCGCTCAGGGCCGGCTGGCGGCCTCGACCGCTCGCCGGAACGCCGCCAGCGCGACGTCCGCCAGCTTGCTCGGCGTCATCGCCGCAGCCCGGGCCGGCTCCCACCGGACGGCGAGCTGGACGACCAGCGGGGCGCTCCAGGGACCCTCGGCCTCATCGGGCGGCACCGGCAGGCGGAGGCGCAGCTGCTGGCGTTCCCCATCCTCCAGGACGAAGCCGGACAGGCTGCCCGAGATGAGCGGTCCCAGGCGAGCGTGCGGGGGATCCGGCGGCGGCCCGGCGGCGGGCGCCACCAGCCGACAGGGCACGATCCCTTCGTCGTCGACGACCCACAGGACGGCCAGCCACCAGCCCTCGATCTCCGTCGGTCGATCGATGCCGGCGCGCAGGCGAAGATCGCCGATGCGGACTTCGTGCTCACGGATGAACGACGCGGCGGGAGGGGAGAGGCGGGGCGACATCCCGGGAAGGATACGGGCGCCGCGTCAGGCCGGGTCGGGCGGTTCCCCGGACTCGGGCGGCTCGCCGGACTCGGGCGGCTCGCCGGACTCGGGCGGCTCGCCGATCGTGGCCGGGTCGGGCACGTCCCCGCCCTCCGTCGGCTCCGGCGACTCGACCGGCCGACCACTCGCGACCGCGCCGTCGGCGTCCCACGACGCGACCTCGGCCTTGAGCGCGACGAGGCGCGCCTCCATCTCCAGGCGCAGGATCTCGCGGCGCACCTCGGCATCAGGCCGCGCGAGGGCAGGCATCTCGGCCTCGGAGGGCGGAGGGATCTCGTTGTCATCGCCCACGAGGAGCGATCCGAACGTGCGCTTGACCTTGCGGGGCGCAGCCGCCGCGGCAAGCAGCACCGGGTCGACGGCCGTCACACCGGGGATCACGACGTCGAGCGGCTCCACGAGCCGAGCCTGGCAGGACGGGCAGTCGGCGACGTCGGCCGCCGGCAGGGCTGCGGAGCACCACGGGCAGATGGGGACGTGTTCCCACTCGTAGGCGGGCGTCACGGGTCCAGCGTCGTCGGCCATTGGCGCATGCTACTCGTCGGGACCTTGCTCCGCACCTGTCGCGGCGCCCCTCCGGTGCGCGGCGCCACCAGCTAGCGGCGACCCTCGTCGCGGGCGCTCACTCCCACTCGATCGTGGCCGGCGGCTTGCTGCTGATGTCGTAGACCACCCGGTTGACCCCCGGCACCTCGTTCACGATCCGCGATGAGATCTTGCCCAGCACGTCGTAGGGCAGCTTGGCCCAGTCGGCGGTCATCCCGTCCTCCGAGGTGACCGCCCGGATCGCGCAGACGTTCGCGTAGGTCCGCCCGTCGCCCATCACGCCCACGGAACGCAGGGGCGTGAGGATCGCGAACGACTGCCACAGGGTGCGGTAGAGGCCGGCAGCCTTGATCTCGTCGATGACGATCCAGTCGGCCTCGCGCAGCGTGTCCAGCCGTTCGGCCGTGACCTCGCCGATGATCCGGATCGCGAGGCCCGGCCCCGGGAACGGCTGGCGGAAGACCATCGCCTCCGGGAGCCCCAGCTCCACGCCCACGAGGCGAACCTCGTCCTTGAACAGGTAGCGGAGCGGCTCGATCAGGGTGAACCGGAGGTCGTCCGGCAGCCCGCCCACGTTGTGATGGGTCTTGATCTTCTGGGCGGCCTTCGTCTCGGGTGCGGTCGACTCGATGACGTCCGGGTAGAGCGTCCCCTGGGTCAGGAAGTCGATCCGGCCGATCTTTGCCGCTTCCTCCTCGAAGACCCGAATGAAGGCGTCGCCGATGATCCGGCGCTTCTGCTCCGGGTCCGTCACCCCGGCCAGGCGCTCGAGGAACCGCTCGCGAGCGTCGACCATGACCAGGTTCATGCCCAGGTTCTTCTCGAAGGTGACCCGCAGGAGCTCCGACTCCCGCTTGCGCATGAGGCCGTGGTCGACGTAGATGCATGTCAGCCGGTCGCCGACGGCGCGGTGGACGAGCGCGGCGGCCACCGCCGAATCGACGCCGCCCGAGAGGGCGCAGATGACCTTCCCGTCGCCGCCCGTCTCGCGGGCGTGCGTGTCCACGCGCGAGCGGATCTCGTTGACGGTCGATTCGATGAAGTTGGCGGGCGTCCACGTCGGCCGCACCCCGGCGATGCCGAGGATGAAGTTCCGCAGGATGTCACGGCCGTGCGGAGTGTGGACGACCTCGGGGTGGAACTGGATGCCGTAGAGGCGGCGAGCGGGGTCGGCGAGGCCGGCGAAGGGCGTGGATGGCGTCTGGGCCGTGGCAACGAAGCCTGCCGGCAGCCGGGTGATCGAATCGCCGTGGCTCATCCAGACCGGCTGGTCCCGCTCGAGGCCCGCGAAGAGGCGATCCTCGGCGGTGATGGTGACGGTCGCCGGTCCGTACTCCCTCCGGGCCGCGGGTAGCACGTCGCCGCCGAGCTCGAGGGCCATGAGCTGGGCCCCGTAGCAGATCCCCAGGACTGGGATTCGGCCGTTCCAGATCGCCGGGTCCGGCTTCGGGGCATCCACGTCGTAGACGGAGTTGGGGCCGCCCGAAAGGATGATCGCGCGCGGGCGTCGGCGCTCCAGCTCGGCGTACGGCGTGTCGTGCGGGAGGAGCTCGGAGTAGACGTGGAGCTCGCGGACGCGTCGGGCGATGAGCTGGGCGAGCTGGCTGCCGAAGTCGAGGACCACGACCGTGTCGGGCTCGGACGCGCTCGGCTCCCCGCGGGCGACGGCTCCGCCGGGACGATCGATCTCCGGGCGCTCGGGCGCCCCGGCGTCCAGGGCGACCTCCAGGTACGCCTCGACCTCGGCGTCGTCGGGGGCGAGGACGCGGTGGCCCGCGTTGGCCGCCTCTCCGTGGACGGTCGTGCCGCGCTGGCGAGCGGGCCGCTCGTGATCCTCGACGCCGTCGCCCGGAGCAGGACCACCCGCAGCCACCCCTGCCTGGTGCTGGTCGTCGACCGGGCCGCTCGCTGCGGCGGGATTGCCCGCGGCCCCTCCTGGCTGCTCGCCCGCCTCGCTCAACCGCTCGCCTCCCACTCCGACTGCCCCGTTCGGGGCAGTCTACCGGGCGCCCGCACGGCCCGGTGGTCGGCGGTAGACTCGGGCGGCGTGTTTCCCCGCGCTCAGCCGGGGTTTCGTGCGGCGTCCCCTCCGTCGCGAGCCAGGGCAGACTCGCTGAGTCACTGCCGCCGGTCGACGACCTACTGGCGAATCACAGCTAGACTCCGAGCGCCAACAAAGCGAGACACGCTCGGCCGCGAATGGGCGCCGGACGAGGGACTATCGATGAACGCGAGCACGGTCCTCCAATCGCGTCACGCTGCGCGCCGCACCCTCGGCGCCCTCGTCGCGGTGCTGGTGCTGATGAGCGCGACGACGCCCGTGGCCTTTGCGGATTCGCCGCCCGACCAGACGATCACGTTCCCGGCACGTCACGACGGGTGTCGAGCCGTCGGCGGCAGCCGCCTCCTCACGCGGTCGACCCGCGACGTGCCTCCTCCGGCTCTGGCCGTGACGCGAACACGCTCCATCACCGCGGTCCTGTTCGGTCGACGCTGCCAGACGGCTCGCCTCTCGCTCCTCGCCGTCGGCACCTGCACGATCGCGGCCGACGTCAGGCTCGGCGACGGCCGACCACCTCTGGGGCGCACGCCCCGCAGGTCACGCTAGAGCTTCGCGGTCGGCACCGCCGCGCGGCACGCTCCAGACGATCACGTTCGGCCCTCGACGGACCAGGACCAGCAGTCCGCGGTCGGGCGCGACCTCACTCCTTCAGACCATCACCCGAGTGCGGCGTCGGGCCATCGCGGGCGACCGTCACGATCGACACCGCGGCGCGCGGCCGGGTGCTCGGTCACCGCGGCTGGCACGTGCTCACGCTCCTCGCCGTCGGCACCTGCACGATCGCTGCCGACCAGGCCGGCAACGGCACGTACGCCCCGGCGGACCAGGTCCAGCAGAGCTTCGCGGTCGGGCCCGCGAGCCTCACTCCGCAGACCATCACCTTCGGTGCGGCGCCCACGGGCGTCATCGTCGGGGCGACCGGCAAGATCGTCACCGCCACCGGCGGCGGCTCGGGCCTGCCGGTGACCTACAGCTCAACCACCCCGTTGGTCTGCACCGTGGGCACGCTAACCGGCGCCCTCACGCTCCTCACCGTCGGCACCTGCACGATCGCTGCCGACCAGGCCGGCAACGGCACGTACGCCCCGGCGGACCAGGTCCAGCAGAGCTTCGCGGTCGGGCCCGCGAGCCTCACTCCGCAGACCATCACCTTCGGTGCGGCGCCCACGGGCGTCATCGTCGGGGCGACCGGCAAGATCGTCACCGCCACCGGCGGCGGCTCGGGCCTGCCGGTGACCTACAGCTCAACCACCCCGTTGGTCTGCACCGTGGGCACGCTAACCGGCGCCCTCACGCTCCTCGCCGCCGGCACCTGCACGATCGCTGCCGACCAGGCCGGCAACGGCACGTACGCCCCGGCGGACCCAGGTCCAGCAGAGCTTCGCGGTCGGCGCCATCATCGTGCCACCCCCAGTCGGGCTTTCGACCCTGACTGTGACGGCCGACTCGAAGAGCCGTCCGTTTGGCCAGGTGAATCCGGAGCTCACCGCCACGATCTCGGGCTTTGTGAACGGCCAGTCCCTCGCGACGTCGGGCGTCAGCGGCAGCCCGGCGTGCACGACGACCGCGACGATCACCAGCCCGGCCGGCGCCTACCCGATCACGTGCAGCATCGGCACGCTGGCCTCGGCCGCCTACACCTTCGCATTCGCGCCGGGCGTCCTCACCGTCGTCCGCGGCGTCTCGAGCGTGACCCTCTCGACCGCCACGACGGTCGTCGAGACGAGCACGCCGGTGACCTACACCGCCACGGTGGAGCCGAGCGTGACGGGCGCGATCCCGTCCGGAAGCCTCACGTTCACGATCGACGGCGGCGCCCGGCCGGCCGTCGAGCTCGATGCCGGCGGTCGCGGCTCGGTCACGGTCACGTGGACGACGCCGGGCGTCAAGAGCGTCGAGGTGGCCTATGCCGGCGATGGAAGTGCCGCGGCGCCGGGAACGGCGTCGGCAGCCCCGCTGGTCGTCACCAACACGGCCCGGGCCAGCGGCGTCGGCGTGCTGGGATCCACGTTCTTTCCGATCGTGGACCGCTGGCGCGACACGGTGATCGCGCGCGGGATCCGGGACGAGCGGCTGGCGCTCGCCATCGAGGTCCGGAACGCGAAGGGCACGGTCGTCCGCAGGTACGCGGCGGGACCTGCAGCGGGTGCCTACGCGTGGGCCTGGAACGGGAAGACCTCGAGGGGGGTGCTGGCTCCGTCGGGCAGGTACACCATCCGGCAGACCCTGATCGACCCGTACGGTTCCCGGCCACAGCGAACCGTGACATCGACCGTGACGGTCTCCCTGCGCAAGATCCGCTGGACGACGACGATCATCACGGTCAGCCGCGGACCCCGCTGCTTCCAGTTCTCCAGCGGCGACGGAGTCGGGTCCTATTCGTGCTCATCCACGGCGCCCCTGCGCCTGGCGGGCAACGCCGGAGACTGGCCAGGCGTCGGCTACGCGTTCCGCCTCCCGGCCGGGGGTGCCTACCGGTCGATCCGCTTCGAGGTGCAGGGCACGGCCACCGGCGGGCGGCCGACGATCGGCTTCCAGGACTGGACTCTCGGATCGGCATGGGGTCAGCTCTACCGGTCCGGCTGGGCTCGCTCGGCGGTCTCCCCGACTGCCACCCGGTGGGCCGGCGTGACCAAGGTCGACCTTGCGCACTTCGTGTCGGGGCGTTCCGTGCGCGTCCATGTCGACGGAGGTGGGCGTCTCGACGGCCCGTTTGCCTTCGACATCGCTCGTGCCCGGCTCGTGGTCTCGGTCGGCGTCTTCGAGTAGCGATCAGCCCGGGGCACTGGCGGAAAGCGGGTCTGCGCGCGCCTCCCGCGGCCGCAGTCGGAACGCGGGCCCGGCGCCCAGGCGCTCGGCCGGCGTCCCGTACCGCAGGATCAGCTCGGAGATCGCACGGGCCCGCTCCGGCCCGTCGAGCTCCTCGGCCCCGTAAGGTCGTCTATCGGCGCCGATCGTCCCGTGGCACGCGGGCTCGGCCCGCAGGTTCGCGGCCCAGTCGGCGTTCGGGCTGCCGGCGGCGACGAGGAGGCTGCCGTCCGGCTCGGCAACGAAGCCGACCGCGGTCCGGATCGCGCGGCCGCTGACGCGGCCCGTCGTCTCGAGCATGACGACCTTGCCCCAGGCCGCGAGCTGCTCGCCGTACGTGTCGGACATCAGGCGACCGCCCCGTCCCGCACGGCCGAGGCTACCGTCCGCGCAGCTGCCAGGACTTGCCCTCCGTCGCGACCGACGGGGCGTAGACGATCTCGACACCCTGCATCTCGCGGATCGTGCGGGCGCCCAGGGCTGCCATCGACTGGCGCAGCGCGCCCACAAGGTTCTGCGTGCCATCGGTCACGTGCGAGGGCCCGAACAGGATCTGCTCCATCGTCCCGATCGTGCCGACCCTGATCCGCGTCCCCCGCGGCAGGACGGGCGATGGCGCGGCCATTCCCCAGTTGGTGCCGCGCCCGGGGGCCTCCTGGGCGCGCGCGAGCGGGCTGCCGAGCATGACCGCGTCGGCCCCGGCCGCGATCGCCTTCGCGATGTCGCCGCCCTTCTTCATCCCGCCGTCGGCAACAACGGGCACCCAGCGGCCGGTCTCCGCGAAGAACGCGTCTCGCGCGGCCGCCACGTCGCTCACGGCGGTGATCTGCGGAACGCCGATGCCGAGCACCTCGCGGGTGGTGCACGCCGCGCCGGGACCCACGCCCACGAAGACGGCTGCCGCGCCCTGCTCCATGAGGGCGAAGGCGGCCTGGGCATGGGTCGTGTTGCCGACGGCGACCGGGATCGGCATGAGGCCGGTGAACTCGGCCAGGCCGAGTGCTTCGTACTGGGTCGCGAGGTGGCGGGTGCTGCTCACCTGGCTCTGGACGAGGAAGAGGTCCGCGCCGTTCTCGGCGCAGAAGACGCCGAAGCGGCGCGCGGCGCCGGGGGTCGCGGAGACGGCGGCCTTCGAGCCGGCGGCGTGGATCTCCGCGATCCGTCGCGCAATCAGCTCCTCGCGGATCGGGGCAGCGTAGGCCTCGGCGAAAACTGCCTGGATCTCCTCATCGGGGGCCATGGCGATCCGCACCAGGACCGGGGCCGGGTCCTCGTAGCGGGCCTGGACGCCCTCGAGGTTGAGGAAGGCGAGCCCGCCGAGGGCGGCCAGCGCGCCGGCGCTGCGGGCATCGACGACGGCGTCCATCGCGGCAGCCAGCACGGGGATCCGCAGCGGGATGCCCGCGAAGTCCTGCTCTAGCGAGACGTCGGCGGGTTCGACCGTCTCGGTTCCCGGGGCGAGCGACACGTCCTCGAAGCCGTATGTCGGCCGAAGGGAGTCGACCTTCGAGCGGAAGTGGCGCCGCGCTGCGGCCTCGGTCGGGGTCTGCATCGTCGATCGGATCCTCCCCGCCTGCGTTGCCCGGCCTGTCCCACCCGCCGCCGGTTCGAGGGATTGTACGTTCCGCGCGTCGTCAGCGAGCCAGCCGTCGGCCTTCGAGATCAAGCCGGAACCACGGCTCGGCATCCGGGTTCAGCAGCGTGCCCGTGATCCGCTCGATCGACTCCCGGTACGTCGGCCAGACCGTGAGCCGCACCGCCTCCGCGGCGGCCGCCCACTGGTGCGCATCGTGCTCATGGGAGAGGGCCGGCTCGGCATCCGGCCGAACCCGGATCGCGAAGATCGCGCCGGCGATGATTGCGTCTGATCCCTCGTCGTAGAACTGGGTGACCTGGTCCAGGTCGTAGAACGCCTCGATCTCGCCCGGGCCGCATCCGACCTCCTCGCGGACCTCGCGCAGAGCCGCCATCGGAACGCGCTCGCCCGGCTCCAGGCCGCCGGTGACGCATTGCCAGAGCCCGGCGAAGATGCGGCCGGGGGCGCGCCGGATGAGGAGGAACTCCGGGTCGCCGCCAGGCGGCTGGCGGTAGATCCAGCACTCGACGAGATCGGGGCGAAGAGGGCTCACAGGGCGCTCACGAGGGGTCGACCTCCGGGGCCGGAGCCGGGGCCGGGGAGCGGGCCCCGGGCGCCGCGGCTACAGCCGCTCGAACCGCTCCACGGGCAGGACGAAGACCGTCGCGCCGCCGACTTCCACCTCGAGGGGGTAGGGCAGGAAGAACTCGCCCGGCTCCAGGATCGGCGGCATCGGGTTGACCAGCTGCGTCCGCGAGTGGCAGCTCTCGCGGATGATCCCGAGGATCCCCTCCACCGCCTCGTCGTCGACGCCCAGGATCACGGTCGCATTGGACTGCTTCAGAAAGCCGCCCGAGCTGTGCAGGCGGGTCGCCCGGTAGTCACGCTCGAGGAGCGCATCGACGAGCGCGCCGGCGTCCTCGGGGTTCACGATCGCCACCACGAGCTTCACGGGGCGAGTATATGCCGCGTCGCGCGAGCGTCAGGTCGCAACGGGCGGCGTCAGGTCGCAACGGGCGGCGTCAGCCGAGCGCCCGGGCGCGGCACGCGTATCATCGGCCCATCCCGGCCCGGGTCGCCCATGCCCGGGACCGTGCGTGGAGGCAGCCGTGACCCAGCCCGACAATACCGCCGATCCCGGCCTCGTCCTGGCAGGGGCCGCCCGCGCCGTGGCGCGCGCCGCGAACCTCGACGCGACACTCGACGTGCTGCTGGCCGTCGCCCTCGCCGACCGGGGCGCCGCGGCCGGCGTCGTCGCGGCCGCAGGCGACGACGGCCTCGTGCGGGTCCTGCGGGTTGCGGGCGCCGCGACGCTCCCCGCCGACGAGACCGTGGGCGCCACCCTCGACGACAGCCCAATCGCGGATCCGCTGGCGCAGGCCGTCCTCCAGCGACGGCCCGTCGCGGCGGCCGTGGCCGGGGCATCGGGGCCGGGCTCGTTCGCCGCGGCCAACCGGCTCGACCGGATCCTGGCCCTCCCGTTGATCGTGGGACATGCCGGGATCGAGCGGGTGGTCGGCGTCATCGCCCTCGGCTGGCACGCCGACGACCCTGACCGTGACGGCGCACCGGGCGTGTTGGACGCCCTCGTGGACCTCGCGGCCCTCGCCGTCGATCGCGCCACCGCGACCGCCGGTGCCGCCGAGCACGAGGACTGGCAGGAGCGACTCGCCCACCTCGATCCCCTGACCGGGTTGGCCAACCGCCGGACGCTCAACCGGGTCCTGGAGCTGGAGATCGCTCGCGCGGGCCGCCAGCAGAGCGACGTCTCGGTCGCCGTCTTTGACGTAGACGGCTTCCGCGCGGTCAACGAACGCGATGGCGCCGCCGCCGGCGATGCGATCCTGCGAGCGGTCGCCGCCATTCTGGCCGACCAGGTCCGCCTGGTGGACACCGTTGCCCGGATCGGCGGCGATGAGTTCGTCGTCGTTGCGCCCGGGAGCGGCGGTGTGGTCGTGGCCGACCGGATCCTCCGCGCGCTCGATGCCCTGGGGCCCGTCGGGGGCCGTGCCGTCACGGTCTCCGCCGGCATCGCCCGCTTCCCCGCCGACGGGACCAGCGCCGACGAGCTGCTGGAGTCGGCGCTGGGAGCGCTCGATGGTGCTCGAACGTCGGGCGCAGGGGTGATCGCAGAGGTTCGCGCCGGCTGACGGTTCGCGCCGGCTGACGGCGCAGGCTCCGACAGCGCGGCTCCTGCCCGGGCTCAGCCCAGCGGGGCCGATCGGTCCAGGAAGGTGAGGAGCTCCGAGCGCGCGGCGGCCAGGACGTCCTCCTCGGGTGCGGACGCGTCGATGACGATCCAGCGATCGGGCTCGGCCGCGGCCAGGGCAAGGTAGCCGGCGCGCACGCGCTCGTGGTAGGCGCGATCGAAGTGGGCCTCGAAGCGGGTCGTCTCGGCGTCGCTCTTGCGGGCCAGGCCGATCTCCACGGGGACGTCGAACAGGAGCGTCAGGTCGGGCCGCAAACCGCCGGTCGCGAAGTGTCCGACGGGCAGGAGCTCCTCCACGCCGAGGCGGCCGCCGTACCCCTGGTAGGCGAGCGTCGAATCGAGGTAGCGGTCGGAGAGCACGGTGACGCCCCCGTCGAGCGCCGGACGGATCACGGACTCCACGAGCTGGGCCCGCGCGGCCATGAAGAGGAGGGCGTCGGCCCGCTGGGTGAGGAGGACGGACGATTCGTCGCGGTCCATCAGGATCGCCCGGACCCGCTCCCCGACCGGGGTGCCGCCCGGCTCGCGGACGAGGAGCACCGGTCGTCCGGTTGCCGCCACGGCGTCCCGGAGGCGCTTCCCGTGGACGGTCTTGCCGCTTCCCTCCGGTCCCTCGAGCGTGATGAAGGCGGCGCGGCGCGGCGCAGGGTCGAGCGTCATGGCGCCAGAGTAGCGGGGCCGGGCCGACGCCGGAGGGGCGACGCCGGAGGCCCCGCGCCGGTACGCTGGCGGCATGCACGAGATCACCGACCGGGCGCTCGACACCGCCCGGATTCGCGGGGCGTCCTACGCCGACGTCCGCGTGGTCCGCCGCCGCGAGGAGTCGATCGACGTCAAGAGCGGCCGGCTGGCCGGCGTTCTGAGCCACGAGACGGAGGGCTTCGGCGTTCGCGTCCTCGTCGACGGGGCGTGGGGGTTCGCGTCCTCGCATGGGCTGACGGTCGCCGAAGCCGATCGGGTCGCCGCCCAGGCCGTCCGGATCGCCCGGGCCAGCGCCACGGCGGTGCGCCGGCCCGTGCTCCTCGACGATCGGCCGCCGGCCCACGGGCGGTTCGAGACCCCGGTCGCGGAGGACCCGTTCGCGATCCCCCTCGAGGAGAAGATCGGCGACCTCCTCGCCGCGGACGGGGCGATGCGCCGGGTCGAAGGGATCGCCTTCGCCGACACGACCTACGGCGCCCAGCGCGAGGAGAAGACCTTCGCCGCCAGCGACGGCAGCTTCACGGAGCAGGTGATCACCCACGTCGGGGCCGGGATCGAGGCGAACGCCGTCGACGGCGAGGAGCACCAGCGCCGAAGCTATCCCGATGCGGGCGGCGGATGGCAGGGCGCCGGCTACGAGTACGTCCGCTCGCTCGACCTGGCGGGCACGGCCGAGCGGGTCGCGACCGAGGCCGTGCAGCTTCTCTCGGCGCCGCAGCTGCCGCCGGGCCGGCGGACGATCGTCCTCCACCCCTCGCAGCTCTACCTCCAGGTCCACGAGAGCTGCGGCCACCCGACGGAGCTCGACCGCGCGTTCGGCACCGAGGCGAGCCTGGCCGGCACGAGCTTCCTGACGCCGGACAAGCTCGGGGCGGGCTTCCGCTACGGGTCCGAGATCGTGGACATCGTCGCCGACGCCACGGCCCCCGGCGGGATGGGCACCTTCGGCTGGGACGACGAGGGCGTCGCGGCCCAGGCGGTGCCGCTCGTGCAGGCCGGCGTCTTCGTCGGCTACCTGTCGAGCCGCGAGACGGGGCCGCGGATCGGCCGGCGCTCCGGCGGCGCCATGCGGGCGGACGGCTGGAACCGGATCCCGCTCATCCGCATGACGAACGTGAACCTGCTCCCGAAGCCCGGCATGAGCCTGGACGACATCATCGCCGACACCGACGACGGCCTCTTCCTGGTGGCCAACCGAAGCTGGTCGATCGACGATCGCCGCCTCAACTTCCAGTTCGCCACCGAGCTTGCCTACGAGATCCGGGGTGGGCAGCTGGGTCAGCTCTATCGCAACGCCACGTACACCGGCATCACGCCCGAGTTCTGGGGGAGCTGCGACGCGATCGGCGACGCCTCGAGCTACGTGATGCTCGGCACCGCGAACTGCGGCAAGGGCGAGCCGATGCAGGCCGGGCACGTGGGCCACGGCTGCTCGGGCGCGCGCTTCCGCGACGTCCAGGTGGGGGTCATGTCGTGAGCGCGATGGGCGCCGGAGCGGGCTCCGGCGTGCGCCTCGACACGGCGGCGGCGCTCGCCTTGGCCGAGACGGTCCTGGGTCTGGCGGTGGCCGAGGGTGCCACCGAGGCCGAGGTCCTGGTGGCCGGGGGTGACGAGGCCCTGACCCGCTTCGCGAACAGCGAGATCCACCAGAACGTCGCCGAGTCCGACATCCGGGTGAGCCTCCGCTTCGTCCGGGGCCGGCGGATCGGGGTAGCCTCCTCCGGGCGGACCGACCCCGATGCCCTGCGGGGGCTGGCCGAGGGAGCCGGCCGGATCGCGGCGATCGCCGAGGAGACACCCGACTGGGCGGGACTGCCGGCTGCCGAGCCTCCCATGCCGGTCGAGGGCGCCTTCGCGCTCGGGACCGCCGACGCCTCCCCCGAGCTGCGCGCGGCCGGCGTGCGTGCCGTGATCGCGGCAGCCGACGCCGCGGGGGTCGGCGCCTTCGGGTCGTTCTCGACCGGTGTCGAGACGGTGGCCGTCGCGTCGACGACGGGCATCCGGGCGGCCGAGGCGCGCACGGCCGCGCGCCTGCTGACGGTCACGATGGGCCCCGACGACGGAACAGGCTACGCGGAGGCCGCCGCCGTGGACGCCTCGGCGATCGACGCCGCCGCGATCGGCGTCGAGGCGGCCGAGAAGGCGCGTCGCTCGGCCCGCCCGGTCGACCTTCCGCCGGGCGACTACCCGGTCGTCCTGGAGGAGTACGCCGTCGCCGACCTCCTCGACAACCTCGGCTTCGTCGGCTTCTCCGGCCTCTCCGTCGAGGAGGAGCGCTCGTTCTTCGAGCCCGGCCGGCGGATCGGGAGCGAGCTGGTGACCATCGTCGACGACGCGCGCGACCCGGCGGGAATGCCGGCCGCGTTCGACTACGAGGGCGTCCCCACGCGCCGCGTCGTGATGGTGGAGGGCGGCGTCTGCCGGGAGATCGTTCACGATGCCGGGACCGCGGCCCGCGCCGGCGTGCCGTCCACCGGCCATGGCCTGCCAGCTCCGAACCCCTGGGGCCCGTTCCCGCTCCACTCGGCGATGGCGGCCGGGTCGACGCCGCGCGGGGAGCTGGTCCGGGGGTTGCGCCGCGGCCTCCTCGTGACCCGCTTCCACTACACGAACGTTGTCCACCCGAAGCTCGCGGTCATCACGGGGATGACCCGCGACGGGACGTTCCTGGTCGAGGACGGGGAGATCGTGGGCCCGGTTCGGAACCTGCGCTTCACGCAGTCGTACCTGGACGCCCTCGCCGCGGTGGAGGCGGTCGCGTCCGAGCGTCGCCTGCTGCGAGGCGAGCTCGGCGCGGTGCTGGTGCCGGCCGTGCGGATCGGCTCCTGGCGCTTCACGGGAGCCACGGCCGCGGGCGAGTAGCCGGCGCAATCCGTGATGGCGCCATGCTCCGGCCCGGCGTATCGTGGGGAGCGATGTGACCCCCGCTCGGCGCGGGTCGTTGCGACGAGGGAGGAAGCACGCCGTGACCGAACCGACGAAACCCGCACGCCGACCGCGGAAGGCTAGCCCGGACAAGGCCACCGCGGCGGCGTACGACGCCGCCTGGCAAGCGGGTCTCCCGGCCCAGGGTGGCACCTGGACGGCGCGGCCATGGGTCGACCCCGAGGAGCGTGCCGCCCGCGGCAAGGAAGCGCGGAAGCGCGTCCCGCGGACAAGTCACGCGGGGTTCGAGCCCGCGCCCGGCCGCGACCCCATCGCGATCCTCGAGGCCCAGGAGGCCGACCGGCTCCCGGAGCTCGTGCCGCTGCGCCACGAGCGCATGGCCGAGTCGGCCTTCGCCTACTACCGGGGCACCCCCGCGGTCATGGCCTTCGACCTCGCCTCCACGCCGCGCTCCGACATCATCGTGCAGGCCAGCGGCGACGCCCACCTGTCCAACTTCGGGCTCTTCGCCTCCCCGGAGCGAACGCTCGTCTTCGATGCCAACGACTTCGACGAGACGCTCCCCGGACCCTGGGAGTGGGACGTGAAGCGACTGGCGGCGAGCATCGTCATCGCCGGCCGGGCCAACGGCTTCACCGCCGCCCAGAACCGCGAGGCGACGATGATGGCTGTCCGCGGCTACCGCCAGTGGATGGCCCGCTACGCGACCACGCGCCTCCTCGACGTCTGGTACACCCAGATCACCGATGCCGACATCCGGGAGGCCGCCGAGGCAACGGGCTTCCTCCAGGGCCGCGCCGGCGCAGCCCGGCGCGCGAACATCGAGAAGCTCTTCTCGAAGGCGCGCCAGCGCGATGGAATGCGCGCGTTCGAGTCGCTGACCGGGGTCGTCGACGGGCGGCGGGTCATCCTCGAGGACCCACCGGTGATCACGCACGTCGAGATCGCGGGCGGCCCGGCAGCGCTCGAGAAGGTCTTCAACGACTACCGGTCCACGATGCCCGAAAACCGACGGGACTTCCTCCAGCGGTACCGGTTCGTCGACTGGGCCCTCAAGGTCGTCGGCGTGGGGAGCGTCGGGACCCGCTGCTTCGTGCTCGTCCTCGAGGGCCGCGACGAGAACGACCCGCTCATCCTCCAGGCCAAGGAGGCGACGGCGTCCGTGATGGAGCCGTACGTGGAGGCGAGCGGGCACGCCAACCATGCCCAGCGCGTGGTCGTTGGCCAGCAGCTCATGCAGGCCACGTCTGACATCTTCCTGGGCTGGACCCGGGGACCGGGCGGGCGTGACTTCTACATCCGCCAGCTCTGGGACATGAAGGGCTCCGTGGACATCGCCGCGATCCAGCCCGTCGGCCTCGGCTTCTACGGTGGCCTCTGCGGCTGGTCCCTGGCGCGCGCCCATGCCCGCACGGGCGACGCGGCGGCGATCTCCGCGTACCTTGGGATGAGCGACCGGTTCGACGGGGCGATCGCGGAGTTCGCGGAGACGTACGCCGACGTCAACGAGCGGGATCACGCGGCGTACGTGGCTGCGATCGAGGCAGGGCGGGTCTCGGTGCCGCAGGGCTGACGGACCCGGCACCGTGGCGGGCACCGGCTCGCGCTCGAGGCTGACCGCGGCTGGCTGCGGGCTCGGTCGGCGGCTCAGCCGGGAGTGGCCGCCTCGCGCTCGTCGCGAAGCTCCCAGACGGTCGCGAGCGGGTCACGGCGGCCGAGCGCGACCCACGCAACAAGACCCCCGATCACCGCGACGAGCCCGCCCAAGGCCAGGGCGGCACGGACCCCGGACGCGTAGGCGTCGATGTAGGGCGCGACGCTTGCCGGGTCGACGGCCGACGCGACCTGGCTGAAGGATGGGGTCCCGACCACGGCGAGGACATCGCGGAAGGCGTCGATCGCCTGTTGGGCCTCCGAGGCCGGGAGGCCGGCGACCGTCGCCGTGTAGGTCGCGAGCGCCACCTCGGCGACGATGGCCGTGACGAGAACGATGCCGATCCTCGCGCCGACGCCGATGGAGGCCTCGTTCAGGGCAGCTGCCGTTGCCGGCATGCCGCGGGGCACGCTGGCGAAGATGATCGCGGTCCGGACGGTCGTGGCGACCACGAACCCCGCGCCGACCAAGGCGCACGGGACGATGAACCAGAGGTAGCCGGCGGACGGCGTGCTGATGAGCGCCAGGAGAAGGTTCCCGAGGCCGACCACGATGGCTCCGATGCCGACCAGTGTGCGCGGTGCGTAGCGGGCGAGCAGGAACCCCGCCACCGGGCCGGCCAGGACGAGCGCCGCGAACAGCGGCACGAGGGCGGCGACCGCGAAGAGCGGCCCGTAGCCCAGCACCATCTGGAAGTAGCGCGGCAGCTCCATCATCGGCGCCGTCTGGGCGATGCCGAGGATCACCCCCACGGTCACCGCGATGGCCACCGGGCGGCGCTCGATCCTGACCGTGCCGGCAGCCTGCCGCGTCCGCCTCCGGTCGTAGGCCACCGCCAGGACGAGCACCGCGATCCCGCCGAGGATGATCGCCCACCGCAGCGGGTTGTCCCAGGTCCCACCGATCCAGGTCAGCCCGACCGTCAGCGCGATGACCCCGAACGCCCAGATCGCGGTCCCGACGACGTAGCTGCGCTCCGGGACGGACGGCCGCGGCAGCTCGGAGATCCGGCCCCGCACGAGCCAGAGCGCCAGCCCGCAAGCGGCGATCGCGGCCAGGAACGCGGGCGCCCGGTTGTCGGGCACGAGCTGGAGAAGGATCGGCGCGGCGGCACCCGCGGCGCCGTACGCGCCGTAGGCGAGGCCGATGGCCGTGGCCCTGGCAATGCCCGTGTAGCTCGTCGCGACAAGGGCCAGCGAGGCCGGGATGATGAAGGCCGCCGCGGCGTGGCCGACGAACCGGGTCGCGATGAACAGGGTTCCCGTCGGCAGCAGGAGCCCCACGAGGCTCGCCAGCAGCTCGACCGCGAGGCCCCCGACGATGATCGGCCTCGCCCGCGCCGAATCGCCGACGGCCCCTCCCAGGAGCAGCAGCGCCGACCCGCCGAGGGCCGCGAGAAGGATGACGGCCTCGAGCTCCGGGCGTTCCCGGATCGCCGCCTGCACATTCGGCAGGGCGGGTCCCCACACCTTCGGGTCGAGAGCCGCCGCGAAGAGCGCGGCGGATCCCGCGAGCAGGCCGTTGCGGGCGACGGGCTCGGCAAACAGCTCGGCGATGAACGCGGGGACCGGCGGGCGGCGCACGGCCGGACGCCGGCGGAGCCGGTGCTGCTCGGGAACCCGGGTGCTAGCGGTTCGCGCGCCGCTGGCGGGCCCGGTACCACGGCACCAGGAGCCCGACGAGAGCCCCGCCGATCACGGCGATCGTTCCCTCGACCAGGAAGCTCCCGAGGTTGACGACCTCCATCACGAGCATCATCCCCCACGTCGCGAGCGCGGTTACCAGAACAGCGAACATGCCACTCCCTCCTCGGTCCTGTCTCGGTGGGACCCGAGCACCTGCAGGTCCGGTGCTGGCCGACAGAGTAGCGGGTGCCGGCTCGATCGCGGGACGCCGCGCCGCACCGGCCCGCATGCCGGACAATGACTGATCAGCTGGCGCTCACACCGTGGTCATCTGGCCGGACGGAGCGGCAGCCACCGGCCGGGAGGCCACGATGACGACGCAACTGCCCATCCCGGACCCGCCGTTCGCCGGGGTGATCCGCGAGCTGGCCACGGACTCGACGGTGGCCCGGCCGGAGATCCAGCGGCCACCGGCCGGCGCGCCCAATGTCGTGGTCGTGATGTACGACGACGTCGGGTTCGGCGCAGCGAGCACGTTCGGCGGCCCGGTGCCGACGCCCGCCCTGGATCGGGTCGCGGCGCAGGGTGTCTCCTACAACCGGTTCCACACGACTGCCCTCTGCTCGCCGACCCGGGCCGCCCTGCTGACGGGGCGGAACCATCACAGCGCCCACATGGGGGGCATCTCGGAGATCGCGTACGGCTTCCCGGGCTACGACGGGATCATCCCGCGCAGCACGGCCACTATCGCCGAGATCCTCCGCCTCAACGGCTACAGCACGGCGATGTTCGGCAAGGCCCACGTCACGCCGATGTGGGAGACGAGCCCGGCCGGCCCCTTCGACCGCTGGCCGACCGGCCTCGGCTTCGAGCGGTTCTACGGGTTCCTGGGCGGCGAAGCGTCGCAGTGGGAGCCCGCGCTCTATGACCAGACCACCCCGGTCGAGCCGTACGTCGGGCGGGACGACTACCACCTGACCGAGGACCTGGCCGACCGCACGATCGAGTGGATGCGCCTCCAGAAGGCCGCCGCGCCCGACAAGCCGTTCTTCGCGTACTTCTCGCCGGGCGCCACGCATGCGCCGCACCACGTCTGGCCGGAATGGATCGAGAGGTTTCACGGCCGGTTCGACGACGGCTGGGACGCCCTGCGCAACGAGATCCACGCCCGCCAGCTTGAGCTCGGCGTGATCCCCGAAGGCACGGTCCTGACCCCGCGGCCTGAGCAGATCCCTGCCTGGACGGACTACCCGGATCGCTACAAGCCGGTGGCCCGGCGACTGATGGAGGTCTACGCGGGCTTCCTGGCCCACACGGATGCCCAGGTCGGGCGGCTGCTGGACGCTCTCGACGATCTCGGCCAGGCGGAGAATACGCTCGTCGTCTACCTGATGGGCGACAACGGCGCGTCGGCCGAGGGGACCATGCATGGCGCCTGGAGCTCCCCCTCGTTCCAGAATGGCGAGCCGGAAGATCCCGAATGGCTGCTCGCCCACCTCGACGACTTCGGGTCTCCGCGCTGCGAGAACCACTTCAACGTGGCCTGGGCGTGGGCACTCGACGCGCCGTTCCAGTGGATGAAGCAAGTCGCCTCCCACTTCGGCGGCTCGCGCAACGGCATGGCCGTCTCGTGGCCGCGGGGCATCGCGGCCCGCGGGGAGATGCGAACCCAGTTCCACCACGTCATCGACCTCGTTCCCACCATCCTGGACGCCGCCGGGATCACCGAGCCAGCCGTTGTCAACGGCATCGAACAGAAGCCGATCGAGGGCGTGAGCATGCGCTACTCGTTCGACGACGCCGCGGCACCCAGCCGCCGCACCACCCAGTATTTCGAGATCCTGGGCAACCGGGCGGTCTACCACGAGGGCTGGGTGGCGGCCTGCTTCCACGGCCGGCTGCCGTGGGTACGATCCCAGGCCGTCGAGTTCGGAGAGGGCGAGCGGTGGGAGCTCTACCGGGTCAGTGACGACTTCAGCCAGGGCCGCGACCTCGCCGCCGAGCACCCCGCCAAGCTACGGGAGCTCCAGGAGCTGTTCGACCGGGAGGCCCGTACCTACGACGTCTACCCCCTGAGCGACCAGACCACGCTGCGAGCCCTGCCCCACAACCGGCCCAGCCTGCTCGAGGGCAAGACGCGGTTCACGCTGTACCGGGACCACGTCCGGCAATCCGAGCTGGCCACGGTGAACGTGAAGAACACGTCGTTCGACCTGGTCGCGAAGGTCCACGTGCCGGACAGCGGGGCCGAGGGCGTCGTCATCTGCGAGGGCGGCAACATGGCCGGCTGGTCCCTCTACGTGAAGGACGGGATCCCCGTCTACCTCTACAACCTGTACGGCCGGGTGCTCACGAGCATCGCGGGCACGCAGCCTCTCCCGAGCGGCGACGTCGAGCTGAGCGTGCGCTTCGACTACGACGGCGGCGGCCTGGGCAAGGGTGGACGGGTCCACCTCGCGGTCAACGGAGCCGAGGTAGCGAGCGGCCGCCTCGAGCGAACCGTCCCCTTCCTCTTCTCGATGAGCGGGGAGACGCTCGACGTGGGCGTCGACACCGGGGCGCCCGTCGGACCGTATCCGCATCGGTTTCCGTTCACGGGCACGATCGAGCGGATCGAGATCGAGCTCCGTCCGGCCCTCGACGCCGCGCAGCGACAGCAGGTCGCGGCCGGGCAGGCGCGGGGAGCGCTGGCCAGCCACTAGCGGCGGGCAACCCACGGACATCACAGCCTCCGATCCGCCGAAGGAGCCCTCGTGACCGACCTCTGGAGCTCGCTGATCCCGCTCATCGTGGGCGGCGCGCTGGTCCCGATCCAGATCATCATCACGATCCTGCTGCTGCGCTCGAAGGCCGGCCGGATCACGGCGGTGGCCTGGGTCGCCGGCATGACCACTGTGCGCCTGGCGCAGGGCATCGTGTTCGGGCTCCTGCTGGGGTCCGCGAGCGGGAGCGACTCAACGTCGGATGGGCCCGGCACAGCCGTGTCGCTCCTGCTGCTCGTGCTCGCGATCGTCTTCTACGTGACTGCCGCCAGGCAGCTCCTGAAGCACCCGGACGAGGACGCGCCACCCCCGAAGTGGATGGCGATGATCGACGGCGTGCAGCCCGGCAAGGCCTACCTGGTGGGCGTCGGACTGCTGGCGATCGGCGCCAAGTTCTGGGTCTTCACGCTGGGGGCCATTGCGGCCATCGGCGACGCCGGGCTCGACCAGGGGGCCGCTGTCCTCACCTTCCTCGTGTTCGTGGTCCTGACCGAGTCGATCCACCTGCTGGTGCTCGGCATCGCCTATGTCCTGCCGGACCGCTCGGCCGCCCTGCTCGATCGACTGACGGGGCTCCTCAAGACCTACAACCGGGCGATCTTGATCGTGCTCGGACTGGTCTTCGGGACCTGGTTCCTGGTCATGGCGCTGAGCGGGCTCGGCCTCCTCTAGCCTCTCCGTGATGCGGGTGCTGCCGATGCGCACGACCGGATCCCCCTAGACTCCCGCCATGCGAATCGCGGGCCGCCCGTTCGGCATCCTCGCCCTCACCGTGCTGGCTGTCGCCGGCGGCCTGTGGGCCCTCGCCGGCGTGGCCGGCCTCCACGAATTGCACGACTTCTCGCTCAAGGGCGTGGACATCGCCCCGGAGGTCGTCCGGGTCGTCATCGCCGGCTGGGCCGCTGCGCTGCTGGTGGGCGCCCTCTTCCTCCTCGCCCTCCATCGCTGGGGCTGGGTCCTGCTGATGGTCGCAACCGGTCTCGGGCTCCTCGGCTCGCTCTGGCAGTGGTGGCTGGGGAACCCCGAGCCGATCCGCCTGGCGCTTCTCGTCGTCACCGCCTTCTACCTCAACGGACGCGAGGTTCGCGATCTCCTTCTGCGGCCGGTGGAGCGAGCCGCAGTGGTGCCCCTCGCGCCACAGGAAGGCGGCCGCCAGTGAGCCCGCAGGCGGCCCTCGCCCCGGACGACCTTGCCCTCCTGCGGACCTACGAGCCGGTCCTGCGCTACAACAGCGGCGAACTGTTCTACCCCATGGCGGTGGAGGGATACCTCGCCGAGTGCGACGTCCTGGCCGGGACGGGCGAGAAGGACCGCCGGGTGCTCATCCCGCGCGGCGACGTGACGCCGGAGCGGCTCGCGGCCGCGACCGCCGGTCACGGCGAATCGCTCTACCTCCGCTTCGTCCAGGAACCCCTCGGCCGGCTCGAGCTCACCCGCTGGCAGCGCCGCCCGGACCGGGCGGTCTTTCGGACGCCGGGTCGCCTCTCCCGCGTTGGGTTGTTCGCCCGTCTTGTCGACGCCGGCTTCACCGCCTCGCTCCTGCTCCGCGGCACCGTTCCCGGCGGCACAGCCGCCGCAGCGTCGGTGAAGTACGAGGCGCTCCGAGCCACCGACGGCCGCTACGCCTACCACGCGCGGGTCCTGCGCCAGGACGGCTGGATCGTCCTGCACTACGTCTTCTTCTACGCCATGAACGACTGGCGCTCCACGTTCCTCGGCGCCAACGACCACGAGGCCGACTGGGAGCAGTTGTTCGTCTTCCTCGACGACGCGCCGGGCGGCCCCGTCCCGGCCTGGGTCGCCTGCGCCGCCCACGACTACACCGGCGACGACCTGCGCCGCCGCTGGGACGACCCGACGCTCGCCAAGGACGGTACGCATCCCCTGATCAACCCCGGCGGCGGCTCCCATGCCGCCTACTTCGAGCAGGGCGACTACCTCACCGCGGCGCCCGTCCCGGGGCTCTCGCGACTCCGAGGTCCGCTCGCCGTCCTGCGGGGCTTCTGGCACAACACGCTGCGCCAGCCAGATCCGGGCGACCTCTCGGCGAAGCTGGAAGGGTCGCTCAATGTCGGGTTCATCGACTACGGGCGGGGCAACGGGCTCACCATCGGGCCCGGCGGCGATGTCGCGTGGACGCCGATCCCGATCGACGACAGTGTCGAGTGGGTCGACGGCTACCGGGGCCTGTTCGGCCTCGACACGTACGACCGGTTCGCCGGCGAGCGGGCGCCGGCCGGACCCAAGTACAACCGCAACGGCAGCGTCCGCCAGACCTGGCACGACCCGCTGGGCTGGGCCGGGCTCGCCAAGGTCGCCCCGCCCCATCGCGCGCCCGACGTGCTGGAGCGGCGGATCGCCGCGCTCGACGCGGAGGCGACGGCGCTCGACGCGGAGATCGCGACCGCCGGCGGCGAGCTCGCGGCGCACGAGCTCGAGGTCCGCGCCCTCGCCGACGAGGTCTCGCTGACGGGCCTCCGCGCCCGCAGGCTCGAGACGCTCCGCGCCGCGGAGGCGGCCCAGGCCGCCCGCCGCCGCCGCACCGTGGAGCTGGCGGAGACAGCCCGCGCCGCGCGCGAGGAGCTGGTGCGAATCCGGGCCGGCGAGTGGGGCGACCCGCGGGCCCACCTGCGGCACGAGCACCACCCGATCCCGGCCGAGGATTCCCGCTACGGCATGCTGGTCGAGCTCTGGTCGGCGATCAGCGTGAGCCTGCTCCTGGTCGCCACGATTGCCCTGATCTATCTCGGGATCCTGTCGGTCTGGGCGGCCGTCCTCGTCGTGATCGCGGCGTACGCTTTCGTGGAAGCCGCGTTCCAGCGCCGCCTGACGATGCTCCTCCTCCGGCTGACCCTTCTCCTCGCGGTGATCGGCATGATCGTGCTGGCAGTCACGTTCGCGACCGAGGCATTCGTGATCGCCCTCATCGCCCTCGCCGTGATCATCCTGCTCGACAACGTGCGGGAGTTGCGCGGCCGCTGACAGACACGGGTCCGGCCGCCGGGGTTGCCACACCCCTTGGGACCGGTGGGGGCCTGGGGCGCGCTGGGCCGAGCGTCAGCGCAGGGGCTCGGCGTTGCTCTCGTCGCTCATGACCGCGGCCGCCAGCGCGGCGCGGTAGACGGCCAGCCGCGCGGCGAGCGCGTCGTCCGCGAGCGCCAGGATCGCCGCAGCGAGGAGCGCTGCGTTCTCGGCATTGCCGATCGCCACGGTCGCGACCGGGATCCCGCGCGGCATCTGGACAATGGAGAGAAGCGAGTCGAGGCCTCCGAGGTGCTGGGTCGGGATCGGGACACCGATCACCGGAAGCTGCGTCTTGGCGGCGAGCATCCCCGGCAGGTGGGCGGCGCCGCCGGCCCCGGCCACGATGACCCGGATGCCCCGACTGGCCGCGGTCTCGGCATACCGGAACAGGTGATCCGGCGTCCGGTGCGCCGAGACGACCCGCAGCTCGCTGGGCACGCCCAGCTCGTCAAGGAGCGCCTTCGCCTTCTCGAGCACCGGGAAGTCCGAGCGGCTCCCGCCGACGATCCCGACGAGGGGAGGAAACCCCGCGCGGCCGCCCCGTTCCGAGGCCGATGCGGCCCCACCCGCTCCCGCGACCATGGCTACTGGCCCTGGGCTTTCGTGAATCCCTCTTCGCCAGCGAACACGTGGAGCTTCTCGACGTGCGTCCAGGCGAACCGTTCCCCGACCCGCAGGACGAGAGCGGCAATCTCCGTGTCCGTGATGCCCGCACCCGCGTCACGGGCCACGAACCGTGCCCGCAGCAGGCCCACGGAGTCCGGCTTGAGGCCCGTCTCCGGGTAGACCATCGTCCCTCGGCTCGAGATCATCTGGAGGCCGAGCACATCGCCGGCCAGCTCCTCGAGCGCCCGGCCGGCCACGCCGGGGTCGACCCACGACTCGAGGAAGAGGTCGACGCCGACCGTCGCCTGGGAGACGTTCGCGGACACCTCGGCCCCGTACGTCCAGCGCGGCCGCGGCGTCGCCTCGGCGGGCGCCCGCTCGGCGCCGGCGCGCGACGAGACCGTCGTCGGCTGCCGCCCCAGGTTCGCGATGATCGAATCCGTGAATCCCGTCGTCGACGCCGCGTGCTCCACGTCGCCGCCCGTCTGGCGAGCCAGGTCCTGCGTCACCGCCCTCCCCTCTTCGAGGGTCACGAGGACCGCGTCCTCGATCGTGGCGGCGGCGGCAACCTCACCCACGTGGCGCAGCATCATGAGCGAGGAGAGGATGAGCGCGGTCGGGTTGATGACGTCCTTGCCCGCGTACTTCGGGGCCGATCCGTGGACCGCCTCGAAGATCGCCACGTCGTCGCCGTAGTTCCCGGAAGGCGCGAAGCCCAGCCCGCCGACCAGCCCCGACGCGAGGTCGCTGATGATGTCGCCGTTGAGGTTCGTGGTGACGACGACGTCGAACTGGGCCGGGTTCTTGGCCATCTGGTGGGCGACGTTGTCGATGATCAGGTGCTCGGCCGTGATCTCCGGGTACTCGCCCGCGAGCTCCTCGAAGGTTCGCTTGAAGAGGCCTTCGGTGAGCTTCATGATGTTGGCCTTGGTCGCGCAGGTGACCTTCCGGCGCCCCTCCCGGCGGGCCAGCTCGAAGGCGTAGCGGATGATCTTCTCGCTGCCCTTGCGGGTGATGATCTTCAGGCACTGCGCGACGTCCTGCGTCTGCATGTGCTCGATGCCGGCGTAGAGATCCTCGATGTTCTCGCGGACGATGATCATGTCCACGCCCTCGCCCGCATAGCGGGTAGGGACGCCCGGGAGCTCGCGCGCGGGGCGCACGTTGGCGTAGGTCTCGAAGAGCTTGCGCAGGGTGACGTTGGCGCTCTTCTCGCCGAAGCCGACCGGTGTCTCCAGGGGTCCCTTCAGGACGACGCGGGTCCGCTCGATCGACGCGCGGGTGGCCTTCGGGACGCCCGACGAGTCGCCGTGCTTGAAGACCTCGGCGCCGGCCTCGGCCTCCTCCCAGTCGACGGCGACGCCGGCCGCCGCGATGATCCGCTGGGCGGACCGCACGACCTCGGGGCCCACCCCATCGCCGGGGATGACGGTGATCCGGTGGGGCTGGGCGGTCATCGTCACGAGTCTCCTGTGCGGGGCGACGACGGAAGGCGACGTCATCGGCGTGGTGGCCGGGGCGGCGCGGGCTTCGTCCACGGCGTGATCGCCGTGATTTTGCCGCATCCGGCGGGGCGCGACGTGGTTCGTCCCGGCGAGCACGAAGCGCGGGTCTTCATCTTGATGCCCGTGGCCGCATCGTGCGCGCATCAGCCGGGTTGTGGATGCCTGGAGGGACTGGCGAGCATGGCGCGACAGCCTGCGACCGTGCGCTGGCACGGGGCACACCTGCGGCGATGCCCTCGTGATGCGGCCAGGGGCATCACAAGGAGGAGGCTCACTTCGGGACGGTCCGGCGGGGACGGTCAGGCCGGGACGATCGGGCCGGCGAGATCAGTACGGAACGCGGTCCGGCTTCGCCAGCCAGTCGTCGAAGACGGCGGTCGCCTCGGACCGGAGGACCTGAGCCGTTGGGAGCGAGCGCTCGGCGGCCGGCAGCGGAACCTGGTCGTAGATGAAGGCGTCGTCGAAGCCGGCGCGGGCGGCATCGTCCCGGCTGGCGGCATAGACGAGGCGGTTGACGCGGGCCCAGTACGCGGCCGCCAGGCACATCGGGCAGGGCTCGCAGCTGGCGTACAGGACGCAGCCGGCGAGACTGAACGTTCCGAGCCTCCGGCAGGCGCGGCGGATCGCGACGATCTCCGCGTGCGCGGTCGGGTCAAGGCTGGAGGTGACGGCATTCCAGCCGCGGGCGACGATGACGCCGTCGCGGGCGATGACGGCGCCGAACGGGCCGGCGCGGCCCTGCAGCATCCGGACCCGGGCGAGCCGAATTGCCTCGCGGAGGAATGGCGTGTCCAGCTCGGCGGTCTGGTCGGCGTGGGTCATGCGGCTCACCTCCGGCGGACCGTAGCGCGCAGCGCGCGCGAACGTGTAGGGCCGAAGCGCCGGTTTCGGCGGCGCCGGGCGGCCCGCGGCGCTGCCACCGCGCCGGGGCACCCTCGTCGGTCCGGGCGCGCAGGGCTCGTGGCCCTCACGCGACGAAGGACGGCCCGCCCCTCCGGGATGAGGCCTTTCGGTTGCCCGGTTCAGGCCCAGCGCAGCTTCGCGCGTGCCGCGCGCCCGCGGGCGAGGCCGTCCTCGACGTCGGCCGCCCCGACGACGGTCACATGCCCCATCTTCCGGCGCTCGAAGACACGCCGCTTGTCGTAGACGTGGAGATGGACGAGCGGGTCGGTCAGCGCCTCCGCGGCACCCTCCAGGCGGGCCTCGCGCAACGCGCCTGTGCCCAGCAGGTTGACCATCGCGGTCGGCCCGTGCGCGGTCGGGTCGCCCAGCGGCAGGCCGCAGATCGCCCGCACGTGCTGCTCGAACTGGCTCGTTCGGGCGCCCTCGATGGTCCAGTGGCCGCTGTTGTGGACGCGCGGTGCGAGCTCGTTCACGGCCAGTGAGCCGCCGCGCAGAAGGAAGAGCTCGGCGGTCACGAGGCCGACGGCGCCGAGCGCCTCCGTGATCCGTGCTCCCAGCGCCGTTGCCGCTGCCGCGACGGCGGCATCCAGCGGGGCCGGGGCCACCGACTCCACGAGGATGCCGGCGTCGTGGCGATTACGGGCGATCGGGAAGGCGGCGAGGGTCCCGTCGAGGGCGCGGGCGGTGATGACCGCGAGCTCGGCATCGAAGTCGAGCTCGCGCTCGGCGAGGAGGCGCGTGCCGGGCGGCCGGCCCAGCCGCTCCAGCGCCCCGGGGATCTCGTTCGGCGTCGCGATGCGGATCTGGCTGCGGCCGTCGTAGCCACCGATCGGCGCCTTGAGCCTGAGCGGGGTTCCCAGCTCCGCGGCCGCCCTGCGCAGGTCCGCCTCGTCGGCCACCTCGCGCCAGGGCGCGGTCGCAATCCCCAGGGCGGCGACGAAGCGCCGCTCCGCCAGCCGGTCCTGGGTCATCCGCAACGCGTGGGCGCCCGGGCGAACCGGCACGCCGGCGGTCTCCACGACATCGACGAGGGCCGCGTCGACATGCTCCAGCTCGTACGTGACGACGGCGCAGTCGCGGGCGAGCTCGATCGCGCCATCCGCGGAGTCGTAGGGCGCCACGACGACGCGGTCGGCGATCGACGCGGCCGGGCAGTCGGGATCGGGATCCAGGATCGCGATCCGGTAGCCGATGGCCCGAGCCGCGAACCCCAGCATCCGGCCGAGCTGGCCGCCGCCCAGGATGCCGATGGTGGCGCCGGGCGCGATGGGGGCCGGAGAACGCATGCTCGACATGGCGACGGGAGTGTACGAGTGGGCCGGGCAGGCCGCTGCCGCTGCGCGGCGTTCGTCGTCGTGGTCGCGTGGCGGCGCGGGCGCGCGGGCGGCATCGATCCCGAGCGCCGACATCCGGGCAACCGCTCCGGCCGGTGCCCGGTCGGCCGAGGCGCGTCCCAGGGCATCCGTGGTCGTTTATGCTCCGAAGTCATAGGTACAGCACGCGGGAGGCACGTTGCGCCTCCCGACCCGGGAGGTCGTGCACCTCCCCCGACCCCGAGGCACGCGTCGCCTCCGCCATGGAGAGCCCCGAGCCACCACATGACCCCGACGATCGAGCCGATCTACTGGATCGCCTTCCTGGCGTTCATCGCGTTCCTGCTGTTCCTGGACCTGTTCGTGTTCCATCGGAACGCGCACGTCGTGAAGGTCCGCGAGGCCGCGATCTTCTCCGCCTTCTGGATCTCCCTCGGTGTCGGATTCGGGGTCGTCGTCTTCTTCTGGCTCGGCTCGACCAAGGGCGTCGAGTACTTCACCGGCTACCTGATCGAGAAGAGCCTCTCGGTCGACAACGTCTTCGTCTTCGCCCTGATCTTCGGGGCCTTCGCCGTGCCGGCGCAGTACCAGCACAGGGTGCTGTTCTGGGGCGTCTTGGGCGCCCTCGCGATGCGGTTCGTCATGATCGTCGCCGGGGCCGCGCTCATCGAGACGTACCAGTGGATCCTCTACATCTTCGGGGCGTTCCTCATCTTCACCGGGATCCGGATGGGCCTCTCCCACGGCAAGCCGGAGAAGGACCCCAGCCAGAACCCGGTCATCCGGTTCGCCCGTCGGCACCTGCCCTTCAGCGATGCCTACGACGGCCAGAGGTTCTTCACGCGCGTGAACGCGAAACGGGTGGCGACCCCGCTCCTGCTCGTCCTGATCTCCGTCGAGATCACCGACCTGATCTTCGCGGTCGACTCGATCCCGGCGATCTTCGCGATCACGACCGACCCATTCATCGTCTACACCTCGAACGCGTTCGCGATCCTCGGCCTCCGGGCGCTCTACTTCCTCCTCGCCGACCTGAAGAACCGGTTCCGCTACCTGAAGCTCGGCCTCGCGGTCATCCTCGTGTACGTCGGCATCAAGCTGACGGTCGTGAACCTCGGGATCAAGATCGACCCGATCCTATCCCTGGCCATCGTGATGACGATCCTGGCGGTCTCGATCGTCGCCTCGTGGCGGAACCCGGAGGAGCCAGAGGTCGAGGGGCACGTCCCCCTTCCCTGGCCGACCGACGAGGGCGATCCGACGGCTGGTGGGCCGGGCGACGGGCCGCCCTCCGAGCACGCGCCGATGCGCGGCGGGCCGGCCATCGGGGACGCGTAGCCGCGGGGAGGCGGACGGCAACCCGTGGATCCGCCACGAGCCCTAGACTTCGAGCCCCATGACAACGACCATCGAGCCGGTCTTCTGGATCGGGTTCTTCGTCTTCATCGGGGCCATGCTGGCCCTCGACCTGTTCGTCTTCCACCGGAAGCCGGGCGAGGTCAGCCTGCGGTCCGCGGCGCTGACGTCGGCCTTCTGGATCAGTCTCGGCCTGGGGTTCGGGGTCATCGTCCTCTTCTGGCTGGGCCCGGAGAAGGCGGTCGAGTACTACAGCGGCTACCTCATCGAGGAGTCGCTCTCGATCGACAACGTCTTCGTCTTCAGCCTGGTCTTCACCGCCTTCGCGATCCCCAAGCACCTCCAGTACCGGGTCCTGTTCTGGGGCGTCATGGGCGCGCTCGTCATGCGCTTCATCATGATCGTGATCGGGGCCGCGCTCATCGAGCGCTTCGAATGGATCCTGCTCGTCTTCGGGGCCTTCCTCGTCTTCACCGGCTTCCGGATGTGGAAGTCGACGCAGAGCGAGGTCGAGCCCGACCCCGCGAACAACCCGATCGTGAAGTTCGCCCGGCGCCGGCTGCCCTTCACCGACCGGCTCGACGGCCAGCGGTTCTGGACCACCCTCGACGGCAAGCGCGTGGCGACCCCGCTCCTGCTCGCCCTCATCGTCGTGGAGGTCAGCGACCTCGTCTTCGCGGTGGACTCGATCCCCGCCGTCTTCGCGGTGACGACCGACCCGTTCATCGTCTACACGTCGAACGCGTTCGCCATCCTGGGCCTCCGCTCGCTGTACTTCTTCCTCGCCGACCTCAAGGACCGCTTCCGGTACCTCACCCACGGCCTCTCGATCGTGCTCGTCTTCGTCGGGATCAAGCTGCTCGCGAGCCCCTGGATCCACCTGCCGGCGTGGACCTCGCTCGTCGTGATCGCGGTGGTCCTGGGCGGCGCGGTCGCCTTCTCGCTGGCGCACGCGCGCCGCGCAGAGCGAGAGGCGACGGCCGCGGAGCCGCGCTAGCATCGCGACTGTGACCGAGCCCGCCGCGACGGAACCCCGCGGACGCGTTCCGCTCCTGCTCGACGTTGACACCGGCATCGACGACAGCCTCGCCCTCCTCTACGCCTGCGGCTCACCGGAGGCGGAGCTCGTCGCCGTCACCTGCGTCGGCGGCAACGTCGACGCCCGCCAGGTCTCCGAGAACACCCGGGCCGTCCTCGCGCTCGCCGGCCGCGACGACGTGGAGGTGGCCCTCGGACGCGAGACGCCGCTCGTGCGGCCGCTCATCACGACGCCCGAGACGCACGGCCCGCGGGGGATCGGGTACGCGGTGCTCCCCCCGGCCCGCCGGCCCCTCTCCGACCGCCACGCCGCGGACGTGCTCATCGAGGAGGCGCGTCGTCGCCCGGGCGAGATCACGCTCGTGACCATGGGACCGGCCACCAACCTCGCGGTCGCCGTCCTGCGCGAGCCGGAGCTGCCCCTCCTGCTGCGTCGCTGGGTGCTCATGGGCGGCAGCTACCGCTCGCCCGGCAACACGGCCCCGACGACCGAGTGGAACGCCTCGGTGGATCCCGATGCGCTGAAGGTGTGCATCGCCGCTTTCGGGCAGCCGTCGGTCGCGGAGCGGCGCCTGGCCGCGGGGCTGGCGGGCCTCCCCCTCGCCCTCGGCCTGGACGTGACTGAGCGCGCGAAGATGCTCCCCGACCACGTGACCGCCCTGGCCCGGCGCGCCGGCTCCCGGCCGGGCCACTCTGCCGGCGCGGGCGGCAGGGCTCCCGGCGCGGGCGGCGGGGCTCCCGGCGCGGGCAGCACGGCCTCCCACCCGGTGGTCCGGTACGTCGAGGACGCCCTCCGCTTCTACATGGAGTTCCACTCCCGCTACGACGGCTTCTACGGCGCGTTCATCCACGACCCCCTGGCCGTGGCCGCCGCGCTGGACCCCGGGCTGATGCGCACCGAGGAGCTCGCCGTCGACGTGGAGCTGGGCGGGACGCTCACCACCGGCGAGACGGTGGCCGACTGGCGCCGCACGTGGGGGCGGCCGCCGACGCTTGCAGTTGCCGTCGAGGCGGACGTGGCGACCTTCTTCGCGCAGTTCGTCGAGCGGGTCGGGAGCGTGGCTGAGCGAGTCGGCCCCGGCTGACCGCCGGCTGCACCCGCGCCGCGGCCGCGCGGCCGCGCGCCCCGCTGACCAATCTGGCCGCCGCCCCCCGCAGCCGCGCCCGAGGCGCCGCGTCCCGGGGCTCAACTCCTACGCCTATGCCGCCCCCAGCAACACTACCCAACGCGTCTGAGTCAGCGGTCGCGTCCCGACCCTGTCAGCTCGGGCCGCGGGCGCCGACTTCCTCGTCAATGCCCGGCTGGGCGGGCAGTAGCGAGGAATCCCGGGGGCCAGGACGGTCAATACGGGCTCGCGACGGCATCCGATCCGCTTGGCTCTCGGGTAGTGACGCCCACGGCAGCGTAAGCGAGGAAGTGCGGGTCGGGGCGCTGGCGCGGCAACCTTCGAGCGGGCGATACTGGCGGTCGCACGCGCCGTCCCGATCGAGCGCGGCGCCCTGGAGGGCCGGGTGGACTGGATCCGCCGTCAGTTCGACACCCGCACGATCGTGCTCATCCCGATCGCGATCGCGATCAACATCGTCCTGGGCCAGACCGTGGCCGCGGCCCTGAAGGTCCCGATCTACCTGGACTCGATCGGCACGATCTTCGTCGGCGTCGTGGCTGGACCCGTCGCCGGCCTGGTCACCGGCCTCCTGACGAACCTGACCTGGACGTACGTGCTGCCTCCCCCGTTCAACTCGCAGTACGCCGCGCCGTTCGCGATCGTGGCCATGGAGATCGGGTTCCTCGCGGGCATCTTCGGGCGCATCGGCTGGTTCCGGAGCCGTCCCGACACGCCGCTGCCCCAGCTCGTCGTCGGGTTCCTCGTGGTGGCCAGCCTCGCCGCCGTCGTCTTCGTCTACGGGTTCCTGCCGTTCTACGCGGACGGGACGCTGACGTTCTTCGGCGATCAGACGGACGTCGCGCCGATCTTCGTGGCCCTCAGCTGGGCGGTGGCGGCGGTTCTCGTCGTCGCCGTCGTCGGGTTCCTCTACCTGCTCCTGGCGAAGCGCGACCTGGGCGTCGTCTTCGTGGCGCTGGGGGGCGCGATCACCGGTGTCGTCTCGGCGATCATCTCGGCCCCCATCGCGGCGATCGTCTTCGGCGGCGTCACCGGCTCGGGCACGGACCTGCTCGTGGCCGCCTTCCAGCAGGCGGGCTCGGACCTGCAGACCGCGGTCCTCCAGCAGGGCCTCCTCTCGGACCCGATCGACAAGGTGCTGACGTTCTTCATCGTGTTCCTCCTGCTCCAGACGCTCTCGCGGCGGTTCGTCGCCCGGTTCCCGCAGGGGGAGAAGGCCATCGGGCTGGAGGGCGCATCGACCTCATCCGGCTGAGCGATGACGAGCTCGTCGCCCGCCTCGTCCCCGTCACGCCCTCGCCGTATCACCGGCTGAACCCGCTCACGAAGGCGCTGGCGGCAACGATCACGTCGCTGGCGGCCTTCGTGGCCGGCGGCTACCTCGTGCCGATCGCGCTGATCGCCATCGTGCTCGCCTGCGCGACGGTCGCCGGGATCCTCCGCCGGCTTGTGCGCGTCTCGCTCCTGCTCACGCTGCCGATCGCGATCTCGGTGATCCTGGTGAGCGCGCTGACCCGGCCCGGCGAGACCGTGCTGCTGGTGCTCGGCCCGTTCGACATCACCCTCGAAGGGGTCGACTTCGCCGGCCAGACCCTCGTGCGCCTGTTCGCGATCTCCACCGCGATCGGCCTGTTCACCCTCACGACCGACCCCCGTGCGTTCGTCTTCGACCTGGAGCGGCGCGGGCTCTCGCCGCGCTTCGCCTTCGCCGTTGCCGCAACCATCGAGGCCGTCCCCGCGCTGGCGAGCCGGGCCGGGGTGATCGCGGCGGCCCAGCGGAGCCGCGGCCTCGACACCGAGGGCAGCCTCCTGGCGCGCATCCGGGGCGTGCTGCCGCTCGTGGGTCCGGTCCTCCTCTCGTCGCTGGCCGAGGTGGAGGAGCGGAGCCTCGCTCTCGAGGTCCGGGCATTCGGCCGGCCCGGCCGGCGCCATCTCCTGTGGTGGCCACCGGATCGCCCGCTCGAGCGCGTGGCGCGCTGGCTGCTGGTCGCGGCGCTCGTCGGCCTCGTCGCCGCGCGCGTCCTCGGCGCCTGGCCCGCGATCCCGTGAGCCGGCCGGAGCGCACCCGTCATGCTTGAGCTGCGGGCCGTGACCTACCGCTACGCGGGCTACGCCCATCCGGTCCTCCACGAGCTGAACCTGGCGCTGCACGACGGCGAGATCGTGGGGCTCGTGGGCGCCACCGAGGCGGGCAAGTCGACGATCTGCCTGGTCGCGTCGGGCCTGGCGCCGCTGTCGATCGGGGGCGAGCTGCGCGGCGAGGTGCTGATCGACGGCGAGCCGACGGCCCGTCTCTCGGTCCATGAGCTGGCGCAATGGGTCGTGATCGGCTTCCAGGACCCGGCGACGCAGCGATCCGGGGTGGCCGCCACGGTGTTCGAGGAGGTGGCGCTGGGCCCGATGAACCTGGGGCTGCCGGTGGCCGAGACCCTGGCCCGAACGCGCCGGGCTCTCGCGACGCTCCGGATCGAGCACCTCGCCGATCGCCACCCGGCCCGCCTCTCCGGCGGCCAGGGGCAGCTGGTCGCGATGGCCGGCCTGCTCGCGATGGGGCCGCGGCACGTCATCCTCGACGAGCCGACCGCGCAGCTGGACCCGGAGGGGACAAAGCTCGTCGCAGCGGCGCTCCGCGATCTCGCCGCAACCGGCGCCGCGCTCCTCATCGCGGAGCAGAGGACCGACGTGCTCGACGGGCTCTGCGATCGCGTGGCGGTGGTGGATGGCGGCCGCATCGTCCTGGATGGGCCCGCCGCGACAACCTTGGAGGATCCGCGGCTCGAGGGCTGGGGAGTGGAACCGCCCTCGCGAGTGCGCCTCGCGGGTGCGCTCGCAGCGCGCGGACTGCCGGCGCTGGCGGAGCTGGGGTGGCGGGGATGAGCGCCGGGGAGCCGGGGGTCGCGGCCGCGGCCATCGAGGTCGCGGGCCTTGCTCACGTCTACCCGGACGGGACGCGGGCCCTCGACGGGGTGGCCCTGCGCGTCGCGGTCGGCGAATCCGTGGCGATCATCGGCCAGAACGGCAGCGGCAAGACCACGCTGGCCCGCCACGTCAACGGGCTTCTTCGACCAACCGAGGGGATCGTTCGGGTCCAGGGCCGCGACATCGCTGGCGCCCGGGTCGCCCGGCTGGCTGCCGTCGTGGGCCTCGCCTTCCAGGATCCGGACCAGCAGGTCTTCGCCGGCCGGGTCCGGGCGGAGGTCGCCTTCGGACCCCGGAACCTCGGCATGCGCGGCCCCGACCTGGATGACGCCGTTGCAGATGCCCTAGCCGCCGTGGGCCTCGCCGACGCCGTCGACGCGATCCCGTACGACCTCGGCTACCCGCGGCGGAAGCTGCTCGCGATCGCATCGGTCCTCGCGATGCAGACGCCGATCGTCATCCTCGACGAACCGACGACCGGGCAGGACCTGCGCGGCGCGACCATCGTGCGCGAGATCGTCCGACGGCTCACGTCGGAGGGGCGGACCGTCCTCGCGATCAGCCACGACATGCGCTTCGTGGCCGAGACGTTCGGGCGCGTCGTCGTCATGCGCGAGGGCCAGATCGTCCTGGACGGTGAGCCGGCCGAGGTCTTCGACGCGGCGGCGTGGCCGGCGCTCGCCTCGACGTACCTGGAGCCGCCCCTCGCGGCTCGCGTGGGGGCGTACCTGGGGCTGGGCTCCACCCCGACCGAGGGAGCGTTGGTCGAGGCCCTCGGCGCCGCGAGTCGCCCCTGACTCCGGGCAGCGGGTACGCCGCACCAAACCCTCGCCGAAAGCCGGGAAGCCGGCCGGCCGGGGTGGGGTTTCCTGGTCCGGAAGCTGGACCCTGCGTCACCCGTGCATCAGCCCGCGTCGAGGGCCACCTCGAAGACCGCGCCGTCCACGATCCGCCACGCCCGCACGCTCTCGGCGCCGGTCGCAGGATCGGCCTGGTCCGCGGCGAGCGAGACGAGCACGTAGAGCGCGTCCGGGTAGAACGCGAGCCCGACGTCCGTGGGGCTCGGACGAGCCGGTGAGCGGACGTGGCTGTGGACGATCCCCCACGTGACCTCGTCGGCGTCATCGATCTCGAGCGACGCGCGCAGCAGGTCGTCGGGGTGGACCTCGTAACGGAGCGGCGAGGCCGCCCTGTTGCGGGTGGCGAACCATCGGGTTGCGGTGCCGCCGTCGGCCGGCGGCGCCGTGCCGGCGATCAGGCCGCAGGCCTCGTTCGGGTGCTCGGCCCTGGCGTGGACGATGAGCGCGTCGCGGATCGCGTCGGGGAGAGCCGCGCGAACGGGCCCGGGGTGCGTGACGCGCGCGGGCCCGGGGTGGGGGCCGGGCTGTCGTCGTCTATCGGCCACGCCGATGATCCCGGGCCTTCTCGAGCGTGGAAACGCCGCGAACCCGCGGGTTGGGCACATCTCGGAGCGTGACGCGGCCGATCGTCATCGGTCTGGGCGATCGTGGGTCCCCGGCGCCTCGGGCCCGGTGCGGGCGCGGCCGACCGGGATCACGCCGGGACGTCACGCGAAGGCGGCGGGAACGGGAAGCGGAGCGCCTCGGTGGCACCGGGCGGCGCACCGGGCGACACATCGGGCGACGCGCCGGCCGCACGTGCCGCGTCCGGCGACGAGCCCGGCAGCGCCAGGGGGACAGCGGCAGCCCGGGCCTCGATCGCGGCATCCGAGCAGACCGGGCAGGCTGGGTCGCGCCGCAGCTTGAGCTCGGTGAACGACGTGTCGAGGGCGTCGAAGAGAAGCAGCCGACCGGCGAGCGTGTCGCCGATGCCGAGGAGCACCTTGAGGGCCTCGTTCGCCTGGAGGAGGCCCATGATCCCGGGCACCACGCCCAGCACGCCCGCCACCGAGCAGGTGGGCGCGAGCTCCGGGGGCGGCGGAGTCGGGTAGAGGCAGCGGTAGCAGGGCCCCTCGATGGGGACGAACGTCGCGAGCTGGCCCTCAAACCGGAAGACCGAGGCGTGGATCACCGGGATCCGGGCAGCAACCGCGGCGTCGTTGAGCGTGTACCGCGTCTCGAACGTGTCGGTGCCGTCGAGGATCACGTCGTAGCCGGCGATGAGCTCGTCGACGTTCATCGGCCCGAGGACCGCCTCGTGGGCGATCACGTTCACCCCCGGGTTGAGCGCGTGGATCGCGGCGGCCGCTGAGACCACCTTCTTCTCACCCACCCGGCTCGTCGTGTGCAGGATCTGGCGCTGCAGGTTCGAGATGTCGACGACGTCGAAGTCGACGATCCCGAGCGTGCCCACCCCGGCGGCGGCGAGGTAGAGGGCGGCCGGCGAACCAAGACCCCCCGCGCCGACGATGAGCGCCTTCGAAGCGAGGAGCTTCACCTGGCCCTCGACCCCGACCTCGGGGATCAGGAGGTGGCGGCTGTAGCGGCGCTGCTGCTCGTCGGAGAGGCCTGCCGGCTGGCTCCTCGGCAGGCCGAGCGACGTCCACTGCTCGAAGCCGCCGGACATCGAGGAGACATCCGCGTAGCCCATCGCGCGGAGGGTCTGGGCGGCGAAGAGCGAGCGGACGCCGGCGGCGCAGTAGAGAACCAGCGGCGTCGAGCGATCGGGGACGGCGGCTTCGATCTCCTGCTCCAGCCGGCTCTTGGCCACGTGGCGGGCGCCCGGGATGTGGCCGTGCTCCCACTCAATAGCCTCGCGCACGTCTACGACCGCGGCGCCGGACTCGGAGCGCAGCCGGTCGGCCTCGCGCGGGGTCACCTCGCGGATCTCAGCCCGGGCCTCGCCCAGCAGGTCGGCGTAGGTCTTCGTCATGGGCTGTTGCCCGCACATCGCGACCTGCGGCCATGGACCGGTGGCCGCAGGGAAGTGGCACAGCCGGGGGCCGCGGCCCGCAGGGAACCTGCGCCCTGCGCAGCGAGGGCGGCCCAGCACCCCGGGTTTCGTGCTCGCGAACTGCCCGGGATGTGCCAGCCCACCAGGGTCAGACCTCCGGCCTCGCCGTCGCCGGCGCTTCAGTGGACGCGCCCTCCGCCTTCGCCCGCTCCTCGAGCGCGTGGCTCACGGTGTCGAGCGAGAGGAGCGCGCACTTGAGGCGGGCCGGGCTGATCTCGATGCCGAGGAGGTCCAGCACGTCGTCGGGGGTCATGGCCTCGATCTCGGCCACGGGCTTGCCCTTGATCTCGTCGGTCAGCAGGCTGGCCGACGCCTGGCTGATCGCGCAGCCGCGGCCGGTGAAGGCGACCTCGGACACGACGCCCTCACGGATCCCCAGCATCACCGTGATCCGGTCGCCGCAGAGCGGGTTGGCCCCCTCGAAGCGGGCGTCGGGATCCTCAAGGATGCCGAAGTTGTGCGGCCGCCGGTAGTGCTCGAGGATGTAGTCGCGGTAGAGGTCGTCCATGGGGCGTGAAGTGTAGCGCGACGCGGTCCGTCGACCTGCGCGACACTCTTGGGCAACAGCGCCCCGACCAGGTGAGTCGCACGTGGAGGAAGACCCGTGTTCGTGCCCCTTTCGGTGCTCGAGTTCCGCGACCGGGCGGCGACCTACTTCGGCGACAAGGTCGGGGTCGTCGATGGCGACCGCGAGCTCACCTACCGCGCCTGGGCGGAGCGGACCCATCGGCTGGCGAATGCGCTCCACGGCCTGGGCGTCGAAGCCGGCGACCGTGTCTCGTTCATCACCTACAACACTCACCACCTGCTCGAGGCGTACTACGGAGTCCTGGAGGCCGGGGCGGTGCTGAACCCGGTCAACATCCGGCTCGCCCCCCACGAGATCGCCTACATCCTGGAGCACGCCGGGTCGCGGGTCGTCTTCTTCCACGCCGACTTCGCGCCGCTCGATCCTCCGACCCCTCACACTCACGCTGACGACGGTCACGTTCGTGCAGATCGCCTTTGGCCTGTCGATGCTCCTGCCGACCCTGCTGCCGCCCACGGTCGGTGCCGCAATGGTTTTCGCGATGGGACTCCTGCTGTTCGGCCTGGCCGGCATGCTCTCGCAGTTGGACCATCTCGGCAGCGACCCGGCAACCGCCGCGGCGGCCACAACTCCGACCGCGGCACGACGCGCGTCGGACACTTGACCATTCGATCTGCACCGCGGTGCAGGAGACAGCTATGAATGATACCTTCGCCGAGAAGACCTGCATCATCACCGGGTCTTCCAGTGGCATTGGCCTCGCACTCGCGAAGGAACTGCTCCGACGGGGTGCTGCGGTCTATATGTCAGGCTGGCGCGAGAGCAACAGCGAGAACCTGCTGACCACCGCCAACCTGTTGCAGCAGTATGCCGGACGGACTTCGCGCGTGAACTGGATGTGCGCGACGAAGCGGCGGTGCAGGAGTATATCGCGGGCATTGCCGAGCTCGAACCCATCGACTACCTGTTCGCCAACGCCGGAATCGGATTCAAGCAGCCGTTCATCCGAGCGGATCGGACGGTCTGGGAGAACCTGCTGAACGTGAACTTGTACGGCATCGTTCACTGCGTGCAGGCGGTCGTACCGATCATGCTGAAACAAGGGCATGGGCACATCATCAACACGGGATCGGTGGCCGGCATCGTCCCGGCGCCTTATCAGACCGTATACTGCGCCACTAAGTATGCCACCGTCGGCCTCAGTGAGAGCCTCCGCTACGAATTGGAGCCTTACAATATCAAGGTCACGGTGATCTGCCCAGGCAATGTCGCCACGCAGATCTTCCAGCGGGACGCCGACTATCCGGGTCCATGAGGAGCGGGCGGCCCCGCCGGATTCAATCACGAGCGATCAGGCCGCCCTGGAGATCCTGGAGGGTGTCGAGGCCGGCCGCGGGATAGTACCGGTCCAGGACTGGGCGCGGGCGCGGTACGCCGATATCAGCGCGGACCCGGCCGCGAACGATGCCTGGATGCGGGCATTGGCAGAGCAGCGGCGGCAGGAATTCATCACCCAGGGCCTCCTGGATCGCTGATGACCTGTCGCGCTCCACTGGATTACAGAGGTGACCAGCGATGAGCACGCGCGATCTCTTCAGTGAGCGCTTTGGCGAATTGGTCGGGCGCGGGGCACAGGCCACCGTCTATGCACGCGGGGACGTCGCGGTCAAGGTGTACAATCCCGGCTACGACAAAGAAAATGTGTTCTACGAGGCGGCCGTGATGGGCTACGTCGAGGCCGCAGGGCTCGTGACGCCCCGACCCATCGAGGTACTGAGCGTCGCCGGTCAGACGTGCCTGAAGATGAGCCGGGTCACCGGTCAGTCGGTCGACGCGGTGTTCGCAGGCCACCCGGGCCGCGCGCGGGAGTTGATGGACGATCTGGTGCGGCTGCAGATGGAGATCCATGGCAAGCAGATATTTATTCCCATATCGCTGAAGCATCGACTCAGGGACAGGCTCCGCTACAACCCCAACCTGGACTCGGCGCGGCTACAGACCCTGCTCGCATTGTGCGACAGCATGCCGGACGGCGAAGCGCTGTGCCACGGCGATTTTCACCCCTCCAACATCCTTGTCGACAACGGTGTATACGCCGTGATCGACTGGATCGAGGCGGCCAAGGGTGATGCGCGGGTGGACGCCAGCCACAGCTATACAGCCATTGGCATCTCCAGCCGGGAGAGCGCCGAGATGTACCTGGAGAGATACTGTGCCGCTTCCGGCGCCGAGCGCGAGGACATCTTACGCTGGTTACCGGTGCAGGCCGGTAGCCTGTACGGGCTGATACCAGACAGGTTCAGCCCGGCCCTGCTTCAGATGATGGACGGACACTGGTGATAGCCGTTCCCGTATCGCAATCTCGCGGAACCCAGCCTGAGAACGGATCGGCGGCGCGGGCGCTCAGCGCAACCCGGGCCGGCCGGGCGGTGTCCCTTGGATAACGGGGGTCGCGGTAGGGACGGAGGTTGCCCTCCGCCCCCCACACAGATCCGCGAGCCACGGGGTCACGAGCCCGAGCTATGGGGTCACCATTTAGCTGACCCCGATCAATAGAACGACAAATTTTCCCTGCTTGTCCGGTTGGACCACAATTCCGCTTTCCAGGCGGGTTCTCCCGATATACCCAGTCGCGATCATAGAGCCCGCCGTACGTCGGGCCGGTGTTGTGTGCTCCTAACCCCAGGAGCGTCCGAAACGAGAGCGCCCGGTAGAATTGGCGGTTGAACCTGAACATGAACTCGTTCAAGTGCGCCTGCAAGTGCTGCTTGCGGACGCCGTGGAACGTCCCGTTCATCCATGCCTTCAAGTTGGCTTTTACGATGCCGACCAACGGCAGCCACGCGTGCATCTTGGAGCGGTCGTGGTGCACCGGGACGGGCTGATGAGCGTAGCCGAGGGACCCCAAGTTCGTGTACTCGGAGCCGTCGCCGGTGGTGATGACGGCCCCGGGGGCGATACAGTCCTGAGTGAACTTGTCGACCGAGGCAGCGGACTTGCTCGGAAGCTTCCGCAGCTGCAAGCGTCCGGCGAGAGCGCGCTGGACGATTTTTTTGGTCCCCGGGTCGCGCACTTCTTTCCGGCGGATCTCCACCGCGATGATCACCGGCGCCTTGTCGGTCTTCCCTTGCACCCCGCCCTTGTGTTTGCCGCCGAAAAAAGCGATGTCCATCTCCAGCCTTTTTTTTTTTTTTTTTTTTTTTTTTTTTTTTTTTTTTTTTTTTTTTTTTTTTTTTTTTTTTTTTTTTTTTTTTTTTTTTTTTTTTTTTTTTTTTTTTTTTTTTTTTTTTTTTATATATAAAAAAAAAAAAAAACGATTTCTAGCACCGCCTGCGTTGTGTGGCAACAGGATAAGCAGGGCTTGTTCCCCCGGGGCTGCGGTGCCAAGCCAAGCCCAATCCCGCCCGGTGCCCCTTTGCAGGGTGTTCGCACACTGTGCGCCGAGCCGGCGATCCCCTTTTGTGGGTGAGGATCAAGCCTCAAAGCGACAGTTGCTTACCGAGTTTCACCCCCTCACCCCAACCCCTCCAACCACTCTCCCCTCCGGGGCGAGGGGCTCTAGGAAGAGTTTGCTGTGCGTCGGATGCTGGTGCCTCCCCCGCTCGGTGGCGATCGCCCGCCCGGCCCGCTCGTCCATCAGCAGCAAGCCGGGCTGCGGAGGTCAATCGCCTGGGCAGGCCCATCTGCCCGCGCCTGGGGGCGGCGGTGGATTTCATGGTCGATGACGAGGACATGCGGGAGGTGGTCCGCTGGGTGGCGGCCAATACGCCCTTCGACCGGCTGTGCTTCTTTGGACCGGAGCTGCCGATCCATGTCAGCTTTGGGCCGGGACACAGCCGCCAGATCGTGGAGATGCGGCCGACCGCCACCGGGCAGCTGGTGCAGAGGGTGGTGGCGGGCCTCTGTTAGCGGGTTCTGTCGGGCGCCGTGGGCTGGCGCGAACGCCGTGGTGCATGCAGTTTCTTAGCCCGGATGGAGTGCAGCGGGATCCGGGAGTGGTCGTGCAGACAGGCGTGGAATCAGCGGGTTGCAGCGGTGACCCGGATTGATGCCTTCTGGGTGCTGGACGCCCAGGTTGTGGCGCCGGGGAGTAGGGCCATCGGCCAGCTCGCGCATTCAGGCCCTGCGCGAGAAGTGGACCCACCTGCTGCGGGTCCGGTACACGCCGGGCAGTCTGAGGGCTTGCTCTTGAGCACCTCCCCTCCGGTAGATCCCGCTGCTGCCCGTACCCGGCAGGCCATGGAGCGGTAGGGTGCTTCATCACGGCGGTGTGCTCAGCGCCGAGCCCTAGGATGCGGGCGGCGGATGGGGCAGGATCAGGTCGGGTCGTTTATGAGCGGACTGTTCACGCGTCGGGAGACCAGGAACAGTTGCCGAGGGCCAGACGCGGGGCGCAGCAGGGCGGCGAGGGCCTGGCTGTCGTGGTGGTCCGGGTCGAGCCAGGGCGACATCATCTCTGGGGGCTCGATGATGGCAGGCATGCGGTCGTGGACGACGGCGATCTGGGGGTTGGCG